>NZ_JFKD01000015.1 GCF_002115725.1 Marivita cryptomonadis
GGGTGCTCAAGCTCATCGACAACGTGTCGTTCCCGGTGATCTCGGGCAACCTTGATGTGAGCCAATCGAATATTCTGGCGGACAAGGTTCAGAACCATGTCGTGCTGGAAGTCGGTGGAGAGAAAATCGGCATCGTGTCGGCGCTGGCCGTTGATACTGTGGAAACCTCGTCGCCGTCGGATGCCGTGATTTTCCAGAACGAGATCGACAGCATCTCTGCCGATGTTGCGACATTGACTGCTGAGGGTGTGACCAAGATTATCGCTCTGACCCATGTCGGTCTGCCGAAAGACCTTGAAATCGCGGCGGCGGTCCCGGGGCTGGATGCGGTTGTCGGTGGTCACAGCCACACCTATCTGAGCGCCTCTGATCCTGACCGTGCCGGGGCCTACCCGACATTCGCGAGCCAGGAAGATGGTACGCTGGTGCCGGTGGTGCAGGCCTATGCTTATTCCAAATATGTGGGCCATCTCGAACTGAACTTCGACGATGCGGGCAATCTGACTTATGCGTCGGGCGATACCATTCTGCTTGATGCGTCGGTCGAGGAAGACGCCGAGATCGTGGCCCGTGTGGCAGAACTCGCCGGGCCGATCGAAGAGATGAAGACACGGATCGTCGCTGAAGCTGCCGAGGCCATTGAAGGCAGCCGCGATGTCTGCCGCGCGATGGAATGCCCGATGGGCAACCTTGTCGCCGATGCGATGCTGGACCGGGTGCAGGATCAGGGCGTGCAGATCGCCATTCAGAACGGGGGTGGTCTCCGTTCCTCGATTGATGCAGGCGAAGTAACGATGGGCGAAGTTCTGTCGGTGCTGCCGTTCCAGAATACATTGTCGACCTTCGAGGTGACGGGCGCGCAGATCCTTGCGGCCCTTGAGAACGGTGTGAGTCAGGTGGAAGAGGGCGCTGGCCGTTTCCCGCAGGTGGCGGGCATGAGCTTTACCGTTGATCTGACGCAGGCACCGGGCAGCCGTATTTCGAACGTGATGGTTGGCGATGCCGCACTTGATCCAGAGGCGACCTATGGGGCTGTGTCGAATAATTATGTTCGCAATGGTGGCGATGGCTACCGCATGTTCCGCGATGCGATGAACGCCTATGACTACGGCCCCGATCTGGCGGATGTGACGGCTGAATATCTGGCCAAGGTTGGCCCTTACCAGCCCTTCACGGATGGTCGGATCACCGTGAACAAGTAAGGCATATGCAGGCCGGGTGATCGTGCCCGGCCTGCCTTTTCGCCCATGTGTGGACGTTTCGCCCTAACCCTGCCGCATGACGCGATGGCGCAATTGTTCGATGCGGTGCCGTCGAACGCCTTACCCGACATTCCCAACTACAACATTTGTCCGACTAATCTTGTCCATGCTGTGCACACGCTGGAGGGGCAACGGCGGCTGGTGGCGATGCGTTGGGGGTTCCTGCCGCATTGGTACAAGGCGGAAAATGGTGGACCACTTCTGATCAATGCGCGGGCAGAAACCATTGCGGAAAAGCCTGCATTCAAAGCGGCGTGCCGGGAGCGGCGCTGCCTGATCCCGGCGACGGGTTTTTATGAATGGACCAAGGACGCCGACGACAATCGACTGCCATGGTACATCCATCCGGCAGATGCCGAATTGCTGGCCTTCGCGGGGGTCTGGCAGGATTGGGAGCGCGACGGCGAGGCCCATCGGACTTGCGCCATTGTCACCACGGCGGCCAATGACCGGATGTCGTCTATTCACCACCGCCAGCCTGTGACGCTGCGCCCCGAGGATTGGGCGCTTTGGCTGGGCGAAGCGGGGCATGGCGCGGCAACACTGATGAAGGCAGCGCCTGAGGGCGCGATGGCGTTTTACCGGGTTGACCCAAAGGTCAATTCGAACCGTGCGTCGGGGCCAGAGTTGATTGAACCGATTGACGGCTGATCGGGGTTTTCCCTGTCGCGATGACGCAGTAGCGTGTCGCCGATTAGGGAGGCCCGCATGTCCAACGCCAACATCGAAGCAACCATCGCCGTTTTGCGCGACGTCTTGGGAGAGCGGCTGTCCACGGGACCGTCTATCCTTGATCAGCACAGCCATGACGAGGCCTATACCCGACCCGTTCTCCCGGACGCCGTGGCCTTTCCCGAGACGACCGAAGAGGTGTCACAGATCCTCAAGACCTGTTCCCAGCACGGATGTCCGGTGATTCCGTATGGGATTGGATCGTCGCTTGAAGGACATATCGTGCCCATTCATGGCGGGATTACTGTCGATACGAGCCGGATGAACAAGGTGCTGCAGGTCAACGAAAGCGATCTGGACGCTGTGGTCGAACCCGGTGTCACGCGGGTGCAATTGAACGAGGAACTGCGCGCGACAGGGCTGATGTTCACAGTCGACCCCGGCGCGGATGCCACGTTGGGTGGTATGGCAGCGACGCGCGCCTCGGGCACCAACACGGTGCGTTACGGCACGATGGCGGACAATGTTCTGGCGCTGGAAGTGGTCCTGCCGGATGGGCAGATCATCGAAACCGGAAGCCGGGCGCGGAAATCCTCGAGCGGGTATGACTTGACCCATCTTTTTGTCGGATCAGAGGGCACGCTGGGGATCATTACGAAACTGACGGTCAAACTGCGCGGCCAACCCGAGCACGTGGCGGCTGCGACCTGTGCCTTCCCGGATATCGAAAGCGCGGTGAACACGGTGATCCTTGCGATCCAGATCGGGTTGCCCTTGGCGCGGGTCGAGCTTTTGGATGAGCTGCAAATGAAGGGCATGAATATCTACAACCCCGATATGGGTTTGCCCGAAACGCCGCATCTGTTCCTTGAATTCCATGGGTCCGAGGCAGGTGTGGCCGAACAAGTTGAAAGCTTTGCCGCGCTCGTTGGTGAGCATGGCGGGTCGGATTTCCAATGGGCCACCAAGACAGAAGACCGAAACCGTCTCTGGCAGGCGCGGCACAACGCATATTATGCGGGCCGGTCGCTGCGACCGGGGGCAAACGGAGTTGTCACTGATTGCTGCGTGCCAATTTCCAAGCTGTCCGAATGCCTTATGCGCGCCAAGGATTTGGCGGCCGAGTTGGGCTTTCTTGCTCCGATTGTCGGGCATGTGGGGGACGGAAATTTCCACCTCCTTATCCTTGTTGATCCGGAAAGCGATGACGAACTTGGTCGCGCCAAAGACCTTGTCGAAGCGGTCAACATGCTCGCGCTCGAATTTGGTGGCACCGTCAGCGGCGAACACGGGATCGGTGCAGGCAAGCGCAAATATCTGGTGCAGGAACACGGCGCAGCCTACGCGCTTATGGGGACTTTGAAAAAGGCAATTGATCCGGGCAACATCATGAACCCTGGCAAGCTGGTGACGTTGAACTGAGGCTGTAGAGGATGCAATGATGCATCCTTGCTTTGCGTTGAGGCAACGCGGGGGCGCTGCCCCTGTCGCCTTTCCGGCGCCACCCCCCCGGGGCTATTTATGAAACAGAAAAAATCAGAACTTAGCCTTTGACCGCTCCGGCGGTCAGGCCTGATACGATCTGGCGCTGGAAGAACATAATCAGGAGGAACAAGGGCGCTGTGGTCGAGACCACGGCAGCAACGGCAAACATGACATTGCCCTTGGTCTGCGTGGTACCTAGGAAAGACGCGATTTTTGGCACCATGGTCTGGTTCTGCTTATCCAGGATCATCGCGGTCACAGCAAAGTCGTTATAGGCCAGCAGGAAGCTGAAAAGCCCTGTGGTGATCACGCCGGGCCACATCACTGGGATGATCACGTGGCGGAAGGCCTGAAACCGGGTGCAGCCATCGACCATTGCCGACTCATCAAGGTCTTGGGGAATGTTCTTGAAGAAGGAATGCAACATCCACAGCGTGAAGGGCTGGTTGATGGCTACCAGCACGATGATGGCCGTCGGCAGGTGCCCCCAGATGTTCCACTGGAAGAACACCGGCAGGTAACCTGAGACCAGCGTGATCGGCGGCATGGCACGGAAAATAAGGGCGATGAGCAGAAACCAAAAGGCATAGCGGTAGGTGGATCGAGCCAGCGCGTAACCGCCCAAGGTGCCCAAGGTAAGAGAGATGGTCACGACAAAAAGGCACACCAACGTCGAATTCCACGCCGCTTTCCAGAACTCTTCTTGCACCCATGCCCCAGTATAGCCCTCGGTGGTGAAGGCGTCGCCGGTTTCGCGGGTGGTCATCTCGCCGGTCAGAACGTTGGTCCAGTCGGCAAGCGAAAAGAAATCTCCCTCGACCTTGAACGATCCCCACAATGTCCAGAAGAACGGGAAGGCGGCGGCGATCATCCAGAGGATCAGGATGCCGACAAGAACGGTTTGAAGAAGAACGGGGCGTTTCTGAACTTGGCTTGCCATTGTCGTTCTCCTCAGGCCGCTTTGCCGTAGTCGCGATAGGTGCGGATCAATACCGGTGACAAAAGGATGGCGACGCCAATGATGGTCAGAACCGATGTCGCAGCAGCCGAGCTAAGCTGCTGTGTCTCGCCGCCCAGATCATTGTAGATCGCCCAACTCAGTGAGGTGGCATGGGCACTGGCGTTAAAGCTCACAATGGGCTCGAACACCCGGAAATTGTCCATCAGCTGCATCAGCGCGATGAAGGTGGTCAGCGGCAAGAGATGCGGGATCACGACGTGGCGGATTTGCTGCCACCGGCTTGCGCCGTCGATGCGGGCCGCTTCAAGCGTGTCGGTGTTCACGGTTTGCAGTCCGGCATAGTAGACGATGAATGCAAAGGGCGCGGAGTGCCAGACGCCATACACCATGAGCATGACCCACATCAGCCCGGTATCGGCTTTGACCGACAGGCTGGGATCATCGGCGAGCCAGCGCAGGGCGGTGCCGAGGATGCCGCGCGCATCGACCATCCAGAACAGGATGAGTGAGCCGATCAGCGGCGTGACCATCATCGGCAGAAGTGAGAAAAAGATCAGCGGGCCACGAATGGCGCGGGCGGCGCTGTTGACGGCCACCGCAATAACGAAGCCGAAGATGATCGTAAGTGGCGTGACCACGAAAGTAAAGGTCAGGGTAAAGCCCATCGCCTTATAGAAGGGCAGGTTCATCAATTTGCCGATGAAGTCCCCGATCCCGGTGCTTTGTTCCCAAAGTGGACCGATCTGGGCGGTGGCAAGGTGATTGCGGTCCTTGTAAATTTCCAGACCAGCAAAGCGCCCAAGCGGTTGGTCTTCACGCAGCGCTGCTGTGGCCTCTTGGTCAATGGCGGTGGCTTTGGTGCAGCCGAAGGGCCCGCAGTTTTCCACTTCGATGATGACCTGCTCATGCGCGGAATGCAGCGATTGGACCACGACCGACACGATGGGAAAGAAGATGAACAACAGCATGGCGACCGCCGAAGGCAGCACAAACCAGAAAAACGCACTGTGTTTCATCAGATCACCCCCGCGAGGTTCGGACGGTCAGAGCTGCGCGGGGCAACCGTAGTCCCCCGCGCGATAGACGGCTTAGTTCACAAAGCCTTTTTCCTTGGCTGCGGTCATATAAGCCGCTTCGATGTCAGACAGAGCCTGCTCTGCGCTTTCCTTGCCTTGCAAGAAGTCTGCGATGTTGTCGCCTAACGCAGTGTGCAGCAGTCCGTGATGCGGCAGCATCGGGTAGGGTGTCGTCTGCATTGAGATGGCCGAGAACACACCTTCATTGACCGGTGCAGGTTGGTAACCTTCGATCATCCAAACAGCCTCGCCCATTGTCTCGTTGTTCAGGATCGCCGAGCTGATACCGTGCTTCATGGCTTTGAAGGTCGCAGCCGCGTCTTCGTCGCTGATGTTCTTGGCGACGGTCCAGCCGTCCCACCACAGAGTCGATGCAGGTGAATCGCCGCCAGCGACGGTCATCGGTGCGCCGACCATGGTGTTTTCATAGACTTCGGGGGTGGAGCCTTCGGCGTCCATCAGAACGCCTGTACGCGATCCCCACATGTTCATGAGCGCGACATTGCCCGCTTCCCATTCTGCGCTCGTGGCGTTGGAATCGTGGGTCAGGTAATCGGGGTTCATATAAGCGCTGAGTGACTTGAGCATCTCAAGCGTGGCCAGACCCGCCTCGTTGTTGATCGAGACCTGTGCCGTACCGGGTTCATAGAAATCCCCGCCATGGCCGATATACATGTTCACGAATTCCTGTGCGAGGTTCCAGCCCGCCATGTACGCGCCGCCCAGTGGGTATTCGAGAATGCCCTCGGCGCGGATTTTCTCGGCTGTGGTGAGCATGTCCTCGTAGGTTTTCGGCGGCTCCATGCCAATCTGTTCAAGGATGTCCTTGCGATAGACGAGGTGCTGCGCATTCGCCATGAAGGCCACGGCCATCACCTGACCGTTGATTGTGATAAGCTGGTTTTTCGGGATGTCCTGCCCGTATGCGGCAACCAGATCATCAAGTGGGCGGATCACGTCTTCGTTCATCAGCGCCACGATAGACGAGTTGGCGACAATCGCGGTTGTGTATTCTGCCGGATCACCCTGCATACCGGCAAGATTGATCTTTTGGTGGTCGGCGGTGAGGTTCGCCTTGGCCTCGGAAAGGCCATCGCAAGCCTGCGCATTGCGCGCGACAGTCTGAATTGCGGGGAATTCGTTGCCGACGATGCTCAGCCGCCCGCTATCGATGGCGCAGTCTGCGGCCATTGTAGTCGAGGCGCTGGCCGCAACGAGGAAAGAGCCTGTCATCAGGATATGTCTAAGGTTCATCTTGGTCTCCCTGTGTGTCTGGATGCGCTGTGCAAGCGCGCATCTCTGTCTCCCGGTTGAGCCGGGAATCCCGTGATTGTTCAGCCGTCGATGCGCTGTCCTGTGTCTGTGGAAAACAGGTGGCAAATCTCGGGTGGAACGCGGATCGAAATCGGATCTCCGATTTCGGCCCGGAAGGTTTTGTCGGCCTTGACGGCAACCAGCGCCTGGCCGATCCGAACCGAGATCATTGTGGCGTCGCCCAAAAGTTCGAGCGTGTAGATCGGCGCGGTGATCTGTCCCTCGCCAGCGGCAGCAAGCGACGCATCCTCGGCGCGGAAACCCAGTGTGGTCTTGCCGCTGGCGGCAGACAGTCCGGGGATGCGCGTGTCGCGCGCCTCGAAAGTCCCGTTTTGAATGTCGCCGTTGATCAGGTTCATCGCTGGGTTGCCGATGAAACTGGCGACGAACATATTTGCGGGGCGGTCGTAAATCTCGGTCGGACTGCCGACCTGCTGGACGATGCCTTTTTCCATGACCACGACGCGGTCGGCCAGCGTCATCGCTTCGATCTGGTCATGGGTCACGTAGATCGTCGTCACGGCCAGTTCGTGGCTCAGGTTCTTGATCTGAGCGCGGGTGCTGACGCGCAGCTTGGCGTCGAGATTCGACAGTGGTTCGTCCATCAGGAACACGTTGGGTTCACGGACAATCGCGCGGGCTAGTGCCACGCGCTGGCGCTGACCACCTGACAGTTCGGCGGGCTTGCGGTGCAGGAAATCGTCAAGCTCGACCATCGCGCTTGCTCGGCGCACCTTGGCGTCATGAGTGGAGGGGTCGATGCCGCGTACCTTGAGTGGAAAGCGAATGTTTTCGTAGACGTTCATGTTGGGGTAAAGCGCGTAAGATTGGAACACCATCGCAACGTCGCGATCTTTGGGGTCGAGGCTATTCACCACCTTGCCGTCAATGGCGATTTCGCCGTCGGTGATGTCCTCAAGCCCGGCGATCATCCGCATGGTCGTTGTCTTGCCGCAACCCGATGGTCCGAGCAGCACAAGGAATTCTTTGTCGGGAATCGTCAGGTTGAAATTGTCGACGCCGACGAAGTTGCCCCAACGTTTGTTGACGTTCCTGAGCTGGATTTCCGCCATGGTTTCCCCCTGCGCAAAGATCGGATTTGCGGTCGACCACCCCACCAAGCCATAGGGTTCGCGGTTTGGCAAGAATTCTTTGCAAACGTGTGCAAAAAATCAAAACTGATCCGTGACCACTCGAAATAGAGAGGCAAATGCGGTGGAAACGGAGAGCCAAAGCTGGCTCTTGGCATCGGAACGCAGCGTCACAGGCATTCTGTCGTAGCGTCGGGGTGTCTTGTTTTGCCGAAATATCCGCTAAACAGGCGTGCCAGCGCTCAAGTGCGCAGGCGCAGACTGACACAGGGGAGGGGACGCCATGACGTTTGCGAGTTTCGAGGACCGCAACGCGATTGAGAATGAAATGCCTTGGGCAGACAGGGATGTTCCGGCCACGCTCTATGGCCAGTTGAGCAAGACGGCGGCTGCGTTCCCGAACCGTCCTGCCGCCAGTTTCCAACTGCTTTCGGGCCCAAAGGACAAGGCCGAAACCCTGACATGGTCACAGTTGTTGGCACGGACCGTTCAGGCCGCCAACCTGTTTCGCAAGCTCGGGGTCGGAGAAAATGACGTGGTTGCCTATGTGCTGCCCAACAGTATGGAAACAATTGTGACCTTGCTGGGCGGTGCGATTGCCGGCATCGCCAATCCGATCAATCCACTCTTGGAGCCGGAACAGATCGCCGCGATCCTGCGTGAAACCGAAGCCAAGGTTGTCGTCACTCTTAAAGCGTTTCCCAAGACCGATGTTCCACAAAAAGTGGCTGAGGCCTGCCGCCATGCGCCAAAGGTCCACACGGTGCTTGAGGTCGATCTGAACCGATACCTCACACCGCCGAAATCCTGGATCGTGCCACTGGTGCGGCCAAAGAATCCCGGCGGTCATCATGCCGATGTTCTGAGCTTCAATGCCGAGTTGAAAAAGCAGAACACCACGCTCGACTTCGCCGATAGCGCGGATGATCGAGTGGCGGCCTATTTCCATACTGGCGGCACCACCGGCATGCCCAAGGTCGCGCAGCACAAATATTCCGGCATGATTTACAATGGCTGGCTGGGCAACAAGCTCTTGTTCACGGAACAGGACAGTATCATGTGCCCATTGCCTTTGTTCCACGTCTTTGCCTGCCATGTGATCCTGATGGCTTCGGTCGTGTCCGGCGCACATACGGTGTTTCCAACCCCGCAAGGGTATCGGGGCGAGGGTGTCTTCGACAATTTCTGGAAGCTTTGCGCGCGTTGGAAAACCACCTTTGTGATCACCGTACCAACCGCGATGTCCGCGATGATGCAGCGTCCGGTGGATGCCGATATCTCGACCATCAAGACCGCGTTTTCCGGGTCGTCGCCGTTGCCCTTGGAACTGTTCCACCGGTTCGAGAAGGCCTGCGGGGTAAGAGTCGTTGAAGGCTATGGTCTGACTGAGGCGACTTGCCTTGTGTCCTGCAATCCTCCGGATGGCATCAAGAAAGTAGGCTCGGTCGGGATTCCTTTCCCTTATACGAACGTGCGCATCCTGACCCAGAAGAACGCGTCCGTCGTAGAGTGCGGCGTGGACGAAATTGGGGAGATCTGCGTATCGAACCCGGGGGTCTTTGCCGGGCATACCTATACCGAGGTGGCCAAAAATGCTGATCTTTTCTATTTCGACACCCACTTGCGCACTGGCGATCTGGGCCGCATCGACGCGGATGGTTATCTCTGGATCACCGGACGCGCGAAGGATCTGATCATCCGCGGTGGGCACAACATCGATCCGGCAGAGATCGAAGAGGCGCTGTTGGCGCATCCGGCCGTGTCCTTTGCTGGGGCGATTGGTCAACCCGACGAACATGCGGGCGAGTTGCCCTGCGCCTTTGTTGAACTGGTCGATGGTGCCAGCGTGACTGAGGTCGAATTGTTGGAGCATTGCAAAGTGCATGTCCACGAGCGCGCAGCAGTCCCGAAACACATGACGATCCTCGACGAATTGCCCAAGACGGCTGTGGGAAAGGTGTTCAAGCCTGATCTGCGCAAACACGCCATCACGCGAGTGTTCAATGCCGCGTTGGACAAGGTAGGGTGCCCCGCGCGGGTCGTCTCGGTAGTTGACGACAAGACCCGTGGTCTGGTGGCGCAGGTGGATTTACACGGGGCGGGTTCCGAAGATGTGGGCCATGTTCTGGGGAATTTCGCCAACCGGTGGGAGGTTGCGGATTAAGCCTGGTTCGGATCGGCTGTGCCGATCCGACCAACGCGCGCCTGTGGCGCGCTTTTTTTGCATATTTTTGAAAAAGAGAAGCAGAGGTTTGTAGCTTTGCGCCCAACGTAGGCTTGACGCCTTTGGGTGTGGGCGTGTCATGCTGGGGCATGACGCAAACGCCTGCCATCCCGGACGATATTTTGGCTGCCTTGGATGCGCTTCCCAATTCTGCGCGTCCTGTTTTAGTGCGGCTGCGGGGAGTGATCTTTGATGTTGCCAGCACGGTGCCCGGCGCGGGTGTTGTGAGCGAAACGCTTAAATGGGGACAGCCGTCCTATGCGGTTTCGACTGGCACGCCCCTGCGGGTGGGTGTGACGAAGACCGGCATTCCCAGCCTGTTCGTACATTGCCAGACCAGTGTTGTATCCGACGCCCGATCCGTTTTGGCGACGGACCTTCTGTTCGAAGGCAACCGCGCTGTTTTGGTTGCGCAGGACACTGCCTTTCCCGAGGCGGCGTTGCGGCAGGTCATCCATGCCGCACTAAGCTACCGTCTGACGCGTTAACGGACGATCGGGTCAATCAGGGTGACCGGAAGATTTAGGGTCTGTTCCAGCGTGTGCGCCACTTGTAACAGCCGCGCTTCGCCGCGCGGGGGGCCGACCAGTTGCAGGCCGACCGGCATGCCGGAGGGGGTAAACCCAACGGGCAGAGACAGCGCAGGAAGGCCTGCCACGGTGGCAAGGAAGGCAAATTGCAGCCAATCGATATAGTCGCGCATCGGGCGACCAGCGACCTCTTTCGGGTATTCGATCTCGACCGGCAGGGGGGCGAGTCCATTGACCGGGCAGGCGAGCACATCGTGGGTCTGAAAGAAGGCCGCCATGGTGTTGTAGATCGCGGCTCGGTCGCGCTCGGCCTGCACGTAATCGTCAAAGGTCATTGCGCGGGCATCCGCGAGATTGCCCTTGATCGTGTCCTTGTAGTGCTTTGTCACGCTTTCAGGCGTGACCTGATAGCTGCCCATGAAGGACATGCAGCGCAGGGCACGGAAGGTTTCGTCCAGCCTGGGCAGGTCGGGACAGTGGTCCTCAACGGTGACATTTGGCAGGCGCAGGCTGTCGAGTGCGCCACGGAGCACCGTGTCGATTTCGGATGTGACGGCCGCAAAGCCGTTGAGGTCGCGCGTGTAGGCGATGCGGATATTGCCTGCGTCGCGGCGCGCGGTCTCAAAGTATGAGGTCTCGGGAGCAGGGAAGGAAATCGGCCAGATCGGATCGTAGCCTGCCATTGCGTCGAGGAAGAGCGCGCAGTCCATAACGTCACGTGCCATTGGGCCGTCGACGCCACCATTGGTAAAGCCAAGGTGGGCCGAACTGCCGCCCGCAATACCGGGCGAGGGGCGTAGGCCGACGATACTACAGTAATTCGCCGGGCTACGCAGGCTGCCGCCAAAATCCGAGCCATGGCTCAACCACAGTTCTCCGGTGGCGAGCGATACTGCAGCGCCCCCTGACGATCCGGCGGCGTTCATCCGTGTGTCCCACGGGTTGCGAGTGGCCCCGAAGACAGCGTTGAAGGTATTGGCACCGGCGCCCATCTCGGGTGTGTTGGTCTTGCCTAGCACCACGCCACCGCGCTCTTCCAGCCGCAGCACCAGCGGGTCTGACGCGCTGGGCACGTGGTCGGCCATGCCTTTCGTGCCGAAAGTTGTGCGGACGCCTTCGACTGGGTTGAGATCCTTTATGCCAATGGGCAGTCCGGCCAAAAGGCTGTCTTTGGCGGCAGTTGCAGCACGCGCGCGGTCGGGACAGCGGGTGACTACGGCGTTCACGGCGGCTTCCACCTGATCCATGCGTGTCACGCTGGCAGTGATGAGATCATCCGTCGTCACCTCGCCTTTGCGGAGGAGAGTGATCACATCACGCGCGGATTTCGCGCAAAGCTCGGGGCCGGAAAAGGCGGTGTCAGGTCGCGTCACGATCCGCAGAACATCCCATGCAAATGCGCGATCAGACGCGCGGTGTTGTCGTCGTTCAGGCTATAGTAGATGGTCTTGCCATCGCGCCGGGTCTTGACCAGTTGCTCGTCACGCAGACGGGCGAGCATCTGGCTGACCGCTGCCTGCCGGATATTGAGCAGAGCTTCCAACTCACCCACAGACTTTTCGCCCACGCCAAGGTGGCAGAGGATCATCAACCGACCCTCATGGGCAAGCGTCTTGAGATACGCAGATGCCTGCGCTGCGCTTTGGGCCATGTCTTTTGCGGCATCTGGCGCAACACTCGTATCATTCATCGGAGAACCCCCAGTAACCCCCGAGCTTTTAACACCGAAGCGGGGAGGGTTTCAAAGAATTATCACGGTTCTGTCTGTGTCACGGGCGTTGGTGCGCCGCCGGTGAAGGCATTGCCGTTCTTATAGTCACATGGCGCTTCCTGCATTTGCAGGTGCAGGCCAGTTCCGGTGAAGGGATGGGCCCGTGCCAGGTCTTCGTCCACGTCTATTCCCAGACCGGGTGTGTCGGGCGCGGTGATAAACCCGTCTTCCACCCGGATCGTGTTGCGGATCAACGCCGCGTGAAATGGTGTTTCGATACTCTCAGCCAGCAGCACATTGGGGATCGACGTGCACAGGTGCACATTTGCGGCCCACTCGACTGGGCCTGCGTAAAGATGTGGCGCCATCTCGGCGTTGAAAGCTTCGGCCATGCCAGACAGCTTTTTCATCTCCCAGATACCGCCCGCGCGACCCAAGGCGGGTTGCAGGATCTTTGCTCCTCCTGTGCGCAGTAGCGTTGCGAACTCGGCCTTTGTGGTCAGACGTTCGCCTGTCGCGATGGGGATGCGAACAGCACGCGCCACCTCGGCGAATTCGAGCAGATTGTCGGGCGGAATAGGCTCTTCGTACCATAGCGGCAGATAGGGCTCGATTGCCTGTCCCAAACGGATCGCGCCCGAAGTGGTGAACTGGCCATGTGTGCCGAAAAGCAAGTCGGCCTTGTTCCCCACCGCCGCGCGAATGGCTTTGCACATCTCGACCGAGAGCGCGATGTCGGTCAGCGCGGGTTGGTGGCCGCCGCGCAGGGTGTAGGGGCCAGCCGGGTCGAATTTCAGGGCTGTAAAGCCCTGTTTCAGGTAGAAGGCCGCAGCTTCGGCTTGCGCGTCAGGGTCTGTCCAGAAACCGTCGATATCGTGATGGGGAAGGGGATAAAGATAGGTGTAGGCGCGGACCTTGGGGGTCATTTGACCGCCCAAAAGCGCCCATACCGGGCGTTCGCGTGCCTTGCCCAGAATGTCCCAGCAGGCAATCTCCAGCCCAGAGAATGCGCCCATCACCGTCAGGTCGGGTCGCTGAGTGAAACCAGAAGAATAGGCGCGGCGGAACATCAGCTCGATGTTCTCGGGGTTCTCGCCGCGCATGTGCCGGTCGAACACGTCCTCGATCACCGCTTTCATCGCGTTGGGGCCGACGCTCGAGGCATAGCATTCGCCCCAACCGGTGAGGCCGGTGTCGGTCGTGACTTTGACCAGTGTCCAATAGCGCCCACCCCAGCCCGGAGCAGGGGGGGCGGTGGTGATCACATCGAGCGCTTGCAGTTTCATATGCGGTCCCTCTCCTGTGGGCGGACGATGCGTTTTCGCATCGTTGTGTTTCCGTTGACGGAAACGCACGGGTGGCGGTTGTGGGTCAAAACAGGATCACGTTGCGTTTGGCCCCGCCGGCCTTGGTGTCGGCGATGGCCTCGTTGATTTGATCCAGCGACCAGCGCCCTGACACCAGTTCGTCCAGCTTCAGGCGGCCCTGCCGGTAGAGGTCGGCCAGCCACGGGATGTCGCGGCGGATCACCACGTCGCCCATCTTCGAGCCGACCATGCCTTGCGCCATGTAGGCCAGCACCACCGGTTCGTATTCTGCCATGGCACCGGAATGGGGCATGCCGATCATCACCATGCGGCCGCCCCATCCAAGGTAGCGCGGCGCTTGGTTATAGGCCGGGATTGCGCCGACCGTCACCGCGATCAGGTCTGCACCGCGCCCCAAAATCTTGTGGACCTCTTTCCATGGAGCCTTGCCCGTAGCCAGAACGCCGTCGGTCGCGCCAAATGTCTTAGCGGTTTCCAGCTTGTCCTCGGTCATGTCGACCGCGACGATGCGCCGAGCGCCGGCAATCCGCGCGCCCTGAATGGCGTTGAGGCCGACGCCACCTGCGCCGATGACCACCACGTCTTCGCCCGCGCGCAACTTGCCTGCGTTGACGATTGCGCCGACGCCTGTGATCACGCCACACGCCATGAGCGCAACCGCTTCGGGCGGCATGTCATTGGGCAAAGGCACCACTTGGCTTTGATGTACGACGACCCGCTCGGCAAAGGCACCGCAATCCATCGCTTTCTTGACTGGCGTGCCGTCAGGGCGGGCGATTGGCGATGCTCCGGTGTCAGGGGCCTCGCAGATCGTGGGTTTGCCGCTGGCGCAATTGGCGCAGGTGCCGCAGGAGCGGATCAAAGTGACCACGACGCGCTGCCCAACCGTCAGGTCACTGACCGATGCACCCACGGCTGAAATCCGCCCTGCCGCTTCATGGCCGTAAACCGCAGGCAGGTCACCGCCCCACGCACCTTCGGCAAAGTGAATGTCGGAATGACAGATTGCCACCGCTTCAAGAGTGACTTCGATTTCACCCATCTGCGGCGCGCGCAACTCAACGTCTTCGATCTGTAGAGGTTGGCCGAATTCGGTACAGACGGCGGCTTTGATGCGGGTCATGCGGTCTCCCTTGTTCTGCGGTCAACCTGAGGGCGTCGAAGTCCAAGCGCAAGCGGGAAGTCGACCTGAACAGGTCAGGCTGCGACAGGGCTGCGGCGCGGAGCCAGAAAGACCACCAAGGCGACGAGGATCAGCGTCAGAGACAACAGGAACGGCGCACCGGGGAAATAGATATCGGCGTCGGTGCGAGTGTATCGCGCAAAGACCCCGGTCATCACCAAAGGGGCGATGATCATCGCGATGGCCCCGATTGAGGTGAGCGCGCCTTGCAATTCGCCCTGTCTCTTGTCTCCGACCGCCCTAGACATGATGCCCTGCAACGCAGGGGTGATGACCGCGCCAAGGGCAGCCAGTGGTGTCAGGATCAAAGCAATGGTGCCCGATGTGACAAAGGCCAAAGCGCCAAAGGCGAACACATCAAAAACAAGTCCGTAGATCACCGTGCCGCGTTCGCCCAATCGAGCGAGGATCAGGCGGATGAGACCACCTTGAACCACCGCCATCATGATCCCAAACAGGCCCAGCGACAGACCGATCATACCTGCGTTCCAGCCGAACCTAGCCTGCCCGTAATAGGCCCACACTGCCGGGTAGACGAAGAATGCAACCTGGTAGAGGAAAAAGACCGCAAAAAGCCGACCAAGCCCCGGCAGTTCACCCAAGGCGCGGAATGCGCCAAACGGGTTTGCGCGGCGCCAGTCAAAGGGTCGCCGGATGGCGTCGGTTACAGTCTCGCGCAAGACGAAATAACCCAGCACCGCATTTGCGCCGGCCAATGCTGCTGCGGCCCAGAAAGGCGCGCGTGTGCCCCATTCGCCCAGCAGACCGCCCATCAGTGGGCCGATCACGAAGCCCAGCCCAAAGGCCGCTCCGACCAGCCCGAAATTCTGCGCCTTTTTGTCTGGGTCCGAGATGTCGGCCATATAAGCCGAAGCGGTGGCCTGCGTTGCGGAAGTGATGCCGCCGACGACCCGTCCCAGCAGCAACAGCCAAATGCTGCCCGCTACGGCCATCACCACATAGTCCGCTGCCATCACCACAAGCGAGATCAGCAGCACCGGCCGCCTGCCGAAACGGTCCGACAGGTTGCCGATCACCGGGCCGAACAGGAATTGCATCACGGCAAACACGGTTGTCAGCACACCGCCCCAAAGGGCTGCATTGGCCAGATCGCCGCCTGTTACCTCGCGGATCAGATCGGGCATGACCGGGATCATCAATCCAATCCCCATCGCGTCGATCATCACGGTGATCAGGATAAAGACGACGGGCAGGCGCATGTGCAGTGCTTTCGGGATCAGGCAGGTGCGCCTTCAATGTGTAAACTACACTTGACAGTTCGCCAGTCAATGCGCCTGTGCAGCAATGAACTCGGCCAGCACACGGGCGTATTCGTCCGCGGCCTCGACGCACGGCAAATGGCCCGCCTTGCGGATCAAATGGAACTGCGACCCCGGCACAAGTTCGGCGGTTTCGCGAACCAGATCAGGCGGAGTCGATCCATCCTCGCTGCCTGCGATGCCCAGCGTGGGAAGTCGCAGCGCGGCGGTCGTCGTGTAGAAGTCGGTGCCTGCAATCGCATGGGAACACCCGATGTACCCTTCGGCCGAGGTGCGGACCATCATGTTGCGCCAGAAGCGGAATTCGTCCGTGGCACGAAAGGCTGGTGTGAACCAGCGGATCATCGTGGCATCCGCCAGCGCCTCGACCCCGCCGGTTTCGACATTGGCGATACGCTGAGCCCAAATCTCGCGTGTGGCAATGCGGGTGGCGGTGTTGGACAGCACCAACGCGCGCACAAGATCCAGCCGCTTGGCTGCAAGCCCTTGGGCGGTCATCCCACCGATGGAGAGGCCAACGAACACCGCACCCTTCACGCCAAGGTGGTCCATCAACCGCTCGACATCGCGCACCAGCGTGCCCATCCCGTAGGGGGGAGGAGTGCCGTCGGACAGCCCATGCCCGCGCGTGTCATAGCGGATGTATTTCAATCCGGCCTTTGGCAGACGGGCGATAACCTTGTCCCAGAGACGCAGATCAGTGCCGAGGGAATTGGAGAATACAACCGGCGCGCCGTCGGGGTCGCCATCAATGCGGTAGTGCAGGCGGATATCGTCAAGATCGGCGCTCAGCATAACGAGGCCTTTACCCTTCTCCGAACTGATCGAGCGCGTGCAGGAACACAGCGCGGTCCACGTTGCCGCCGGAGATGGTGCAGATGACAGTGTCAGCGTCGATTTGATCGCCGTGATAGAGCGCAGCAGCCAGCGCCACCGCGCCACCCGGTTCTGCAACCAGTTTGAGCCGGGCAAAGGCTTGCGACATTGCTTTCTGTGCCTCTTCGTCGGTCACCACGATGCCCGGACCACAAAGGCGGTGCATGATGGGAAACGTCATGTTCCCCGGTTGCGGGGTGACGATTGCATCGCAGAGACCATTCGCGCTGCCGGTGTTTCGTTCGATCTGTCCCGACGCCAAGGACCGCGTCACGTCATCAAACCCTTCCGGTTCCGCAGGGCGCACGCGCATGCCTGGAGCATGTGCCTCTAACGCCAGCGCGATGCCGGAAGTCAGACCACCACCACCACAGCAGACAATGACGTCGGCCTCGGTCACGCCCAACTCCGCCGCCTGTGTCGCGATCTCAAGTCCACAGGTGCCTTGCCCCGCGATCACTTCGGGTTCATCGAAGGGGCGGATCAGGGTCAATCCACGGTCATCGGACAACTTGGTGCCAATGGCATCCCGGTCTTCGGTTGCCCGGTCATAAAGTACCACTTCGGCTCCGAGGGCGCGGGTGTTGTCGATCTTCATCTTTGGGGCATCTGACGGCATGATGATCACCGCGCTTGCACCAAATTGCTTTGCCGCCAAAGCAACGCCCTGCGCATGGTTGCCCGAAGAGTAGGCGATCACGCCGTTCCTGCGCTGCGCGTCAGAAAGGGCCGACACGGCAGATCGGGCGCCGCGGTATTTGAAACTCCCGGTGTGTTGCAGGCACTCTGCCTTGACCAGCACCCGCCGCCCGGCGATCTCGTCCAGAAAGGGCGAAGACAAGAGCGGCGTGATCCGCGCGTGACCTTTCAGGCGACCCGCTGCCGCTTCAATGCGTTGAATGTCCATAGCTTACCTCAGCATATCCAGCCAACGCCACAGGGCGTTCAGGCTTTGGGGTTCGTCAAGAAAGGGGATGTGGCCACGGTCCGGTACGTCGACAGCGATCATGTCGGGCCGGCGGCGTTTCATTTCGGCGAAGGTTTCGGGCGAAAGCAGGTCGGAATTCGCGCCCCTTATACAAGCAAGCGGCAATCCTGACATCGCATCGAAAAGTGGCCAGAGATCCGGCATCGGTTGCGCCCCGCCCTCTAGCACCGCGTCGCGAAGGCGGGGGTCGTAAGTCAGCTCCAGCCCGTTTTCAGTTTCGTTGAACAGGATCTGAGCTTCGCGCAGCCAACGGTCTGGAGGCACGTTCTGGAAAGCGATCAGCACACGGGCGCGGGCTTCGGCCATTTCTGCATGGGTTTTCAGAACCGGCGGTCGGCCAAGGTAATCCTTGATCACCTCAAGCCCCTGTGGCGCGATCTCGGGGCCGATGTCGTTGAGTGCCACTCCCAGCAGCCGATCCTTGGCCGTGGCGGCCAGAACCATTGCGATCAAACCGCCGCGTGACGTGCCCAGCACGGCCGCTTTTTCCAGCCCCAGATAATCCAACAATTCGATGGCATCGCGCCCTTCGACGGGGATTTGATAAGTGGTCGGTTCGCCCCAATCGGACTGGCCTCGGCCGCGATAATCCAGACGGATCAGGCGCACACCTTCAAGATGCGGGGCCACGAATTCGAAATCGCGCCCATCACGGGTGAGGCCGGCCAGACACAGCAACGGCAGACCGTCGCCCTCGTCCGTGTAGTGTAGAGACAATCCGTCGGACGTTGTGAAACGGGGCATCAGGCCAGCTCCGGGATAGTGGACAGATCAGACAATATGTGGGCAGGGCGATGCGGCAGACGGTCCACAGGATCACCCGCGCGATTGACCCAAACTGTCTGGAAACCATATCCCGTGGCCCCGGCTATGTCCCATCCGTTCGAGGACACGAAGAGCACGTCCTTCGTGCCGCAACCGAACCGCGTGCCCACCATGTCATAGACCAACGATGAGGGTTTGAAGATACTGACATCTTCGACCGACAGAACCGCGTCAAGGAATTCGCCGATCCCGGCGCTGTCCACCGCACCTTCCAGCATGTCTTTGCTGCCGTTCGAAAGGATCGCGCATTGTTTTCCAGCGGCTTTCAATTGGGCCAGCATAACCGGCACTTCGCGATACGCGGCAAGCTCCCAATAAAGTGCCAGCAGACGTTCGCGCAGTTCAGGATCGTCGATCAGACCGACCTTCTCCATTGCCCAATCCAGACCGTCTTTCGTGACCTCCCAGAACGGTGTGTATTCGCCCGTGATGGTGCGGAGCCACGTGTATTGTAACTGTTTCAGCCGCCAGTGTTCGGCCAGTTGTGGCCAGACCGCTTTGAGCGCATCGCGCCCTGGTTCATCGGCTGCAACACGTGCCGCAGCCGCCACATCAAACAGCGTCCCATACGCGTCGAACACACAGACCTGCGCCATGATCGGAGCCTCCCGTCCTCGTCTTGGCCGCAACGTGTCAGATCACGACGGGGGAGGGAAGCTCTGTTTCAATGGTCAGAAATCTGCGCTTGTCCAAGCAACCCGATCTCCGTTGCGCCGCAGCGGGATAACCGGTCGATATATCCTCTGGTATGATCTGGGATGATAGTCGCAGACCAACGTGTCGCTGGCGTCTTTGATGAACAAGTAGGCGCCGTTTCTGTGTTGCCATGCCACACCGCCATAGCTTGCGATCGTCATCGCGGTGATATGGTTGTTGGCAGACCAGAAGCCATAATCGTCCGTGCCATATATCCCGCCACGTACCGCTTCCGGTTCATCCTGCTTCGCCTCGGCAACCAACCCGCCCACGTAATCGTCCACCGCTGCTTTGATGATACCGGTCACGGAGGCTGGGACAGCAAGAATCCAGCCAGCCATAGCCCCAGCCGCACCAACGCCATAGATGAACGCGTCCGCCGCATCCGGGCCATTGCCGGTGACCGCCCAGACAACGGGTTGGACCACAAGCCCGGCAGCGCCACCGCGAGACAGTCCGCCCGCCATACTGATCCTGCCTTCGATGGCATATTCCACGGAAAATGCAGCGACTGTAACGGCAGCATTTGTTGTGGAGTTTTCTCCAGTCATAAATCACCCCTCTTACAAGGCGGCACAAACCGGATGCTGAATCGCACAGGCCATCCAAGTAGGCCGTTTATTGAAATCGAAAGCTTCGGCGGAAATGTCAGGCCGAGCTTAGGTGTATGATCTCACAGTCCAAGCGAGTCGGGCAAGTCGTTGTATGAGCTTTGACGCGTGGGCGCGCGCGCCAGAAAACCATGCTTTGAGACTGCTGCAAAATCCTGAGCATCGCAGCGGCACCCAAGGATGTTCGTTCAAAACTTTTTGGGTTGTCGATATTGCAAAAGCCGGCAACCGCAAAAACAAACCCCCGAAAGCGCGGGGCTCCGGGGGCTGTCAAAATCAAAGCGTGTTGGAAAGAACTGCTTAGAGCATACCTTCGCGCTGTGCCTTTTTACGCGCCAGTTTGCGCGCACGGCGGATCGCTTCGGCTTTCTCGCGTGCTTTTTTCTCGGACGGCTTTTCGAAATGTTGCTTGAGCTTCATTTCACGAAAAACGCCTTCACGCTGCAGCTTTTTCTTCAGAGCGCGGAGCGCCTGATCGACGTTGTTGTCACGAACACTAACCTGCATGTGGTTTTCACCACCTTTCTAAGTTGGATTTGCAAGGATTTGCAGGAGCGCGCCGTATAGCAAGCCTTTGACTGTTTGTCCAGTCACCCGGTTGCCATGCGTTGCTGTGTGGTGTCCTCGTCCAAAGGGTTGGCCGGATGAAGAAAAATCGCAAGCGACAACAGCGCAAAAATACACTCGTAGACCTCCCACCTGCGGCTTTCGTCTAGAAACGGGATAATCGCCGTCACCGCAAATGCGAATGCTGCGTGATAGCGTCGTGGAACCGGGATGATCATCTGACGCACCAACCGCTGCACCCACTCAATTCGCGGCCATAGCAGCGGCAGAACGATGAGGTAGGCAAGGATCACGTAGGACAGCACCGGTCCAAAGATCAGCTCATCCAGCTTGACGTTCCCGATCACCAGATTGTGGAAGGTGAATTCCTGTTGGTCGTTGTTCTGTTGAAAATAGTCGGGGCTGTCAAAGCCCAGAATGCGTTGACCCCAAGACACTTCTTCACCGCCCGCCCAGACATAGACGAGACCATATAAAACACCAAGAATGACCGCCCCGCGCGGCACCATGCTGCGCGCGCCCAAGGCACGCCACCAAAGCGCAACACCGCAAAACGCCAAGAGAATGGCTGTGGCAGTCTCGACAGGTGAGTCCTCGGCGCCAAAATAGACGAAGAACAGGTCGCCTTCTTGTGCGGACGCGATAAACGACGCAACAAGTAGCCCTGTAGCGATCAAAAGAAGTGAAAAATCAGCGGATTGCCGTGTCACGAGTGGTTGATTCCTGATCTTGAAGAGCAAGCGAGCGTACAAAGCCGTCAATTATCTCAAGTTTGAAACGCGGCGTAACCCCCTGAAGTTCCGAAGATCATCACGTTTTTGCGTTTGCAAATAAGAGTTCGCCCAAATGGCCCTGTTGGGGCGAACGTTCAGAATATCGTGTCGCAGTGGCGCTAGGCGGGATGTCGCCCTAGGTTGACAAGCAACACTGATTGAACCGGAGTGTCATCCATGACCGAAACATCGCGCGATATCGCCACCGAGCTGCTGGACGCGGCGCTCATGCACGTGCCTTTCGATGGTTGGTCCGAAACCGCCTTCAAGGCAGCCATCGCCGATGTGGATGTGGCCCCTGCTTTGGCGCGTGGGCTGTTCCCGCGTGGCGCAATCGATCTTGCAGCGGCCTTTCACCGTCGCGGTGATGATGCGATGGTGGCGGCGCTTGCTGCGCGGGACTTGTCCGAACTTCGGTTCCGCGATCAGGTTGCACTGGCCGTGCGACTGCGTCTTGAACTGATCGAAGATAAAGAGGCGGTTCGGCGCGGTGTGACACTTTTCGCGCTCCCGATGCATGCGCCCGAGGGGGCCAAGCTGATCTGGGGTACGGCGGACCGTATTTGGACCGGGCTTGGTGATGGGTCGCGCGACATCAATTGGTACACCAAGAGGGCAACCCTTGCAGGGGTCTATTCGTCCACCGTGCTTTACTGGCTTGGCGATGATTCGCTCGACAATCAGGCAACTTGGGCCTTCCTTGACCGCCGGATCGACGATGTGATGCAGATCGAAAAGGTCAAAGCGCAGGTTCGCAAAGCGCCAGGTGTTGCTCGGATGATGAAAGGCGCGGAGGCCGTTCTGTCCCGGATCAAACCACCCAAGCCGCGCCGTGACGATCTGCCCGGTGGCTGGACCGCCCCAAGATAATCCGATTCAACGGATCGGCTCGAACAGCGCATCTGTCGCGGTGCAATCGCGGATCACATCGCGACCACAAGGGACTGGCTCCAGTGACTTTGACAGGCAAATCCGCGCTTCCTGAATCCGCCCATCCTTGCAGGTGATCGTGATCATGTCCGGCGCAAGCTGCGGGTTGGCCTTGATGAATGCCTCCTCGACCAATTTGGCCGGGAGCCTGACCGCCTTATCCAACTGGCGGAACACTGGGGGACGGACAATTGCGTCGTATGCTTGGCGCGAAAGATCGTAGTACCCGGGGGCGGACAACCCTGTGCACACCCCGTGTTTGTTCCACTGGTGCCACGCCAGACCGGACGTGCCCATGATATCCGCCATATCATTGGTCATGGCCCGCGATGGGTTGCGTTCGACGGTCGGGCAATAGGACGGCCAGCCGCGATGATACTGTGGCCAGAGTCCGTGCAAGACCCAGCCGAAATCAGCATTCGCATCGCATTGAGGCGACTGACGCGCATCGCCTTCGATGGCACACCAAGTGGGTGACCAGCTGAGCGACATGACGTAATAATCGAACACTCCAGAGCGTTCGCCTTTCGCCCATGCCATCGACGCCGTGATCAGCCCTGCCAAGGCCAGCACCAAAACCCGCATTGCCTCTTCCCTCTTTGCCTCTGCGCGACTATAAGGCCGCCAAGTTCCCTGACAATGGAAACCGTCCCGGCAAACCGGGACCTCTTGGACCCGCTCCGAGAGACCGAAAAAGCTTTGCGTAAGGAGACGCGAGATGGGTAAACCGATCATGGCAAAAGCCACCGCTGTCTGGCTGGTGGATAACACGACACTGACCTTCAAGCAGATCGCCGATTTCACCGGCATGCATGAACTTGAGGTACAGGGCATCGCTGACGGTGATGTGGCTGCCGGTGTCAAAGGGTTCGATCCCATCGCCAATAACCAACTTGATACCGACGAGATCAAGAAGGGCGAAGCCGACCCGATGCGCAAGCTCACGCTCAAGATTTATGCGGCCGCCCAAGGCGAAGAAAAGAGGCGTGGCCCGCGCTATACACCGCTGTCCAAGCGTCAGGATCGCCCAGCGTCGATCTTGTGGCTGGTCAAGTTCCACCCGGAACTCAGCGACGGTCAGATTTCCAAGCTGGTCGGCACCACCAAGCCCACCATTCAGGCGATCCGTGAGCGCACGCACTGGAACATTAACAACATCCAGCCGATCGACCCGGTGGCACTTGGACTGTGCAAACAGTCCGAATTGGATGCGGCTGTTGCCAAAGCTGCGAAAAAGCAAGAAGCGGTGATGACCGACGACGAACGCCGCAAGCTGGTGTCCACAGAACAGAGCCTGGAGATGGACGCTGAACCGCGTCTGCCGAGCGCGATTGAAGGTCTCGAGACCTTCAGCCTCAGTGGCTCATCGTCCGATAGCGAAGAATCTGGCGGTCGCGAAGATTACGCCGATGCCGACAGCTTCTTTAACCTGCCAGACGGCACGCATGATGATGACGATGAGGATGAGGACGACGATCACCGTCGCTAAGATCGTCCGGTGCGACAGATTGAAAGCCTGGCCCGCGTTGCGGTGCCGGGCTTTTTCTTGAACTACGATGTCTTTCGCATTTCCTTTGGGGCACCAGTCGCCATGTCGGTTCCCATATATGTCTGGCCATCGTCCTTCCATGCCGCGAACCCACCTGCCATATGGGCGATCCGGTCTTCCCCGGCCGCAAGGCACAGCTTGGCCACCCGAGCCGAGCGGACACCTGATCCACAGTGAAACACGATCTGTTTCTTGGACTGGTCCGGCATATGGTTCGGCTGGAAAGCTTGCATCGGGGCCAGCAGCGCTCCGTTGATCCGCTCAAGCGCAAATTCCTGCGGCGTGCGCACGTCGATCAAGACGATCCTGTCTTCGCTGAAAGCGGCTGCCACTTCGGATGGCGTCCAGTGTTCAAGGGTGCCGTGTTCCGTCTTTTCAATGTCCATAGTACTCTCCTGAATGCGCATCGGCATGGACGCAGTCTTGCCGTAAGCGCTGTGTCGAAGCGAGAATTTTAGCCGTGTGGTGTGCAGCAGAGCGGAAGGCCTGGCCTAAATCGGCTTGCGCGCGTTCATGGCGGCCGTGATCGTACCTTCGTCGAGGTAATCCAGCTCTCCCCCAATCGGCACACCCTGCGCCAATGAGGTCAGCGCGACACGCCCGTCCAACTGATCGGCGATGTAATGCGCCGTCGTCTGGCCGTCGATCGTGGCATTCAGAGCGAGGATCACTTCGGTGATCTCTTCGCTGTCCACACGGGCCGACAGCTTGGGAATGCGCAGCTCGTCCGGACCGATCTGATCCAGCGCCGACAGGGTGCCGCCAAGAACGTGATAGCGGCCTTTGAACACGCCAGCCCGTTCCATCGCCCAGAGGTCTGACACATCTTCGACCACGCAGAGCAAACCGTTGTTGCGCTGGTTGTCCTGACAGATGTCGCAGATGTCTTGCGTACCGATATTGCCGCAATTCAGGCATTCGCGCGCGTCTCGAGCGACGCGTGTCATCAACTCGGCCAACGGCCCCATCAAGAGTCCGCGCTTGCGGATCATATGCAGAACGGCGCGGCGAGCCGACCGGGGGCCAAGCCCCGGCAGGCGCGCCATCATCGCAATGAGCGCTTCTATGTCGCCGCCGTCACGCATCAAATCACTGTCATCTCCGGGCGTTGAAGTGCACCGTCAGAACGGCAGGTTCATCCCCGGCGGTAGACCCAAACCTTCGGTCAGCTTGGACATTTCTTCCTGTGCCTTGGCCTGCGCCTTCTGCTGCGCATCCTTGATCGCGGCAAGGATCAGGTCTTCGACCACTTCCTTGTCGTCGCCGTTGAAGATCGACGGGTCAATATCCAGCCCGGTCAATTCGCCTTTGGCTGTTGCCGTCGCCTTGACCAGACCTGCGCCGGATTCGCCGGTCACGGTCAGGGATGCAAGGTCTTCCTGCATCTGGGCCATCTTGCCCTGCATTTCCTGCGCGGCCTTCATCATCTTGGCCATGTCGCCCATTTGGCCCAAACCCTTGAACATGTTTTTCTCCGTAGGTCAGCGCCCCTTGATCGGTGGCGCGGTGTAAAAAATCGTCCCTACACATATTGCAGCGATGATGCCGATGAACAAGGCGGGTGACCCGACGCAGCCTTCCGCCATCGCCAATTCCCGCGAGGCCGGGGCTAGCATCGTCAGGAAGGTGACAAAGGCTGTCCAACCCAGAACCACAGCAAGTGATCCCCATTGGCTTTTGAAGCGGATCGCGACCGCGGTGCCCAGAAGCAAAACCAACGCAGCAGGCGAAGAAGCCAGAAACACCGCTTCCTGCACGGCGCTTACTGGCGCGCCATCCCATCCGGGGCGCTGCACCGTGCAATCCTGCGCCCATGCCATTCCCGGCAGGAGCGACAGGATCACTCCTCCTCGAACGGGTCCCATTCGTCTTCCACTTCGGGCAATGCTTCGGCTTCGGCCACGGCGGCCAATTGGTCGGGTGTGCGCACCTCTTCGATTACAGCACCGGGAAAGGTGTCGAGTACAGCCTTGACCAGAGGATGTGCCGCCGCCTGCGCCTTGATTGCGTTTTCGGCGGCGTCGCGGGTTTCCACGATGGTCGGCGCGTCCGATCCGTTGACCAGCGTCACCGCCCAGCGGTTGCCAGTCCAACGTTGCAGCGCACCGCCAAGCCGTTGCGCCAGATCGCCGGGCGCGTTGTCGGTGGGCGTGAATTCGATCCGACCGGGCTGATAGGCAGCCAGCCGGACGCAGCCCTCGACCTCGACCAGCAGCTTTACATCGCGGTTGGACCGGATCAGCTCGATCACATGCTCAAAGCTCGGATACCGGGCCAACGCCTGATCCACGGCAACGGCCACTGCAGCACCGCCGTAAGACGCATGCGGGCCAGAGGATGCGCCATGTGTCGGGGCAGGGGTGCCCATCGCCTGCGCGCGCGCGCCACCACCCGAGTGCATTCCACCACCGGACGGCGGCGGCGGAGGCGGGGTGTCCTGCAGGCGCTTCACCAAATCCTCGGGGCTGGGCAATTCGGACACATGAGTCATGCGGATGATCGCCATTTCCGCCGCCATCATCGCGTTGGGCGCCTGTGCCACTTCGTCCAGCGCCTTGAGCAGCATCTGCCACAACCGCGTCAGAGGCCGCATCCCCAGCGCATGGGCAAAATCCTGTCCGCGCTGGCGTTCATCCGGGCTGATCGTCGGGTCTTCGGCGGCTTCGGGCGTGATCTTGACCACGGAAATCCAATGCGTGATTTCCGCCAGATCGCGCAGCACCGCCATCGGATCGGCCCCGTCGGCATATTGCGCGCTCAGTTCGGTCAACGCGCCTGCCGCATCGCCCTTCATCACCATGTCAAAGAGGTCGAGCACGCGGCCCCGGTCGGCCAGACCCAGCATCGCGCGCACCTGTTCAGCGGTGGTTTCCCCCGCGCCATGGCTGATCGCCTGATCCAGAAGCGAGGTCGCGTCGCGTGCCGACCCTTCGGCTGCACGTGTGATCAAAGCGAGCGCATCATCCGTGATCTCGGCGCCTTCGCGCGTGGCGATCTTGCGCAGCAGGGCAATCATCATCTCGGGTTCGATCCGCCGCAGATCAAACCGCTGGCAGCGCGATAGCACCGTGACCGGCACCTTGCGGATCTCGGTTGTGGCAAAGATGAACTTCACATGCGCGGGCGGTTCCTCAAGCGTCTTGAGCAGTGCGTTGAAGGCGCTGGTCGACAGCATGTGCACTTCGTCGATGATGTAGATCTTGTAGCGTGCAGAGGCTGCCCGGTAATGCACGGAGTCGATGATTTCTCGAATGTCGCCCACCCCGGTGCGCGAGGCAGCGTCCATCTCCATCACGTCGACATGACGGCCTTCCATGATCGCCACGCAATGTTCGCACTGGCCACAGGGATCGGTCGTCGGCCCGCCGGTGCCATCCGGCCCGATGCAGTTCAGCCCCTTGGCGATGATCCGCGCGGTGGTGGTTTTGCCGATGCCCCGAATCCCCGTCATCACAAAGGCCTGCGCGATGCGATCGGCGGCAAACGCGTTCTTGAGCGTGCGCACCATCGCCTCTTGCCCGACAAGATCGGCAAAGGTTTCGGGGCGATACTTGCGGGCAAGCACCTGATACGGGGTTGCGTCAGTCATCCGGGCATCCTTGGTTGCGGTCGAACCTAAGCCGCGTGGGCGTCAGCGTCCACCACTTGCGCGCTGGTCTTGTTCCTTATCCATTCCAACGAACCGTTCCGGCCTTGGAAACATCGTAGCCTTTCAAAGCCGCGGCATGTGTCCTGAACTCGGTCGACGAAAGAAAGCTGACGAAACGTTGCATGGGTTGGTCGAAATACGCGCGGCGGCAGACCAGCAGATCGAAGTGTTCCTCGATCAACGGAACGAATCCCAGATTGTGCTGTGCCGCCAGGGCCTCAAGGCCGAAAGTGGCGTCTGCTGTTCCGGTCGCCACATCCAGCACCGCGTCTGCCTCGCTTCGCGCGACGGGACGCATATGGACCGTGTCGGGTAGAATGTCCGCTTCGCGCAGCAGGTGATCAAAAAGCGTCCGGGTTCCCGCGCCGACCTGCCTTGGTGTCATCGTCCGCCCCGCAAGATCTGCAAGACCTCCGATATCTGCCATCAGGTCGGACTTGATCACCAGACCGCGTCTGCGTTTGGCAAACCCCAGCAACACCGCCGAGGCTCCTGGCATTGCTGCGTTCACCGCCGCGATGTTCCAGGAAGCGGACGCAGCATCGAACATGTGCAACCCGGCAGCGATACCCTCGCGTGCGGCGAACCGGTCCAAACCGTCTTGGGACCCATCAAAGAAAGTGGCAATTCCGCATTCTGATTGCCGCAAAGCCCAGTCCAGCAACGGATCATGGCTGCCCAGAAACACCACCCGACGCGCTGACTGTGTTTGCGCCGACCCGGTCTGGCCACGTTCCAGCCAGCGCCGAACAGCTTGCTCTGGAAACAGCAACTTGCCGGTGACCTTGGAACAGGGCACCGCTCCTGTTGCCGCAAGATCATAGACCTTGCGTTCCTTGATCCGCAAAAGTGCGGCCAATTCCGGCACGGTCAGGTAGCGCTCTGCAGAGGATGGATCTGTGGTCGTCATAGCGTCGCGACTATGTCCTACAGTCGTCCGGGCGGCAAGTCAGACAAACCGGGTGTTGTCGCGTTCCCGATTGGAGATTTGTGCTGATCTTGGCAATGTTGCCGCGTAGTCTTGCAGGCAGGAGGACATGACCGTGAAAAAGACCAGCGACATGCGCGACGGAGAGGCGGTTCTTGATGCACCGCAGGCCCAAGATGCCTTTGTTCAGTTCATCGGCACGATTCGAACGCCCTTCACAACCCGAGATCTGTGCCCCCGTCAGGGAAAACTGGAAGGGCCGGACTGCCGGCTCGAGCTGCTCCCCGAATGGGCTGCCGCCTTGAAGGGGATCACCGCGTTCGAATACCTTGATGTCCTGTATTGGCTGCATATGTCGCGCCGCGATCTCGTGCTGCAAAGCCCGAAAAGTAACGGCACAACCACGGGCACCTTTGCTTTGCGGTCTCCTGTGCGACCAAACCCGATCGGCTTGTCCCGTGTGCGGCTGATCCGGCAGGAGGGTCCGACACTGATCGTCAAGGGATTGGACTGTCTGGACAAAACACCATTGATCGACATTAAGCCCGAACGCTGTGCGTTTACACCTCAGGCGCCGCACAAGGATGCCGACAAGGCGTGACAGTGGCAAAATGCCTCGGATCTGCATTTGGAGGTGAAAGATAAGTAGGCGGATTGCATCGCATCGGGTAGAACGCTGCAACGCAAACGAAAAAAGCAGGCTTATGTCCGAGCAGTTTACAATCAGCGGGCATACGCCCGCGACGACCTCCGCAAAAGACTGGGTGAAAGTTCTCGCCAAATACCGCGAACCCGATGCGATGCGCAGCTCTTTCGAACTCGCCGTAACTCTTGGCCCGTTCGTGGCCCTTTGGGCCGCGGCATGGTGGGCCATGGGTGTCAGCTACTGGCTCACTTTGGCGCTGTCCTGCGTCAACGCAGCCTTTTTGCTGCGCCTGTTCATCATCCAGCATGATTGCGGCCATGGATCGTTCTACAACAACCGCACGCTCAGCGATTGGTTGGGACGAATTCTGGGCGTTCTGACGCTGACACCCTACGATGTCTGGCGGCGTACACATTCGATCCATCACAGCTCGCATGGCAACCTCGAACGGCGGGGAATCGGTGACGTACACACCATGACGGTTGCCGAATACAAGGCGCTGTCTGGGTGGAGCAAACTGATGTACCGCGTGTATCGTCACCCAGTTATCCTGTTCGGATTGGGGCCGGGATATCTGTTCCTTCTGCAAAACCGCATTCCGCTGGGCCTGATGTCCAGCGTCCGCTACTGGGCCAGTGCAATGGGGACGAATGCCGCCATTCTGACCGGCCTTCTGATCATGCTCTATTTCGGGGGGTTGATGCCCATCCTGCTGATCTTCTTGCCGTCCACGCTGTTGGCGGCGACGGCGGGCGTGTGGCTTTTCTATGTGCAGCACCAGTTCGAGACCACCTCATGGGACGGCGACGAAGAATGGCAGCTTCACGATGCGGCGCTGCATGGAAGTTCATATTACGTGTTGCCCAAGGTGCTTCAGTGGCTCAGTGGCAATATCGGCATCCACCATGTGCATCACCTCTACAGTCGCATTCCGTTCTACCGGCTGCCCGAAGTGGTCCGTGATCACGCCAATCTGGCGGATCACAACCGCATGACAATCCGCGAAAGCTTTGCCAACGCGCGGCTGCACCTCTGGGACGAAGGTTCGCGCCGGTTGCTGTCGTTCCGCGACGCGCGATCACTCTGATCAAGCCGATGGCGTAGGCCGGGCGTCAGCCCGGCATCCCCACCAGACCACATAGCACAAACAAAAAGGCCGCCCCGAAAGGCGGCCTTTTCGATATTCTGGAAGCGTAGATTAACGCTTGGAGAACTGGAAGCTCCGACGCGCCTTGCGCTTACCGAACTTCTTACGTTCCACAACGCGGCTGTCGCGTGTGAGGAAGCCGGCAGCTTTGAGCGCCGAACGCAGGTTCGGATCGTACAGCTGCAGCGCCTTGGAGATGCCGTGCTTGACCGCACCGGCCTGACCCGAGAGACCGCCGCCCTTGACGGTGGCCATCACGTCGAACTGGTCGGCAACGCCGGCGACGTCGAACGGCTGGCGTAGGATCATCTGCAGAACTGGGCGCGCGAAATAGGCGTTCATTTCCTTGCCGTTCACGCTGACCTTGCCGGAGCCCGGCTTGATCCAGACGCGGGCGACCGCATCTTTCCGCTTGCCGGTCGCATAGGAACGACCCAGCGCATCACGCTGCGGCTCACGCGGGGTTTCAACCACTTCCGGCGCGGCATCAAGGCCTGCGGCGGTGTTCAGCTCTTCGAGAGAATTGAGTTGCTCAGCCATTATTTCGCCGTCCGGGTGTTTTTGGAGTTCATGGATTTCACATCCAGCACTTCGGGGCTCTGGGCCTCGTGCGGGTGCTCGGTGCCAGCATAGACGCGCAGGTTGGTCATCACCTTGCGGGACAGGCGGTTGCCCGGAAGCATACGCTGAACTGCTTTCTGGACGACGCGCTCGGGGTGTGCACCCTCGAGAATCTGCTGCTTCGTGCGGGATTTGATGCCGCCCGGATAGCCGGTGTGCCAGTAGAAATTCTCGTTGCGCTTGTTACCGGTCATCTGGATTTTGTCCGCATTAATCACGATGACATTGTCACCCATGTCCATATGCGGAGTGAAGGACGGCTTGTGCTTGCCGCGCAGGCGGGTGGCGACGATCGCAGCAAGACGGCCCAGAACGACGCCTTCAGCGTCGATCAGGATCCATTTCTTGTCGATGTCTGCCGGTGTTGCAGAAAAGGTTTTCATCGTGGGATGTCCCTGACGTTGGATTGGTAAGGCAGGGTGCAGGCACCCCGTGTATTCCGATGCGCGGGTTATAAGGATTGCCAAATCCCAGTCAAGCGACGTTTGTCTCAATTAAATATTCAAAAACAATAGGTTAAAAATAAGGTATTACTATACCCCACACTTTTGAAGGTTTCAGGCCTCCGCCAGTTCCAACTTGCGATAGACGAGGTACTTTTCGAACGCGGCAGGGTTTGCAGTGCCGTCATATCGCGGCGTTTCGCTGAACCCCAAACGGTCATAAAGAGCCAGCATTGAACTGTTGCCGCGCACCGTATCGGCAAGGATTGTCGTAGCGCCCATGTCGCGGGCTTTTTCAATCCGCATTTCGATCATCCGACGCCCCAGACCGTAGCCACGTGCGATATCGCGGACAAACAAGCGTTTCAATTCCGCGCGGTGATCGTCGATCATGCGGACAAAGCCACATCCCAGCAAATACCCCGAACTGTCGCGCGCCAGCAAAACGCCGCCTGTCGGAGGCAGGAAATCGTCGATCACGTCAAGGCTGGATTGCACATGGTCTTCAACCGACAGGCTCGGTCCCCCTACCGCCATCAGACGTTCGAGAATCTGGGCGTAGTATTCTGTCAGAATGTCAGACAATTCGTCGAGATCTGGCCGCGTCTCAACGAAGGCCAAGCTGATTTCCAAACCCATTTACGTTCCATGGTAGGTGAGTCGCCCTGCAAGCCTAGCGTTCGATTTGAGGGCAGGCGACCGTTTTTTGGTCATTCCAGCGGAAAATCAGACACTTATCTGCTCAGGCGGATGCCCGAGGAGATCTCTGAGTTGAAGCATGGCATTTTCGAACACCTGTAGGGGCACTTGCGCGTTCACGGCTATTCGAACCGCATGTGGTGCGCGTCCATCCCGCAAAGCAAATTCATCGGCTGAACGGATCTGAATGCCGCGCGCCTCTGCGGCCCGACAGAAGGCGGCGGCCCTCCAACCCTGAGGTAGCGGGAGCCACAGGAACGGCACATCCTCGTGCCATGTCAAACGGTAGGTGCCCAATGCGTTCACTGCCACCCGCACGTATTCAGCCATGCGCTCGCGGATCGCGACCATGATCTCATCGGTTTCAGGCGCGGTCAGGATGCGCTCTGCCACTTCGGCCAAAGGTTGTGCGATGCCGAAAAAACCGTGTTCCGCGATCTGTCGCAACTCCGGCCCGCGTCCACGCGGCGCAGTCGCAAAGCCGATCCGCAGAGCGGGGGTCAGCAATTTCGAGATCGACGTCAGGTGCCATGCGCGTTCAGGCGCGAGGATGCGGTAGCTCGGTGCTGTGATGTCGGTGCGGCGGTAACAATTGTCCTCGATGATCTGTATGTCCTGAGTGCGGCAGACTTCTGCGATTGCCTTGCGCCGCTCCGAAGGTGTGCAGGCAAGCGTCGGATTATGCACGTCCGGCGAGGTGCAAAGCACCTGCGCGCGTGTCGTGCGGGCGATCTCGGACAGTGCATCGGGCAGCAGGCCATGCTCGTCGCTGGGAACACCGACCACATCGGCCCGCAACAGATCAGCCGTGCGACGAAAGCCGGGATAGGCCATGTCCTCGACAAGAACCGTTGGCCTTGGCCCGTGAAGTATGGTCTGCAAAATCACGCTCAGCCCGTTTTGGGCGCCATGAACGATCACAACATCGGATTCATCGATGCTGCCCAACGGGATACTGCGTAACCAATAGACCGCTGCTTCGCGCAAAGGACGGTAGGCTTCGCGGGTCGGGTAATGCAGCAGGCGTTCGGGGGCGGTTTCTCCGATCCGTGCAAACGCATTCTGAATCAGCGAGACCTGTCCAAGATCCGGCAGTTGCGGGCTGAACAATGACAGCTTTCCGTCCTGCACAGGGACAGTGACGTATTCGCGCACGGGGCGTGTGACCCGCGTTGTCCGATTGGCGACAAATGTCCCGCGCCCCACTTCGGCCACCGCGTGACCGGCATCGGTGAGCAAGGTATAGGCCCGTGCGACCGTTCCGGGTGTGATCCCAAGCGACCAAGCCAGTTCGCGCACCGGAGGCAACTTGTCACCAGCGCGCAAATCTCCCGAGCGGATTGCGGTTTGGATCGTATCCGCCACCCGTTTGTACTTGGGACCGGCGGCAGGTTGCGGCAATGCCACAATCTTGTCTGGCGAAATTGTATCCGACACAATCTTTCTCTGGAGCGTTACATGACTCGAATGTATCCATTTTTGTATCGTTATGGCAATACACTTGCTGCGATATATCAAGATTGTGTCGATACATTTGAGGAGTACACCCATGGCACACGCAACTCACGCCCCGCAGATCGCCTATCTTGGCGGACAGTCCAAGCTGTCCCCGCTGGCCGTCGTCGCGCTGCGCGTTGCAGTGACCGTTACGGTGTGGTCCGAACGCCGCCGCACGCGGCTGCATCTCAAACATCTTGATGATCACCTGCTTCAGGACATCGGAGTCGATCGGTTGGCCGCCCAAAAGGAGGCCAACCGTAAGTTCTGGCTGATGTAAATCCCTGCGTCAGACAGACCTCTGGGGGCGCAAAGACCGGCTTTGCGCCCCTTTTTTGTCCAGCGGGATCATCCGCTATACAAGACGCCCCATCGTGCCAGCAGCCTTTGTTGCAGTTTGCGCGCGGCAACCGCATAGGTGCGTCCCCCGGGCGGGCTTTCGCGCTGCTCCCGGGTGAGGGAATCGCGGGTTGGTAGGTCGGCAGAAAAGGTCGCAAACGCCAGTTCGGTCCCGTCAGGCAGGTCGATGAAGCCGCCAAGGCCACTGACGAAATTCAACGTTCCTGTTTTTGCATGCACACTGACAGGGTGGTTTTCGAGTATCTTACGGTCCTCGTCCCTCAGCGGGTGCTCTTTGAGCAGTGCCTTGATTCCCATTGCTTTTCTTGCAGAGATCAACGCCTTCACCATGTCACGCGCGGTAACGCGGCTGTCATCGCCCAGGCCTGAATGGTCTTCGAGCGCGACAGATGTCATGCCCAGCCTGTCTTGGGCCCATGCATTCATCTCGTCCGCAGATGCCTTGAGCGAGGCCACGGTTCCACTGCGCGCGGCAGTGGCCGTGAGCCCGACACATTCCGCTGTGATGTTGGTCGAGAATTTCAGCATGTCGCGCAGAATGATGCGCAGTGGCGCGCTTTGATGAACGACAATAGCCGTGGTTCCGGTAGGCACCGTGTCGATCAGTTCCGGCGTTTTCAGGACAATGCCGTTGGACCGCGCCAGAATCTGGAACACTTCGGCGGCATACCGGGCAGGTTTGCGCACAGGCAGCCAGCGTGCGCCGTTGCGCCCCAAGGCCCCGCGTGCCACGGTCCAATCATCGAATGCCCCACCGTCCTTGTAGGTGTAGATCGGATGGTTCCGGCCTTCGACGCGCATGCGCGCAGCCCGCACTTCCGGCCGCAGCGTGGCAGAGCGCGCGTCCATGGTCACATTGTACCCGTTGCCGGCACGCTGCCATTCAAAATGTACGCGGTTGAAATTCAGGTTCAGTCCGGAGATCCCCGGATTGTACCCCACCTGAGACGGCTGTTCACTGTCGATCCCGTTCAGCGCAGGCAACGCGCCGCCCCATACAAGGAACCGGCCCGTGACTTCGGTCACGCCTGCCTCTTCACGCAGGCGCCTGGCAATCGCGGCAATCGCGTCGGTGTCCAGCGTCGGGTCACCCCCTCCGGCAAGAATTAGGTCGCCATTGATCCGGCCATTCGTCACCGGCGCCGTTGCCAGAACACGGGTCTCAAAGTGATACCCCGGACCCAGTACATCCAGCGCGTAACACGCGGTGATCGCCTTGGCCACGCTGGCCGGAGGTAAGGCGCGCAAGGGATTGTGCGATTCGAGCACCAATCCGGTTTTGACATCCGCCACCTGTACACTGACCTTGCCCGCAAGATCGGCCTGATTGATCAGGTCGCTCAACGGCGGAAGATACGATTTCAGAATGTTCTCGGCCCGCGCCGCGGGGCGCAGTGACGTGGCCGGGGCAAATGCGGATTGTGCAAATGCGGACGGGGCGACCATGGCCGAAGCCAGACCGCTCAAGACCGCGCGACGTGAAACCTCCCGTGTCATGTCGCGGATGTAACCTCACTCATCGCCAAGTGACAAGAACACGCTTTGGTGAGGAGCAAGGTATTCAGCTGTGGCATCATGTCTGTCTGAATCGCTCTCAGGGCTCGGCCCCCCAAATGCCCTTTGCTCTCAGTTCTGTCGAACTGATCTGCACCATCGGCATATTGACGAAACACCATGCCGGGGCAGGCTGATCCGCCAGCATTTTCGAAGACCGGCCGGGCAGGCGCATATGTTGATACTTGCGGGCTGTGCGGGAATTCAGACCCGCTTGTCGCCAACCCGGGCGGGCCAGTACCCCGACGGGAACCGCCCGGAATATGTCTTCCCATCGCTGCCAGCGGTGAAACTGATGCAGATTGTCCGCCCCCATCAGCCAGACAAACCGCACACCGGGGTAGGCTGATTTGAGTGTGTTAATGGTCTCGGCCGTGTATGCGGTTCCGATCTGAGCTTCGAAATCACTGACGATCACACGCGGATCGCGCATGATCTCTTGCGCCCGTGCCACGCGCGCGTCGAGCGCGGCTGGACCACGTGCCTTAAGAGGATTTCCCGGCGAGACCAGCCAGATCACCCGATCCAACGCAAACCGACGCAGCGCCACCCGCGTGAGATGGACATGTCCTTCATGCGCCGGATCGAACGACCCGCCAAGAAGGCCCACGCGCATGCCGGGCCGAAGGTGGAACCTGTTGTGGGGCAAGACTATTGTGACCAGTCAGGGGGGCGCTTTTCCAGAAACGCGGCGATCCCTTCTTCGGTGTCACGGTAGAGCATGTTCTCGACCATCACCTGTCCGGTATAGGCATAGGCGTCATCAAGGCCCATCTGTACCTGTTCATAGAACGCGTGCTTGCCGATCTTCACCGCTGCACCCAGCTTGCTGGCAACCAGCTGCGCCATGTCTTGCGTTGACACGGCCAAGTCATCCGCGGGCACGACCTTGTTCACCAATCCCAACGCTTCGGCACGGTGGGCGTCGATGAACTGGCCTGTGACCAGCATCTCGAATGCTTGCTTTCTAGGGATATTGCGGGACAGCGCCACCATCGGTGTTGAACAAAACAGTCCGATGTTTACGCCATTGACCCCGAACCGCGTGCCTTCGGCGGCGATTGCCATGTCGCAGGACGCAACCAACTGACACCCGGCCGCCGTGGCAATCCCATGCACCTGCGCGATCACCGGCTGCGGCAGACGCTGCACACCCGTCATCACGCGCGCACAGCGGTCGAACAAATCCTTGAAATACGCCTTGCCGCCATCTTCGGCCTGACGCCCCGCCGTCATCTGCTTGAGGTCATGCCCGGCGCAGAACGCCTTGCCAGCGCCCGAGATCACGACCACCCGCACAGATGTGTCGTCATGCAGCGCGTCGATCTGCTCTTGCAGCGCGGCCAGCATTTCGTCCGAAAGCGCGTTCAGGCGCTCTGGTGCATTTAGGTGTAAATGGCAAACCGCATCCGTGTCGCGACGTTCCAGGATTTTCATCTTGTCCTCCCAGTGACTTGGCGCAACTCTATCGGTTCAGAGCAGCGGAGGAAAGCATGGCGCTCAAAGTTCCGGCAGATGAGATGGAAGCGTTCTTGGACGAGGTGTTCCCACAGGTCAAAGGCATTTTCGGGATCGACCACCTGGATGAAGACCTGTTGGTGATGCGTCTTCATGCAGGCGAACAACACCTGCGCCCCGGGGGCACCGTGTCCGGCCCCGCCATGTTCAGCCTTGCCGATGTCGCCGCCTATGTCGCCACAATGTCGCGCATCGGAAAAGAGGCGTTGGCAGTCACCACCAATTGCTCCATCGATTTCATGCGCAAACCCGTAGCTGGTGCTGATGTCATAGCGCACGCCAAAGTTCTGAAACTTGGGCGCGCCCTTAGCGTGACAGACGTGCTGCTTTATTCCGACGGGCAATCCAGTCCAGTGGCCCGAGCCACATTGACTTATTCGATCCCGCCCAAACGCGACGCCTAATCATTCACTCAGGTGACGCGCCCGTGCGCCGCGCTCGATCGCGGCCGCGTGCAGGCGATCAAGCGCCAGTTCATAGCGGATTTCTTCCAGCAGCCGCAGTTCCGCCTCGCGCAGCGTGCCGTCGGCTGCCGCCACATCGCAGGCCAAGGCATAGGCGGTTTCGAACAGGCGTTCCGGCAGGTTATCGCGGATCAGGCCGAACAAGGCGTCCAGCCCGTCTTCTTGCTCGAACAGTTCAAAGACCAGCCCGGACATTTCTGGAATGCGTGCCTCATCATAATCGGCAAAGATCGGCAGGTTGTTGACCGCCGTCTGGATCTTCACCAACTCGGCCGTCCGTATGCTTTCATCGGAGGCAGAAACCGCGATCATGAGCGCGACAAGACAATCCTGCGGGCTGAGGGGGTGGGGGTCGATGTCTGACACGGCGTATCGCTTTCTGGTGTGAGTGTTTGATACCCAACTTATTGACCCGCCCCCGCCCCCGCAATAGGGAGTGCTTTTTGAACACACGCACAATCCCGTGCGGCGACCATCCGGAGTAACAGAGCAATGTCCGATCTGCGCGAAGCTGCAATGACCTCAAAGGCCTGGCCCTTTGAAGAGGCGCGCCGGCTGCTCAAACGCTACGAGAAAAAGCCGCCAGAAAAGGGCTATGTTCTCTTCGAGACGGGCTATGGCCCGTCCGGCCTGCCGCATATCGGCACCTTTGGCGAAGTGGCGCGCACCACCATGATCCGCCGCGCGTTCGAGGTGATTTCGGACATCCCGACCAAGCTGATCTGCTTTTCCGACGATCTGGACGGCATGCGCAAGGTGCCGGGCAATGTGCCCAATCCCGAGATGCTGCGCGAACACTTGCAACGCCCGCTGACCGATGTGCCGGACCCGTTTGGCACCCATGACAGCTTTGGCGCGCATAACAATGCGATGCTGAACCGTTTTCTGGATACGTTCGGGTTCGAATACGAATTCATTTCGTCGACCGAATTCTACCGCTCGGGCAAGTTCGACGAGGTGCTTCTGCGTGCGGCTGAACGGTATGACGCGGTTATGGAAGTGATGCTCAAGTCTTTGCGCGATGAACGGCGCGAGACTTATTCGATCTTCCTGCCGATCCACCCCGACACGGGTCGCGTGCTCTATGTTCCGATGAAGAACGTCGATGCCGCACGTGGCGAGATCACCTTTGACGACGAGGACGGGCGCGAGATCACGCTTCCAGTCACGGGCGGCAACGTCAAACTTCAGTGGAAGCCCGATTTCGGCGCGCGCTGGGCGGCGCTCGATGTCGATTTTGAGATGTACGGCAAGGATCACAGCACCAATACGCCGATCTATGACCGCATTTGCGAGATCCTTGGCGGCAAGAAGCCTGAGCATTTCACCTATGAACTGTTCCTTGATGCAGACGGTCACAAGATTTCCAAGACCACCGGCAATGGCGTGTCCATTGATGAATGGCTGACCTACGCCAGCTCGGAATCGCTGTCGTACTTCATGTATCTCAAGCCGAAGACGGCCAAACGGATGCATTTTGACGTGATCCCAAAGGCGGTCGATGAGTACCACCAGCAACTGCGCGCTTACCCGACGCAGGACGCGACCCAGCAGGCCAACAACCCCGTCTGGCACATCCATTCCGGTGATGTACCCCAGTCGCACATGGTTGTTCCGTTCTCGATGTTGCTGAACCTCGCCTCTGCCGCCGGGGCCGAGGACAAGGATACGATGTGGGCCTTCATCAAACGCTACGCGCCTGATGCAACGCCGGAAACCCATCCCGATCTGGATCAGGCGGCAGGGTTTGCCGTTCGCTATTACGAAGACTTCGTGAAGCCCACCAAGACTTTTCGTGCGCCAGATGAAAAAGAGCGTGCCGCGATGGAGGATCTCGCCTCCCGTCTTGCAGCGCATGATGGCCCGAATGACGACGAAACCCTGCAAACCATCGTGTTCGCGGTTGGCAAAGACCATGGGTTCGACCCGCTGCGCGACTGGTTCAAGGCGCTCTACGAGGTGCTGCTGGGTCAATCCCAAGGTCCGCGTTTTGGCGGGTTTGTTGCTCTCTACGGTGTCGATGAATCCGTTGCCCTGATCGGGAAGGGGCTGTCCGGGGAGCTTTCTTAGGACGGGCATTTTGCCCGGCGCATGAAATGCGCTACCTTTCATTCAGAAACGAAAGGTGACCCCATGCGCAAATTCATCACCGGACTGACCCTTGCCCTTTCGATGACAGGCACGCTTTGGGCGCAGGAGGTTCTTGCGCCCGAACCCGGCATCGAAAACACCATTCAAGGCCAGATCGACGCTTTCCTGCAGGACGATTTCGGCACCGCCTTCACCTTTGCCGCCCCGAACATCCGCAACATTTTCCGCACGCCGGAAAATTTTGGTGCGATGGTCCAGCAGGGCTATCCAATGGTCTGGCGCCCCGAAAATGTGACCTTTGGCGATCTACGGGCCATCGCAGGCGGTCTGTATCAGACTGTGATTCTCACGGATACAGCAGGAAACCTGCATTATCTCGACTACCGGATGGAGATGATAGACGGGCAGTGGCGCATCGCCGGGGTGCAGATCCTGCAAGCGCCCGAACTGTCGGCATAAGGACGCGATCCGTCGATGGAACGCTGCGATGCGTCACCGCATCGCCACCGCAAGGTCGTCCGCTGTCAGAACATACGCCTTGCCGAAGCCGCCGTTCAGATGCGCGCCCAACGGGGTAAACCGCACCAGCGCGAAATCCGCAAACCCGATGTAAAGCTTGGCTTTCGGCTGCTTCGATAAGAACGCTATTGCCAAATCTGCGCGCTCGGCCTCTCCATGGCGCACGAAATGGGCCGTCGCGCGAAGGCTCAGGCGCGGATGGGTCAACGGATCTCCCTTGCCCTTCGGCTCACCGATCAAGAGCGCGCAAAGCGGGTTATGCTGCAGCGCAGCGCTGTGATGGCTGAGATCCGACATCAGACTGAGCGGCATGCCCTCCGGGCCAGCAACCAGCGCCACGCGGCTGATCATCGGCAATCCATCCGCCTTATCCGTATAGGCCAACCCAGCGAATCGAGCGCTTTCGATCAGGCTGCGAGCAAGCGTACGCGCATCGTCATCGGTGGGGCGAATGGGTGATTTCATGTAACTGATCCTAGTATCCTGACGGGCTGTGGCAATTTTTATGCTGCACCTGCACAATAACCCTGTACCCTCGGCCCGAATCGAAGGAACAGACCATGCCCGGCCACGTCATCACAGTTGCGCAACAAAAAGGCGGCTCTGGCAAGACCACCGTTTCCGCCAATCTCGCCATCGGCTTCATGCGCCAAGGCAAACGCGTCGCGCTGGTGGACATTGACCCGCAAGGCAGCTTGGGGCGCTGGTTCATGACACGGCTGGAAACCGAAGCTGGTCCTGTTGACGCGCTGGAATTCGCCACCTCTTCGGCTTGGGGCATCACCTACGAGGTGCGAAAGCTCTTGGAAAACCATGACATCGTCATCATCGACACGCCACCTAAGGCCGACAGTGATCTGCGCCCCGCCTTGCGCGTGGCCGATCTTGTGGTCGTTCCTGTCAGTGTCAGCCATGTAGACCTCTGGGCCACTGAAGGCGTGCTCGATCTCGCCCGGCGCGAGGACAAGGAAGCGATGATTGTCCTCAACCGGGGACGGCCGAACACCCGGCTTGGCACCGATGTGGCGAAAGCTGCAGAAAAGCTGATGGCACGGATCGCCGACGCGACGCTGGCCAACCGCGTGATCTATGCCGAAGCCTTGGGGCAGGGGCGTGGTGCTGCCGAAGGCCGCAAGACACCGGCACAGGCCGAAGTTGACGCGCTCACCTCAGAGGTGGCACAGGTGCTGTCAAACGGGTAAGGCAGGGCACCTGACCAAGGAGCCTGCGCAATGACCGACCTCGACGCCCTGAAAGCCGTGATCCGTGCCGATAGCGCCGCACGCGGGCAGACCGTGTCGAAGTTGGGTTATTTCTGCGCACCGTTCCGCCCTGCATCCGGCCCGTTCTCGGACAAGGTGATCAAGGTGTATCGCGGGTTGCGCGATCAGGCTGCTCTCGACCGGCTGGCGCAATGTCACGACGATTACGTCGCTGCGCTGAACACAGCTGGGGTCGCCCTGCCGCAAACCGAATTCCACCTGCTCAACATGGACGGCAATCGCATCCCGGTGATCGTGCAAGAGGCGCTGCCCTCGGACAGCATGATGCGCCCACAGATGCAGATCGCCAGCACCGATGAAACGCTCCAGATGATGGAAGCGGCAGGCGACGTGATCGCCACGTTCTGGAACAACGCCGACCAGTTCGACACCCGCATCGGCTTTCACCCGTCGATCCGCAATTTCGCCTATCTCGACGGCCGTGCGCTGTTCTTCGATACCTTCCCGCCGCTGATCCATTACAGCCGCGAGGAAATGGGCAAGATGCTGCTCCTGTTCTCGGACAAGGCGCTGATGCGCTGGGTCGGGCCGTTCCTGCAAACCAAGGTCACGGGCATTCAGGACGAATGGTACTCGGCCCCGGAAACGCTGGTGGGTCTGGTGGGGTCGGCCTGCCGCCTGCGACCCAATGATGCCGAAGCCTACCTGGCGTGGGGCCGCGATTTCACCCAGCGCCGCATGTCCCGCTGGGCGGATGAGGCGTTGCCGCATTTGCAGGAACCGCCACGCCTTCCGGGCTATTGGACAGGGTTCCGCAAGTTGTTGGGTCTTCAGGGCGAACCCAACGTGTCGTGACTTTGCAAACCTGAAGGTAAGGTTTGCAAACTTCGGCGCAAATCTGATGCGGATCAAAGAATGTCCAGTTTTGTGGCGCTAACCTGACCCTATCCTGAACAAAGGGAGGGGTTCATGTATTCGAACATTCTCGTACCCATCGCGCTCGATAATGAGGACGACCGCACATCGCAGGTCTTGGAGATCGCCAAGACGCTCTCGGCTGACGGGGCCAGGATCACGTTGCTGCATGTGGTGGAGGCGGTGCCAAGCTACGCTATCAGCTACATTTCGGCAGACATCCTGAACGTCACACGCAAAGGGATCGAAACGGAAATGGCGCGCCTTGCATCCGACATCGGCGCAAATTCTGTGGTGATCGACGGCCATTCCGGGCGGTCCATCCTCGACTATGCTGAGGAACAGGAGAGTGATCTGATCGTCATTGCCTCGCACCGGCCCGGCATGCAGACGCTTCTGCTTGGGTCTACGGCGACCCATGTGGTGCGCCACGCAAATTGCTCGGTTCATGTTCTGCGTTGATTGACATTCGCCGCGCGCACTGCACCTCCTGCCCGACAACAGGAGGTGGCCATGGACGATACTCTGACACTCGACACCCGCGACGGTTTGCCGGACGCGCTGCGCGTGCTCTTGCAGGATTTCCCGCGCGAGACATGGCCCGAGCATAACAATTTCGCGGGTCTGGTCGCGTTCTGGCTGGACCGTCATCTGATGTTTCGCCGGTTGATGACCGCCCTCATCGACGATGCCGAACAGGCAGTGGATCGCAAGATTGACGCGCAGATCCACGCCGGAAAACTATCGCGATACGGGTCTATGCTGCTGCAGAACCTGCACGGGCATCACCAGATCGAGGACCACCATTATTTCCCTGTGTTGGCCACGCGGGAGCCGATCCTGAACAAAGGATTTGAGCTGCTGGATGCCGATCACCACGCGATGGACGGCTTGCTCAATCGCTTTGCCGATGGGGCCAATGCGGTGATCCAAGGCAAGATGGAGGCGGGCGGTTTTCGAGCGGACCTGCTCAGCTTTCAGTCGATGCTCAACCGTCACCTGATTGACGAAGAGGAACTGGTCGTACCGGTGATCCTCAAACACGGACCCGGGGGCTTGGGCTGACGGGTTTACTTGGTTGCCCGGCCCATGGCACATGTGCCGCCAGACCAAGACGGAGCCCCGCGCATGGACATTGACGATCTGGCCACCCGCATCCTTGCCGGTGAACGACGCGCGCTGGCACGGGCGATCACACTGGTGGAAAGTGGACGCGCCGATCACCGGACCGATGCTCTGACGCTGTTCGACAGGCTCAAGGGCCATGAGCGCGAAGCCTTGCGCATCGGTTTGTCGGGCACGCCCGGCGTGGGTAAATCCACATTCATCGAAACCTTCGGCCTGATGCTGACAGGGCAGGGACTGAAGGTGGCGGTTTTGGCGGTCGATCCAAGTTCTGCACGATCCGGCGGGTCTATTCTTGGCGACAAAACCCGGATGGAGCGCCTGTCGCGCGATCCAAGTGCTTTTATTCGCCCTTCGCCGTCGCAATCGCATCTGGGCGGTGTCGCTCGCCGCACGCGCGAAGCGATTGACCTGTGCGAAGCGGCAGGCTTTGACGTGGTGCTGATCGAAACCGTTGGCGTGGGACAGTCCGAAACCGTGGTCGCGGAAATGTCCGACCTCTTTCTGCTGTTGCTGGCCCCGGCCGGTGGCGACGAATTGCAGGGTGTCAAGCGCGGTATCATGGAGATGGCGGACATCATCCTGGTGAATAAGGCCGATGGCGATCTGAAACCCACGGCGACTCGCACCTGCGCTGACTATGCCGGGGCGCTGCGCCTTCTGCGCAAACGCCCTCAGGATCCGCAGGGCTTTCCCAAGGCGATGACGGTGTCGGCGCTGGAGGATACGGGTCTGACCACCGCGTGGGAGGAAATGCAGAACCTGACCCAATGGCGGCGCGATAATGGCCATTTCGCCGCCCGCCGCGCGGCACAGGCGCGGTTCTGGTTTGAGGCAGAACTGAAGCAGTCGCTGCTGGCCCGGCTGGAACGGGAGCCGATGAAAGGGCTGGTCCGATCCTTGGGGCAGTTGGTGGAAGATGGGGCCAAGACGCCGAGTCAGGCAGCGGACGAGGTGCTGTCCCAGCTTGAAGGGCGAATCTCTCCGGTAGCGTGACCAGAATGTGCGCCTTTGGCGCACAGGTTTGAGCTTGGATGACCTTTGGCCATTCAAGCCGTTTGGGGGCTCTGCCCCCAACCCGTTGGGTCGGGGACGGCGGTTTGACATAAAAACCTTGAACTTCGGGTCGACTCCCGGTTTTCCGGCAAGGCCCTACTTGACGCCTTACCCGCATCCCTCTAAGGACAGCCAACGAGATTCCGGGCGCTGCCAGTCGGCGCCCTTTCATATTGGTGGAAGCCCGCTCTTCCGCTTCTGATAAAACGAGGATGAACCCATGTCGCGTGTTTGCGAACTGACCGGTAAAGGCCCGATGACTGGCAACAATGTCAGCCATGCCAACAACAAGACACGTCGGCGTTTCCTGCCGAACCTGAACGACGTGACGCTGCAGTCCGAAACTCTGGGCCGCGGCATCAAGATGCGCATCTCTGCGCATGCGCTGCGCAGCGTTGATCACCGCGGTGGTCTCGACAAGTTCCTGGCGAAAGCCAAGGACACAGAGCTGTCGTCCAGTGCGCTGAAGGTCAAGAAAGAGATCGCCAAGGCACAAGCCGCTCAGGCCTGATCCTTTTCGGTTTAAAGTTTAAACAGCCTCGCATGGTTTTGCTGTGCGGGGCTGTTTCCTTTTGTCGCCTTGTGGGTGCGCGTGCCGCCCTTATCTAGGCGCCATGAGGGTGTTGCTCCGACATATCACTGTTCTGACACTTGCGCTTTTGATTGGTGTAACAAGTGTGCAATTCGCAGCGGCGCGCGGGCAATCCCCTGCGGTCGGCACGATGGAGATCTGCACCGGCACGGGACCGATTCACATTCTCGTGGACGAGAATGGCCAGCCGACCGGCGGCGTCATGATTTGTCCTGACTATGCGATGGCGTTTTTTGCCGAAATGTCGGTTGGTTTGCCCGATCTGCAGCCGGTTGCCCTGTGGCAGAGCATGTGGATCTCGCGCACAGCCGTTGCAGCGGTCAGCGTCCCCTTAATGAGCGCGCAGGCGCGGGGACCACCGGATTTCGTTTGAGTCGCATATACATCTGATATCAAACGAAAGAACCAAGCCATGTTGAAGACAACACTTCTTGCCGGGGCTGCCGCCCTTGGCCTTGTCCTGCCCGCCTTTGCTGAAATCACGGTCGAGGACGCGTATGCGCGGTCGGCGTCGCCAATGGCGAAATCCGGTGCCGCGTTCATGCTGATCCACAATTCCGGCGAAACCGCAGATCGTTTGATCGCGGTGAGCAGCGATGCTGCCGCCCGCACCGAACTGCACACCCATCTTGAAGATGGGAACGGCGTTATGCGGATGGTGCATGTCGAAGAGGGCTTCGAGCTTCCTGCTGAGGGCATGATCGCCATGCAACGCGGTGGCAAACACGTCATGCTCATGGGGTTGAACGATGCGATGGAGCAGGGCGAAACCGTGACCATCACCCTCACCTTTGAACAGGCTGGCGATGTCGTGATCGAGGTTCCGGTCGATCTGGAACGGCAGGATCACGGTGGCATGCAGCATGGCACCGGCGCCATGAAGCACGGCTCGGACAGCTGATCCTTCAGCTCAGCAGGCGGTCCACCCATGTGGGGACCGTCTTGCTGGCCCGTCCGGTGATGTGGTCCTCAAAGGCATGGGACATGTCACTGTCGCGCAGGTTCAGCTCGACTGTGGCTGCCCCTGCCATCCGGGCCTCTTCGACGAATCCGGCAGCGGGGTAGACCTGTCCCGAGGTGCCGATTGCTGCGAAAAGATCGCAGGTGTGCAGTGCGTCGATGATGCGGTCCATGTGATAGGGCATTTCGCCGAACCAGACGATGTCCGGACGTGCCGATGGGGCGCTGCAAGCTGGGCATGCCTCTCCCACCTCCATTTCTGCGGGTGCATCCCAGCGGTGCCCGCAGGTGGCGCAGAGTGCACGTGACAGTTCGCCATGCATGTGGATCGCCTGCGCGCCGGCTTTTTCATGCAGCCCGTCCACGTTCTGTGTGACAAGGGTGATGTCCCCGGCGAAATCTGATTGAAGCCTGGCAAGTGCCTGATGCGCGGCGTTCGGTTGTGCATCCGTGGCTTGGATACGACGCGCATTGTAGAACCGATGGACCAAGGCTGGATCGCGCATGAAGGCCTCGGGTGTGGCCACGTCTTCGATCCGGTGCTGCGCCCATAACCCACCTTCATCGCGGAAGGTGCCAAGCCCGCTTTCCGCCGATATCCCGGCTCCGGTCAGAATAACGATCCTGTCGATCCGTCGCATCGCGTCCCCTTTCCCCACTGGCCGCAACCGGCTAAGTCATGAGCATGTCCCACCGTATCCTCTTTGTCTGTCTGGGCAATATCTGCCGCTCTCCCACCGCAGAAAGCGTGACCCGCGCCAAGGCAGCGGCGCGTGGGATGGACGTTGTGCTGGATAGCGCAGGCACAGGCGACTGGCACATTGGAAAGCCGCCTTACGGCCCGATGCAAGAGGCGGCGCGGGTGAAAGGCTATGATTTGTCACGCTTGCGCGCCCGGCAACTATCGCGGGACGATTTCGGCCAGTTCGACCTGATCGTTGTGATGGATGGAGACAACGCGCGCGATGTTGCCGCCGTTGGCCCAGCCGATCGGGTGAAATTGTTTACGGATTTTGCGCCCGAGACCGGGGCAAATCACGTGCCGGACCCATATTTCACCCGTGACTTCGATGCCGCTCTTGCATTGATCGAAGCCTGTGCGGATGGCCTGTTGGACAGGCTCGAAGCCGCGACGGATCAGGACTGATAGACTTCTCGCGCGATCAAGTACGAAACCGGCAACGCCAGCGTCGCCCCTACGGCGGCCGCTGCCACAATCGGGACAAGCGTGCCGTATCCGGCAGTCAGGACCACAACAACAGCCGTACCAGCAAGTGTGGTTGCAATCAGCGAATAGAGAATTGTCGCGAGTCGGATCATTTTGGCCTCCCATTCCTTTAGGATGGCCATAACATTCCATAATGCGTATGTGTTTTCTTTGATGCGGATCAAGTTCGCTGAACCGCCCTGAGCCACCACCACAATAAGCCAGCTCAGGCGTTAGCCCCGTCCAGTTTTCTTGGCTGCAAGCGTTGCATAAGCTTCGATCAAGGTCAGGAACGTGCCACTCTTATGACACCAGGGAGGCGGGCCGTCATCTGATCCGGTTTGCCATTCAAGACAGGTCTTGGGGCAATGGCATGCACCACATGCGCCGAACGTCGCCTTCAGTTCGACGACAAGCAAAGATGCGTCGAGATCCGTCAGATGCAAACCAAGATGCGCGAGCATCCCTTCGTGTGCAGTCATGCGCGCGTCGAAATCTCGCCGCATGGAGTCTAAAAATTCTGACACAACCCCTCCCCAAGTGTACTTTTTTGTAGACACTTTGATGTACGGTTGCATGCGGCAACTGGATCACAAGCATGTTTGAAAAAATAGTAAGTTTCTGTAATGCAATGAATAATAAGTCGTCTCACTCCAGTTTGTCTGGGAGATGAAAAAAGGCTGCCCGGCACCAGCGCATACCAGATCGTCAAGACGAAAGCCGTGGAATGCACAAGCAATGGGGCGGGGTCTGAGGTCATCGGGCGGTCACGGTGGAAATCTCAGGCGCATTGCCGACACAGGGCAGCAGTGGGAACTGCGCGCAGTCGTTCCTCGGCAATGGCATCGCCGCATTTTGCGCAGATGCCATAGCTTTCATCCGCGATACGCCCCAATGCGGCGTCGATGCGGCGCAGTTCGTCAAGATCGGATTTGCCAAGCGCTTCTAGAACCTCGTCGCCCTGACGCTCTGATGCGCGATCACCCCAATCCTTGGGCATCGGATCATCCAGTGTGTCCTCGATCTCGATGAGATCACGGGTCAGCTCGGCCCGCCGTTTGAGGAGCAGTGTTTCTTGTGCCATCAGGTCCATGTCGGTTCTCCTGCTATTGGGCGTCATTCTGCCAGATAACACTGAGTTCCACGTTGATATCGGTCAAATCGGCTGAGGCCGTTTGACAAACCAGTTGCCCGACTCTGGGCTGTCGCGCTACAATTCCTGATATTGTGACGAATTTTTTTAAAGCTGGAGTATTCAAATGAGCTACACGATCAATGTCGTGCGCAAAAATGGCACGGGCATACTCACGTTCAAAAGCGGATCGATCAACATCTCGGAGACCTGCTGGTGGGATCAGGAGGTGGTCATCGATGCCGGATCCTATACCGGCTATGCGACGCGCATGGCGAACAAGACCGATGGCACCGATGGCGGCAATCGCGAAGCGATCTGGCTGGGCCTCAAAGTGCCGTATAACGGCAATGGCGGCACGGCGAATGGGTTTTTCATCCACAAAGGCACCAGCGCTTCTTGGTCCGATGGGTGCATCGTGTTGCCGGGGGCAAAAGTCTATCAGATGTGGTCCGAAATCACGCCGAAAGAAAGTGGCAACATCACGGTCAATATCTCGGATGAGTCCGTAGAACGTGGTCGTCCGTTAGATTGGGATTGCACCCAGCATATGCATTCCATGTGGGGCGGTATGCCCGCGTTCGATTGATGGTCTTGCGACGTACCGGGGCGGTCGTGGGTCTGTGTTTCGCAGTGTCCACCGCTGGGGCACAAGACCTGCCGCCACCTCAGCCCGGGGATGCGGTCGAGATGATCGAATTGATGCTGGGACGTGTTCCGTCCCGGCATGATAGCCCGCTGGCAGCCATGCACGGGCTTGCCGATCTCTATGGTCGCGGCCTTGAACAGGCGCGGTCCGGCACTCCGGGCGCTGCGGGCCTTTGGCTTTTGCTGGGGGATGTCGCGCTGCGCAGCACAGATGCGGGGCTCACCCAATCTTATGCGGCGGATATGCTGCCGCTCTACCGCCAACAGCCAGATGCCATCCTTTTGGTACTGACAGATGCGCCGTGGCTTGCCCCCTCCACCTGTCATCACCTGTCCGCCTATTTCGGCTCTGAGGACCGACCCGAAGACGGTCGTGCGCCATTTCTAGCGTCCGAGACACCGCGCATTGCCAAGGCGCTTCCAGACCCGGTCGCTTCTGCCTGTCTTGAAGCGTTGGCGACGCCCCGGTAACGCAGCAGAACGCGGGCGGGTCGCGGTATCTCGCAAGGTGCGGGCAGTCCAGTGGACCGTTCCCGTTTTCCGCGACAAGACAACGGTCTGGCTGTGGAAAAGGCTCAGCCGGCGTCTCCGACCACCTGAAGCGCAACATTCCCGATCACCGTGTTGCGTCCCGCGTCCCGGTGCATCAGCACGCCATCGACGATGTAGAGGTTCTTTACGTCGAACAGGAACGGCCCGACACCCGCAGCCGCGATCCGCACCTTGTCCTCACCAGCCAGTGCATTGCGGCCCTTGAGTGTGACATATTCCGCTCCCTTGGGAATCAGCCGGAACATCGTTGGGTCAGAATTGGCTGACAGGTTCGACACGATATACCGGATCTCGTCATAGTCTGTGATCCGCTCTTGGCGCAAATAGCAGGCCCCTTCGTAACTGCCGAGCGCCACAGCTGTCAGTCCAGCCACCGTAATGGTGACGGGCGCGGTGACAATCGCCGTCGCTGTGGTCATCGCACCACTGGCCCCAGCGGCGACGCTGCTGCCTGCCGCCGCGGCGCTGTTGACGCCGGTGCTGATCATGCTCAACCCCGACACCGGGTTTTCGAGCGTGAACACTCCGACAGCCCGCACCGTTTGCGACGCGGCCAAAGCTATGCTTCCCGCAGTCGCCTTGGCGGCCTGTCCTGCCTTGCTGGCAAGGACACTGGGGCGAAAATCGCAGACATCGGCCTGCGCATAAGGGGCTGCCACCAGAAGGGAAGCCAGAAGAATCGGGCGCATTGTTTACGGATCCTGCTCGGGACTTTTCCGGCAGCTTACCCTGTCTTGCAGATGCTGTGCAGAGGGTGCGGGATCACGTTGCCGGGACTGGCAAGATGATGCCCGCACCGCGCCTGAGGTTAGGGCTTCACGTAGGCGTAGCCTTGCTCTTGCAATTCGATCAGGCGCACCACGCCCGACGGGGTGACCGTCGCTTCGGACATCAGCACGATGTCATGCCCGGCCTTCTTTTGCATGGCGGCCAGCGTGTTGCCACAAGCGGAAAAGCTCAGGGTCTCGATCTCGAGCGACATGGTGGAAATTCGATCTTCGACCGGGCTCTTGCCGGGGATGAACATGTTCAGACCGGGGCCATAGGCCACCATCTCGATCACCACCTCATCCCCCTTGGACGCATAGTAGTTCGCCACGTTCTGCGCATTGTTCAGCGCGATGTTCATGACCTGCGGGTCGTTCTCGTTGACGTGGATCGCAATGTGATGTGTTTGGCCTTCGGCATAGGCGCCGCTTGCCATCGCCAACGACAGCGCGGCGGCAGTGATCAGATGTTTCATAAGTGTGTCCTCCCTTGACGAGGGAAGCCTAGCACGGGTGCGAAACTTTGCATGTGTTTTCTCAGGCGTAGGGTGCGTGCTTGCACGTACCAAAAAGGCAAACTCGCCAGGATACGGGCAGGGGATGGCCGCGGCCTGCCGCACGATGGCCCGTGGTCGCGACTTTATGCCGGGCAGATCCGGACGACCTCAATCCTTGCGAAGGCGTTGCCAAAGCGGCTGGCCGGGGGGTGGCCATCCGCTGCCCGCAGTTCCTTGGGCGGGGGTAGGGTGCGTGTTTACACGCACCATTCCACGGGTTGCGGTGAATTGGTGCGTGAAAACACGCACCCTACACCGTGCTCACCCATCCATCTTCAACGCCGAGATGAACGCCTCCTGTGGGATGTCCACCTTCCCGAACTGGCGCATCTTCTTCTTACCGGCCTTCTGCTTTTCCAGAAGCTTCTTTTTCCGGGTGGCGTCGCCGCCATAGCACTTGGCGGTCACGTCTTTGCGCAGGGCGGACAGGGTTTCGCGGGCGATCACCTTGCCACCGATGGCGGCCTGAATGGGGATCTTGAACATGTGGCGCGGGATCAGGTCCTTGAGCTTTTCGCACATGGCGCGGCCCCGGGTCTCGGCCCGGTCGCGGTGAACCATAGTGGACAGCGCATCCACGGGTTCGTCATTCACCAGAACCTGCATCTTCACGAGGTTGTCCTCGCGGTAGCCGATCATCTGGTAGTCAAAGCTGGCATAGCCCTTGGTCACCGATTTCAGGCGGTCATAGAAATCGAACACCACCTCGTTCAGCGGCAGGTCATAGACCACCATCGCGCGGCTGCCGACATAGGTCAGGTCAAGCTGCAGGCCGCGGCGGTCCTGACACAGCTTGAGCACGTCGCCCAGATAATCGTCCGGCACAAGAATCGACGCCTTGATGCGCGGCTCTTCGATGTGGTCGATGGTCGAGGGGTCAGGCATGTCGGCGGGGTTGTGCAATTCCTGCATCTCGCCGTCTTTGGTGTAGACGTGATAGATCACCGAGGGTGCTGTGGTGATCAGGTCGATGTCATACTCGCGTTCCAGACGGTCGCGCACCACTTCGAGGTGCAGAAGACCAAGGAACCCGCAGCGGAAGCCAAAGCCAAGTGCGGCCGATGTTTCCATCTCGAAGGTGAAAGAGGCGTCGTTCAGCGCCAGCTTTTCCATCGCGTCGCGCATGTCTTCGAAATCGTTGGCATCTACCGGGAAGAGGCCGCAGAACACCACAGGGATCGACGGTTTGAAGCCGGGCAGGGGTGTCTCGCACCCCTTCTTCTCGGTGGTGATCGTGTCACCGACGCGGGTGTCGCTGACCTGCTTGATCTGTGCGGTGATATAGCCGATCTCGCCGGGGCCCAGCTCTTTGACCTCTTGCATCGCGGGGCGGTAGACGCCGATCCGGTCGATGTCATAGGTGCCGCCGGTCTTCATCATCTTGATGCTCTGGCCCTTTTTCAGAACTCCGTCGATGACGCGCACGATGACCACGACGCCCAGATAGGGGTCGTATTTGCTGTCCACCAGCATCGCCTTGAGCGGCTTGGTCGCATCGCCTTCATGGGGCGGCGGCAGGCGCTTGACGATAGCCTCAAGCACTGCGGGAATGCCGACGCCGGTCTTGGCGGAAATCTCCAAAGCCTCGGACGCGTCGATTCCGATCACGTCTTCGATCTGTTCCTTGACCCGGTCAGGCTCGGACGCGGGCAAGTCGATCTTGTTCAGAACCGGCACGATCTCGTGGTCCGCGTCAATCGCGGTATAGACGTTGGCCAGCGTCTGCGCTTCCACACCTTGCGTGGCATCCACTACCAGCAGCGACCCTTCGACCGCGCGCATCGACCTGCTGACTTCGTAGGCAAAGTCCACGTGTCCGGGCGTGTCGATCAGGTTGAGGATATACACCTCTCCATTCTCGGCCTTGTACTCGATCCGAACGGTGTTGGCCTTGATCGTGATGCCGCGTTCCCGCTCGATATCCATCGAGTCGAGAAGCTGTTCCTTCATCTCCCGTTCCGAGACCGTGTTGGTCGATTGGATCAACCGGTCGGCCAGGGTGGATTTCCCGTGGTCGATATGGGCAACGATGGAAAAATTGCGGATGTGCGAAAGCTCTGTCATGCGCCGGATATGATGCGGTTTTGGGGTCTGGTCAAGGTGGCGTGAAGGCCGCGGTTCGCTTGACAAAAGGTGATTTGAAAACACGTGACATTTCGGGCATGCTTTCATCAGGCAGTTGGTCGCGACACGGGGCACAAGACCTTGGGCACGGCCGCAGAGAAAAGAGATCAGGCGTCATGAAATTCTTGGCAGCGTTAATGGTGACGGCATTGGTCGCAGGATGCGGCGGCAGCAATCGTTTTGATCGGAATGACACGGGCGCCGTAACGCGCTTTTCAACCGGGCCGATCAGCCGCGCTTGTCTGTCCTCGGATCGCAAGGCGCGCAATTCCCGCCTATGCGGCTGCATTCAGACCGTGGCAAACCAATCGCTGTCTGGGTCGGATCAGCGCAAGGCATCGCAGTTCTTTTCCGATCCCCAGCGCGCGCATGACACCTGGATGTCGCAATCGCGTGCGGATGACGCGTTTTGGGAACGTTACAAAGCGTTTGCCGCGCGGTCCGAACAATCCTGCCGCGGCTACTGATCCCGGTCCAGAAACGCCCGCACCGACGCTTCGAACTCGCGCGGTTTTTCGGCGTGCAGCCAGTGACCTGCGCCGGGAATTTTGGCGAACTGGGCCATTGGGAACAGCTGTTTTATCACCGGGCGCGCGTCTCGTGTCACGTAATCCGACAATGCGCCGGATAGGAACAGCGTTGGTTTCTCGAATGCGCCGTCTACCTTTGGAAAGCCAAGGATGTTCGGCATCTCGGCAGCCAGCGCATCAAGGTTAAGCTTCCATCGCTTGGCCTTTACATCCAGCGACTGAGTAAAGAACGCCTGAAGTGTTGGATCGTCCACATGGGCGGCCAGCTGTTCGGACGCATCCGACCGCTTTTCCACCTTTGACAGATCGACCGCCCGCATCGCCTTGATGAACTGCATCTGGGAATGACCATAGGCAACCGGAGCAATATCGGCCACGATCAGCCGTTCCACCAGATCGGGCCGCGTCAGCGCCAGCACCATCGCCGCCTTGCCGCCCATCGAATGGCCGACCACATCCACAGGGCGACCTTGGGCCGCGATCACCTCGGCCAGATCGGCAGCCATATCATGATAGGAATGGCTGTCTGACCAGAAACTGTCCCCGTGATTGCGTTGGTCCACGGCGATCACTGGCCCCCGATCTGACAGGCGTTTTGCGACCACGCCCCAGTTGCGCCCCGACCCGTAAAGCCCGTGAACGATAAGAACCGGACGCGCGATACCGGTCGATTCTGTAAACAGTGTGTTCAGCATTTGGGCTGCATACTGTGCCGTATCTGTATTGAGCAAGAGGGCGCGGAGGCTTATGTTAATTCAATGGAACACTCAGAGATGATCAAATCCAACGCAGATGCGCTGCGGACCCTGATGGCCAAACGGCTTGGTCTGAAACGCGGGTCGCTGTCGCGACGGGTTGCCAAAGCGGGGCGACAACTGCCCTCGGGCGTACGCAATGATATCGCCATCGTCGCCGAGGCAGAGCAGATGGCGCGTAATCCTAAGCTGGCGATGCGCCTTGATCCGAATGCGACCAAAAGCGCGTATGACCGCGCTGCAACGCATCTCAAGGCGATCGACGTTGTCGACCGGCGCAAGGGGATCGCGCTATCGGTGCTGGGCAGCATGGCGTTCAACTTTCTCGCGGCCATTACGCTTTTCATTGTTGTCCTTCGTTGGCGCGGGTTGATCTGACGCCGTTGACCGTCTGATCCGTCACCCTAGCTGGGCGGTTCATGGAAACAGCACTTATCATCGGATCAAGCGGCGGCATCGGTACGGCGCTTTCAAACACACTGACCGCCCGCGGCGTTGCCGTGACAGGCTTGTCGCGCAGCCGCGATGGCCTCGACGTCACGGACGAAGCCAGCGTTGAGGCGGCGCTCGGCGCGCTGAAGGGCCCATTCGATCTTGTCTTCGTCGCGACCGGGGCACTGGAAATCAACAAGGCCAAGCCGGAAAAGACTCTGCGCCATGTCACGGCCGACGCCATGATTGACCAATTCAAGCTCAACACCGTTGGCCCCTCGCTTGTTCTGAAACACGCAATGCGTTTGCTCCCACGAAAGGGGCGGTCGGTCTTTGCCGCCCTATCGGCGCGCGTCGGCTCCATCGGGGACAACCGGTTGGGCGGTTGGTACAGCTACCGTACATCCAAGGCAGCGCTGAACCAGATGATCCACAGCAGCGCTATCGAACTCGCCCGGACCCACAAAGACCTGATCTGTGTGGCGTTGCATCCCGGTACGGTCGAAACGCCGTTCACTGAAAAATATGTTGGCCACAATCCGTCCGTTCCAGCGTCAGACGCGGCAGCAAACCTGCTTTCCGTTCTCGACGATCTCAACCCGGACGACACCGGCAAATTCTTTGACTGGCAAGGAAAAGAGGTGCCGTGGTGACCCGGCTTGTTCTGGTGCTGGGCGACCAGTTGTCCGAAAGCCTGTCTGCCCTGAAAGAGGCCGACAAATCGGCGGATATTGTGGTGATGGCCGAGGTCGCCGAAGAAGCGACCTATGTTCAGCATCATCCCAAGAAGATCGCCTTTATCTTCGCGGCCATGCGCAAATTCGCCGCCCGCCTGCGCGAGGGCGGCTGGGATGTGAGCTACACGCAACTCGACGACACTGAAAACGCAGGTTCGATCCCCGGCGAATTGCTCCGCCGCGCCGAAGACACCGGCGCGTCTGAGGTCATCGCCACCCAGCCCGGCGAATGGCGCTTGATCCAGACGCTCGAAGACATGCCGCTCAAGCTGACGATGAAACCGGACACCCGGTTCGTCAGCTCGCAGGATGAATTCGACACTTGGGCCGAGGGCCGCAAGGCGCTGAGGATGGAGTATTTCTACCGCGACATGCGCCGCAAGACCGGCCTGTTGATGGATGGCGACGCCCCCGAAGGTGGCAAGTGGAACTACGATTCCGAGAACCGTAAACCTGCCCCCGACGACATCGCGTTTTCTGGCCCTATGCAATTCACTCCGGACGACACGGTCGAAGAAGTGCTCGATCTCGTCGAGTCGCGCTTCGGCAACTCTTTCGGCACGCTGCGCCCCTTCTGGTTCGCCACCGATCAGACACAGGCCCGCCGCGCGCTGACGCATTTCATCACCTACGCCCTGCCGCGCTTTGGCGATTTTCAGGACGCGATGATGAACGACAATCGCTTCCTCTACCACGCGCTGATTTCGCCGTATCTGAATGTCGGGCTGCTTGACCCAATCGAGGTCTGCCAAGCTGCGGAAGACGCGTACAAAGACGGCCATGCGCCGTTGAATGCGGTCGAAGGGTTTATCCGGCAGATCATCGGTTGGCGCGAATATGTGCGCGGCATCTATTTCCGCGAAGGCCCGGACTATCCCCGCCGTAACGCGCTCAACCACCAGCGCAAACTGCCGGACTTCTACTGGACCGGCGACACGGACATGAATTGCATGTCCAAGGCAATTACCCAAACGGCGGACGAGGCCTACGCTCACCACATCCAGCGGCTGATGGTGACCGGCAATTTCGCATTGCTTGCAGGCATCAACCCGCACGAGGTGCATGAGTGGTATCTGCGGGTCTATATCGACGCCTTCGAATGGGTCGAAGCGCCCAACGTTGTGGGGATGAGCCAGTTTGCCGATGGCGGCATCATCGCGTCAAAGCCTTATGTGTCGTCTGGTGCGTATATCAACCGCATGTCGGATTACTGCAAATCCTGCCGTTACAAGGTGAATGACAAGACGGGCAAAGATGCGTGCCCGTTCAATACGCTTTACTGGCATTTCCTTGACCGGCACTCCGAGAACTTCGCCAAGAACCAGCGGATGAGCACGATCTACGCCAATTGGAAACGAATGGATGAGGACCGCAAACAAACGATCCTCTCCGAGGCCGAGGCGTTTCTAGACGGGCTGAGCTAGGGTTTTAGGTCGACCCGTCGCATCTTCATCCGTACTGCGCAACCGGTGTGCCTGCGATCGCTGCCATGTTGAGCAAGCCGCGCGCAGTGATGCCTTGCGTGACCACATGCGCCCGGTTGCCCATGCCCATCAGGATCGGCCCCACTTCAAGCCCACCCGCGCGCATCTTGAGGATGTTACGCACCGCAGACGCCGCATCGGCGTGGCCAAAGATCAACACGTTTGCCACACCCTGCATCCGGTTGCCCGGCAACAGACGCTCCCGCAATTCAGGATCAAGCGCGGCATCAACGTTCATCTCACCCTCGTAGCAGAAATCGCGCGGCTCTGAATCCAGCATCGCAATGGCCTCGCGCAGCCGCTGGCCGGACCCTTCGTCCTGATTGCCGAATTGCGATTGCGAACAGAAGGCGATGTTCGGCGCAAGACCGAACCGCCGCACATGCCGCGCTGCACCAATGGCAGTCTGCGCCAGCTCCGCCGCCGTCGGCAGCGACCGCACATGGGTGTCTGCAATGAACAGCGGCCCGTCTTCGAGGATCATCATGCTCAGCGCGCCATGCGGCGAATGCTTTTCCGATCCCAGAACCTGCGTCACATAATTCAAGTGCCAGCGGAATTCACCGAACGTGCCGCAGATCAGGCTGTCGGCCTCCTCGCGATGCACCATGACCGCGCCGATGGCAGTGGTGTTGGTGCGCATGATTGCCCGCGCCAGATCGGGCGTCACACCGCGCCGCGCCATGATCTTGTGATAGGTTTCCCAATAATCGCGGTAGCGCGGATCGTTCTCTGGGTTCACCAGTGTGAAATCCCGTTCTGGCCGGATCTCCAAACCCAACCGTTCACAGCGCGACGCAATCACATCGGGACGACCGATCAGGATCGGGGTTTCGGTGGTTTCCTCCAGAATCGCCTGCGCCGCCCGCAGCACCCGTTCATCTTCGCCCTCGGCGAACACGATCCGGCGTGCGCCGGTGGCCGCAGCATCGAACACCGGACGCATAAGCAACGCCGATTTGTAGACGCTTGCGTCAAGCTTGGCCTTGTATGCCTTGAGGTCGTCGAGCGGACGCAAGGCCACGCCTGTTTCCATCGCAGCCTGTGCCACGGCGGTCGACACCACGCCAGACAGGCGCGGGTCAAACGGTTTCGGGATCAAATAATCCGCCCCAAAGGTCAGCTGTTCACCACGATAGGCCGCAGCCGCTTCGGCGCTGGTGGTGGCGCGCGCCAGCTTGGCGATCCCTTCGACACACGCGATCTGCATCGCGTCGTTGATCTCGGTCGCGCCGACATCCAGCGCACCCCGGAAAATGAAGGGAAAGCACAAGACGTTATTGACCTGATTGGGAAAGTCGCTGCGCCCTGTTGCCATGATCGCGCCCGGTGCAACCTCGCGCACCTCGTCGGGCAGGATTTCGGGCGTCGGGTTGGCCAGTGCAAAGATGATCGGGCGATCCGCCATTTTAGCCACCATCTCGGGCTTCAAAACTCTCGGACCGCTGAGGCCCAAGAACAAATCCGCCCCGTCGATCACGTCATCCAACGTCCGCAGGTCGCTTTTTTGCGCAAACGCCGCCTTCTGCGGATTCATGTCCTCGGCACGACCTTCGTAGACCAGACCATGAATGTCACACAGCCAGATATTCTCGCGCTTCACACCCAGTTTGACGAGCATGTTCAGGCAGGCGATCCCGGCCGCACCGCCGCCGGTAGACACGATCTTGATGTCCTCGAACGCTTTGCCCGCAACGTGCAGCGCGTTTGTGGCGGCGGCTCCAACGACAATCGCAGTGCCATGCTGGTCGTCATGAAAGACGGGAATATTCATCCGCTCGCGGCAAAGCTTTTCCACAATGAAACAGTCGGGCGCCTTGATGTCTTCAAGGTTGATCGCGCCGAAGGTCGGCTCAAGCGCACAAACAATGTCAGCGAGCTTTTCCGGATCGCTCTCGTTCACCTCGATGTCGAAGCAATCGATATTGGCAAATTTCTTGAACAGAACCGCCTTGCCCTCCATCACCGGCTTGGAGGCCAATGCGCCAATGTTACCAAGACCCAAAACGGCGGTGCCGTTCGACACCACTGCCACAAGATTGCCCTTGGCCGTGTAACGCGCAGCATTCGTGGGATCGGCCTTGATCTCAAGGCAGGCTTCGGCAACGCCAGGGCTGTAGGCCCGCGCCAGGTCGCGCCCATTCGCAAGCGGCTTGGTCGCGCGGATTTCAAGCTTACCGGGCTTGGGGTATTCGTGGTAAAAAAGTGCTGCCTGACGCAGCGTTTCGTTGGTGTTGTCCGACATGACGTGACCCCGCTCAAATTTGGTTTAGGGGTAAACCTTTTGCGAGCGGAGGGAAAGGGCGGTCAGTTACCCCTGCGGCAAGAAGCTCATTCAAGGTATTCCTGAAGATGTGCGATCCGCCGCTCTGCCTGCCTGCGGGTCAGGCTTCCATCGAAAGGTTCATCCGCTTCGCTGGAAAGTTCGCGAAGTTTTATGGCCTGCTGTTCGGTCATCGCTTCTTCAGGATCGGGGCCAAGTCCAAGTGTTGGATCAAGGGCGATGCTGTTCTGGATTGGCATGGGAACCTCCTTCATTTACCACAAAACGCGAACGCTGCGTTCCCGGTTCCCGCGAGCCCTTGCAATCAGGCGCGTGGCCTCGCAATCATGTGAGCCTGACATCGAAGGGCAGGGGACCGATGGAACTGAAAAAGGCAGCGCTGGCTGTTCGGGCGAACGCATACGCGCCCTATTCGAATTTCAAGGTTGGTGCAGCCTTGCTGGCCGACGATGGCCGCGTCTATGTCGGGTGCAATGTCGAGAACGTGGCCTATCCCGAAGGCACCTGTGCCGAAGCTGGTGCAATTGCCGCGATGATCGCCTCCGGGGCGCACAAGATCGTCGAAGCCTTTGTGATTGCGGACAGTCCAGATCCGGTGCCCCCGTGTGGTGGCTGTCGCCAGAAGCTGTCGGAATTCGCCGCACGCGATGTTCCGGTGACGTTGGCCACCACCGAAGGGGCCGAATTCAAGACCACCGTGGGTGACTTGCTGCCGGGTGCGTTCGACGCCGGACATATGGACCGCACCTGATGGATGCGCGCGCGATCATCGCCACCCTGCGCAAAGGGGGTACACCTGACGCAGATGCGCTTGCTTGGTTTGCACAAGGGCTTGCCGATGGGTCTGTCAGCGATGCGCAGGCGGGCGCGTTCGCGATGGGTGTCTGCCTGAACGGTCTGACAGACACTGGCCGTGCCGCCCTGACCGCCGCCATGCGCGACAGTGGCAAGGTGCTGCGCTGGGACCTGGACGCGCCGGTTCTCGACAAACACTCGACTGGCGGGGTGGGGGATTGCGTGAGCCTGATCCTTGCCCCTGCGCTTGCAGCTTGCGGCGTTTATGTCCCGATGATCTCGGGCCGGGGGCTGGGTCACACCGGCGGCACGCTCGACAAGTTGGAATCGATCCCCGGTTTTCGCACGACACTGACCGAAGACCAGTTCCGTCAGGTTGTGTCCAAGGTCGGCTGTGCCATCGTCAGCGCCAGTGCAGATATCGCGCCAGCCGACAAGCGGCTTTACGCGATCCGCGACGTGACCGCGACGGTGGAAAGCCTTGATCTCATCACCGCGTCGATCCTGTCCAAGAAATTGGCGGCAGGGCTTGAGGGCCTCGTGCTCGACGTGAAGTGCGGCTCAGGCGCATTCATGAAATCGCAGGACGACGCCCGCGCTTTGGCTCGTGCTTTGGTCGATACGGCCAACGCAACAGGATGCCCGACGTCTGCGCTGATCACAGATATGTCCCAACCTTTGGCCCCCAGCCTTGGCAATGCGCTAGAAGTCATTGACGTGATGCGGGTTCTTACTGGGACCGCGTCGGGTCGGTTGTCGGAACTGACGGTTGCCTTGGGCGGGGCGCTGCTGGAACAGGCCGGCGTCGATGACGCTCATGCCAAAGTCAAAGCTTCCATCGCCAACGGCACAGCCGCTGAAAAGTTCGGAGCAATGGTCTACGCAATGGGCGGACCCGTGCATTTTGTCGAAGACTGGGTCCGTTTCCTGCCCGAAGCACCGGTGATCCGCGAAGTCACAGCCGCCACATCTGGCACCGTCACCGCCATCGATGGCGAAGCCTTGGGTTTGACCGTTGTGGCGCTGGGCGGCGGGCGTCAGGTGGAATCGGATGTGGTTAATCCGGCTGTTGGGCTCAGCGATGTGGTTTCGGTCGGGGACCGCGTCACCAAAGGCCAACCGCTCGCCCGCGTTCATGCCGCACGGGAAAGCCAGGCGGATGAGGCAGAGCAGGCCTTGCGCGCCGCGATCACCTTGACCGATGGTCCAGCCACTGCACCCCCGTTGGTGCTGGAGCACATCACATGAGCCGCGCGTTCCTCGTCGTGATGGATTCCGTTGGCATCGGCGGTGCGCCAGATGCGGACCGCTTCTTTAATGCCACCGTGCCGGACACTGGGGCAAACACGCTGCTCCACATCGCCCAAGCCTGCGCGGCAGGACAGGCCGAAGAGGGCAGAAGTGGTCCCTTGCACCTGCCCACGCTTGATGCATTGGGCCTTGGCCGCGCGGTCCAACTGGCCAGCGGAAAGGCTCCTCCGAACCTTACAGCCACCCCCACCGGGCGCTGGGCCGCCGCAACCGAGGTTTCACACGGCAAGGATACACCGTCGGGCCATTGGGAACTGGCAGGCCTGCCCGTGCCGTGGGACTGGACCTATCTGCCCGACACGGTGCCCTCTTTCCCTGACGACATCACCCAACGCATCTGCGAACTGGCGGGCACCGACGGTATCCTTGGCAATTGCCACAGCAACGGGGTGCGGGTGATCGAAACTTTTGGAGCAGAGCATCTACGGACGGGCCAACCCATCTGCTACACCTCTGCCGACAGCGTCCTTCAAATCGCCGCGCATGAAGAGGCGTTCGGCCTCGAACGACTGCTCAAGCTGTGCCAAGACCTCGCGCCCATGTGCCACGAACGCTGCATTGGTCGCGTGATCGCGCGGCCCTTCGTCGGGCAGGACGGCAGCTTTGAACGCACCACCAACCGCCGCGACTATGCCATCGCACCGCCCGAACCGGTCCTTACAAACTGGGTGCAGGACGCTGGGCAAGCGGTGATCGGCATTGGCAAAATTGGGGACATCTTCTCGATAGCGGGGATCGACACCGTTCACAAGGGCTCGGATGCGCAGCTGATGGGCCACCTTGCGCATCAGATCGACACAGCGCCCGATGGCGCTCTGATCTTTGCGAATTTTGTGGAATTCGACAGCAAATACGGTCACCGCCGCGATGTGTCGGGTTATGCCCGCGCGCTGGAATGGTTCGACGCTGAACTCTCCAAGCTGTTGCGCAGGCTCAAACCCGATGACCTGTTGCTCATCACGGCGGATCATGGCAACGACCCCACATGGACCGGCACGGACCACACCCGCGAACGCGTCCCGGTTCTGATGGCTGGGGCTGGCACGGGTGAAATCGGGCATGTCGGGTTCGTTGATGTCGCCGCAAGCGTCGCCAAGCATCTTGGCGTCGCGGCAAGAGGATCGGGGCGGAGTTTCCTGTGATGGATGAAGAAGAACGGCGCGACCGACTGAGCCGTCCGATCGACGAAGAAGAGCTTGATCGCATCATGCGTCTGCGCAAGGTCGAATTGCACCTGCACCACGAAGGCGCGGCGCCGCCGTCGTTCATCAAAGGGCTGGCCAAGGAAAAATCCGTCAATCTTAACGGCGTGTTCAAATCGGATGGCAGCTACGCTTTCCGCGATTTCGTACATTTCCTAAGCGTCTATGAGGCCGCCACAAGCGTGCTCAAAACCCCCGAGGATTACGCCCGCCTGACCAAAGCCGTGCTTGAAGAAAGTGCCGCAAATGACGTGATCTATTCCGAAACCTTTCTGTCCCCCGATTTCTGCGGCGGCAGCGACGTGGGCGCATGGCGCGAATACCTGCACGCGATCAAAGATGCCGCTGACGAGGCTGAACGCGATCACGGCATCATCCTGCGCGGCATCGTCACCTGCATCCGCCATTTTGGCCCGGAAAAGGCCAAGGCCTCGGCGCTCTGTGCGGCTGAAACTGCAGGTGACTGGATCGTCGGCTTCGGCATCGCGGGCGACGAAATGGAGGGCAAACCCAAGGACTTTGCCTACAGCTTTGACATGGCACGCGAAGCCGGGCTGCGCCTGACCGCCCATGCGGGCGAATGGGGCGGCGCGCAATCAGTGCGCGATGCGGTGGACGATCTCAAGGTCGAACGCATCGGCCACGGCGTCCACGCGATCAACGATCTCGCCCTTGTGGACAAACTTGTGGAGAACGAGATTACCCTCGAAGTTTGCCCGGGTTCCAATGTGAGCCTCGAAGTTTACCCAAGCCTTGCCGACCATCCCATTGAAAAGCTGCGCCAACGCGGTGTGAAGGTCACGGTGTCCACCGACGACCCGCCGTTCTTTCATACAACGATGCGCGACGAATATATCAACCTTGCCCGCACCTTCCGCTGGGACGAGGATGTGTTTGCCGAACTCAACGACACCGCCGCCCGCGCGGCCTTCTGCGACGAGGACACCCGCACCCGTGTCCTGAAACGACTGGAGCGCACATGACCCAACACCTGACCATCGTTGACCACCCGCTTGTTCAGCACAAATTGAGCCTGATGCGCGAGAAAGACACCTCGACCAAATCATTCCGCCAATTGCTGCGCGAAATCAGCCACTTGCTGGCCTATGAGGTGACGCGCAACCTGCCGCTCACCACCAAGAAAATCGAAACCCCGCTCTGCGAGATGGACGCGCCGGTGATCGACGGCAAGAAGCTTGCCCTGATCTCGATCCTGCGCGCCGGCAACGGGTTGCTCGACGGCATCCTTGAGCTGATCCCGGCGGCACGGGTCGGCTTTGTCGGTCTCTACCGCGACGAAGAAACGCTCAAGCCAGTGCAGTATTACTTCAAGGTCCCCTCGCAACTCGAAGACCGCATTACGATTGTCGTCGATCCCATGCTCGCCACAGGCAACAGCTCTGCCGCGGCCATCGACCTCGTCAAGGACGCGGGTGCCAAGAACATCATCTTCCTCTGCCTGCTCGCCGCGCCCGAAGGCGTTGCCCGCATGAAAGAGGCGCACCCCGACGTGCCCATCGTCACCGCCTCGCTGGATTCGCACCTCAACGAGCTGGGATATATCGTGCCCGGTCTGGGCGATGCCGGGGATCGGATGTTCGGGACGAAATAGCCCTTTACACCCAAACACCTGACAGGCAGTCTTCCCGGACATCTGTGGGGACAGACAAATGACTGTGTATCGTATCAAAGCCGCGGTTGCCTTGGCAGCGCTGCTGGTGTCAACCGTATCTGTGTCAGCTCAAGGCTTGCAGGTCACGCCGCCTTCCGAAGTGCCTCCCGCCAGCTATGACAGTCGGCAATATGTCGACAGCCGGGGCTGCGTCTATGTGCGCGCAGGGGTCGATGGTGCCGTCAACTGGGTGCCCCGCGTTGGTCGCGACCGTCAGCCGGTCTGTGGTCAGGCCCCCAGCCTTGTGCGCTCTGCCGCGCCGATTGTCGTGGCAGAGGCCGCTCCCGTCATCATCACACCGAAGCGCATAGTGCCTTCTGTCCCCAACCGCACGGTTCGGGTGCAGAAGTACAGCCAGCCGCAACCGCGCGTCTACGAAGAGCGGATCGTGCCCAAACATGTCTATGACGCGCAGGGCAACACGCTTCCTGCTGTTCCCAAGGGCTACAAACCGGCTTGGGAAGATGACCGCCTGAACCCGCACCGCGCCCACATGACCCGTCAGGGCCACCGCGCCACCCAGCAAATCTGGAGCAACACGGTGCCACGCGAGCTGCTGACGAAGGATCAGAAGATCAAAGAACCGATCATTGTAGGACGGGGCAAAGGCCTCGGGCACTGATCACTCGCCGCAGATCCCTTGCAAGCGCAACCAGTCCGCATCGCTTAACACAGGACGGACGTCTTTGCCTGTCATGGGATCGGCTTCGATCAGAGGCAGGGTCGATTCCCCGGTGATGTCGACAGAATAAGCGTAGGGCGTGGTGCGCAGTTCCGCCATTTCGAAACCTGCGATGATCACGTCATTGGACAGCTTGGTGGGCGTCCGCGCCAATAGATATTCGCTGTAGCGATCAAGGTCCGTATCGACCATCTCGCCGGTGGTCAGCAGGCGCAGGCTCGACCACAGCCCTGTCTCGATCAGCATTTCCTCAAGCGGGTCCTGCGTCAGCGCGCGCAACCGTTCGGTCAGCACATAGCCCGCAGTCACATCCGGCTCTTCGGGGTCCTCAATCAGCGACCGGTTCAGCAGAATGCGGCCACCCGGTAGATGTGCAGTCTCGGCCACACCACCCGGCAGCACCACCAAGGCACCGCGCTGCGCCGGACCCAGAACCCGTGAGGCCAGCCGTCGCAGCGGTTCGCGGGCATCGCGGGTCATGCAGGCTTGGCCAGAAATCCGCGTGATCCGCGCCAGCAGCGCATCCCCGATCTCGACCCGCTTCACCGCAGGCACCACCTGCACCGTGTGCCGCAGCAGCGCGTCGGGCAGCCAAAAGACGATCCCGCCAATCACCGAAGCCGCAATCAGTCCAGTGATCCAAAAGCGCAGCTTGCCAGGTTTTGGGCGCGTCCTGTCGATGGCCGAGCGAATGCGCTCGATCGCCTCGATCATTTGCGCACTGTCTTCTCCGAATTCGAGGGTTTCCCCCGGATCGCCGTCAGGGTGGTAGATCGCTGGCATCTGCCCTTTGTTCGACCGCGCCACGGCCGCGACCGACCAATGCGCCAGCACGTTTTCCCGCAGATCAAGGATCGTCAGAGAGGCATCGCCCAAAGACACGATCACGTCCTTGCGCTGGTCGGCGGGCGTGGCACGCCAGACACCTTCGGCCTCCAGCCGTTGAAATTCCTTCAGCGCGGTCATGCGGGCTGCTCTGCCTCGTTGATTATAGTCTAGGGTACACCCGCGCGGACATTCGCGCAATGCGGCAAGGGGAGCGGCGTGCTTTTGCACTGGGCATCCTATCATTGACAGGGTGCGCCCCTTGTCGGGGCGCGATTTGGTGGTCAAAGTGGACATCATCCGTCGCCATATTGATGTGCCCGGTCAGAGTTTCGTCTTTCGGGACTCCAGACACGCTTCTATGCTGGTGCTGTGGATAGATGGCATCAATTGGTTCACAGTGATCCAACCTGAACAGAGGTTCCGCCATGAAAAAATTCACCACATTCCTGTTGCTTTCGCTTGTCGCGCCCACCGCTGTTTTGGCTGATCCGGCCACGGAATGCGGCGGCAGCAGTCAGGTCGAGATCGGCAATTGCGTGGCTGATACCCTCTCTCGGGTGGATGCAACCATCGACATCTATCTTGGTTTCGCGAGGTCCGCCGCGGAAGAGCTGGATGGAATAACCGGTCGGCCCGTGACGATCCCCGCGCTCGAGGCCGCACAGGCGGCGTGGTCAGCCTACCGCGATGCGCATTGCGACTATGTCGGGGCAACATTCGGCGGCGGGTCCGGTACGGGTATCGCGATCAATGCTTGCAAGGTCGACCTTGGCCGCGCACGGGCGGCCGAGTTAATGCGTCATCTCCAGTAAAAACAGACGTTCGGTTCAAAGCGCCTTGGCACGCTCGCGCAGCTGGAACTTCTGGATCTTCCCGGTCGACGTTTTTGGCAACTCCTCGAACACCACCTTCTTCGGGGTCTTGAACCCGGCGAGTTTCGTCCGCGCAAAGGCGATCAGCTCTTCCTCGGTGGCGCTGTGGTTGCCCTTGAGCTCGACAAAGGCGCAGGGCACTTCGCCCCATTTGTCGTCGGGCTTGGCCACCACAGCACACAGCAGCACCGCGTCATGCGCCATCAGGCAGCCTTCGACCTCGACGGATGAGATATTTTCGCCGCCCGAGATGATAATGTCCTTGGCGCGGTCCGCGATCTGGCAGTAATTGTCGGGGTGCATCACCGCGATGTCGCCGGAATGGAAATATCCGCCTTCGAAGGACTCCTCCGTCGCTTTGGGGTTCTTGAGATATCCCTTCATCACCGAATTGCCGCGAATGACGATCTCGCCTTGCGTTTTGCCATCGCGCGGCACCGGGGTGCCTGTGTCGTCCAGCACGTCGATTTTTTCCATCATCGGAAAGGCCACACCCTGCCGCGCTTTGATCGCGGATTGCGCGTCTTGCGCCAGCCCGTCCCACGCGTCGCCATTCCAAACGCATTCGGTGACATGGCCATAGGTTTCGGTCAGCCCGTAAACCTGCATTACGTGGAATCCCAGATCGCCGATCTTGGCAAGCGTCGCCGGGGCAGGGGGTGCACCTGCGGTATAGACTTTTACCAAATGGTCAAATTCGCGACGATCCGCAGGGTCCGAATTGACGATCATGTTCAGAACGATGGGCGCACCGCCGAAATGCGTCACACCCTCATCAGCAATCGCATTGTAAATCGCCTTGGCGCTGATGTCGCGGCAGCACACAACTGTGCCGCCAAGCATCGGCATCATCCAAGTGTGGTTCCAGCCGTTGCAATGGAACAGCGGAACGATGGTCAGGTATTTGGGTCGCAGCGCCATTTCCCAACTGATCGCCGTTCCCATCGTCATCAGATATGCGCCACGGTGGTGATAGACGACGCCCTTGGGCCGCCCGGTGGTGCCAGAGGTGTAGTTGAGCGCAAGGCTCTCCCATTCGTCCTCGGGCATCAGCCATTGAAAATCGGGGTCTCCCCCGGCCAACACGTCCTCGTATTCGGGATAGTCGCTCGACGCATTCACACCTTCATGCGGATCGGCCACTTCTATCACCTTGGGGGCTGGGCCCTCCATCTGCTCAATCGCGTCAGCCAGCACGGGCATGAACTGCGGATCGCACAGAACCACCTTCGCCTCGCCGTGGTCGAGGATGTAGGCAATGGTGTCCACATCCAGTCGCGTGTTGATGGTGTTCAGAACCGCACCGCAAGCGGGTACGCCAAAATGCGCCTCGGCCTGTGCGGGGATATTCGGAAGGATCGTCGCCACGACATCGCCCGGCTGCACACCCATATCCACAAGCGCCGAGGCCAAGCGCGTCACGCGCTCGTGGTAGTCGCGATAGGTCTTGCGGTGCGGGCCGTGCACAACGGCTATGGTGTCGGGAAACACCTCTGCCGCGCGTTGCAAGTGTGACAAGGGCGTCAGCGGCACGTAATTCGCTGTACGCTTTTCCAGACCGGCTTCATCCCGCATCCAACCCATATCGTCCCCTCCCTGCGACATTCTGTACAGGGTGACATAGCGCAGGGATCGAAGTCTGGAAAAGCACAAACTTGCGTGGACCTGTCCAAACTGGCACCTCTGGCGCATGATTATCTCGCCCGCCCGCAAATTCATCTTTGTTCACATCCCCAAAACAGGAGGCACGTCGCTTGCGTTGGCGTTGGAGGCGCGCGCGCATCGAGACGACATTCTGATTGGCGATACCCCCAAGGCGATCAAGCGCAAGGGGCGGGTAAAGACGCTGGCGGCCAAGGGACGGTTGTGGAAACACAGCACGCTGGCCGATCTTGATGGGGCGGTTTCGCCGTCCGAACTGGATGCGATGTTCATCTTCACCTTAGTGCGCAATCCATGGGACCGGATGGTCAGTTATTACCACTGGCTGCGGGGGCAGAGTTTCGATCACCCCGCCGTCGCACTCGCCAAGTCAGAGCCGTTCGACGGCTTCATCCTGCACCCTGAGACAGACGCCAGCCTGCGCGCCTTTCCCGCGGCACGCTATGTCAGCGATGCATCCGGGGTCGAACGGTGTTCAGCCTATGTGCGGTTGGAACATCTGAGGCAAGACCTTGCCCCGGTCGAGGATCATATCGGCGTCCCGCTGACCATGCCCCACGCCAATCCGTCGGAGCGGCCAAGTGACTACCGCGCGGCCTATACGGATCAGACTGCCGATGCCGTAGCGGCCATGTGCGCGGATGATATTGCCCGGTTCGGCTATCAGTTCGACGCCTGATTGTTGTGCGTGACAGCAGGTTTTGCCTGCTGTGTGAGCATTTGGCCTTCATATGCTGCATTGCAGCATCGCTGCTTAACTGGAAAGTAAGGGTGTCGCGTTAGTCTGACATCACCACCCGTCAGAGGTGGGTATCGCAAACGGGAGGACACTTGAAAAAGGAGTTTTCCCATGTGTCTGACAGCCGAAGCCTTCGCCCTTTTCCTCAACATGATCATGGTGCCCGAGATCACATCAGAACCGGGCCGCATCATTGTCCACGCCGAAACCCGCGACGCGCATTGGGTCGCAGTCGAAGATGAATGGTGCACCATGGCCCCTCAGATCGACCGGATGGAGCGGTTTGCGGCGCTACGGTCGGAGTAAGTCCAAACGCGAAAGGCCGGGCTGAAGCCCGGCCTAAGCTATATCAAAACGCATTGGCGTAGGCCGGGCCTTTGCCCGGCACTGTTCTCAGGCCGCCGACTTTTCCGGTGCAAACCGACCGTAGAAGCTCTGGCTCTTTGCCGCCATCTCGCGCAGCAGGTCAGGGCAGGCGAACCGGTCACCATAAGCCTCGACCAGTTGGTCACAGCGTTCTGCCGCGTATTCAGCGCCCAACATGTCGAACCACGACAGCGGGCCACCTGACCACGGCGCAAAGCCCCAACCAAGGATCGCGCCCACGTCACCCTCGCGGATGTCCATCAGCACTCCATCTTCCAGCGCACGCACCGCTTCGAGCGATTGCACGAACAGAAGACGATGTTGCACGTCGATCAGATCGGGCTGGTCGTCGGACTCGGGGTACTGCGCCTTGACCACCTCGGACAGCCCTTGGCGTTTGCCCTTGTCGTCATAGTCATAAAAGCCCGCCTTCGACTTGCGGCCCAGACGCCCTTGCTCTTCCATCCAGAAGATCACTTCGTCGACCGCGCCATCGGGATACGCGTCACCCATCGCCGCACGTGTGGCACGGGCGATCTTGGCCCCCAGATCGATCGAGGTCTCATCGACCAGTTGCAGCGGACCCAGCGGCATACCGACCATCTTGGCTGCGTTTTCGATCAGGGCAGGGGACACGCCTTCCTTCACCATCCGAATGCCTTCGTTTATATACGGAATGATGCAGCGGTTGGCGTAGAAGAACCGCGCATCGTTGACCACGATCGGGGTCTTGCGGATCTGACGCACAAAGTCCAACGCCTTGGCAACGGCACGGTCCCCGGTTTCCTTGCCCTTGATGATCTCGACCAGCATCATCTTCTCGACCGGGCTGAAGAAGTGAATGCCGATATATTGCTCAGGCCGTTTGCTGGCCTTGGCCAGTTCGCTGATCGGTAGGGTCGAGGTGTTGGTGGCAAAGATGCAATCCTCACCAATCACAGCTTCGACTTTTGCGGTCACCTCTGCCTTGATCTTGGGGTCTTCGAACACCGCTTCGACAATCAGGTCACAGCCCGCCAGATCGGTGTAATCCGTGGTCGCGGTGATCCGAGCCAGCATCGCATCTGCCTTGTCCTGCGTGATTTTCTTCCGGCTCACACCTTTAGCGGTGTAGTCCGCAACATAGGCTTTGCCCTTGTCCGCCGCCGCCTGATCACGGTCGAGCAAGACAACCTCGATACCCGCCTGCGCCGACACCAGCGCAATACCCTCGCCCATCATGCCCGCGCCCAACACGCCAACTTTCTTGACCCGCTGATCGTCCACATTTGCCGGGCGCACAGCACCTTTTTCCAACGCGCTTTTGTTGATGAAAAGCGACCGGATCATCGCCGACGACGACGGGTTCATGATCACGGAGGTGAACCACCGCGCCTCGATTTTGAGAGCCGTGTCGAAATCCACCATCGCGCCTTCGTAGACGGCCGAGAGCAACGCCTTGGCTGCGGGGTAGACGCCCTTGGTCTTGCCGTTGACCATCGCAGAAGCGCCCACAAACGTCATGAAGCCCGCAGGGTGGTACGGTGCGCCGCCGGGCATCTTGTAGCCCTTCGCATCCCACGGCTTGAGGATGTCCGCATCACCCGCGCTGAGCACCCAAGCGCGCGCATCGGCCATCGGATCGGCGGACACTTCGTCAATCAGACCGGCCGCCTTGGCTTTGACCGGGTCCGACAGCTTGCCTTCCAACAGGAACGGCGAGGCCGCCATCGCACCCATCTTGCGCGCCACACGGGTCGTGCCACCGGCACCGGGGAAGATGCCGACCATGATTTCTGGCAGACCGATCTTGGCCTTGGGGTTTTCGGCGGCAAACACGCGGTGGCAGGCCAGTGGAATTTCCAGCCCAATGCCCAAAGCGGTGCCCGGCAGTACCGCTGCAACAGGCTTGCCGCCTTTGTTGGTCTTGGCATCCATGCCCGCGCGCTCGATCTTGCGCAGAACACCATGCATTTTCATGATCCCGTCGAACACCGCCTCCGCGCCCGCTTCCTTGAGCGTGGCCAAGACGTTCAGGTCCATCCCAGCGGCGAAATCGGCCTTGCCGCTGGTGATGATGATGCCCTTCACCGCCTCGTCTGCCAGCGCGTCGTCCACAAGATCGTTGAGCGTCTGCAAGCCTTCAAAGCTCAGCACATTCATCGACTTTTCAGGCACGTCCCAGGTGATCGTCGCGACGCCCTCGGCGTCCTTGCTCATTGTGAAATCGGTCATTTATGTTTTCCCTTCATTGGGTTTGTCCAAGCGCCGCATCAGCGGCGAAGTGTGTTCAGCATCCGGCGGGCTTCTGCCTGCGCCGCTGCGATATCGGGGCTGAGGATCTGTAATTCGGTATTGTCCATGATCGCTTGCAGCCAAATGCCCTTCCATTGGCCGTCGATCCGCATCAGCACCATGTGATTGAGATATTCCGCAACCGCGACGCCATCTTCCCCGGTCGTTGCGGTCTTGTGACGACCAGCAATCATATCGTCCCGTCCGGCGACAAAAGCGGCTTCGATACATGTCCGCTCGTAAGTCTCGACGCCGCGCGCCAAAAGTTGGTTTCGAAAGTCCGACATGACAATGTCGAGCTCCTCGGGCGAGGACATCACGATCTCGGTGTCTTTGGTCGACATCATGTTGGGTACGGCGATGTGGCGCATCATCAGTGGCAAATCGCAATCCATCAGCGCCCGTGACACCACATCGAGGTTGTCCTGATAAATGAGGACGGCTTCTGATGCTGTCATCACAGAGCCTCCTGCTTTTTGAGACAGGACAGACTGCGCACCGTGCTGCATGGCGCTGCAATCTCAGTAAGACCAGTCATCATCCTGCCCTCCCTTTGAGCGTTTCAGGCTTTCGGAAGGAAATGCGTCCGGCATCAAAGCCGTGGGCAGCCCCTTGGTCGTCAACGGCACACAGTAATTGGCCGTGGCGATGCGCCACTCCGGGCCACATCGCAGCAGTGTAGACTGTACCGCGTAGGGCTCGGCCACTCTCTGGCCTCGAGAAAAGATATGCGACTCAGCTGTTGCCTCTATCTTGAACGGTGTCACGAATTCTGCCGACACAAGCGGCCTGACGATATCGTCCACCTCCAATTGGCTGAACTGAGCCTTCATCCGCTCGAACAGCACCAACAAGTCGTCCTCGGTTTCCAGAACTGCCCAGCCCTGCAGCGTCACATGTTCATGCGGCAGCATGAATGCACTCACGAAAAGCGCAAAATCGTCCTCGAAATAAGCACGCTTTGTTTTCTCCAAAAGCGTGTAGCCAATCTCGTAGGCGGTCACATGGACGCTGGTGGGCATTGTCAGACCCGCTCGATGATGGTCGCGGCCCCCATTCCTGATGCGATGCAGAGCGTGGCCAGCCCCGTGCCTTTGCCGGTGCGCTCCAACTCATCCAGCAGCGTACCGATGATGATTGCGCCGGTGGCCCCCAATGGGTGACCCATTGCGATGGAGCCGCCATTGACGTTCACTTTGTCCGCATCCACGTTGAATGCCTGCATGAAGCGCAGCACGACCGATGCAAAGGCCTCGTTCACCTCGAAAAGGTCAATGTCGCTGATGCTCATGCCGCTGTCTGCAAGGATCTTTTCGGTCACCGGAACCGGGCCTGTCAGCATGATGGTCGGATCGGTGCCGATCTTGGCCGTTGCCTTGATCCGCGCACGGGGTTTGAGGCCCCATTTCTCACCGAATTCCTTGTTGCCGATCAACACACCAGCGGCCCCGTCGACGATGCCCGATGAATTGCCGGCATGGTGGATGTGGTTGATCCGCTCCAGATGCGGGTACTTCATCAGCGCGATGGCATCAAAACCGGGCATCATTTCGCCCATCTGCTGGAACGCAGGGTTGAGCGCTCCAAGGCTCTGCATGTCGGTGCCGGGACGCATGTATTCGTCGTGATCCAGAATGCTCAGACCGTTCTGATCGCGCACGGTGATGATCGACTTGGCGAATCGCTTGTCATCCCAGGCCGCTTTCGCGCGCTTTTGACTCTCCACGGCCAGTTGGTCCGCGTCATCGCGGCTGAACCCGTATTCGGTCGCGATGATGTCTGCCGAAATGCCCTGTGGTACGAAATAGCTTTCCATCGCGACCGATGGATCAACGGCAATCGCCGCCCCATCGCTGCCCATGGCAACACGGCCCATCATTTCGACACCACCCGCGATATAGGCATGTCCCGCGCCACCACGCACCTGGTTTGCCGCCAGGTTCACCGCTTCCATGCCCGAGGCACAGAACCGGTTGATCGCCAGACCCGGGATCGACTGATCAAGGCCCGAGGCCAGAACAGCGGTCCGCGCAAGACAGCCGCCCTGTTCACCCACCTGAGTGACATTGCCCCAGATCACGTCTTCGACGGCATGTCCTTCAAGCCCGTTGCGATCCTTTACGGCGTCCAGCACTTGGGCGCTCAGGCGGACGCTGGTCACTTCGTGCAGGCTGCCGTCTTTGCGGCCTTTGCCACGCGGCGTGCGCACAGCGTCATAGATATAGGCTTCAGTCATTCTGCTCTCCGTCTCAGGCACAGTTTCAAGCGCGGTCCGCAGGGGATCCGGGCATCAAATCGTATGGGTGTTTCCAACCGGGCAGTCCTTGGATGTTGGACAGCCAGCGGTCGATATTCGGCCAGTCCGCGCGGTCGAAACCGAACGGTTCGGGGTAAAAAAGATAGCCGCAGCACGTCAGGTCCGCATTGGTGACAGCGTCGCCGACAATCCAGTCGCGCCCCTCCAGATGTGCGTCGAGGACGCCGTAAGCTGCTTTCATCCGCCCCTGCATGAACGCGATGACCTCGGCCGGGCGTTTGTCTTCGGGCAGGAAATTCATCAGGAACCGCAGAGGCCCCGACGTGCCGCTGAATTTCTGGTTATCCCAGATGATCCAGCGCAGGATTTCCAGCTTCTCCATGGCGTCTTTGCCGCCAAACTTACCGTAAGTGTCCGACAGGTAGGTCTGGATGACGCCTGACTGCGTGAGCTTCACGTCGCCATCCACCAGCACTGGCGCTTCACCCATCTCGTTTACGTTTGCACGGTAGTCTGGGCTGCGCGTCTCACCGTTGAAAAAATCAACCTTTACCGGTGCCCAATCCAGCCCAGCCAGTTCAAGCGCCAAAGCCGCCTTGTAGGAATGCCCGCTTTCGCCGAAGCAATAAAGTTGAATGGTCATCTGGTCTGATCCTCAAACGTCAGGGGTGGGCGGAAAGGCCGGGAGCCTCCGGCGGGAGTTTATCTGGCAAGATGAAGCAGGGGGGCTCTCTTCTTCACCGGCCGTTAAGGTTAACCGCCGCATAATGCTCTGGCATGGCAGACTGGAGAGTTGAGCCATGTGCAAGGTGAAGCCCCGCCGACTGTGCCTGACACCGCGTGGTAAAGAGGCCGACCGGCGGGGTGGAGCTCGCCGCGCTCGTTCATCTTGCCAGATAAACTCCCGCCGGAGGCATCCCGCAGGTGCCATATTCGCTGGTGCCGGGCGCATCATAGCGCCCTCGCAATCAGTTCTTTCATGATCTCGTTGGTGCCGCCGTAAATGCGCTGAACGCGGGCATCTGCCCACATCTCGGCCACGGCGTATTCTTGCATGTAGCCATAGCCGCCATGCAGTTGCACGCATTCGTCGAGCACTTCGCCTTGCGTGTCCGACAGCCAGTATTTCGCCATCGCGGCCTTCTCGACGGTCAGTTCCCCGCGCAAGTGCTCTTCCATGCAATTGTCCAGAAATGCGCGCGCGACGGTGGTCTTGGTCTGGCACTCCGCAAGTTTGAACCGGGTGTTCTGGAACTGGGTCAGCGGTCCGCCAAACGCCTCGCGCTCTTTGCAATAGGCGATGGTGCGGGCAACAGCCCCTTCCATGGCACCCACCGCGCCGCAGCCGATGATCAGGCGTTCCTGTGGCAGCTGCTTCATCATCTGGTAAAAGCCTTGGCCTTCTTCGCCGCCCAACAGGTTTTCCGGCGCGATCTCGACATTGTCGAAGAAAAGCTCGGACGTGTCCGCGGCATGGCAGCCGATCTTTTCCAGATTGCGCCCGCGTTGGAAGCCTTCGGCGCCGTCGGTTTCCACAACGACCAAAGACGTTCCTTTTGATCCAAGCGACGGGTCGGTCTTGGCCGCAACAATGATCAGGTTGGCATGCTGACCGTTGGTGATGAACGTCTTTTGCCCCGACAGCCGGTACGCGTTGCCGTCCTTGACCGCGCGGGTTTTGATGCCCTGCACATCCGATCCGCCGGACGGTTCGGTCATCGCCAGTGCACCGACCAACTCGCCAGTGACCATCTTGGGCAGCCAGCGTTTTTTCTGCTCTTCGGTGCCATAGGCCAGCACATAATGTGCGACGATGCCAGAATGAATGCCGTGGCCCCAGCTTGCCAGATTGGCGCGGCCGGCTTCCATCAGGATCACCGCTTCGTGGCCGAAATCGCCACCAACGCCGCCATATTCTTCTGGAACAGAGGGGCAGAGCAGGCCCAATTCACCCGCCTGCTGCCACGTCTCGCGGTCCATCTGGCCCTGTTTGCGCCACTTGTCGTAAAGTGGCTGCCATTCGGTTTCGATGAACTTGGCTGTCATCTCGGCAAGCATCTCGTGCTCGTCGGTCATCCAGTTTGATCGCATGGCTCCCCCCATCCCGCGTTATCTCTTGCGCGCTTCAAGCTCTGCATTGAAGAGCCTGAGCCGATGTCCCAGCGCCTCAGAATCCGTGACGCTGTCGAAGTTTTCGAACAGAAAGGACAGCGCCTCGCCTTCGTCCAGCCCCGCCTCTTCGGCAAACCGCTTGAGGCGGCGATAGCCGTCCTCTGTCATGGCGGCTGGAAAGCGGCGGGTCAGGCGAAAGCGTTTTGGCATCTGTCCTCCCGGACCTTAGAAGTTGGCTGCCTCCAGCGCCATCACCGGCTCGGCTCCGGTCTCGATGCGCGCAAGGTGCATCTTGGTGGCGGGCAGTTGGCGTGCCATGTAGTAGCGCCCCGTGGCCAGTTTTGTCTCGTAGAACGCCACGTCGGACGCACCGTCCTTCAAAGCCTTCGAGGCTGCAAGCCCCATCCGCGCCCACATGTAGCCAAGGCACACATGACCGAACATGTGCATGAAGTCATAGGACCCGGCCAAAGCATTGTTCGGGTTCTTCATACCGTTCTGCATGAAATACATCGCTGCTGCCTGCAAATCCTTCGACGCCGCCTTGAGCGGATCAAGGAAATCACGGTCGAACGCTTCGTCCTGACCTTTGGTTTCCGACGCGAAGGTCTTGATCATGTCGAAGAATGCCATGACATGCTTGCCGCCGTCTTGCGCGAGCTTGCGGCCCACCAGATCAAGCGCCTGAATGCCATTGGCGCCTTCGTAGATCATGGCGATGCGGGCGTCGCGGGCGAATTGGGACATGCCCCATTCTTCGATATAGCCATGCCCGCCGTAAACCTGCTGGGCGTTGACCGCCATCTCGAAGCCCTTGTCGGTCTGAAAGCCCTTGATGATCGGGGTCAGCAGGGAAATCAGGCCATCGGCGGTTTTATCGTCGTTCTTGTGCGCCCGGTCGATCAGGTAAGATCCCCAATAGGTGAACGCGCGGGCCCCTTCGACAAAGCTTTTCTGATCCATGAGGTTACGGCGGATGTCGGGGTGCACGATGATCGGGTCCGCCGATTTTTCAGGTGCTTTGGCTCCGGTCACATCGCGGCCCTGCAGCCGGTCATTCGCGTAGGCCACCGCGTTCTGATAAGCCACTTCCGCCTGCGCATATCCTTGAAGGCCAACACCGACGCGGGCTTCGTTCATCATGGTGAACATCGCGCGCATGCCCTTGTGCATCTCGCCCACCAGATAGCCAGTCGCCTCGTCGTAGTTCATCACACAAGTCGAATTGCCGTGGATGCCCATTTTCTCTTCGATCTTGCCAACGGACACGCCGTTACGATCGCCAAGGCTGCCGTCTTCGTTCACGATGAATTTCGGCACGATAAACAGCGACACGCCTTTGATGCCATCAGGCCCGCCGGGGATTTTCGCCAGAACGAGGTGAATGATGTTCTCGGCCATGTCGTGATCACCGGCCGAGATGAAAATCTTCTGGCCGGTCACCTTGTAACTGCCATCATCCTGCGGCACGGCCTTGGTGCGCATCATGCCCAGATCGGTTCCGCAATGCGGCTCGGTCAGGTTCATGGTGCCCGTCCATTCGCAGGTGGTCATCTTGGGCAGATAGGTCTGCTTTTGCGCGTCTGACCCGTGAATGTAGATTGCCGAATAGGCACCATGGGTCAGGCCCTGATACATCTGGAAGGCCATATTGGCCGACACAAACGGTTCCTGAGCTGCGGTCTGCATGATGTAGGGCAGGCCCTGACCGCCATATTCCGGGTCGCAGTCAAGTGCTGTCCAGCCGCCATCGCGCATCTGGTCAAACGCTTCCTTGAAGCCGGTCGGGGTGCGCACAACGCCGTTTTCCAGCACGCAGCCTTCGGTGTCGCCAACCGCGTTCAGCGGCATCAATACTTCAGAGGCCAGCTTGCCTGCTTCCTCGATCACCGCTCCGGTGAAGTCGCGGTCGAGCTCCTCATATCCGGGGATATCCTGTTCCGAGGCGTTCAGAACGTCGTGCAGAATGAACTGCATGTCTTTCAGAGGTGCGGTATAGCTTGGCATTGCGGTCTCCCTAAAGCGGTGCGGCTTATTCGGCCGCGCGTTTGCTTTGATCCATCGAGGCAAGCATCTTTTCGCCCCAACGCATCTGTTCCTTGAGTTCGTCGATGGCCTGATTAAGCTCGTCACGTTGCGCTTCCATGTCGGACAGGCGCTGTTGTGCGATCTCGTACGTGCGGGCCAATTGTGTCTGCTGCTGGTCGCCCATGTCATAGAGGTCCAGAAGCTGACGGATTTCTTCGAGGCTGAAGCCAAAGCGCTTGCCGCGCAGGATCAGCTTGAGGCGCGCGCGGTCGCGCTTGGTGAACAGCCGTTTCTGGCCTTCACGGATCGGAAACAGCAGTTCCTTGGCTTCATAGAACCGCAGGGTACGCGGCGTGACGTCGTAGGCGTCACACATCTCCCTTATGGTCATGATACGGTCGTCGGTCATTTCATCATCCTTTTCGGTGCCGGTCATGGCATCGAAATGCGAAGGCTGACGCCTTCTTACAATGGGAATTTACGTTGACGTAACTCAGACGCCACGTCACTTTTGCGTTGACGTAAGATCAGGCAACGTCACCTGCATTCTGTGGAAATATTCTTTCAAACCGCTTTGAGTCCACCAAGAGCGGCAGGTCAGGAATACCTGACCTCAAGTCGACAAAGCACAGCCTGCGACTCGGCCAGCGATGTGTACGGGTGTGGGGCCGGGGTCAGGCGTCGAGTTTCGCTGCTGTGTCGTCGCGCAGCTTTTGCAACTCGTCGATTGCATCATCCAGCTGTTTGCGCTGCTCGGCCAATTCGCCCAATTGCCGGTCGGCAAGGTCGATCCACGCGCGATTCTGCGCCTCGGTACCGTCCTTTTCATAGATCAGAAGCCATTGCCGGATGTCTTCCAATTGAAACCCGAACTTGCGACCGCGCAGGATCAGGGTCATGCGCGCCACCTCTTTCGGGCCATACCAACGCGACCGTCCCTCGCGGTCGGGCTGCAACAGTTCGATATATTCGTAGTACCTGAGCGTGCGAGGCGTCACATCGAACTTGGCGCACATCTCCTTGAAACTCAGACGCTGGTCAGTCATTCCAAATCCCTCTTCCTGCGTGACCATAAAAGCGTGCAGCCGGTAGGGCAACCGCGTCATCACACGGCTGGTTTCCCGGAGCGAAGGGGCGTAAACCGACCAGAACAGCCAAGGACAGAGTATGACCGCCGACAAAGCCAGGATCGCGAGGCAATTCATCGAGACCATTCCGCATTCCAAGGCGCTGGGAATGGAAATCACTGCGCTGGGTGACGGTATGGCCGAAATCACCATGCCCTATGATGAACGCTTCATCGGCGATCCCAAGTCGGGCGTCATTCACGGTGGCGCGGTGTCGGCTTTGATGGACACCTGCGGTGGTGCTGCTGTCATGAGCCACCCTGACGCGCCTGCGGGCACCGCCACCATCGACCTGCGCATCGACTACATGCGCGCGGCCACACCAGGCCAATCGATCACAGCACGGGCCGAAGTGTATCACATCACGCGTTCGGTCGCCTTTGTCCGCGCCACCGCGTGTGATGACGACACCGATCGCCCCGTGGCCACCGCCACCGGTGCCTTTACCGTGGAGGGCCGCTGACATGGCACGCAAAGCACCAGAGCCGGTTCAGGTCGTCAAACAACGTCGCGATGCCGCGTTGAATGCGTTGGTTGGAGGTGTGCCCTATATCAATTTCATGGGCATCAGCTTTGATCGGCGCGGGGATGAATTGACCGGTGTGCTGTCCTTTGATGAAAAGCTGATCGGTAACCCGATCCTACCCGCCATTCATGGCGGCGTCACAGCGGCCTTTCTCGAAGTCACCGCCGTGATCTCGCTCAGCTGGGCCTATATCTGGGAAGACTTCGAAAGCGGTGCCTTGGATGTCGAGGCATTGGCCGCAGGCAACCTGCCGCGCCTGCCCAAGACCATCGACTTCACCGTGGACTACCTGCGCTCGGGTCTGCCGCGCGACGCCTATGCCCGCGCCACGATCACCCGTGCCGGGCGGCGCTATGCCTCGGTGCAGGCCACGGCGTGGCAGGACAACAAGGACCGTCCCTTCGCACAGGCGACGGCGCATTTCCTGATGCCGAGACCCGATCTCTCGAATGACTGACACGGCCCTTGCGCCGCGTGACATCACCAACCGGCGCGTTCTCAAGATCGCGCTGCCGATTGTCCTGTCGAATGTGACCATCCCCCTTCTGGGCGCGGTGGACACTGGTGTGGTGGGCCAGATGGGCGAGGCCGCGCCGATCGGTGCGGTCGGCATCGGGGCTGTGGTGCTGTCGGCGATTTATTGGATCTTCGGCTTTCTGCGCATGGGCACCACGGGATTGGCAGCACAAGCGCTGGGGCAGGGCAACCGCGCCGAGGTGGCAGCGCTCCTTACGCGGGTGTTAATGATTGGCTTTGCCGGTGGCGCGCTGATCATCGCGCTGCAAATGCCGATCCTGTGGGCTGCGTTCCGCCTGTCACCGGCCAGCCCCGAGGTCGAAACCTTGGCAAGCGGATATATGCAGATCCGCATCTGGTCCGCCCCCGCCGCAATCGCCGTGTTCGGCATCACCGGTTGGCTGATCGCGCAAGAGCGCACCCGTGCGGTGCTGGTACTGCAGGTCTGGATGAACGGCATCAACGTGGTGCTGAATTTCTGGTTCGTGCTGGGTCTGGGCTGGGGGGTGAATGGGGTGGCCTTTGCCACCTTCCTTGCCGAATGGAGCGGGCTTGCGATGGGGCTCTACCTCTGTCGTGCGGCTTTCAAAGTGCCCGACTGGCGGAATTGGGCGCGGGTGTTCGACCGGGTCAAGTTGGTGCGGATGGCGCAGGTTAATTCGGACATCCTGATCCGGTCGCTGCTTTTGCAGGTGATTTTCCTGTCCTTCCTGTTTGTAGCGGCGGACTTTGGCGATGTGACGCTCGCTGCCAATCAGGTGTTGTTGCAGTTTCTAAGCATCACCTCCTACGCGCTGGACGGCTTTGCATTTTCCGCCGAAGCACTGGTGGGGCAGGCGGTCGGTGCGCGGGCGGTGCCGGTTTTGCGCCGTGCGTTGACGGTGGCAAGCCTCTGGGGGCTGGGCGCGGCTGTGCTGCTGACCTTGGGGTTCGGGGGCTTCGGCAACGATATCGTGGCACTGATGGCCAAGAATGCCGAGGTGCAAGAGGCCGCAGCGGCGTATCTGCCGTGGATGATTTGCGCGCCGGTTCTGGCACTTGCGTCCTTCATGTTGGACGGAGTGTTCATCGGGGCCACCCGGACCGCCGACATGCGCAATATGATGGCGCTGTCGACGCTGGTCTACGGGGTGGCCGCGTTTGCGCTTGTGCCACACTTTGGCAATCACGGGCTGTGGATGGCTCTGCTGATCTCATTTGTGGCGCGCGGGGTGACACTGGCGGCGCGCTATCCGGCGTTGGAACGGTCGGTCGCGGAATAGCCAATCACAAGGCGCTTACCCTTGCTCATCCCGTTGCACCCCGCTACCTGTGTCCCGTTCGATAAAAGAGGCGCGCCATGAACGATCTATTCAACAGCTTCATGACCGGTCCCGACGAAAAGGGCCGGTTCGGAATTTTCGGCGGCAGGTTTGTCTCTGAAACCCTGATGCCACTGATCCTCGAGCTGGAAGAGCAGTACGAGCGCGCCAAAACAGATGACAGTTTCTGGTCTGAAATGGACTTCCTCTGGAAGCACTATGTCGGCCGTCCGTCGCCGCTCTATCACGCCGAACGTCTGACCGAGCATTTGGGCGGCGCGAAAGTCTACATGAAGCGCGATGAGCTGAACCACACCGGTGCGCACAAGATCAACAACGTGCTGGGCCAGATCATCCTCGCCCGCCGTATGGGCAAAACCCGCATCATCGCCGAAACCGGCGCGGGTCAGCACGGCGTGGCAACTGCCACTGTCTGCGCCAAGTTCGGTCTGAAATGCGTCGTCTACATGGGCGCGCATGACGTCGAGCGTCAGGCGCCTAACGTGTTCCGCATGAAGCTTCTGGGCGCCGAAGTGATCCCGGTGACGTCCGGTCGTGGCACGCTCAAAGACGCTATGAATGATGCACTGCGCGACTGGGTGACCAATGTGCGCGACACGTTCTACTGCATCGGCACCGTGGCAGGTCCGCACCCGTACCCGGCGATGGTCCGCGATTTTCAGGCGATCATCGGCAAAGAAGCCAAGGAGCAGATGCACGAAGCCGAAGGCCGTCTGCCCGACACCATCATTGCTGCCATCGGCGGTGGCTCGAACGCGATGGGCCTTTTCTACCCGTTCCTTGACGACAAAGAGGTCAACATCATCGGTGTCGAAGCGGGCGGTAAAGGCGTGAACGAGAAGATGGAGCATTGCGCCTCCCTCACCGGCGGGCGTCCCGGCGTGCTGCATGGCAACCGCACCTATCTGTTGCAGGACGAAGACGGGCAGATCCTTGAAGGGTTCAGCATCTCGGCGGGCCTGGACTATCCGGGTATCGGGCCGGAACACGCCTGGCTGCACGACATCGGCCGCGCGCAATACGTGTCGATCACCGACAAAGAGGCGCTTGGCGCGTTCCAGCTGTGCTGTGAGCTTGAAGGCATCATTCCGGCGTTAGAGCCCAGCCACGCGCTGGCGCATGTTATGAAGATCGCGCCCGAGCTTCCGAAGGACCACATCATCTGCATGAACATGTGCGGACGCGGCGACAAAGACATCTTTACCGTCGCCAAACACCTGGGATTCGACATGGGCTGACCGCCCGTCGCATAAACCTGAGGTCCATACGGACTTCCAGACCCCTCGTGCCCAAGGCGCGGGGGTTTTTCTTTGCCGCAAAACGCCCAAGGGTCCCCATAAACCTTGGTTTAGGCGCATGGGGCGTGGGTTTATGGATCGGTATCTAAACCTGGTGCCAATATCTTTCAGCGACGGCGGCGGTCAGGTTCGACCCATCTGCTTCACCGCAGGCAAAGGGACATGAAAGGACTTAACCCGTGAAAAAGACATTGATTTCCGCCGTCATCGCAACCTTCGCAGGGACCATGACATTTGCGCAATCCGCAACAGACCAGATTATCAACGACCTCACCAACCAAGGATTTCAGCGCATCGAAATCGACAATGGTATCGGCCAGATCAAAGTCGAAGCGATCCGTGGCACACAAAAGCTCGAAGTGGTCTATGACCGCGCCACAGGCAACATCCTCAAGCAGGAAGTCGAACGGGTGCGCGCCGGAGAGGACACCCGCCCCGGCGTCGAGATCCGCAACCGCGACCGCAACTTTGTGGATGCCGGTCGTGTGTCGGACGACAGTCGTACAACAACCAGTTCCTCAGCGGCTCTTGTCAGCACCGGCAGCACCTCCACGGACCAGCTCGTAAGTGATCTTCAGGCTCAGGGCTTTACCCGCATCGAAGTCAAGAACGGCGTCACCCAAACCAAGGTCGAGGCAATCCGAGGCACCGAAAAGGTTGAAACCGTCTTTGACCGCGCCACAGGCGATGTGATCAAGCAAGAGGTCGAAACCGTCCGCGCTGGTGAAGACACCCGCCCGGGTGTCGAGATCGACAATCGCAACCGCGACTTTGTCGGGGGTGTTCGGTCTGACGATGATGACGACGATAGCCGCAGTGGCCGTGACGATGACGACCGCGACGATGATCGGAACGACGACCGCGATGACGACAGGAACGACGAACGCGATGATGATCGTGACGACGATCGTGACGACGACCGCGATGATGATCGTGGTCGGGACGATGATTCCCGCGACGACAACGACGATGATGACGACGACGATAACGACCGTGATGATGATCGCGACGATGACCGTGATGATCGGGACGACGATGATGACGACAATGACGATGATGATGACGACGATTGAAACGTCTGATAGCTGAAGGTCAGAGGCTCCCGTCCCACCGACGGGAGCCTCTTGGAGGTTGGGAATGAAACGAAGACAGCTATTGGCAGGACTTCTGGCTGGTGTTGCGTTGCCGGGAACCGTTCTCGCGCAGACCGCCGAGGATCAGGTCGTCAATCAACTCAAGCGTCAGGGCTATAGAAGGATCAGCATCGCGCGAACGCTTCTTGGCCGGACGCGGATCGTCGCGACAGGGCCGCGCGGACGCCGCGAGATCATTCTCAATCCTTCGACCGGGGCGATCCTGCGGGACTATGTGGACCGCTCGGATGATGACGGGCGCAGCGGCACAGAGTCATCCGGCAGTAACAGGGACGATGACCGCGATGACGACCGCGACGATGATCGCGACGACGACCGGGACGACGACCGCGATGATGACAGGGACGATGACCGCGATGATGATCGGGACGACGACCGGGATGATGATCGCGACGATAACAGCGGAAGCGGCAGCAGCAACAGTGGCCGTGATGACGACGATGATGATGACAACGACAGCGGCGGCGGCGGTGGGGATGACGACGACGATGACGATTGATCCGCCAGTGACCGGAGCTTCGATGTATCTGTGAAAGTCTGGGTTGTCCTGTTTCCGCTGTTGGCGCTGCAGCTTGGCAGCGGCCTTTTCCTGTTGTGGGATATTCTGGGAAGCATCCTTGGCATCAAATCCTCCCCGATTGCATGGGTCTATTACGAATTGGCCCAGATCGGCGCGGTGATCGGTCTGATCTTGGGCGTGGTCGTAAGCGCCACCCTGTTGTTGCGGTCGATCCGCAAACAACGTGCGGCAGAAGAAAGCCTGCGTCTGGCCTCGGGCGCGTTTATGGAAGTGTTGCACGAACGGTTCGCCGAATGGCAACTAACCCCGGCGGAAAGAGACGTGGCGCTGTTTTCGATCAAGGGGCTGAGCACCGCCGACATCGCAGCCTTGCGTAACACCTCCGAAGGCACGGTCAAAGCTCAGACCAATGCGATTTACCGCAAGGCCGGGGTGTCTGGCCGACCCCAATTGCTCAGCCTGTTTATCGACGAATTGATGAGCGACACCATCGGCGGTGGTACAGCGCAACTGGAACCAGAAGTGGTCGAAAAGGCATCGTGATCCGGGTCAGGCCTCGAACGCGTCGATGTCGTGCTGTTCCAGTACCCGCATCGGGACAATGTCCAATGCACGTTTGTGGGTCGCGGCCAGATTGACCTTTGGGGCGCAGCCCTCGTCATGAGCCTGAAGGAATCGCGACGCGCAAAGGCACCAGTGATCGCCGGGTTTGAGCCCGGGAAAGCGGAACTGCGGGACAGGTGTGCTCAGATCGTTGCCCACATACTTCGAGTAGGCCAAAAATTCCGCCGTCATTACGGCGCACACCGTGTGACTGCCATTGTCGGCAGCGCAGGTGTTGCAATGGCCATCGCGGAAGAACCCGGTCAGAGGTTCGGTTGAGCACCCTTCAAGCGGGCCGCCCAACACGTTGATTGCGTCGTCTGGTTCCATCGGGGCCTCCTGCGTTGCGTTTGACACCAACCTAGGTGGGATCGTCGGTCCAATCCACCCAGCGGCCGTGAAAATCTGCACGGCCCAGTGCGATGTGATGATCCCCCGGCCAAAGACGCGCGGTGACCGCCGCCCCCCGTGCCGCGCCATCCGCTTCCATCCGCAGCCAAGCCAAAGGCGTCTTGGATGTCGCCTGTGCGCCTGCCGCTTCGATCAGGGCTGTGCCGGTGGCTTGCCGTTCGGGCGGGAAATACTGCCAAGCGACCGTGTGATAGATCAGGTGCATCAGGCCTTGTGGCGCACCGGCCAGCCGTCCTTCAAGCCAGTCGACAGCGTCGCTTCGGTCCACTTGGGCATTGTTCACCCGGATCGCAGCGTCGGTCAGCGCCACGCGATGTGCTTGATCGGCCCAAAGGTAGGCGCGCAATCGCAGCGCATGGTCCGTGTTGTGAGGGTCAAGCGGGTTGAGATCGACACCCCGTCGATCGGTCACGGTGAAGGGCGCGGTGACCGGGGCAGGGCCAGACCAATCGGGTGCCAGTGTCAGTGCGGCGTTCTCTCGCCCCAACCGGGTGTCGCCTGCGGTCAAAGCGTATTGGTCGAACATCAGGTTCAACCCGGCGCTGGCGCCCAATTCGGACAGATGGACCTGCGTGGCACCAGTGCGTTTCACCAACGCATGCGCCCCCGCGATCAGCACCGCAGAACGGCGCACTTCGTTGGTTTGCGGTGGCGAGGTGATCCACTGGATCAGGAAGGCTTCGTGTTGGGACAGCGCAGATGTCAGGACTGTTTTCAGCACCTCGTCGGACACGTCGTTCGGCGGATAGGCGGCGATCATACCTGCATCCTGCCCTGTCAGCACCAGCGCATGAAGGCCGGAGGCCAATCGCAAGGGCAGGGAATGCCCACTCGGGCCGAGATCGCCCTCAAAAGCCTGTACTGCTGCATCGAGTGCCGACCCGGCAGGCCAGACCTTGGCCAGAAGCGGCAGCATGCGCCCCATGAAGGGCGAGCCCAACGCGGTACAAGCCTCTGCCTGCTGCGCCAAGGCGCCTGACAGGGTCACCGGAACCGATCCACCAGCTTTTGCAACGGGTTGCGGGTGTCTGGTTCCGGCGCGGCTTCGGATTTCGGCTCTGGTTTCGGGACATCGGTCTTTTCCGCCTTGGCGGGCGATGTGGACGACCGCGGCGGGGCCACGCGCAGCGCCACCGCGTTCATGAACTTGCCTGTGTCGCCGTCCGCCAGTTGCGCCGCACCATCCGAGATTCCGCGCATCAGATCATCCAGCCAGTTCTCGTCCGCCTTGGGGAAATCGTGCAGCACATAACCCGCGACCGCATCCTTGTGGCCGGGATGCCCGATGCCCAGCCGCACCCGCCCATAGGCCTCGCCAATATGCCCGTGGATCGACCGCAAGCCATTGTGCCCCGCATGCCCGCCGCCCTGCTTGACGCGACATTTGCCGGGGGCAAGATCAAGCTCGTCATGAAACACCACGACGTCCGCAGGCTCCAGTTTGTAGAACTGCATCGCCGCCTGCACTGACTGGCCCGAGCGGTTCATGAACGTGCCGGGCTTCAAGAGCAGCACCTTATCGCTGCCCAGCCGTCCTTCGGTGACTTCGCCCTGAAACTTGGATTTCCACGGGGCAAAGCCATGGTCCTCCGCGATCCGATCCATCGCCATAAAGCCGATATTGTGCCGGTTGCGGGCATAGCCCGACCCCGGATTGCCCAGTCCCACAAAGAGTTTCATCGCTGCCCGTGCCTCCATGTGCAAAGCGGTTGCCTCTCTCTAGGCGAAACCAAAGCCAAGGGCAAAAGCCCAAGCGTCAGATCTGCGCCAACACCAAGGCCGCCGCTGCGGAAATGCCCAAGACCCAGCCAATCGCCAGATGCACGCGCAATAGAAGTACCGCCGAGAGTGCGATCAGCGCGATGGCGGACCAGTTGAGCGTCGCCACATCCGGCAGCCAAAGCTTCAACACGCCAGCTTCAGTCTTGGTCACCGTCCCGAACAGCACATGCAGCGCAAACCAGAGCGACAGGTTCAGGATCACGCCGACCACCGCTGCCGTAATCGCACGCAACGCAGCGTTCAGGCGCGGCTGCGCGGAAATCCAGTCGATGTAAGGCGCACCGACAAAGATCCACAGAAAACACGGCACAAAGGTCACCCAGAGGGTCATCAGACCCCCCGCAATCGCCAGCGCATAGCCGCCTTCCCGGAACGCCGCCAAGGTGCCGACAAACTGCGTGACAAGGATCAGCGGGCCGGGCGTGGTTTCCGCCAATCCCAACCCGTCCATCATCTCGGTCGGGGTCAACCAGCCGTAGTGCACCACAACGTCCTGCGCCATGTAGGCCAGTACTGCGTAAGCGCCGCCAAAGGTCACAACCGCAAGTTTCGAGAAGAAGAGCGCGATCTCGGTCAGGATCGTTCCGCCAAAGAGCAGGTCCACCGCCAGAACGGGCAATCCCCAAACCGCAAGGCCGATCAAGATTGTGATCAGGGTTCTGCTTGCGGATACGGTGACAGGCAGGGCCGGGGTCGCGTCAGCATGTGTGACCACCAATGCGCCGTAGAACCCAGCCGCCAGAACGATCACCGGGAATGGCATTGCGAAGAAGAAGATCGCGACAAAGGCCAGCCCCGCCAGCACCCAATGCGCGACCCCATGCAGCGCGCGTTTCGACACTTTGAGCAGTGCCTCGACCACGATCACCACCGCCACGGCCTGCACGCCCAGAAACAGTGTCCCCACCAGAGGCACGTCGCCATACGTCACGTAGAGCAGCGCCAGCGCAAAGATCACCGCCGCCCCCGGTAAGACAAACAGCAGCCCTGCGATCAACCCGCCCAGAAGGCCGTGCAACCGCCAGCCCGCATAGGTGGCCAGCTGCATCGCCTCCGGTCCGGGCAAGAGCATGCAAAAGCTGAGCGCGTTGAGAAACTGCTTTTCCGTCAGCCAATCGCGCTCGTCCACCAGCATCCGGTGCATCAGCGCGATCTGTGCCGCCGGACCACCAAAGGACAGCAGGCCGATTTTCAAAAACACGGCAAAGATCTGGGCAAGGGTCGGCGTCATTGGCGCTGTGTCTCTGAACTGCGTGTCAGTTCGATGACACGTGGCACTTCAATGCCAGATCAGTCGCAGGATGTCGCGTTGCGCCGGGCGGTTTCGAAAATCCAGTCGGGCTTGTAGCCGAAATGCGCCGTCAGGTTGCTGTGATGCGTCCAGCCGTCGAATTCGCCATCATCATCCACATCGACTTCGATCAGCGTGTCGGTGGATTCGCCGACCCGCGCTGCATTGGCGAAGTCGATTTTAGGGGGCAGTCGGGACGCTTTGCCTGCCTTGCATTCGGTCTTATTGGCCACGTCCGAGGAAGATGATCCCTTGTCGCGCCGCACCACCGCATCGCCATCACAGGCGAACCGGCGTGTGGCGAAGATATCAAAGGTGCGGCCTTCGTCGACGATATAGCTCTCGCCATCACGCCAGAGCCCGACGTCGACATCCTGAAACATGTTCTGCACGTTGGTATCAAGCGGGAGACCGCGCCGACAGCCAGAGCCTGTGCTGCCGAACCATTCCCGGTCGACTTGGTTCTGGAACAGGTGCCAGTTACCCGAGCGGTGAAATTCGCTGGTGCGGGAAAAGGCGCGTGAGGCCGAGATCCAAGAGTATTCGATCAGCCCGGCTTGCCGCAGGATTTGATGCGCATGTCCACTGCCATAAGCCCCGGTCCGGTAGCCCGCCGCATCCATCCGCGCTTTGATCACGCGGAAATAGCGGGTCATAAGATCGATGGTCTCACGGTCCTGATCGGTGAAGTTGAAATCCACACCGAAATAGATCGCCGTCCCGCGCGGTTGCCCCAAGGCCTGTGCCTGCGAGATAGCCGCCTGCACGTCCAACTCCGCTTCCTCTTCCACGCTGCGGCCAACCCCGGTCCAATTGCAATTGGCATCCGGCAGCGCTTTGCCGTCGCGGTTCTGGCCGCGAAACTTGTTCGGAGTGTTGCTGTAGTATTGGTAGACCGACAGCACAGCGAAGCCCTTTGCGAACATCTGCGCGATTTCGCTGTTCGGGTCGCTAGGCCGCCCCTGATTGATCAACCGCTTTTCCGTCAGGCCATATTCCGGCTGATCGCAACGCGCATAGTACCGCCCAATCACTGTCACGCCGCGCTCTTTCAGCCGGTCGAGATAAGGGCGGGTGTCAAAGGCGGTGTCGATGATCGCCACGCGGGTTTCGGCATAGGCGCCTGATGTCAAAAACAACAGCGTGGCGGTGGCGATTGCACTGAAGACGCATCTCAACTTGGGTAACCTCAGCTTTTTTGAGACCTGACCTATGCGGTGTCGTGTCCGACCCTTGGTCCCAGATCATGTCACGTCGATGCTCAGGTTGATCCGGATGTTCGTCCGGCCCTGAATAACGTAGGTGGTGCTGTCCTGACCGGTTTTGCGCCCCGCCACGTAGTAAACCAACAGCACGCTGAACCGTTTGCCTTTGCAGGCACCGTTCTGCGGCGTGAATTTCCGTTGCACGGTTCGGAACTTACCAAGCGAGGGGGCATCTTCGATGACGAGTTTCGGGTATCCGCGGTCGGTGCAGGTGCGCTCATCATAGTTGAGCCATTGAAATTCGATCTGCTTTCCCGCTTCGACGCTCCGGTTCAGATAGCGCAGACTTTGGGCCTGCGCGGAGCTGGTTTCGGTCAGTAGTAACACGGCGGCGACGATCAGCGTCAGGATCGCTGTAAAAAGACTCCTGTCTCGTTTCATAATGATGTCCCCCTTGAAATCGGTCTTTGAAATAATTGGGCCGGCGCGATGGCAGTCGACTCTGCGGCGTTATTCTTGCTAGGCTCAGTGCCTGTAGGCGATGTGTCAACGTATTTTTGGACTGGGGCCATGATCGGTTCTGCTGTTTTAAGGGCGACAATTTCTGCGGTCGCTATTGTTTTTGCGTTATTATTGGCCGCGACCCCGGCTGTCGCTGGGCGCGTGGCGCTTGTCTTGGGCAATGCGAATTACGAACACACCGTCCCGCTTGCCAATCCGCGCAATGACGCCGAAGCCATCGCGGATGCATTGGCCGAACTGGGATTCGAGGTTTATGACGGGTTCGATCTGGGGCGGGCCGCGACCGAGGATCTGATCCGGGACTTTTCCCGCGCTGCCAGTGGCGCAACCACGGCAGTGCTGTTCTATGCAGGGCATGGTCTCGAAGTGGGCGGGGTCAATTATTTGGTGCCCGTTGATGCGCAGATCCGCGATGAGGCGGATCTCAAGTTCGAAACGATCAACCTTACCGATATTCTGGGATTGATGGAGCGCGAGAACCGCACCAATCTGATCTTCCTGGATGCCTGCCGCGACAATCCGATGGCCGGCAACCTGGCGCGCAGTATGGGCACGAGGTCGGCATTCATCGGGCGCGGATTGGCGCGGGTGGATACCGGCGTGGGCACGATGATCGCCTATGCCACTCAGCCCGGTAACGTGGCGCTTGATGGCGTTGGGCGGCACAGTCCTTTCACAAGCGCGCTTCTGGAACATATCGCGACCCCAGCGCTCGATGTCGAAATCATGATGCGGCACGTGCGACGCGATGTGATGGAGCAGACAGCAGGTCAGCAAGTGCCGTGGAGCAGCTCTTCTCTTACCGGCAGTTTTGCGTTCAAACTGCAAGAGGTGCCACAGGTGATGCCGGATGCGCCGCAAATCGCAGCACTTGTGAGTCCTGACCCCGACGTGACGTCGCGCAGCGATTTAGCCGCGACAGTGCAAGACCCGCCATCCCCTGAACCCACGCCATTGCCGCTGGCTGTTCCGTCGCCTGTTGGGGACGATCTGCCAGTGTTGGCGGCTCCGCTGTCCGCCAAAGAGATCGCACAACGGTCTCAGGCAGAGTTGAACCGGCTCGGCTGTGATGCCGGGGTCGAGGACGGTATTTGGGGCCGCAAAAGCCAAGGCGCGCTTGAACGCCTTTTGGAACACGCGCCGGAGATCGCGCAGGTCGCGTTGGACCCGAGCGAAGGTCTGTTGCAGCGCATGGAGCAGATGGAGGGGCGTATCTGCCCGCTGGTCTGCGCTGTGACCGAGAACCTTGTGGGGGACGCTTGTGTGCGAAAGACCTGTCCCACCGGCCAGAGACTGTCTTCAAGAGGGGTGTGTTACACGCCGCAGACCACGACAAGCCGAAGCAGTTCGAATCCGGCGCGCAGCCAGTCAAGCTGTTTCCAGTTCAACGGGCAGACCTTCTGCAATTAATCGGCTGTTTTTTGTTGCTGGCAGGTGGGGATTGCTTTGGGCCATGCCAACCAAGGCGGCAAACGAAAACGGCCCCGCCCGAAGGCGAGGCCGTTCAAACCTTGAAGGGCCGACGCGATTATTCTTCGCTAGGCGCTTCTGCAACCTCTTCGGCGTCATCTTCGTTGTCTGCCGAACGCAGGCCCGACGGAGCCGAAATGTTGGCGATCACGAAGTCACGGTCGATGGTCGGCTTGGTGCCTTCCGGCAGCGTGATGTCGGAAATCGTCACGGTGTCACCGATGTTCAGGCCCGTCAGATCGACGGTCAGCTTCTCGGGGATATCACCAGCGGTCACGACCAGTTCGACTTCAGGGCGAACGGCCGTCAGAACGCCGCCCTTCTTGAGGCCGGGTGCTGCTCCTTCGTTGATGAACTCAACGGGGATGAACAGGTTGATTTTGGTGGTGCGGCGCAGACGCATCAGGTCGACGTGGGTCGGCAGGTCTTTGACGACATCGCGCTGAACGTCGCGGCAGATCACGCGGACGTCGTCGTGGCCTTCAACCTTGAGGTTGAACAGCGTTGACTTGAAGCGGCCCTTGCGCAGGCGCTGCAACAGCTTGTTGAAGGGAAGGTTGATTGCGAGCGGCTCTTTGTCGCCACCGAATACAACGCCCGGAACCATGCCATCGCGGCGTGCCTGACGAGCGGCGCCCTTGCCTGTCCCCGTCCGTTCCAGAGCTTCGAGATCAGGAATCTCTCCAGCCATGATATATCTCCAATATGTAAGGGCAGGGTGCCTCCAAGGCTGTCACCCCGCATGAAGCCCGCGCGATAGACCGGATTCCCGCGTAGGGCAAGAGCGAAGGTTGCAGATTCCGCCCATCCTGTGCCGTTTGTGGGCTGGACCGTTGCGATGCGGCGTGGCACTGGCGGCAGCATGAACCTTTTGCGTGATCTCTATATCAGCCGCGGACCCGCCGCTGGATTCGCCGCTGTCGGTGTGTTCTGGGGCAGTTTCGCCGCCCTCGTGCCGGTGATCAAGCCGCAGGTGGGGCTGTCGGACGGGCAGTTCGGACTGGCGCTGCTCATCACCTCGATTGGGGCGGTGATGGCGATGTGGCTGGCACCTTTGGCCGAGCGCGGGCTCGGCGCGCGGGCGCTGGGCGTGCTGACTGCGCTTTTGGCTGTGGCCACATTGCTGCCGGGTCACACGACCAATGGGGTGATGTTCACGCTTGCCATGCTGGGTGTCACGATGACCTCGGGCACGCTCGATGTGGCGATGAACGCCCGCGTCAGCGCGCTTGAGGCGCAGGTCGGGCGCAGCCTGATGAACCTGAACCACGCCGTGTTTTCGGTGGCATACGCGTTTTGCGCGTTGGCTACGGGGCTGGCGCGTGAGCTTGGGCTGGGTCCGGCTGCGATCCTAACCGGGGGTGGTCTTTTGATCGGCGTGCTGATGCTGCAAGCCTTTGCCGCCCCTGTGCCCGATGCCGAACACGAAGCTGACGGTGTCGAGGTGGCACCGTTGCCGTGGGCGCTGCTTTTGCCCGGCGGGATGATCATCCTGATCGCCTTTATGTCGGAGCAGGCCACAGAAGGCTGGTCGGCGCTGCATCTCGAACGCAACCTTGGGGCGGGTGCTGCGCAGGGTGCATTGGGCCCTGCACTGCTTGGCATTACTATGGCAGTTGGTCGTCTGACCGGGCAGGTCGTGGCCAACCGGGTGTCCGAACGAATGGTAATCCGCTGGGCGTCGGTGACGGCGGGGATCGGCGCTTGCATTGCGGCCACCGCGCCGTCGCTGGGTGTGGCCTATCTGGGCTTTTCCATCCTTGGGTTGGGCGTGTCGGTGATGGCCCCGATGGCCTATGCGTGGATCGGGCGGATGGTGCCCAACCGCTACCGAAGCCACGCGATCTCGCGGATTTCGGTGGTCGGATATGCCGGGTTCTTTGTTGGCCCGCCGCTGATGGGGTTTCTGTCCGAGGGCTTTGGGCTGGCTGTGTCATTCCTGGCAATCGGCGGTATTCTGTTCGCTGTGCCACTGCTGCTGGTCCCGGTATTGTCACGACGGACCGCGCCCTAGCGCCGTCCGAAGAACAGCGCGATCTGGCGCGCTTGCCGCTGGAACAGGCGCGGGCCTTTTGGCGTCTCGCCCTGCGCTTCGACCGCGTCAATCGTGCGCCGCACCAGCACGATGGACAAAACGCCGAAAAACACTCCGCCCGCCGCCTGCCCAATCAACACGCCCGGCGCGCCGAACAGGATCGACCCCAACCAGACCAGCGGGATAGTCCCCAATGTGTGGCGTCCCCAATTGAGCCATGTCGAATAGAACGGGCGGCCCAGATTGTTGAAACAGGCGTTCGACACAAACAGCATCCCGTTGAAAAAGAACGCCAGCGCCAGTGGCCCGCAGAACAGGAAGATAAGCGACAACGACACACCCTCGGCATTGAACAATGCCGCGATGTGGCCACGCAGAAAAAACAGGATCACCGTTGCAACCACCACGACGATCCCCGTGAACAACAGCGCATCATAGAGTGCGCGGCGGACGCGGTTAAAATCCCGCGCGCCGTAATTCTGACCGATGATCGGACCAACCGCCCCCGACAGCGCAAAGATGGTGCCAAAGGCAATCGGCGTCAGGCGGCCAATGATGGCCATGCCCGCGACGGCCTCTTCGCCGTATTCCGCCATGGATCGCGTGACCCAAGCCTGTCCAATCGGGGTTGCAAGCTGAGTCAGGATCGCGGGCAGGGAAATGGCAAGGATCGGGGCGAGGTCTTTGAAAAACCCACTCAGGCGGGGTGTGCTCAGCCCACCGTGATGCTGAAAGATGGGAACAAGGGCCAATCCCGCAATGGTGATCCGGGCCAGCACAGACCCGAGTGCTGCACCGGTCAGTTCCAACCCGAAGGTGAAAATCAGGATCGGGGCCACAGCGGCATTCACCAATCCGCCGGCCACTGTGGCGGTCATCGCCCGTCGCGCATCGCCGTGGGCGCGCAGGATCGCACCACCCGCCATACCGATCAGGAGAACCGGCAGGGAAGGTACGATGATTTGCAGGTAGTGAACCGCAAGGTCTGCCGTCTCTCCCGTAGCCCCCAGCAGTCCAACCAGCACACCAAGGTTTTGCCAGACCAGCACGGCAAAGAGCGCGGCAAAGACGACGCCCGCCACAAGCGCGTTGGACGCCCGTTGCCGCGCCAGTTCTTCGTCCCCCGCGCCCAAAGCCTGCGCCACCAATGCGCCTGCTGCAATGGCAATGCCGATGTTGAAGGAGGTGGTAAAGAACAGGATCGCGCCCGCATAGCCCACGGCTGCGGCCAGCTCCTCTTTGCCCAGCATGGAGATGAAGATCATGTCGACGAAATCGACCGCGAACACCGCCATCAGTCCCACCGAGGCGGTCAGCGACATCACCGAGATGTGGCGGAAGAGATTGCCTTTGAGGAACACGGCCTGATCGGACATAGACCAACCCTGTCATGGAACGTGGGTCGCGGGAAGCCTGATCGGGGGTGCGCATTTTCGAAAATGCGCACCAGAGCCTTCGAAGGCTCTGCGTCAGCGCATTAGACTCCGCAAGATACACGGTTTCGAAACCGTGTTGGCGGTCTTTCGAAAGACCGTCCACCGTACGCTGGATTTCCGAACTCTTAATGACCCGTTATTTATACCCCCGCCCACGATGCGCATCGAGCGGGCAGGGTCACTCCCAAGCCGCGACACTTGAACTGACTGCTCTCAGACGCCCGCAAGGGCCGACCCTGAGAAACCGGTTTCAGAAGGCCCCATCGGGGCACAGGTCACGGGGGCAGCCCCGGCAGAATGAGAGAACGGTCAGGCCACAGAGCGGCGCCGCTTCTTCTTCATGATACGTTATCCTTGGACTGTTTTCCGAGGACCACATGCCAGTCAGCGTCTCGGGTCTAGCCCGAGGATGCCGGCCCTGCTTGCCACACAGCTTCCTTGGGCACACCCGAGGCAGCCGATCATCCGTGTCTCACTGGGCCCAGTCGCCCGAGAATCCCTTGGGGACCATCAGGATATCGCGGTCCAGATTGTTCACATCCGTGCGCCCACACAGCCCCATCGACACCTCCAGTTCCTTGTGGATCACATTCAGTGCGTCGGTCACACCCTGTTGCCCGTTGGCCCCCAGACCGTAAACATATGCGCGGCCGATATAGGTGCCCTTGGCCCCCATCGCGAGCGCCTTGAGCACGTCCTGACCAGAGCGGATGCCGCTGTCGAGATGCACTTCGATCTTGTCGCCCACCACGTCCATGATCGGCTCTAGCGCGCGAATGGACGACAGCGCGCCGTCCAATTGCCGCCCACCGTGGTTCGACACGATGATCGCATCCGCACCGACATTCAGCGCTTCCAGCGCATCGCGCGGATCCATGATACCCTTGATGATCAGCGGGCCGTCCCACATCTTGCGGAATTCACGGATGCGATCCCAGTTCAAGGCCTGATCAAACGCCTGTGCGGTCCATGACGACAGCGACGATGGATCTTTCACACCCTTCGCATGCCCCACGATATTGCCGAAAAACCGCCGCTTGGTTTGGAGCATGCCCAGACCCCACTGCACCTTGGTCATCATGTTTGCGACCGAGGCGGGCGTCAATTTGGGCGGCGCGCTGAGGCCGTTCTTTACATCCTTGTGGCGCTGGCCCAGCAGTTGCAGGTCGACCGTGATGATCGCCGCCGAACACTTGGCGGCCTTGGCGCGGTCGAACAGGCGCTGCATGAAATCATCGTCCTTGAGCGTGTAGACCTGCATCCAGAACGGCTTTGATGTATTCTCGGCCACATCTTCGATCGAACAGATCGACATGGTGCTGAGCGAGTAAGGCACGCCAAACTTTTCCGCTGCTTTGGCGGCTTTGATCTCGCCATCGAAATGCTGCATGCCGGTCAATCCAACCGGGGCAAGTGCGACGGGCATGGACACGTCCTGACCGATCATCTTGCTGGCGGTCTTGCGGCCTTCCATATCGATGGCCACGCGTTGGCGCAGGTAGATCTTGTCGAAATCAGAAGAGTTCTCGCGGAAGGTCTGTTCGGTCCAGCTGCCCGATTCCGTGTAGTCGAAGAACATCTTGGGGACGCGGCGTTTGTAGATACGGCGGAGGTCTTCGATTTCGGTGATCACGGGCATGGCGTGGCCTTTCGGATGTATTGGTTAGTTTTCTTTACCAATGTTGGTCAATTCGCGCAACGCGGCATTTTTGCCCTGATGACATTTTCACTTTGAGATTGACTGGTTCGATATCGTACTAAATGGTGCGATATCGAACCAAAGGAGAATCCCATGCCCTATTCCCGCCGAAAAACACTTGGCCTGATCGGGGGCGGCACTGTCGTTGCTGCCGCCTCTGGCCTGGGCCTGTTCGCCGCCACCCGCACCCCCACCAAAGCTTTGGCCCCGTGGGACAAGGCGGGCCAGTATCCCGATCCACGTCTGCGCGCGATGTCCTATGCGCTGCTGGCGCCAAACCCGCATAACCGTCAGCCGTGGGAGGCCGAATTGGTGGGTGATGACAGCGTCCATATCTGGCGCGACCCGGCCCGTGATCTGCCTGTGACCGACCCGTTTGCGCGACAATTGACCATCGGCATGGGGTGCTTTCTGGACCTGATGCGCATGGCCGCCGCCGAAGAAGGCTACGGCATCGAGCAGACCTTGTTCCCCGACGGCGAAACCGGCCCCGTTGCGGTGTGTCGGTTTGTGGCAGGTGCCGCGCAACCCGATCCGCTGTTTGCGCATGTCCTAGAGCGGCGGTCGCATAAAGAGGTGTTCGCGGATCGTCCGCTTGACACCTCGGCGGTGGACGCAATCACACCCCGCGTCGATTTGCTGGCACAAGGGGATGAGGCCGAAGCCCTGCGCGCGCTGGCGACCGAGGCATGGCTGATCGAGGCCGCTACATATGATGCGTGGAAAGAAAGCATCGACCTTGTTCGGATCGGCAAGGCAGAGATCAACAAGCAGCCTGATGGCATCGACCTTGGTGGCTCGATGTTCGACCTGCTGGGCAAGGCCGGGCTACTGACCCGCGAGGCGTCGCTTGATCCGACCACGATGGCGGCACAGGGCGCTATTCAGGGCACCGTGGACGCCATTGCTTCGGCTGCCGGATTGGTGGTGCTGACCAGTGGGGGCAACACACGCGCCGATCAGATCGTATCCGGGGCGCGGTGGTTGCAGCTTAATCTTGCTGCGACTGGCGCCGGGCTGGGCGTTCGGCCAGTCAGTCAGGCGCTGCAGGAATACCCGGAAATGGCCGCACCTTATGCGGCGATCCATGATGCCTATGCGCCTGCAGGCGGCACTGTTCAAATGCTTGGACTTCTGGGCTACGCTTCAGCAACGCCGCGCACACCGCGCTGGCCGCTGGAAACCCGGATGAGGCCAACATCGAACAATGCCTGAAACAAATGCTGCGCCAGAGCTGAACGGTCTCTATTTCCAACTGCTCAACGAGATCGGTATCATCAACCAACTGAGCCGCGCCGCTTTCGAGGCGCGGCTGCCGGATGGGATGGTGTTGCCGCAATTCGCTGTGATCAACCACCTGATCCGCGTGCAGGACGGGCGCACGCCTCTACAACTGGCCCGCGCGTTTCAGGTGCCCAAGACCAGCATGACCCACACGCTGGCCGGGTTGGAAAAGCGCGGGTTTGTTGAAATGCGCGCCAATCCGGACGATGCGCGCAGCAAACAGGTTTGGCTGACAGAGGCCGGGCGAACGTTCCGGCAGACCGCCATTGCCAGCCTTGCGCCGGATGTCGCCGCGTTCTCCGACACGCTGGACCGCGACGAACTGGTCGAGGTGATCGCCACTCTGGCGCGGTTGCGCAAACGTATGGATGCGGCACGAGACTGACGTCACGCAGGTTAAACATGCAGGATCGCACGCCGACAGGACATGCCTCTTGCCGGGTGTTCAAACTGCCTGGTCTTGTTCAGGCGCGGTGCGCGCCGTCTGCAAGGGATTTGACGAAGGCCAGAACCTCGGTCACAGGCTTGCCGCTGGCCAGTTCCGCCACGATGGCCGAGCCCACAACGCAGCCATCGGCCACGCTGGCAATCGCCTGCGACGCGTCGGGGGTCTTGATGCCGAAGCCCACAATCACGGGCAGGTCGGTCTGTGACTTGATCCGCGCCACTTCGGGGCCGACGTCGGTGGCCTGCGCTTCGGCGGCACCCGTGATGCCGGTGATCGACACGTAGTAGACAAAGCCAGACGTGTTCTGCAGCACCTTTGGCAGGCGCTTGTCATCGGTGGTTGGCGTTGCAAGACGGATAAAGTTCAACCCCGCCGCCTGCGCCGGAATGCACAGCTCGTCGTCTTCTTCGGGCGGCAGGTCGACGATGATCAGCCCGTCGATGCCCGCCTCTTTGGCTTGCACCAAAAACGTATCAACGCCGCGCGAATAGATCGGGTTGTAGTAGCCCATCATCACAATGGGGGTCGTTTCGTCGTCCTGCCGGAAGGTCCGGGCCAGTTCCAATGTGCGGTCCAGCGTCATGCCACCTTCAAGCGCGCGCTGACCGGCCAACTGGATCGTGCTGCCGTCGGCCATCGGGTCGGTGAAGGGCAGGCCCAGTTCGATGATGTCGACACCGGCGGCAGGCAGTCCTTTGACCAATTCCAGCGAGGTGTCGAAGTCGGGATCGCCCGCCATCACGTAGGACACAAAGGCCTTTTTTCCGGCTTTCCGCAGTTCTGCGAATTTGGCGTCGATACGGGTCATGGTGGTCTCCTGAACTGGTCGAACCCGATTGCCGGAGTTACGCGGGAAAATCAATGGGGCTGGGCGTTCTGTTTTTGATGCGTGTCAAAGAGACCTTTTTACGTTCCTGTTACGATGCGCCGGACGATCACATTCAGCACCCGGAGATTTGCATGCCTTCATCCCCCGCCATCGCAGCCGACGAGTCGACGACCCCGCAACCGACCGGCGCGCTTAAAGAGGTTCAAGTCACACCCAAGAAGGCGGTCACGGCTGATGATGTGCGCCGCGCCTTCGAGTCCGGGAAATATCCCTATCGAAGCCGCCTGTCTCGCAACGCCTACGAGGCCGAGAAAGCCGCGCTTCAGGCGGAATTGCTGAAAGTGCAGCTTTGGGCACAAGACACCGGGCAAAAGTTCGTCATGATCTTCGAAGGCCGGGACGCTGCGGGCAAAGGCGGGACGATCAAGCGCTTTACCGAACACCTCAATCCTCGCACCGCGCGCGTGGTCGCTTTGAACAAGCCTACCGATGTGGAGCGCGGACAGTGGTACTACCAGCGCTATATCGAACATCTGCCGACGGCGGGTGAAATCGTGCTCTATGACCGGTCGTGGTATAACCGCGCCGGGGTCGAGCGGGTGATGGGGTTCTGCGAACCCGGCGAATACCTAGAATTCATGCGCCAGACCCCGGATTTCGAACGGATGCTGACGCGGTCGGGCATACGGCTTTACAAATACTGGTTCTCGGTCACGCAGGCCGAACAGAAACGCCGCTTTGCAAGCCGCGAGACTGATCCGCTCAAACAGTGGAAGCTGTCGCCCATCGACAAGGCCAGTCTGAACAAGTGGGACGATTACACCGAAGCGAAAGAGGCGATGTTCTTTTACACCGACACCGCTGATGCGCCGTGGGCTATCGTCAAATCTGATGACAAGAAACGCGCGCGCCTGAATTGCATGAAGCATTTTCTGTCGACGCTGGATTATCCGGGCAAGGATCTCTCGGTTGCCACACCGCCCGATCCGTTGATCGTGGGTGGGGCCGGGCACGTGATCCATCGGTCCGATCACATTCTCGGCGCAGCGCTGCATCCGGACACGCGCAAAACCCGCGCCTGACGATTGCGCAATTCTCTGCCGCCCGGCGGTGGATGACCTTGCTTTAGGGGGCCGGGGGGCTTACCTCCGGTTCTTATGAAACACGCTCTTTGCGCCTTTGCACTTGGTCTGGTCGCCGCGCCGCTTGGCGCGCATCCGCACATCTTTGTCGAGACCGCGCTGCGGTTCGAAATCAATGACCAGCGCGAGGTGACAGGGGTCACGGTCACGTGGACCTATGACGACTTTTTCACGCTGCTCATTCTCGAAGACATGGGCCTAGATGCCGATGGCGATGGGGAATTGACCGAGGCGGAACTGGACACACTGTTCGGGTTTGACCTGATCGAATGGCCAGAAGGGTTCGAAGGCGATCTTTACGTTTATTCCGCCGGCGAAAAGATCGAAATGCCGCGCCCGCGTCCCATTGGGATCGCGGTGGAGGGCGGGTTCATCACCGCGACCCATTTCCGCGAGATCCCCCCGGTTGCTGTCGAGGCAATCGAAGTGCTGCAATACGATCCGACCTATTATGTCTCCTATGACGTATCACAAGGCGTATCCCTGACCGATCCCGGTTGCGCTGCCACCGTCACTGATCCCGATCAAGCCGCCGCACAGGCTGCCGTCGATAAGGAATTGGACGGCGGGTCGATGGAAGACATCTTCAACGAGATGCGCGTCGGTATTCACTTTTCTGACTCGATCACGATGTCATGCGCACCGCCCTCCAACTAGCCGCAGTTGCTGTCGTCGCGCTTGCAGTCTGGCTCTGGGGCTTTGACGGCGCGCAGATGCTCGAACGCTGGGCCGCCGAGGGCCAACGCACCGCGCAAAGCGGTATGGCGCAGGGATTGCGGGCGCTACGGGCCAACGAGTCGGGCGCTTTGATGACGCTGATGGGGGTGTGTTTCGGCTACGGCTTCTTCCACGCGGTCGGGCCGGGCCATGGCAAGATCCTGATTGCGGGGTACGGCGTTGCAGAGCGCGTGGCTCTGACCCGACTGTCGGTGCTTGCGGTACTGTCGAGCCTTGCGCAGGCGGGGATGGCCATCGTCGTGGTCTATACCGGCGTCTGGCTGTTGGGCCTTGGCCGCGAAGAGATGGTCGACGCCGCCGAGGACTGGTTCGCCCCCTTCAGCTATGCCGCGATCTGCGCCATCGGCGCATGGCTTGCACTGCGCGGCGCGGTCCGGCTTTGGTCGAACTGGAGGACGGCAGAGCACCACCACCATGATCACGATCACCACCATCACTCCGGGGAAGACGGCGTTTGCGGCACATGTGGCCATGCCCATGCGCCGACGCCGGAACAGGCGAAAAACGTCCATTCGTTGCGCGATGCGCTGGTGCTGATCGGGGCGATTGCCATTCGCCCCTGCACCGGGGCGCTGTTCCTGCTGATCCTTTCGGTCAGCATGGGAATCGAACTGGCGGGCATCCTTGGCACCTTTGCAATGGGTTTGGGGACGGCCAGCGTGACCCTTGCCGCCGCGGCCGGAGCGGTGACCTTCCGCGAAGGCGCATTGGCCCGGTTCGCCAACGGTCCACACACAGCCCGGATCGCCGGGGTGATCGAAACCGGCGCTGGGCTGATCATTGCCATTCTTGCCGCACAGTTCCTGATCCGCGCAATCTGACCCGACAAAACACTTGCCCCAATCTAAGGGCGGGTCTAACCGACCGGCATGCACGCAAAACAGATGTCATATCCGGCCCATGTCAGGGCCACCCTCGTTTTGGGGTTGCCACTGGTGGGTGGGCACATGGCGCAGATGGCCATTGGCCTGACCGACACCATCATGGTGGGCTGGTACGGGGCCGCAGCATTGGCGACGGTGACGTTGGCCAATACGCTGTTCTTCACGCTGTTCCTGTTCGGTTGTGGCTTTGCTTGGGCGGTGATGCCCATGGTGGCCACCTACGCCGCTGAAAACGACGACCAGAAAGTGCGCCGTGCCACCCGCATGGGGTTATGGCTGTCGGCGCTTTTTTGCGTCGTGATGTTTCCGCTTCTGTGGTGGTCTGAGGCTTTGCTGCGGCTGTTGGGCCAGACACCCGTGATCGCGTCCGAGGCACAGGTTTATCTGCGGGTGTTGGCTTTTGGGCTATTGCCCGCGCTGGTGACGATGACGCTCAAAAGCTATTTGGCGGCGCTTGAGAAAACCAAGGTGGTGTTCTGGGTCACGATTGTGGCTGTGCCCTACAACGCACTTGCGAACTTTGCGCTGATCTTCGGCAATTTTGGCTTTCCCGAACTGGGGCTTCAGGGCGCGGCGATCGCTTCGCTTAGCACACATGTGTTCTCGGTGCTGGTGATCGTGGTCTATATCCGCCGTTTCGTACCTGAACACAGCTTGTTCCAGCGGCTTTGGAAGCCGGACAATGAAATGTTCGCACAGGTGTTCAAACTGGGGGTGCCCATCGGTCTGACTTCGCTGTCGGAAACTATGCTGTTCGCGGCATCTGCCATTATGATGGGCTGGCTCGGGACAATTCCGCTGGCCGCGCATGGGATCGCGCTGCAACTGGCGTCGATGACCTTTATGTTGCATCTGGGACTTTCGAACGCCGCAACCGTCCGCGCGGGCAACGCGTTTGGCCGCAAAGACTGGCCACATATGGCGCGGGGCGGGATTGTCGCGCTGGCGCTGTCGGCCTTTATCGCGGCGCTGACCATTGTGCTGTTCGTCGCTCTGCCCGAACCGCTGATCGCCGCCTTCCTTGACCCGGACGACCCCGCACGGGCTGACATCATCACGATGGGCATCACGTTGCTGATCTTGGCGGCGATTTTCCAATTGGTCGATGGTGCTCAGGTTGTGGCGCTTGGCCTGTTGCGCGGCGTGCAAGATGCGGGCATGCCAATGATCCTTGCTGCCGTATCCTATTTTGGGATCGGCCTCCCTGCTGCCTTGGTTCTGGGCTTTGTTGCGAACTGGGGCGCGACGGGCATCTGGATCGGGCTGGTTCTTGGCCTTACGGTTGCGGCGGTGCTTTTGAACAACCGCTTCTGGTTCCAAATGATCCCCAATCTCAGCCGCCTTGCAGCGCCCGCGGCCAACGCATAGAAGCGGCGCAAATCTGCAAGATCAGGAGAGATCGACATGGGCTTCAAGGTGGGAATCGTGGGTTTGCCGAACGTGGGCAAATCGACCCTCTTCAACGCGCTCACCAAGACCGCAGCGGCGCAGGCGGCGAATTTCCCGTTCTGCACGATCGAGCCCAATGTCGGTGACGTGGCTGTCCCCGATGCGCGGCTGGATCGACTGGCCGATATCGCCAAATCCAAGCAGATCATCCCGACGCGCATCACTTTCGTCGACATTGCCGGTCTCGTCAAAGGTGCCTCCAAGGGGGAAGGTTTGGGCAACCAGTTCCTGGCCAACATCCGCGAGACCGACGCCATCGCCCATGTGCTGCGCTGCTTCGAGGATGGCGATGTGGTGCATGTGGACGGCCGTGTCGATCCGGTCGCTGATGCCGAAACCATCGAGACCGAGCTGATGCTGGCCGATATCGAAAGCCTTGAAAAGCGGCTGCAGAACATCGTCCGCAAGGTGCGCGGCGGTGACAAGGAGGCCGTTCAACAGGAGCGCCTGATGCGCGCCGCTCTGGCCGCGCTTGAAGAGGGCAAACCCGCCCGTACCGTTCCCGTCGATGACGAGGACCGCAAGTCGTGGGACATGCTGCAACTGCTGACCACCAAGCCGGTGCTTTATGTCTGCAACGTCTCCGAGGCGGATGCCGCCGACGGCAACGCGCTGTCCAACGCGGTGGGCGAAATGGCGGCGGCACAGGGCAACAGCCATGTGGTCATCTCGGCCCAGATCGAAGAAGAGATCAGCCAGCTGGACGAAGACGAAGCACAGGAATTCCTTTCCGAAATGGGCCTCGAGGAACCCGGCCTCGACCGTGTGATCCGCGCAGGCTACCAGCTCTTGCAACTTGAGACCTACTTCACCGTCGGCCCGAAAGAGGCCCGCGCGTGGACCATCACCAAAGGCACCGCTGCCCCGCAGGCCGCCGGTGTGATCCATGGTGATTTTGAAAAAGGGTTCATTCGCGCCGAAACCATCGCCTATGACGATTACGTCTCGCTTGGTGGGGAAAATCCGGCCAAGGAAGCGGGTAAGATGCGCGCCGAAGGCAAGTCCTACGTCGTCAAGGATGGCGACGTGCTGCACTTCCTCTTCAACACATAAGGCATTCGGGTTCTGCGCCGCGTCAGAATCCGAAAACCATGACCGCGATCGGCACGGGGGACACGGCAATCGCAATGGCGATGAAGGTCTGGACTGGGGCGAAGATGCCACTCATCCCGGCCATCATCATGATGCCGCCGCCACCGCCGATCACTGCATTGCCGGGCGTGTTCACGAGCAGCGCCAAAGCAATGTACCGGTGACGCAAGGCAAGATGGACGAGCTTGGGCGGCGATCCGTCCATCAAGAGGTCCAACCGGTCTTTTGGGGGCAGAGCGGCAGCGCGCCTGATCAGATCAGCCGCCTTGCGCATTCGCAGAATAGACAGGATCCACACCAGCGTCGTGCCCGGTAAGAGACGTCCCAGAAGGAATGACACCATCATGGCAAGCACAGTTGCTGCGTAAACCAGAGGTGCGATGGCCGCGCCGAAGACGGTCAGCATCGCGAGCCCGATCTCGGCCCCCGGCACAAATGGCAGCGCCAGCAAGCCGATATAGGCGAGAGAGCCAAGCATCAGCAGGCGGTGCAGCTGCTTTTCGTTGTTGGGCATGATGGTGAGGTTCAGCGCCTCTTTCAAAAGATGTGCGCCCCACGTTGCCAAAATGACAATGACCAAAAGCCCTGCCACGCGCAGCGCAATGCCTCTGGTGGTCAGCCCAACCGGCGTCGTTTTTGGGGGCTTCACCCGGAGACAGAGTCTTCGGTGGCTGGCAAGCGCGATCCTTGAGCCACGCCGTTGATCTGATGCGTCCAGTACCAACGCCGCGTTGTCCAACTCATCTGGACAGTGATGTCACCGTCGGTGATTTGCCCATGCCATACCACCCGGTGCGGTGCGGTTGGGCAGGTGGCGACGGTGGTAAAATGGATCACGTCGCCATCGACCCATGTCTGGTAGTCGGAAAACCCGAAGTCGCAGTATTCTTGGCAATCCATCGACATGAACGCACCGTCCTTGAAGACAAGTGTGTCGGTTTCCCCTTCCGCGCCATTGTCGAGCACTGCCTTGACGAAAAAAGACGCGCCATCCAGTTCTTGCCCCGGTGCCCACGCTAGCTCGGGTACGGTCATGTCCGGAATATCCTCGTTCATGACAGACACAGCGGCAGCCCCGGTTCCCAGGGTGATACAGGCAATGGCAGCAGCTTGGGTGATTGGGGTCACAACGATCACTCCCACGTCGGCTAGACGATAACTGAGGACACGGTAGCGCGGTTGTCGCCACATGCAAAGCATACACGCGTCTGAATTGCCGAATGCGTCAGGGTACGCACGCTTTTTACGCGGAATTTGTCATCCAAAACGTGTGATTTGGCCTTGTCCCCGCCTGCACGCTTCCTTAAACGGGTCGACGGAGACGTGGCCGAGTGGTCGAAGGCGCTCCCCTGCTAAGGGAGTAGGCCCGGAAGGGTCTCGAGGGTTCGAATCCCTTCGTCTCCGCCACTTCTCAGATGGCCGTGACCTAAAAATAATAACTCATATCAGTGGTTTAGTGGCGACTCCGAGCCGCAGATTTGTCCTCACCCTCTTGAAATCACCAGATTCTGCTACACATCTTGCTACACGGGGGCGGATGTGGAGGGGCGTGATGCAGCTGATGATGCGGGGCAAGACCTGGCACTTGCGGCGGCGTGTGCCCGCGCGGTTCGCCTCGGTGGAGCCGCGGCGTGAGGTCTGGGTGTCGCTCAAGACCGACTCGTGCAAGCAGGCGGCGAAGAAAGCGCCTGCGGTCTGGGACAGCCTTGTCGCGGGCTGGGAGGCGCAGCTGGCGGGCCGGTCTGAGGATGGGGTCGCCCGGCTCGAGGTGGCGAAGGCCATCGCCGCCAGCCATGGGCTGAGCTACAAGCCCGCCCGTGACCTCGAGGATCTGCCGCTGGAAGAGCTGCTCGCGCGGGTGGAGGTGCTGCAGCGCCGGGACGGCACGGTGAACGCGGTTGCGGCGCCTGCGGTGCTGGGGACGGTGGAGGTGCCCTCGATGACCGTGTTCGAGGCGCTGGCCGAGTACTGGGCGCTGACGCCCGACCGGATCCGGGGCAAGAGCGCCGACCAGACGCGGCGTTGGGGGAACCCGAGGAAAAAGTCCATCCGGAACTTTATCGACGTGGTCGGCGACCGCCCCATCGCGGCGCTCACGCGGGCCGATTTCCTCGACTTCCGGTCCTGGTGGCTGGAACGGATCGCGGAGGAGAACCTGACGCCCAACAGCGCCAACAAGGACCTGATCCACCTTGCCGATGTTCTTCGGACCGTGGACGAGCTGAAGGGGCTTGATCTCGACCTGCCCCTGCACAAGCTGACCCTGAAAGAGGGCGACAAGGCGGAGCGGATTCCCTTTTCGGATAGCTGGATCCGGGAGAAGCTGCTGGCCGATGGGGCGCTTGCCGGCATGAATGACGAGGCCCGCGCGATCCTGGTCGGGATGATCAACACGGGCTACCGCCCCTCCGAGGCGGCCGGTCTGACCGCGGACCGCATCCGGCTCGACCACGAGGTGCCGCACCTGGTGATCGCGGCGGACGAGACGCGCCAGATCAAGAACAAGACCTCACGGCGCGAGATCCCGCTGACCGGGGTGAGCCTCGAGGTTTTCCGGGCCTTTCCGTCCGGCTTCCCGCGCTATCGCGAAAAGCCCGCCTCCCTGTCCGGGACGTAGAACAGCTATCTCCGTGAGAACGGGCTGATGGAGAGCGACCAGCACGTCATGTACAGCCTCCGTCACAGCTTCGAGGACCGGATGCTGCGGGGCCGGATCGACGAGCGCATCAGGCGCGAGTTGATGGGCCATTCCCTCGGTCGCCAGAAATACGGCCAGGGTGGCGGCCTCGCCTTCAAGGCCGGGGAGCTCGCCCGGATTGCGATCGAGGGGGCGTTTCCTTGAGGAGCGCGCGGGCGCGGTCGAGAGCGGCGTGACGGAGTTTGAGCTTGTCGCGTTCAGCCTCGAGGCGGAGGAAGATGGGCAGGTAGGCTTCGTTGTCCTCGAGCAGTTCGGCCACAATGCGCAGGGCATTCTCGATGCGCGCCTCGAGGGATCTCTGCCTATGCTGCTGGGGACTTCTCGACCCGTCTGGTTGCGTGGCTGCGGTGGAGGTGAATCGGTGCGTGGTTCCGTTCCGATCGGCGGTTCCGGGCGGACTGTCACACGACGCCGCAGGCGTGCAGCCGCGCCGTCCTGTGTTGATATGCCTGTCGCGGTCGCGCGCCATGGGCCGCGGTCTCCCCTGCGGTGCCGAAGCTCCGGCACCGTACTCAGATGTGATCAACCTCTTGCGGGGCTTCACGCCTCGCGTCTCTGAAGGTGATGTAGACTCGGATTTGACGTTTGGGGCGAACTTGGCCGTGTCTTTTGCCGACCCCTGTCGGGTTTATGTGGATAACTTCGCTCGCGGCCTGTGACGCCTTGGCCTGAAAAGCCTCTGGCGATCCGGTCTTGTCGCCCATCGCGGCTGGGTCTCTGGGGTCCAGGAGATCAGATCCTTGCTGAGGATGTCTCGTTCCGGATCGGTGTGTCCTGATCGGGTCCGCCCGCGCGTCGGCGCGGGCGGGGTGCCTGCGGCGCTGTATTTGGTTTTTTTGGTGGTTGAGTGGGGTGGGGTATTGAGATGTGAGGTTTCTGGATCCTTCATATGGATCAAGAGCTCGCGCCCGGGGCGCGAGGGAGCGCCCCGCGACCTTGCGCGGGTCGGGGGCCTGCGGCGCTTTTGTCTGGTTTTTGTGGTCTGGATCGATGGATGGCTGAAAGTGACCGCGGAGATTCCCCGGCCTTCGCCTCAGCGCGGATCACCGCCGCCCGCCTGCATGGGGACCACAGGCGGATGGGTCTGGACCGGCTCAGGCGGTGCGATCGAGGGGCCGGTAGAGCGTGGACCAATCCGCATTCCGGTTGTCCGGCCGTTTGTCGTCGGGCCCGGACGGGTCCACCTCCCCCGGGATTTGCTGCACGGCTTCGTCTTGCGTGGGCAGTGCCGTCTCTGCTATTGCACGGCGCATTCTGCGCCTGGCTTGGAAAATAGGTCATATGGAGGCCTTGCGCCACTGCGCCGGAGCCCGCCGCGCCCGCAACATGTGGATAGCGTACTCGGGACGGTACTTGACGCCCCACCACATCCGACCAAACTGCCTCGGCTTTGACCTCGGCGCTCAGGTCGGCACTGACATCAGCGCTCACCCGCAAAGCGGCGAGAGACGGATCCGGCCGCTATGATGCGGACCGGCCCGGATCCCCTAACCAGCTAATGCCCCCGGCGCGAACGGATCGCACCGGGCGCGGCCGAATGATGACCGCGAATCCGGGTCTTTTGGGGCTGGTGCGCTGCCCGGCGATGTGTCGGCCGGTGGAACGGGTCGCGATACCGCCTATGTCGGCTGGTCAGGTCCGGCCGGGGCAGCCTCGTCTGGAGGGGAGATGTCCGGGTCATGCGCGCACTCCTTATAGCAGCGGTAGGAGGATTGTCGGCCATAGTGGGCTTGCCCGGCCCTTCCGGACCGGACACGCCTTTTGCGTCGTGCCCGTCAGGCGGCGAAGGGCCGCCTCAGGTCGGGATCCCCGTTGATGTTGTCGGCCCGGTCCCGGGCCGGGTCTACAGCCTCCTGTGACGTTGCAATCCGTGCATCTACCAGGGGCGTGCCGATCGCAGGTTCGGGCGAGACGCGAGAAAGGAGCGCATCGAGTTCGGGACCGGTGAGCAGGGCCGCGCGGCACAGCGCGCCTGCGATCTCCTCCAGCAACGGGAGATGGGCCTCGACGATCCGAAGGGCCCTGGCCTCGGCCCGGCGCAGGTGGCCTTCGACCCGGGCGCGTAGGTCGCCGTCAAGGGGGAGGCGATCCAGTACGGTCTGCGGGCTGCCTTGCCAGACCAGGCGGTCGCCGAGGCCGAGCGAGGCTTCGATGGCGACCGCGAGCAGCGTGGCGCTTGCGAGGTCGGAGCCCTCCTCCCCGCCCGCGCTGCCCGAGGGTTCCCCGAAGACGGCGATCTCCCCGGCGCGTCCCGCGAGGTCGAGGGCAAGCGCGGCCTCCATCTCGGACCGGCGCTGGCCGATCATGAGGCGTTTGTAATGCGTGACCCCGCCATCCGCTTGCAGCGCCAGCAACTTGGGCCGGGCCACACCCGTGGCGGCCCCGACGACCGCGTGGCCCGCCTCGTGGATGGCGACCTGCCAGCGCAGGGCGTCGGGCATCGGCGGGCGTAACTCGTGCAAGGCGGTCTCCAGATGCTCGACCGCAAGCGGGCGCTGTTCCCGCCGGGCCAGCCCCCGGGCGGACCGGACCCAGGCCGCGATTTGGGCGCCGCTCATCCCCATGGCGCGCGCGGCGAGCCCGGTCAGGTCGACATCTGCCAGATCCGGCCAGGCCTGCCACCGGAGTGCGGCGGGGAGCAATTCGTGGGTAGGGTATCCAAGGTGGAGAACCTTGTCGAAGCGCCCGGGCCGGCGGATCGCGCGGTCGATCCGGTCTGGGTGATTGGTCGCGCCCATGAGGACGACGCCCTCGAGGCCCTCGAAACCATCCATCGCGGCCAGAAGGGCCGTCACGACATATTCGGTCCAGGTGCGATTTGTGTCCCCTACGCGGTCGCGGTCGCCAACGGCGTCAAGCTCATCTACAAACAGGATCGAAGGGGCGTTGGCGGCAGCTTTGGCAAAGGCCTCGCGCATGGCCTTGACAACCTCGGAACCACGGCCGCCCTCTGCGGACCAGTCCGCGATCGAGCCGGAAACCACTGTAATTCCGGCTGTTTTGGCGATGAGCCGGGGCACTTCCGTTTTGCCGCAGCCCGGCGGGCCAGCGAGGAGGATGCCGCGCGTGACCTCCATCCAAGGGATCTCCCCGGCCTGCCATGCACGCAGGTCCTCGATCAGCTGCTCGACGGGTTCGCGCGCCTCGCACGGCAGCGGGAAATCGGCCAGCCCCGGCCCCTCGTTGACGGCGGGCGTCGTGGCTGCGACCAGGGCTGCGATCGCGCCGTCCAGCGTCGGGCTGCGCAGGGCAAGGACCAGTTCCTCTGCACCGATCCCCTTACACAGAGCGTCTTCCGGCAGAAGAGCAGGGACGACCGTGCCGCCCTCACGGTCGTCCCTCGTATCGAGATCGAGATAAGCGTCGGTCAGGATCTCCGCCAACATAGTCCGGTCGAGCGGTGCGAGGGGGATCACCTGCGGCTTCAAGGCGCGCAGGGCCGAGTGCAAGGTGCCCACTGCCAGTGTCACCGCGACCACAGGGCGCCGGGTCTCCAGTGCAGTCCGCACCGTGGGCACAAGCTGACCGACCAGGCCGGAGTCCCTTTTGCGGCTGTCCCTGGACAGAACCGCCTCATCTGCACGCACCACATGGGGCAGGGGCGCATCGTCCGGCCAGAAAGGCGCACGAGCGAAAAGGTGGTCGATGAGCTTGTGGATAGTCTCATCCAGACCGGGGCTGTTTACCGCAAGCACCGTCAGCGACCCCGGCGCGCTCAGCGCCGCGTAGAGCGCCGCGGGGCTGGGGAAGGTCGCGGCCAACCGCACCATCGCAAGCGCTGCCGTAGGCCGCAACGTATAGAGGGGCGCGTCCTTGCCATCGGGGACCTGCGACAGGGCGTCAGAAAACAGGCCGGCCGCCTCGGCGGCTCCCGCTTCGACGAAATCCAAAATGTCATCAAGTTCCGTTCGGGGAGCGTCAGTGGCCGTCTCCACCGCATGCGCGGGGTTCGAGGCAGAGTTCGCCGAACGCGGCGATGCGGCTTCGGAAACTGGTGCAGCAGGCGGTGCTGCGTAAGGCGGGCAGGTCGTGATGACGCCGGAGACCGTGGCCCAGGCGGGATGCGCATCGATCAGGCTTTTGCGGATCGCCGATGCGAAACTGCGCCTGTCGGCCGGGGTGCCCGTGCCGCTGGTCGGGGCGATGGTGGGGGAGAGCGGCGAGGTGGTCGGCAGCGTCATGGGAAGCCTCCAAGAGGATGAGAAAGGGGGACCGGTCCGCCGTAACGGCGGGCTGAGAGGTGGCTCTGGTGGGGAAGTGAGGGGGCGCTGAGATCGGTCAGGCAGCGAGGCCGAGGTCTCCGTCCCAGCCGCCCGGGATGGCATCCGTGTGGCCCAGCCGGGCGAGCGCCGCGTCCAGGCTCTGGCGCGGGTTCCGCCGAAGCTCCGCGATCTCGGAGGCGTGAATGACCTGCCTCAGCTGCCAGTCCGCCGTGAAACGGACCACGTTCTCGCTCAGGACAGCCATCGCGAGGATGTCGAAATCGCAGCTCTCATACGGACCACGCCCGGTAGCGCCGCGTTCGCTGCGCTGCCGAAGGTTGAACACATAGTCGCCGTTGATGGTGACCGCATGGCGCGTCTTGACCTGAATGCGGATGGGGGTGCCATTCGGGAGGATCAGAGCCCGATCACACCGTTCATGTTCGGGCATGGGAAAAACCCGTTCCCCGAGCCGCATGAACAGCGAGTCAACGAGGAGTTCAGCCGAGGCGCCCAAGTGCTTTGCGTACCGGCACAAGTCCTCAGTGGACATCGCGGGATAAGTGGCCAGAGCAGTCCGTGCGTCGCGGCTCTCGGTGGGGCGGGGCGGCATGGGCATGCCAGGAAGATAGGGCTGGTGCATCAGGATGCTCCGTCATTCATGAAAGAAGATGCGAGGGGGCCGTGCCCCCTCGGAATGGCGCGCAGGTCTGGCCCGATCAGGCCGCCAGCGACGGACCGCAGGCGCCATCGCCGTCGGGGCCGGGCCCGCCGAAGTCCTGCATGGACATCATTGCAGTGACCAGTTTGAAGAACCTGATCTGCATCTCCCGCGTCCGGCGCGCGACCGCATGGCCGCCCTGCACCATGAAATACGACTGGTAGTCGATCAGCGTTTCGAAAAGGAACAGCCGCGCCTCGTCGTCATCCTTGGCGATCAGGTTGTACAGCGCATAGCCCATCTCCCACAGCGCCTGGTCCTCCTCGCGGGTCAGATCCGCCGCCATAACCCAATAGAGCGCTGCGTTCATGTCCTTCAGGGCCGCCTCGGCCTCCTGCATCGCGACGCCGAAGCGATCCGCCCGGACGTCTCCCGCCACCGGGCGCTGAAGCGGCTGCTCGGCGCGAACGAACTGGTCCATCGCCCCCAACAAGCTGGTGAAGGCGTGCGACATCTCGGTATGCGCCACAGAGGCCGTGCCCGCCATCGGGGGGCAGGCCGTACCCGCGGGCCCGGGCAGCGCGATATGCGACGCGAGCGCGTCGAAGGCCCGGTCCAGCAGGCTGTTGTAGCGGGGGTGGTCGGGCCGATAGAGCGGGAAGAGCACCGTCTCATCGCGCATCGCGAGAAGATTCCGGATGATCGACACCTCGGTCGGCTTGTCGGTCGCCAGGACGGTCCTGACCATCTTCGCCGTCATCTGAAGGCCGTAGGTCATCTCGTCTGCGGTGTCACCGGCGAGGATCACGGCGCAATGGGTGAGCGTGGCGGCGCGGGCCGCATCCACCGCGCCGGTGAAGGTGGACAGGGCCGGGTCCTGGCCGTCGTATCCGCCGAGGTCCCGCTCGGCGTCGGTCAGCCGGACCAGCGACGCGGTCAGGGCCGTGAACCGCGCGAACATCGCGCGCAGCGGGGGTTCAGTGAACGGGGAAGTGGTGGTAGTCGTACGGTTAGCCATCGGAGCCTCCTCAAACAGGTTCTGGCGGTTAGAGCGGGCAGGTGTTGGAAGCGCCTGCCTTGCTCGCATATCGAACATATGCGGTATATGCCCCATTGTCAATATGGAGCATATGCGTTATTTTCGGGTAATGAGCAAAGAAACCGTATTCCCCGTGAAAAAGCTGGTGAACCTGACGGAAGATCAGGCAAAGCGGATATCGGACTTCCGCTTCGACAAGCGCCTTGCATCGGAGAATGAAGCGATCAGGGTGCTCATCGGGCTCGGGTTGGATGCCTCGCGCTCGAAGGATGACCCGCACGACCCGCACGACCCGGCCGCCTTAAGTCCAAAGAAACGATGGGGAGCCGACTGATCCAACCGCACCAACGGCATGCCCCTTGTGTTTCTCTGCACCTCTGAAGTGTAGGAGCTGGCCGTGTTGCGGGTTTCCGCACCGCCCCATGTGTAAAGCCTATACCTGCATGTGGGCTTTGTTGGTGTACCAATCCTCAAGCCGACCGCCAACGATGTAGCTTTCGTGCTCATGGGGCGTATAGAAAAGCAGCGCGTTACAGGTTGAACTCGGGATGTAGCCGAACCGCGCGTGCTTCACCCGCGGCAAGTAGAGGCGGCGCTGGTCGGGGTCCAAGCCGTCGAGATGCGCCTTTCCGCCCTGAATGGCCTCGTCCATAATCTGGAGGTGGGTGAGACACGACTCCGGTTCGAGGAAGGCGTCCCAGTCAGTCTCGACTGGACAGGCCAGCAGCGCGCGGGCGAAAAACTCGCGCGAGCTGATCTCGGTGCGAGCACTGGCCAGCCAGGCCCGCGCGCCCTTGTGAGCGCGAAGACCTGCGAGACCGATAGCTCCCAACCGACGCGTAATTTCGGCAGCTTCATCGGCGGGTGAAGAGACCAAGCGGATGTCCGACGGCTTAAGCCACTGCTTCGGAAAGAGAATGGCCGTTTCAGACACCGCAACCGGCAAGACGGGGTCTTCGTGGGAAACGGGCAGCAAGCACAACTGCTTGTCCTGGCTAAGGAAGGGCTGGAGCGCCTCCAGCGGCTTTTTGAACATAATAGTATCTTTCGTGATCTGTCCGGAGGGTCGCATCCCGCAGGCCATAGCCGGTCATGTGACGTAACAAGGCGAACTTGCACTTTGGCAATCGCCTAATTTTCGCCGCGGCCCCTTCTGGGCGCGCCGGAACCGTGTAGCCGTGCTGACGTTCTCACGTCCTGCCGGGGGCTGTCCCTGTTCCATCGGCAGCTGCGCGATGCCAAGGGAGACTGTGGCGCCATTCTGGCCCACAGGGGAAATGTAGCATTCTCCGCCTCCGATGTCGTCAATGATGGTGATGTGTCGCTAGATTTATTGGGGGTAAAATTCTGAATTCGCGAAATAAAATATGGTAAGTGTGGCCGGATCGCTGCCCGCCACTTGGATCGATCCACGGTGCCGGCTGCGCGGCGAAAGCCATCGCCACACAGGCGCCGCCTCACATGCGAATGACGCGTTTCTATCCCAGGTTGACGAGGTGCGAGATGCTTCGCGGTCTGGGCCGAGGCAAGTACACAACGTCTGCGGCAGCCTGGGGTGGTCAATGGCACCGGCGATCTGACGGTGGCCTGCCGACTCCAGATCGACCCTGTCCACCGCGAGGATTCCTTCCGCGATCAGTGGCGGAAGGGGATCGGCCGTCCTGTCGGTCGGCGGCAGGGTTTGCGCGCTGCACGGACGCAGGTGGAAATGTCCTTGGTCCGCGGCCACCGCAACCCCCGCCGCCCCGGCAGCTAGCGCCTCGCCCAGCCGGGCCAGCAGCGTGCACTGCTTGGCCGCCGTCAGATCAGCCCAGGTCGCCACATGCCGCGGCGTGGCCGGCGGGCCGGGCGCGCGACAGATCGGGCATTCAGGGTGCTGGTCGGACACAGGGCCTCCGGGAAATTCCCGCTAGGCTAAGGGTTTCCGAGCGGCTTTTCAGGCAGCAACCTGCGATGTCGTCGAAACCGACAGACGGGCTGCCGCACTTTCCGGTCGGGTGCCTCGAAGTGGACATGAGCCGGAGCCGTATTATTAGCCGTGGGGGCACCCGTTGACGCGGCACCTCCGGTCAGGCTCTGGTCAAAACCCTGATCTGAATTCGTCCTCATCAGCCGCCGTTGTGGGTCTGACGTTTGCGTCGTTCAGTTCTCGCAGGGGGGCTGGGTCCGTTTGGTCCGGGACGATCCGGTGAGTGTCGCGTTTCTGCGGCTTGATCGCTCGTCCTGCCGCACCCGGAGCCGCGACCGCCCGTATGTCCTCGATGGAAAACGCCGGCCCGAGCCGTCGGGTCACATGCTCTTCCACCATGCGCAACTCCCCGGGCGCGCGGGTCCAATGGGCGAGGAGAACGCGATCGGTGAGCATTAGCAGCGCGGCACCGGGCACCCGGAACGCAACGCCGCCTTTGATCCTGTTCAGGACCGCGACCTGTTCCAAACCCATGGTGCGCGCAAGGTCCCGTCCAAGTCCCAGCATCGCGCCGAGGGTCAGGCGGGCCCCTCTAGCAGCTGGATCATCTCCTTCATGGTCGGGGTCAGTTCGGCGCGCTTTTCGACCTCCTCTGTCAGGCGTTGGTCGAGGGAGTCCACCGCCGTCGCCAAGATCACTGCGTTGCGCGTCTGCTCCGACAGGGCGGTCATCAGGGTCGCCTCTCGCTCCGTCAGCGTTTCCAGCGCCGTTGCGATCCGGTCCAGCGCCTCGGCCATCTGCTGCTGACGGGTCAGAGCCTCTTCGTCCATCGACCGCAGGGTCTCCTCCAGTCGTGCGATCGCAGGAAGCAGCGTCGCGATGGCTTGAGTCAGGTGCTCCATTTGCTGAGGATTGTGCGTCGTAGCGGCCATTCAGGGTCTCCAATTCCGTTGCGAGATGCGTGAACCGCTCTACACGGTCCGGTGTGATCACATTGGCAAGCCATGATCCGGCGAGAGCGCTCCCGGCCCTGACGGTCAGGTCCCGGAGCCGTCGGGCGATGTGTCCGATGATGGCGGTGAGTCCAACGGGTCCAGCAAGCGCGCGAGCGAAACGGTCAAGCTGGTCAAGCTGGCGTCCTCGCGGGTGCTCAGTTCCTCCAGCGCGGCGATCCGCTCCTCCAGCGCCCGGTTCCGGCGTTCTGCCGCTGCCGCCCTGCTGGTGAGCGCCGTGAGCTGCTCCTGCTGCGTCCGCTCGATTCGGTCCATCAGGTCGAGGAAGCGTTGATCCAACGTGGAAAGTGTCATCCTGTTCATTGTCCTTTTTCTGGGTGGGCGGAGAAAGCGCCAGCAGATGGTGGCGGCGCGGCACTAGAGCCTGGGCAGTGGCCCGATCGTGACCCAACCAGCTATCGACGCCCCAGAGCGGCTCGGGCCACGTCCCCCGTCCATAACGTGAGGCATTCCAAGCTGCGCGCTTCTCCCATGCGGCCTGAAACCTTTCGCGTGCCGTGGACAATTCGGCCATCCGCGCGCCCTTGGCCCGGATCATGACCGCCGGATCAATGACCTCGACTGCCCCTTGAAAGCCGGCTGAAAACAGGGGGCCCTTGAGACGGATCCGGTCACGCGCCGGCGCGCCGAGGCGTCCGAAGGTGATCGAGTGGTCCGTCGTGGACAGGATGCGCTGGCCCTCCGGCGCGAGCCATGCCTCGAGCATCGCGATCACACCCTCCCGCGAGAACAACTCCCCCGCTTGCGCCGCGTCCCGGATCAAGGTGACCGCTTCGTCGCGAAGATCACGCCCTGGCGCGAGCCCGGCGCGCGCGCCTTCGGCCGCAAGCTTCACCTTCCAGTGGGGCATCACGACATCGCGCTGCCTGGCCGGGTCCAACGGGTCGGCCCAGCCGAAGAGGTCGTTGACGAGATCGCGGAACGCCCCCCAGTAGACGGGGAGTTGCCCGCGTTTGATGGGCGGGTCCGGGTTATGGCTATAGGCACGCCCGGCAGGATACACGGCGCGCGGATGCGCGATGTTCACCTCCACCCGGCCCGTGTGGGTATGGGTGGTGACGTATGGCATCGGTCTTGCTTCGGTCGGGATGCCGGGCCACACCGCCTCGAAGAACAGTCTGAGGCTCTGGTCGACCTGACCACGCAGGCGAGGATCACCCTGGTTGAAGCCCGTGACGTCGATGTCCGTTTCCTCAAAGGACAGGACCGCGACCCGGTATTTCCTCTGGTAGGGCAGGGCTGCGATCTGACGGCGCAGAACATCTGCGCGACCATGCAGGATCTCGGGCACCGGATCACGGTCAACCCGAACGCGCGCCCCGTTGATGGCCTTCGTGACACATGGCGCGTCGAAATAATCCGTCAGCGGCCTGTACTGATCGGCGCGGGGCGTCGTTTCGGCACCGCCCTCGTTATCGTGGTGATGAGAGAATCCGATCAGCATTCAGCCTGTTCATCCCCACTATCGGCATTGTTGCTATCCGGGTCTTCGTCAGCAAGATCTTCGTATGAGGGCAGGGGGCCTGATCCGCTTCCCCAGCTGGATAGCTCTGCTTCGATGCGCCGAAGCGACAGCAGGGCGGCCCCTACGTCGCGGACCGGTTCCGACGTGACCAGCACGGCCGCGATCTCGTCCAGCTTGCGCAGGAGGAGTGCCTGTTGCCGGACGAGCTGCTGCCAGTCCTGCCGGGGCGAGACCGGTTTTTGCAGCGCCCGGCGAAGAATATAGGCGCAGACGCTGAGACCGGCCTCGCGGGCATAGGCAATAATCGCAGCACGCTCTTTCTTGGTTGCGTTCAACACGGCCCATCTGCTGCGCCGTTCACCTTCCTCTTTTCTCGGGCGTCCCACGTCGATCCGGTCCTCTTCATCAACTCGATTCGATTATCCGACAGGAGCGTGAAAAAGCCGCGCAGAAAATCGTCACCGCCCCGCGCAGAGGTCTTGCCGGTCTTCGCCAGGACTTCTTCAGGATCGCGCAAGGAGGCGTCGGGCATGCCCCGTTCGGCCTCCGTTGCGGCAGCTGGTCGCCACGCCCGAGGACTCCGGTCGCACGGTCCGGGGTAGGGGGAATGCCCGGTCGACCCAAGCCCCTGCCGACCATCCGACTCCCGCATGCGTCCCTGGAGTTTTTTAGTCACCAGCCGGGGAACCTTGATGAGAGGCCCATCCAAATCGCCTCAGGTGGGCCCTTCCACAGTCGATATGGGCACCACGGCAAAAACAGTCATTCCTCGGGCAGATACGCGTATTTCCGGCCGACTCACCGGCGCGGGTATTTTGTTTTTTCACGGGCATCGACCACAAACTTGGGGGAGCGACAAAGCCGAGGATCAAGTCCACCATGCCTGAGTTAAGATTGACGAAAGCGGAAAAGGATGCCCTTGTCGAGAAGGCCCTTCGGGAAAAGGCCCGTCGGCAGGGTGCGAACCGCAAGGCGCGGGCGGACCGGATTGCAAACGGACGGCGCCGGATCGAGAAAACCGTCCCTGCGCTCTTCCTTCCCGAGATCCGGCAACTCGTCGCTGCCGTGCTGACTGAGCTGGAAGCCGGTCGGGAGCCCCGGCTTCGCCGGGGCGATCCGGTGCCCCCGACCGGTCCGATTGCACAAGATGTCGGCGACGATCTTGGCCCCGCCACCGGGCCGCCCTCCGGTACTTGTGGTCTGGGACCCGCCGCGCGCAGGCGGGCCCAGACCGCCCGCCGCCGCGAACGCCAGCGCGCGGCAGGCTTGTCGCGGACCACGTTTGATGTCCCGACTGCGCGGGTGAACACCCTCTCGGAACTGGTTGATCGAATGGTCGCGTGGATGTCCGAAGGGGTGCAGGTGATCCTCGACGTTGAGGCAGTCTCTACTGAGCTGACCAGCCCCGGTGCTGTCCAGGCCCCGAACCCGTCACAAAGCGTCGTCGCGCGCGTCTTGGATGACATGGTTACGCATACAGGTGATTGGGGAGAACAGGACACTAGCGCGCTGTTCGAGGACATTCAGGCTATGGCTCGACTTGAATGGGGCGAAGGACACGCAAGCTCAGGCTCGGCAAAATCGCCCGATCAGATCGCCGGGCAGTAATGCTTGTTCATTGCGAGATTTTCCTCCTGACGCCTGTATTTCTATTGTGAAGCCAATCATCGAGCGGGTTTAAGTGTGTTCTGTCGGAACGCGACGATCACCTCCTTCGCTTGGGTGAGCGCAAAGTTATCGAATGTGACTTCCTCGCCCCGTATGTAATCCGACGCAGTTGGTCAATCGGTGCGACGGTTTCTGTGGCTTTCGTCCCTCGGAAGCGAAGCTCAAATTTTTCGTTTGTCGATCCTGATGATTCTAATCGATTCTCCAGAATCCATTTTCGAGCCGTGAATCACGCAGCGCCTCGAAAATCAATTCATCCTGACCCTAACTTGGCTGCAATCCGGTCGAAAAAGCAGGACCACCTCTCAACTTAGGCATTGCGACATTTTTCTCGTTATCTCACGCTGCGCAAGTCTCGCGCTCGTTGAGAGACGAGCGAGAGGGGCATGAAGTCGACCGATAAATTGATTGGTCGCCATTACTTTGAAAGTAGGCGCTGGTGATGGAGATTTGGCACGTCAAACCGGGGAGTTCAGCTCGCTCGAAGCTTGGTTAGCGTTCATGCAGGACTACTTTGACCGACCGGGCGGCTTCGCCTTCGAAACCTCCTTGCATGGCATCCGTTTGCGGTATGACCTCAAGGGGGTGCCCACAGTTCTGAGCGATGTTTCGTCAACTGATCCGCATTTATATCAACGGATGGCTGAGTGGCGCACTATTGCTCAGCGTCTTGTCGAGGGGCCGCCCGTGATCACTATAGTGTTGCCGTCAGAATATGTCTTGTTTCGAACGATCGATGGAGATGTTGTAAGTCAGGCCGATCAGGATTGGTGGACTGAACAGATTGTGCGTGAGAAACAGCTCACGCGAGCCGACGTCAGCTTGGCCTGTCAAAGTCAGTATTCCACACGACTTGGCCGGTCATTCCACGGGGACTTGGCCACCTATTCCATGAACACTTGGCCACCCTTGAGCAGGGGGGCGTGAGGCTATTCATTCATGACTTGATTTGATGTCTTTCGTCAACTGCGTGACGTGTGTGGCGGGTTTGTCCATAGGAGGGACCCGCGCGCCCGGCGCTGCGCTTCTCATAGAGCAAGCGGCGGCGGGCGCGTGGGAGGGTCCTGTGGGCAAAGCCTGTGTGGGAGATTTTGGTTATTGTGTTCATCCGGCGTCCGGACTTTGCGTCTGGCTGGAGCGTTTGCGCATTGATGGCCCATCGAGGGCGAACTTGTGTGCGTTATGAACCAACCGGTCGAGGATGGCATCGGCGAAGGTGGGGTCGCCGATCATGTCGTGCCATGTGTCGATGGGCAGTTGGCTGGTGACGATGGTGGCCTTGCGGCCATAACGTTCGTCGATGACCTCCATCAAGTCGCGGCGTTGCGGCGCGGTCAGCTGCTCGGGGCCCCAATCGTCGAGATACCGTATTGGGGCTCGGCTCGAATCAGGACCGTTGTGAATTGAAATCTGAGGTTGGTTGAGGTGTCGTTGCCCTTGGCACGCTGGGCTGCGTGTCAACGGGGTCGTGCTGTGACGCGCGCCCCAAGATATCGAATACAAAAGGACAACGACATGGATGTTTATATCGGTTTGGACGTCTCTCTGGCAAGTACTGCAATCTGCGTGGTGTCCAGGCAGGGCAAGGTGGTGAAAGAAACCACAGCGCCAAGCGAACCCGAGGATTTGGTGAAGGTGCTGCATACACTGACAGGGCGCATTGTTGGGGTAGGCCTTGAAGCTGGGCCCTTGTCGCAATGGCTGTATCAGCATTTGACCGAGGCCGGCTTCCCGACTGTTCTGATGGAAACCCGGCAGGTGAAGGGTGCGCTGAAGGCGATGCCAATCAAAACAGATCGACGCGATGCCGAGGGGATTGCACGGCTCTTGCAGATGGGCTGGTTCCGATCTGTCCATTGTAAATCCCTGTCGGCGCAGGAAATGCGTGCGCTGTTGTCCTCGCGTAAGGCGATCCAACAAGCGACCATCTCGCTGGAGCTGTCGATCCGTGGGGTGCTGCGCAACTTCGGGCTCAAGATGGGACAGGTCGCCAAGGGACGCTTTGAACAGCGGGTGCTGGAGCTGGTCGAGGGTAATCCTATGCTGCAAGCAGCCGCGACCCCGATCTTGAGCGCACGTCGTGCGCTGCGTCAGGAACTGGCTGGCGTGGAGAAATTGCTGCGTGATCATGCCAAAGCTGATCCCGTCTGCCGTCAGTTAATGACCGTGCCGGGGGTTGGCGCTCTCGTGGCTCTGACCTTCAAGGCCGCGATCGATGATCCTGAGCGCTTCTCATCCTCCAGGGACGTTGGCCCTTGGGTTGGCCTGACCCCGCGGCGCGCGCAATCCGGGGAGCGCGACATCATTGGCGAAATCTCCCGGGCCGGCGATGCGGGGTTGCGCACGGCGCTTTATCAAGCCGCGACAGTGATGTTGAATAATGCACGTCCGAATTGGCTGAGTGCCTGGGCATGGGCTGTCGCCAAGCGGCGCGGCAAAAAGCGCGCCACGGTTGCGCTGGCGCGTCGGATCGGGGTGGTTCTGCACCGCATGTGGCAAGACAGCATGGAATTTCGTTTCACCCGTGCTGACACCGCGGCCGCGACAGCCGCCGCATAGCCTACGCGTCTCCGTG
>NZ_JFKD01000016.1 GCF_002115725.1 Marivita cryptomonadis
GGGGAGCCTCTATCAGCCGCGCGCCGTGTCCGAGCCGCGCCCGCTGACCGAGGCCGGCAAGACGCCCTACCTGCGCACCGAACGTCAGGTCCTTTGGAGATTGCCCGACAGTGATGCCGTGCTGTTCACGATCCATACCTTCGTGCTGGCCCGAAACGACGTTCCGGGCGCAACAAAGACGGCTTAGCTGCCTGCGCGCTGCGCGGAATAGACGATGGCGCGCAGGTAGTTGCCGCTATCGTTCCAGACCGACAAGACATTGAAATTCGGCGTGCCTTCGCCGAAGGGTTGACCAGGTTGCCAGCCGTTGCGACGTAGCATGTTGGCGGCTGTGGCCAGCGCATCGTCGGCGTTGTATGGATCGGCTCGGCCGTCGCCGTTGCCGTCGACACGGTATTTCAGCCAGTTCCCGGCGAGAAATTGCATGTGCCCCAACTCACCCGACGGGCCACCCTTGGTGCTCGGTGACAGGATACCGCTGTCCACCATGTCCAGCGCGGCAATCGCGTGCGGCTCGAACCGTGGGTGACGACGGCAATAGGAGGAGAGTGTGACCGCTCCGTCAACAACGGAAGTGCCACCCAGATAGCCGCCCCAGCTGGTTTCCAGCCCCCAGATGGTGGCTAGGATCGATGCGGGAACGCCGTAGTTGCGTTCGATCGACCCAAACGTGTTCGGATTGCGCGCGATTTTGGCGCTGGTCTGATTGATGAAGCTCTGTGCGGTGCTACCCGATCGCTTGGCCAGAAACTTGGCGGGATCACCCTGCAACGTGCCGGTCTGGTTGCCGGGGTTGGATTCAAAGCGCCATGTGATGTCCGATAGCCGGGCGTTCTGCAACGCCGTCAACCCACGTTGGCCGACACCGGCCGCTGCCGCCTGACCAGCAAGCGTTTGCTTGTACTGCGCAAACGCGCCTTTGCTGGTAATACATTCAGCCGAATAGGCAGGAAGAGCTGCGCAAAGCGACAGGCAGGCAGCAACAAGAAAACGACGCATCAACGACACTCCAACACATTTAGTTTGTGGAGACGTTAACAAATGCGGCGTTCTGAGCAAGCGTGAACGCGCGGCCAGATCTCTCGGGCCGCGTGAAACTGGTGTAAGATCAGAGGATTTGGGGCAGGCTCGGAGCCATACCTGTCTGGGCCAAAACCGCATAGAGACCGGCCACACCCAGCGCCATCGCACCAGATCGGACGTCTTCACCGCGCACGAGGTTGTGAACGATCAACGGTATGGCCAGCGGCGCTGCGATCAATGCTGTGGTAAAGGAAATCGCCCAAGCGGACAGGCGCATCTGTGCCGATTTCGCCCGTCGCTCTTCCAGTTCCATGCGTTCGATCTCTTCCAGTGTCACACCGTTCATCTGTGCGCGAACAGCGGTCATCATCCAGTTGTCCATCTGCGTGGCCTTGCGTCTCCGCGTGGACCGCATGCGTGCATTGGCAGAAACCTTGCGCGGTACGATGCGGGCCTTGGCAAAGCCGTCATCGGCAATGGTGTCACCGGCGGCAAGGAAATCGGCAACGGCAACAGGGGTTGTGCTTCCGTTCCAGAATACGGTGTGCGCGTCGAAGTCACGGCACAGCTCTGCTGCGACATTGGCCAAACGTGCGGCAGCGGCGCGCGCTTCGGTTCCGCGGCTTGCCAACATGATCACGCTGCTATTGCCGACCTCGTCGATGGCCAGCGTCAGGGTGTCCATGTCGTTGACGACCCAGTCGATATAATCGCGCGTGACCGGCTGCCGTTGGAAATCTATGCGCTGATTTTGCAAGGCAGCGTGAATGGCTGGCACGACGGATTGGCAGATCGCGTCGCGCGTTTTGTTTGTGACCATGCTGATCACTGTAACATCCGTTGTCATCCCAGTACCTTTCAGGTTCCGTAGAAGTCTCCCACGGTCACACTTAAGGCGGAGATTGTGTTCGAAATGCGCAGTGAATCTGGCTCAAATTGGAAATTTGGCCGGTTTCGGGTTTTTCTGAGGGTTTGTTTGGCAGGGGCGGCTGCGCACTGGAAGTCTACTTGCCGTAATGTTGCTTGGCCGTCTCTTGCAGCTTGTCAAAGTTGTAAGCGGTCTTGGCTTGGTCGGCCAACTCCATTTGCCCCTCGAGGGTGCTGTAGTATTCTGCCTCTTCCTTCGTCACGTTTCCCGTGGTCAGGCGCAGGCCCATCGTGTGAATCGATTTGCGTGCTTCGCGGATTTCGGGGTCGTCATTGCCGTCGATATACATGGTCTTCAGCATAGAAAAGCCAGTTGCCGTGTCCTGCAATGCGGTGGAGGTACTGGCAACGCGGTCTTCGTTCTGGGCAAAATAGATCGTGCCCATCGCGGCACCAATCGGCATCACGACAAGAATAAGAATTCCAAAAAGAATGTATTTTATCAGCGACCCCTTTGGACCCTTGTCTCTTGGGCCTTGGGGGCCGTTGCCACTGCCGCCACTTGGCGGAGGAGGCGGGGGCGTTTGGGATGGTTGCGCGCCGTTCTTGGCATTGAGCCGCGCTATCCGGTCCTGAAAATCGCTACTCATCGGGGCAATCCTTACGCAAGTTCATCAAATTGATCCGGCCCAAAGGTCGAAACAGATAACATACTCACATCCGGTTTGGGTCAGTCTGCGACCGAAGATGGGCCATTGTTGGGCAATCACCTTCAAGAATTTTCGATGCCGCCGGGCAAGAAAAAGGCGCCCCGAAGGACGCCTTTTCCAGAAATCCAGTCTGATCGGAAAGATCAGCTGCTGTAGTACATTGCGAATTCCACCGGGTGCGGTGTCATTTCGTAGGACTCGATCTCTTCCATCTTCAGGTCGATGTAGCCGTCGATCTGGTCTTTGGTGAAAACGTCACCGGCCAGAAGGAACTCGTGATCTGCCTGAAGCTCTGTGATTGCTTCGCGCAGGCTGCCGCAGACAGTCGGGATGCCGGCCAGCTCTTCTGCGGGCAGGTCATACAGGTTCTTGTCCATGGCTTCGCCCGGATCGATCTTGTTGGTGATGCCGTCAAGGCCGGCCATCAGCAGCGCCGCAAAGCACAGATAGGGGTTTGCGGTGGGATCGGGGAAACGGGCCTCGACGCGCTTTGCCTTCGGGCTTTCGGTCCACGGAATACGAACGCAGCCCGAGCGGTTGCGTGCGGAATAGGCGCGCAGAACGGGGGCCTCGTAGCCCGGGACCAGACGCTTGTAGCTGTTGGTCGACGGGTTGGTGAACGCGTTGAGCGCCTTGGCGTGGGTCAGGATGCCACCGATGAAGTACAGGGCTTCCTGGCTCAAATCGGCATACTTGTCGCCTGCGAAAATCGGCTTGCCGTCTTTCCAGATCGACATGTTGACATGCATGCCTGAACCGTTGTCGCCTTTAAGCGGCTTCGGCATGAAGGTTGCCGAACGGCCATAGGACTGGGCCACGTTGTGGATGATGTATTTGAACTTCTGAAGCTCGTCGGCCTGCTTGACCAGCGAGCTGAAGATCAGGCCAAGTTCGTGCTGGCTGGTCGCCACTTCGTGGTGGTGCTTGTCGACTTTCATGCCGATGCGCTTCATGGTGGTCAGCATCTCGGAACGGATGTCTTGACCGTCGTCCATCGGGTTCACCGGGAAGTAGCCACCTTTGTAGGTCGGGCGGTGACCAAGGTTGCCCATCTCGAATTCGCTGTCGGTGTTCCAAGCTGCGTGATCGGCATCGACCTCGTAGGAAACCTTGTTGGGTGCAACCGAGTAACGCACATCGTCGAACAGGAAGAATTCAGCTTCCGGGCCAAAATAGGCGACGTCGCCGACGCCCGAAGACTTCAGGTACGCTTCCGCTTTGGCTGCAGTGCCGCGCGGATCGCGGTTATAGGCTTCGCCTGTGTCGGGCTCGACAACGGAGCAATGCACACACACGGTCTTTTCAGCATAGAACGGGTCGATATACGCGCTCTCAGTGTCGGGCATCAGTTTCATGTCGGAGGCTTCGATGGACTTCCAGCCTGCGATGGACGACCCGTCGAACATAAAGCCTTCGTCGAGGAAGTCTTCGTCCACTTGGTCGGACATCACTGTTACGTGCTGGAGCTTACCGCGCGGGTCGGTAAACCGGATGTCTACATACGCGACATCTTCGTCCTTGATCATCTTGAGAAGCGCTTCAGTGCTCATTCTCTCTTCCCTTTCACTGAGTTTGGGTCGTTGTTCGTATAGTCTTGGTGCAGGATCAGATTGCGTCCGACCCGGATTCACCTGTTCGAATTCGGATGGCCTGCTCGACAGGCGATACGAAAATTTTGCCGTCGCCGATCTTGTCGGTCTTTGCGGCATCAACAATGGCAGCAATTGCGCCATCGACTTGGTCGTCATCCAGAACGACCTCGATTTTTACCTTGGGCAGGAAGTCGACGACGTATTCTGCACCACGGTACAGTTCCGTATGGCCTTTCTGGCGGCCGAAGCCTTTGACTTCCACAACGCTCAGGCCTTGAATGCCGGCGTCTTGAAGGGCTTCCTTCACCTCGTCGAGTTTGAAGGGTTTGATGATGGCTTCAATCTTTTTCATGGCGGGTCCCTCGCTCCTGCATTGCGGTCGTCAGACCACTTCTGTTTGAGAGCCACAATCAGCTAGGATAAATGTTAGGGCATCGGGCGCAGGGATTGAAATCTGTCGCTCATAAAATATGCAAGTTGCACAAAAAACGTGCAAAGTTGAATCATAGGGAAGATCAGACGTGGCCGAATTGCTCACCTCCGCCCAGATGCGCGCCATTGAGCAAGCCGAAATCGAGTCGGGCACTGTCACAGGGCTGCAGTTGATGGAGCGCGCCGGGCGTGGCGCTGTCGCGGCTGCTATAGGGAAATGGCCGGAATTCGCGCAAGGCAGTCATCGTGCACTGGTGCTGTGTGGACCGGGAAATAACGGTGGCGACGGTTTTGTCATTGCGCGACGGTTGGTCGACCGTGGTTGGAATGTAGACCTATTCCTTTATGGCGTTGCAGCGAAACTGCCACCGGATGCACGCGTTAATCATGATCTTTGGGCCAAAAGAGGCGCAGTCAGAGCTTTTGACCTGGCCGCGCTGTGCGATTGTGATCGGCCGGATCTGTTTGTTGACGCAGTGTTCGGGACTGGACTGACACGCCCCTTACCCAGCGATCTGGCAACCGCTCTTGAGGTGGGCATGATGAGCAACTGGACGCGTGGCCATGGGATTAAGCGCTTGGCGGCCGATTGTCCGTCGGGTCTGAACCTCGACACCGGGATGGTTCCGGCATCTGAAAGCGATGCGGTGCCAAGGGTCACTTCCGCTGATTTGACTGTCGCGTTCCACAGTCTCAAAGCCGGTCACAGGCTGGGACTTGGTCCAACACTCTGTGGTGAGGTGCAGGTGGTGGATATCGGTCTGACTGGGCCGGATGCGTCAGAGCGCGCGATGATCGGCACCCCGCCAGACGCAGACCGTGCGCGGCTCGTTGCACCGGAATTTGCACATGGATCGCTACCGCTGCGCATCTGGCCGGGTGCAATGATCGCCAAGCTGCGGGGGCAGGGGCATAAATACGATTACGGTCACGCGATGGTCTGCGCCGGTGGTCCGGGCCGCGGCGGCGCGGCGCGCATGGCGGCACGCACGGCATTGCGCAGCGGGGCAGGGCTGGTCACCATGCTCTGCCCGCCAGAGGCGCTGCAGGAAAATGCCTCACATCTGGACGCCATCATGCTGCGCGCTTGCGCGACTGCAGAGACCTTCCGCCAAATCTTGGATGATCGAGTGTCTGCGCTTTGCCTTGGCCCTGGGCTTGGCGTCGGGTCCGCGACCCGTGACCTCGTTTCTGTGGCACTTGCGCATCGCCCGGGGGATCGTGGATGGCGCGATCCAGCGGTTGTGCTGGATGCAGATGCGCTCACGTCGTTCGAAAATGACCCTGACGCGCTGTTCGCGCAAACCCACGCGCGGACTGTTCTGACCCCGCATGAAGGCGAGTTTGCGCGTCTCTTTCCCGATTTGGCGCAGTCGGAACGTGCGAACCTGTCCAAGATCGACGTGGTGCGCCAAGCGGCCGACCAGGCGGGCTGTATCGTTTTGCTCAAAGGTGAGGACACAGTGATTGCACGACCCGGTGGCGGCGCCAGCGTGCACAGCGCCAGTGGTGAGCGTGCCGTACCGTGGCTGGCGACCGCTGGGGCAGGGGATGTGCTGGCAGGGTTGATTGCCGGTTTGGCCGCACCCGAGACCGCGCCGGATCTCTATTGCGTCACCGAAGCGGCAGTTTGGTTGCACTGCGAAGCTGCACGTCAATTCGGCCCCGGTTTGATCGCCGAAGACCTTCCCGAAATGTTGCCCAAGGTCTTTGCAACACTGGCGCGCTAAGAAACTTCGTACGAAGTTTCTCAGTCATCAGAATTTTCGTACGAAAATTCTGCTCGCATCAACCCGAGAGCTTTGCTACTCAGCAGCGCAGTGCGGGTGTGGCGGAATTGGTAGACGCACCAGATTTAGGTTCTGGCGCCTTTGGCGTGGGGGTTCGAGTCCCTTCACCCGCACCACATTTCTGATCTGATGGCCTCTGTGAAGATTGGCATCGTCACGCAATCTCCGTTGACAGACCAACCCCCTCGGCGCTAACGCGCGCTCTGACACTGATCATCCGGTGTCGCGTGTCGCCCGTCGCGTGGCCTGTTCGAGCAGGCAAATGAGCGGGCCTTTTGGACAGACGATCATGGTGGGTAAGCTGTTTGCGTCCGGTGACCTGCATGCCGACAGGCGTGCCGAATTTGCCGAGACATGGGCGCATCTGGGGGATCTCGATGCGGCGGTGGATGTCTTGCAGGGAGCGTTGGAACTTGTGCCGACATGGGGAGCGGGATGGTTCCGTCTTGGTGAATACCTTGAACGGGTAGGCGATCTTGATGGCGCGGCGCAGGCGTGGGGCCGGGCGATCCAAGAGCAGCCGGACGACCCGTTCGGTGCGGTGCTGCGCCGCGACCTGTTGCGCGAACAGCCCTTGAGCGACACCATGCCTCCGGCCTTTGTAGAAATGCTGTTCGATCAATACGCGCCTCGTTTTGAGACGTCTTTGCTAGACCATCTCGATTATCAAGGGCCCCAGATCATTGCCGACGCGCTGGCGCAGCGCACCGAACCTGTGGTGGACCGGGCGCTTGATTTGGGCTGTGGGACCGGCCTGATCGGGCCGGTACTGCGGCCCTACTGCCGTCACCTGACGGGTGTGGATCTGTCACAGGCCATGCTTGACGAAGCGTTTGCAAAGGCGGTCTACGACAGGCTCGACAAGGCTGACATTCAGGCGATGCCGATTCCCGACGAACCCTTTGGCCTCATCGTTGCATCCGATGTGTTCAACTACCTTGGCGCGCTCGAACGCATCATCGGCTGGTGCGCGGCCAGCCTCGCCCCTGGTGGCATTCTTGTTTTCACCGTGGAGCAGGCCCACGGTCGCGATGTTACGCTGCGCAAGACACAGCGTTTTGCCCATGGGCGCGCCTATGTCAGCGACCTGTTGCTAACCGCTGGATTTGCGACAATCGAGAATCGCGATGTGGTGTTGCGCAAGGATCGCGGAGACGATGTGACAGGTCTTTGCATCGTCGCGCAGTCTGCGACCGTGACCGGCCGACGTCTTGACGACGGTGAGGCGCAGTTCGATGTCGTGGACGCGGATTAGGCACGTTGGTTCCGGGCAGGGCTCCTGGCTTTCACATCCAATCTGCACGCCCGAGGTGTTACCTCGCGATTTGCACGAAATTGGCACCGACAATGTCGCGCGGATTGATATGGATCAGGCCCGGCCCGTTTTCGGCGCCGACCTTTTGCCATGATTCGAAATGCCCATGACGCGGTTCCGCTGCGTCGCCAGCCATGAAGTTGTGCAACTTTCTTCCCCGAAGAACCGTGTCATAAAATGACCTGAGGTCTGCCTCTGTCAGCAGGGAAAAGCTGTCCATGCCGTTGGGCATGAAAACGTCGACATCTTCGTCAAAGGAGTTCACCGCTTTTTCCTGACTGCCATGCAGGACCATGTTCACGCCCATGCGACTGTTGAGCATGTTTTGGACGTCGATGAATTTCTGACCGCGAAAATTCGGAATTTCCTGCGTTTTTTGGGCGTCGGTCTTGTCGGCATCATGGGTGGCGGCCGGGGATTTGCCAGCGCGGTGCAGGTGCGACCAAGGACTGCTGGCATGCTGTTCCGAAACAACGATATTCGTCCCCGGATTGTCCGCCGGGACAACGGCAAAAAGATCATAATCGCCGTGAATGTAAGAGGCGTGCAGAACGCCTCGGCCAGTATCCTTCATGAGTGCCCCAAACCGTTTGGTTCCGGGGCGGGTGTCGGTGAAGAACGGCTGACCCATGGGGAGGTAGAAGCGCGACGGCGTTTTTTCGTCGCTCCAGGTAAGATCATCGCAATGCCGACCCGACGCTTCGAATTTTGTCCATTCCTTAAGGGCTGACGCGTGTTTCTTCGGGGTGGCATATGCGGATGACATGCCGGGCGCATGGGGGTTGCAGACCAACCCGGCGACGTTCGACACCCAGCCGGTTTCCTTGATATGCACATTGTTCTGCGCGGTCTTTGCCTTGGTATCCGGGCCTTTGGGAATGAAGCCCGTCTGCCCGATATAGCGAATCGACGCAGGATTGGACCGCCGCACCAAGATGAACACATGAAACCACCACGCCGTGTAGGCAAAGGCCCGTTGATCTTGGCGCCGCATCACGCGGTCGGCATCGGGCGCATGGGTGCACAGGGTCGGCGCAATCATCTGACCTTGCAAGGGTTTGGAGTAATCGTAGGTTCCAGCAGGCATTCTGGACATGCTTACAGCCTTTCCAATTGGGGCCGGCAAGTCACGGAGCCACGCGACACTCTCTCAGTCATTCGGCCTGTGGCGAAAAATATGGCCTGCCAAAAAAATCCTTGAAACAACGCCAGCAACCTTACGGCGGGTTGCTTGTTCGGGCAAGGCTCCTGTCATTGCGATGTAGGTTTGGCGGCAGCCACCAGAGGCGCATTTCCCACTTGCACCGCACCAAGCGCGCCTCTAAGAGGCGATGGATTTTGACCGCCGCGGACGCCTCCGCGGCCCCTATGCAATGGATAAGGACGACATGCAGGTCACCGAAACCCTCAATGAAGGCCTCAAGCGCAGCTACTCGATCACCGTTTCGGCGGGCGAGTTGGACGCAAAGGTCAATGAAAAGCTCAAAGAAGCGCAGCCCGAAATCGAAATGAAGGGCTTCCGCAAAGGCAAGGTGCCGATGCCGCTTTTGAAAAAGCAGTTCGGCCAGCGCCTTCTGGGCGAAGCCATGCAGGAAACCATCGACGGCGCGATGGCCAAGCATTTCGAAGACAGCGGCGACCGCCCGGCGCTCCAGCCCGAGGTCAAGATGACCAATGACGACTGGAAAGAGGGCGACGACATTCAAGTCGACATGTCCTACGAAAAACTGCCCGAGATGCCCGAGGTCGATCTGTCGGCACTGACGCTGGAAAAGCTGGTCGTCAAGGCAGGCGATGCTGAAGTTGACGAGGCGCTCAAGAACCTTGCCGAGACCGCGCAGGACTTCAAGGACCGCAAGAAAGGCTCCAAGGCCAAGGATGGGGATCAGATTGTGATCGACTTCCTTGGTAAGGTCGACGGTGAAGCGTTCGACGGTGGTGCTGCCGAAGATTACCCGCTCGTGCTTGGCTCCGGTTCCTTCATCCCCGGTTTCGAAGAACAGCTGGTCGGCGTGAAGGTCGGCGAAGAGAAGAACGTCGAAGTCAAATTCCCCGAGGAATACGGCGCTGAAAACCTTGCCGGCAAAGACGCGGTGTTTGAATGCACCGTGAAAGCTGTCAAAGAGCCGGTTGCCGCCGAGATCAACGACGAACTGGCCACGAAGTTCGGCGCAGAAGACTTGGCTGCTTTGAAGGCACAAATCTCGGAGCGTCTGGAAGTCGAATATGCCGGTGCGGCACGTCAGGTCATGAAGCGCGCCTTGCTTGACCAACTTGACGAGAAAGTGTCGGTCGATCTGCCGCCGTCGCTGGTCGAAGCCGAAGCCAAGCAGATCGCACATCAGCTGTGGCACGAAGAGAACCCGGACGTGCAGGGCCACGACCACCCCGAGGTCGAACCGACAGCCGAGCACAACAAGCTGGCAGAGCGCCGCGTGAAGCTGGGCCTCTTGCTGGCAGAGCTGGGTCAGAAAGCCGAGGTCACCGTGACCGACGCGGAGATGACGCAGGCGATCATGAACCAGGCGCGCCAGTACCCGGGTCAGGAACGTGCGTTCTTCGACTTCGTGCGCCAGAACCAGCAGATGCAGCAGCAGCTGCGCGCGCCGATCTTTGAAGACAAGGTTGTCGATCACGTGGCCGAGCAGGCGACCGTGACCGAGAAAGAGGTCTCCAAGGACGATCTGGAAAAGGCCGTCGAGGCGCTTGACGACGAATAAGACCTTTCGAGGTTTTTTATTGCAAAGGCCGCCCCATCGGGCGGCCTTTTCTGTTTGAGGATCGGATGCGCCGCTCCGACGGGGGTGGGGGCGCTGCCCCCGTCCGCCATTGGCGGACTCCTCCGAGGGATTTGTGAAGCATAGAAGCCTTGGCGCTTCAGAGGCTCATGCGGAAGAGGGCAAACCCATCGGCGTTTGTGCCGGCCTCTTCAAGCGTCATTCCGTCTAGGGTATTGGCGTATTTCGCACCGGCAGGGCCAGTTTCAAACATCACGCTGGTGCCCTCCATCGGGGCGAAGCGCCAGTTGAAATCGGCCTTGGGGTCGATGGTGCCCTGTTCCACGATGTAGCGCACGATTACATCCCGGTTGGTGTCGGGGCCTTCGAACACGATGGTGTCGCCGGTGCCGGGGAAGCTGCCACCGCCGCCTGCGCGGTAATTGTTGGTGGCGATGATGAACTCGGCTTCTGGGTCGATAGGTGTCCCGTCATAGGTCAGATTCACGATGCGGTTGGCGTCCGGGTTGATGACCGCGCCGTCGCGGTCGAATTTCGACGGCTGGCTTAGGTCGATCTGGTAGTTGACCCCGTCGATCACGTCGAAATTGTAGCTGGGGAAGTTGGGGTTCAGCAGCGGCGCGTCCGTTGACCCCGGTTCGACCTGATTGAACATGCCCGCCGAGCGTTCCAGCCAGTCCTTGACCTGCGCGCCGGTCACCCGCACTGCGCGTACGGTATTGGGGTAGAGGTAGAGATCGGACACGTTCTTGATTGCCACATCCCCGACCGGCACGTCGGTATAGTATTCCGGCCCACCGCGACCGCCTGCCTTGAACGGGGCAGCGGCGGATAGGATCGGCAGGCCTTCATGCGGCGTGCCCTGCATCATCTGTGCAATGTACCAAGTCTGGGCGTTGGACACGATCTGGACCGAAGGATCATCCGCCACCAGCGCGAAATAGCTGTGCAGAGGGGCAGCGGTTTTACCCACGGCGCGGCGGATATAGGCGAGCGTTTCCTCGTGATCTGTCATCGTGGCCTCAATCACCGGCTGGTAATCCTTGACCAGTGCAGTGACCGAACGGTCTTCATTGCGCTGAGAGATGGGCCGCGCCTCGGACTGGTGGTTGAGCACGCGCCAGCTGGTGCCATCGCGTTCGAGCATCAGATCGACCAGCCCCATATGGCTGCCCCAGAAGCCTGCCATGACGCCGGGCTTGCCCATGATCGTGCCTTTGGCCGAATCAAGGCCCGGCAGATTTTCATAGGTGGAGGAGGGGAAGACGAGATGCGAATGTCCCGTCAGGATGACGTCGATGCCGTCGATCCCTGCCAGCGGAATGGAGGCGTTTTCCATCATCTCCGCAGCCTCGGGAGCGCCGATGCCGGAATGGGACAGCGCAATGACGATGTCCGCGCCTTGCTCGCGGATTTGTGGCACATAGGCGCGGGCGGCTTCTAGGATGTCGCGAGCGGTCACGTTGCCTTCTAGGTGGCGGCGATCCCATGTCATGATCTGCGGTGGCACAAAGCCGATGAGGCCGATCCGGATCGGGTGGGTGTTTCCTCCGCCGTCGGTGATTTCACGGTCGAGGATCACGTAAGGCGGCACCAGCGTGGTGTCGTCGCGCGGGGTGGCGCCGGCGGTCTTGACCACGTTGGCCGACACGACGGGGAAGTCGGCACCGGCCAGCGCCTTCATCAGGAAATCCAGACCGTAGTTGAATTCGTGATTGCCCAATGTGGAGCCGTCAAAACCCAGCACGTTCATCGCGGTGATGATCGGGTGCATGTCACCCTCTTTCATCCCGCGCTCATAGGCGATGTAGTCGCCCATCGGATTGCCCTGCAGAAAGTCGCCATTGTCGAGCAGCAGTGAATTCGTGGCCTCGGACCGGATGTTCTGAACAATAGTGGCAACGCGGCTCAGGCCCACCGTGTCGGTCGGGCGGTCGCCGTAATAATCATACGGGTGCACATGTACATGCAGGTCGGTGGTTTCCATGATGCGCAGATGCGCCTGATTGGACATGGCGCGCACCGAGAACGGGTGCAGCGCCAGAAAGCCCGCAGTGCTGGCCAGAAATCCACGGCGGTTGAGGTGAAGAGCCATGATCGTGTCCCCCTGATCTAAATTGGTTCTGGGGCAGGTTAGGCCGAAAAGTTCTCAACCGGGTAGCGGTTTCATGGCAGCGGCATGAAGTCGCCGGGGGTGTGGTGTGCGTCAGATGTGCAGGTCTCTCGAATAGGTGACGAATTCTGCGATCTCGTCGGGCAGGTGGGTGATGCCGAGGCCCGGGGCGTCTGAGAGGGTGAGCGTGCCGCGATGCGTGGCACCCTGCCATGTGTCGAATGCGTCGCGCAGCGGGTTCGGGTTCACGTCCACTTCGAGCAACCCGTCGCCACCGGCTGCAGCAAGCAGATGCGCCGAGGCAATCAAGCCGATGCCGCCGCCAAGATAATGTGGACAATAGCGTTGACCTGCCGCGCGGATTGCTTGGGCCACTGGCCAACAGCCACTGAACCCGCCCCATTTTGCAATGTCAGGCTGTAGCACGCCAAAGACGCCTGTGGCGATGGCATCGGCAAAACCACCAGTGCCGGTGATGTTTTCGCCTCCTGCCAAGGGGATCGGGCTTTGATCTGCCAGCGCACGCCAATGGGTCAGGGAAGCGTCGGCAGGCAGGGGTTCCTCAAGCCAGCCGAGTGGTAGGTCGGTGCAGGCAGCGACAAAGCGTTCTGCCTCGGGAAGCGCCCACGCTTGATTGGCATCCGCGCACAGGGTTTCTCCGGCGCCGAGGGTCGAGAAAAGCCCGGTCAGAAGCGCGGTGTCTTGGGTCAGGTCAAAGCCGACCTTGACCTTGTAGGTGGAGAAGCCGGCCTCTTGGCCTTGGGTGATCTGATGGTCGGCTTGACCGATGGCGATGCCACTGGCGTAGCACGGGACGGTGTGTTCCGCCTGAGGGTTCAGATATTGCGCCACAGACAGGCCTGCGCGCCGCGCGACAAGATCGGTCATTGCGGTATCCAGCCCTGCGATCACTTGGCGGAACGGCCCCCATTCGCCACATTGCAGGGCCCGGATGTGGGTCTTTTCGGTGAGCTGGGTGAAAAGCTCCGACGCGTCATCAAAGGGTTGGCCCAATAGCAAATCGCCCATGTCTTCGACCAAAAGGCGCGCGCGGTGTTCGGCCCCTGCGGCGGGCCAGTTGGCAAAGACCTCACCCCAGCCAAACGCACCGTCACCGTCCTCGAGACGCACGAACACGGCGGGGCGGTTGTGCATCACGCCAAAGGACGTCGCCACCGGCGACGAGATTGGAACGCGATAGGCAGCGACGGTGATGCGGGACAGAGTGATTGGCATTGGCGCAGCACAGCAGGATGCAGTGGCAAAGGCAAGTACGAGCATGGGGAGTTTCGCAAATCAAAATGTCAGAGGCCGGACTGTTCCGGGCGATGCGTTGCAGGCAAGGCAATTTTGGTTATCATGCGACGGGCATGATGACTTGGTTGCGTGCGGAAACCAGCCCGCCTATCCGACCATGATCGACGTGCGTTCAGCCGCGCACCCCTTGTGAAGTTCGGGTTGCGATCAAGGGCGTAAACCAAAGGGGCGCTGGCGCAGAATTGCCGAAAGCAACTTGCGCTTGGACCTTGATAAACGTCATATCGCATCAGGCATGACCTCAAGGTCGTTAACTCGGACGGGTGTCGAAAAGCGCATCGCCAGGAAGAAAACTGAGCCTGACCTTCCCTATTGGAGCCTTCTATGAAATTTCGCTTTCCCATCGTCATCATTGACGAGGACTTCCGTTCAGACAACTCCTCTGGCTTGGGCATCCGGGCTATCGCCGCAGCCATCGAGAGCGAAGGCTTCGAGGTGTTGGGCACGACCAGCTACGGGGACCTGTCGCAGTTTGCGCAGCAGCAATCCCGCGCAAGTGCCTTTGTCCTGTCCATCGATGACGAGGAATTTACACCCGGTCCCGATCTTGATCCCGCGGTACTGAACCTACGGTCCTTTATTGAAGAAGTGCGTTGGAAGAACAACGAAGTCCCGATTTACATCTACGGCGAAACCAAGACGAGCCGCCATCTGCCCAACGATATTTTGCGCGAGCTGCACGGGTTCATTCACACTTTCGAAGACACACCGGAATTCGTCGCCCGACACATCGTCCGTGACGCCAAAGCCTATCTCGAAGCGATCCAGCCGCCCTTCTTCAAGGCGCTGCTCGACTATGCTGAGGATGGATCTTACTCATGGCACTGCCCGGGGCATTCTGGCGGTGTGGCGTTTCTGAAAAGCCCGATCGGTCAGATGTACCACCAGTTCTACGGTGAAAACATGCTGCGGGCGGATGTGTGCAATTCGGTCGAGGAGCTTGGCCAATTGCTTGATCACGACGGCGCCATCGGCGCGTCCGAGCGTAATGCGGCACGGATATTCAACGCCGACCACTGCTTTTTCGTGACCAACGGGACAAGCACTTCGAACAAGATGGTCTGGCACCATACTGTCGCCCCGGGCGATGTGGTGGTTGTCGACCGGAACTGCCACAAATCCATTCTGCACAGCATCATCATGACAGGTGCGATCCCGGTTTTCATGAAGCCGACGCGCAACCACTACGGCATCATCGGGCCCATTCCGAAGTCCGAGTTCGCGATCGAGTCGATCAAAGAGAAAATCCGCTCCAACCCGCTGCTGTCGCATGTGGATGCGGACACGGTCAGACCGCGGATCATTACTCTGACGCAATCAACCTATGACGGCGTCTTGTACAACACCGAGACGATCAAAGACATGCTCGACGGCTATGTCGAGAACCTGCATTTTGACGAAGCGTGGTTGCCGCACGCCGCGTTCCATTCGTTCTATGGCACCTTCCACGCCATGGGGCGAAATCGCGAGCGACCAAGCCAGTCGGTGACCTATTCGACCCAGTCCATCCACAAGCTTCTGGCGGGCATTTCGCAAGCGAGTCATGTGCTTGTGCAGGACAGCAAGAATACCAAACTGGACCGACATCTCTTCAACGAGGCGTATCTGATGCACACCTCGACCAGCCCGCAATACAGCATCATCGCCAGTTGCGATGTGGCCGCTGCCATGATGGAGCCTCCGGGGGGGCGTGCCTTGGTCGAAGAAAGCCTGCTGGAGTCGCTCGATTTCCGTCGCGCCATGCGGAAGGTGGATGAAGAATACGGCAACGATTGGTGGTTCCAGGTTTGGGGGCCGGAAGAACTGGACGAAGAAGGCATCGACAGTCCGAACAACTGGGTGCTGAAAAAGACAAATGCCGAAGGCGTTCAGCCGTCTGACGGCGAAGAATCCTGGCATGCCTTTGGTGACATGGCGCCCGGCTTCAACATGCTGGACCCGATCAAGGCCACCGTTATCACGCCGGGTATGAATTTGGATGGGAAGTTTGACTATTCCGGCATTCCGGCTTCCATCGTGACGAAATATCTGGCCGAGCACGGTGTCGTTGTCGAGAAAACCGGTCTCTACAGCTTCTTCATCATGTTCACGATCGGGATCACCAAGGGACGTTGGAATTCGCTTTTGACCGAGTTGCAGCAGTTCAAGGACGATTATGACAAGAACGTTCCGATGTGGCGCTGCATGCCGAAATTCTGCGCCCAGCAGCCGCGATACGAAAAGATGGGGCTGGGCGATATGTGCCAGCACGTCCATTCGCTCTATGCCAAATCCGATGTCGCCGTTCTGTCTACGGATATGTACCTCAGCGATCTGGTACCTGCGATGAAGCCGACTGACGCGTTTTCCCACATTGCCGCCCGTACGACTCAGCGTGTGCCTATCGACGAACTTGAGGGACGCATAACAACAAGTCTGGTCACGCCTTACCCGCCAGGCATTCCGCTTTTGATCCCGGGGGAGGTCTTCAACAAGAAGATCGTCGAATATCTGAAATTCAACAGAACCTTCGCGCGCGAATGCCCGGGGTTCGAGATCGATATTCATGGGCTTGTTCAGGAAGTGGATGAGAACAATCAGGTTCAGTATTTTGCCGACTGTGTGGCCAAGAGCGAGGAGGTTTAGCCTTCTTGCTGTCGGGCGCGGCCGGTCTTTCGTTCGACCGGATGCGTTCAAAGCCGATTTCGTGAACCGCCCAATAAAAAAGCCCCGCCGAATAGGCGGGGCTTTGAAATCTTGATCAAAGAAACGATCAGTCTTCCGACTTTGTCTCTTCGTCAGACGCTGTGGCGGGTGCCACATCGTCGTCATCGGATGCCGCACCGCCGATATCGTCGAAGAGTTCCGAAATCTCGAACTCTGCCTGTGCTTCTTCCTCGGCGGCCAGTTCCTGAATGGACTTGCCGGAGGCCTGAAGGTCGGCTTCTTCGGGCGAACGTGCGACGTTCAGGCTGATGGTGACCATCACCTCGGGGTGCAGGTGCACCTCGACCTCGTGCAGACCAAGAACCTTGATCGGCTGACGGATGATGATCTGCTTGCGGTCGAGCGTGAAACCTTCAGAGGTCGCCACATCCGCCGCGTCGCGGGTGGTGACGGAGCCGTAAAGGTTGCCACCGTCGGACGCCTGACGAATCACGATGAACTGCTGGCCGCCAAGACGGTCGGCCATTGCTTCGGCCTCTTTCTTGGTTTCCAGGTTCTGTGCTTCGAGCTGGGCTTTCTGGGTTTCGAACGACGCGATGTTCTCTTTCGAGGCGGTCAGCGCCTTGCCCTGCAGCAGCAGGTAGTTGCGCGCGAAACCGGGCTTTACGTCAACGACGTCGCCCATCTGGCCAAGCTTGGCCACGCGTTCCAGAAGGATAACTTGCATGTCAGTCTCTCCTTACTTCACTGCGTAGGGCAGCAGGGCGAGGAAGCGGGCGCGCTTGATTGCACGAGCCAGCTCACGCTGTTTCTTTGCAGACACGGCTGTGATGCGCGAGGGCACGATCTTGCCACGCTCAGAGATGTAGCGCTGCAGCAGCTTGGTGTCTTTGTAGTCGATCTTAGGTGCATTGTCGCCCGAGAAGGGGCACACCTTGCGACGGCGGAAAAATGGTTTCGTAGCCATGGATTAGCGTCCTTTCTTCAGGCGATCAATTGCGACGTTCGCGGCGTTCGCCACGATCACCGCGGTCACCACGGTCTCCGCGGTCACCACGATCACCCCGGTCGTCACGCTTCTGCATCTGGACCGACGGGCCGTCTTCATGTGCGTCCACCTTGATGGTGAGAATACGCATAACGTCGTCATGAAGACGCATCAGGCGTTCCATTTCCTGGATCGCTTCCGACGGTGCGTCGGTGCGCAGGAAGGCATAGTGGCCCTTGCGGTTCTTGTTGATCTTGTAGGCCATCGTCTTGACGCCCCAGTATTCGTGATCAACCAGCGTGCCGCCGTTGTCCGAAAGAACTGTGCCGAAATGTTCGATGAGGCCTTCAGCCTGCGCGTTGGACAAATCCTGACGCGAGATAAAAACATGCTCGTAAAGCGGCATGTGCACTCCGTTTCTGTTCTGGCGCATTTCAAAGGACAGGGACTGAACCCTTTCGCTCCTGCCCACGAGAGACTGCGCGGTAAAAATCGTCCTGCGAAAGGAGCGCTCCGTATACACGGATTGCGTGGGGGATCAAGCGCTGTGGGCGCAGTTTGCGCAGGGCGTCACAATCCTGCCCTGAACATGCCTTTTCAAGGTCTGGCACACGCCCCGAATTCGGCCGATTTCCGCAACAAACTGTTTCCAGATGGTAAACGGTTTGACGGCCGAGTGACAGTCGGTCGGGGAGATACAAGATGGTACATTATGATGAAAACTATGTCCGTAGCCAAAGCTCGGTCGGCACACTGGTGCGCCGCATTCTTGGGATTGCATGCCTGATCGCGGTTCCGGGGATCTGGCTTGCGGTGCAGGGCGCATTGCCCGAAGCGCGGATCATGGGGCTTGGCCTGTCGGTCATCGTGATGGGGTTTGCGGGTTTGTGCCTGTTTGGGCGCTGACTGTTCATTCCGACACAGACTCTGTTGAGTTTCAACGAATTGAGACTGCGCGGCATCGCAGCAATTTGTCAGTCATCGTAATCTTGTAAACAGGACTGACCCATGAAAAAGACACTTCTTGCCGCCGCTCTGGTCGCGCTGCCGTTTGCTGCACAAGCTGAACCCGAAGCTTACACGCTGGACGCAAGCCACAGCCAAATCCTCTTTTCCTACAACCACCTTGGCTATTCCACGACTTGGGGTATGTTCTCGGGTTTTGAAGGTGACATTCAATTCGATCAGGAAGATCCGGCCAATTCGTCCGTGACCGTGTCTTTCCCGGTGCGTTCGATGTTTACAGGTTGGGAAGGCCGTTTCGAACACTTCATGTCCGCTGATTTCTTTGGTGCGGCAGAAGATGAAATGGTGACCTTCGCCTCCACGTCAATCGAAGTGACTGGTGACTCGACAGCCAATATCATCGGTGACCTGACGCTGAACGGTGTGACCAAACCTGTCACGCTGGCCGCGACGCTGAACCAAGCGGGCGATCACCCGATGGAAGGCAAGCCTTGGGCCGGCTTTGACGCCACCGCGACCTTGCTGCGCAGCGATTTCGAGGTTGGCGCATTCGCCCCCTTCGTGAGCGACGAGGTGCAATTGCAGATTTCCATCGAAGCAATGAAAGCCGACGGCACGGATTCCTGATCCTCAACCGCCGATGAAATGAAAAACCCCGGGTGTAACGCCCGGGGTTTTTTATTGTCCGTGGTAGTCGCGCGGTCAGTTGGAGGCTTCCCCGCCGCGCACTGCCATGAGGTCGACCATAACACTGACGGCAAAACCAAGCTGTCCTTCATCCGTCATGCCCGCGCCGATGTCGAACCTGCGTCGGTCTAATTCGGTTTTGCCCTGAACCCGCGCGGTATCGTCCTCTAGAGTCAGATCGAATGGCAGAGATACTGGCTGTTCCACCCCGCGAATGGTCAGCGTGCCTTCGGCGATATAGCCTGTCTCGGTCGCCAAAAGATCCGCCGTGAACCGGGCTGTCGGGAACTCGGCGCTGGCGAAATAGTCTGGGCCCATCGCCTGCTGTGTGACCGACCCAAGCGTGAGTGACGTGATCGCGATTTCGACATCTACGGACCCGGCGACACCTGTGCTGACGGTCTCGTCAAAGGTGATGGCTGCGGTCCACTCGGCGAAATCGCCCGACACGCCAGATCCCATTTGTTGCACGGTGATTCCTAACGTGCCGTCGGTCACCGCCCAATCGCTCTCGACCTGTTGCAGCGCGGGTGCCTCGGCGGCGATGCCGGTGCCTTTGTGATAGACCCCCAGAACGCTCCCAACGCCAATCGCGGCGGCCCAGACAACTCCGGCGAGCATTGGCGGCAGAATTTTGCGCTGTGTGTGCGATGTCGGTGTGACCGCAACGCGGCGACCCGGCAACATCCGCGCAAGGGTGTCGTCCTTGTCTATCACAGCATGTTTGACCGCGCCTGCGATGTGCAAGATCAAGGATACGATCAGCACTCGTTCGAACACGATATGCAGGCCCGCTGCGGTTTCCGACAAAGTCAGGCTTTCAGGAACCAGTGGCAGATTTTGCCCGAACGGCCACCAGATAGGCGCAAAGCCTTCCGTCGCGGCGTGATGAACCCAGCCGGACAAAGGCACCAACACCAATGATCCGTACAGCAGCCAGTGCACAATTTCGGCCAGCAGCGTTTCAACGCCGCGATCAGGATGCAGTGGCGCGGGTTTGGGTTGGCTCAGCGCCCAGAGGATACGGGCAAGGGCGACGAAGAACAGTGTTACCCCCACCGTCTTATGCAAAGAGAAAAGCCACGCCTTGTCGGCAAGTTGCTCGGCCGTGTCATATGGCAGGTCATTGGCGATGATCCCCAGCGGTATCACGGCAAGGATGCCAAGTGCAGTCAACCAATGGAATGTCTTGGCGACAGAGCCATAGCGGGCGGTGGTGTTCGTGGCGGGCATAAGGTGCCTCCAATGTAAATCCGTTTGCCCACAGCTATCGCCGGATGCGCGGGGCGCAATCTTCGCCAATGCACAGAATGAGTGCAGCAACGTTGCGTCGCTGCGGCACGGGTTGTAATGGCATGTGGACCAATCAAGGAGGCATGCCGTGAGCCGAGCTTTTCTATTTCCCGGACAAGGGGCGCAAACCATAGGGATGGGCAAGGATCTGGCCGAAGCCTATCCAACCGCCCGCGCGGTGTTCGAAGAGGTGGATGACGCGCTTGGGGAAAAGTTGTCGGCGCTGATTTGGGATGGCGACATCGAAACGCTGACCCTGACCGCCAATGCGCAGCCGGCGCTCATGGCCACCTCAATCGCGGCGATGCGTGCACTCGAAGCTGAGGGCATCGTGATCGGATCGGGTGCTTATGTCGCCGGTCATTCGCTTGGTGAATATTCCGCTCTAACGGCCGCCGGGGCACTGTCGGTGTCTGACGCGGCAAGGTTGTTGCGGGCACGTGGCACAGCGATGCAGGACGCCGTTCCCGTAGGCGTTGGCGCTATGGCAGCAGTGCTTGGGCTGGGCCTCGAGGACGTGCGCCGCGTGGCTGAGGCCGCAGCGCAGGGCGAGGTGTGTGCCGCGGCCAATGACAACGATCCCGGGCAGGTTGTCGTCTCTGGACACAAGGCGGCTGTCGAACGCGCGGTCGATCTGGCGAAAGAGGCGGGCGCGAAACGCGCGGTTCTGCTGCCTGTCAGCGCGCCGTTCCATTGTGCCCTCATGGCCCCCGCAGCCGAGGCGATGGCCGATGCCTTGGGTAGCGTCACGATCAACGCGCCGGTGGTGCCGGTCGTGGCGAATGTCCGCGCCGAGGCGGTCAGCGATCCCGAAGCCATCCGCGCGCTGCTGGTCGAGCAGATCACCGGTGCGGTGCGTTGGCGCGAATCCGTGAACTGGATGGTCGGGCAGGGCGTGGACGATTTCTGGGAAGTCGGCGCAGGCAAAGCCCTGATCGGCATGGTGCGCCGGATCGAGCGGTCGGCGGCGACGCGCGCCGTTGGATCGGCTGCCGACGTGCAGGCTGCAACGCAAGAGGGCTGAGCCCGGAATTTAATGGCCGGCTCCAGAATCTTTGAACGAAGGTTCTGTGTGCCCAAGACTAAAACGAGATGAAAAGGACCACGACATGTTCGATCTGACAGGCAAAACCGCGTTGATCACAGGCGCATCCGGTGGCATCGGCGGCGAAATCGCCCGCGCATTGCACAATGCTGGGGCCACGGTTGGCCTGTCCGGCACCCGCACCGAACCGCTCGAGGCGTTGGCGGCTGAACTGGGCGACCGTGCCCATGTCCTGCCTTGCAACCTCAGTGATCCCGAGGCGGTTGCGACCCTTCCGAAACAGGCCGCCGATGCGATGGGCAGCGTCGATATCCTTGTGAACAACGCAGGCATCACCCGCGACAACCTCTTTATGCGGATGTCAGATGATGAATGGCAGTCGGTCATCGACGTGAACCTGACCGCCACCTTCAAGCTGTGCAAAGGTGTGCTGCGCGGCATGATGAAGGCGCGTTGGGGCCGCATCGTGAACATCTCGTCCGTCGTTGGTGCCACGGGCAATCCGGGGCAGGGCAACTATGCCGCCGCAAAGGCAGGCATGGTCGGTATGTCGAAATCACTGGCCTACGAGGTCGCCTCTCGCGGCATCACGGTGAACGCCGTCGCACCCGGCTTTATCGAAACCGCGATGACCGACAAGCTGACCGATGATCAGAAATCCACTATCCTGACACAGATTCCCTCGGGCCGCATGGGCACCCCGGAAGAGATCGCTGCGGCGGTTCTTTATCTTGCCAGTGCCGAGGCGGCCTATGTCACGGGAACCACGCTTCATGTGAATGGCGGCATGGCAATGCTCTGATTTCACAGGGGAAAGAACGATTATGCAGGTGCAGAAATCCCTGAAATCACATGGATTTCTTCGTGCACGCGATTGCATTGAAAGCGTTTGCCATCCCGATTCCATGTGCTATAGCGGCGCAGGTTTTGGACCATCCCGGTGACTTTCGGGCAGTGTCGGTCTTAGGTGTTCCATGTGGACACAAACCGCCGCCCGCAAGGGCACGATCAATTCCGCCCGGGCGCGGGCTAACCCGGCCTCCGCGCCGACGAAACTGTGAGGAAGAAAACATGAGCGACGTCGCAGATCGCGTTAAGAAAATTGTTGTCGAGCACCTTGGTGTCGAAGAGGACAAAGTGGTTGAGAACGCGTCGTTCATCGACGACCTCGGCGCTGACAGCCTCGACACCGTTGAGCTGGTCATGGCTTTCGAAGAAGAGTTCGGCATCGAGATTCCGGATGACGCAGCCGAAACCATCCAGACATTCGGCGACGCGGTGAAGTTCATCAACGAAGCTCAGTAAGCGTTTCGAACTTCAAGATTTTTGAGAACGCGCTCTGTCTCAGGGCGCGTTTTTCTTTTGCGCCTTCTCTTCTGCCTTTGCAGCATCCCAAAGCGCGTCCATCTCGGTCAGATTGCTGTCCTTCGGCGTCCGTCCTTCAGCGGCCAGCGCAGCTTCAATGCTTTCGAAACGGCGGGTGAACTTGGCATTTGTGGCGCGCAATGCCGCTTCGGGGTCAAGCCCCATATGGCGACCCAGATTGACCATCACGAACAGCAGATCTCCGAACTCTTCGAGCTGCTCTGTCTCGTTCTCGACCTCGCGCAATTCCTGTGCTTCCTCGACGATCTTGTCCAAGACCTCGTCCGTCGACGGCCAGTCAAACCCGACCCGCGCAGCGCGGTTCTGCAGTTTCAAAGCCCGCGTCAGGGCGGGCAGACCCTTGGCGACCCCGTCCAGTACACCGGTTTCCTGCTTGCCCGCACGTTCCGCCGCCTTGATCTGTTCCCAGTCCAGAACCTGCTGTTCGGCGGATTTGTCCCGGCTTTCATCACCGAACACATGCGGATGTCGCGCCACCATCTTGTCGCTGATCGCATTGGCCACATCGTCAAAGCTGAACATGCCAGCCTCTTCGGCCATCTGGGTGTGATAGACCGACTGCAACAGCAGGTCACCCAACTCGCCTTTCAGCTCGCCCCACGCCTCGCGCTCGATGGCGTCTGCTACCTCATAGGCCTCTTCGATCGTGTAGGGCGCGATAGACACGAAATCCTGTTCGATGTCCCACGGACAGCCTGTTTCGGGATCGCGCAAGCGACGCATGATTTCCAAAAGCCGCGGCATACCCCCCTTGGGGTCATGGATCAGGTCATCGGACATTGCAGGCCTCCGTGCTTCGGGATTAGATGCAGGGATGCGGTATCAGCGCGAGGGAGTCCACCCATGGCCATCATCAACCGGATCGGCGATTACGCCGAGGACATGAAGACATGGCGTCGGCACTTGCACATGCATCCCGAGCTGAGCCTCGACTGCCATGAAACGGCGGCGTTTGTGGTTGAAAGGCTCAAGGAGTTCGGTGTCGACGAAATCCACGAAGGCATTGCGCAATCGGGTGTTGTGGCTTTGATCCGGGGGCAGGGGGACGGCCCGGTGACCGGCCTGCGGGCTGATATGGACGCGCTGCCCATCGAAGAGACCACTGGCGTTGAGTATGCGTCGACCATTCCCGGCAAGATGCATGCCTGCGGCCATGACGGGCATACCACAATGCTATTGGGTGCCGCCCGCTATCTGGCGGAAACCCGCAAATTCAAAGGCACCGTCGCACTGATTTTTCAGCCAGCAGAAGAAACCGTGGGTGGCGCACGTATCATGGTCGAGGAAGGCATCATGGATCGGTTCGGCATCGAAGAGGTCTTCGCGCTGCACACTGATCCATTCGGCGATGTGGGCGTGTTTAACACCTGTCCCGGTCCGATCATGGCAGCGGTGGACGATTTCGAGATCACGATCACCGGCAAGGGCGGTCACGGAGCGTTTCCCCACACCACGCTTGATCCGGTGCCCTGTGGACTTGCCATTGGGCAAGCGCTGCAAACAATCCCGTCGCGCAACGCAGATCCGCGCTTGCCGCTGGTGGTGTCACTGACCATCGTGCAGACTGGCAGCGCCACCAACGTGATCCCGGAAACCATGCGTCTTGCAGGCACAGTGCGCAGCTTTGATCCCGACCTGCGCGATATGGTTGAACGCCGCTTCGCAGAGATCGTTGCAGGCCAAGCGGCCAGCTACGGCGTCGCGGCAAAGCTGGACTACGTCCGCAATTACCCCGCTACCATCAACCACCACGCCCAGACCGAATTTGCCGTGCGTGTGGCCCAAGAGGTGGTGGGCGACAGCAACGTGATCAGTGACCGCGCGCCCGAAATGGGGGCCGAGGATTTTTCCTATATGCTCGAGGCGCGGCCCGGAAGCTACCTCATGCTGGGGCAGGGGATCGGGCCGTCCTGTCACCATCCCGCGTTTGACTTCAACGACGAGGTGGCCCCCATCGGCGCGTCGTTCTTTGCCCGAGTGATCGAAACCCGTCACGGAGTGTAAACCATGGGCCTTGAAGACGCCAAAACCCAAATCGACCACGCTTTCACCCGCGACGACCTGAAAGGCGCGAGCTTTGAGAACGCCTTTGCCGGTGCCACATCGTTCCTGCGGCGGCGCTACACCAAGGACCTGAGCAACGTGGATATCGCCATCACTGGCGTGCCCTTTGATCAGGCCGTAACGCACCGCACCGGCACACGTTTTGGCCCCCGCGCCATCCGCGAGGCCTCCAGCCTTCAGCCCTACGACAAACCATACGGTTGGGATTACAATGTGCTCGAAGACTTCGCGATTGCCGATTACGGCGATCTGGCCTTCGACTATGCCAAAGTGTCTGAGTTTCCCGAAACGCTAAAATCCCATATCGCAGGAATTCTGGCACAGGACACAGCGACGGTGACGCTGGGGGGCGACCACTACATCACCCTGCCGATCCTTGAGGCTTATGCCGAAAAATACGGCCCCCTAAGCCTGCTGCAATTCGACGCCCACACCGACACCTGGGCCGATGACGATATGGAGCGGATCGACCACGGGACGTTCCTGTATAAAGCAGTCAAGCTGGGTCTGGTGGACCCGGTGCGGTCGGTTCAGGTGGGCATTCGCACCGACAATCCGGACACGCTCGGCTTCAACATCATCGACGCCCGCGAGATGCACCGTATCGGGCCCGAAGCCGTTGCGGAAAAAATCTGCGAAATCCTCAAGGATTACCCAACCTATCTCACCTTCGACATTGATTGCCTCGATCCTGCCTTTGCCCCCGGCACCGGCACGCCCGTTTGGGGAGGTCCGTCAACAGCCGATATCGCGGTCATCCTGCGGAATATCGCCGGGATCGAACTGATGGGGGGCGATGTGGTTGAAGTCAGCCCGCCTTTCGATACATCAGGTATTACAGCCGTGGCGGGCGCTCATGTTGCGACAGAGATTCTGTCGCTTTGGGGGTGGACGCGCCGCGCCTGAAGTTCAGTGCGCGTGAGCAAGGGGCCGGTGCCCCATTGAGGCAAGGATAAGGACGTCGTGAAAATGTTCTTCTGGGCGGTTGTGCTCATTGTGGTTGCAGGTCTGGCGTGGATCAGGCTCGCGCCATCGGACCCTGCTGCTTGGCATGTGGACCCCAAAGTGACGGCTGATCAGGATCTGGCCGGAGGCGTGCGCCGTCGCATCCCCGCAACCGAAGGCACCTTTGCCACGCTTGACCGCATCATCCTGGCCACCCCGCGCACCGAAGTTCTGACGGGCAGTGTGGAAGAGGGCAAGGTGACCTATGTCACCCGGTCCCAATGGATGGGTTTTCCCGACTACACCACGGTGATGAAAAACGAAGACGTGCTCGAGCTGTTCGCCCGCCTGCGCTTTGGCCAGTCCGACATGGGCGTGAACAAGGCGCGTGTGGATGGGTGGCTGGACCGGCTGGGCGGATAGGCCTTGACCGCAAGGCGTTGATGCCCGACAGAACCGCATGATCCCCGAAGACCGCCTGCACCAGATCACATCGCGTTTTGAATACCTTGAGGCCCAGATGGCCGAAGGGTCCGGCGACATTGCAGCCATCGGCAAGGAATACTCGGACCTGCGCCCCGTCGTTGAACAGATCGCCGAGTGGAAACAGGTGCGCGCCGACATCGCTGATGCCGAAGCGATGCTGTCGGATCCCGAAATGCGGGAATTGGCTCAGGAAGAACTGCCCGACCTCAAGGCGCGTTTGCCCAAGGTCGAACTTGCGCTGCAGCTCGCGCTTTTGCCCCGCGACAAGGCCGATGCGCGGCCTGCCATGCTTGAAATCCGCCCCGGAACGGGGGGCGAAGAGGCGGCACTGTTCGCCGGTGACCTGTTGCGCATGTACCAGCGCTATTCCGAAGCGCGCGGCTGGCGGTTCGAGATCATCGAGGAACAATCAACCGAGATCGGCGGCATCAAGGAAGTCGTGGCGCATATCACGGGAACCAATGTCTTTGCCCGACTGAAATACGAATCCGGCGTCCACCGCGTACAGCGCGTGCCCGAGACGGAATCAGGCGGGCGCATTCACACCTCTGCCGCAACCGTGGCGGTTTTGCCCGAGGCCGAGGATGTGGACATCCAGATCAACACAAACGACCTGCGCATCGACACCATGCGAAGCTCCGGCGCAGGTGGGCAGCACGTCAACACCACCGATTCGGCGGTGCGCATCACCCACATTCCCAGCGGAATCGTCGTCACCAGTTCCGAAAAATCCCAGCACCGCAACCGCGAGATCGCGATGCAGGTGTTGCGCACACGCCTCTTCGATATGGAGCGGCAAAAGGTCGATGCTGAACGCTCGGCCAATCGCAAAAGTCAGGTCGGCTCTGGTGATCGCTCCGAACGCATCCGCACCTACAACTTCCCGCAGGGGCGCCTGACCGACCATCGGATCGGCCTCACGCTCTACAAGCTCGACGCAGTGATGGCGGGTGATCTGGACGAAATCATCGACGCTCTGACGGCAGATGCCCAGGCCACACTCCTAGCCGAGATGGGGGCATGACCGGAACCCAAGCGCTGTCCCATGCGGTCGCACGGCTGCGTGAGGCGGGTATTGACGACCCGGCGCGCGATGCGCGGCGCATCATGGCGCATGTGCTAGGCGTTGCTCCGGGGCGGCTGACCCTTGTCCTGCCGGACATGATCTCAGAGGCCCAGGTTGAAAATCTAGGGGCGCTGATCGAACGACGCGGCCGGCGTGAACCTGTATCCCATCTGATTGGCACGCGCGCCTTCTTCGGCCGCGATTTCCGCGTGAATTCCGCAGTGCTTGATCCGCGTCCCGAGACAGAAATTCTGATCCAACAAGGGCTTGCGGACGACTTTTCACATGTTCTCGATCTTGGAACGGGATCAGGCTGTATCATCCTGACCTTGCTGGCAGAACGTCCCACTGCGCAGGGTATGGGCACCGATCTGAGCGAAGATGCGCTGTCGGTTGCACAAGAGAACGCCGCGCGCGTATCGGTGCAGGACCGGGTGACTTGGGGGCATGGCGCGTGGTTCAACGCGGTGGCGGCGGGGCAGCACTTTGACCTGATCGTGTCCAACCCGCCCTATATCGCGGCCAACGAAATGCCGGGGCTCGCCCCCGAATTGGCCTTTGAGCCACGTATGGCGCTCACGGACGAAGCTGACGGCCTCACCGCCTACCGTGCCATCGCCGCCGGAGCCCGGGCGCATCTCACTCCGCACGGGCGCCTGATCGTCGAAATAGGGCCGACACAAGGGGCAGCCGTTGCCAAGCTGTTTCGTGCCGCTGGTCTTGCAAAAGTGGCGATCCATCCCGACCTTGATGGCAGGGATCGGGTCGTCTCCGGCGCAAACCTGCCACGAACCGACCTGTAAGAGCGAAAATCCGAACCTTTCGACGCAAATTATACTTGTAAGCCGGGGTCGGACATGATTACTCAGAGTCATTGCAGCGGTCGAGGCTGGTTTGCACCCCTCTCGCGCGATTGTAAGCCCAAACATGGATGCTTTTGCACAGGACCCGCGCACAAAGCGCACACAGCAATCGCAAAAACAGCTGAAAGAAGGCTGGAAAGTTACAGATGCGTTCTTCAAACAAACGTTCGCGGAATAAGAATAACCGCAACCGCCCGAATTCTGTCGGAAATGTCGTCAACCGTGTGTTCGACAGCTCCGGTCCCGAGGGCAAGGTGCGCGGTACGCCGCAGCAGATCATTGACAAGTACAACCAGCTCGCGCGCGACGCCCAGCTCAGCAATGACCGGGTGAATGCGGAAAACTTCCAACAGCACGCAGAACACTACATGCGCCTGCTCAGCGAAGCACAGCGTGAACAAGATGCGCGCCGCGAACAGCAAGAGCGTGAAAACCGCGACCGCCAGACGCAGCGCGATAACGAACGTCCGCAGCGTCAGGAGCAGGACAATTCCAATTCTGCTCAGCCGGCGAATGACCCCGCCGATGCGCCGCAGCCGGATGTGATTGACGCATCCGACAGCAGCACTGACAGTGGTCTCGTGGACACTCCCGAAGCCAAGGCCGAGGAAAAGCCCAAGAAGCCCCGCGCGCCGCGTAAGCCGCGCAAAAAGCCAGAGCCGAAGGCGGAACAACCCGCCGCAGAGCAGGCCACGCCAGACGCTGCTGAATAAATAAAAAAGCCGGGGCTTTCCCCGGCTTTTCTGTTTCCAGCCGGTTAGGCCAATTGCCGGGCCAAGGCGCAGAACGCCTCGATTGACACCCGCTCGGCGCGCTCAGTCGGGGGAATGCCGACCGCGTTCAGATGATCCTCGATATCCGGCGACAGCCCCTTTAGGGACGCGCGCAGCATTTTCCGGCGTTGATTGAACCCAGCCGCCACAACCCGCTCCAGCACCTTGGCATCGGCTTCGAACCGGGGCGCGGGCAGGGCGCGCAGATGCACCACGGCGGAACTGACCTTGGGCGGCGGGCTGAATGCCTCGGGCGGCAGATGCATCGCGATATACGCGTCACAGCGCCACTGCGCCAGCACCGCCAGCCGACCGTAAGCCTTGTCGCCCGGCTTGGCGACAATCCGCTGTGCAACCTCTTTCTGAAACATCAGCGTCAGGCTTGACCACACCGGCGGCCAAACCGCAGGGGTGAGCCAACGCACCAGCAATTCGGTGCCGACATTGTAGGGCAGGTTGGCACAGATCGCGATCGGCGGCGTCAGATGCGCCAATGCGTCGATCTGCAGCGCATCGCCCTCGATCACCTCAAGCCGCCCCGGATAGACCGCGGCGATCTCGGCCAGTGCAGGCAAGCACCGCGCGTCTTTCTCCACGGCCAGCACCTTGCGCGCGCCCTCGACCAGCAATCCGCGCGTCAAACCGCCGGGGCCAGGCCCGACCTCAAGCACATCTGTCCCGCTCAAATCACCCGCCTGACGCGCGATCTTGGCGGTCAGATTCAGGTCGAGCAGAAAGTTCTGGCCCAACGCCTTTTTCGCGCTCAGCTCATATGTCGCGATCACATCGCGCAGCGGCGGCAGGGAATCAATTGCGGGCATGGAAACCTCCGCACAAGGCGCGCGGCCCTTGCTTCTTCTTTTTCAAAATATGCAAACTCTGTCCCATCCAACTAATCCGTCGTCAGGACGCTGCATTCGCCAGCCGCCACGCCATGCGCAGCGCCTCGATGGTCGAAGTCGGGTTGGCCTGCCCGGTGCCTGCAATGTCAAAAGCGGTGCCGTGATCCGGTGAGGTTCGGATGATCGGCAGGCCCAGCGTCACATTCACGCCCCGGTCGAAATCCAGCGTCTTGATCGGGATCAGTGCCTGATCGTGATACATGCAGATCGCCGCGTCATACCCTGTGCGAGCCGCGGCATGAAACATCGTGTCCGCTGATAAAGGCCCGGCAATCATCATGCCTTCCGCCCGCAACCGTTCCAGCACTGGTGCAATCACGTCGATCTCTTCGCGCCCCATGCGACCGCCTTCGCCCGCATGCGGGTTGAGGCCCGCCACCGCCAACCGCGGTTGAGCGATCCCGAATTGCGTCACCAGCGCGGTGTGGGTGATTCGAATGCGGGTCTCCAGCAGATCGGCCGTCAGCGCCAGTTTGACCTCTGACAGCGGAATATGGATTGTCACCGGCACCACACGCAGTTGCGACCCGGCCAGCATCATCACCACGTCGCTTGTGTCGCACAGATGGGCCAGAAACTCGGTATGGCCGGGGAACCCGAACCCGGCCCCTTCCTGAAGCGCCTGTTTGTGGATTGGCAGGGTGCAAACACCACCCACCTTGCCCGACGCGGCCAGTGCAACGGCGCGTTCGATCACCGCCACAACGCCCTTGGCCTGTTCCGGTTGCGGCAGGCCGGGGGTGCGCGGCCCCTCGAACTGATGCGGCAACACGGGAAGGGCGCTGGTCTTAGGCGTCGCTTCGTCTGGGGCTGCAATTTCGGACCAGTCGGTGCCGTCTGGCAAATGCGCAGGATCACCGATCAGGAAAAACGGCACCTCTCCACGCAACGCCTCCCATGCCATCCCGGCCAGCTCGGGTCCGATCCCGGCAGGTTCCCCGATGGTCAGGGCAATCGGCGCTGCACTCATTGCGTGACGATGCGGGCGTCGGAACGCAATTGTGCCAGATAGCTTTCGGCAAGCGAATTGAGCCGCTGATTGCGGAGGCCCAAAGCGAACTGGTCGCGGTCCACGTCGTCATTGACCTCGGCGGTGCGCCCGCAAAGCATCAGGAACACCAGCGTTTGGCCATTTGACCGGGTCAGCGCCGTGGACACTTCGCCGGGATCAAGTTTGGACAGCTCGAATGCCATGTCCGTGGGGATGTCCGCGGGTGGCAACGCCTGACGCTCCAGCGCTTCTTCGGGCTTGCCTTTGGCGACACCGTAAAGGTCGTCGCAGCGGTCCACCTGACTGGCCAACACCCGCGCCTGCGCCAGCGTCGCATCCGACCGGCCACCGGGCAGGTAATAGGCGGCATATTCGATCGCCGAATAGGTCGGCGCGGTAAAGCCTGTTTCCTCGACCCCGCGCAGCTGGAACAAGGCCACGGCGTTGGGGATCGGGATCGGATCTGTCACCTCCCCCGGTGCCAGCGCCAGAACAAGCGGGCGGAGCACAGGCGGCAGGTTTTCAAGGTTCTGCCACGGCAACCGGCCCCCGGCGCCGCGTGTCGCGGTGGCCGAGAACTGACGTGCCTGGGCCGAGAATTCAGCCTCTGACGTGATCTGGCTGATCCGATCGGCGCGCGCGCGCACCGCTTCGGCTTGTTGCGGCGGGGCGGGCATGATGATTTCCGACAACAGAACCCGCACCGACGATCCACCCGACGCTCCTAGCGCGCGGTCGATTTCCGCTTCCGACAGGTTCACCCGTCCGGCAAAGCGTGCCTGAACCAGCAGACGCCAGCTTAGCCCCGCGCGGACGAAGTCGCGAAAGGTCTGTGCCGCCACGCCGTTGCCCTCAAGCGCCTGAAGGAACTCGTCACGGGTCAGGTTGGCGCGCTGCGCAAATTCCTCCATCCCGTCCAGCACCTCTTCGGGCGACGGGATAATGCCTGCGGCTTCGGCGGCTTGTATCCGCAAACGGTCGTCGATGAGCTGTTCACGTGCCAGATCTGCCGCGTTGCCCGGCGCATTCAGCACGGTCAACATCCGTTGCCGCTGCTCGAGTTCATAGGCGGTGACCACGCTGTCATTGATGCGGATGACCGGAGCAAACATGTTTTGCGCCTGCGCCGAGACAGGGCCAAAAGCCAAGGTGATGCCAAGAGCAAGCGCGCTCAATTTGCGGATGGACGTGTTCAGTAGCTGCATGAACGGCGGTACTCCTTGCCGCTGCCGCCAGTGCTGAAGCCAGTCAGCGCGACGGTCAGGCCGAAATCGGTAGATGGTTCAAGGTTAGTGGAAGAGGCAAAGCTGCGCGAGACCGAAAAGTCCACCGCGACACATTCATTGCGGTATTCCGCGCCAACCCCTGCATTCAGGAACTGCCCCTCGGCGATGTCGTATCGCGTGCTGCCGGTGGCAGTCCAGTTGCGGTCGATATTATAGCGCCCATTGACCCGCCATTGCGACTGGGCGTCTTCGCGGTCTTCTAGCGGATCTGTCGTGAGCAGAATGTAGGACGCACCCAAAGTGTAGCGGTCACGGGTGACATTGGCGCGCATCTCGGCCTTGGTGAACCGGGTTTGGTCGCTGTCATACAGACCGCGCGCCAAAAGCTGCAATCCGTTCTGATGCGCGAATTGCCCGGCAATCAGCCAATCGGACGCGGTGCTGTCCTGCCCGGATGACCGCGAAAAAGCCGTGTCCACCTCGTCGCGCCAGACCCGTCCCAATGTCAGGGCAGCGCGCCAGCCTTCCGGGTCCTGCCGCATCCAGCGCAAGCCGGCAGCGCCGATCAAACCGCGTTCGCGACGGTCGGGTGCCGGAAAGCGCGACAGCGACAGCAGATTGCCTTCGTCGAATTCAACCCGCGTGCTTTCGTCATTCGGCACACCTGACCGTTCGCCGCCAATCCATCCGACCTGTGCAATCGGTTCGACCAGCACGCGTGCGCCCGTCGCCGTCTGTTTGACGAAGGGCCAGCGCAGCTCAACCGATGCCGCAGGTGTGACCTTGGTGTAGTCGCCAGCTGCCACGGCATCCTGTTCAACGATGAAATGATCGACCCAAAGCTGCGCCACGGCACCGGCACGAAGTCCACCCGCAAGCGTCCAGCGGTCGCGCCAGCTCAGATCCAGATTGGCCCGTCCAACATCGCGTCCGTCGACGACTGTGTCGGCATCGTTGCCGTCGATATCCGTGTTCGAATAGCGGTAGTGGCCGTGGACTTGAAATCCAAGTCGCACCTCGCCGCCGATTGCCTTGGGAAAGTACCGGCGATTGTAGCGCAGGTCACCGATGATCGTTGGTTGGGTTGCGTTGTTTTCGCCGTCAGTCAGGCTCTCGTAATGGATCAGTCCCAGCGAAAAGAACCGGTCTCTTTGGGTGCGCGACAAAGTCAGGGCGCTGTCCAGCCGGTCTTTTTTGAAGGCGCTGTTGTAATCGTTAAGATACGCGTCGTCGCTCACGGCTTCGATGTCGAAGGACAGGCGGAAATTACGGGGCAGGGTGAACGCGCCTTCCGCAAAGAACAGACCGCGCAAGTCGCCGCTGTCGAGATTATCGCGACTGATCGCACCGTTCACCTTGATGTCGCCGGTGCGGAACGCCTGCCTGTAGCGCAGCTCCAGTGTCCGTGTGATGGGCGACACATAGGGGGTCAGCGTCAGATCGGCGTGATCCCCAATCGGGATAAAGTACGGCAGCTTGATGCCGAAACCCAGCAGAGTCGTTGTCTTGAGTTCGGGAATCATGAACCCGCGTGCCCGCTCCAGCGTCGGGTCCGGCAGGCGCATCCTTGGCATGTAGAACACCGGGACGCCAAGAACTCGAAGCTGTGCATTGTCGAAATAGATTTGGCGTTCTTCGGCGTCGTGCACGACGCGGCTGGCCCGGATCGCCCAAAGCGGGGGGCGGTCACTGCCGCAGACCTGACACGAGGTTGCGGCCACTTGGCTCATCGCCGTGTAGCGCCCTTGCACACGTGCCGCGCGGGCCGAGGCGATCTGAAGCTGTTCGTCGAGAACGAAGCGCGCGCTTTCCAGCAGCCCGTTTTCAAACCCCTGATCCAGTTCCGCCTGCGTTGCAGTCAACACATCGCCATTGGGTTGGGTGATCCGGATCGGGCCCTGAATCTCAAGCGTATTGGCGGCGCGGTTGTAGATGATGGATGACGCAGTCAGTCGGGTGCCGTCATGCAACGCCTCAACATTGCCCGTCGCCACAAGCGTGTCGCCGCCCTGTTCGACCAATACCTGATCCGCCAAAAGCATCACATTGCTGGATTGCGCGTGTACGGGAGCAGACCACAGCAGCACTACCGCAATCAGGGCAAGAATGGATCGCACAGTCATCCGTCCTCCCTGTGCAGGATCAATCCCAGCGCCAACAGCACAGACGCAAGTGGTGGAACCCATGCCGCAGCCAGTGCGTTCAATTGTCCATTCTCGCCTAGGATTTGCGCAAAGTTTCGCACGTAATACAATGAAAAGCCAAGAAGAACCGCTGACAGCACCGCAACTCCCGTGCCGCCCATTCTGCTGTGTCGCATCGTGAAGGCGGCACCGATCAGCACCATCGAAATCAGAAAGACCGGCCGCGCGAGTTCCATCTGCAGCCACACCGCATGACGTCGCGCCGAAAAGCCCGCGTCCTCAAGATCGGTGATGAACCCTTGCAGCTCCCAGACCGAGATGGCCGAGGGCCGTCCGAAGCGGTCCTTGATACTGTCCTCAGTCAGTGTGGAGGCGACGATCAATTCGTCATGCAGTACCGAATTGGTCTCCGGGTTCACCCCTGCCACCAGCGGCCAGACCTTGGCCTCCCGCAGGGTCCACGCCCCGTTGGCCAGTTCAGCTTCTGCTGCCTCGATCCGGCGCACTGGGCCGCCACCTTCGGCATAGGCCACGAACATAACGTCATAAAGCACGGTTCCGTTGGCGTTCGCCCGCGCGGCCCGGATCACCGTTTGCCCGCGTGGGTCGGACTGCCGCAGCCATAATCCTTCGGCTCCGATAGACAACGCCGAGGTGCCGCCATTGCGATAGGTTTCGCGCAGGTCGGAATAGGCTTTTGATGTTGCCGCCACGATCGGGTTACCCATCGCCACAGCCAAGCCGCCAATCACCGCTGCGACCACAATCGGCCCCACCAGCGCCGTCAAGCCCGACCGCCCCGCCGCGCGTGCCACCACCAGTTCGGACGACCGTGCCAGTGCCACGAACAGCGCGATGGAGGACAGGATCATCACCAAGGGCAGGATCTGGTACATGCCCTCAGGTGTGTTCAGCAGGGTCAGCTTGACCACTTCGGGAAAACTGACCGAGTTGTCCAACCGCCGGATTTGTTCAACCAGATCAAGAAGCACCTGAAACAAAAAGAAAATCCCAAAGATCGCCAGAAACGTCCACAAAAACCGGCGCGCGAAATAAAGATGTAGCGTCATGCCGACACCTCCGTCATCGCAGCGCCGCGCGGTTTGCGGAACGGGCGCGCCGCCAGATGCAACACTCCGACGGCCATGGCAATGCCAACCACTGATGGCAAATAGATCAATGGCCAAAGGGCTGCGCTGTTACGGGTGGGGTCGGTGACCGCACTTTCGACCAGCTTGATGAGGACCAGCAGAAAGATCGCCACAACGATCTGCCGCCCAACGCCAAAGCGGCTGAAACTACCTGTCAGCAGGGTAGAGAACCCGATCAGCGCGGCAACCAGACCCAACAAGGCTTGCTGAAATCGGCCGTGCAGTTCCTCATTGATCCGCGCCCGCGGCACCTCGGTCAAAGCGGCCATCGCTTCGGGTCGCGTCAACAGATCCCATGTCGGCAGGTGCCGTGGCCGCAGGCTGAGGTTCTGGTTTTGCACGATCAGCGTGCTGATATCGTAAGTGAAATCCTGAAAAAGCGTCGTCGACAGGGTGCGCGTGTCGGGCCGTAGGGTCTGTGCCAACCCGCTCACCATGACAAGACGCGGGCCTTCCTCGGCCTGCACCACATAGGCGCGCTCGGCCGTATAGGTCACCTCGCGGTCGTCCTGACGACGATCCGACAGGTAGACATCGCGCAATTCGCCCTCTGGGGTGATGTCTCGGATAAAGAATGTCACCCCGGGTCCGGGATGCAGAAAGGCCCCTTCGCGCAAAAGCCGTGCGCTGACGGACCCCGAAATCTCGACCTCACGTTCCTTGAGTTGCGCCATCGACGCTGGCACCAGAACATGCGTCAGCGCCGACATCATCAGCGCCACGATCAAACCGAACATTGCTACGGGTCGTGCCAGCCGCCACGGGCTGTACCCGGTGGCCTGCACCACCGTCAGTTCCGAGTCGCCCATCAGCCGGTTGGTGACGTAGACAGCAGCGGCAAATGACGCCATTGGCAGCACCAGCGCGATCACGCCGGGCAGGCTGAGCGCGGTAAACTCAAGGAACACTCCCGCCGAATGACCGTCCGCGATCAGCCGGTCAAACAGCACCACAGCCCGGTTCACCCAGTAGACCGCGACCAGCACAAGCGCGAAGAACCCAAAGAGGACCATGAGTTGCGACAGCACGTATCTGTCGAATCTTGGCAAAGCGGACCCCTTCACACGACATAGAGTGGGCCGGGATGGCCCATAGTCTAGGGTTTGAGGTAAAACCAGCCTCTGGTCAACCGCGTGCACGGGCGCTACCCCTATATCCAAACCAACATACGGAGCAGAACATGGCGGAACTTCGCGCACTCGCATTTGTGCCGGTCGATATCGACGCTTTGGCGACCGCAGAAGGCCGGATCGCGGTCTTTATCACACCCGATCTCAAATTAAGCGCAGGTGCCCGGCGGTTGAACCGGCTCACCAAGGGCGCGCTGGCACGGGCAACCGGATCAGAGGCTTGGGAAAAGATGTCGGAAGGCAAGGCCATGACGCTGGCATGGCCAGTCGGTCTTCAGGCTGAAGCGGTCGATCTGGTCAAACTGTCCCGTCGTCCTTCGCCGGAGTTGGCGCGCAAGGCTGGGGCGGCTCTGGCGGTCGCTGCCGGATCATCCGCGATGACGGTGCTGGTCGAAGGCACCGCGCGGCCCGAAGAGATCGCCTTGGGCGTCGCATTGCGCGGCTATGGCTTTGACGATCACAAGACCAAGAAAGGCGATCCATTCGGCCCGGCCACTTTCATGTGTACCAAACCCGAAGAGGCCGAAGCGGCTGCCGCTCCGCGCATTGCTGTCGCCGAAGGCGTGCATTTCACCCGCGACCTTGTGAATGAACCCGCCAACGTGCTCACCACCACCGAATTCGCCAAACGGCTGGAAGCCCTTCGCGCTCTCGGTGTCGAGGTCGAAGTGCTGGAAGAAAAGGCGCTCGAAAAGCTGGGCATGCGCGCGCTGCTCTGCGTCGGACAAGGGTCCGATAGCCCGTCGAAAGTGGTCATCATGCGCTGGAAAGGCGGGGTCAAGGGCGCCGCACCTCTGGCGCTGATCGGCAAGGGTGTCGTGTTCGACACTGGGGGCATCTCGCTAAAACCAGCCGCTGGCATGGAAGACATGACCATGGACATGGGCGGCGCGGGTGTGGTCGCGGGCGTCATGCACGCAGTCGCCAAACGCAAGGCCAAGGCCAATGTGGTCGGCATGGTGGGACTTGTGGAAAACATGCCGTCGGGCAACGCAGTGCGCCCGGGTGACGTGGTGGCCTCCATGAAAGGCGACACGATTGAAGTGGTGAACACCGATGCCGAAGGCCGCTTGGTTCTGTGCGATGTCATGTGGCATGCGCAAGAGACCGAGAAACCTGCCGCGATGATTGACCTCGCCACCCTCACGGGGGCCTGTATCATTGCCTTGGGGCATGAAAACGCCGCCGTCTATTCGAACGACGAACCTTTGGTCAACGCGTTCCTCAAATCCGCGGAGACCGAGAAAGAAGGCGCGTGGCGGATGCCCTTGGGTCAAGCCTATGACGACATGCTGAAATCGCCCGTGGCTGACATGAAAAACATCGGCGGCCGTCCCGCCGGGTCGGTGACGGCGGCGCAGTTCCTCAAGCGGTTCGTCAAGGACGACATGCCGTGGATTCACCTCGACATCGCGGGTGTTGCACATGTGAAGGCCGATCTGGACCTGTCACCAAAGGGCGCAACGGGATGGGGCGTGCGCGCGCTCGACCGCCTGATCGCAGACAAGTTCGAGGCGAAAGACTGATCCGATGGGCGCGGCCTATTTCTACCACCTAACGCAAAAGCCGCTCGAGGCGACCTTGCCCATGCTTCTGGGCAAGGCACTTGGCGCGGGCTGGCGCGTTGCGGTGCGGGGAACAGATGCCGCGCGTATGGACTGGCTGGACCAGAAACTGTGGCTTGGACCAGAAGAGGGCTTCCTGCCGCACGGCCTTGCGGGTGGGCCGCACGACACAGCGCAGCCTGTGCTTTTGACGGTGGAGACCGCGGCGGCAAACAAGCCGCAATGCGTCATGACCGTGGATGGCGCAGAGGTTGCGCCGGACGAGGTGCAGCGGCTGGAACGGGTCTGTATCCTTTTCGATGGCAATGATCCCACCGCTGTCGATGTGGCACGTGGCCAATGGCGGAGCCTGACCGGTGCGGGCTGTTCGGCGCAATATTGGTCCGAGGAATCCGGCCGTTGGGAAAAGAAGGCTGAGGCCTGAATTTCGATTTATTAACAGACCGTTAAACGGTCAGCTCTCTTGACCCATTGTTTCGCGTGCGAAACATTCGGGCCGATCCGGACCTATTCTCCGTGCCCCATTGTGAGCCCAGACGCTTTGGCCTACGCTTTGCCTCAAACCTGACCTTGAGGGAGGAAAGCAGGCCATGAGCAAGAGCTTCGACATGATCGTGATCGGCGCAGGCCCCGGCGGCTATGTCGCCGCCATCCGAGGCGCGCAGCTTGGGCTGAGTGTGGCGATTGTCGAACGCGAACATCTGGGCGGCATCTGTCTCAACTGGGGCTGTATCCCGACCAAGGCCATGCTGCGCACCTCTGAAGTCTTTCACCTCATGCACCGCGCCAAGGAATTTGGGCTCAAGGCCGAGGGCATCGGCTATGATCTGGACGCGGTCGTCAAACGCTCGCGCGGGATTGCGAAGCAATTGAACTCCGGGGTCGGGCATCTGCTCAAGAAGAACAAAGTCACCGTGTTGATGGGCGAGGCCACGATCCCCGCCAAAGGCAAGGTGCAGGTCAAGACCGACAAGGGGGTTGAAGACCTGACCGCGAAAAACATCGTCGTCGCCACAGGTGCTCGCGCCCGTGAATTGCCGGGGCTCGAGGCAGATGGCGACCTGGTCTGGACCTACAAAAACGCGCTTGTCCCGAACCGGATGCCGAAGAAGCTTTTGGTCATTGGCTCTGGCGCCATCGGCATCGAATTCGCAAGTTTCTACAACACGCTTGGTGCCGATACGACGGTGGTCGAAGTGATGGACCGCATCCTGCCTGTCGAGGACGCCGAGATCAGCGGTTTCGCAAAGAAACAGTTTGAAAAGCAGGGCATGACCATACGTGAAAAGGCCATGGTCAAACAGCTGGATCGCAGCAAAGGCAAGGTCACCGCGCATATCGAACAGGGCGGAAAGGTCACCAAGGAAGAGTTCGACACGGTCATTTCCGCCGTCGGCATCGTCGGAAATACCGAAGGGCTGGGGCTGGAGGCCTTGGGTGTCAAGGTAGACCGCACCCATGTGGTGACCGACCCGATGTGTCGCACCGGGGTAGAGGCGGTCTATGCCATCGGCGACATCGCTGGCGCGCCTTGGCTTGCACACAAAGCCAGCCATGAGGGTGTGATGGTGGCGGAACTGATCGCAGGCGGCCATCCTCACGCGGTCGAGGCGGACAGCATTGCGGGGTGCACCTACTGCCAGCCGCAGTTGGCCAGCGTCGGCCTGACTGAGGCGCAGGCCAAGGAAAAGGGCTTTGACATCAAGGTCGGGCGCTTCCCGTTTATCGGCAATGGCAAGGCGATTGCACTCGGGGAACCCGAGGGGATGATCAAGACGGTGTTCGATGCGAAAACCGGCGCGCTCTTGGGGGCGCATATGGTGGGCGCGGAAGTGACCGAGCTGATCCAGGGCTATGTTGTCGGGCGGCAGTTGGAGACCACCGAGGAGGACCTGATGCAGACGGTGTTCCCGCATCCGACCCTGTCCGAGATGATGCATGAGGCCGTGCTGGATGCCTGGGGGCGGGCGATTCACTACTAGGGCGGGGTTCACAGGATTTTCGTACGAAAATCCTGCCGGGGCAGATTATTCGTACGAATAATCTGTCATGTCGTCAGACGTGCTGACCGCCGTTCACTTCAATCTCGGTGCCGGTGACGTACCCACTTTGGCCCGAGCACAGGAAATAGATCACATCCGCCACTTCGGACGGCTGGCCCAGCCGCCGCATCGGCAGTTTTTCGACAATCTTGTCGGTGCCTTTGCTGAGGATACTTGTTTCGACCTCGCCCGGTGCAATGGCATTCACACGCACGCCTAAAGGCCCGAAATCATGAGCCATTTCCCGCGTTAACGCAGCGAGCGCTGCTTTCGACGTCGCATAGGCCGCCCCGGCAAACGGGTGTACCCGCGCGCCAGCGATTGAGGTGACGTTGACGATGGACCCCTGTGCCTTGGCCAGTTCGTCTTTCAACCCGCGCCCGAGCACGACAGACGCGAAGAAGTTGACGTGAAACACCTTGCCCCAATCGCGCAGGTCGGTGTCCAATGTGCTGAGGCGTTCCCCCTCGGGGCCTTTCGGTGAAATCCCGGCGTTGTTCACCAAAGCATCTAGCCGCCCGCCATCAAGGCGTTCCTTGACAATGCGCACGGCCTCCATCGTCTGTTGCGGGTCTGCGAGGTCGACTTGAATGTGGTTGCGTTCGCCCCCCGGCCACGGACAGTCGGGCGAAAAAGCCTGCCGCGAGCAGCTGATCACGCGCCAGCCTTCGGCGGCGAATTTCTTGACAGTGGCATGGCCGATGCCGCGGCTGGCGCCGGTGAGCAGCAGGGTGCGTTGGTGCGGTGTGTCTGACATGATGTCACTCTAGGGGATGTTGTGCTGCGGTGCGAGGACCAAAGCGTGTCAGTCCTTTGCCGCAAAGAATGCCGCTACTTTGGGCTGGAGCCATGCCCAGATTTTTGGCGCACCGTGATTGATCTTGGGACCGATCTGGGCGGCAAATCGGTCATAGGTCACATCGTAGTCGATCCACGATCCGCCGCCTGATGCAAGGTTCTGCATCGGGGGTTGCATCCGGTCTAGGGATTTGGCGAACTGCGCTTCGGGTGTTGCGTTGGCTTCGAACTCTTCCCAGACCGCGCGGAATTCCTGCGCCTGATTGTCGGGCAGCAGGCCAAAGAGCCGGTCGGCTGCAGCTTTTTCACGGATCGCCAATGCTTCGGCATCGTGGTCTCCGAACACCGGAGCATCGCCTGCGTCGATCTCGACGATGTCGTGCAGCAAGAGCATCTTGACGATCTTGCCAGTATCAAGCTGTTCGTCCGAATGTTCGGCCAGAACCAAGGCATAAAGCGCGATGTGCCAAGAGTGTTCTGCACTGTTTTCCAGCCTCGAACCATCACAGAGCGTGGTGGCCCGCAGGACGGTCTTGAGGCGGTCCGCTTCTGTCAGGAACGCCATCTGTTGGTCCAAGCGGGACATGTCACCTCTGCACGTTTGCGGATTGGTTGCGGTCAGCGCCCGAAGTTTTCGTCTTTCTTCTGACCTTCGATCCGCGCCCGGATAAAGGCGCGTGCCTTGCGTTCGGCAAGCCGCACGCGGATCGCGGTCAGGAACGCCTCTTCCAACGTGGTCGATGCCGCCCCGAGTTCGGCCGCGACTTCCATGAAGAAGCGGTCGTCGTCGAGATGTTTCATGGCCTTGAGAGTGTCGTCGGCCAGCTTTTCAGCAAGCTCTTGCACCATCGACATGGACGGTAATCCTTAACGGCTGTTTTCGGTCAGGCGTCGCTTCACATAGCCGGTCACATGGTCGATCATCGTGTCCATGTGCGGTTCCTTGAAGAAGTGGTCGGCGCCTTCGATCTCAGTATGGGTGACGGTGATGCCTTTTTGCTCGGACAGCTTGCCCACAAGCGTCGTCGTATCGGCAGGTGGAGCAACGCGGTCTCCGGTGCCGTTGATGATCAGGCCAGAGGACGGGCAGGGCGCGAGGAACGAAAAGTCGTACATGTTGGCAGGTGGGCTGACCGAGATGAAGCCGGTGATCTCGGGGCGGCGCATCAACAGCTGCATACCGATCCACGCACCAAAGCTGAAGCCGGCAACCCAGCAATGCTTGGAGTTGTTGTTCATCGACTGCAGATAGTCGAGTGCAGAGGCGGCATCACTGAGTTCGCCGATGCCCTGATCGTATTCGCCCTGGCTTCGGCCGACACCGCGGAAGTTGAAGCGCAGAACGGTGAAGCCCATGTTGTAGAAGGCGTAATGCAGGTTGTAGACCACCTTGTTGTTCATCGTCCCGCCGAACTGCGGGTGCGGATGCAGGATGATCGCGATCGGTGCATCGCTTTCTTTCTGGGGATGATAGCGGCCTTCGAGGCGGCCTTCGGGTCCGGGAAAAATCACCTCGGGCATAGGCGGTGGTGGCTCCTGCTTGGGCTCAGGTGCAGCGGTCCGTAAATCTTGACAGCTTCACTCAGGCTTCTTAGAATGGTTCTAAATCGGGATTGTTCCCCGAATTGGTTATCCGCACATAGGCAATTGCCCATGTAAGGTCAATTGTGTCGCAGAGGCGTTTGGGAGTCGGCCATGAAACTGAGCACGAAAGGTCGGTATGCGATGGTCGCCTTGGCGGATATCGCGCTGCAGCCGGACGGCACCTTGGTGACGCTGGGCGACATCGCGCAACGGCAGGATATTTCGTTGCCCTATCTCGAGCAGCTGTTCGTCAAGCTGCGCCGGGCCGGGTTGGTGACGTCGGTGCGCGGTCCGGGCGGTGGCTATCGTCTGGCCAAGGCGGCAAGCGACATTCGCGTGGTCGATGTGCTAAGTGCGGTCGATGAGACGGTGGACGCCATGCACAAGGGCGCGGGCGCCTCGGGCGGTTTGTCGGGCAGTCGGGCGCAATCCATGACCAACCGGTTGTGGGAAGGCCTGTCGGCGCATGTTTATGTGTTCCTGCATCAGACGCGCTTGTCGGATGTGGTGGGCAACACGCTGGCGCCGTGTCCTGCCGTGCCGAACCTTTTTGCCGTGGTGGATGAGTGATGGTTTCGAATTGGCTGCGCCAATCCGACAGGTTGGGGGCGCTGCCCCCGTCGCGCGATGCGCGACTCCCCCGAGGTATTTGGGGCCCAAAGAAGCAAGCGGTGGGCTGAATGGCGCGGGTGTATCTGGATCATAACGCGACAACACCGCTGCGCGCCGAGGCGCGTGACGCGATGATCGCGGCGATGCAGGTGTCGGGCAATCCGTCTTCGGTGCATGCGGAGGGGCGTGCGGCCAAAGCCGTGATCGAGCGGGCGCGGGCGCAGGTGGCAACGGCCTTTGGTGCGGATGGGGCGGATGTGGTGTTCGTCTCGGGCGCCACCGAGGCGGCGGCGCTGGCTTGTGCGGGGCGCGGTTTGTTCGGGGCCGAGATCGAGCATGATGCGGTCAGGGCGTGGATTGATCCGGTGCTGGGTGTTGATGCGGCGGGACAGGTGGCGGTGACCGAGCCGGAGCGATCCGCAGTGCAATTGGCGAATTCGGAGACCGGGATCGTTCAGGGCTTGCCGCAGGGGATGGCTGTGATCGATGCGACGCAGGCCTTCGGCAAACTGCCGGTGGCGTTCAATTGGCTGGGCTGCGAGATGGCGTTGATTTCTGCCCATAAGCTTGGCGGTCCCAAGGGGATCGGTGCATTGGTGATGAAGCGCGGGACCGATCTTGCGGCGCAGATTCGCGGTGGCGGTCAGGAGATGGGGCGTCGGTCGGGGACCGAGAACGTGATCGGCATCGCGGGGTTCGGGGCGGCGGCAGAGGCTGCGGCACGGGATCTGGAAGACGGTGTCTGGGATCGGATCGAAAAACTTAGAAACATTCTAGATTCAGCTATTGAGGCTGACGCTAAAGAGACTATTTTTGTCGGGAAAGATGTAAGGCGCCTGCCGAACACGACCTGCTTCGCCACACCCGGTTGGAAGGGTGAGACGCAGGTGATGCAGATGGACCTTGCCGGTTTTGCGATCAGCGCCGGGTCCGCCTGTTCCAGCGGCAAGGTGAAAGCCAGCGCGGTTCTGACTGCGATGGGGTTCGACACGGCCACGGCCAGCAGCGCGATCCGCGTGTCGCTGGGGCCGCAGACAACCGAAGACGACGTGATCCGGTTCGCCGAGACGTGGCGGGCCAAATGGGAAAAACACCGCGCGCGAGCCGCGTGAGTAACAAGACAGGGGTGCAAGCATGGCTGCTTTGGATAATGTGACCGTCAAGGAAGGCGTGGATCAGGAAACCGTCGATGCGGTGCGCCAGGTTGGTGGCAAGTACAAGCATGGCTGGAACACCGACATCGAGATGGAATACGCGCCGAAGGGCCTGAGCCCGGATATCGTGAAGCTGATCTCGGAAAAGAACGAAGAACCCGAATGGATGACCGAATGGCGTCTGGCTGCTTATGAGCGCTGGCTCCAGAAGGAAGAGCCGACATGGGCGATGGTCGACTATCCCGAGATCGATTTTCAGGACCAGTATTATTATGCGCGCCCGAAAAGCATGGAAGTGAAACCCAAGTCGCTTGACGAGGTCGATCCCAAGCTGCTCGCGACGTATGAAAAGCTGGGTATTCCGCTGAAAGAACAGTTGATCCTAGCTGGGGTTGAAGGGGCCGAAGACATGCCGGCAGAGGGCCGCAAGGTTGCTGTCGATGCCGTGTTCGATTCCGTCTCTGTGGGCACGACCTTCCAGAAAGAGCTGAAAGAGGCGGGCGTTATCTTCTGTTCGATCTCGGAAGCGATCAAGGACCACCCGGAGCTGGTGAAGAAGTATCTGGGGTCGGTCGTGCCGGTGTCGGACAACTATTATGCCACGCTGAACAGCGCGGTCTTCTCGGATGGGTCTTTTGTGTATGTGCCGCCGGGCGTGCGCTGCCCGATGGAACTGTCCACGTATTTCCGGATCAACGCGGAAAACACCGGCCAGTTCGAACGCACGCTGATCATCGCCGACAAGGGATCGTATGTGTCCTATCTCGAAGGGTGTACCGCACCGCAGCGCGATGTGGCGCAGCTGCACGCGGCGGTGGTCGAGATCATCATCGAAGAAGACGCCGAAGTGAAATACTCGACCGTGCAGAACTGGTATCCGGGCGACGAGAACGGCAAGGGTGGTATCTACAACTTTGTCACCAAACGTGCCGATTGCCGGGGTGACCGGGCCAAGGTGATGTGGACGCAGGTCGAGACCGGATCGGCGGTGACGTGGAAATACCCGTCCTGCATCCTGCGCGGTGACGACAGCCAAGGCGAGTTTTATTCCATCGCCATCGCCAACAACTACCAGCAGGCCGATACCGGCACGAAGATGATCCATCTTGGCAAGAACACCAAGAGCCGGATCGTGTCCAAAGGGATCAGTGCGGGCCATGCGCAGAACACCTACCGCGGTTTGGTGTCGATGCATCCCAAAGCCAAGAACAGCCGCAACTACACCCAGTGCGACAGCCTTCTGATCGGCAGTCAGTGCGGGGCGCATACGGTGCCGTATATCGAGGTCAAGAACAACTCTTCGCGGGTCGAGCATGAGGCGACCACCTCCAAGGTGGATGACGACCAGCTGTTCTACTGCCGCCAGCGCGGCATGGACGAAGAAGAGGCCGTGGCACTGGTGGTCAACGGGTTCTGCCGCGACGTGTTGCAGGCGCTGCCGATGGAGTTTGCCATGGAAGCGCAGCAGTTGGTGGCGATCTCGCTTGAAGGGTCCGTGGGTTAAGGAGAGCCGGGGCGGGCCAAACCGGTCCGCGCCGCACTGTGTGCCATGCCGATGTCCGCGATCCTGATCACCTCGGTTGTGACCGGACTGTTCTGTGCGGGGTTTGCAGTGGTGGTGGACGTTGTGACGGACGCCCTTGCGATGTGGATGGCGATTGCGCTGGCTTTTGCATCCGGTTTTCTGGGGTCGCTTTTTGCGCAGCTGGTATTGAAGAGGAAGACATGATCATCACGACGACCAATAATATCGAAGGCCAGAAGATCCTTGATTACAAAGGGATCGTGGTTGGTGAGGCGATCATGGGGGCCAATGTTGTCCGCGATGTGTTTGCGTCGATCACAGATATCGTCGGCGGCCGGTCCGGTGCCTATGAGGCAAAGTTGCAGGATGCGCGCGATGTGGCGATGCGCGAGTTGGAGCAGCGTGCCGTCGCCTTGGGTGCCAATGCCGTGGTCGGCGTTGATCTGGATTACGAAGTCGTTGGCAATTCAATGTTGATGGTGTCGGCCAGCGGCACAGCTGTTCTGACGGATCGGGGCTGAGCTGCAATGTTGGCTGAGGGGCATACAAGGCTGACGCTTTTGCATGATCTGCTGCAGCCAGAGCGGTTGATCGAGATTGTGGATGTGGGCGCAAACCCGATATCTGCGCCGGACTACCAGCCTTTGTTTGCTGCAGGGCTTGCGCGCGTCACTGGGTTTGAGCCTCAGGAGGCGGCGTTCAAGGCGCTTGAGCCAATGCAATCGGAGACAGCGCGGTTCTTTCCGTTTGCGGTTGGCGATGGCACCGACAAGGAGCTCAAGGTCTGCAAGACATCCGGGTTCACGTCGCTGCTGGAGCCGAACATCAAGACCTTCGATTTTCTGGGGCGCTATCATCGGGCAGGGCGCGTGCTGGAACGGATCGAGATGCCAACCAAGCGGCTGGATGATATCGACGGGCTGGGGCAGGTCGATTTCCTGAAGATCGACATTCAGGGCGGGGAGGTGGATGTCTTCAACCATGGGCGCGAGGCATTGAAGACCTGTGCTGCGGTGATGACCGAAGTAGCGTTTGTGCCGCTTTACGAAGACCAACCCCTGGTGGACACGCAGATGGCCGTGATGCGGGAGCAGGGTTTTCAGCTCCACAAGTTCATGTTCGTCAAATCGATCCCGATTTCGTCCAAGCTGGCCGGTGCCACGATCCCGAACAAGGTGGCCCGCAACCAGCTGATCGACGGCGATGCCGTCTTTATCAAGGACTTGTTCGATCTGGGTGACGCGCCGGACGAACGCCTGAAACATCTCGCGCTGCTGGCTGAAGGCTGTTTCCGCAGCCCGGATCTGGTGGTGCGGTGCCTGTCGCTTCTGGTGGAGCGGGGCACGATTGCTGAGGCGGATTGTGCCGCCTACCTAACTGAATTGGAACATGCGTGATCCCGGAACGACCGGATACGCCAAAGGAAAATGGGGAAAGACATGCTGGAAATCAAAAACTTGCACGTGCAACTTGAGGAAGAAGACAAGCAGATCCTCAAGGGTGTGAACCTGACGGTCGAAGCTGGAAAGGTGCATGCGATCATGGGCCCGAACGGGTCTGGCAAATCGACCCTGTCCTATGTGCTGTCGGGCAAGGACGGCTATGAGGTGACCGAAGGATCGGCGACGCTGGACGGCGCGGACATCCTTGAGATGGAGCCGGAAGAGCGCGCGGCGGCGGGCGTATTCCTAGCGTTCCAGTATCCTGTGGAAATTCCCGGGGTCGGTAACATGACTTTCCTGCGCACGGCCGTGAATTCCCAGCGCAAGGCGCGCGGTGAAGAGGAAATGTCGGCGACCGAATTCCTCAAGGTGATCCGCGCCAAGGCGAAAGACCTCAAAATCGACGCGGATATGCTGAAGCGTCCGGTTAATGTGGGCTTCTCGGGTGGTGAGAAAAAGCGGAACGAAATCCTGCAGATGGCGATGCTTGAGCCGAAGATGTGCATTCTTGACGAGACCGACTCGGGTCTGGACGTCGATGCAATGAAACTGGTCGCCGATGGCGTGAATGCGCTGCGCGATGAGGGCCGTGGGTTCCTTGTCATCACGCACTACCAGCGCCTGTTGGACCATATCAAACCGGACGTGGTGCACATCATGGCGGACGGCCGGATCATCAAGACCGGTGGTCCCGAGCTGGCGCTTGAGGTCGAAAACAACGGCTATGCGGACCTTCTGGCGGAGGCAGTGTAATGGCGTTGCCACAGATCAAACAGGATGCCACCGACGCGCGGCTTGCGGCGCTCGACATGCCGAAGGGCGGTTGGGCGCAAGCAGCGCGCGAGGATGCTTTGGCGCGAGTGCAGGCGATGGGACTGCCGAACGCCCGGGACGAGTATTGGAAATACACCCGTCCCGACACTCTCGTGCAGCCGGACGCGCCGAAGGCAGCACTGCTGGAGAGCGATGAGGCTTTGATCTTTGGTGCAGTGGATCGCCTGAAGATCGTATTCGTCGATGGCGTGTTCAGCGCCGACGAGTCGGATGATCTGGCGATGGCGCATGTCAGCATCGATCGGCTGGCCGATGCGCCGGATATTCATTGGGCCAAAGACGTTTACGGTGTGCTTGAAACCCGCGGGCAGACCCCGGTGCATCGTCCTTTGGCGACGTTGAACACGGCCTTCGCCTCGGACGGTCTTTTGATCCATGTCACGGGTAAGGCGCCGAAGCCAATCAGTCTGATTTATCGCCATGAATCAGAGGTTTCCGACGCGATCCTCCATCATGTTGTGAAGATTGATTCCGGGGCTGAATTGACCCTTTTGGAAAATGGCCCGGCCGCGGCGCGGTTCAACAAGTGCATGGAGGTCGAGATCGCGGGTGGCGGCACGTTCCACCATGTGCGTGCACAGGGCCGCGACCATGAACGTCGTGCGGCAACTGCGATCTTTACCCGTCTGGGTGAGGAATCGGTGTTCAAGTCGTTCACCCTCACGGCCAATGGCGTGCTCACGCGCAATGAATGCGTGATCGAGCTGACCGGCGACAATGCGGTGGCGCACATCGCTGGGGCCTGTGTGGGCGATGGCGATTTCCACCATGACGATACCGTGTTCATCACCCATGACGCGCTGAATTGTGAAAGCCGACAGGTGTTCAAGAAGGTGCTGCGCAACGGCGCGACGGGCGTGTTTCAGGGCAAGATCCTTGTCAAGGAAGGCGCGCAGAAAACGGACGGTTACCAAATCAGCCAATCGCTGCTTTTGGACGAGGACAGCCAGTTTCTTGCCAAGCCAGAGCTTGAGATCTACGCCGATGACGTGGCCTGCTCGCATGGCTCTACGTCCGGTGCGATTGACGAAGAAGGCTTGTTCTATCTGCGGTCGCGCGGGATCGACGAGGGGCCAGCGACGGATCTTCTGACCATCGCCTTCCTTGCCGAAGCGGTGATGGAGATCGAGAACGAGGCGCTTCAGGACGAAATCAACAGCCGCGTCGAAGCGTGGCTGTCGCGGCGGCGCGGCTAAACAGCGATGCCATTCACGCAGGATATCGCGGCCACGTATCGGGGGCCGGGCAAGGTGGTGCGTCGTCTGGTGAGTGCCGGACAGCGCGAAGACCGTGCCTTGGCCATCCTGATGGGGGCGTGTGCGATCCTGTTCATCGCACGTTGGCCCGCACTGGCACGTCAGGCGCATCTTGAGGGCTTGGAGTTGAACATGCTTTTGGGCGGTACGTTGATGGCGACGGTGTTTCTCGCACCGTTGTTGTTTTACGTGCTGGCCTTTGTTGCACACCTGATCGCCCGGGCGATCGGCGGCAAAGGGCCGTCCTACAATGCGCGGATCGCGTTGTTCTGGAGCCTTTTGGCATCGTCGCCGTTGATCCTGCTGAACGGGTTGGTTGCGGGGTATATCGGCGCGGGCATTCAGTTGACCATCGTCGGCCTGATCTGGTTCTGTGTTTTCATGTGGTTCTGGATCTCGGGCATGCTTGCGGCGTATCGCGGGGCGGCCGCGTGACGTTGGCGGGGTTCCTTCGGCTGGCGGTCAACACCGTGACAGCGCCGCGCGATGTGGCGCGGCTTTTGATGGCGATGAATCTGCCGTCGCAGGCCTTGTGGCTGGCTTTTGCGCTGGTGATCGTGCTGAACACGCTGATGTTCTCTGCCTCGCTAATGCTGGTGCCTGCGGATGACATGTTTGGCCCTGTGCTGGCCAATCCAACCGTGTTCGGCGCGATGCTGGCGGTATCGGTTGCGGCGCTGATCGTGGCGGTGACGCTGTGTGGCAGGCCGCTGGGGGGCCGTGCAAGCTATGCGCAGATCGCCATCCTTGTGATCTGGCTGCAGGCGCTGCGGGTGCTGTTGCAAGGCGCTGTCGCGCTTGTTGGGCCGATGAGCCTGTTTCTGTCGGGGGTCCTGATCAGTGCCGGGTCGGTGCTGGGCATCTGGATCTTCGTGAACTTCATTGATGTGGCCCACGAGACCGGGAGCCTGCTGCGCGCAGGTTTGGTCTTGTTGCTGGCCGTTGTGGGTATGATGCTGGGGCTGAGCCTGATTTTCAGCCTTCTTGGCGTATCGACCGGAGGGATTCCTGGATATGTATGACGTCACCGAAATTCGCCGCGATTTCCCGATCTTGTCGCGCGAGGTGAATGGCAAGCCTTTGGTTTACCTTGATAATGGGGCCAGTGCGCAGAAGCCGCAGGTTGTGATCGACGCGATCACTCGGGCCTATGCCGAGGAATATGCGAATGTGCATCGCGGGCTGCATTATTTGTCGAACCTTGCGACCGAAAAGTACGAAAGCACACGGGGTGTGATCGCCAAGTTCCTTGGTGTGAAGGACGAAGACGAGATCGTCATGAACACCGGCACCACCATGGGGATCAACACTGTTGCCTATGGCTGGGGGATGCCGAACCTGCAGGCGGGAGATGAGATCATCCTGTCGGTGATGGAGCATCATGCCAACATCGTGCCCTGGCATTTTCTACGCGAACGGCAGGGCATTGTGATCAAATGGGTCGATGTGGACAGCACAGGCTATCTCGACCCTGAGGCCGTGATCGCCGCTATGGGGCCGAAGACCAAGCTTGTTGCGGTCACTCATCTTTCGAATGTGCTGGGTACTGTGGTGGATGTGAAGACCATCTGCGCCGCAGCGCGCGAGCGAGGGATTGTCAGCCTAATCGACGGGTCACAGGCCGCCGTGCACATGCCGGTCAACGTGGATGACATTGGTTGTGATTTCTACGCCATCACCGGGCACAAGCTTTACGGTCCGTCCGGGTCGGGTGCGATCTATATGAAGAAGGCGCGGATGGCCGAGATGCAGCCGTTCCTTGGTGGCGGCGACATGATCCGCGAGGTCCACAAAGACGAGGTGACGTGGAACGACGCGCCGATGATGTTCGAGGCGGGCACGCCCGGTATCGTGCAGCAGATCGGCCTTGGCGTAGCGCTGGACTACATGATGGGGATCGGCATGGACAAGATTGCCGCCCACGAGAAAAAGCTGCGTGATTATGCGCGGACGCGTCTGGATGGCCTGAATTGGCTGCAAGTGCAGGGCACAACGCCCGACAAAGCGGCGATTTTCAGTTTCACGCTGGATGGCGCAGCCCATGCGCATGACATCTCGACCATCCTTGATAAAAAGGGTGTCGCGGTGCGGGCGGGTCAGCATTGCACAGGGCCGTTGATGGATCATCTGGGCCTGACCGCCACGTGCCGCGCGTCGTTCGGGATGTACAATACGGAAGAAGAAGTGGACAAACTGGTGGATGCGCTGGAACTGGCGCATGATCTTTTTGCCTGAATTGGGGGGACAGCATGGCAAACCTATCCTTGCGCCGCGCGCGCACCATCATCCGAAAGACGCTTGAAGCAGGGCGCGCAGCCGAGATGAAACCGCTTTCCGTGATCGTACTGGATGCGGGTGGCAATGTTCAGGCGTTCGAGCGTGAGGACGGGGCAAGCCCGGGGCGGTTCCAAATCGCCCATGCCAAAGCTTATGGCTCGGTCATGCTGGGTATGGCGGGCACGGCGCAGAAAAAACGGGCCGAAGAACAAGGCTATTTCATCACCGCTGCAGGCGCGGCTCTTGGCGGGCAGATGGTTCCGGTGCCGGGTGGCGTGCTTGTGCGCGATGCCAAGGGCGTTGTGCTGGGATCTGTTGGCGTGACTGGTGATACATCAGACAATGATGCAGCCGCTGCCAAGGTGGGAATCGAATCCGTGGGTCTGACTGCGGAAATATAAGGATAGTTCATTATGGCGCGGCCCGTCGTCGGCATCATCGGCAACCAGCATCTGATCAATGATCAGTACCCCGCGCATGCGGGCGGGTCGATGAACTCTGAGGCGATCGCGCAGGTATCGGACTGCATGCCGCTGCTGGTGCCCGCCGATCCACGGTTCCTGTCGGTCAATGAACTGCTTGAGGTGTGCGACGGGTTCTTGCTGACCGGCGGGCGTCCCAACGTGCATCCCGAGGAATATGGCGAGGCCGAGACCGAGGCGCATGGCGCCTTCGACCGCGCCCGCGACGCGATCACCCTGCCGCTGGTGCGGGCCTGTGTCGAACGCGGTCAGCCGTTTCTTGGCATCTGTCGTGGCTTTCAGGAAGTGAACGTCGCGATGGGTGGTACGCTGCATCCCGAGATTCGCGACCTGCCGGGGCGGATGAACCACCGGATGCCCCCCGATGGCACGCTGGAGGAAAAATTCGCCCTGCGCCATGCTGTGACCCTGCAGGAGGGGGGCGTGTTCCACCGCCTGTTCGGCGCGTCCGAGGTGATGACCAACACATTGCACGGGCAGGGGATCAAGACCCCCGGCGCGCGCATCGTCATCGAAGGCCATGCGCCCGATGGCACACCCGAGGCGACGTTTATCAAGGATGCACCGGGCTTTACCCTGTCGGTGCAATGGCACCCGGAATGGGACGCCTCCAACGACCCGGTGTCGCGCCCGCTGTTTCAGGCGTTCGGCGATGCGGTGCGGGACTGGGCACAGGGCCGTGTGACCGGCGGACAACGCGTCAACGCGGTGTAAGTCTCCGTTGACGGAGACCGCCGCGCCTCAGGTGACTGCTTTGCGCTGTTTGAATTCAGGTGTGTCCCAAAGACGGTCGCGCATGATGTTTGCCAAGATTTCGATGGCAGCGTCGATGTCCTGCTCGTTCAGGTAAAGCGGTGTGAACCCGAACCGCATGATGTCCGGCGCGCGAAAATCCCCGATCACCTTGTGCGCAATCAGCGCCTGCATCGCGGCGTAGCCATCAGCAAAGCGGAAACTCACCTGAGAACCGCGCTGTGTCGCGTCGCGTGGGCTGGCGAGGATCAGATCGGGGCAGGTCGCTTCGACCCCGGCGATGAAGCGGTCGGACAGTTCAATGGAGCGCGCGCGCAGGTCCGCCATGTCCACATCGTCCCACGCGTCCAGTGCCGCATCGAGTGCGGCCATCTGCACGATGGGCGGTGTGCCGACCCGCATGCGGGCGATGCCCGCACCGGGTGTGTAGTCCAGATCGAAGGCGAAGGGGCTGTCATGGCCCAGCCAGCCCGAGAGCGCGGGCAACGCCATGTCGGCATGGCGCGGTGACACGTAGATGAAGGCGGGCGCACCGGGGCCGCCGTTGAGGTACTTGTAGGTGCAGCCGACCGCGAAATCGGCCTTGGCCCCGGCCAGATCAACCGGCAGCGCACCAGCGGAATGCGCCAGATCCCAGATTGTCACCACGCCATTGGCATGCGCCTTGGCGGTCAGCGCGGCCATGTCGTGTTTGCGCCCGGTGCGGTAATCGACCTCGGTGATCAGCGTCACGGCGATGTCGTCGGTGATGGAGGTCTCGACCTCTTCGGGGGCGACAAGGCGCAGCTCGTAGTCAGGCCCGAGGAGCGAGATCAGCCCTTCGGCCATGTAGAGATCCGAGGGGAAATTGCCGGTGTCCGACAGGATCACGCGCCGGTCCGGGTTAAGCTTCAACGCGGCGGCGAGCGCCTGAAACACCTTGATCGACAGCGTGTCGCCGACCACTACGTGACCCGGTTCCGCGCCGATCAGCCGTCCGATCCGGTCGCCCAGCCGCGCGGGCATGTCCATCCAGCCACAGGCGTTCCAGCCAGTGATCAGGTGATCGCCCCATTCGGCTGTTACGGTTTGCGCAACGCGCGCCGCGACTGCCTTGGGCAGCGGACCCAGAGAGTTGCCGTCGAGATAGATCATGCCTTCGGGCAGGTGAAACGCGGCGCGGGTGGCGGTGAAATCGGTCATGTCGTCCCTTTCCGGGGTCTTAGAGTTTGGTCCGCAGGTGCCAGAGATCGGGGAAAAGCTCAACCTCGAGCATGCGCTTGAGATAGGACACGCCGCCGGTGCCCCCGGTGCCACGTTTGAGCCCGATCACCCGTTCCACCGTGGTCACATGGTTAAAGCGCCAGCGTCGGAAATAATCTTCCAGATCAACCAGCTTTTCCGCCAGTTCATACAGATCCCAGTAGCGGCTTGGATCGCGGTACACCTCGGCCCAAGCGGCCTGCACGCCCTCGTCCGGTTGGTGCGGCTTGGTCCGGTCGCGGCTCAGCGCGTCTTCGGGTACGGCCACAACCTGCGCCAGCCGCATCAGCGCGCAGTCATAAAGCGATGGTTTCTCCATCTCGGCCTCAAGCCGCCCCATAAGATCGGGCCGGTGCGCATGGGGTTTGACCATTGCAGAGTTGCGGTTGCCCAGCAGAAATTCGATCTCGCGGTATTGGGCGGACTGGAACCCCGAGCTTTGGCCCAAGGTTTCGCGGAACGTGGTGTAGTCGCTGGGCGTCATGGTGCGCAGCACGTCCCATGCCGAATTGAGCTGTTCGAAAATCCGTGATACCCGCGCCAACATCTTGAACGCAGGTCGGATCTCTGCCCCCGAAAGGGTGGCGCGGGCCGCGTGCAGCTCGTGCAGCGCCAGCCGCATCCAGAGCTCCGAGGTCTGGTGCTGGACGATGAACAGCAATTCGTCATGCGCACTGCTGAGTGGGTGTTGGGCATCGAGAACCGCATCGAGGCCAAGATAATCGGTATAGGACATGCGCCCGTCAAACGACATCTGCGCGCCGTCTTTTGCGGGATCGTAAGCGTCGGTCAAAACTCACCTCCGGCGATCTGGATGGCCTGACCGTTGACGCTGCCGGACTGAGGTGCGCAGAGCCACAGCACCGCTTCGGCCACTTCCCCGGGTGCGATCAGGCGGCCATGGGGGTTCGCGCCCACCATAACAGCGCGCGCTTCGTCCTCGCTCATGCCGGTGCGGGCCATGATGCGGTCGATGTTCTGGGGCACGATCTCGGTGTCCACATAAGCCGGGCAGATCGCGTTGAATGTATAGGGTTTGCCAAGATAGTCCGCGGCCAATCCACGGATCAGCCCCACCATCGCGTGTTTCGACGCGGTGTAGCAGGGCGCGCCCTTTAGGCCGCGCAGCCCGGCGATGGAACTGATGGCGATCACACGGCCCCAATCTGTCTGGTGCATCGACTTCAGGCTTTCTCGGATCGTCAGGAAGGTGCCGTCAAGGTTGGTCGCCATCATGTTGCGCCAGAACGCCATGTCCATCTTGTGCAGCGCCCGGCCTTCGGCGATGCCCGCATTGGGCACACAGATTTGGATGGGCCCCCGTGCGGCAACCGCTTCGGCGATGCCCTCCACAACCGATGCTTCATCCTGCACGTCCATGACCAGCGCATGCAACCCGTGCGCGCTGGCGGCAGCTTCAAGCACATCGGCGCGGCGGCTTGTGATCGTCACCTCGGCGCCCGCGCCACGCAAGGCTGTGGCAATGGCAAGGCCGATGCCCGTGCCGCCGCCTGTGATCAGGGCGTGTTTTCCGGTGAGTGTCATGTTGCCTCCCATAACCTTTCGGCGCGACCGTATAGGTCTGATCGCCAGTGGCAAGATGGCCCACCTGCGAGGGCTTGCTTTTCTCATTCACGTTCGTGAATGTGACCCCAACAGGAGGAGCCCCTTATGCGATTGACCTTGATCGTGGCCGCTGGACTGACCGCCAGTCTTGCCCAAGCCAGCGAAGACATTGCCGACAAGTATCCACAGTCAGAACTCTATGACAAACCGGTCGAAGTGATCCCGCACGTCTTTTCGGCCATCGGAGCCACCGCACCGCCGACCTATGAGAATTCTGGCCACAACAACAACCTGAGCTTTGTGCTGACCGGTGATGGGGTTGTGGTGATCAATAGCGGTGCATCGGCCCGTCTGGCCAAGGCCCTGCATGACGAAATCAAGATGCTCACCGACCAGCCGGTGAAACTGGTGATCAACGAAAACGGTCAAGGCCATGCGATGCTGGGCAATTCCTATTGGGCCGGTCTGGGTGTCGACATTCTTGCCCATGAGGATGCCATCGCCGAAGTGGAGAAGAACGGCGATTTCATTCTTCAGGGTATGCAGCGCTACAATCGGGACAAAGCTGAAGGCACGGAAGTCGTAGTGCCCAACCTGAGCTTCTCGGACCAGCATATTGTTGAGATGGGCGACGTGACGCTTGAGGTGCTGCACCTTGGTCCGGCGCATGATCCGGGCGATGCGCAGGTGTGGATCCCCCAATGGGGCATCGTGATTGCGGGGGATATCGCGTTTCATGAACGGATGCCGCCGATTTTCCCGGAAACTGATACAGACGCTTGGGTTGAGACTTTTGAAGGCCCGTTCACCGACCTGGGAGCCACTTATGTGATCCCCGGCCACGGACACCCGACCAATATGGCGCAGGTGACGCGGTATACCTCGGATTACATCAATGATCTTCGGGCCAAGATCGGGGCGCATATCGAAGAGGGTGGCGATCTGGCCAGCGCCTATTATGTGGATCAGTCGAACTGGGAACACCTGGATACATTCGAGGAACTGGCGACCAAGAATGCGGGTCGTGTGTTCGAGGAGATGGAGTGGGAATGAACGCGGGACCGTGACCTGCACTTCTTCTTTTTCCAAATATGCCGGGGGAGGCGCCGTAGGCGACGGGGGCTGGCCCCCGGCATTTCCGTCAACGGAAATGCGAAGATGCGTCGACGCATCTTCGCCCAGCCCGGATTGACGCGGCTGCATGATCGCACCAGTGTCGCGCCAAATCCTGCGCGAGGGAGCGATCATGCAGCCGAACATCCTGATTCTGATGGTGGACCAGTTGAACGGAACGCTGTTTCCCGATGGCCCCGCCGACTGGCTGCACGCACCGAACCTCAAGAAACTGGCGGCGCGATCGACCCGGTTCAAGAACGCCTATACCGCCAGCCCCCTTTGTGCGCCGGGACGAGCGGCGTTCATGTCGGGGCAATTGCCTTCGGCCACAGGTGTCTACGACAACGCGGCTGAATTCCCGTCCTCGATCCCCACATATGCGCATCACCTGCGCCGCGCCGGGTATTACACAGCGCTGTCTGGCAAGATGCATTTCGTCGGCCCCGATCAGCTTCACGGGTTCGAAGCGCGGCTGACCACCGACATCTACCCCGCCGATTTCGGCTGGACGCCGGATTACCGCAAGCCCGGTGAACGAATAGACTGGTGGTATCACAACATGGGGTCGGTCACCGGTGCGGGTGTTGCAGAGATCACCAACCAGCTCGAATATGATGACGAGGTCGCGTACCAAGCCAAGCTGGCGCTCTACGATCTGGCGCGCGGAAAGGACGACCGCCCGTGGTGCCTGACCGCCAGTTTCACCCATCCGCATGATCCTTATGTGGCGCGGCGGAAATATTGGGACCTTTACGAAGACTGTGAACACCTGTTGCCAGAAATTCCGGCAATGGATTACTCGGACCACGATCCACATGCGAAACGGATCTTTGACGCCAATGACTGGCGCAATTTCGATATCACCGAGGACGATATCAGAAAATCGCGCCGCGCCTATTTCGCCAATATCTCATATTTGGACGACAAGATCGGGGAAATCCTGCAAGTGCTCGAAGACACGCGGCAAGAGGCGATCATCCTTTTCGTGTCGGATCACGGCGACATGCTGGGTGAGCGTGGGCTGTGGTTCAAGATGTGCTTTTACGAAGGCTCGGCGCGGGTGCCGCTGATGATCGCGGCCCCTTGCATGGAGCCGGGGTTGGTAACCGATCCGGTCTCCACCATTGATGTTTGCCCGACGCTTTGCGCGCTTGCAGGGGTGAGCATGGAGGAGGTGATGCCCTGGACCACGGGGGAATCGCTGGTGTCTCTGGGGCAGGGCGGCACACGCACCAGCCCGGTGGCGATGGAATACGCGGCCGAGGGGTCGTATGCGCCGCTGGTGTCGCTGCGCTATGGCAAGTGGAAGTATAACCGCTGTGCTCTGGACCCAGATCAGCTCTTCGATCTTGAGGCCGATCCGCATGAATTGAGCAATCTCGCGGGTCACGCTGACCATCAAGGCACGGTGCAGACGTTGCGCGCGAAGTCCGAGGCGCGTTGGGATTTGGCACGGTTCGATGCGGAAGTGCGCGCCTCTCAGGCCAAACGATGGGTGGTTTACGAGGCCCTTCGGCAGGGTGGGTATTATCCGTGGGATTATCAACCGCTGCGCGATGCGTCCGAACGATTCATGCGCAATCATATGGATCTGAACGTGCTTGAAGAGGGGCAGCGTTTCCCGCGGGGGGAATGATTAACCGTTCTTAACGCTTTCCATTGTTTGGCCATGTTTGGCTGCACATATTAACGGAATGTTAAGACATGCTTTCCTAACCGCCGCTCTGATTCTTGCCACCCCTTTGTCTGCCGGGCCGAACGGCACCATCCGCGTTGTGGATGGGGACACGTTCAAGATCGACGGCACGACAGTGCGCCTGCACGCCATCGACGCGCCGGAAACCGATCAGATGTGCGGCGATTCCAACAGCCCCGCATGGGCCTGTGGTGACTGGGTACGCACCAAAACGCGCGAGATGTACGAAGGCCGCATTGCCCGCTGCGTCGCCACCGACACTGACCGCTATGGACGCACCGTCGCCAAATGCAGCGTTGACGGACGGGATGTTGGTGAACAATTGGTCAGCAACGGTCTGGCCTTTGCCTATCGTCAATACGGGATGGATTACGATCTTGCGGAAAAGGGCGCAGCGGTAAACGGGCGTGGGTTACATGCGACTGGCGTCATGTCTCCGGCGGCGTTCAGGTCGGCGCAACGTGCACAGGCTGGCTCTTCGACCTTGGCACGGAACACGGGTGCCAAGACTGTCACCGTCACTCGCGACACACCTGCCAAAAGCAGCTGGCTGCCCAACATCGTGAACCCGGATTGCGAGATCAAAGGCAATATCAGCCGAGGCGGCGAACGGATTTACCACGTTCCAGGGCAAGATTATTACGCAAAAACATGGATCTCGCCGACCAAGGGCGAACGCTGGTTCTGCTCCGAAGCCGAAGCGCGTGCCGCAGGCTGGAGAAAAGCGCGGAATTGATCGCGGTTTGATCCGCGTCAAAGTGAAAGATGCATATCTCTGACAGTTTCACTCCAAAGACATCAGGAGAGGAGTGGTTCCATGTCACATACACCGCATGAATTGGCCGACGAATTCCCGGAGCACATTGAAAAGATGAGCGCCTTGAAGCAATCGGACGCGCATTTTGCCAAGCTGTTCGACAGCTATCACGAGATCAACCGCAGCGTTCACCGCGCGGAAACCAACGTGGAGCCGATGGACGGGCTTGCCGAGACCGAGCTGCGTAAGAAACGCGGCGCGCTCAAGGACGAGATCTGGGGCTATCTGCAGAAATGATCAGTCAAGCAGGGCGGTGATCGCGGAGCTCACCGGCCGAGACATCGGCCGCGCGTTCGATCCGAACGTCGCGGCCACACTGCCATCCGGCGCAATCAAAACTTTGTTGAAGTTCCACTTTGGTGTGAACCCGGATTCTGCCTCAAGCCACTTGTAGAACGGGTGCGCGGCGTCGCCGCGGATTGCGGTGATGGTGGTCATCGGGAAATCCAACCCGAAATTGACTTCGCAGAAATCCTTGACCTCTTCATCGCTGGCCAGTTCCTGCCGGAAATCGTTGGACGGAATCGCCAGTACGACAAGACCGCGCTCGCGGTAGGTGTCGTAGAGTTCCTGAAGCCCGTCATATTGCGAAGTGTAACCACACCGGGACGCGGTGTTCACCACCAGCACCGGCTGCCCGCGCCATTGCGCAAGGTCGATGTCGCCACCGTCTATGGACGGAAAGCTAAAGGTTGTCATTGCGGCCTGAGCCAGCGTCGCGCAGCACACAAGTAGGGTGGCGAGGAATAAACGCATGAGAAATCTCCTTACGCCAAAAACTAGGTGCGTGAAGGCCAAAGGAAAGGTTCAGAGCGTGCGGAACACCATGACAAGTCCGCGGTCCTGCGCGTGCTCATGATCGGCGTTTTCGTAGATCGGAATGTCATGGAAGCTGACCGGAGTTATCATCCCATGGGCGGTAAACAGCGCAAGCCGCGACCCAAATCCCGCGCCATCGAACACAGGCGGGATCACCCCGCATACAAACAGCGCACCCGGACGCGCAACTCGCAGCAGTTCGGGAAAAACCTCTGGTCCGACATGGCCATGGGTGAAGGTGCCGCTGGACACAAACCCACCATAGCTTTCATCCGCGATCGGCAATATCTGCGTAAGATCGGCGCAAATGCGATTGCGATATAGCCCCTTGGCCGCGGCTTGATCCAGCATGGCTTGCGAGATGTCGATGCCGTCGACCGCGTATCCGGGCAGATGTTCCGCCAAAAGCCCGGTGCCAGCCCCGATATCAAGCACCGGTGTATTGTCTTGCTGATGCGCACGGAACACCGCAGCGATTTCGCGTGGCGCGATATAGCCATGCCTTTCGCCAAAACTTTTGTCATAGCTTGCAGCCCAATCGTCATAGAGCGCCTTGGCGTCCGACGCACCGCGAATGCTGTAGGCCTGCTGAAGGTTGTGGTTGGACATGGCGGCCTCCTGTGTTGTGATCCGGTGCAGGATGGCGGTGTCAGGACTGCGGTACAAGTGTCTTGCGCCGCGCGGATCAGCGTCCCATATTTTTCCGCAGAGGTTATCGGAGGAACGCCCCATGGCTGGTGGTTGGGCACGCGACGGCGCAGTACAAGAGCAGATAGATGCGTCGATCAATGACGAGCTGGCGCGGCTGAAAGCACGCAAGGGTCCGGAGGGCGAAAGCCTGACCCAGTGTGCCGAATGCGACGAACCTATCCCAGAAAAGCGCCGGGTCGCCATTCCCGGCGTGAAGCTTTGCATCGATTGCCAGAATGAGCGTGACGGGACCTATCAGACACGCGGCGGGATAAACCGGCGCGGATCGAAGGACAGCCAGTTGAAGTAAAATGTGCGGGCAGACGCCCGCGCAGGATATCTCGCCTATGGCTCGGGATTGGCGCGGGCTGGACGCTGTGTGCTTTCACCACCCGTCAAGGTTAACGCGCTGCGTTGTGCCAGCATATTTACCAAAAAGAAGAAGCAGGGAATGGTGTGCATCCCCTGCTTCTTCTTTTTCCAAATATGCACTTGCAACGCCTTAAACGGCGCCCCGCCAGAGGATCACGCCTCCATAGCTTCCAATTCGTCTATGAAGCCAGAGATCATCTCGAGACCCTTGTCCCAGAATTTCGGATCACTGGCATCGAGACCGAAGGGGGCCAGCAATTCCTTGTGGTGCTTTGATCCGCCTGCTTTGAGCATGTCGAAATACTTGTCCTGGAACCCGTCGGGGTTTTCCTCGTAAACCGCATAGAGCGCGTTCACGAGACCGTCGCCGAATGCGTAGGCGTAGACATAGAAAGGCGAGTGCACGAAGTGGGGGATGAAGGCCCAGAAGGTCTCGTACCCGTCCATAAATTCGAATGCAGGTCCTAGGGATTCTGCCTGCACCGACATCCAGAGCGCGTTGATGTCATCGGGTGTCAGCTCACCACCGCGGCGCGCCTCGTGCAGTTTGCATTCGAAATCGTAGAAGGCGATTTGACGGACAACGGTGTTGATCATGTCCTCGACCTTGCCGGCCAGCAGCACCTTTTTTTCGGCATCGTCCTTGGCGTTGTCGAGCATGCGTCGGAAGGTGAGCATTTCGCCAAAGACTGATGCGGTTTCTGCCAGTGTGAGGGGCGTGGAGGCCAGCATCTCGCCCTGTTCGGCGGCAAGCACCTGATGCACGCCGTGGCCCAATTCATGCGCGAGGGTCATCACATCACGTGGTTTGCCAAGGTAGTTGAGCATCACGTAGGGGTGCACATCGGTGACTGTGGGATGTGCGAAGGCCCCGGGCGCTTTACCCGGTTTCACGGCGGCGTCGATCCAGCCATCTGTGAAGAATGGCTTGGCGATGTCACCCATGCGCGGATCGAATTCGGAATATGCGTTCATCACCGTCGCTTCGGCTTCGTTCCAGTCCACGATGCGCGTGGCTTCCATGGGGAGCGGCGCGTTGCGATCCCACACCTGCATCACGTCGAGGCCCAGCCATTTGCGCTTGAGCTCATAATAGCGGTGGCTGAGTTTGGGGTAAGCTGCGACCACAGCGTTGCGCAGGGCTTCGACCACCTCCGGTTCGACATCGTTGCTGAGGTGGCGGCCGGTCTGGGCGGTCGGCATGCCGCGCCAACGGTCCATGACCTCTTTTTCCTTGGCCTGCGTGTTGTGGACACGGGCGAAAATCTTGATGTTCTCGGCAAAGACGGCGGCAAGTTCTTTGGCGGCGGCTTCGCGCACAGAGCGGTCCTGTTCGGTGAGCAGGTTCAGCGTGCCTTCGATGCTGAGCGGCTCGCCGTCCACTTCGAAGTCGAGGCCTGCGATGGTCTCATCAAACAAGCGCTCCCACGCATCGCCGACGACACCCATGTCGTGCAGGAATTTCTCCATCTCGTCGGATAGCTGATAAGGTTTCATCGCGCGGATGCGTCGGATGGCAGGTTTGTAGCGGGCGAGGTCTGCGTTGGCATCAAACAGTGCGTCCACAGTGGCGTCGTCAACCCGGTTCAGCTCCAGCGTGAAGAAGACCAGCGGCGTGGTGTAGATGGTGATCTTTTCCTGATGGTCCGATAGAAACTTGGCGCGCTGGGCGTCGGTTGTCAGCTGGTAGTAGCGCAGCCCGGCATAGGACATGATGCGTCCGGCAATGTTTTCGATCTTCTCGTGGCGGTGGATTGCTGTGAGGAATTCTGCGGCACTCAGACCTGCCAGCTTGCCTTCGTAATCGGCAGCAAAGCTGCGGCAGGCCTCTTCGAGCCAGTCAAGATCGCGCTTCAGTTCAGCGGCGTCATCCGACGGATAGAGGTCTGTCAGGTCCCATTCCGGCAGGTCCCCCAGATTTTTGCTGCCGCTCTGGGCGTTGGCGTCATAGGTTAGGGTGGGGGTGCGCAGCATGGGTCGTCTCCTGTTCTTTGTTGCCTTGGAACCTGTGCCGTGCGGACAGAAGGTTCAAGGGGCAAAGCCATAGAGCGTCGCGGGATTGTCGGTAAAAAGCTTCTGACGGGTGGTGCCGTCAGGTATCGCGTCGAGCAGGGTGCCGAGTTGCTGGCCCGCATCCGGCATGGGCACACCGTTCAGCATCAGGTGGGGCCAGTCGCTGCCCCAGAGGATGCGGTCGGGGTTCGCCTGTGCCAGTCGTTGAATCAGTGTTTGCGGCTCGGGCGAGTGGCGGTAGGTGGCGCTGAGTTTGGTCCAGCAATGGCCGTCCGCCAGCAGGCGTTCCAGCGCTTTCTGTCCTTCGGTCATTCCAAACGCGGGGTCGGGCCATGCACAATGGTCGAAGACGATTTGTACGGGCAGGGTGGGCACTTGCGGGGCCAGTTCTTCGAGGTGCAGGTGGGAGTGGGCGAGCATTTCGACATGCAGGCCATAGTCGGCCAATATCGGCGCGAGGCGTTTCATTCCCTCCCAACTTAGCAGCCCGCCATGCACGTAGTTCAGGCGCACCGCCTTGCAGCCTTTCCCGGCGAGTGCAGCGATTTCGGCCTCAGACGCGTTGTCAGAGATCAAGCACACAGCGCGGAACTGGTCACCCATGCGGCGGGTGGCCTCAAGCGTGATGCTGTTGTCGCCGCCATAGAGGATCGAGTGCACCATGACGCCGCGTGTACAGCCAAGAAGGCCGAGATGCATGCGGTAGCGGTCGAGCCACGTATCGAGTGTGCCGGGAGGCGGGTTTTCGACACGGCCGTCCCACAGCGCGAAGTCGTCTCCGATCAGGTGCACATGGGCGTCGCAGGCCCCGTCCGGCAGCGGCGCGCTGGGCGGCGTGATGGTGAGCGGTGGTTCGGCGGCGGTAGGTTTATCCATAGGTCTCAAGCAGGTCCTTAAGATCGTCGAGCGTATTGGCTTCTTGTAGCGGTTTATCCTGCCGCCAGCGGGACATGCGCGGAAAGCGCAGCGCGATGCCGGATTTGTGGCGGGGCGAGGCGTGGATGCCTTCAAACGCGATTTCGAACACGTGGTGCGGTTTGACCTGCCGCACTGGGCCAAAGCGTTGCTGTGTGTTTTTGCGCACCCATGCCGTGATCTGGCGGAACTCTGCGTCTGTCAGGCCGGAATAGGCCTTGGTGAAGGGCACCAGATCGTTGCCGTTCCAGACGGCAAAGGTGAAATCGGTGAACAGGTTGGCGCGACGTCCGTGGCCCTGTTGGGCGTAGATCATCACCGCATCGACCGTTAGCGGATCAAGCTTCCATTTCCACCAATCGCCTTTTTTTCGGCCCGATAGATACGGGCTGTCTTTGCGTTTGAGCATCAGACCCTCGGCGCGGGCATCGCGGGCGGTTGCGCGAATATTGGCCAAGGTGTCCCATGTATCGAAAGCCAACGGCGGTGCGGGGCGCAGGGGGGCATCGTCAGGCAGCGCATAAAGCAACGAGTCCAACCGTGTGCGGCGGTCTTGCAGGGGCAGATCACGCAGGTCTTCGCCGTTTTCTTCAAGCAGGTCATAGGCCAGAAGGATGACCGGCGCTTCCTTCAGCAGCTTCTTCGGAACGGTCTTGCGCCCAATGCGGCCTTGCAGCGTGTTGAACGGATATGGCTGGCTGCCATCCCAAGCAACAATCTCGCCGTCCAGAACGATCCCATCCGGTAAAAAATCGCTCAGGCGGGCGAATTCGGGGAAGCGGTCGGTCATCAGTTCTTCGCCGCGCGACCACACATGGTGGGTGCCATTGCGCAGAATGATCTGACCGCGAATGCCGTCCCATTTCCATTCAGCTTGCCAGTCCGTGGGAGACCCAAGCGCTTCAGGGCCGTCTTCAAGTTGATACGCAAGGTAGAACGGGTAGGGGCGACTGTCATCCGCTGCAGCGTCTTCGGCTTCGATGAGGGTGTGGAAATCTGTGGTTTCAGGCGACCAGCCGCCCATCAAGCGATGCGCAAGACTGGCTTCCTCTTGCTCTGTTGCTTGTGCCAAAGCGCGTGTCATCAGTTTCTGGCTGACGCCGATGCGAAAGCCACCAGTGATCAGCTTGTTGAACAGGAACCGTTCCACGGGATCGAGCTGATCCCATGCGTCCAGGATGCGTATTTTGCGGTCTTCGATGTCCAAAGCCGCGAGGGACTTCAATTCGGTGATCCAATACGTCAACGGCTGATCACTTTGGCGACTGGGTAGCGGCAGGGTCAGGGCGATGGTTTCGGCCAGATCGCCGACAATGGGATAGCTTTCTTCGAGCAACCAAAGGGGAATGCCACCTACCTCGGCCGCCCATTCGCGCAATTGGGTCGTTGTGACCGCGCGTTTAGGACGACGACCGGAAAAAAGTGCGATGGTCCACAGCTTGTCGTCATCGCTGGCGGTCTTGAAAAACTCGGCCAGCGCTTTGGTCTTCAGGCTGGTTTTGGTGGTCTGGTCCACTGTCGTGAAGAGCGCGGCAAAGTCTTTCATCGCACAGCGTCCCGAAGGAACGCCCCCAAGCGCCGAAGGGCATCCTCGGCTGCGCGTGAATACCCTGCGTGCAAATGCCAGACGTGGGCCAGCCCCGGCCACAGGTCGAGCGTCACATTGTCCATTACGTCGGCCAATCGATGCGCGTCCTGCGCCAGAGTTTCACCCGTGGCGGCCTGGATCATCGTGGGTGGCAGGTTGGACAGGTCGCCGTGCAAAGGGGAGACAGCGGGGTCAGCCGGGTCAATGCCGGGCAAGTAGTTGGTCAGCAGCCGCCGAGGCCAGGCCGCGGGGATCAGGATCTCGTCCGTGGCTGCGTCAAAGCGGGCTGCGATGTCGCCGGAAAGATCGCCGATGGGGGCAATCAAACCAAGCGCCTTAGGTTGGACACCGCCGCTGTTGCGGGCATGTTGCGCGACCTGCAATGCAAGGCAGCCGCCTGCACTGTCGCCGCACACCGCTGCAGGGGGCGTTCCTGAAGCAACCAGCCGGTCAAACGCGGCAACAGCATCATCGCGCGCTGCGGGAAAAGGATGTTCGGGGGCGAGGCGATATTTGATGGCGACGGCCCGCATGCCCGCCGCGCGCGCAAGATGCGCCACCAACGCGGCATGGGTGCGCGGACTGCCGATGGTGAAGCCGCCGCCGTGGATGTACATCAGCAGGGGGCTTTCTGTTCCGGCTTCGGGTGGGGTGAACCACAGCGCGCCGTCGGCGTCTTGCTCTGGCTTCATGTCTTTCGGGATTGCTCCCCCTAGTGGCGCAGACAAAGCGAAGATGCGGCGCAAGAGCGGTTGGGGGCCGACGAAGTGCAATGTACGCCGTTCCACGTTTCGAGCTTGCCAGAGAAAAAAGCGGTCGGTGCGGGTGTAGGTGGTCATGCGGCCTCTCCGGTCGGGGCGGTGTCGTCTTCGTCTGTGCCGAACTCTGTTTTGAGAACCTGCGCATTGTAGCCTTGTGTGTTAAGCCATCGCGCAAAGATATCCGTGTAACCATGTGTTGCAAAAATATTTTCCGCGCCTGTTTCTTGGATAGCTGACATCAGTCCATCCCAATCTGCATGGTCGGAAATCACAAAGCCTCGGTCAGCTGCACGGCGTCGGCGTACCCCGCGCAGCCGCATCCAACCAGAGGCGAAGGCGGTCGACGACGGGCCAAAGCGTCGTGCCCATTGTGACCCAAGAGCCGACGGAGGCGCGATCACCAATGCGCCGGAATGGTTCTTGACGTTCAGATCGGGTGTGACGTGGATCGTATCGGGCAGGCGATAACCTTGATTGCGTAAAACCTGATTGGTGTTCTCAACCGCGCCATGGGTCAGGATGGAGCCTATGGCGGGATCGACCATGGCGAGCAGGCGCTGAGCCTTGCCAAGCGAATACGCGCCCAAGATGGAGGCCTTGCCATCGGCTGTGTTTTTTGCCCACCACGCGTTCAGATCCTTGGCGACGTCGTTCTGGTCGTCCCATTTGAAAACAGGAAGTCCGAAGGTGCATTCCGTGATGAAGCTGTGGCATTTAACTGGTTCGAAAGGTTCGGAAATACCATCTGGAACAACTTTGTAGTCGCCTGATGCGACCCATACTTCCCCGGCAACTTCGACGCGGATTTGAGCCGATCCGGGCAAGTGGCCCGCGGGATGGAACGACACCAAAGCGTCGCCGATTTTTCGAACTTCGCCGAACTTAACGGTTTCTACAGAAATACTGCCCAACCTGTGGATCATGACCGGCGCACAGGCATCGGTGCATAGGTATCGGCGATGGCCCGGGCGGGCGTGGTCGGCATGGCCGTGAGTGATCAGCGCGCGGTCTACGGGCCGCCACGGGTCGATAAAGAAATCTCCGGCGGGGCAGTAGATGCCGCGATCGGTGAAGGTAAGGACAGTGTTCGACATGGAGTAGAGTATAGAAGGCGCGCAAGACATCGCCAGAGGCTTGCCAAGCCGCCCGGGCCGCGTAGGGTGGCGGGAACCAGACCACCGGGAGGCAGATCATGCAAATCGCAAGTTTTCGTCAGCGGCTTTTGTCGCGTGTGCCTCTGGCAGGCACCTTTCTGAAAACGCCGGCGCTGCAGCTGATCGAAGTTCTGGCGCAGTCGGATCTGGATTTTGTCTGCCTAGATGCGGAACACGCGCCTTTTGATCGCAGCGCGATTGACGCTTGTTGCGCGATGGGGCGGGCGTTGGATTTCCCTGTGCTGGTGCGGGTTGGTGATGGATCGGCGCGCGAGATACTTCAGGCGCTGGATTGCGGTGCCGTCGGAATCGTTGTTCCGCATGTCGATAGCGCGGCGAAGGCGGCAGAGGTGGCGCGTTCGGCACGGTTTGGGCGCGGAGGACGCGGTTTTGCAGGATCGACGCGATGGGCCGGATACGCGACGCAATCCATGCCGGACCTGTTGGCCCGGTCACAAGTAGAGACTGTTGTCATGGCGCAGATCGAAGAGCCAGAGGGTGTCGATGCCTGCGAGGCGATTGCCGCAACGGACGGTATTGATGCGCTGTTCGTCGGGCCTGCGGACCTTTCGGTAGGATATGGCCATGACAGTCAGGCCTCGGATGACCTGTTGCGGGCGCTCGAACGGGTCGGGAAGGCGGCAGAGACTGCTGGAAAAGCCTATGTGTCGTGGGTTGCGAATGCGCAGAAGGCACAAGAGTGGTCACAGTATGGGATGAGCTGTTTCTTCATCTCGTCCGAACACGCGTGGATGCGTGCCGGTGCGACCGCCGAGGCGCGCGGCGTGCACGACATCGGCAAAACCTAGGTTTTGAAGCTTGAAAACAACGAGATCGCGGCACCAGTGACTTGACGGCGGGTGTTTGGACCTTCCATCAGCACTTCGTGTTCCGCACCATCAACCAAGAGCAGTTTTCCGCCCTTCCAATGGGTCATGCGTTCTCGGATTGCCGTAGTATCGACAATGCGTTCATTCGAACCGACGAAACACAGCGCTGGAAGCGCAGGCGAGGGCATGGTGGCCAAAATTGCGCATTCCTGCAATGCCGACAACAGCCACGCATATGATGGCCCACCCAATCCAAATCGGGGCTCTGATTCGACATGGCGGCGCATGTAGTCGAACATTTCGCGGTCGGAGGTGAGCAGGTTGGTCTCGAACGGTTCGGAGGCCGGGTAGCTTTTGATCGATGTGCCGGGGGCCAGACGATGCCCTTGGCCAAGGGCAATGGCCAGCCGCGGCAGAGTCCATGCCACGGGCCGCAGATACCCAGCCATCTGAATCCCCCACATCGGACCGGTGAACATGACGGACGCCATGTCGCTTCCGTTCAACAATGCGCGCAACCCGATGCAACCTCCCATGGAATGCGCGACCATGTGCCAGGGTTTGGGCAATTCGGCCTTGCGCGCAAAGGCGCAGACGGCAGACCAATCTTTCTGGAAATCCAGAAACCGGTCGACATGACCCACCATCGGGTTGGCTCCCAGCCGGTCGGCCATCCCCTGACCGCGCCAGTCGACAGCGACGACACCAAATCCTGCACGGACGAAATCCTTGGCGGTGCGGCCGTATTTTTCGATGTATTCGGTGCGTCCCGGCAGAATGAACACCGTGCCTTTGCTGTCCGGCGCTGCCGCGTGCCCTGCGCGGATGCGCACCCCATCCGAGGTGCGCAGCCAATACGCATTGGTGTCCGGACCTTCGGCCAGATCGTCGCGATAGGGCGCGGAATCTGCCATCAAGCGAGGCTGGCGGCCAGCTTCATCGCCATGCCCATGTCGCCGTCGATGGTCAGGCGGCCGGACATGAAGGCAGAGGTGGGATTGAGTGAGCCGTCAAAAATCTCGCGGTAGGTGTCGGCATCGGCGTTAAAAGTGACATCTGCATCGGCGCTGCCTTCGCGGGCGCCGCTGTCATCCACGATCATGCTGCCTTCGCCTTCGATGTTGAATTGTGCGGTGCCGTCAATGCCGGCTCCAGCCAGCTTTTCATTCAGGGCGGCAACTGCCTGTGTCACAACATCGCTCATACGCTTGTCTCCTTCGTGATCGCGTTCTGATCTGCAAGGCTGGCATTTGCCACACCCCGCGCTAAACTCAAGAGTGGTTATGAGGTTCACAATGCGCAAACACAAATCTGCCGTTGCGGCATTTCTTCTATCATCAGCGATGATGCTGGGTCCGGCGCAGGCGCAGGACGCGGCAGCGACCGACCTGTTGGACCAATTGGCACAGGCCGAAGATGCGCGTGCTGCTGATCGGCTTGAACGGCAAGTGCGGCAGGAGTGGTCGAAATCCGGGTCAGCGACAATCGATCTGCTGCTCAAGAGGGGGCAAGATGCGCTGGATGTCGACAATGTGGACGCGGCGTTGGAGCACTTGACCGCTTTGACCGACCATGCGCCCGACTTTGCCGAAGGCTGGCACACGTTGGCGTTGGCCTATTATCGTGCTGATCAATTTGGCCCGGCGGCGGATGCGTTGGAGCGGACATTGGCGTTGAACCCTGAGCATTTTGGCGCGTTGCGCGGGTTGGGTGCGATATTCGAACAGGTCGACAAACCTCACCTTGCGTATGATGCCTATTCGCGGGTACTCAACCTGCGACCGCACGATTCCGATGTGATCGACGCGTTGGAGCGGTTGGAGCTTCGGGTGAATGGGCAGACGCTCTGATCATCTGACGCCCGAGCAGGACGGCAAAGGACGTCAATATGGCCGGACATGCGCGGGTTGCGGCCATCCTTGGCCCGACCAACACAGGCAAAACCCACTACGCCATTGATCGAATGCTGGGCTATCGCACCGGCATGATCGGCTTGCCGTTGCGTCTTTTGGCGCGCGAGGTCTATGACAAGATCGTCGCCGCGCGGGGGCCGTCCGTAGTGGCGCTTGTCACGGGCGAAGAACGCATCGTGCCGCCGCGTGCCCAATATTGGGTGTGCACGGTCGAAGCGATGCCCGAAGGCATGGGCTGCGACTTTGTCGGGATAGACGAAATTCAGCTTTGTGCCGATCCCGAGCGGGGGCATGTGTTCACCGACCGGCTCTTGCGGATGCGAGGGTTGCAGGAAACGCTGTTCATGGGGTCCGACACGATGCGTGGGTCGATCGCGGCATTGGTGCCGGGTGTCGAGTTTGTGCGCCGCGAGCGGATGAGCCAACTGTCCTATACCGGCTCGAAGAAGATCAGCCGCTTGCAGCCGCGCACGGCCATTGTCGGATTTTCGGTCGAGAACGTCTACGCCATTGCGGAGCTGTTGCGCCGCCAGAAGGGCGGGGCAGCTGTGGTCATGGGGGCACTGTCACCCCGAACGCGGAACGCGCAGGTGGATTTGTATCAAAACGGCGAGGTGGATTTTCTGGTGGCGACTGATGCCATCGGGATGGGTCTCAATCTGGATATCAACCACGTCGCGTTTTCGTCTCTGACCAAATTCGACGGTCGGCGGATGCGACCCTTGATGCCCAACGAACTGGCGCAGATCGCAGGGCGTGCCGGTCGGGGTATGTCGCATGGCACGTTTGGTGTCACCGGCGAGGCAGGGCCATTGGCCGACGAGGTGGCCGAAGCGATCTGCAACCACCGCTTTACGCCGTTGAAAAAGCTGAACTGGCGCAATGCCGATCTGCGCTTTGGTACAATTGACGCGCTGATTGCATCGCTCGAGACCAGCCCGAACGACGAGTTGCTGGTCAAGGCCCGCGAGGCCGACGACCTACAGGCGCTCAAGGCGCTGAGCACGATTGCCGAGGTTCAGGCCCGCGCATCGGATCCGAAATCGGTGCAGCTTTTGTGGGATGTGTGCCGGATTCCCGATTTCCGGGGTATCAGCCACGCGGAACATGCTGGGCTTTTGGAAGTTATCTACGGACACTTGCACCAACGCGGAGCAATCCCGGATGATTTCCTTGGGCGGCAGGTCAATCGGATCGACCGGACAGATGGCGACATTGACACGTTGTCGAAACGATTGGCGTATATTCGCACATGGACCTACGTCGCGCAGCGGAAAGCGTGGGTGCATGACGAAAGCCATTGGCGTGAGCAAACACGCGCTGTAGAAGACCGACTGTCGGACGCGCTGCACGAGCGCCTGACCCAGAGATTTGTTGACCGGCGCACATCCGTGCTCTTGCGGCGGTTGAAACAGAAGGAGGCCCTTTTGGCCGAAGTGAATGACAAAGGTGAAGTCACCGTCGAAGGCGAATTCGTCGGAAGGCTTGAAGGGTTCCGGTTCCGCCAGGACAAGGATGCAACCGGGCAAGAAGCCAAGACGCTGAAGACGGCGTCGCTACAGGCGCTTGCTCCGCATTTCCATTTGCGGGCGGATCGGTTCTACAATGCACCCGATACCGAGATGGATTTCACCGAGCAAGGTGGCCTTATGTGGGGCGACCAGGCGGTGGGCAAGCTTGCCGCAGGCGATGATCCGTTGAAACCGCGTATCGTGGCCTTTGTCGATGAAGAGGCCGGTGCGGATGTGGCGGCCAAGGTGCAGCGCCGTTTACAGCATTTCATCGACCGCAAGATTGCGGCGTTGTTCGAGCCGCTGATCAACCTCCAGAAAGACGAGACCTTGAATGGTCTGGCGAGGGGCTTTGCCTTCCGCATGGTCGAGTCGATGGGTATCCTGCCGCGGGCTGATGTGGCGGACGACGTAAAGGCGCTGGATCAGGACGCACGCGGAATGCTGCGCAAGCATGGGCTTCGCTTTGGTCAGTTCACCGTGTTCATGCCGCTCTTGCTCAAGCCTGCGCCGACGCGGTTGCGGCTGGTGCTTTGGAGCCTCGCGAAGAATCTGGACGTGTTTCCCGAGGCACCGCCTCCGGGGCTGGTGACAGTGCCGAATATGGCGGGCACGCCTGCCGAACATCACACGGTGTCAGGATATCGCGCTGCGGGGGACCGGGCGATCCGGATCGACATGTTGGAACGTCTGGCAGACCTTCTGCGTGCGCAGGACAGCCGGGGTGGGTTCGAAGCGAACCCGGACATGCTGTCGATCACTGGTCTGACCTTGGAGCAGTTCGCCGATCTTATGGGCGGTCTGGGGTACAAGGCGGAAAAGGGCGAGCGCGAGAAGGTTCGCGCTGTCGACGCTGTCGTGCCCGAAGCGAATGCCGCTGTGGCAGTTGAACAGGACGCGGCGATCGATGGTGCCGTTCCTGTCGAAGACACTCCTGTCATGGATGCGGCGCAGGAGGGTGCGCCGGGTGCCGATGCGGCAATTGCTGAAGCGCCTGAGGCGGCCGATGTCTCTGACGCTGCGGCAGCGATGCCCGAAGATGGCGTTGCGCCAGTGGCTGACGTGCCCAGCGATGCCGTGGCAGAAACGCCTGTTCCGACCAATTCGGAAACCGAGATCGATCCGGGTGCTGCGCCTGATGCGGCTTTGGCCGGACCGGAGACCGAAGAGTTTTACACCTTCACCTGGCGAGGTAACCGTCCAGACCGGCAACCGCGCCGGGACGGTGGGGCTGGCAAAGGCCGCCGCGACGGGGGCAAGCCGCAGGGTGACCGTCCGCGTGGCAAGGGCAAACCCAAGGGCAAAGGTCAACCGCCGCGTGATGCGGGGACGAAGACCTTCCAAGCGCGTCCGCCCAAGAAGGAAAAGCCGATCGATCCCGACAACCCCTTTGCTGCGGCCCTCATGGGGCTGAAGACCAAGGACTGAGTTGACCGAGCCGGTTCAGAAGCTTCGGATCGACAAATGGCTGTGGCATGCGCGGTTTTTCAAGACGCGCAGCCTTGCCGCCAAGATCGTATCCGGGGGCAAGCTGCGCGTGAACGGTCAGCCGATATCGAAACCGGCCTATATGGTGACGGCTTTGGATGTGTTGACCTTTCCGCAAGCCAACGACGTTCGCGTGATCAAGGTGCTGGCCATGGGGGAACGCCGGGGCCCAGCTCCGGAGGCGCAACTGCTTTACGACGACCTAGACCCTCCGAAACCGCGCGAGGCTATTGCTGAACAAGTGCCACGTTTCGAAGGTAAGGGACGTCCGACGAAGAAAGATCGTCGCGCCTTGCAACAAACCCGTACAGACCTTCTTGAATGATTTTTCCGAGTGGCTTAGCTAGCTTGCGAACGACCGATGGAAGACGCGCATGACCTATATTGTCAACGATGCCTGCATTGCCTGCAAATACACCGACTGTGTGGAAGTCTGTCCTGTGGACTGTTTCTACGAAGGCGAGAACATGCTGGTGATACACCCTGACGAGTGCATCGATTGCGGTGTCTGTGAACCAGAATGTCCGGCAGATGCGATCCGGCCTGACACAGAGCCGGACATGGACAAGTGGGTCGAGTTCAATCGCAAATATGCCGAACTTTGGCCGGTTATCATCACCAAGAAAGACCCGTTGCCTGACGCAGAAGAGCGGGACGGCGAGAGCGGCAAGCTCGACAAGTACTTTTCCGAAGCGCCCGGCGAAGGCGGATGATGATTCGTTGATCGTCGTTTCGATGGATCAAGAAAAGCGCTTAAATATCTGAAACTGAATGTGTTTCGCATGATTTTCGTGCCACTACCGCGTGGGCGATTTTTATGTTATGCTCTGGTTACAAATGACACCTGTGGGACACACGCCGTTGCTGGCGTATGGCAAATAAGCTGACTTAAGCTTGTCTTATACTCTGAATGAAACGATCGGAAGCAAACCTTCCGTTCGGTTTTTTTGTCTGCGTCGCATGGGTGCACGCCAAGGAAGGTTCTGAATGACCAAATCGAAAAAATCCGAATTCCGTCCGAACGATTATGTTGTCTATCCGGCGCATGGTGTTGGACAAATCGTGTCCATCGAAGAACAGGAGATCGCCGGCATCACGCTTGAGCTGTTCGTGATCTCGTTCGAGAAAGACAAGATGACCCTGCGCGTGCCAACGCACAAGGCCTCGGAAATCGGAATGCGGTCGCTGAGCTCGCCCGACGTGGTGAGCCAAGCGATGAAGACGTTGAAGGGCAAAGCCAAGGTCAAACGGGCCATGTGGTCGCGCCGGGCTCAGGAATACGAACAGAAGATCAACTCGGGCGATCTTATTGCCATTGCCGAGGTTGTTCGTGACCTGCACCGTGCCGACGACCAGCGCGAACAGAGCTATTCCGAGCGTCAGCTTTACGAAGCCGCACTCGAGCGTCTGACCCGCGAAGTCGCGGCAACCTCGGGTGGGGATGAGCTGGCTGCGTCCAAGCAGGTTGGCGATGTACTCATGTCGCGGGCACCTGCTGCGGCCTGATCTGCACTTAATTTATGAGACAAAGCGGCCCCCATCTTGGGGGCCGCTTTTTTATGCCGCGTCGTTGTTGGAACTTTCAAGAGCACTGAGCAGGGACGCTTCGAGCTCTTTCTCCAGTTCCTTGGCGCGGGCGATGTAGGCCTCATTCTGCGCTGATGGGATATTTGGATCCCAAAGTTCAGCCAATTCGCGCACGGTGTAACGGTCGTGATGGTAGAACAGCTTTTCCGCTTCGGCGGCTTCGTATTCCGACAAGCCGATATTCTCGAGCACATAGCGGCCCGCGCGCAGTGAGCTGTCGAACAGTTCGCGCACGATGTCATTCGCACCTGCTTGGTAAAGTCGGTATGTGTGGGTGCGGTCGCGAGAGCGGGCGACAATGTGGATGTCTGGGCGCAAGCGGCGCGCGTAGGTCACAAGCCGCTCGGCTGCAATCGGATCGTCCAGCGCAACCATCAAAACCCGTGCGGTGTCGATCCCGGCGGCGTGTAGCAGGTCGGGGCGTAGCGGGTCGCCGAAAAAGCCCTGATATCCGAATTTCCGCATCAATTGTATGGTTTGCAGGTTGTTGTCGATCACCACTGTCTTGGCGCCCACGGATTGGACCAAACGATTGACAATCTGCCCAAAGCGCCCGATTCCGGCGATGATCACGGTGCCTTGTTCGTCGATCGTGTCGTGTTTGATATCCCCATCCGCGTCCTTCATGCGTTTGGACAGGTATTCGTAAAAGATAAACGCCAGCGGTGTGATCAGCATCGACAGGGCCACGATCAACAGCAAACGATCTGCGATATAGCCCGGCAAAATGGATTGCTGGAGCGAGAACGAGATCAGGACAAAGCCGAATTCACCGGCCTGTGCCAATCCGAGGGTGAAAAGCCACTGATCCCGCCCGCGCAGTTTGAAAGCACGTCCCAACCCGTAAAGGATCACACCTTTCAGGAACATAATCCCAAGGGCGAGGCCTAGAATGCTGATTGGTTCCGAGAAGAAGAGGCTGAAGTCAATGCCTGCACCGACAGTGATAAAAAACAGGCCGAGCAACAGTCCTTTGAACGGTTCGATGTCGGATTCAAGTTCATGGCGGAATTCGCTGTTGGCCAGAACCACGCCTGCGAGGAACGTCCCAAGGGCAGGGGACAGGCCGACAGCTGTCATGAGGAATGCGATGCCAATCACGATGAGCAGGGCCAGCGCGGTGTACATTTCGCGTAGATGAGCTGCATGGATAAAGCGGAACAGCGGTCGCGCGCCATAGACCCCGCCTACGATGATCAAGGCGACAGCCCCCAAGGTCACGAGCGTGACGCCCCATCCGGGCAATCCTTCGATCAGGGACATGCTGTGGCCATGGGCATCGTCCAAGTGTTCAAGTGCCGTGCGAGAGATCGACCCGTCAGGGTTTAGGGAAGGACCGGTCGGCACGGCAAGCAGGGGCAGGATGATCAGCATCGGGATAACGGCGATGTCCTGCGTCAGCAACACCGAGAAGGTGGAGCGCCCGCCGCTTGTCTGCATCAGTCCTTTTTCGCTCAGGGTTTGCAAGACGATCGCGGTGGATGACAGGGCAAAGATCATCCCGATCGCCAGTGCTGTTTGCCAGACGAAACCAAGATAGATTGCGCCGACCATAACGGCCAGCATGGTGATGATCACCTGAAGGCCACCTAGGCCAATCAACCTGTGGCGCATATCCCAAAGCGCGCGCGGATCGAGTTCGAGCCCGATCAAAAACAGCATCATCACAACGCCGAATTCGGCGAAGTGTTGAAGATCCGTGGTGTCTGCGACAAGTCCCAGTCCCGGTCCAATGGCAACACCTGCCAACAGGTAGCCAAGCACCGACCCCAGCCCCAGACGCGCGGCGATGGGAACGGCGATTACGGCAGCCAGCAGGAACACCGACGCGAGGAAGAGAAACTCACCCATTCTGAATGTGCCTTTCGAACTGGTCCAAGCATGCCGGTCTTTGCATCGGAATGGCAACCGAATGGATCAAGAATTGCCAGTTTTTACAGCAACTTCGTGTTGCGTGCCTGATCTGTTCGCAAGACGTGCGGTTGATCACCCGTCGGGCATACCCAGCACGACATTGCGGCCGTTCTTGGAATATTGCAGTTCACTATCGCCAATTGCGGCGACGCGTCCTCCGTCAAGCCGGTCGCCGACCTTGACCTTTTGGTAGCGCCCATTGGACAGACGCACCAGCGCGCGGCGGTTCGATGGCTTGCCGTAGACCCCGATCAAGTTGATGCGACGCAGGTTGATGGCATTTGCCACGGTGGCCTGTCGGGCAACGCTGGCAGTTGACGGGATGCTGGGTTGGACTGTTCGAGGTGCAACTGCCGCCACTTGGGTGACTTCGGCAGGGGCGGTTTGGGTTTGCTCGCGTGCGCGCTCGACGATCTGGCCAAAATTGCGAGGGCGGGTAACCGGGGCCACCGATTGTACCACGGCGAATTGCGTGGCGTCGGGTTGCGAGAGCTCTTCTTCGGCCTTCAGTGTGTCAGGACGCGCCGCAGGACGAAGTGCCGCCAACTCGGCAAGCGTCCGTCCAGCCAATTGTGCGCGCTCATTGCCTTCGATCAGCCCATCCGGTCTTGGGCGTGGACGAAACTGTTCCAGTTCCGGCGCTACAACTGCCGTGCTCTGACCGTCGGTCGGAGCGGCGGGTATAACCTCGACTGGGGTGCGCAACGGCGGCACAACAGGTGGCAGTCCGGCAAAGATGCGAACCCCATCCGGGTTTACAGCGCCTTCGGGTGTGGCGATCACCAAACCGCGGTCATCAAGATCAAAGCGTGTGCCGGGCGCAGCCGGGTTGGGTTGAGACAGGTAGGTCTGATCGTTGCGCAGCATATCCGTGCCGGGCAGGGCAACGGCGTCGAATTGCTGAACGCGCCCGTCAATCGAGGCGACGTATAGATCATCCAACGTCGTCTGTGTTGGGGTGGCGGGCGCTTCGGGCGAACGCTGCCAGATGCCTGTGGCTGCATAGCGGGCGTCGGCCTCGTCCGGTGTCAATGCCGCGGGGGGCGGCAAAACATCCGACAACCCGTCTGCGGCATCGGAGGCCGGGTCGATCACATCAAGGGCTGCGAGTTGAACACCGTCCTCTTCGGACGCCGATGTGATTGACCCGTCAAGTGGCAGCAGTTCAACATCCGGCAGGCGCGCGATGGAAGGCGTGTCGTTTTCGCGGTCAAAGAACCGTGACAGCCCTTCATCCAGAAAAACACTGGCCCATGCTGCAACGGCGAGAAGGAAGATCAGCAACGCGCTTGTCAGCATCAGGCCAAGGAAACGTGGCTTGCCGCCGATCTGAGGTTCGGTGCGTGCACCGAAGACTGTCATCCGGGCGCGTTCGTCCTGCACGGGTGCGGTCGGCGTCGGTTCTTGTTTGCGACCGGCGCGCATGGCCGCGATGCGGGCCACTGCGGCGCGCGCAGGTTCGGGATCGTGCCGTTTGGCTGGGGCCTGCTGTGGCTCGGCTTCGGGTGAGGTCAGTGGCGGGACGGGTTTTTCAGTTGCGGGTGCTTCCTCGGGCGTGGCTGCTTTGCGTCGGCTGAAAAAACCAAACCCCTTGCGTTCTGCCGGGTCTTCAATCGCTTCATCCTGAAGCACGGGGGCCGTGATATCGCTGTCGCGCGTTGATTTGCGCGCGCCACCCAGTTTGAACCGGGGCGCGGCAGGTGTTTCGATCGTAGCTATGCTTGGCGCCACTGGTGGCGCTGCTTGCTCCGGAACTTCGCGCGACGCGCGGATCGACGCAAAGGACGGTGCAGGCGGTGCTTCGGGGGGCTGAACACTTGGGCTTGGCAAAACAGTTGGTTCTGCGTTGACCGGCGCAGGAGCGTCGGCATCCGCAGCACCCGGAGCAAGCGCCTCGGCTTCACTGGCGTCACCTGTGTCTGCCGCGATAGCGTCATCGGTCGACGGGTCGTCGTCGGAGAATTCTTTGTCGGTGGTCGTCTCTTCAATGGCCTCGGAGGTCTGGTCCTCAACCTCTGGCTCGGGTGGAGCCTCGACTACGACAATCGCCTGCGTGTCGCGTTCTGGTGCTGGCCCGGACCAGTGGTTCGCCGTACCAAAGAACACCTCGCCCGAAAAATCGCCTTCTGCGGCTTTGGCGACGAAACAAACCGGGTCGAAATGGTGGTTTTCGGCGAAGTTTTCGGCTTCCTCTAATGTCTCCGTTGCAACGGCGGCGATCTGGATCGCTCCGGATGCCTGCGCACAGTCAAAATGCAGTTCATCGACCGCATAGGGTGTTGCCCCGTCCAGCGCGGCTCGGATGTCGTTTTGCAACGCGTCGCCGGTTTGGCCCGTGTCCGGGATCGACAGGTATTTTATCTGCTCGTTCGGGATCACGAGTTTGACCTGTCCTGCCACCGGCGACAGCAGGTCGGCCTCGGATCGCAACGCGGCAAGCGCGCCGCGCAGATCAGAGGCGTCCAAAGCGACATCTCCAACACGCGCCCAACCATGTTCAACGCGGCGTAGGAGCGAGATGCCTTCGAAAGAAAGAGTCAGGGCAAAGTCTGGCTTCATGACGATGTTTTAGCAGTCCTTGGCGAAGGATGGGAGTCACTTAAGTGGCTGTTGAAGCAGGGATGGCGATCTTTCGCGCGGGGAAAATTCTGTGCTTGTCTGCAGTAGCTTGGGTGTGGATGCTTGGACAGGTCTTTGAATGGATTTAGAGGACGTCATGCACAAAACCACAGCTTTGCTTGTTGCCTTCATCGCGCTGGCCGGGATGTCGTCGGCTTGGGCCGAAACACTGGGGCAGATCACCGTGACCGGAGAGGGAAGCGTGCGTGTTGTTCCAGACATGGCGGTGATCACCGTTGGCGCCTCGGCAGAAGCGGACACCGCCAAAGCCGCCATGGACGAGACATCCCAAGTGACTGCGGCGATTCTGGAGCGATTGGCCGGATCGGGCGTGGCTGAACGGGATGTTCAGACCTCGGATCTGTCGCTGAACCCGCTTTGGTCGAACCGCGCGGCTTCGGATCAACGTCCAAAGATCGACGGCTATCAGGCATCAAACCGGGTGACCGTACGGGTGCGGGATCTGGAGGCATTGGGAACTCTGCTGGATGCGCTTTTGTCAGACGGGGCCAACACGCTTGGTGGGGTTCAGTTCACAGTGTCCGACCCCGAGCCGTTGCTCAACGAAGCGCGCGTCAATGCGGTTGCCGATGCCCGAGCACGGGCAGAGTTGCTTGCCACCGCTGCCGATGTTGTGCTTGGGCCTTTGATCAGCCTGACTGAAGGTGGTGCGTTTGTGCCGCGCGCGGAAACCATCGGAATGGCGCGGATGGCGGATGCTGCTGTTCCAATGGCGCAAGGCGAAGTGAACATCAGCGCCAATGTGACACTTGTATACCAGATCAAACCAGAGTGATCTGTGGGCTATGCGCGTTCCCAGAGCGTGCCTATAGTGGTCGAAAAAGTAGAGCAGTACGCTGAAGGAGTGTCATGGCGCCTGAATTGGCACAGCCCGAAAAAGTCAACGTCTTGATCGTCGGGCAGATGGGTCGTCTGGCCTATGAAGCGCTGTTGTTTGCGTTGTCCTTTCGGCGCAACACCACGGACAATCGGTTCAGATTGTTTGTCGCCGAACCGCGTCCGGGGCCAAAATGGAACACCGATCCAGCTATTCGGCCAGAACCATTGCGAGAGATGATTACGGCACAGGGTGCGACCATCGTGCCATTCGAAAACGTGCATTTCGGTAGCGATTATCCCTATGGAAACAAGATCGAAGCGTTGTTCGCCTTGCCGAAGGGAGAACCGTTCGTGTTTTTCGACACCGACACCTTGGTCACCGGTGATTTGGGAGATGTCCCTTTCGATTTTTCCAAACCGGCGGCGTCCTTGCGGGTGGAAGGCACATGGCCGCAAATCGAACTGTACGGGCCGGGCTATGCCGATATCTGGAAGTCCCTGTATGACCGCTTTGGCCTGGATTTCGAAAGCTCACTGGATCTTGATCAGCCGGACGAATACTGGCGCAGATATCTGTATTTCAATGCAGGCTTCTTTTACTTCTCATGCCCGCATGTCTTTGGAACAACCTTTCTTGAGATGGCGTTGTCGATCCGTACTGACCCGCCTCGAGAACTTGTTTGCCAGCAGCTTACCCCCTGGCTCGACCAGATCGCTCTGCCGCTTGTGATCCACAAGTTCGGTGGCGGGCGAGATGCGTTGCCCGAGGGATACCTCGATGGCCAAACGACGGTGCATTACCGTAATATGCCGCTGCTCTATGCGCGTGAAAGCGACGCTGTCGTCGACCTGCTGGAAGAGATCTCGGCGCCAAATCCGGTCAAGCGACTGCTTAAGGATTACGAGCCGTTCAAGCGCATGATCTACCAAAATCGGGGACACAAAGTGCGTGCGCTGTTCGACCGGGATCATCTGCCCAGCCGAGAGCAGCCAATCCGTCAGAAGATCAAGAAAAATGGGTTCTGGATGGTGTGAGTGCCGCGCTGTGCGAAACAAAGGTGACTTCTGTAAAGATGTTTACATGCCGCGGTGTTAACGTAATTTAAACGCAGTATTTGTGTTACGATCCGTGCGGCGCGGGTCTGTACCTGCGTTGCGCACAACGATCATTGAACACGTACCCTCCGGAGACTGACATGGCGTTTCTCACTTCGTTCATCATAGAACCCACTGGTGATCCGATCATCGACGTTTTGGTCGATGGCTATGTCTGGGACTTATCGGAATCCTCGACCATCACTTGGGCGCTTGCGGACGGGCTGAACGCCGATGACGTCTGGGAAGATCGCGCAGCGGCCACGCAAACCTTTGCAGCGGCCTTGGCGTCGTTCGAACAATTCATCGACGTCGAATTCGAATATCTTGGTGATTTCAGCAATCCTGATATCGCCGGGCAGGCAGGTGCGGATATCGTCTATACGCTCGACAATGCGGATCTGGGTGATGGCACTCTGGCCTATGCCTATTACCCCGGGCCCGAGCCATTCACGCAGTTCGAACAATACGCGACAGAAGGCGGCGACGTCTTTCTGAACTTCTCGAGTGAGATCATCGCGACATCAAGTTTTGGACTTGGGTCCGATGGCTTTTACACTGTCATTCACGAACTTGGGCACGCGCTTGGCCTCAAGCATCCGTTCGATGGAAGCCCCGGGCGTCCGACCTTGGACGAACTCGATCAGACGCTGGTGCAGGACCTCGATTGGTTCACGATCATGTCCTACTCGGACCAATACGAGGACGATCTTGAACGTTTGGATCCGGCAACGCCGATGGTGCTGGATGTGTTGGGGCTGCAGTATCTCTATGGCGTGAACACCACGACCTTTGCTGGTGACACAAACCATGTACTGACAACCGAGGATTTCTACTACGCGATCTGGGATGCCAGCGGCAGCGACCGCGTCGATGTATCGGCTCAATCTCAGGGCTGGACGGTCTTTATGCCAGATTTCGCGGCAAGCCCGCTAGTGGACACACTTGCGGGCTTTGCGCTGCCTTCCAGTCAGTTCAACGATACGCTGGTTGCTTCTGCGCCAACCGAAATGGTGTGGCTGATGGGCGATCTCGAAAACGCGACCGGCACGCGGTTTGATGATTGGATCAACGGCAATCGCTATGCGAACGATCTGCGCGGCGGTGGTGGCAACGACGAGCTTGAGGGATTTGCTGGTAACGATACGATTGACGGCAACGAGGGTCTTGATCTTGCTTACTTCGAAGGCGAGCAATCCTCTTTTACCGTGACCATCGCAACGGGTGAGATCACTGTTCAGGACCGACGCGCTGATGGGGCGGGGACCGATACGCTGCGCAATGTAGAAGTGATCGAATTTTACACAGACGCGACCCGTGAAACTCTTGATCTGCAAGAGTTCGGAGGCCCGGCCGGGCTCACGGCTGCTGAACATGAAAGTTTCATCGAACTCTATGTCGCGTATTTCAACCGCGCCCCCGACGCGATTGGGCTGAACTTCTGGGGTACGGCATTTTCCGGTGGAACCTCTCTTGAAGAGATGGCAGCGCTATTCATTGACCAGCCCGAGACCCGCGAAACCTATTCAGAAGGTCTGTCGAACGAAGGCTTTGCAACTGCCGTTTATGACAATGTGCTGGGTCGTGTGCCGGATCAGGCCGGGTTTGATTTCTGGTTGAACGCCTTGAATTCCGGAGGTGTCGGGCGCGACACCTTCATCCTTGGTGTTCTGGAAGGCGCCAAGGCCGCACCCGGACCGGATGCAACACCCGAATTTATCGCGCAACAGCTTGCAGATCGGGAATTCCTTGCCTCCAAGACGGATATCGGTGCCCTGTATGCGGTACATCGCGGGATGTCTGATCCTGATGATGCACGCGCTGTCATGGAACTCTTTACTGGTTCTGAAAGCAGCCTGACTGCAGCAGTGTCAGCGGTAGAAAGCCTTTATTCCGAAGCACTTGATCCGGCGACCGGCGCGTTCCTGATGCCGCTTGTCGGGGTTCTGGACAATCCCTTCGACGCCATCGCATGATGGGGCCTCGGACATCGTAACCTTGGCTTCGGGCATCGCCCGTCGGTTCATGGCGTCCGTCTGAATACGGAACGGGAGCAGCGGATGGCGGACACCGCCTGGATCGAACGATTTCACGGATTGAACAGCTTGCCGGACACGGTCAAGGCGCAGCTTGTTGCGGAAAGTGCTGTGATCAAAGTGCCATCGGGAACGGCCGTTTTTGGGCCGGGCGCGGTTCCGGATAACCTGTTGTTCCTGCTCAATGGACGTGTCCGCGTGCAACAGACTTCGGAAAGCGGCCGGGACATCGTTCTGTACCGGGTCGAAGCCGGGGAAAGCTGTGTGCTGACCACCGCCTGCCTGTTGGCGCATGAACCTTATTCGGCGGAAGGTGTCACAGAGACCGAGGTGACGGCAGTGGCGATCCCGCGTGGTGCCTTTGATCGGCTTATGGCCTCGTCCAAGGAATTTCGCGAATTTGTACTGACCGCCTATGCGCGGCGCATCACGGATCTGTTCCGCGTGATCGACGATGTGGCCTTTGGGCGGATCGACGTGCGCTTGGCGGGCCGGTTGCTGAGCCTTGCGTCGGACAAGGACGAACTTGCGACTACACATTCGCAACTGGCGACCGAACTGGGCACGGCGCGCGAAGTGATCTCGCGCGTGCTGAACGATTTTCAGAAGCGTGGGTTTGTGGCCCAGTCCCGTGGCAAGATCACCTTGCTGGATCGTGCGAACCTGTCGCGGTTGGCCGAAAGCGCCTAAGCGTTCCGTCATAAAAATCGTGCCGATCGCATCTTGTGACGGCTTAGGTGACAATATCACTGAAGGGTGCCCGTCAAAGGCGTAGCACAGAGTCAGATTTGATTCTGGAGGATCACGCCATGACCACAAATGTTGGAACTTTTGACCGCGCCCTGCGCGCCATTCTGGGACTTGTGCTGCTGTATCTGGCCTTTGCCAGCGGCCTGCCGTTTTTTGATGCTGCGCTCTTCAAGTACGGCGCTGCCGTGATCGGCATCGTGATGCTGGTCGTCGCGGCGATACGGATTTGTCCGCTGTATTCCGTCATCGGCATCAAGACCTGCCGCGCCTGATCCGTCTCGATCTCGCTTATCTATAAAGGAGACACCAATGACACAGTATCCCGTCAACATGTCCGTCACACCTGATGTGTCGGCCCATTTCGACGAAGCCACAAACACGATCAGCTATATCGTGAAAGACCCGACCTCGGACGCCTGCGCGATTGTCGACAGCGTCATGGACATTGACTACGCCGCCGGACGGATCACCTATGATCACGCTGATGCGCTGATAGCCGAAATTCAGGAACGCGGCCTCAAGCTGGAATGGATCATCGAGACCCATGTCCATGCGGATCACCTGTCGGCGGCGCCCTACATTCAGGACAAACTGGGTGGCAAGATCGGCGTCGGGTCGCAGATCATGGTCGTGCAGGACACGTTCGGTAAGGTCTTTAACGAAGGCACCGAGTTCCAGCGAGATGGCAGCCAGTTCGACAAGCTGTTCGAAGATGGCGACACCTACAAGATCGGCAACATGGACGCCTTTGCCATCTACACTCCGGGCCACACCCCGGCCTGCATGGTGCATGTGGTGGGCAACGCCGCTTTTGTGGGGGACACGCTGTTCATGCCCGATGGCGGATCGGCACGTGCCGATTTCCCGGGTGGGGATGCAGCCACGCTCTATGACAGCATCCAAAAGGTTCTGACGCTGCCCGACGACATGCGCCTGTTCATGTGCCACGATTACGGCCCCAATGGCCGCGACATCCAGTGGGAAACCACGGTGGGCGAAGAAAAAGCGCACAACATTCATGTGGGTGGTGACAAGACCAAGGACGATTTCGTCAAATTCCGCACCGAGCGGGATGCGACCTTGGACATGCCCAAGCTGATCATTCCGTCGCTGCAAGTGAATATGCGGGCTGGCGAAGTGCCGCGCGACAAGGATGGTCGCCCGATGCTCAAAGTGCCCGTGAACGCGCTTTGATTCAGTGAACCCATGTGGCGGCAGTATGCCGCCACATCTTTCCATGCAAACAGGTGAGACCTTCGCAATGCTACTGAACAAGATCAACGATGCGCTCACCGTGAGCCCGCAAATCGCCATCGACGATATTCCCACGCTGAAAGAAGCGGGGTTTCGGTCGATCATCTGTAACCGTCCTGATGGCGAAGGACCGGATCAGCCGACCCATGAGGAGATCGAGGCCGCTGCCAAAGTGGCGGGACTTGAGATGCGCTATCTGCCAGTGCAGACCGGATTGGTGCAGGACGAAGACGCGGTGGCCTTTGGCGCTGCGCTGCGAAACCTGCCGGGACCGGTGCTGGCCTATTGTCGCTCTGGCACGCGGTCAGCCACGCTCTGGTCACTAAGCCAGGCCAAGGCGCTGCCGATGGCCGATATCCTCGGCGCGACAAAGGCGGCGGGCTACGACATGAACGGCGTTGCGCGACGGATCGCCAATGGTGGCAAGACACCGACAGATACTGGCGATGCAAAGTTCGACGTGGTGATCGTTGGTGGTGGGGCCGGGGGCGTATCCGTTGCGGCCAGCCTCAAGGCGCGTAAACCGGGCCTGTCGGTGGCGATCATCGACCCTGCAGATATTCACTATTACCAACCGGGTTGGACCATGGTCGGTGGTGGCATTTTTGATGCGCAGGATACAGCCAAGACGATGGGGTCGCTGATCCCTCAGGGCGTACATTGGATCAAGTCCGCTGTGGCAGCGTTCGAGCCAGAGAATGATGCAGTGATCCTCGATGGATGCCGTGTTGTAAAATATGATCGGCTGGTGGTTTGTCCGGGTCTCAAACTGGACTGGGGCAAGATCGAAGGTCTGGAAGAAACCCTGGGCCGCAATGGCGTCACTTCGAATTATCGTTACGATCTCGCGCCTTATACGTGGGAACTTGTTAAAGGGTTGAAGGAAGGTCGCGCACTTTTCACGCAACCGCCGATGCCGATCAAATGCGCAGGCGCGCCGCAGAAAGCGATGTACTTGTCGGGCGATGCTTGGTTCCGAAATGGCGCGCTCAAGAACGTCGACATCCAGTTCATGAATGCGGGTGGCGTGTTGTTCGGGGTCAAGGATTACGTTCCGGCGCTGATGGAATACGTCAAGAAATACGATGCTTCTCTCAACTTTTTCCACAACCTGATCGCGGTCGATGGCCCAGCGAAAAAAGCGACATTTGCGGTCAATGCACCGGACACCGATCCAACCACTGTAGAGGTGGAGTTCGACATGATGCATGTCTGCCCGCCGCAAACCGCGCCCGACTTCATCCGCGTGTCGCCTTTGGCAGATGCCGCCGGTTGGGTTGATGTCGATCAAGCCACGTTGCGCCACACGCGCTATGATAACATCTGGTCGCTGGGCGATGTGATGAACGCACCCAATGCCAAAACCGCTGCTGCGGCGCGCAAACAGGCACCAACCGTGGCGGACAATATCGTGGCGGATATCCGGGGACGGTCTGCCGTGGCGCAATATGATGGGTACGGGTCGTGCCCGCTAACGGTGGAGCGTGGGAAGATCGTGCTGGCTGAATTCGGCTATGGCGGGGCGCTTAAGCCGAGCTTTCCAAGCTATCTGATCGACGGCACCAAACCGTCGAGGGCGGCTTGGTGGCTTAAAGAAAAGCTGCTGCCACCGATCTATTGGAAGGCGATGCTCAAGGGCAAGGAATGGATGGCCAAACCCGAGAAGATCAAGGTCGCCGCTGAGTAAACCGTATCACACGGCCTGTTTGTGCCGCGCAACACACGTGACGGGCAGGGTCAAATGGCTCTGTCCGCTCCCAATTCGAGAAGACCCATGCTCAACCACCTCCGCGGCTATTTTCCGATCCTCGACTGGGGGCGGACCTATGATCGAAACGCGTTTTCCAATGACATGATCGCGGCGGTGATCGTGACGATCATGCTGATTCCGCAATCGCTGGCCTATGCGTTGCTGGCCGGATTGCCGCCCGAAGCGGGGATCTACGCCTCTATCGCACCGATTATCCTTTATGCGATCTTTGGTACCAGCCGCGCCTTGGCCGTGGGGCCGGTGGCGGTGGTGTCCTTGCTGACGGCATCGGCGGTCGGGCAGGTGGCCGACGCGGGAACTGCAGGCTATGCCATAGCGGCGTTGACTCTGGCCTTCCTGTCCGGCGTGTTTCTTGTTTTGTTGGGAGTGCTACGGCTTGGCTTCTTGGCGAACTTCCTTAGTCACCCGGTGATCGCGGGGTTTATCACTGCGTCGGGTATCCTGATTGCCTTTAGCCAGTTGAAGCACCTTTTGGGCGTGTCCGCGCATGGGCACACTTTACCGGAACTGCTGATGTCGATTGGCGCGCATCTGGGTGAGACCAACGTGATTACAGTGATCATCGGGGTGTCTGCGACGGCATTCCTGTTCTGGGTCCGCAAGGGGTTGAAGCCTGCGCTCCGGCGGCTTGGTGCGTCGCCGAAGCTGGCGGATGTTCTTACGAAAGCCGGGCCAGTGGCCGCGGTTGCGGTGACAACGATTTCGGTCTGGCTGTTCGGTCTTAACGACAAAGGCGTGAAAATCGTCGGTGAGGTGCCGCAAGGCCTGCCGCCGCTGACCTTGCCAAGTTTGTCACCTGACCTCATCGGCCAACTGCTGATGCCCGCCATCCTGATTTCGATCATCGGGTTTGTGGAGTCGGTGTCCGTTGCGCAGACTTTGGCAGCGAAAAAACGGCAGCGGATTGACCCGGATCAGGAACTGATCGGGCTTGGTGCCGCGAACATCGGTGCAGCGTTTACTGGGGGCTATCCGGTCACAGGTGGTTTCGCCCGATCGGTTGTGAACTATGACGCCGGAGCAGAAACACCCGCTGCGGGCGCGTTCACGGCTGTGGGTTTGGCCATTGCCGCCGTCGCCCTGACGCCGTTGGTTTACTTTCTGCCTACGGCGACACTGGCCGCAACCATCGTCGTGGCGGTCCTGAGCCTTGTCGACTTTTCGATCCTCAAGAAAACATGGGGCTATTCGAAAGCCGATTTCACAGCCGTTGCGGCAACGATCCTTCTGACCTTGACCATGGGTGTCGAAGTGGGTGTCGCGTCCGGTGTCGGAATCTCGATCCTGCTGCATCTCTACAAGACCTCGCGTCCGCATGTGGCCGAGATCGGGTTGGTGCCGGGCACGCAGCATTTCCGCAACATCCACCGCCATAACGTGGAAACTGACCCGACAGTGTTAAGCCTGCGGGTGGATGAAAGCCTCTATTTCGTCAACGCGCGTTTCCTTGAAGACCTTGTGCAGGCGCGCGTATCCGAAGGCTGCGCGATCAAAAACGTGATCCTGATGTTCTCGGCGGTGAATGAGGTGGATTTCTCGGCGTTGGAAAGCCTTGAGGCGATCAACCAGCGCCTCACCGAACTGGGCATCGGCTTGCACCTGTCCGAGGTGAAGGGCCCGGTGATGGATCGTCTGAAATCCACCCATTTCGTGCACGAACTGAACGGGCGCGTGTTCCTGTCGCAATATGATGCATGGCGCGCAATGGTGCCGCCTGCTGACACGGACAATGCGGCCGAGTAGGCTGCCCATCACCACGACCCGTGTGAGGAGACCAAGAGATGACACAGACATCAACCGAGACCCCGGTCACGCATCACCGGCTTGAGCATTTCCCGGTGGCGTTCTTCAGCGCGGTTATGGGGTTGATGGGCACATCGCTTGCGGTCGAGGCGGCGGGCTTTGCGCAGGCCGGGCACATGATCGCTTTGTTCGCCGTTTTGGTCTTTGCGACACAGGCCGTATTTTACGCGATGAAAGCGGTTCGCCATCCAGCTGCTGTTGCGGCGGAATGGAACCATCCGATCAAGCTTGCCTTCTTTCCAGCGATCAGCATTTCGCTGCTGTTGGTGGCAATTGCTTTGCGCAGCACAATGCCCGATTTGGCAAAGATCATCTGGGGGATCGGAGCCGTGGCGCAGGCGATGCTGACGCTGGCCATCGTGACAAGCTGGATCAGCCATCGCGGCTTTGGCGTAGGGCAGATGTCGCCTGCGTGGTTCATCCCGGCGGTGGGAAATGTGATTGCGCCGATTGCGGGTGTGTCGCTGGGGTTTGTGGAGGCAAGCTGGTATTTCTTTGCTGTCGGCCTGATGTTCTGGATCGTGCTGCTGACGCTGGTGTTCAACCGGCTGGTCTTTCACGATCCCTTGCCCGGGAAACTACGTCCCACATTGACGATCCTGATTGCACCACCAGCAGTGGCGTTTCTGGCTTGGGTACAGTTGAACGGAGGCATCCTCGACCCGTTTGGACGCGTTCTGTACAATTTGGGTTTGTTCTTCACGGCATTGGTGCTGATCCAATCGCGTGGTTTGTTACGCTTGCCATTCGCATTGTCCTTTTGGGCGCTGTCCTTTCCCGTCGCGGCAATGACGATTGCATCCTTCCGCTACGCTGTCTTGTCGGGATCACCCGTCTTCGCGGGCATCGGCTGGGCTTTGTTGTTGCTGCTTGGGGCGATCATTGCGGGGTTGCTCTGGCGTACTGGGCTTGCCGTGATGCGGAACGAGATTTGTCAGCCTGAGTGATCTGCGAACACGGCCATCTTGGGGAACAATTGGCCTGCTGAAACCTGAGCTTTGGCGGTGATTGCCATGCGCAGTGTCGGCAAGACGCTTTGGTGTGGGGCTGCACGGGCCGCAACGACGAAAGACCAAACTTCCGAACGCGAGATATCCGCATCGTCCGACTGCACGTTTGGCCAGGTGCGCGCCTGCGAACACGCAGGAGGAGCGCAGAAAAAAAATATTCCAAAACTCCATAAGAGTGGGTGCTTTATAACCGTTTGGTTCCGTGAGCCCCGCCCCGGAGTCAGCAGTCATGGCCACCACGTTCGACGTCATTTTTCTAGGCACTCTGCCCCTGATCGACACGATCCAGGGCAACGAAGTTGCTGAAAACGCGGCAGGTTTGCTGGGCGTTTATGGCACGGCTGACAATCCCCTGAGCGAGAACGTTCAGACACTGTCTGCAAACTTTACCGGCTTTGATGAGAACACCACTTACGACACGGACAACCGTGATTTTCTTGGTTTGATTGCTGAATACGATTCATTTCGGATCAACGGTGGCACGGCTCAGAACTTTGACGCGATCTCCGTCTATGATGCCACCTTCACATATTTCGACGGGACAACCGCGACGATTTCTGCGGTTGTCTTTCAGGACGTCAACGGAAACACCTATCTCGCGCCCGAACTGGCGCTGAATGCCGATCAGGCCGCGCTTACGGCCAAGCCGATCACCTCGCTCAGCCTCAATTCCGTACTCAGCGACGTCGGCGACCTAGCGGCCGACCGGATCGCGGGCGATTTCAAAACCGTGGTCGATGGGACTGCGGGTAATGACGTCATTACCCTGACCTCGGGTTACGTCGATGGCGAAGGGGACTCCATCACCAGCGGTGCCGATTTCGTGCTTGCCGGGGCGGGCAACGATTCGATTGATGGTTCCGACGGCAATGATGTTCTCTACGGCGAACTCGGCGACGATACGATCCTCGGTGGCAACGGCAATGATACGCTCTTTGGGGGCGACGGAGCGGACCGGCTGATCGCTGGCAATGGGGATGACAGCCTGTCGGGTGGGGCGGGCGAAGACTATCTTGAGTCAGGGGGCGGGACTGATACGCTTGATGCCGGTGACGGTAACGACGTCATCGCGGTCTCTGACGATCACGGTGCCAACCGTATTGATGGTGGCGGCTGGTATGACCAACTCGTCTTCGCCACGCCGACAAGCACGGCAGGTGTCACCGTTATCTGGACAGGCGACGGCGCAGGGACGTACGATTTCAACGCAACCACGGCCAGCGGCACATTCACCGGGATCGAACAATCGTCGGGAACGGGCTACGCCGATACGTATAACGCATCAGTCGATACCGCAGGCGTAAGTGTCTACGCGCAAGGCGGAGACGACACACTCATAGGCGGCTCCGGTGCCGACAGACTCTATGGTGAAGACGGCAACGACTCGGTTCATGCGGGTGCCGGGAATGACACGATTGATGGCGGTGCAGGGGTTGATTACCTCAAGGGCCAAGCCGGAAATGACAGCATTGTCGGTGGCAGCGGTGCGGATACGCTGACCGGCGATACCGGGGCTGACACGCTTGACGGCGGTCTGGACAACGACAGCATCGCGGGGGGCAGCGGGTCGGACAGCCTTTTGGGCGGCGACGGCGACGACAACATCCGCGGCGACAACATGTGGCTCAACCTCGCGGATTACCCATCGACCGTGGGCACCGCGACCACGCTGACAGTGACGAATACGGCCGAAGGACCGATCGAGCTGTGGTTCCTCAATTCCAGTGGTGTTCTCGAATTCCGGCAGAGCATCAATGCTGGTCAGACCGTCACACAGGCGGCAACAACGGGCGATAACTACATCCTGCGAACACCCGACGGGTTTTATCTCGAACTCATCGAAGGGGGCAATCAAACCGTTATTTACGGCGCAGACGGCTTGAACGACACGATCGATGGCGGCGCGGGTAACGACACCATCTACGGTGAATTCGGTGACGACAGCATCGCGGGTGGTGCGGGCGCTGACATCATTGATGGTGGTCTCGGGGATGACACGATCCTTGGCGGCTTGGGCAATGACAGCCTGCTGGGGGCTGGCGGCTCGGACCTGTTTGTCGTTCAGGACGGCTTTGGCCTCGATACGATTGTCGGCGGCGAAGGTGCGGTCGATCTCGATACTATCGACCTGACCGCTGTTACATCGCCGGTCACGGTAAATTATACCGGCGACGAAGCTGGTACGATCACCAATGGCACAAACACGATCAGCTTCAGCGAAATCGAACATCTGATCCTGACCGAAGGGGCTGATGTCGCACAGGCTGCCGCAGATGGCGGGGGCGTCTGGATCGAGGGACGCAGCGGAAACGACACGCTTAATGGCGGTGCTGGCAATGACACCCTCGACGGCGGTGACGGGAACGACAGGATCGATGGCGCAGCAGGCGATGACAGCATGCTTGGCGGCGCAGGCAACGATCGCTTTGTCGTGGGCGGAGGCGTCGATACGGTCGTGGGCGGAACGGGCCGCGACAGCGTGTATGTCGCTGACGGGTTCGACGGTTCGGTCATCGAGTTGGGTGGTGATGAAATTGCCGTCGACAATGGCAGACTCAGCGAATTCTTGAGCTTTTACAATGTCACCACGCCCGTTGACATCGTCTTTACATCCGGCACCGGCGGGACAGCGACCAGTGGTGCCGGCGAAACGCTGACCTTCTCTTACGCTGACGGTTTCGAAGGGGCATGGGGCGCAGGCGGCACATTCGACGCTAGTCTCGCGGCTTATGACGTCGTGTTCTATGACTATGGTGGCATGACCTCGGTCACCGGATCATCCTTCAATGACCTTCTGGTGGCATACGGGGCTGACCCGCTGGGTGTAACCGACCGTTACTATGACGGTGGCGCGGGCAACGACACGATTGATACCGGCGACGGCGATGACACGATCTTTGGCGGTGACGGCAATGACGACATCGTTGCCCGAGCAGGCGATGACAACATCAGTGCCGGGGCTGGGGCCGACACCATTTTTGCGGGTGATGGCAACGATACTCTGGATGGAGGCAGCGGAGATGACTCGCTGGTGGGGGGTGCTGGCAATGACCTCCTTATTGCAGGCAACAACACGGGCATCGGCGATACGCTGCTAGGTGGAGCAGGCGACGATACCCTGATCGACAGCTACTGGAACGCGACGCTTGACGGTGGTGAAGGGTCTGACGTTATTCAGGCCGGCTACGGATCTGCCAGGGTCATCGGAGGGGAAGACCCGTCCGGGACCGATATCGATCGCTTGGCCTTTGATGTTGCCAATGATGCGGTGTCTGTCAGGTTTACTGGCGACGAAGCGGGTGTCTATTCGGATGCCGATGGCGACAGCGGAACGTTCAGCCAAATCGAAGCGGTCAGCGGTTCGGACAATGACGATTCCATCGACGCGACGCTTGATTCAAGCGGTCTCTCACTTGAAGCCGGGCGCGGTTTCGACACGATCACCGGCGGTTCAGGCGATGATACGCTCAATGGCGGTCGTGAAGACGACATTCTGACCGGTGGACTTGGAAACGATGCGTTCATCTATCTTGAGGGAGATGGTCTCGACACGATTAGCGACTTCAATACTGGAAACACCGGTGCGCTGTTGGACGGGGACGCAAGCAATAACGACTACATCGACCTGTCGAGCTATTATGACAGCATTTTCGAAGTATGGGCGGACCAAGCCGATGACGGTGTTCTGAACCAGTCCAACACGACAGACACCAAGGGCAATACGACTGACTACTCCGACAATACCGAATTCGACTCCGGGGACGGAATTGTGTTCACCGGCGCGACGGCGGACAGCAGCTTTTTCGCCACGGATAATACTGGCGTGGTCTGTTTCGCCAAGGGCACGATGATCCTCACAGTTCGGGGTGAGGTGCCGATCGAACGGCTGTCGCCCGGGGATCTTGTGATCACCCGCGACAACGGTCCACAACCACTGGTTTGGGTCGCGTCGCGCAGACTTGGCATGGCTGATCTGACCCGTGCACCCAAACTGCGCCCGATCCGCCTTGCGCCCGACCTTATCGGCGCAAATGCACCGTTGATCGTGTCGCCGCAACATGCCGTGCTCTTCCGCGCTGATGGTGGTGATGAAACTCTTGTGCGCGCCACGCATCTTGCTCGGATGCGCGGAGGCAAGGCGCGTGTCATGCATGGCTGTCGCCAGGTCTGCTATTTTCACCTGGCCTTCGAGGTGCATCAAATCATCTTTGCGAACGGTGCCGCGACCGAAAGCTTTTATCCCGGACCTCAGGCAATCGAAGGGCTTGCCCTCCAAGCCCGGACAGAATTGGGCGCGCTGTTTCCCGACCTTGTGCCCGCAAAGGCTGAAACCACGTATGGTCGGCCGGTGCGCCCTGTCGCACGTTATCGCGACCTACCGGGGCATCTGGGCGCATTGGCACAAGTCGCGGTTTAGGCGGACCTGCCTCGGGGGTATTCTGTGCGATGGTGGTGCTGTTCAGCCGATGAGATATCCGCCAGCATCGGATGATCCGGCCCCCAAACCCGTCTGACATCCTTGGCGATCAGGCGGGCTTGCAGATCATCCAGCTCTTCCAATGCGCGCCGGGCGTCTCGCGTCCGGATAAAGGCACGATCAAAGGCCCGTTTGACCGAAGCAGGTCGCCATGGCAGCACGGCCGTTGTCAGCCACTGGCGTAATTCCGAAGGCAACCGATCATACTCGCGCATCGGCTGCCCTTGGCGTCGTGTCAGTTTGAGGCTGGTTTTCCCGCGATTATGAGACATGTCCATCCCATCACCGTGCCTTGCAATTCAAGACACAGTGGCCTTTGCGTCAGGATTGCAAACAGTCCGCCAACGCTCGCGCAAGGTTGCGCACGACGTTGCCGTAAAGATCGGCACCAAGATCGAGATCGGAACCCAAGGGATCAAGAACACCTGTCTTGGCTTCGGAACCGTCCATGACCGCTGCGACAATCTTGGGATCGAATTGTGGTTCGGACAGCACGCAGCGGATGTCCTGTTCTGTGACTCGGTTCTGAATCTCTGCAATCCGGGCAGGGCTGGCATCGGTCGCATCCGAGAACGAGATCGCGCCGGAGGCGGGGAAATCGAATGTGTTTTCGAAATACTGATATGCGTCATGGAACACGATGAAGTTCTGCCGCCGCACTGGATCGAGGATCGCGTTGACCTCGGTCCTCAGGCTGTCCAACTCTTCGCGAGCCGCTGTGGCATTGGCATAATATGCCCCTGCATTTTCGGGGTCGGCAGCAGACAACTGCGCGGCAATCGCGTTCAGCCACACCGATGCATTGTCGAGTGACAACCACGCATGTGGATCATGGGCGCCGTGGGCATGTCCGGCATGTCCTTCGTCATCATGAGCGTGATCGTCGTGCCCGTGATCGTCATGCCCGTGATCGTCATGGGAGTGCGCGTCATCTGCATGGTCGTCTTTTGCGTGGTCGTCGTCATGATCATGCTCATGATCATGGGCCGCCTCGTCATGCGCGTGATCATCATGCCCGTGGTCGTCCTTGGCGTCGTGATCATGCGCTTCGAACAAGGCGCTTTCACGGAACGGCAGTTCCAGCGTGCCATCAGTTTCCATCAATGTCGAAACCGTTGCCGAGCCAGCGAGGGTTTCAATCGCATTTTCCATCCAAGGTGTCAGATCGGGACCGATCCAGAATACAAGATCGGCATCCTGAAGCGCGGCAGCTTCAGATGGGCGGAGGCTGTATTCATGCGGCGTGGCCCCCGATGGCACGATCAGGCTTGCCTCGCCAACGCCGTCCATAACGCGTGACACGAGCGAATGCACCGGGGCGATATCGGTTGCGACCTTCGGAACATCTGCCCAAGCGGCACTTGCAAGAAGGGTGGCCGACAGGCTCAGGGGCAAGAGGTTTCTGGACATCGGGAACTCCATGTGATCTTATAACGTTACAAGTTCAATACTGGAAATGTAATAACATGACAAGTGGCGATAACGCATCGAAATCAACGGCATCCGAGCCGGTTGGCTTTGAACGGCATGATCATGCCGGATGTATTGCCTCAGCTCTTGCGGCTGCAGATGCGCATTGTGCCGAAAACGGCTTACGTTTTACGCCGGTGCGTCGTCAGGCGCTTGAATTCCTATTGCAGGAACACCGGGCCATTGGGGCTTATGAAATGCTCGACCGGCTGCGCGATGCCGGGTTTGGATCGCAACCGCCCGTGGCCTACCGCGCGCTTGAATTTCTGGTGGCACACGGGTTTGCGCACAAGATCGAACGACTCAACGCCTTTATCGCCTGTGCCCATCCCGGTGCCGACCATTCTCCGGCCTTCATGATCTGTCGCATGTGCCAATCCGTGGCCGAGGCGCAGTCAGAGCCCTCGCGCGAGGGGTTGGGTGACATGGCCCGCGCTGCCGGGTTCCAGATCGAACGCACCATGCTCGAAGCCGAAGGCATTTGCCCCAGCTGCGCTGAGAAGGTTGAGACATGAGCTTGATCACGGCAAAGCGGATCAGTGTCGGCTACGGCGCAAACACAGTGTTGCGCAATGTCTCATTGACCATCGAACCCGGCGAGATCGTCACTATTGTTGGTCCCAACGGGTCGGGGAAAACCACGCTTTTGCGGGCGTTGATCGGTGCCGTCAGTCCGGAAACTGGCCAGATCACGCGCAAGTCGGACTTGAGGATCGGATACGTCCCACAAAAACTTCATATTGATCCGACCCTGCCGATCACGGTCGAACGGTTCTTGCGTCTTCCCGGTGGCCACAAGACAGCCAGTTGTGCCCAAGCGTTGGACGAGGCCGGGGTCCCGGATCTTTCGGGCCGGCAGATGTCCAGCCTGTCTGGGGGGCAGTTTCAGCGTGTGCTGTTGGCCCGTGCCCTGATGGAAAGGCCGGATTTGCTGTTACTGGACGAGGCGACGCAAGGGCTTGATCAACCCGGATCGGCGGCGTTCTATCTGCAGATCGAACGGGTGCGCCAGCGCACGGGCTGTGCTGTTCTGATGATCAGCCACGAACTGCATGTCGTGATGAGTGCGTCTGACAGGGTGGTGTGTCTGAATGGTCATGTCTGTTGCGAAGGCACACCCGAAATCGTATCGGCGGCGCCGGAATATCGGGCGTTGTTCGGCACCGGCACAGGCGGTGCTTTGGCGCTTTACCGACACGAACACGATCATGCCCATGACGAATCCTGCGACCACGATCATGGGCCACATGATCACAGGAAAGAAACCGAGGCGGCAGAATAATGCTGGATGATTTCATGACCCGTGCGGTTCTCGCCGGGGTGGGGGTGGCGGTCGCCGCTGCCCCGCTGGGAAGCTTTGTTGTGTGGCGGCGCATGGCCTATTTCGGGGATGCCACCGCCCATGCCGCGATTCTTGGCGTGGCGCTATCGCTTGCCTTGCAGATGTCGATCTTTGCCGGAGCCATGGCGGTGGCACTTGTGATGGCGTTGACGGTGACGCTGCTGTCAGGACGCGGCTATGCGATGGACACGCTGCTGGGCGTGCTTGCACATTCGGCACTTGCGTTCGGGTTGGTCGCCGTGTCCTTCCTGTCGGGGATCCGCATTGATCTCATGGCCTATCTTTTCGGAGACATCCTTGCCGTATCCCGCAGCGATCTTGCGGTGATCTGGGGGGGCGCTGGCTTGGTCGCCGGGTTGATGGCGTGGCGATGGTCCGCTTTGCTGACATCCACCCTGAGCGAGGAGCTGGCTTATGCCAGCGGCATCGACCCGAAGCGGGAACAACTGTTCCTGACCGTGGCACTTGCCATCACGGTTGCCGTCGCGATCAAGGTGGTCGGTGTTCTGCTGATTGCCGCGATGTTGATCATACCTGCGGCAGCGGCCCGCCCATTGTCGCGCACACCCGAACAGATGGCTTTGACAGCCGGTATGATCGGGGCGTTATCGGCCTTGATTGGCCTGAACGCCGCTTACGTCTTCGACACACCCGCCGGACCATCCATCGTATGCGTGGCCGCACTGGCGTTTCTCGCCACCAGCGTAACCCGCAGCCTTCGAGGCTGAGGACGTCGATACTTTTGCCATAGAAGAAAAATGGCGGAGAGACAGTCCGACGGTTTAGCGCGCTTCAATAATAAAAATCAAATAAAACAATATTATAGATATCGACCTCCGAAGAATTGTGTAGCACAGTGTGTAGCAAATTTTACCTATGCCCAAGGGGTCTATCGACAGACTGCTTCGCACACAAATATAGTTCGGCGATCCCATCCTAAGAATGTTTGCCTGGTTCTTCCCCGTTCGGCACAAGCATCGGTCGATGCATTGTGGTGAAACAGACCGGGTTTACCGGAGAGCCAAAAGCTCGGAAGGTAAGCTATGGAAAAGGGAAACCCTGGGAACCGTTTTTCGACAGAGGTGCGCGCACGTGCGGTGCGCATGGTCTTGGAGAATGAAGCGGATTACAAATCACGATCGCAGGCGATTGCTTCGATCTCAGAGAAGTTTGGATGCAGCCGCGATACGTTACGGGGCTGGGTAAACAAGCAGGCGGTTGAAGATGGGACACGCGATGGCTTGACCCAGTCGGAACGGGATGAATTCAAGGCACTTCAGCGTGAGAACCGCGAACTTAAGCAAGCCAACGAGATCCTGCGTAAGGCGTCGGCTTTTTTCGCGGCGGCGGACCTCGACCGCCAATGGAAGAGATGATTGTTTTCATTGGCGATCATCGTGGGAACTATGGCGTCGAGGCGATCTGCAGGGTTTTGCCGGTCGCGCCATCCAGCTATTATCACCATTAGGCCGTCAAGCGTGATCCGTCCCAAGCGTCCCTTCGAGCGCAGTGCGATGCAGTTCTCGCAGCGAAGATCAAAACCTGCTGGGAAGCCAGTGGCAAGCGTTACGGCGCGGTGAAAGTCTGGCACGATCTTGCCGCAGAGATTGAGGGTTTGGCGCGTTGTACAGTTGTGCGCTTGATGAAAGGCGCGGGAATACAGGGTGTTACCCGCGGAAAGGGCAAGAAGACCACGCACAGCAACCCGGCTCTGCCCTGCCCAGAAGATAAGGTGAACCGCGAGTTCAACGCGCCTGCGCCCAACATTTTATGGGTGGCCGACTTCACATATGTGCGGACGGCGGTGGGTTTCGTCTATGTTGCCTTCATTATCGATGTCTTTGCCCGCTTTATCGTTGGTTGGCAGGTCTCCTCGTCGCCCAATACCAAGTTGGTATTAGACGCTCTTGACCAGGCGCTTGCTGCCCGAAATCCGGATCGTGACAGGCTCACCCACCACAGTGATAGCGGCGTTCAATACCTGTCCATCAAGTATACTGAACGTCTTGAAGACGCCAAAATCGGTGCCTCGGTTGGCAGCGTTGGAGACTCTTACGACAATGCTCTCGCAGAGACGATCAACGGCCTCTACAAGACCGAAGTCATCGAGCATGAGGGGCCTTGGTCTGGGAAGAAGGACGTCGAAATGGCCACCCTGCAGTGGGTCTATTGGTACAACACGAAACGCCTCTTTGGACCGCTCGGATATATCTCACCCGCAACCGCAGAAAGGAACTTTTACAACGCAGAGCTCACGGCTAAAATAGCCGCTGAGTGACGAACTCCAACGTCTCCGGTAAACCCGGTCTGGTTCATGGTCTCGCTCGTTCCCATGGCCACCTTGCCAGCTCTTGGCCGGACCGGCCGGTCCGGGCTGTCTCTATCACCAGGGCGAGCTTGTCCGCCCCGGGCGGGGTCTCGTCCTCCTCGGCGGGCTGGAAGCGCATGCTCTTGCCGCTCGTCCGGAACAGATCGAAGAGGTCGGCGCTGCGCTCGCCCACCACTTCGAGGACGCTGGCGCGCTTGGCGGACCGGTTCACGTGGATCAGCCGGTTCAGGGCCCCGTCTCCACGAGCAGGCGCCGTGCGTCCTCGAGGAGGCCGGAAAGGGGGCGGAGGGGGCGTGGTCTGCCATGAGGGTCACCTGTGGGGTTCAGCGGAGCGGCTCGGGCTCTGTCAGGAGCGTCGCGTGGCGGGAGCGGTCCGGGATCGTTCAGGGCAGCCCCAGCTGCTCCACGAGGACCTTCCCGGAGCGGGGGACGACGACCCGGAAATGTCGGGCCTGGAGCACGTCGAGGATCCGGGTCGGCCGGTAGGAGACCCAGTTGACTCCGCCCGGGTGCCGCACGCTGTCATAGACGATCCCGTCATGAGGGCCCGTCCGGACGGACCGGCCGAAAACCTGGGTAGCGGGGTAGGTCGCGGGGTCCGGGTCGTGCAGGTCCGGGCGCGCGCCGCGGATGTCGACGAACTCCCCCTCGAGGTGAGCGGTATACTCGCGCAGCTCCTCCGTCTTCTGCTGGAGCGCGCTCAGGGCGATCTCGCGGCGGATCCCGTTGACCAGCTCCAGGACGGTGGTCTCCAGCGCGCTCGCGGCGTACCAAGCGCCGAGGTCCGGGCCGGCGAACCGGCTCCCCTGCGGCGCCCCGTGCAGGAACGCGGCCATCACGACGCTGGCGTTGGGGCGACCGTAGACCCAGTCGGACCTCGCAAGCCGCCGCAGCCGCGGCGCCACGAGCCGGTCGTTGGTCCATCCTTCGAGCTCGAAGACCGGGACGAGATCCTCAGGGGCCGCCACTGTCTCGAACGCGGCGATCGGGGGGAAGCGGGACGGGATCAGGCGATGTGTGCGCTCGGGCGCCCGGGCGAGGCGCGTCACGTGAAGACGAGGTCCGTCGGGCGCACCGGCTCGATATCCGCCCCCTCGCCGGGGCCGCCGCGCAGCCCGCCGCGCCAGCCGTCGAGGTATCGGCGCACCGTGAGGATCCCGTCGAGGCCACCCCCGATCATCACCTCCAGCGGGGCCTGCCCCCCGAAGGCCTCGCCGCGATGCGGGCCCTTGAGCCAGGTCAGCCCCTCCGCCTCGATCGGGAAGAGGACGCCGAGCGCCTTATGAACGCCGAGGACCCCCGAGATGCGGGTGAGCGTATCGAGCGGCAGGGACAGGGGCGCCGCGGCGCGGGCCTTCTTGACCCACTCGTGATAAGTCGAATTCGACGGCTCGCCGAGGAGCGCGATCCGGTCCCGCGTGGGTATCCCGTAGCGATCGGCGATGGCGAGGAAGGTCCGCAGGCCCGGTCCGCTGACGCGGCGGCGCGCCTCCGCGTCGATCTCCTGCTGGACGGGCTCCGACCCGGCCTGTTCGGGCAGCTGAAGAATGATCATGTGGGGTCTCCTTCGTTTTTGAACATATAGTCCAAATTCGGACAGCTCACAAGGGGCAGGGTGGGGCTCACGATGCATTCCCCGTCCGTTCCAAGGTCGCAAAAGCTGCCCCTCGATGTTTCGCCGCGTCACCACCTTGGTTCAGAGAGTTTGAGGTGCGGTATGTGCGACATGTATTTCAGTTTGTTCCACGCTCAGAATCTGGGTTCAGGCCCGTCGGACGGGGTGTCGCTTTCTACTGAACACCGATCGTCAATCAGTTCGTCATTCGGCCTGTTTTCGGGGTGGGGCTGAACCGATTTCGGTAGGCCCTCGGGTGCGATCCAAGACAACTCACTGGCTTTTGTAATAGTTCTATCTGGCAGCACACAGGTCATGTCGGGGCATGTCGTGATCACATCGGTCAGGATGGACGTCAGCTTCAGGTCGCGCGCTTGCAAGCGCTCCTGCGCTTGTGAACCGATTATTAGAACACGCGGATGGTTTTCCTGAAGCGTGGAGCCGTCCGCTATTTGACACACAGGCCCCGCGACCAGCTCGCATTCGATCGCCCCATGAAAAAGTTCAACCAGCTCACTGACGGGATCGAGGTCGAGCCCCAGACACATCAATTGTACCGGAGGCGGTTTCTTCTTCGAGTGATGTCCTTTTGATGGGCCAGTTCCACAGAGCGTCATCCCCGGTGTCAACGGTAGATTAGGATCAAGAATATTCTCCAGCACATCATGGCGTTCAAAATCCGACGCATAAGCTGATGTGAAAAGGCGCGCGTCTTTCGAAATCGAATCACCTGCCTCACGCAGGGTCACGCTGCCCGGCATCACGTCAACCGCGCTCTTATCCCTGAACTTCAACCGCAAACTTCGGGCCACAATATCGAGGCTATGTCTGAACCCCGGAGTGACCCGACCCGCGATTTTCAACACGCGCGCAACCCAGCCGAGTAGCGTTAATCGACTTCGCTGTTCAGGACTGTGTCCAGGCGATCCAGTGTTTCGGCCATGGTGTCGGATTTTTCCTTGATCATCAGGACCATCTCTTTGACGTCCGCCACCTCGGCCTCGATCGCTTCCTGCTTGGTTTTCATGTCCGTTATCATCTTGATCAACCTGACTGCTGCCGTCCCGCCCGGGCCTGAGCCGTCCGGGTCCTCCAGCAGATCCAAGAGGGGATGCAAGATCTGCACGTCCCCACTGATCGTTCTCAACCTGACAGTTAATTTTTCCATCTCGTCCGGGATCTGGTGCACCGGTTTTTCGGTCTTCGTGCTCAACGGGTGGGCTCCCTTTCAAAGATTGTTCGCGCTCGGGTTTGTCATTTTCGACATCGTCGAGAGCCTTTAGGATTTCAGGCGTTCTCAAGAGGACAGCCATGTCCAGGTTGAGGCGCGATCGCGTGAGCTGTCCTGCCCAGTCGATCCGTTTTCTCAAGTTTCCGGGGAAGAAGGCTTCACCCAACACGCTCGGTCGAATCCGGCGCGCCGTGCTCTCGCAGATGAGGCTCGGGTGACCATACAAGTTGACGTCTTCACTTATCCGATACGGGCTTGCCAAGGCTGACAGCGCATCGTTCATGGAATCCAGGTCTTGCGGCCATTTCGTAAGGCCCGCATTGAGGTCATCCGCCAAACGCCGATATTCGGTGTCCCGGTTCAGCCGCCTCAAGGGGACGCTAGCGTAAAGACGAGGTGGTGCGGCCGGTGAGAAATAGTCAGGTATCGGCAAGCCCAGATGCTCTGCCAGCAGCTGGTGAGTTTCCGCTGTATGCGCTTTTGACCGGATCGGCCTAATTTCCCGAAACTCGAAGGTCTCGCGTGCCGCAAAACAGTGGACATGGTCACCGGGGGTGTCGGTATGGCGCGCCATGACCCAAGGGGTCAGTTCAACGGGAAATTGGTGGCGTTTCAACACGAAGCGCATCGAGGCGAGCCACGTCTCTCGATCAAGCCGGATGCCTTCCGGCGCTGACAACGTGATATGAACAAAACCGCAAGCGCCGAACTGTTCGAAATGATCGCGTAACTTTGATGCGGACCGCGCGATCACAGTCCCACCGAGTACCTCACTGCCTTTCCTTAGATCATATCTCGCTAGCTCGACGGCCGAGTGATGCGATGTGAAATGCGGACGCATTACCTTTTTTTCCTCAATTCCGCGATCAGCGCGTCGCACAGACCTTCCCAGGTCCGAACCATGACCTTCACTTGATCAGGGGAGATCGGTGAGTTTTCTGCGTGCGCTGCCGCGCGGATGTCATGCAAGACTTCCGCAGCTTCGCCCATTTGAACGGCCACTTTACTGATGCCATGCGTTCCGTATTGACGCAGCGCGTGAGCCGCGAGGGCGTTCACACTGCGAAATCCATGTTGATGCGCTCTGCGCTCCATCCCGGGGAATTCTTCGTCATGGACTCGAAACTTGATTTCGCGTTTTCCGCCGCGCCCGCTGAGTGGTGTAAGTTCGATCGCCAACCCTACCGGTCCCTTCCATTAAGTGCTGAGACGCCGGGTCGAAACCATCGACCACGGGCTCTCGTCACTGTCCATTATATGCCGGGGGTGCTCCGATCCGAAGTCGAAGGGACCGTATTTCGGGGGTTTATCCCCATAAAAAAATCTGGATGCGTTTCTGCACGGATGGACGTTCATGGAGGGTTTGGGCCCAAACCCTATAGGTTCTCTCGTATGCGCGCACGCGCGTACGAGCAAAAGGGACCGCCCCACCAGGAAGCACGGTCTCCTGACTTGACCCTTCGGTTTTTCATGGGTTCCGGCGATCTTCGTAGAAGAAACGGAGAACGCGATGACCACTGGCAGTACCGAAACATCACTTCCGGGCTCCCTGACACAGGATGGTGGACAGGAGGATTGTAACCTGTTCGCCGACATCAAGGCTGCCGACTGGCTCGTCGAGCGGGTCGGGAGGCATACGAACGACGTGGATCTCAAGGAAGAGTCGAGTGGGTCGGGCTTGCTCGATGATATCCGGGCCATGGATGTCGTAAACATGGTGCTGGCAGAGGCAAACGAACCCCTTGATCGGATGGCTGATCCGATACCCCTGAATTGGGTGAAGAGCGTCGGATGGGTCCGGTCCGGAATACCCGTGGTCGTGCCAGGGAAAACCATAAGGTTCGCGCCTCCCACCGAACAGCCGAGGACCCTATCAGATCGGGCATGCCTGAGCGTGGGGCAGTTCGCTGTATCCACCACAGTCTATGCGCGATGGATGCGTCCACAAAGTCGGGGGCCTCCAGTCTGTAAGGCGCGCCGTCCGTATCGGGTCACCCTTAAATTTCTGAACTACGATCACGCGTCAGTTGCGAACCAACCGGCGCGCTCAGGGGAAGCTTGTTCAAGTCAGCGCGGATTTGACGCCAGCCCGGCATGTGTCGATCAAGCACCGCCACGAAAACGTCGTCATGCCGACGCGACACGAAATGCGCCATTTCATGGAGGATGACGTAATCGAGGCAGACCAGCGGCTTCTTGACCAGATCAAGGTTGACCCAGAGGCGCCGAGTATCCGAATTGCACGATCCCCATTTCGTGTGCATCGCGCGGATGCCCCACGCGGGTTCCGCCACGCTAAGACGGTCGGCCCATTTCGAAACCCGGGGAGCGGCTTTGTCCCGGAGTTCTCTACGATACCATGCGGACATCCACCGCGCTTTATCTGACCGGCTGGCGTCATGGGGGACCACCATGGTGATCCGGTCGGCGCTGTCGACACTGATCTGCCCGGCACGGACCTGAGCCTGTCTGACCCCCAGTCGCAACGGACGCCCGAAATAGTAATGTGTCTCGCCCGATACGTAGAGCCGCTCCGGTTCCCGAGCCTGGTCTGCGAACTGACGCTGCTTGTTCTTTATCCAGCCCAGCCGAGTGACAATCGCCACCCGGATCGCGTCTTCGCTAATAGCCGGAGGCGCCGCGACCCGGACCCGTCCGGCGGGAGGATAGACCCCTATATGCAGGTTTTTGATCGGCTTCCGGACCAGTTCAACCGAAAGACCCGCGACCTCGATCTGCTCAGTATTCATGATGGGACCGGATGATCTCGATTATCTGTTCGACGGCTTCATCGTCGTCAAGAACGTCCGACAGCTTGCGCCGGAGCATCCGCTCTTTCATCTTGTTTCCACGCCACCCGGTCTGGGCGGTTTCACGGATCGCGTGGTCAACCGATTGTGTCCGGGCCTCCTCCTGTCCGAGGTTATCGTACAGGGCTTTGCGCCCCGTCGTGTCCATGCTCGGCGGATAATCACTGCCGTGACCGGCTTTGACCGACCGGACCAGGTCCGCGATCTTTTCCAGATATTCCGCGTAGGCGAGCGCGTCGTCCTTCCGTTTTTTGACGAGGTCCGTCAGCAATTCTGACATGCGTTCATAAAATTTAGGGTTCACCGGCGTTTCGTCGATGATGAGCTTGCGCACGTTGTTTTCGATCGCCTCGGCGACGTTCTCCCGCTTTGCCTTCAAGGAGGGGGGTAGCTCTTCCTCGACGGACGCTCCCTTGCTGGCGACCAGGTCGATCAGGCTGATATCATCGAGATGCGAGATCACGTCGGACCCGTCCGCCTTGATATAGGTGTCGATCAGGTGCCGCATGGCGGGCTCGAATTGTTTCATGTCGACCCCGTCTTCGCTGTGAAGGCGCACAGCGTCCCGGAGCGCGAGCGCGCGATCAACTTCCCCCCGGTACTGGGCGATCTGAAGGTCGTTCACCCCGGATGCCGCCGGGTCTTCAGCAACCGAAGCAAAGGCCCGGGCATAGGCTCCAGCCAGCTTATAGAGCGCCTGGCGGCGGCGGGCTTTCTCATCCGCCTCAGGATCAACCTCCCAGCCGCCCGGGCTTGAAAAATATGCCAAGACCTCGGCATCCCCTTTCGGCTGTTCAACCGGGTCCAGCAGGCCGAACCATGCGTCGCGCGCGGTGGTCAGATCGACGCCAGCCTTCTCGGCCCGCGAAGAAATCAACCCGTCCACATCGGCTGCATCGAACGCGTCGAACGCGCCTGAGGTGTAATCATCAACCGCCGTCTCGATGTTCTTGAACAGATCCTTGTAGTCGATCACATACCCGAAATCCTTATCGTCCCCATCCAGTCGGTTCACCCGGCAGATCGCCTGGAACAGCCCATGATCGCGCATCTGTTTGTCGATATAGATGTAGGTCGCCGTAGGGGCATCAAAGCCGGTAAGAAGGCGGCTGACCACGATCAGCAGCTTCATCTGTGCCGGCTCCTTGCGGAACTTCCGCAGCGCCTCGGTCTCGTACGCCTCTTCGTCTGTCGCAAGGTCCGTCATCAGACGGTCATAGACACGATAGACGTACTGTTTTTCCGTCTCGCCCATCCCGGCCTCTTCGCCGGTCAGTTCCGAAGCGTTTCGGGTGTAGGACGTGACGATCGCGCATTTCCCGGCGAGGTCCGAACCGGAGTTCCGGAATATCTCGAACAACCGACAGGCCTCAGGGATCGAGCCGGCCACCAGCATGGCGTTGCCGCGGCCAGACTTCAGGCGCGGCTTAAGCTCCATGTCCATGATGATGTCGCTGGCGATCTGTTCCAGCCGGTCCTTCGAGGACAGAACCCGCTGCAGCGTGCCCCAGCGTTGTTTAAGGGTCGCCTTGGCGACAGGCGTGAGACCCTTTGTCTTAGCCTCGAACCACTCGTCAATCTTCGTGGGCGACGCTACGCGCTGGTCGATATCGCGCGCCTCATAACGCAGGTCCAGAACCACCCCGTCCTCGACTGCCTCGTTGAAACGATAAGGCGTACCGATATAGGGGCCGAACACCTCAAGCGACGTCTGCTTGTCCGACTTGAGAAGGGGCGTTCCAGTAAAACCGTAGAACACCGCATCCGGAAGGATCGTCGGCATGGCCCGGGCCAGCTTGCCCGATTGAGTCCGGTGTGCCTCGTCGATAAACACGAAGAAAGAGCCGACCGGCGCGCCGATCTGACCGCGCTGGATGTTGGCGATCATCTCGCCCAGTTCATCCTCTTCGCGCCGCCCGAATTTATGCACAAGGGAGGAGACGACACGCTCCTTCGGGTCGGCCAGTGCCGCCAGCAGGTCAGCGCCGGATTTCGCGCGCCGGACCTTGTCGCCGGTGTTGCCGAAGACGGTTTCGATCTGCTCGTCCAGTTCCTTCCTGTCCGTCACCACCAGGATCCGCGCTTCAGGCAGGGCCTCGCGGATCCAGCGGGCCAGCATCACCATGATCAGGCTTTTCCCGGACCCTTGCGTCTGCCAGATGATCCCAGACTTGCGGGCACGAACGGCCTCCTGTGCTGCCTTCACGGCGAAATACTGGTTCGGGCGCGTGACCTTCTTGATCCCGGCGTCAAACAGGATGAAATCGTTGATCAGCTCCAGAAACCGGTCTGGCGTCAACATCTGCGACACATCCCGCTCCAGCGGCATGATGATCTCGCTGTCTTCCTTCCACGCCAGCCAGTAGGGCTGCGGGGTCTGGATCGCGGCGTAGCGCAAACCCTGCATATCGTTCCCGGCGAAGGTGATCTGGACGGTCGTGAAGAAGTGCCGGATGAATTCGGCCCGCTGGTTGTCCAGCGTCTGGCGGATACCCTCGCCGACTTCGACAGTGGATTTCTTCAACTCCACCACGCCCAGGGCGATGCCGTTCACATATAGGACAAGATCGGGGCGTTTGTTGTAGGCCTTCGGGTTCTTCGCGGTGATCGCGACCTCTTCGGCCACGCCCAGATCGTTGGCGGCCGGATGATCCCAGTCGATAAAGCGCACGGTGACCGGGGCCTCGCCGGGGCCGGGGGTGACCTGCATGCCATAGCGCAGCATGTCGAAGGTGGCCCGGTTCGCCTCGAAGAGCTTCAGACCGTCCATCCGGGCCGCGCGCTGCAACTCGGCGATCGCCTTCGTGATGACCTCCGGGTCATACCCACGCGCGGTCAACCAGGGGCGGAGCAGGTCCGGTTCGATATTGGCGTTGCCGGGACGCTGGTGCCAGTCGCCCAGATACCGCCAACCGAGGCCGCCCGCGGCACCCGAGGTGTCGCCGCACATCTGGGCGATCATGCGGTCCTGCGTGGCGCGTTCCGGCTGGCCTATGGTCATGCGTGAATATCCCTTAAAGTAATGTCATACTAATCAGACGAGCCGGACCCGCCCTGTCAAAAGGTTTTGCATCATCCCCTCTTTGACTGCCCGCGCCTTTGTCAGGCGAGACTCGAGGGCCTGAATTTCTGCGTCCATGTCATCTAAGACCGCGCAAATGGCATCTTGCTCGTCGATATCCGTAGGCACGGAAATCATTTCGTCATGGGCATCATTGCGGTTCAGTGTCGGAACCCCCGACCCACTGGCGAACCGCCGTAAATCAATGAAGTCTAGCAGGTAATAAATGAAACGTGGGCTGTTTCCGAAGAAGTTCTTTACCCAGAGCGCCGTGTTATGCGGCCAGTATTTCCCAGCGACGAAGGTGACGTTACCGATAGTCCCAGAGCGCCCGGTTACAACGCCCGGTCCTTCACACATGAACGCGGAATGATTCGCCATGACCCCGTTTGAATACACTACGGGATAGTCGCCATCTCGCCGTATCGAATTCGGTAGATCAAAACCACGTTGAAGCATCGCGACTGTGCCAAGCTTTCGCTGCACCCACTCCCCCGAGAAGCCCGGGAGGCGGCGGCGGGCGGTGAGGAGGTCTTGCATCGCCCCCTGTTTGATCAGGCGCTTCTTCGCGATCACCCGCTCCAACCCCGCGACAACCCCATCCGCATCCGACAAGGCGGCGGCGATGGATTGTTGTTCGTGGAGGGGCGGAAGAGGAAGGGATAACCTGCTGAGAGCGTCAGGGTAAATATGTACGACTGCATCGCCTTGTGCCCGCTGAGCCTTTTGTTTTGCAATAGGAGCAGAGTTGAGCATGTAGGCGAGAAAACGTGGGTCCGGTCCATTAGGGCGGAAAACGATAATATCGCCTCCGACAAATGCCTCATAGTCCCCCAAGAAACCGGTGCATTTACCTATTTCCTCTTTCGTTTCCCCTGACCCGGCAAAAAGGATATCTCCACATTTAATCGGGCGAGCGGATTTACTGATTTCTGGAGAAATGAAAGAACGGTGCGCCCGCAAAATTTCGGGGTGGTCAGTATATAACTCGCCGTATCGAACCGCTGGAATTTCACCACTCAGGGCTTCATCTTTGCGAATGCCCGCGCCTTTGGCGAAACTCCCGAGAGCTCCGAGATTAACGAGTTCCCAGTCATCGGGTATTACGTCATTCATACGGCCACCCCCATCGCTGCGCAGGGGAATCGCTTTTGTAGCCGTCAGGCCGCGTGAGGGGGCTTGCGTCTGAGCCGAGGTTGGATTCTGTGGTGTAGGGCAACCTTACGGAGCCCTTTTGCCGATGCAGATTTTCCTGTCCGCCTTCGAAGATGTCCCTGATCAACGCGCCAGCAACGCGCGCCATGACCTTGCCGAATTGCTAGTGATCGCCTTCGTCTCGGTCCTTTGTGGAGCGAGCTCCTGTGCAGAGATGGCAGCGTTTGGTCGCGCAAAAGAGCATATTTTCAGGGACTTCCTGAAGCTGAAGCATGCAATCCCATCACATGACACCTTCTCGGATGTCTTCCGCATGATCGACCCCAAGGCATTGGACGCGGCCTTTGGAAAGGTTCTTGCCAACGTTGCGGCGTTGCTCAAGGACGGTGATGTGATTGCCATCGACGGTAAGGCCCTGCGTGGGGCCCGCGATGCGGGAGAGAGTGCTCGGACGCGGATGATGGTCTCGGCTTATGCGGCGCGGCTGCGCCTGACGCTTGCCAGCGTACCGGCTGATCGGGGCTCGGAACTGGAGGCCGCGATCGAAGCGCTCGGCCTGATCGCGCTGAAGGGGAAGGTGGTGACCGCCGATGCTCTGCACTGCAATCGCCGTACGGTTGAGGCGATCAACGCGGGTGGTGGCGATTGGTGTCTCGCCCTGAAGGGCAACCAGGAGTCGCTTTTGTCCGATGCGCGCGGTTGCTTCAGCGGCGTGATCGATCCTCGGCAGCAGGCGACGACCGAAGAAAAAAATCACGGGCGCAAGGAGGTCCGAAAGGCGACCATCGTATCGGCCAAGGCATTGGGAGAATACCATGAATTCCCAGGGTTGAAGGCGTTTGGACGGATCGACGCAAGCCGCGAAGTAGATGGAAAGGTGACTTCTGAGACGCGCTATTTTGCGCTGTCGTGGTTGCCTACGCCTGACATCCTTCTCGCCACGGTCCGGGATCACTGGCTGATCGAAAACGCCCTGCATTGGCAGCTTGACGTCTCCTTCCGGGAAGATGCCGCACGCAACCGCAAGGATAACGCCCCGGGCAACATCGCCGTGCTTCGGCGACGTGCCCTCGATGTCGTCCGTCAGGACAAGTCGAAGTCGTCACTCTCGATCAAGCTCAAGCGTGCAGGCTGGGATGACGCCTTCCTGCACTCCATTCTTTCAAACATTGCAGAGGCTTAGCGCCAAAAGCGATTGCCCTGCATCGCTGCGAGATGCCCGGCCACCCGCGCCTCCAGTGCGGCCAGATCCTCTATGATCTGCGGCAGGGTTTGCCCGTAACGTTCGGTCAGCACCCGCACGCGGGCGGTCAGCCCTTCGGTCCGCGCCTCGACCTCCGCCCCGATAGCCGCCGTGATATCGGCCAGCCACTTATCGTGGACCACAAGGGTGCGGATGTCGTCCTCGGTCAGATCCGGGTATGTCTTGAGCACTGCCTCGATCAGTTTCGCCTCGGCCTCTTTCGCGGCCTTCTTCGCCGCAGCCTCGGCCGCGATCAGCTTGGTGGCCTGTTTCAACAGGGGCCGTTCCTCGTCATCCGCTTCGCCGGATTTCTCGCGCGCCTTCACCGATGCGGCGGTCAGCTTGCCCGTATCGGTCAGCGCGTCGGCCAGCAGCCCGCCCTCGGCCCCATTTTCCTCGGCCAGTTCCTCGATCTCCCGGCCCAGTTCCTCGGCCTTGGCGGTGGCGGTGTCCAGCGCCTCCTTGAGGTCTGGAAAGAAGCGGTCGACGATAAGCGCGGGGGGATCACATCAGCCACGAGCCGGACCTTGTTCACGGTCAGGTCGCCATCCTCCAGCCACTTCGTCTTGCCGTCCTTGACCTCCTTGCGGGTCTCGCGAAGATCCCGCGCGGCCAGCCAGCCCCCGCCCGAGATGATGAACACATCGTCCTGCATGCTGTCTGACCAGTAGGACATGAGGCGCTGATAGGCCTCGTATTTATCCACCAACGGGGCCGGTTCGAACCGGGTCAACATATCCTCGGCGACTGTGTGGATCAGGTCGCGAGGGTGATCACCAGGCTGGATACCCGACAGGGCAGACGTATTCGCGTCGATCCAGCCATTCAGGATTTCCGCGATCTGCGCGCGGAAGGCGGCGAAATCCGCGTGGTTCCGGATCGTGCTGCGCACCTTATCGGGGGCGACCAACGGGTCGGCATACCCGGGCCGCGGGTTCGGCCCAAAGAGCGTGGCGCGTAGAGTGGGCATTACGGCCCAGAAATCATCCAGCGCATCGATGTCCCGCTCGGGCACGCCGCCATGCAGGTGGGCGGTGATGTCCTGCAGATCCTCGGGGTCGGAGCCGTCAATGTAGCGGGGGATGTTCAGGTTAAAATCGTTGCGGGTGATCTCGGTATAAGGGACCAGCCGAGAATAGCCGGGGATTTCCTGTGCGCGGGTGAAGGCGTCGATGATCTTATGGATGTCCCGCGCGCGCAGGCGGTTTTTGTTCCCGTCCTTGATGAACTCCTTGGAGGCGTCGATCATGAATACGGGCCGGTCCGCCCGGGCCTCGGATTTGTCGAGAACGATGATCGAGGCAGGGATGCCCGTGCCGTAGAATAGGTTAGCCGGTAGGCCGATTATCCCCTTGATCAGCCCGCGCTTCAGGATCTTCTCGCGCAAGCGGGACTCGGCATTGCCCCGGAACAGGACGCCGTGCGGCAGGATCACCGCACCGGACCCGGTGGCCTTCATCGAGGCGAGGATGTGCAGAAGGAACGCGAAATCCCCGTTCTTGGCGGGTGGGTCACCATCGACGAAGCGGTCGTACTTCGTTTCTTCAGTTAGGCCCGAGGCCCACGCCTTGGCCGAGAAGGGTGGATTAGCGACCACAAAATCGAAAGTCTGAAGGGTGTGTGCGTCAGTCAGGAAATGCGGCTCGGCGATCACGTCGCCCTGGGCGATCTCGGCTGTCTCACGGTTGTGCATGATCATGTTCATGCGGGCGAGACCCCGGGTAGCGATGTCCATCTCCTGCCCGAAGATGGTGATGGGGACGCGGGCGGTTTCGGCGGCCTTGAGGAGCAGCGAGCCCGAACCACAAGTCGGGTCATACACCGTCTGACGTGGACTGGTGGCCCGGTCCACGCCTGCCACGGCCGCGACGACACGCGAAACCTCGGCCGGGGTGTAGAACTGGCCCTTCGACTTGCCAGCTTCGGTCGCGAAGTTCCGCATCAGATATTCGTAAGCATCGCCAAGGATGTCGTCGCCGTCAGCGCGGTTCTTTGAGAAATTCAGCTCCTCACGGCTAAAGATGTTGATCAGCGCGGTCAGCGTGTTGATCATCTTTTGACCGCGCCCAAATTTCTCGGGGTCGTTGAAGAAGGCCCGGTCGATCACACCCGACAGATCGTTTTCCTCGGCGATCCGCGCGATGATGGTGTCCATCTCCTCGCCGATGTTCTTTGACCCGCGCAGGGCTTTCATGTCGTTGAAGGAGGACCCCGGCGGCACCTCGATCAGCGCATCCGGCTGACCGGCCCGGTCCGAGACGTATTTCACGAACAGCAGCGTAAGGATGTAATCCTTGTAGAGCGAGGCATCCATGCCGCCTCGAAGCTGGTCACAGCTCTCCCACAAGGAGCGGTAAATGTCGCTTTTCTTGATGGCCATGCTGCCCCCCGTTAATCCGTTTCTTATGGTTTCACATAGGAATAACCGGGACTTCTCCCGAATGACAGTGTGGATAGCCCGTGGGCGCCGGAGTGGCTGCATTATTACGAGATCTGGCATCTGGACGGCGTTTGGCGCGGATCGAACGCGCCCGGCCCGATCTTCGCGGGCGAAACTCTGAGACAGAGACACGAGAACGCAGATGGCACGGGGATCTAGTCCGGGGCAGAAGGAGAGAATTCTCGTCTGGGGGCGAGCCGCCGGTCGCTGCCAGTATCACGGGTGTGGAAAGCGTCTCGATGGTGATCTGGTGACCGGAGATTTGTCCAAGAACAAAGCTTACTTGGCGCACATCATCGCTTCCTATCCGGGGGGCGTGCGCAGTGATCCGGTCCTGTCGCACCAGCTTTCGAATGATCCGAAAAACCTGATGTTGATGTGTGACCCCCATCACCGCGAGATCGACGACCCGGCCAAGGTCGCTCGATATACCGTGGACGTCCTGCGGGAAATGAAACTGGCACATGAGGAACGCGTCGAGCGGCTCCTTGCGAACCCCAATGCGATACCGGCGCATGTCCTTCGGATCGCGGCGGCCATCGGAGACAACGAGACGGCGATCCCGGTCCGGGACTGCATAGAGGCAATGACGCCGGATTTCACTCTCGCGGATCGGCGACCGATCGACATCAAGGTGCGCGACATCGCCCGGAAGGACAGCGATCCGCGCTATTACCCTATCGTCATCGACGCCCTCCGGACGAAGTTTCAGCGGGAGTTCAAGGGCAGGTTCGCGGACGGGGAACTCGAACATCTCGCGGTGTTCGGGTTCGCGCCCATACCCGTTCTCATCGAGCTCGGGGTCCTCTTGTCGGATCTGTCGGCGGTTTCGGTCTATGGGAGACATCGAGAGCCGAAACCCGGATGGGCTTGGCCGGATGATCGCGAGCCTCTTGAGTTCAAGTGTGTTCACGGGGCAGGGGGTCTCAAGAAAGTGGCCCTGAAACTCTCCGTGACAGCGGGAATTACCGATGATCGCATCACCCGGGCACTACCGGGTGAGCCGGTTTCTATCTGGGAAATCCGAAGCAGTCGGCCGGGCGCGAGCGAACTTCGAAACAAAGACGATCTCTCACGGTTTCGCGAACTTGTCGGAAAGACCTTTGACGCCATCAAGGATCAGCATGGGATGGATGTAGAGCTTTCGGTTTTTCCAGCGGTCCCCGTCCCATGTGCCATTGAACTAGGTCGCGCGTGGCAGCCCAAAGCCCACCCCCCGTTCCTAATTTACGACCAGGTTCCGGATCGGGGGTTTGTTCTGCGTCACAGCGTCGTGTGACGCCCTGCTTGGCTCAACGCGATGTTCCTTACACAAATCGGAAACAGATCCGGGCATTGCCGGGGCGGTCGTATCCGCCCCGGCCAGTTTTTCTCAAAGCCCGTACTGCTCACGCGCGTAGTCACCCAGGCCGACCGCATCGAGCTTGGCGAGGGGCGCTAGGAAGGTGACCTGGATCACACCGGGCGCGCGGCCGATCTCGATCGCGCCGTTCACCGTGGCGCGGTTGCGCACCTCGGCCACGGTCATGTCGAGCAGAGCCGCCGCGCGGGACAGGCCGTTCTCGATCGCCGCGTTCAGGTTCGCCGCCGTGCCGATCACCGAGACCGGAGCCAGCGGCTCGATCTCCGTCACGCCCCATTTGTCGGAAAGCCGGCGCCCCTTGACCATCTCCGACTCGGAGAAGGGCTTCG
>NZ_JFKD01000017.1 GCF_002115725.1 Marivita cryptomonadis
GGGAGGCTCGGGTCGTCGTACCAAAGCGCGTTGAACCGCCAAATCGGCATCCCGGGCCGCACCCCGTCAAACAGGCGCTGAACCCTGCGGGCGATATCGTCAGTATAGGTTTTGACCGGGATGTGGATATGGGTCAGCGGATGACCGATCTTTTCGCGCAAACGCCAACTTGCCGGAAAACACAGCACCGCGCCCGTCAGCACGTGTTCGTCGCCGCGCTTTTCCATCAGGCAGATGTCGTTCTGCACGATCTGGCCAAGGGTGCCGAACGGATCTGATATATCGATCTGCACAGCCCGTCCATCAGGGCATTTAACCTGATCGCCTTTCCGCGCGAAGCCGGGTGGCAGATGGTCCAACACCGCATCCATCATCTTGGACAGGTTCGCCGGATCGGCTTCGGCGGTGGCGATCACATCATCCCGCCGCGACGCCATCAGGTGCAACCGTTCCGCCATTTGCGGGGCGTATGCCTCGTCCACCAAAAACCAAGGATCGTCCCCCAAGGGCGCGATTCCCGGCAGCGGCCGGGGTCTCATTACATCATAGGGCAAGGTGCGTTGCAGGATCATGCCGCAGGACTAGCCCAGCCTCAGGAGAGAGAAAAGACACGGCGTTCGACCGAGCGCATGTGCAGCAAGATCAAAAGCGTCATGCCCGCCGCCGAACAAGGTCGCAAATCGGCGCGTTTGTGAGGCGCGTCCTGTTCAGCATCATGCGAAGGAGGCGCTGCCATGAACACCCTTTTCCGCGACACACGTAAGATCGACCCGACCCGTGGTGCCACCACGGGCGACAACACGCCCAACGACCAGAACCGCGTCGAGATCGGCCCGACGCAGCTTGCTTATGGCGAATGGGCAGCAGCGGGCTTGGACCTGCCCGACCTGCAGGAGATGCGCCGCTACCGCTGGGCGCGGCTGACGCAGCATATCGTCGAACGGGATTATGCGGGTCTGTTGATGTTTGACCCACTGAACATCCGCTACGCGACGGACAGCACCAACATGCAGCTTTGGAACACCCACAACCCGTTCCGCGCCGTGTTGCTGTGTGCGGATGGGTACATGGTGATCTGGGATTACAAGAACTCGCCCTTCCTATCGGCGTTCAACCCCTTGGTGCGCGAAGCCCGGTCGGGGGCGGATCTGTTCTACTTCGACCGGGGCGACAAGGTCGATGTGGCGGCGGACGTGTTCGCCAACGATGTCCGCACGCTGCTGGCCGAACACGCGCCGGGCAACACACGCTTGGCGGTGGACAAGATCATGCTGCACGGCCTGCGCGCGCTTGAGGCGCAAGGGTTCGAGATCATGGAGGGTGAAGAGGTCACCGAGAAGTCTCGCGCTATCAAAGGCCCCGACGAGATCAAGGCGATGCGCTGTTCGGTACATGCCTGCGAGGTTGCCATGGCCGAGATGGAACGCTTTGCCCGCACCCATGTGCCGGGTGGCGGCGTGTCCGAGGACGACATCTGGGCGGTGCTGCACGCCGAGAACATCCGCCGCGGTGGTGAATGGATCGAAACCCGGCTTCTGACTTCTGGCCCGCGCACCAATCCGTGGTTTCAGGAATGCGGCGGACGGATCGTGCAGAACAACGAGATTGTCGCTTTCGACACCGACCTCATTGGCAGCTATGGCATCTGCACAGATATGAGCCGCACTTGGTGGATTGGCGACCGTGCACCACGCCAAGACATGATCGACGCGATGCAGCATTCCTACGAACACATCATGACCAATATGGAGATGCTCAAACCCGGCGTGACGATACCCGAACTGACCGCGCGCACCCATGTGCTGCACGAGAAATACCAAGCCCAGAAATACGGCTGCCTGATGCATGGCGTGGGCCTTTGTGACGAATGGCCCTTGGTGTCTTATCCCGATCACGCGGTTCCCGGCGCTTTCGACTACCCGCTTGAGCCGGGCATGACGCTCTGTGTCGAAGTGTTGGTGGGCGAGGTTGGGGGCGATTTTTCGATCAAGCTTGAGGATCAGGTGCTGATTACTGAGACTGGCTATGAGAACCTGTCGAAATACCCGTTTGATCCAGCGTTGATGGGAGTGACGTTTTAAGGATCGAACACGAAGACCTTGGCCAAGACCCCACTATGATCCGATCCCAGCAAGGGTCGTGCCACCGCCTGCCCTCCACCCGGCGCATAGACATGGTCGATGGGTAAAGGTGCACCCATCTTGGTCAGGGTCGAAAACAACGGCCCGGCCCGCGTGCCGCCAATGCTGCGTTCGATAGACCGAAGGGCATAAGACCACGGCACCATGTTGAAATCGCCTGCGATCACAACCGGTTCCTCAAGGTCGCCAAGCATCGGAAGGATGGTGTTGAGCTGGTCTGCCTGCCCATGCGGCCAGGGCCAGAACGCATGCAAGCTGAAGGCCCAGAACGGTCCATCGGGCGACATCACCTGAATACCGACCAGACCCTGCCCCTCAAGGCAAATCTCGCCCTCAACCGGCCAGCGCGACAGGATTGCGACCCGTGCCCATTCGACCAGCGCACAACTGGCCTGATGGGGGTACTCGGCCCGCAGGTCGCGCACCAGCGGCGCATTGCGCGAGGTCAGTTCCTGCAACGTCACGATGTCGGGGCGCGTGGCGCGGATGTCGGCGGCAAGGGCTGCGACTTGGTCGTTCTGGAACAGCAGGTTCTTCTGGTAGATCGTGATCGGTCCTTCAGGATGTGACACGTATTTCTGCGCCACGATCTGCCCCATCGCCGCAAGGCACATAACAGCGATGCTCCACCTGATCCACGCAGGCCACGGCGACCAGATCACCCAAAGCGCAAACACCACGGCGATAGGAACACGGAACACAGCCAAACTATCGCCCAGCGGGTGCAGAGCGCCAGCGAACCCGCCAACAAAGGCTGCGCACAGCAAGGCTGCAACAATGCTCACCATCCCTTGTCCGGCTCTCACCATCCTGTGACGCTCCCGACACAATGCTTGCGCATGGGGGACACACCCCACACTCTTGGTTCATACGAAATGCCAAAGGGCTGCCCTGCCCCGGCCCCAAGGACCAAAACCATGACCACCGAACGCATCACATTTCCCGGCCATTCCGGAGACACCCTGTCGGCGCGGCTTGACCTGCCTGATGGGCCGCATCTGGCCACCGCCCTTTTTGCGCATTGCTTCACCTGTTCCAAGGACATTCCGGCCGCCCGGCGGATCGCCGCGCGTCTGGCGTCAATGGGGATCGCGGTGCTGCGGTTCGACTTTACGGGGCTTGGCCACTCCAAGGGCGAATTCGCCAACACGACCTTTACGTCGAATGTCGGCGATCTGCATGCGGCCGCGGCATATCTGGCCGGGCGCGGCATGGCGCCGACGTTGATGATCGGTCATTCGCTGGGCGGGGCTGCGGCCTTGCGCGCCGCAGGCGACATGGCGGGCATCAAGGCAGTCGTTACCATCGGCGCACCCTATGATCCCGAGCATGTCACGCATAACTTCTCGGATGCGCTTGAGGATATCTCGACCGTGGGCAGGGCGACAGTTGATCTGGGCGGACGCCCGTTCACTATCGGCAAAGGCTTTGTCGAAGACGTGAAGGCGCAGATGCTTGGACCGGTGATCAAGGAACTGAAGGCCGCGCTTTTGGTGATGCACGCGCCGCGCGACAGCGTGGTCGGGATCGAAAACGCCACCAACATCTTTGCCGCTGCGCGCCACCCGAAAAGCTTTGTCACATTGGACGATGCCGACCACCTGATCACGCAGGCGCGAGATGCAGAATACGCAGCGGATGTGATCGCAGCATGGGCGGGACGGTACTTGCACCTTACCCCACCTGCCCCCCCAATCGGCGCACCCGAAGGAATCGTGCGCGTCTCAGAGGCCGATCCAACGGGGTTCTTGCAGGACGTTCAGGCAGGACCCCATCATCTGCTGGCGGATGAACCGCTGGCCTATGGCGGCACCAATCGGGGGCTGTCACCTTACGGATTGCTCGCTGCTGGTCTGGGAGCTTGCACATCCATGACGCTGCGCATGTATGCCCGGCGCAAGGGCTGGCCGCTGAAAACCGTATCCGTGGATGTGAGCCACGACAAGGTGCATGCGCAAGACGCCCTGACGCCGACAAATGCAAATATCGACCTTTTCCGACGCAGGATCACTGTGACGGGCGATCTGAGTTCGGACCAGCGTCAGAAGCTATTGGAAATTGCGGATAAATGTCCGGTTCACAAAACCTTGGAAGCCTCCAGCCGAGTCGAAACCGAACTGGTCTGAGCGCGCTGAAACGCGTCGACGCGTTTCTTGCGATCCGTCGACGGATCGCATTGCGCCCTGTTCATAATGGTCTTGAGAATTATGAATTTGTCTCAAGACGCCAAGTGTGACAGGCAGGGTCAAACTTTCTGACCGACAGGCCTGTCATGACAAATCCGCTGCACGATCTTCTGTCCACCCGCGACTGGCTTCTGGCCGATGGCGCGACCGGGACCAATCTGTTTAACATGGGTCTGGAAAGCGGCGATCCACCCGAGTTCTGGAACGAGACCAAGCCCGACAACATTCGCGCGCTTTATCGCGGCGCAGTCGACGCAGGCAGCGACCTGTTCCTGACCAACACCTTTGGCGGCAACGCCTCGCGTCTCAAGCTGCACAATGCCGGCCACCGCGCCCGCGAGCTGTCGCGCATCGGGGCCGAGCTGGCCCGCGAGGTGGCAGACAGCGCCGGTCGTCAAGTGATTGTCGCCGGCTCGGTCGGGCCGACTGGCGAAATCATGGAACCCGTAGGCACGCTCTCCCATGCCAGCGCGGTTGAGATGTTCCACGAACAGGCTGAGGGGCTCAAGGAAGGCGGCGCCGACGTGATGTGGGTCGAGACCATCAGCGCCCCCGAAGAATTCCGCGCCGCCGCCGAGGCGTTTGCGTTGGCGGATGTTCCATGGTGCGGCACGATGAGTTTCGACACCGCCGGGCGCACGATGATGGGCATGACCTCGGAAGGCATGGCCGAGATGATCACGTTTCTGCCAAATCCACCGCTGGCCTTTGGTGCCAATTGCGGCACCGGCGCGTCGGATCTTCTCCGAACGGTACTGGGCTTTACCGCGACCGGAACCGAACGGGCGATCATCGCCAAGGGTAATGCGGGCATTCCGAAATATGTCGACGGTCACATCCATTATGACGGCACACCGGAGTTGATGGCGCGGTACGCGCTCCTTGCCCGGAATGCCGGGGCCAAGATCATCGGAGGATGCTGCGGCACCATGCCCGAACACCTGCGCGCCATGCGCGAAGCCTTGGAGAGCACCCCCAAGGGCGACGCGCCAACGCTGGACCAGATCGTGGCCGAGATCGGCCCGTTCAGTTCGGACAGCGACGGCACCGGCGACCAGAGCGGTGCACCCAAGCGCGAACGGCGTGGACGCCGTCGCGCCTGATCCGCTTGTCCTTTACGCCATGTTAACCACCAGTCGGACAGATAGGGGGTATGCGTGATATCTTTGCCCCACCCCCGTCCCGTCGCCCTCCTCCGGCCCTGTCGCCGGATCAGTGGATTGCCCATGTTTTTTCCGCGCAGGCCGCTGCCAAGGGCGGTGTCGTGCGCCGACAAGCGCGTGATATCGAACGCATTCTGGGCTGGGAGCGGTTCCGTTACGAGTTGCAGCGCCGCGGCTTTCGCGCTGTGGTCAATGGTGGACAGGTCGTTATCTTCTGCAACACCGAACCTGTGCACGTCTTCGAATAAGGCGGCCACGTCTTTTCGAAAAGACGAGACAAAGCCTTCGAAGGCTTTGCTGTGCAGCATTCGTAGTGCATGGGGGCAAGTCCTTCGAAGGACTTGGACAAACCCTTCGAAGGGTTTGCGATCCGCTTCAGAACAGGTTCAGCTGATCCCCGGCGCGGAAGGGCGGCTGAAAGATGGTGCGATCCAGGTCAGGCATGTCGCCATCCAGCCCAAGTCTTTTGCGCGCTTTGGTAAACCGCTGCGCGATCAGGGCGGCATACGCCCCTTCGCCGCGCACCCGTTTGAAGAACTGCGCGTCGTAGACCTTGCCACCATGCATCTCTCGGAGTTTGGACATCACGCGGGATTTCCGGTCGGGATAATGCGCATCCATCCAAGCCTCCCAAAGCGGCGCCACCTCCAGAGGCAAGCGCAGCATCGCCCATGTCGCGGCAGTTGCACCCGCGTCGCGCGCGGCTGTCAAGATCGGTTCGATCTCGGAATCGGTCAGGCCCGGCACGATTGGCGACAGCATCACCCGCACCGGGATGCCCGCCTCGGACAGGCGGCGGATCGTCGCCAGCCGCCGCACCGGGCTGGGCACACGCGGTTCCATGCGTCGGTTGAGGTCGGCGTCCAGCGTCGTGATCGTGATGCCAACGCGCACCAGATTTTGCGCCGCCATTTCGGACAGAACGTCGATATCCCGTTCGATCAAGGAGCCTTTGGTGGCGATCATCACCGGATGACGAAACGCCAGCAACACCTTCAGACAATCGCGCATGATTCTGCGATCCCGCTCAATCGGTTGGTAAGGGTCAGTGTTCGTTCCGATCGCGATCGGTGCCACGCGGTAGCGGCGGGCGCGCAATTCTTGGTCCAGCACCTCAGCCGCGTCCGGGCGCGCAACAAGCTTGGTCTCGAAATCAAGACCCGGCGACAGTCCGAGCCAAGCGTGGCTGGGACGGGCAAAGCAGTAGATGCATCCATGTTCGCATCCCCTGTAGGGATTGATGGTGCGGTCGAAAAACAGATCCGGCGAGGACACATAGTTGATCAGGCGTCTGGGGCGTTCCTCGGACACCTGCGTACGCACGGCCGGGTCGTCTTCGGGCCTGTCCCATCCATCGCCTTCGTCGACCCTGCGCAACCGCTCGAAGCGGCCGCAATCGCGGCTTTGGGCACCACGCCCGCGTCGCAAATCGGGCGCGACATATCGGTCCGGTTGGGTCATGGCGCAAAAGTAGAACAAAATAAGAACACCCGCAAGACACATGCCCTGACAGACCGCGTTGGCCCGGCCCGCGTCGGTTGCGTTCGCGCGCATGTCGGATTTCACCAAGTGGCAGCGTCGGAAAACGACGATTAGTCGACAAAACAATCACTGGCGGTTCCGCCAGCGTCTGGAGTGACATACATGGCTGACGAAGAAGATATCATCCTCGCGGATCTGAATGACGAGGAGCTGGTCGAACAGATGTTCGACGATCTTTATGATGGTCTGAAGGAAGAGATCGAGGAATCGGTCAACATCCTGCTGGAACGCGGCTGGCAGCCCTACGACATCCTGACCAAGGCGCTGGTCGGCGGTATGACCATCGTCGGCAACGACTTCCGCGACGGTATCCTGTTTGTGCCCGAAGTGCTTTTGGCGGCCAACGCGATGAAGGGCGGCATGTTCATTCTCAAGCCGTTGCTGGCCGAAACCGGTGCGCCGCGCGTCGGCAAGATGGTGATCGGCACCGTCAAGGGCGACATCCACGACATCGGCAAGAACCTTGTCGGCATGATGATGGAAGGCGCTGGCTTTGAAGTGGTCGATCTGGGTATCAACAACGCCGTAGACGCCTATCTCGATGCGATCGAGGCAGAACAGCCCGACATCCTCGGAATGTCCGCCCTGCTGACCACAACCATGCCCTACATGAAAGTGGTCATCGACACGTTGGTCGAGAAAGGCATTCGCGATGATTATATCGTTCTGGTGGGCGGTGCGCCCCTGAACGAGGAATTCGGCAAGGCCATCGGTGCAGACGCCTATTGCCGCGATGCTGCCGTAGCAGTTGAAACCGCAAAAACCTTTGTCGGTCGCAAGCACAATCAGCTTGCCGCTGGGTAAGATCGACGAAATGACACTTTTTTGGGCCTCGCCATGCGGCGGGGCCTTTTCATATGGATCAAACTGTCCCATATTTTCAGGGCAAGGAGATCGACATGCCAGTGACGACATTCGCTTCGATGATCTTGGCCGTGATTGCGGCATCAGGGCTGACGGTTTTGGCCTTCGCCCAGTTCGGCATTCTCAAGGTGTTGCCCGCCCTGATTGCCGTGGCCCTTCTGGCGCGTTGGGGTCTGGCCCATGTGCCCGGTGATGACGAACCCGCCTGACGACCTGACGGTGACGAAGGCGGGACTTGACGCTCGGGGTGCCGGGCGCGTCCTTATTATCGCTTGTGGCGCGTTGGCCCGTGAAATCCTGGACCTGCGTGACGCCAATGGTTGGAGCCATCTGGATCTGACCTGTCTTCCGGCGATTTATCACAACACACCCGACAAGATTGTCCCGGCAATCCGCAACAGCGTTGCAGAGCATCGGGGCTCATACGAGGCGATCTATGTCGCCTATGCCGATTGCGGCACTGGAGGGCTGCTCGAGGCCGCCTGCCGCGATCTGGACGTCGAGATGATCGCCGGGCCCCATTGCTACAGTTTCTTCGAAGGCACCGAGACCTTTGCCGCGCGGGATGAAATCACGGCGTTCTACCTGACCGATTTCCTCGTCCGGCAATTCGATGCGTTTGTCTGGAAACCCCTCGGACTAGACCGCCATCCTGAGTTGCGGGACATGTATTTCGGACATTACGACCGGCTGGTCTATCAGGCCCAGACCAATGATCCGGCGCTGACGGCATTGGCAGAAACCTGTGCCGACCGGCTGGGGTTGCGGTTCGAACGCCGGTTCACAGGGTATGGCGACTTGGCGACTCGTCTGGAGGGTTGGGCCAAGACCTGATCATTGGGCCTGATTTGCGTCGTCGGACTCCCGGGACGCATGGACGCGTCCATCCCGGTCTCAGTTAGATTGCCCGAGCAAAAGCGTCGAGACCGGCACCATGGAGACAATGGAGGCGCGGTCCTGCAGTCCCCACAACACCAGAGCCGAAAGGGTGTCGGGCGTCAGCCGTCCCAGCATGACCACTGCTCCATCCTGCCGTGCGCGGAAAGCAGCCCCGTCCAGAAACCGCCGCTTGGTGCGTGCGTCCTGCCCTTCGCCGTCGAAATCACGCAGGATGCTGAGGGCTGGCACAGCCTCGCGCTGCGCGATTGCCTGCGCAGTATTGAGGCCATTGGGCAGGAACACCAAACCATGGCCACTATCTGCGGCAAAGCTGGTGGCCTGTTCGGTGACGGCGCGGTCGGCTTGCAGCCCTCCGCCCGGTGCCTCGATCAGCGCCACGGCTTCTGGTACGGCGGCGACCGCACCGCCAAGGATCTGCTCTACATCGGTTGGTTGCGCCGCCGCAGGCAGCGCGACAAGCGCCGCCACCTCGTAGCCAAGCGCGCGATAGGCGGCCATGCGGTCGGTTGCTCCGGGCTGCGCTGGGTCGATCGCGAAGGTTACCGGAAAGGGAAACCCTTCGAGCGTGTCCGGCCCAAGCGGACCTGTTCCGTCGTCGATCATTACAATGGACATTTTCGGCAGGCTGGGGTCGCTGTCGACTTGAGCCGCGAAGCGCTGGAGCGGCGGCAGGCCAGAGGTATCGGCACGGGCGGAGGGTGTGTCATCGGGTGCCGCGTCCTGCTCCGCGCCAATCGAGGGCAAGCGGCTAGAATTGCCGGGGCTGCGTTCGGTCAGGGACGCGGCTGGTGTGCCGATGGCAGGGCGCAGCGCCGCTGTGGATGTCTCAGTGTCAACGGGCGCGGTTTCGGGTACGGAAGGCACAAGGCGACGTACGGCAGGTCGCTCGGGCACAGTCCTATCTTCTTTGGCGCTTTCTTCTGTGGCGCTTTCTTCTGCAGAGCTTTCTTCAGCGGCCTCTGTGGTTTCAGATTCGGCGGGCTCTGTCTCGCCGGTGTCGGGCGCGGGTACAAGTGGTGCCTCCACATCCGGCACGGGCGGCACCGGAGATTGGGCAGGCTCTGTGGAAACGCTCAGCCCGGCTTCGTTTTCCGGCACACTCAGGACGGGCGCTTGAACACCACCCGGTGCGCCCTGATCCTCAGCGCCTGACGGAGCGACGGGCGCCGTGCTGGTTTCGGGCAGGGCAAGCGCCGCGATGGTTTCGCCGGTTTCCGGGGCCGGAACGGGGGCCGCTTCGGTTTCTGCGGGCATTGTACTCTGTTCAGCGACCGGTGCGTCGAGGAGCGGCACAGAGGCATCCGGTGTCACGGCGGTCACGTCTTTAGGACGCACGCCCGGTGCAGTCACAGCACTGCCAGACGCGTCCCCGGAGCCATCCGGCTGAGGCGCGGGTTCCACGACAGGATCGGTGGTCTCAACGGCCTCCTCAGTCGGAGCCTCCGGCGCTGTGGCTTCGGGTTCTGAAGTCTCTGCCGCAGTTTCGGGTTGCGGGGCATCTTGCACTGGAAGTGTGGTCTCGGACATAGCGGGTGGTGTCTCTGCCTCGCCTTGCGGCGCGGTCGCGACCTCAGCCGGTTCCCCCTCTGCAACGACAGGCACGTCGGCTTCAACGGGCGCTGCGACGTCCTCGACCGGGGCCACCACACGATCCGGAGCCATAACGGACAACGCCCCCAAGCCACCAATGGACAGCACCGTGCCCCAGATGGCTCCTGACAAAATCCCTCGTGACATGCTCTACGCCCTCGTCTTGCCCCACATGGCTGCCCCCGGCATCTCATCCGTGCCGGTTGACCCACCCGCGCCCTTGACGCGCCTTGGTCTGCCTGCGCATGTATACCGCGATTGGCCCCCACCCCGCCAGCCCCGAGATAGAAGAAAGACCCATGCTGCTGCTCATCGACAATTACGACAGTTTTACATACAATCTTGTGCATTATCTGGGTGAGCTTGGCACAGACGTAAAGGTGGTGCGCAACGATGCGCTCAGCGTGCAGGACGCAATGGGAATGAACCCTGCGGGCATCCTGCTGTCCCCGGGCCCTTGCGACCCCGATCAGGCTGGCATCTGCCTGCCTTTGACGCTGGCCGCTGCCGAAACCCGCACCCCGCTGATGGGTGTCTGCCTTGGACACCAGACCCTAGGACAGGCCTTTGGAGGCACCGTCGTGCGCCATTCCGAGATCGTGCATGGCAAGATGGGTGTGATGCATCACGCCGGAAAAGGTGTTTTCGCGGGACTGCCATCGCCTTTCGAGGCGACACGGTATCATTCGCTTGTGGTCGACAAAGACACCATTCCGGACTGCCTTGAGGTGACGGCATGGCTCGAGGATGGCACGGTGATGGGGCTGAGCCACCGCGAATTGCCGATACACGGGGTGCAGTTCCACCCCGAAAGCATTGCCTCGGAACATGGGCATGCGCTGCTGCAGAATTTTGTGAACGATATGAAGGTGCCCGCATGAGCGACGCGATGAAGCCCCTGATCTACGCCGCCTCCGAAGGCCCTCTCAGCCGGTCGCAAGCGGAACAGGCCTTTGAAATCCTGTTCGACGGCGCAGCAACACCTGCGCAAATCGGCGGGTTCCTGATGGCCCTCCGCGCCCGTGGCGAAGCGGTTTCGGAATACACGGCGGCCGCAGGGGTCATGCGCGCCAAATGCACGGCGGTCAAAGCGCCTGAAGGTGCAATGGACATCGTCGGCACCGGTGGCGACGGGATGGGCACACTCAATATTTCGACCGCAACCGCCTTCGTGGTGGCCGGCGCAGGTGTGCCAGTGGCCAAACACGGCAACCGCAACCTGTCGTCGAAATCAGGCGCGGCGGATGCGCTGACCGAAATGGGCATCAACGTCATGGTCGGCCCAGAGATCGTGGAGCGCGCCCTGACGGAAGCCGGGATTGGGTTCATGATGGCCCCGATGCATCACCCTGCGATGAAACACGTCATGCCAGTACGACAGGAGCTTGGGTCCAAGACGATCTTCAACATTCTCGGCCCGCTGACCAACCCGGCAGGCGTGAAGCGGCAGCTGACCGGCGCGTTCACCATCGACCTGATCTTTCCCATGGCAGAAACGCTCATGGAATTGGGGTCCGAGAAGGCGTGGCTGGTGCATGGCGGCGACGGCACCGACGAGATCTCGATCTCGGCCCCAACGCAGGTGGCGGTGCTGGAGAACGGCAAGATCCGTGGGCGTGAAGTGCATCCGGAGGATGCGGGCCTGCCGGTGCATCCGTTCAGAGACATCCTTGGTGGGACACCGGCAGAGAACGCCCAAGCCCTCCGCGATCTCTTGGATGGCGCAAAGAGCGCTTATCGCGATGCCGTGCTGCTCAATGCAGCGGCGGCGCTTGTTGTCGCGGACAAAGTGGCAGACCTCAAGGCCGGAGCCGAGATGGCGGCCGAGAGCATCGACAGTGGTGCTGCCAAGGCACGGGTCGAAGCTTTGGCCCGCGTCACCCAAGGCGCGTGACCTCCAAGTATGAGGCGACGAACGATGCGTCGACGCATCGTCGATTTTCCGTCGACGGAAAATCCTGGGGCTCTGCTCCAGACCCCGAGGTATTTCGAGCCCAAAGAAACCAAGGCGGTTCGGCATGTTGACTGTGCCGCAGAGATGGCGGGATTTGCCTTTTTTCCGGGAGGTCCTGCCGGATATTCGCAGTGCACTGGCAGCGGACAGCCGTGTTATCCTGCCGCCCGAGCAACAGGTTTTTGCGGCGCTTGACGCATGCACACCTGACGCGGTGCGCGTGGTGATCTTAGGGCAAGACCCCTATCCGACGCCCGGCCATGCGCATGGTCTGGCCTTTTCAGTTGCCCCGGATGTGCACCCCCTCCCCCGATCTTTAAGAAATATCTTCAAGGAGTTGCGCTCGGACATCGGTTGCACGCCCCCCAATGGCGACCTGCGATTCTGGGCCAACCAAGGCGTGTTGCTGTTGAATGATGTGCTAACGGTTCCAGCCGCAGAGGCGCGCGGACATCGACGGTTGGGGTGGCAGAAACTGGTGCCGCAGGTGCTGGAGGCACTGTCCGACCGACCGCGCGCCTTTGTGCTATGGGGCAATGACGCACGGGCGCATGCTCCGCGCCTTGCGGCGCATGGGCATCTGGTTTTGGAAAGCGCCCATCCCTCTCCGCTTTCGGCCCGGCGCGGGTTTTTCGGCTCGCGCCCCTTTTCCACCGTGAACGCGTGGCTTAAAGAACAGGGTCAACAGCCGATCAATTGGACGGACCCATGAGCGCAACCATTCTCGACAAGATCAAAGCCTATAAGCTTGAAGAAGTGGCGGCCGACAAGGGCCGCGTGCCGCTGTCGGCTGTGGAAGAGGCCGCGCGGGCGGCCGATCCAGTCCGACCGTTCGGGGCTGCATTGCGCATGGCACAAAGTACGGGCTACGGGCTGATTGCCGAGGTCAAGAAGGCATCGCCCTCCAAGGGATTGATCCGGGCGGATTTCGAACCGGCCAGTCTGGCGCAAGCGTATGACGAAGGCGGCGCGACCTGCCTGTCGGTGCTGACCGACACTCCCAGTTTTCAGGGTGACAAGTCCTACCTGGTGGCAGCGCGTCAGGCCACGTCGCTGCCAGCGCTGCGCAAGGATTTCATGTACGACACCTATCAGGTGGCCGAGGCACGGAGCCTGCATGCCGATTGCATTCTGATCATCATGGCCAGCGTGTCTGATGCGCAGGCAGCGGAATTGGAAGACGCCGCCTTTGCCTGGGGCATGGATGCCTTGATCGAGGTTCATGACCGTGAGGAGCTGGATCGGGCGCTGGAATTGAAGTCGCCGCTGATCGGTGTAAACAATCGCAATCTCAAGACCTTCGAAACCACTCTTGAGACAACACGTGAACTGTCAAAACATGTGCCAGCCGACAGGATTCTGATCTCTGAATCGGGGCTGTTCACGCCGGCAGACCTTGCCGATATGGCCGCATGTGGCGCGCGCAGTTTCCTGATTGGTGAAAGCCTCATGCGGCAGGCAGATGTTGCGGCAGCCACGCGCACACTGCTGGCTGATCCGGTGGCGGCATGAGCGGTCTTTCGCATTTCGACGCCAAGGGCGATGCGCACATGGTCGATGTGTCCGACAAGGCCGTTACATCGCGGGTTGCCGTGGCCGAGGGCTATATCCGCATGGCGCAGGAGACCTTTGACATTATCACCGAAGGCCGCGCCAAGAAAGGCGATGTGATCGGCGTGGCGCGGTTGGCGGGAATCATGGGAGCGAAGAAGACGCCCGAGTTGATCCCGCTATGTCACCCCCTGCCCATCACCAAGGTCGCGGTGGAGCTGACCCCAGCGCCTGACCTGCCCGGCCTGCGGATTGAAGCGACGGTCAAGACCACCGGGCAGACCGGGGTCGAGATGGAGGCCCTTACCGCTGTGTCGACAGCGGCGCTGACGGTCTATGACATGGCCAAGGCGGTGGATAAGGCGATGGAGATCACCAGCATTCGCGTTGTGTTGAAAGATGGTGGAAAATCAGGGCGGTACGAGGCGTCATGATTTCTGTCGCGGAAGCGCTTGAGCAACTCTTCGCCTTGGCGCGGCCGCTTGGCATCGAAACTGTGCCACTTTTGCAAGCCCATGGACGTGTGTTGGCGCAAGATGTGGCGGCGACGCGGAACCAACCGCCTTTCGACGGATCCGCGATGGATGGCTATGCCGTGACCGAGGTTGCGCCAGGACGACGACTCAAGGTGGTCGGTGAATCCGCGGCCGGGCATGGATTTTACCAAACGGTAAAATCTGGCGAGGCAGTGCGAATTTTCACCGGCGCGCCGGTGCCCGAGGGCGCAAAAGCGGTTGTGATTCAAGAGGATGTCAGCCGCGACGGCGACTGGATCACCATTGGTGATAGCCCCGAGGACAATAACCACATCCGCCCTGCGGGTGGCGATTTCAAGATCGGCGATACGGTGCGCGCGGGGCGCGTGCTGGGCTCCAATGACGTTGCACTGTTGGCGTCGATGAATATCGCTGACGTGCCGGTGACACGGCGGCCGATCGTGGCGCTGATCTCGACCGGCGATGAGTTGGTGATGCCCGGTGAGACCCCCGGTCCCGATCAGATCATCGCGTCGAACACCTTTGGACTGCATGCCCTGATGCGTGATCTGGGCGCAGAGCCACGACTGCTGCCGATTGCACGGGACAACGAAGCCTCTTTGCGGACGGCGTTTGAGCTGGCCAAAGGTGCGGACCTGATCGTGACAATCGGCGGCGCGTCGGTGGGCGACCATGATGTGGTGGCCAATCTGGCACCGCAGCTTGGGTTTGATCAGAGCTTTTACAAAGTCGCCATGCGGCCCGGTAAACCTTTGATGGCTGGTCGTTTTGGCGATGCGATGATGATTGGCTTACCCGGCAATCCGGTATCGGCGATGGTCTGCGGACATGTCTTTGTGGCCCCCGTCGTGCGTTCCATGCTGGGCTTGCCCGCGCAGCCTGCGCCGCGCCGCACGGGTGTGTTGGCGGAAGCGCTGCCCGCCAACGGCCCGCGCGAGCATTATATGCGGGCGCGGTTCGAGAATGGCGGTTTGGTTGCGTTTGGATCGCAAGACAGCTCACTGCTCAGCATCCTTGGGCAAGCCGATGCGCTGATCCTCCGCAGCCCAAAGGATGCGCCACGGGCGGCAGGTGAGACCGTGGAATACCTGCCGCTGCGGTGACTTCTCGCGCTCGTTTACTGATTCTTGACACAAAACAAGAACAACAGTAGAACAAACGGTGAGGATCATGCGAGCGGAGGCAGACAATGCTGACCAAGAAACAACTCGACCTGCTGGAATTCATCAGCAAACGTGTGGCGCGTGACGGCGTGCCGCCAAGCTTTGACGAAATGAAAGAAGCGCTGGACTTGCGCTCCAAATCGGGAATTCACCGCCTGATCACCGCATTGGAGGAACGTGGGTTCATCCGGCGTCTGGCGCACAGGGCGCGCGCGATCGAGATCGTGAAACTGCCTGACACGCTGGCAGCAAAACAGCCGGGGTTCACGCCAAAGGTGATTGATGGCGATCTGCCAGATTTGCCGCCGCCCGCAAATGCGATGGCGGTCGAAAATGTTCATGCATTGGAACTGCCACTGATGGGCCGGATTGCTGCCGGTGTCCCGATCGAGTCGATCAATGACGTGCCGCCTTCGGTCGCGGTTCCTGGCGCGATGCTGTCGGGCAATGGCAAGCACTATGCGCTTGAAGTCAAAGGCGATTCGATGATCGAGGCGGGCATCAATGATGGCGATGTTGTCGTCATCCGCGAGACATCCAGTGCCGATAATGGCGACATCGTCGTGGCACAGGTCGAAGGCTATGAAGCAACGCTCAAGCGCTACAAGCGCAAAGGCGAAAGCATCATCCTCGAAGCTGCTAATCCGGCGTATGAGCCGCGCATCCTGCCTGTGGGCGCGGTCAAGGTGCAGGGGCGACTTGTCGGACTGATCCGCACTTACTGAGCCTGTCGCAGGGTTTCATCGTTCCAAAGGCGCGCGCCCGACCGGTCGCGCGCTTTTTCGATCTGCCATGTGCCGGTATCAGTATAAGTGATGGACAAACTGCCCTGCCCTTTGAGCGCGGCGGCATCGAACACGGCGCAGTTTGCCGCTTTTGGCTTGTCCGGCAAATCTGCGCTGGCAATCACCAAGCTGCCATCCGTACAGCCCCGATAGCTCTCAGCGTTCCGCTTGCCGTGAATATGCTGGATTGGCATGTTCTGAGTATTCCACAGCGCGGCGGCGGCGCGTTGATCCAAGCCTTGCCCGTCGTTTTCGAGCCAGACCTCGGCAATAAAGCCCGACCCTTTGGACCGCGACAGCGCGCGACCCCGGTCTGTCATCACGCCCACCAGCGCACCGCCTTCGGCCACAAGGACTTTTGGGCGTTCTGCGTTGATCCAAAGCGCCACCGCGACGCACAAGGGTACAAGACCAAGCAGACGCGCGCGACCTTGCCATAGCACAACAAATAGCCCTCCAAGCGTAATGAGTGGCAAAACGACAGTTCCCGGCGTCATGACCGGCCGCACCGCGCCGTCCCAGAGCGCCAATGATTGCGCGATATGCAGAATCCACTCAAGACCCAGCCCCATTGGGATCAGTCCGAGCGCCTCCAGCCCAAAGGGCATGAGCAAGATGCCCAGAACCGCCGCCGGAATCACCAGAATTCCCATCAGTGGCACGGTCAGAAGGTTCGCCACCAACCCAAACTGCGCGATCTGGTTGAAATGTGCCATGGCAAAGGGCGCGGTCGCCGCCCCGGCCACAGCCGATGACATGACCACCGACGCAACCCCGCGCAAGATACGGTGACGTGGCAGGTCATGCCGACTGTCGCGGATCGCGCCGAACACGGCGACCAGCGCGGTGGTCGCTGCAAAGGACATCTGAAACCCCGGCCCGATCATTGCTTCCGGACGCAAGGCCAGTACGATCATTGCTGCCAAGGCAACCGCCCGCAATGAGATCGCGCGACGGTCGACCATAATCGCAAGAAGCATGACGGCCACCATCACAAAGGCCCGTTCGGTCGCAACATTCCCCCCGGACAGCGCGAGGTAGACCGCTGCGACCACCAAAGCCCCTGCCGCCGCGATTTTCTTGATTGGCCAGCGCTGACCGATGGGCGTCAGCAGCAATCCAAGACGCAAGACGGCAAAGGCAAAGGCGCTGACCAACCCCATATGCAGGCCGGAGATGGCCAGTAGATGCGCCAGGTTGGTGTCTCGCAAGGCTTGCAGCACGGGTTGGGGAATGGCGCTGCGGTCGCCTGTGATGATTGCAGTTGCAAAGGCGCCTGTTTCGCCGGGCAGTGCTGTCTGCACGCGGGAAGAGATCGCCATGCGGGTTTGGAAGATGAAACGGTCGTGCCCCGCCTCTTCCCATAGCACCAGAGGCACGCGGGTATAGCCGACAGCGCCCAATCGCAGAAACCACGCGTGGCGTCGGAAGTCGAAGCCCCCGGGCTCTACCGCGCCGCCGGGCGGGCCAAGATGGGCGGTGGTGCTGATGGTCTGGCCGGGTTCGGGCGCAATGCCGAGAATCTTGGAGTGCAGCGACAGGCGCACCCGGGTCGGCGTTTCTGCCAGCGGCACATTGGTCAGCCAGACGCGGTCAAGCGTGATGCGCAGCGCGTCCGAGGCAGAGCGGTCGATGTCGACCACCCTGCCCGTTACAGGGCCATAGTAGCGCCAGTCGATCACGGGGCCCGCCACCAGATGCGCCCGCGTTCCGGCAAGCGCCAGCCCCAGCGCCACCATCGCCACGGCGCAGATCACCGGCGCGTATGCCGAAGTGCTGCGCATGTGCCAGACCAGCAGTCCCGCACCCGCCACTGCCAGACTTGCAAGCATCCAGATCGGCGGTTCGACGCGGAGCGCGAAATAAAGGCCGATCCCGGTGCCAAGGCAGACCGGGGCAAAGGGAAACAGCGTGCCGCGCTGCGCCAGAAGCATGTCTGGGATCAGATCCCGGACCCGCGCCATACTTGCCCCCGTGGATGGTGCTGGTTAAGAGAGCTTTAAGCTATCCCCAAGACAGTTATCGAAAGGTAAATGCGCCCAATGTCCGGCCAGATCGTCACCCGTTTCGCCCCGTCCCCCACCGGCTACCTGCATATCGGCGGGGCGCGCACGGCGCTGTTCAACTGGCTTTATGCACGCGGGCGCGGCGGAAAGTTCCTGCTGCGGATTGAAGACACAGACAAGGCGCGATCAACGCCCGAGGCAACAGCAGCGATTCTCAAGGGATTGGATTGGCTGGGGTTGGATCATGACGGCGACGTGGTGAGCCAGGCCGCCGGTGCAGATCGCCACGCCGAAGTCGCGCATGAATTGCTGGCCAAGGGTTCGGCCTATAAGTGTTTCTCGACCCAAAACGAGATCGAGGCCTTCCGCGAGGCGGCAAGGGCCGACGGCAAGTCGACGTTGTTCCAAAGCCCGTGGCGTGATGCAGACCCAAGCACGCACCCTGATGCGCCGTTTGTGATCCGCCTGAAGACACCGTCTGACGGAACAACCGTGATCCGCGATGAAGTGCAAGGCGATGTCACGATCCGCAACGATCAGCTGGATGACATGGTTCTGTTACGCTCGGACGGCACACCGGTTTACATGCTGGCAGTTGTTGTCGATGACCATGATATGGGCGTGACCCATGTGATCCGGGGGGATGACCACCTGAACAACGCGGCGCGTCAGATGGGCATCTACACCGCGATGGGCTGGGACGTGCCGATCTGGGCGCATATTCCGTTGATCCACGGACCGGACGGCAAGAAGCTGTCCAAACGCCACGGCGCATTGGGCGTCGAGGAATATCAGGCGATGGGCTATCCGGCCGCAGGGATGCGCAATTACCTTGCGCGTCTGGGTTGGAGCCACGGCGATGACGAATTCTTTACGGATGATCAGGCAAAAGAGTGGTTCGACCTGAACGGCATCGGAAAATCTCCGGCGCGGTTCGATTTCAAGAAACTCGAGAATCTGAGCGGCCAGCATATTGCTGTCGCAGAGGATGCTGCACTGCTGCATGAATTGGCGGCTTATCTTGAGGCGGCGGGGGAACCTGCCCTAACGGAAGCGCAATCCGATGGTATCTTTCGTGCGATGTATTGCCTCAAGGAGCGGGCACGCACATTCCCGGAACTGATTGAAAAGGCGCACTTTGTTCTTACTTCTCGACCTCTTGAGATCGAAGAGAAAGCTGCGAAGGCACTGGATACGGTATCCCGTGGTATACTGCAATCGTTGACGCCGCACTTGCAAAATGCTAGCTGGACGCGCGACGAGCTTGAAGCCGTCACATCCCGAATTGCAGAAGAGCACGGGACCAAATTCGGCAAGCTGGCGGGTCCGATGCGGGCGGCGCTTGCGGGCCGGGCCGTGACGCCGAGTGTGTTCGATATGATGCTGGTTCTTGGGCGTGACGAAACGATCGCCCGCCTGATAGAAGCAGCTGCCGAAGGGACTGATTGACGCCAGCTCGGCGACGCGGTTTCTAGGCTTGGGATAGCTGGCTCTGGGCGCTTTGCCCGGAGCATTGAGACGAAGGGACCACGTATGTCTGACACCTCTAAAACCGCGACGCTGACCATTGGCGACAGCTCTTACGAGCTGCCGATCTACACCCCCACTGCTGGACCGGATGTGATCGACATTCGCAAGCTCTATAGCCAAGCGGGCGTGTTCACCTACGATCCCGGCTTCACCTCGACCGCTGCATGCGACAGCACGATCACCTTTATCGACGGCGACAAGGGCGAATTGCTGCACCGGGGATACCCGATCGACCAGCTGGCCGAAAAATCGCATTACCTCGAAGTGTGTTTTCTTTTGCTTTACGGATACTTGCCCAAGGCAAGCGAGCTGGAACAATTCGAGCGGACGATCACCCAGCACACGATGATCCACGAGCAGATGCACAACTTCTTCCGTGGGTTCCGTCGCGATGCACATCCAATGGCCACGATGGTGGGGGTGGTTGGCGCCATGTCGGCCTTCTATCACGACAGCACCGACATCAATAATCCGCTCGAACGCGAGATCGCGTCGCACCGCCTGATCGCCAAGATGCCCACCATCGCGGCGATGGCGTACAAGTATTCGATCGGTCAGCCCTTCGTCTATCCGCGAAACGATCTCGATTACGCGGCCAACTTCCTGCACATGTGCTTTGCAGTTCCGGCCGAGCAATATCAGGTCGATCCGATCCTTGCCCGCGCGATGGACCGCATTTTCACCCTGCATGCCGATCACGAACAGAACGCATCCACATCGACCGTGCGTCTGGCGTCCTCGTCCGGGGCCAACCCGTTTGCTTGTATCGCGGCTGGTATCGCCTGCCTCTGGGGTCCGGCACATGGCGGTGCAAACCAAGCGTGCCTTGAGATGCTCAAGGAAATCGGCACGCCCGACCGTATTCCGGAATACATCGCCCGCGCCAAGGACAAGAACGATCCGTTCCGCCTGATGGGCTTTGGTCACCGCGTCTACAAGAACTTCGACCCGCGCGCGACCGTGATGAAGCAATCCGCAGACGAGGTGCTGGAACTGATGGGGGTCGAGAACAACCCGATCCTTGCCACCGCCAAAGAACTGGAACAGGCGGCTCTTGCTGATCCGTATTTTGCCGAGAAAAAGCTGTTCCCGAATGTGGACTTCTATTCGGGCATTATCCTTGAGGCGATGGGTTTCCCAACATCCATGTTCACACCGGTCTTCGCACTGAGCCGGACCGTTGGCTGGATTTCCCAGTGGAAAGAACAGCTTGCTGATCCGCAGATGAAGATCGGCCGTCCGCGCCAGCTTTATCAAGGCGAAACGATGCGCGACTATGTCGATATCGAAAAGCGCTAATTCTTAAGGAAAGGTCGCCTTCGGGCGGCCTTTTTCATATGACCCATTTGCTAACACAACGGCTGGTATTGCGGAAAGCCCGGATCGCAGATCTGGAAGATCTGCACGCGGTCTACAGCGATCCATTGGTGATGCGCTACTGGTCTACGCCACCGCATGACGATATCGCTCTCACCCATCGCAACCTGAAAAGACTGATCGCGTCCTCCGAGCCTGTGGTGACCTATTTCATCATCGAACGTGCCGGCCATGCCATTGGCTGCGCAGGCGTACATATGGGCGACGAGGTGGGGTTCCTGCTGCGGTCAGATCATTGGCAACAAGGACTGATGTCCGAGGCATTGGGGGCGTTGATCCCCTATTTCTTTGATGAGCTGCGCTATACGCAACTGACGGCAGATGCGGACCCGATGAACGCGGCTTCGGTGGCGACGCTTACATCTGCCGGGTTCGTCAAAACCGGCGAGGCAAAGAACACGTTTTGCGTCGATGGGGTCTGGTCTGACAGCGTGTATTTTACGCTAAAGCCAAAGCATCGGGCGGCATAGGCCGAACCTTTTGGTCCGGCCTGCCGGGAGACGGTTTACCGGCCTTCATATTGCGCCGGGCGCTTTTCGAGGAACGCGATCACGCCCTCCTTGAAATCTCGGGTCTGGCCGCACTGGCCCTGCAGCTTGGCTTCCAGAGCAAGTTGCTGTTCCAAGTCGTTGTCAAAGGATGCGCGGATGGATTGCTTGACGCGCTGGTAGGCGGCGGTCGGCCCCTTGGCGAGGTGCAGAGCGCGCGACTTCCAGTGGTCGGGAAACCGCGCATCGGGCACCGCTTCGTAGATCATGCCCCAGTCATCCGCCTGACGCGCAGTGATCTTGTCGGCGAACAGCGCCGCTCCCATCGCTTTGGCCAGTCCCATCTGGCGCGGCAGGTAATAGGTGCCACCCGCGTCCGGGATCAGACCGATCCGGGTAAAGGCTTGTAGGAAAAAGGCGGATTCGGTGGCGATCACCACATCCGCCGCCAGTGCGAGGTTGGCCCCTGCCCCAGCTGCGGCCCCGTTGACGGCGGTGATTGTCGGGACCGGGCAGTCATAGATCGCGCGCAGCATGGGCACGTATTCGTCGCGCAGCGTGCGTTCTAGATCAAGATTGGCCGCATTCGCCCGGTCACCCAGATCCTGCCCCGAGCAAAAGGATTTCCCTGCGCCCGTCAGCACGACCACCCGCGCGGACTTGCCACCTTCAAGCACCGCATCAGTGATTTCGGCCCGCATCTGGGTATTCAGGGCGTTCATCACTTCGGGACGGTTCAAAGTGACCGTGGCAATATTGTCAGTGATGTCAAAGGTGATGGTCTCGTAATTCATGCGCCGGGCACTCCTGCTTCTGCTTGCGGCATCAAATACACAAGCAGCCGGTTTGGCAAAGCCCAACGCGGCGTCACGAATTCTTGAGGATTTCCTTGAGCCGCGCCGCCTCATCATCGGACAACCCGACTTCGGTTGGTGCTGCGGCGGACGCACGGCCCCGAACATAGACCACACCGACCCCAAGGGCTAGCAGGAACAGCGCCGGGCCAGAAAGCCAGAGGATCATGTTCCAGCCATCGGTCCGGGGCTTGAGCAGCACGAATTCGCCATAACGCGCGACAAGGTAGTCAAGCACCTGCTCATCACTATCGCCAACCACCAACCGTTCGCGCACCACGAGACGCAGTTCGCGCGCAAGGTCGGCGTTGGATTCGTCGATGCTTTCGTTTTGGCACACCACACAACGCAGGCCTTTGGACAGCTCACGCGCACGGTTTTCCAGCGCTGGATCATCCAGCACTTCGTCCGGTTGGACAGCGAATGCGGGTGACGCCATAGGCATCGCTACCGCAAGGCACAGGACCACGACCAGAAGCCGCAGCAAGTTCCGCAGACGTGTCATTCCGCCGGAACCCCCTGCGGTGTCGCCTGACGCCGCGCCCCTGCCGCAACGCGGTAGCGACGATCTGTGAGGGACAGGACGCCTCCGAGCGACATGAGCAATGCACCCGCCCAAATCCAGTTGGCAAGCGGTTTCACATAGGTGCGCATCACCCAGCCGCCATTATCCTGCGGATCGCCGATCACCACATAGATGTCCCGCAAAAAGCGGTAGTCGATGGCGGCCTCGGTCGTGGGCATCTGGGCCACGGGATAGTTGCGCTTTTCCGGGTTGAGGAAGGCGATCTGTTCACCATCGCTGCGGACGATCACATCACCCATGGTGGAGAAGTAGTTCGGCCCGCGCACTTGATTCACGGCTGTCAGTTCCAGTTCGAAATCGCCGACCTGGAACGGCTCGCCGATCTGCGCGACGCGAATGTCCTCTTCCTGCCATGCCATCAGCCCTGCGATGCCAACCATTGTGATGCCGAACCCGATATGTGCAGTCGCCTTGCCCCAGTCAGAGCGCGGCAAGCGCAGCAGACGGGACAGGTCACGTGTCTGGCCGGTGCGGTTGATCAGATCAACCACAGCCCCAGAGATCACCCAAGCGGCAAGGAAGACACCAACGGGGCCAAGCAGGCTGGTGCCGGTTTGCATGGTCCAGAAAAGACCAAGAAGCAGGACACTCAGGATAAACCCGGGCACAAGTTGTTTGATCGCACGATCCACCTTAGCCCGCTTCCAGCTGAGCATCGACCCAAGCGGCAAGAGAAGGCCAAGAACCACCATGAACGGGGTGAACGCCATGTTGAAGAACGGCGCGCCAACGCTGAGCTTGGTGTCAAAGAACATCTCGGCCACAACGGGCCACATGGTGCCGACAAAGACAACAAAGCAGCTTACGGCCAGAATCACGTTGTTTGCCACCAACGCGCTTTCACGGCTGGCCACGCCAAACACACCCTTTGCCTCCATTGCGGTGGCGCGGAACGCATAAAGCGTGAGCGCACCACCGGTGAAGAACACCATGATCATTAGAATGAACACGCCGCGTTCGGGGTCATTTGCGAACGCATGAACCGAGGTGAGCAGGCCCGACCGGACAATGAACGTACCGATCAGCGAGAACCCAAAGGCAAGGATCGCAAGCAGAATGGTCCAGCTTTTGAGCGCCTCGCGCTTTTCCACCACGATGGCCGAATGCAGCAGCGCGGCGGCCAGCAGCCATGGCATGAAAGATGCGTTTTCAACCGGATCCCAGAACCAGAAGCCGCCCCAGCCAAGTTCATAGTAAGCCCACCATGACCCAAGCGCGATCCCGATGGTCAGAAAGACCCATGCGGCCAGTGTCCACGGGCGCACCCAACGGCCCCATGCGGCATCGACGCGACCTTCGATCAGGGCAGCGACGGCAAAGCTGAAGCAGATGCTCAGGCCCACATAGCCGAGATAGAGAAACGGTGGGTGAAAGGCCAAGCCCGGGTCCTGAAGCAACGGGTTGAGGTCCTGCCCATCGAAGGGCGGCACAACAAGGCGCAGGAACGGGTTGGATGTGAAGATGATGAAAGCGAAAAACGCAACAGCCACAGCCGATTGCACAGCAAGAACACGGGCGCGCAGGGTTGGCGGCAAACCTTTGCCAAACCATGCCGCCATCGCGCCGAAAAGCGTCAGGATCAGCACCCAGAGAAGCATCGACCCCTCGTGGTTGCCCCAGACACCGCTGATTTTGTAGATCATCGGTTTGGCCGAATGGCTGTTGAGCCAGACAAGCCGCAATGAGAAATCCGAAGTCACGAACGCATAAGTCAGCGCCGCAAAGGCAAAGGCTGTCAGCAGGAATTGCACCGTCGCAGCCGGTTCGGCCACAGCCATCCAGCCCGGCCAACGTTTATGCGCCCCGACCAGCGGAACGATGGATTGCACGATCGCGACAAGAAACGCGAGGATGAGGGCGAAGTGACCGAGTTCTGTAACCATGGGGCAGAGTATAGGCCCCACGGAGTTCACCGCCAATGTGTTTCGCAACTTCGGAGTGTTCACATTGTCGCAAGCGGGTTTCAAGCGTGGAAACCTTCAGACGCGTCGACGCGCCAGGACACCCTCAGGGGCGTTGTCGCATCCAGTCCTCAAGCGCTGCGTTGGCGTCAGGTTGTGGCTCCTGCGTCGGCGTTCCGGTTTCCGGCCGCGAGGGTCGATCAGGTGCGGGTCGCGCCATATGCTCGACAAGCTCGCGCTGGAATTCCTGCCCTTTGGCTTGATGCCGTGCTCCAAAATAGAAGCTGACAATCGCCCCCAGCAGCCACCAGAGCGGTTCTGGCACCAGCGCGAGCCCGACCATGCGGGCGGAAAACCAATCCGGGTCCACCATCGCCGATACGAACAACCCCAAAGTGCCCAAGGCCATCGCCGGGCGCGGAACACGGTTGAGCGCGTCCATCAACCGGTCGAACCAGCCGCGCTGTGGCGCGTAGAACTCTGCCGCAAACTGCTGGAGAGATGCACTATACTGGTCGTGGTCGCGCCGCGATTGTGCTTCGGCATTCGGGCGGAAGACTTCGACCGTGTCTCGCACCACGTTGCGCCCGGATCCGAAGACCAGAGAAAACACCTGTTCGATCAATCCCATGCCGAAACCCTTTGTTGAAACGAAGCCGATGAGAGGTGATACCGAGGGGCAATGAAGGCCTCGGCCCGCGTGATCCACCCCCCCTTCCCGCCTGCCCGGCTGCGCGCGTATTTGCGGCTGGCGGGGCGGCGGTCGGCCAGATCGAAATAATAATTACGCCGTTCGATCCCGTAGGCATCGATGATGTGGTCAGGTGCGCTGGCATGAGCCCTCGCTGTGGCGGCAATGGTCTTGGGGCCAATCACCCCATCGCCCCGCACCGCGTAGCCCATCTTGCCCAACAGACGCTGCAGGATCTTAACCGCGTTCGCACCAGCGTTCACATACATGTCGAAAACAGTTGCATGTAGCGGCTCGGGCAGCTCCGAAATGCGCGGATGCACAAAGTAATGATCAATGAAAATCTGGACCGCCTGCTCTTGGGTAAGTTGCCGAACATCGGCTTGCGTGACCTGCCCATCCCCCGTCAGGTCGATCCCAAGCCTGCGCATCGTATGTATCGTCACGCCATGTTTCGTCGCGCCACCGGGATCATCGGGGTCATTCACATAGCCACCCTCGCGGGCCACGATCTCTTGTGCGATGGTCCGCACCTTGTGGTTCTGCCCGTCCATGCGTTGCCCCTGATTGCTCCCTCGCGCAAAGACTGCAAAGCTGTGGTTAACCAACTCGAAACGCGGCGTACGATGCAGGAGACGCGATGTGAAACAGACTGATCTGGCAGCAAAATCAGCACAGGAGATCATCCGCCATCTGGAACTAAGCCCGCATCCCGAAGGCGGGCATTACCGCCAGACATGGATCGCGGACGAGGCTGGTCGGCCTTCGGGCACCTGCATTTACTTCCTGCTGAGCGCGGGCGAGCACAGCCATTGGCACAAGGTAGATGCCACCGAGATCTGGCACCACTATGCCGGTGCGCCGCTGATCCTGTCACTGTCAGAGACCGATAAAGGACCAGCGAAAGATCATGTCCTTGGGCCGGACTTGTTCAATGGCCAGTCGCCGCAGATCCTTGTGCCCCCGCACCATTGGCAGGCCGCGCGCACCACGGGCGATTGGACGCTTGTGGGGTGCACCGTCAGCCCGGCGTTTCAGTTTGAAGGGTTCACACTCGCGCCAACGGGGTTTGACATTCCCCGTGCCGATTGACACAGCGCAGCTATGACAGACATTCCTTTCCTGACCCCGCTTGACCCGGACCAGCAACGCGCCTTTGGCTTGCAAGACCCGTGGCCACTGGCCTTGGCCGACCGTGTGCGCTTTGCCGAGCTTGATCCGCTCAACCACGTGAACAACGTGGCCTATCTGATCTGGTTCGAAGGCGCGCGGGTAACTTATTTCAAGCATGTGGGTCTGTCGACGTATGACAAAGCCGAAGTCGAGCCGCGCATTGTCATCCGCCGCGGTGAGATCGATTGGCTGCAGGAAATGCGTGCGGACGAAACCTATGTCGTCGTCACCCGGACCGTAGAGTACCGCACCACCAGTTTCACGCTTCGGCAGGAAATCTGGTCGGGAGGAACAGTGCGTGCGACCTTTGACTGTGTGATTGTGCTGTTGCAGCCCGATGGCAGCGGGCGGATGCCGATCCCGGCACCAGTGCGGGAACGGTTCCACAAGATCGATGGCGTCGCAAGGCGCGTCGACGCGCCTTGATCAAGCGCGTTTCAAACCGTCTTACCCGCCTTAAGAATAGCGTTTCACGTACCCGAGAAGTGCTTGCGTACTGCCGTCCTTGCCATCCGCCGGTGCGTCGCCGCTTACCAATGGCCCCAGCGATGTGGCCAGTTCCTTGCCCAGCTCGACACCCCATTGGTCGAAAGAGTTGATGCCAAGGATCACCCCTTCGACAAACACACGGTGTTCATAAAGCGCGATGATCTGGCCCAGCACTTCGGGCGTCAGTTTCGGCATCATCAGCGTCGTCGAGGGCCGGTTGCCCGGGAACACCCGATGCCGCGCCTGCCGTTCAAGCTCGTCTCCGGTCAGGCCTTTCTTGGCCATGATGGCCCGTGCCTCGTCCAGTGACCGGCCACGCATCAGCGCTTCGGATTGCGCCAGACAATTGGCGATGAGCAATTCGTGGTGGTGGCGCAGGTCGGGTTCGTGCCCTTCGGCAGCAACCATGAATTCACACGGAACCACCCGCGTGCCCTGATGGATCAGCTGGTAGAACGCATGCTGGCCGTTGGTGCCGGGTTCACCCCAGACCACCGGGCCGGAATTGACCGTCAAACTCGTGCCGTCCATCGCCACCGATTTGCCATTACTCTCCATCTCGAGCTGTTGCAGATAAGCTGGCAGGCGCGACAGTCGGTTGTCGTAGGGCAACACCGCGCGGGTGGCGTGGCCCAGACCCTGATTGTGCCAGATGCCGACCAACGCCAGCAGCACCGGCAGATTCTCGGGCAGAGCGGCAGAGCGGAAATGAAGGTCCATCGCCTGACCGCCGCGCAAGAAGGCTTTGAAACCGTCCGGCCCAATGGCGACCATCAGGGAAAGGCCAATCGGCCCCCACATGGAATAGCGCCCACCGACCCAGTCCTCGAACCCCAACACGCGTTCGGACGGGATGCCCCATTCGCTTGCGGCTGCAGCATTGGACGAAAGCGCGATGAAACGACCATCGGTCGAGACACCGTGATCCTGCAACCACGCACGGGCTGTGCGGGCGTTGGTCATGGTCTCGATCGTGGTAAAGGTTTTGGAGGCGACGATGAACAGCGTCTTTTCCGGGTCGCAGCCACGCAACGTGTCGGCGATGTCGGCGGCATCGACATTCGACACGAAATGACAGCGCGGCCCGTCGCAATAGGGCGCGAGCGCAAGATACGCCATTGCAGGCCCAAGGTCGGATCCGCCTATGCCGATGTTGACCACATCGGTGATGCCAGAGCCGCGGACCTCGGTCGCGACGGTTTCCATCCGCGTCAGCGTGTCCAGAACGTCGGGCATCACATCCTGACCATCGACCATCACCGGATCGCCATCCAGATTGCGCAGCGCAGTGTGCAGCACCGCTCGGCCTTCGGTCTCGTTGATCTTGGCCCCCGCAAACATCGCATCGCGGCGCGCTTCGATGTCCGCCGCTTGCGCGAGACGGAGCAGCACATCGCGCGTGTTCGCGTCAATTTGGGTTTTGGAATAGTCGAAAAGCAGATCCAACGCGGTCACGCTGAACGCGTCGGCGCGGTCTGCATCCGCCTCGAACATGCCAAGAATCGATTGGTCCCGACCCGCATCTGCTGCTGCTTTGAGATCATCCCACATTGCTGTCACTCCGCCCAATGAACCGTTGCACCATCTAGAACCGCATTAATCGGCGCGTCTTCCGGCAGTTTACCGCGCGCAGCCTCAAGCGCATCGCGCTTGTCCTGCCCGAAGATCAGCACATGTTTGCGCATCGCTTCATTCAGCACCCGCGCACTGAGCGTGATGCGCGGCTCGGGTGCGCCCGGTGCCCGCATGGCCACAAGGATCGGCGCATGTGGATCAAGCGCCTTGTCCAACTGGTCAGCCCCCGGAAAAATCGAGGCGGTGTGCATGTCGGTTCCCATGCCCAACAGAACCACTGCCAATGGCAATTCGTGCGCGATCTGCGATTCGAGTTCGGCCAACACCTCTTCGGGTTCATGCGCGGGCACATAGAGCGGCAGCAAACGCGCTGCTTCCGCACGATCAACCAACAACCGCTCGCGCAGCAGGCGCGTGTTGGAGCGATCGCTGTCTTCGGGCACCCAACGTTCATCGGTGAGCATCACGTCGACGCGGCTCCAGTCGAGATCGGCGGCGCAGAGGTCGTCAAAGACCGGCCCCGGTGAGGTGCCGCCCGGCACCGCCAGCACAACCCGCTCTTCATGGGTCAGGATTGTGCGCAAATCACCCGCCAGCTTATTGGCCAGATCCATCGCCAATAATTCCCGATCTGGGTAGGTCTGAAAGTCGTAACTCATGCCTTTACCTCGCGCCATTTGCGCCCGTCCCGGTGCATCAGCATCAACGCATCTTCGGGGCCAGAGCTTCCGGGGTCGTATGTCTTTGGCACATCGTTGCGCGCTTGCCAGCCTTCGATCAAGGGGTCGGTCCACGCCCATGCCGCCTCGACCTCGTCGCCGCGCATGAACAGCGTTTGATTGCCCCGGATCACGTCCATGATCAGGCGCTCGTAGGCGTCGGGCGCTTCCTCGGCATCCGGGCCCAGCGCTTCGGCAAAACTCATGTCGAGTGGTACGTCCAAAAGGCGCATGCCCCCCGGCCCCGGTTCCTTGATCGTCACGTCGAGCGTCATGCCTTCGTTCGGCTGCAAACGGATCGCCAGCACATTGCGGTGCCGTCCAGCATCCGCACCAAAGATCGAATGCGGTGCGTCCTTGAACACAACCGCGATTTCCGACGCCCGCGCCTTAAGCCGTTTGCCGGTGCGCAGATAGAACGGAGTGCCAGCCCAGCGCCAGTTCGAGATATGGCACTTCATCGCGATAAAACTTTCAGTGCGCGACTTGGGGTCCTCCACATCGTCCCGGTAGCTTGGCCCGTTTTTGTCAGCACCATATTGGCCCCGCACAATGTGGTGCCAATCCACAGGTTCAAGCGCCCGGATCACCTTGAGCTTTTCGTCCCGCACGGCATCCGGGTCGAACTTGGCGGGAGGTTCCATCGCGATCAGACACAAAAGCTGCATCAGGTGGTTCTGCACCATGTCCCGCATTGCGCCGGACTTGTCGTAATAGCCGCCACGCCCACCGACCCCCACGGTCTCGGCCACGGTGATCTGAATGTGATCGACATATTGGGCATTCCATAGCGGCTCGAACAGCATGTTGCCGAACCGGACAGCCATCAGGTTTTGTACCGTTTCCTTACCAAGGTAATGGTCGATACGGTAAATCTGGGTTTCGTGAAAATGCTGCGCCAGCGTGGCGTTCAGCGCACGCGCTGTTTCAAGGTCATGGCCAAACGGCTTTTCCACCACGATCCTGCTCTCGGGCGTCGCCATCCCGAAGCGGTGCAAACGTTCGGCCAGATCACCGAACAGCGATGGCCCAACCGAGAAATAGAACGCACGCACAGTGTCATCGCGCATCTTGCCATTCAGCTCGACCCAGCCGCCATCGCCCTTGGCATCTGTCGTCACATAGGACACCGCGTTGAGGAATGCATCCAGCGTCCCTGCTTCGCAGGTCAGGCCACCGCCGAATTCAGCCACCGCATCAGACACCATTTGGCGGTACTCATCCGTTGTCATCTCGGACCGGGCCGCACCGATAATCTGTGATCCTTCGGGCATTTGCCCTGCGCAGAAGCGCCGGAACAGGCCGGGCAGGATTTTGCGTCGTGCCAGATCTCCGGTGCCGCCAAAGATCACAAGGTCAAACGGGTCGACGGGAATAACGCGGGATACCATAGCCCGATCCTTCCGATTCTGCTTCGCTCAGCGCCTTGTTAGCGCTAACGAGGCAGATGTAAACTGATTTCGCAATAATGAACTTCAGTCTAACACCCCCAGAACGCGCTGCAATCACGTTGCCGAAAGAACGGGCAAAGCCCCGCTCGTGCGCATCAACACGCTTGATCCCGGACCCCCTGCATGTCACCACCGCCGCAAGCAAGGAGTCCCGGATGTCCCCCCGCAAAATCATCATCGACACAGACCCCGGTCAGGACGACGCAGTTGCGATCCTGCTGGCCCTCGCCTCTCCTGACGATCTGGAGATTCTGGGCATCACCGCCGTGGCCGGAAACGTGCCCCTGCCTCTCACAGAGAAGAACGCCCGCATCGTCTGCGAACTGGCGGGAAAGCCCGAGACCCTGGTTTTTGCGGGCTGCGACGCGCCTATAGCGCGCAAGCTGGTCACCGCAGAGCATGTGCACGGCAAGACAGGTCTGGACGGCCCGACCCTGCCAGATCCGACCATGCCTTTGCAGGACCAGCACGCAGTTGATTTCATCATCGAAACCCTCCGCGCCGAGGAAGAAGGCACGGTCACGCTCTGCCCACTGGGGCCGCTGACCAACATTGCCGTCGCGCTGAAACGCGCACCAGATATCGCGGATCGTATTCAGGAAATCGTGCTGATGGGTGGGGCTTATTTCGAAGTGGGTAACATCACCCCAGCTGCCGAGTTCAACATCTATGTCGACCCCGAAGCGGCCAAGGCCGTCTTTGCCTGCGGTGCACCAATCACTGTGATGCCTCTGGATGTCACCCACAAGGCTCTGGTCACGGCCGACCGCAACGCAGCTTTCCGCGCGCTGGGCACGCCCGTCGGCATCGCCGTTGCCGAGATGACGGATTTTTTTGAACGGTTCGACAAGGAAAAGTACGGCAGTACAGGCGCGCCGTTGCACGACCCATGCGTGACCGCCTACCTGATCCAGCCCGATCTGTTCACCGGTCGTCACATCAATGTTGAGATCGAAACCGGGTCTGACCTGACGCTGGGCATGACAGTCGCCGATTGGTGGGGCGTCACCGATCGCGCGCCAAATGCAACCTTCATGGGCGACATCAACGCCGACGGCTTTTTTGCCCTGCTCACCGAACGTCTGGGACGGCTATGAAATCCTTGCACCTGGCCTCTCCAGAGGATTTGCCCAAGCTACTGCCACTGGTTTCGGCCTTTCATGAACATCAGGGTTTCAACACCTCCCTCGAGCATCAGCACGACGCCATTCTGCCGCTTCTCGAAGGTAGTCCCCACGGCGCGATCTGGCTGATCGGCCCACGCCGTGCACCTGTGGGCTATGTCGTTGTCTCGTTCGGCTGGTCGGTCGAGTATGGTGGCATGGATGCCATCGTGGATGAATTATTTGTCCGCAGTGCGGTGCGTAAACGCGGTATGGGCTCGGACGCGCTCAATGGGTTGTCCAAGGCGCTCAAGGAGGGTGGCATCAAGGCCCTGCACCTTGAGGCCGACCAGAACGACGATACGCTGAAACGGTTTTACCAGCGCTGCAAATTCGCCACCCGAGAAGGCTATGCTTACATGTCACGCGAGCTGTGATCCTCAGCCGATAGACGAAACCACGATGATCATCAGCAGTGAATACAGCATGATCCCGCCGCCGATCAGCCAGATCGGATAGTTGCGCCCGACGCTGGCCTTGGCCAATTCCTTGGCCTGATAGATCAGGTCAGGCCATGTGTAGCTAACGAAATCGCCTTGGGTGAAGATCACCTGAATGCGTCCTTCGTCATCAACAACCGGCAGACGGCGGAAGCGTTCGTTCGACATAATGCGCAGCCAGTCGACCACATCGTCGGTCTCGCGCGCAAGGCGGGGATCATGAGTCATGATCTCCGACAGAGACGTTTGCTGCGCGTCCTTGTTCACTGCCACCAGCTTTTTCATCACGTCACGTTCCGTGGCGATGCCGATCACTTTCTGATCATCGTCAACGATAACCACCGATCCGAAATTCCGTTCGCTCATTGCGACAACCGCTTCTGAGACTTTCGCCGTCGGCGGGAAGCACAAAGGCTTTGGCTTGGACGCGAATTCCGGGCGATCCTTGAGCGTCATTCCATATGTGTCCGACGCAACCATGCGGGATACTCCTTTTTTCTATCTCCGCATTGACCCTAGGGCTGTTTTGACAAAGGCAACCCACTGGCGTTGAGACGCAAGCCTGCCTATATCCACGACATGACCCTGCACATTCCCTTCGACAACAGTTATGCCGCCCTGCCCGATAGCTTTTATGCGCGGGTGAAACCGGAACCGGTTAAAGCGCCCACGCTGATTGCAATCAACGAAACGCTTGCCCGCGATCTTGGCATCGACGGACTGGACGATCCAAACCTCGCAGCGCTGTTTGCAGGCAACGCGATCCCCGACGGCGCATCGCCCTTGGCGCAGCTGTATGCCGGACACCAGTTCGGTCAGTACAATCCGCAGCTTGGCGATGGGCGCGCCGTCCTCTTGGGCGAGACCATCGGCACCGACGGCATCCTCCGGGACATCCAGCTCAAAGGGTCAGGCCGCACGCCGTTTTCCCGCATGGGAGACGGTCGCGCGTGGCTGGGTCCGGTACTCCGCGAATACGTGGTGAGCGAGGCGATGCATGCGCTGGGCGTGCCGACAACCCGCGCCTTGGCCGCAGTACGGACGGGCGAAGTCGTGGTGCGTGAACGCCCACTGCCCGGCGCTGTCCTGACCCGTGTGGCGCAAAGCCACCTGCGTGTCGGCACGTTTCAGGTATTCGCCGCCCGCGGTGACACCAAGGCGTTGCAAACCCTCTTTGACTATGCCGTTGCCCGCCACTACCCCGACGCGCCCGACCCCGTCAGTTTCCTCAACGCAGTGATGCGCCGTCAGGCGGCTTTGGTGGCGCACTGGCTCAGCCTTGGCTTTATCCACGGCGTGATGAACACCGATAATTGCAGTATTTCAGGCGAAACCATCGACTATGGCCCTTGCGCCTTCATGGACAGCTACCACCCGGAAACCGTTTATTCCTCGATAGACCGGTACGGGCGCTACAGCTATGCCGCACAGGCGGACATCATCGTCTGGAACATGGCGCAGCTTGCCACCGCTCTGTTGCACCTGATGCCCGACCCCGAAGCGTCAGTCGAACCGTTCACCGCGCAAATCCACACCATGCCTGACATGATCCGTGCCGAATGGCTGCGCAAGTTCAGCGCGAAGATCGGCATCGCTGAGCCAACACCAGAGGATGCCGCGCTGATCGGTGACCTGCTGACCCTGATGCAGAACGCCGAGACGGATTTCACCAATACGTTCCGCGGTCTCGTGGACGGCACGGCGCGCGATCAGTTCACCGACCCGACCGGCTTCGATGCATGGGCGGCCAGATGGCAGGCGCGTATCGTCAGCGAAGAAGACCCATTGGGCCGGATGAGTGCCGCCAACCCGCTGCTGATCCCGCGCAATCACCAAATCGAAGCGATGATCACCGCGGCAGTCAACGGCGACGATGCCCCCTTCGCGCGCCTGATGACTGCATATGCGACGCCCTTTGCCGCAAATTCCAATGTCGACGATCTGCGTAGCCCGCCCGCCCCCGAAGAGGTGGTTCAAGCCACGTTCTGCGGCACTTGAGCCGCAGGCTTGCGCCGCCGGTTGATCAGCACAATCCCCACCGCGACAAGGCACATCGCACCGATGAAGCCCGGCCCCACCGGCTCGTCCAGCAGCATCCAGCCCATGGCCACCGACAGAACCGGTGACAGGAAACTGAACGCCGCAATGTCCGACGCGGGGTAGATTGTCATCAGCCGCAGCCAGAACAGAAACCCAAGGCTCGCCACGAACACCGCCTGAAAGCCCAAACCTGCAATGTGCAACGCCGTTGGGTCGCGCAAGAGATCTCCGAACAACGGTGCGACTGCCAACAGTCCAACGACCGACACGGACAATTGCCAGAACAACTGGCTTTCGGGTGTCAGCTCCGACACCTTCGTCAACCGCACCGTCAGGGCAATTCCAGCCCATGCAAAGGCCGCCAGCAAAGCCAGCCCATCACCCAGAAGGCTGCCCGCCTGTCGCGACTGCGGGTCAAACAAGGCCCAGATCACCCCTGCCATGGCCAAGACCAATCCCAAGACGCGGCGCCAAGACAGGGTCTCTCCGGGCAATGTGAAATGCGCGATCAGAGCCAACCAGACCGGCATCGAATAAAACACGATCGACACCCGAGACACGGTGGTCAGGTCCAACGCGATGAACAGGAAAATGAATTCGATGGTGAACAGACCACCCAGCAAAAGGCCCGGCCAGAATGTGCGCCGCAACCCTTCCAGTTTGCGCCCTCGCACCCAGAGCCACAGGGCAAGCACCAGCAGCGCGAAACCTGATCGCAACCCAGCGGCAAAGACCGGGCCAAACCCGTCATTGGTGACCTTGATGACCACTTGGTTGAACGCCAACACGGTTGCGAACACCACAAGGCCCATCGCGCCGCCCAGATCAATTGCATCCTTGCGTTCCATTCGCGTCAGGGACACCCACCAGCGCTCTGGGTCAAGCGGAAAACGCGCCTGCAGGTCACAGTCAAATCCGCACAGCACAAAGGTTTTTCCACATCTCGCTCGCGAATCGGGCATCTTGAAGACAGCACAGACAACCTGATTGCCGGGAGTAGGAATTATGAGTCTCATGGGAACATTGGCCAAAGTGGCCATCGGATATGCCACAGCTCGAGGCGTGGATCAGCTTTCGGGGGGCAAAGGCCTTGGCGGGCTGATGGGCGGCGCGCAGGTGTCCGGCGATAACCCGATGGCACAAATTCAGGCGCAGCTGGGCCAGATGATGGGCGGGGCCGGTGGATCGAACCCGTTGGCCGGGATGATGGAAAAGATGCAATCCGGCGGGCTTGACCTGTCTTCGATGATGGGCGGCGGGGCTGCCGGTCAGGACGCAGGCGACAAAGGTGGGCTGCTGTCTCAACTTGGTGGCGGCGGTGGTGCTGGTCTTGCCGGGCTTTTGGCGGCAGCCGGTGGCATGGCCGCAATGGGCGGCAAGAACATGGGCGGAATGCTTGACCAATTCGCAAAGTCGGGCGCAGCCGCTCCGCAGGCCGAAGAAACCGCAGCCCTGATGCTGCGTGCAATGATTCAAGCGGCAAAGTGTGACGGCGGCATCGACGAGGCCGAACGCGCCAAGATCCTCGACACTGTAGGCGACGATGCTGACGCCGACGACATCGCCTTCGTACAGGAACAACTGGCCGCGCCTGTAGATGTCGATGCGTTGGCCGCCGACACCCCTGCCCCGTTGCGCTCGCAAGTCTATTCCGCGTCGTTGATGGCGATCCGGCTCGACACCCAACCCGAAGCTCAATACCTTGACGCGCTGGCGCGTGCGATGGAGTTGGATCAGCCGACGGTGAACGCGTTGCATATGCAGATGGGGATTCAGCCGCTCTACAGCTGAACCTGACGCACATCCATGAAAGGCATTTTGCTGGCGTGCCTCGGTGTCCTTATTTTGACACCGGACGCTCTTTTGATCCGTCTGTCCGGCCTCGAAGCGGCGCCCCTAGTGGCGTGGCGCGGACTGGCAATGGGATCGCTTTTCCTGATCGCAGCCTCGCTCACCGGCCAGTTGCGGCTGTTTCCCCGGCTGGCCTCTGGCGTCGGCATGGCATTGGTACTGGCACAATGGGCGAATGCGTCGCTGTTTGCGCCCGCCATTTCGCTGGCCCCCGTGGCCTTGGTGCTGATCGCGGTGGCGACGGTGCCGATTTGGGCTGCGATCCTGTCCCGCGTGCTTTACGGTCACCCCACGGGCACCGCGACATGGATCACCATCGCCGTGGTCAGCGTGGGCATCGTGATCGCAATGTCCGGCAAAAGCGATATCGCCTTCAGCGCAACCGCATTGATCGGTGTGGCCTGCGGCCTTGGCGTGGCGCTCAGCCTTGCGCTCAGTTTCACGTTGTTGCGCCATAACCCGGACATGCCGCTGCTAACCGCAGTGGGAACCGGATCGCTGCTTGCAGGGTTGACCGCCTTGGCGATCACCTCGCCGCAAGAGATGGCATCCGGAACCACATGGGCCATCGCCATCGCCAGCTTTATCGTGCTGCCCGCCTCGTTTTACCTGATGTCCGAAGCCTCACGGCACACCGCATCGGTCAATGTCAGCCTTGTGCTTCTGCTCGAGACCGTGCTCGGGCCGCTTTGGGTCTGGGTCGTGATCGACGAAGCCCCCACGACAACCATGCTGACAGGTGGGACTATTGTGGTTGCAACGCTGGCCACCTATCTCTGGCACCTCCGCCGCAGAGCGTGAAAAAGTCGACCGCCCGTTCTGGCATTGATCCGCGCAGTTCGGTAAACCAATGCGCAGCAAGACAAGAGGCCCGGCGATGTCCGAAACCATCCTTTCCCGCTGCGAAGCGCAGGGCCTGCGGCTCACCGAACAACGGCGCACCATCGCACAGGTGCTTGAGGATTCGACCGATCATCCGGATGTGGAGGAACTCTACGCCCGTGCATCGGGACGTGATCCGAACATTTCGATCGCGACAGTTTACCGGACGGTAAAATTGTTTGAAGAGGCGGGGATTCTCGAAAAAGTCGATTTCGGCGATGGCCGCGCGCGTTATGAAGACGCCGAGCGGGACCACCATGACCACCTGATCGACCTGCACACCGGCAAGGTCATCGAATTCGTCGATCCCGAGATTGAGGCGCTTCAGGAAAAGATCGCGGCCAAACTCGGCTACAAGCTGAAGGGTCACAAACTCGAACTTTACGGTGTGCCTATCAAGAAGTGACACACGCGCATGGCGGGCTCTGGCCTCTTGCGGAAAAGAGGCGTAGCTGAACCGCATGCAAACCATGCGCGCCATCCTCCTGATGATCCTTGCAATGGCGCTTCTCGCGCTCAGCGATGTGTTCATCAAACTGTCTTCACAGGTTTTTTCCCCAGGCTACGTGATGTTTCTCCTCAGCCTCGGGGGCACACTCTGCTTTATGCTGATTGCCAGATGGCAAGGCGCAAACCTGCTAAGCCGCGATGCATTTCACCCTTGGGTGCTGGCTCGAAGCGGGCTCGAGATCATGGGCGGGCTTGGGCTTGTTCTGTCCATCGGGGTGATCCCACTGTCGCTGTTCGCAGCGATTATGCAGATGGCACCACTGGTCGTAACGCTGGGTGCAGCGGTCTTTCTCAAGGAACCCGTGGGGCTGCGCCGCTGGCTGGCCATCCTCGTGGGGATCATCGGGATGCTGCTGGTGATCAAACCGGGAACCGACGGGTTTGAACCTGCCGCCCTTTTTGCTGTGATGGGTGTCTGCGGATTGGGCTTGCGCGATCTGATCACACGGCTCTCGCCGTCACATATCCCGTCGATTTCCTTGGCGACATGGGGGTTTACCGCCACCATCCCAATCGGCTTTGGCCTGATCCTTGTGTCCGAAGCCCCAACCAATGTCACCGCGATCACCGTGTGGCATATGGGGGCCGGGATCATCGTCACCGCGCTTGGCTATTACGCGGTCACACAAGCGATGCGCATGGCCCCTGCCGCCATCGTGTCACCCTTCCGCTACACAAGGCTGATCTTCACAATGAGCCTTGGCATCCTGATCTTCGGCGAACGCCCCGATGGCCTGACGCTCCTCGGTGCAGCCATCATTCTGAGCGCGGGGCTTTATGCGCTTTATCGTGAGCGCAAACTGGCGATGGAACAGGAACGGCTTCAAGCAGCCCCTTCCCGTTAGCGCTATCGGACGCAGTTTACTTTGCGTCCGTCCCTGTTATACCGCCGCTCAAATGCAGCTTTACTAGGACCAAGCGCAATGAGCACCATCATCGACATCCACGCCCGTGAAATCCTCGACAGCCGGGGCAACCCAACCGTCGAAGTCGACGTCACACTGGAAGACGGCACCATTGGCCGTGCTGCCGTACCTTCGGGCGCGTCCACCGGCGCCTACGAGGCCGTCGAAAAGCGCGATGGCGACAAGAGCCGCTACATGGGCAAAGGTGTGCTCGAAGCGGTTGCAGCCGTGAACGGTGAAATCGCAGATGAAATCGTTGGTCTGGACGCCACCGAACAGGTCGGCATCGACATGGCGATGATCGAACTTGACGGCACCGACAACAAAGGCCGCCTTGGCGCAAACGCCATTCTGGGTGTCAGCCTTGCCGTGGCCAAGGCAGCCGCCGATTTCACAGGTCAGCCTCTGTTCCGCTATGTCGGAGGCACCTCGGCCCGCTTGTTGCCTGTACCGATGATGAACATCATCAATGGCGGCGAACATGCCGACAACCCGATCGACATTCAGGAATTCATGATCATGCCGGTGGCCGCGGAAAACATCCGCGACGCGGTGCGCATGGGGTCCGAAGTGTTCCATACGCTCAAGAAAGAGCTGTCGGCAAAAGACTTGTCCACCGGACTTGGTGACGAAGGTGGTTTTGCGCCCGAACTGGGTTCCACCCGAGAGGCGCTTGATTTCATTCTGAAATCCATCGAAAAAGCAGGCTACACGCCGGGTGAGGACATCATGCTCGCCCTCGATTGCGCAGCGACCGAGTATTACAAAGACGGCAATTACGTCTATGCGGGCGAAGGCAAGACACTGACCTCGGACGAGAACGTCGCCTACCTGCAGGCGCTGGTGAACGACTACCCGATCCTGTCCATCGAAGACGGCATGTCCGAAGACGACTGGGACGGCTGGGCAATGTTGACCGAAGTGCTGGGCGACAAGGTACAGCTGGTGGGAGACGACCTGTTTGTGACCAACCCGGTCCGTCTGGCAGACGGCATCGCACGCGGATGTGCAAACTCCATGTTGGTCAAGGTGAACCAAATCGGCACCCTGACCGAAACGCTCAAGGCGGTCGATATGGCCCACCGCGCGCGCTACACCAACGTGATGTCGCACCGTTCGGGCGAAACCGAGGACGCGACGATTGCAGACCTCGCGGTGGCGACCAATTGCGGTCAGATCAAAACCGGATCGCTGGCGCGGTCGGACCGGTTGGCCAAATACAACCAATTGATCCGCATCGAGGAAATGCTTGCGGAAACCGCGGAATATGCGGGTCGGTCTATTCTGCGCGGATAATCTGTTTCGAATTTTCCTTTGGAAAATCCGACAGGCCGGGCGCTGCGCGCCCGGCTTTTTTGCATATTTATAAAAAGAAGAAGAACAGGCCCGCTTAGCTGCCTGCGTTCGGATCTTTGTAGATGCCCTGCTCTTTCAAAGCGTCCACCACTTCGGCGGGCATGTATTCTTCGTCATGTTTGGCCAGAATCTCAGACGCTTCAAACACGCCATTGATATAGCGCCCCGTGCCGACCATACCTTCGTTTTCAGTGAACAGGTCCGGCAGCACACCCGAATAGGTGACGGGCACGGTCGCACCACCATCCGTGACGCTGAAGGACACGGTCGAGCCCTGACCGCGGACTATGGAGCCTTCCGTGACCAGACCGCCGATGCGGAAGGTCTCGTTGGGTGCCGGCGGCTCTGCGATCACCTGGCTGGGCGACCGGAAAAAGTTGATGCCATCGCGCATCCCGTAGCCGATCAGCGCCGTTGACAGGATCAAAGCGACCGTCGCCAATGCGATCACCTGAATACGGCGTTGTTTTTTCAGCGATTTCAGGGCCATGGCATCCTCCCAACCGGCTTTGGCACTATATATACACCCAAAACCCATTCGCAAACTGCAGCAGATCAATTTGCCGCAGTTTGCTTTTGTTTTTCCGAACCCAAACGGGTCTAAGTGTCTTCAAACGAAGACGCTCGAGGCGACCCAAATAATCTTAGGGGAAGCATGGGGCGAGCATCAGGCCCGCCGTTTCGTCCAGCCCCAGCATCAGGTTCGCGTTCTGCAACGCCTGTCCCGATGAGCCCTTGGTCAGGTTGTCGAGCGCGGCAACGATGATCGCCCGCCCGTCGATCCGGTCACCTGTCACACCGATATGGCAGAAGTTCGATCCGCGCACATCGTGGGTCGATGGGGTTTCGCCAAACGGCAGCACTTCGATGAAAGGCTCTCCCGCATAAGCTTTAACCAGCGTTGCATGTACCGCCTGTGCATCGCCGCTGACATAGCAGGTGGCAAGGATGCCCCGGTTCGCCGGGATCAGGTGCGGCGTGAACTGAACGCGCACCTCTTCACCCGCCAAGGCACTGAATTCCTGATCGAATTCCCCCAGATGCCGATGCGTGCCGCCGACCGCGTAAGCGTTAGTGCCCTCAGACATTTCGGCATGCAGCAGGTTTTCTTTAAGCGACCGACCCGCACCGGAGACCGCGCATTTCAGGTCGAGGATGATGTCCTTGAAGCCGATCACCTTGTCCGAAATCAAAGGCCGCAGGATGTATTGTCCCGTGGCCGCGTTGCACCCGGTGCCCGCCACCAACCGTGCATCACGGATGGCATCACGATAGAACTCGGTCAGGCCATAGACCGCCTCTTTCTGCATCTCGACGGCGGCATGTGGGTTGCCATACCATTTTTCATACGCCGCAGGATCACGCAGCCGGAAATCGGCAGAAAGGTCGACGATCTTCAGATGTGTCGGCAGCTTTGAAATTACCTCTTGGCTGGTCTTGTGCGGAAGCGCGCAAAAGCAAAGATCAATGCCCGAGAAATCAATCTCTTCCCATGTCACAAGCTTTGGCAGATCAAGGTGGCGCAAGAACGGAAACACCTGCGCGATGGTCTGACCCGCCTTGGAGTTCGCGGCCAAGGCGGCGATCTCCATATCAGGATGGGTGGCGATGAGGCGCAGCAATTCGGCTCCGGTATAGCCGCTTGCGCCGATGATGGCGATTTTACAGGTCATTGGGTCACTCCCCGTGACGAATGGTAAGATAAAACGTGGGCAAAAAGGCTCAGGCGGCCTCGAACTGGATTCGTCGTCGCAGGAATTGCGTTGCGTGATCCGACACCCGCTTTGCATCGCCCGTGGTCAGAAACATCGACGCCTCGCCCTGCCCCATCATGTTGGGGTGCCGGACAAGGTAATCGGCGAGGGATTCCGCCACCAGATTGGCCTGACTGTAGACAGCGACCTCTGGCCCCAGCGCATCCTGAAAGATCTCCTGCATCAGCGGATAATGCGTACACCCCAAAATGGCCGCTTGCGGGGTCGGCATCTTGCGCTTGAGTGCATCCACATGGGACCGTACCAGCGCTTCGGCCAAAATCATGTCGCCCTCTTCAATGGCATCCACCAGCCCGCCGCAGGCCTGAGCTTCGACATCGACGCCGATCGCACGGAAGGCCAATTCCCGCTGGAACGCGCGGCTGCGCACGGTTGCGGGAGTGGCGAAAAGCGCCACATGCTGGACGGCAACTTCACGCGGCGGGGAATTGTCGCCCCATTGCCGTTCGGTCAGCGCTTCGATCAAGGGCACAAACACACCCAACACGCGCTTTTCGCGCGGAATCCAGCTTTCCTGCATCCGCCGGAGTGCCGCCGCAGAGGCGGTGTTGCAGGCCAGAATCACCAAATCGCAGCCTGCGTCCCACAGCCGTTCGGTCGCAGCGCAGGTCAGGGTATAGACATCGTCGGCATCGCGCACGCCGTAGGGCGCATGTTTGTTGTCGCCAAGATACACGAACGGCACGTCAGGCAGCCGCTTGGACACTGCATCCAGCACCGTCAGCCCACCTAGACCGCTGTCAAATACGCCTACCGCCATGTCGCCCTCGCGCACTCGGCAAGGGGTGGCGTTAATCGCGCACCCGGTGCCGCTCTTCAAACTCAAAGCCGTAGTCGTAAGACGTAAACGGCGTTGGAGACAGCTCATACGTGGCTTTGCGCAGAAAATCCATCAGCTCTCGCGCGTCTTTTTTGCGGATGTCGATTTCCTGCGCTGGGATCGGCGCGCCGATGACGATGCGGACAGGCGTGTCGACGCGTTTGCGGAATTCCTTGATCAACAACCCCATGCGCAGCGTGCTATGCAGATGACTGGCCATCTGGAAAAGGCGGCTGGTGTGACCGTCGAAATAGATTGGCACAACGGTGGCGTTGGACTTGGCGATCATGCGGGCGGTGAACCCCCGCCAGCCGGGATCCATAGGTTTGGCAAAGGGTGTCACGGCGGTGGACACTGTGCCGCCGGGAAACACCCCAACACAGCCACCTTCGCGCAGATAATCCAGCGCCACCTTGCGGGTATCGATGTTCTGCGCGATGGCCTCTTTGGTTTCGTCGAAATTGACCGGCAGAATGACGCGATCCAGATCCGCTGCCTTGCGGAAAATCTTGTGCGCAAGAATGCGGAAATCGCCGCGCGTGACTGACAGAATGTGGCCCAGGATCAGCCCGTCCAAGATGCCGTACGGATGGTTGGCGATCACGATCAGCGGACCGGTGCGCGGGATATTGTCCAGCGACCCGCCGACCACATCAAGGCTGAGGCCATAGCGATCAACCATAACCTCCCAGAAATCGCGGCCTTGGGCGACTTCGTCCTGATAGCCTGCCGCGCGTTTGATCAGCGTCAGGCGTCCTGTCGCGTTTTCCATCAGGCGGATCATCGCGCGTCCCGGTTTGGAGCGGGCGGAGTACGAGTAGGATATGTCGCGGGCGGCGGAAGACGTCACCAATCAAGCTCCGAATACATTGGATCGCGCCCTGCTAGCGCGCTCTGATTTACCCGCAAAGATGTAACAGTTCCTTAACGGCCATATGACGCATCACTCGGCCGCCTGTTTCAAACCAGCCGCAGCCGAGCGCAACACGACCAGCAATTCTTCGCGGCGCTTCTCGGCCTTGGCGGCGTTGGCGTGTTTGACCGGGCCAAAGCCCCGGATCTGCAACGGCAGTTCCGCCAGCGCCACAAGCGCATCCACCGTATCTGGTTTGGCCTTAGGCAACCATTCGTGCATGTCAGCCTCGTATTGCTTGATCAGCGCGCGCTCCATGCGGCGTTCCTCGGTGCGACCGAATGGATCAAATGGCGTACCGCGCAGCATCTTGAGCTTCGCCAGAAGGCCAAAGCCTTTCAGCATCCCTTCGCCATACTGCTTTTTCACCGGCCGCCCGTCGGGTCCGGTCTTGGTCAGCATTGGCGGGGCAAGGTGGAAGGACATCTTGAAGTCGCCGCCGAATTGCTCTTCCGCCTTGGCGCGGGTTTCGAGGTGTAGGCGCGAGACTTCGTACTCGTCCTTGTAGGCCAATAGCTTGTGATAGCCCTTGGCCACCGCCTCTTTCAGTCGGGGGTCGGAAATTCCGTACACCAGCTTACGGTAGCGTTTTGCATAGCGCGTGCTTTGGTATTTTACCAAATGGTCAAATCTATAGGCGATCTTTTCATCCAGCGTCTTTGGCAGCGCGATCACCTTCGGTTCGGCAACGCGTGCCGCCTCTGCCGGGTGCAGCACCGCCCAGCGACCGATCTCGAAGGCGCGGATGTTCTTTTCGGCCGCCGCGCCGTTCAATTCGATGGCTTGAACGATGGCGTCATAGGTCAGCGGCACCAGTCCGCGCTGCCACGCGGCGCCGAGAATCATCATGTTTGAGAAGATCGAGTCCCCCAAGGTTGCCTTGGCCAACTCGGACGCATCGAAGAGGTCGAGCTTTTCTCGCAGCCGCGCCTGAAGCGATACGGTCAACCGATCAGTCGGCAGGGTAAATTCGGTGTTGCGCGTAAAATCCCCAGTGATGATCTCGTGGCTGTTCACCACACCACCCGTGCGCCCGGTCCGCATCAGACCCAGCGTTTTGGCACCAGCGCTGACCACCAGATCACCGCCGATCAGGGCGTCAGCTTCACCTGTCGCCACGCGAATTGCGCTGATGTCTTCGGGGGTGTTGGCAAGCCGCAGGTGGATGTGTACCGCGCCGCCCTTTTGGGCAAGGCCGGCCATTTCCATCATCCCGGCACCCTTGCCGTCGATCTGCGCCGCTTGCGCCAGCACTGCCCCGATGGTGACAACGCCTGTGCCGCCAACTCCGGTGACGACCACGTTCCATGTACCTTCAATCGTTGGCAATTCGGGCCGCGGTAGGTCTGGCAAATCAAGCGATGTTGTCGCTGCCTTTTTCACCTGCGCGCCTTCCAGCGTCACGAATGACGGGCAGAACCCCTTGAGGCAGGAAAAGTCCTTGTTGCAGGAAGACTGGTCAATCGCCCGCTTGCGGCCCAATTCGGTTTCCTTGGGCACGATGGACACGCAATTCGACTGCACCCCGCAATCGCCGCAGCCTTCGCAGACATCGGTGTTGATGAAGACGCGCTTGTCCGGGTCGGGAAACTGGCCCCGCTTGCGGCGGCGGCGTTTCTCGGCGGCACAGGTTTGGACGTAGACAATGGCGCTGACGCCTGTGGTCTTTGCAAACTTTGCCTGTACGGTTTGCAAATCGGCGCGTTCTGCGAATTCAATGCCTTGCGGGAAGGACTTGAGGTCCACATCCTCTTTCTCGTCATAGACCACCGCCAGATGCTTGACCCCCATCGCGGTCAGTTCCGACGCGATCTGCTGGGGTGACAATCCGCCATCGTTTTTCTGACCGCCCGTCATGGCAACGGCATCGTTGTAGAGGATCTTGTAGGTGATCGTGGTCCCCGCCGCGATGGCCGCGCGGATTGCCTGCACACCGGAGTGATTGTAGGTGCCGTCACCAAGGTTCTGGAACACATGCGGCGTCTTCGAGAAGAGCGACTCGCCGATCCAGTTTGCCCCTTCCGCCCCCATATGGGTAAAGCCAAGCGTTTCGCGGTCCATCCACTGCACCATGTAGTGACAGCCGATCCCGGCATAGGCGCGACTGCCATCGGGCACTTTGGTAGAGGAGTTGTGCGGGCAGCCGGAACAGAAATATGGCAAACGCGCTGCGATTTCTTCTGCGTTATCCGCTTTCTTCGCCTCATCAATGGCTTGCATACCGGCCTTGATGCGGTCGGTGTCGCGCCCCTCATCGATCAGGATCTCGCCCAGCTTTTCGGCAATCAGGATCGGGTCCAGCGCGCCGCGTGTCGGGAAGAGTTCGGGTCCGTGCATCGACCCGGCCCCACCGCCCTTGTGCCAGCCCCAGACGCGGCGTCCGTGCCGGTCATCAAAGATCGCTTCTTTGATCTGGACCTCGATCAGCTTGCGCTTTTCCTCGACCACGACGATCAGGTCGAGCCCTTCGGCCCAGTCGTGGAAACCCCGCATGTCGAGCGGCCATGTCTGCCCCACCTTATAAGTGGTGATGCCCAGCCGTTCCGCCTCGTCCGCGTCGATGCCCAGCAGCGACAACGCATGCACCAGATCCAGCCAGTTCTTGCCCGCTGCCACGAACCCGATCTTCGCACCGGGTTTGCCCCAGACACGTTTATCCATCTTGTTGGCATGGGAAAACGCCTCGGCGGCGAAGCGTTTGTGGTCGATCATCCGCGCCTCTTGCGCGTGGGGCGTATCAACCAAGCGGATGTTCAGCCCACCATCAGGCATATCGAATTGCGGTGTGACGAAAGACAGCCGGTCGGGGCGACCATCGACAACGGACGTCACTTCGACGGTGTCCTTCATCGTCTTCAGGCCCACCCACAGGCCCGAAAACCGTGACAAGGCAAAACCATAGAGACCGTAATCAAGGATTTCCTGCACACCCGCAGGCGACACCACGGGCATATAGGCGTCGATCATCGCCCATTCCGACTGGTGCAACACGGTCGAGGATTCGCCTGTGTGGTCGTCGCCCATCGCCATCAGCACACCGCCATGAGGCGCAGTGCCCGCCATGTTGGCATGTTTCATCGCGTCGCCGGACCTGTCGACCCCTGGCCCCTTGCCGTACCAAAGGCCGAACACGCCGTCATAGCGCCCTTCGCCGCGCAACTCGGCCTGCTGGCTGCCCCAGAGTGCAGTTACAGCAAGGTCTTCGTTCAGACCCTCCTTGAACGTGACATCGGCGGATTTGAGGAACTTTTCTGCACGGTGCATCTGCATGTCCACGGCACCTAGCGGCGAACCGCGATAGCCTGTGACATAGCCTGCCGTGTTCAGCCCGGTCGCAACATCGCGCGCCTTCTGCATCAGCATCAAGCGCACAAGCGCTTGAGTGCCATTCAGAAGCACCGGCGATTTCGACAAATCGAAGCGGTCGTTCAAAGTGATCTCGGCTTTGGTCATTTGACGCCTCCCTGCGTAAAATGTGCCCATAGATTAGCACAAATTTAGGTCATAAATGCTGACCTTGCTAGAAAATTCTTTCGAAAATTCAGTGTCGGGAAAAGTTGTCGTTCATATATTGCATTGTGTCATGTAAACCGCCTTTAACGATTGAAAGTGTATCTCATGGACTGGGACAAACTCAGAATATTTCACGCGGTGGCTGATGCCGGCAGTCTGACCCATGCGGGGGACACGCTGCACCTGTCGCAATCTGCGGTGTCTCGGCAGGTTCGGGCGCTTGAGGAATCGCTGAACACGGTGCTGTTTCATCGCCATGCACGGGGACTGATTCTTACCGAGCAGGGAGAATTGCTGTTCGACGCGACGCGCTCCATGAACAAACGGATCGAAGCCGCCACCGCGCGGATCCGCGACAGCGAAGAAGAAGTGTTCGGTGAATTGCGTGTGACCACCACAATCGGCTTCGGGTCACTTTGGCTCGCTCCGCGCCTGCCCAAACTTTACGAGAAATACCCCGACTTGAACATCGACCTGATGCTGGAAGAGCGCGTTCTTGACCTGCCGATGCGCGAGGCGGATGTCGCTGTGCGCATGAAGGAACCAAGCCAGGCCGACCTGATCCGCAAGAAGCTGATGTCGATCCGCATGCGGCTTTATGCGTCGCCTGAATATCTGGCCCAGAACGGGACCCCAGCAACAATCGAGGACATGGCCAAGCACCGGCTCATTTGCCAGAATCCCCGCGCCGCACAGGTGAGTGCAGGGATGATCATGGTGCAACAATTGTTGGCCTATGACATCAAGTCGACTCTGACGGTGAACAACTACTTCGGCGTGCTGCAATCGGTCCTGTCGGGCTTGGGTATTGGCGTTTTGCCCGATTACATCATCGAGGACTTTCCAACCATCAAACGCGTATTGGTTGACGTGGAATCGGCGGAAGTGCCTGTTTTCCTTGCTTATCCTGAGGAGCTTCGGCAGTCCAAACGGATCGCGGCCTTCCGGGATTTCGTTCAGGAAGAGATTTTCGCCCACCGCCAGACCCGCAAGGCACTGGAAGCTGGGGCATCCACGGAAGTGTGACCCATGCGCCTCACGCATAGCGGGAATGACATATGTTCTAGGCTATCCCTCTTGCCATGTCACAGAGCGCTGACATATTTAGCACATATGAGATGGAGTGCTGAATTGCGCATCATCTTCATACCTCCCTGTTGGACTTCGGCCGAGCTTATGCTCGGCCTTTTTTTTGCAATTTTTCCGAGAGGTGGATCATATGACCGATGACAGAACGCACAGCTGTGTCTGCGGTAAGATGCGCTGGCGGATCGCGCAGAAGGCCCACGGCACCCATCTGGTCTGCTATTGTGAAGACTGCCAGACCGCAGCTCGGTTTCTCAAACACCAGATCACCCGGCTTGATTCCGATGGCGGCACCGAGATCTTTCAAACCCTGCCTGCGCATTTCGAATTCCTTGACGGGCATGACCACCTTGCCGTTCTCAGGCTTGGACCCAAAGGGCTGCTGCGCTGGCATGCCGGGTGCTGCGGGACGCCGATCGCCAACACGCTCCCCACCCCGACCCTGCCTTTTGTCGGTGCGATCCTGCCGCCCGGCGTGGACGGCTACGGGCCGATCAAGGCTCTTGTGAACACCGTGGGCAAAGCAAACCATATCAAGGAAACCGGCGTTCTTGCGGCGCACCTATCAATCATGGGCCGCATTCTCCGTGCCCGGCTTCCCGGCGGCAATCGCACCTCTCCGTTCTTTGACAAGAACGGCACACCGATCATCGTGCCCCGCGTCCTGAGCAGTCACGAACGCAACGCTGCTCGACTGGACTAAAATGCGGGCGGGGGCCGGACCCCAACCTCGCTCGCAGAACTTGCACAACAGCGCCCGAATCCGCGCCGGGGCTTTTCACGCCGCACGGTTTCGCCTAAACCGCCGCCATCTGCGCAACCCACGGGGACATCCGCATGCAAGACCCAGCCATCACAGAAGACATCATCTCTGCCCACGGCATCAATGCCGACGAATACGCCGAGATTCTGCGGATCATGAACCGCGAACCCACATTCACGGAACTGGGCATCTTTTCCGCCATGTGGAACGAGCATTGTTCCTACAAGTCTTCGAAAAAATGGCTGCGCACCTTGCCCACCACCGGCCCTCAGGTGATTTGCGGCCCCGGCGAAAACGCGGGTGTGGTGGATATTGGCGACGGTCAGGCGGTGGTCTTCAAGATGGAGAGCCACAATCACCCATCGTACATCGAGCCTTATCAAGGTGCGGCAACGGGCGTCGGCGGTATTCTTCGTGACGTGTTCACCATGGGCGCGCGTCCCATTGCGGCGATGAACGCACTCAGCTTTGGGGAAAAAGACCACCCCAAGACGCGACAGCTGGTGCATGGTGTGGTCGAAGGCGTTGGCGGGTATGGCAACTGTTTCGGCGTTCCCACCGTGGGCGGCGAGGTCCGATTTCACCGCGCCTATAATGGCAACTGCCTTGTGAACGCCTTTGCGGCGGGTCTCGCGGATGCCGGCAAGATTTTCTATTCGACGGCCAGCGGCGTCGGCCGCCCGGTTGTCTATCTCGGAGCAAAAACCGGACGTGATGGTGTTGGCGGGGCGACCATGGCTTCGGCTGAATTCGACGACAGCATCGAAGAAAAGCGCCCCACCGTACAGGTTGGCGATCCGTTCACCGAAAAGCGCCTGATGGAGGCCTGCCTTGAGCTGATGCAGACCGGTGCCGTGATCTCGATCCAGGATATGGGGGCTGCAGGCCTGACCTGTTCGGCCGTTGAAATGGGCGATAAGGGCAAGCTGGGCATCCGGCTCGATCTGGAAAAGGTGCCCCAGCGCGAGGCGAACATGACCGCCTACGAGATGATGCTGTCCGAATCGCAGGAACGGATGCTGATGGTATTGGATCCGTCGAAAGAATCCGAGGCCCGTGCGGTATTCGAGAAATGGGATCTGGACTTTGCCATCGTTGGCGAAACCATCGCAGAAGACCGCTTCCTGATCGTACACAATGGCGAGGTCAAAGCCGATCTGCCGCTGTCGCGCCTATCATCCTCTGCCCCCGAATACGACCGTCCCTGGGTGCCTTCCGAGGCCCCTGCCGTGATGGAAGATGTGCCTGCACGTGATCCCATCGACGCATTGAAGGCGTTGATCGGCAGCCCAAACTACTGCGCCCGCAATTGGGTGTTCGAACAGTATGACAGCATGGTCATGGCCGACACGGTTGAAGGTCCGGGCTGGGGTGCAGGTGTGATCCGCGTGCATGGCACCGACAAGATGCTGGCCTTCACCTCGGACGTGACCCCGCGCTACGTCAAAGCGAACCCCGTCGAAGGTGGCAAGCAGGCGGTGGCAGAAGCGTTCCGCAACCTGTGCGCCGTAGGGGCCAAGCCATTGGCAACCACGGACAATCTGAATTTCGGAAACCCCGAAAAGCCCGAGATCATGGGCCAGTTTGTTGGAGCACTTCAAGGTATCGGCCGCGCCTGCGAAGCGCTGGACATGCCCATCGTGTCCGGAAACGTATCACTCTACAACGAAACCGATGGTCAGGGCATCCTCCCGACACCGACGATTGGAGCGGTGGGTTTGATCGCCGCCGGTGAAGAGCCGATTTTGGGCCGTGCGCGCGACGGACACGTCGCTTTGGTTGTGGGCGACACCGAAGGCCATCTGGGTCAATCGGCCTTGCTGTACGAGGTGTTCAACCGCGAAGATGGCGATGCGCCCGCGGTCGATCTGATCGCGGAACGCCGCAATGGCGATTTCATCCGCGCAAACCGCGATTTGATCAAGGCCTGCACCGATCTGTCTGACGGTGGCCTTGCGCTCGCTGCCTTTGAGATGGCCAGCGGGTCGGGCGTGGGCGTGGTGATCGACGAGACCGATCAAGCAAAGCTCTTTGGTGAGGATCAGGGGCGTTACCTTGTGGCCTGCAATTTCGATCAGGCCGAAGCGCTGTTCGTCGCGGCAGGTCAGGCCGGTGTGCCCATTTCGACTGTGGGCCGCTTTACTGGCGACACCGTGAAAATCGGTGGGGCGGACGCAACTTTGGCAGAGCTGAAAGCGCTTCACGCAGGCGCGTTTGCCGGGCATTTCGCCTGACGCGAAACCCGGCTTGGAGGGGATATGAAGCTCGAATTTCATCACGTCAATTACGTCTCGAAAGACGTGGACAAGATGCACGACTTCTACACCCGCGTTCTGGGTCTGGGAGATGTTCCGCAAGAGAATTTCCCGCGCACCGAAGCGACGGGGGATCGCGGGTTCAACGGCAAGATCCGATTTGCCACGGATGGTCAGATGCAGTTTCATCTGGCCGAGCGGGACCTGACCGTGGCTTTCAAAAACGGTCAGGTCATCAATCCGGTGGACCGCGGCCATATCGCCTTTCGCACTGACGATCTGGCCGCGTTTTTGGCCATTCTCGATGAGCAGGGAATCCCTTATTCGGATTACGGAACGGCCTTTGCCAAGGAATGGCATCAGGTGTTCTTTCAAGACCCCGAAGGCAATGTGATCGAAGTGCACCAGCAGGTAGGTTAGTCGCGACAGGTGCCAGCGCGTGCGGGCTTTCCGTCGACGGAAAACCGCCCGCCCTGCCCCTATAGCAGCCCCATCAATCGCGCCTTTTCGCCCGGATCGTCGGGGCGCGAGATGGCAATGGCCAGTTCTTCGAGTGACTGGATATTATGACCGGCGCGGAAGCTGTCCACATGCGGCAGCATCGCCCGGATGCCCGTCGCCTTGGGCGCGAACCCATCCCAGCGCAGAAGCGGGTTCAGCCAGATCAAACGGCGCGACGACAGGTGCAGTCTCTCCATTTCCTTTTCCAGCGCACCCGCATCGTCGCGGTCCAGCCCGTCGGTGATCAGCAGCACCACCGCGCCCTGCCCCATCACCCGGCGCGACCAGTCGCGGTTGAAGGCGTGCAGGCACTGACCGATCCGCGTGCCGCCTTCCCAATCCTGCGCCTCAGCCCCGGCAGCTTTGAGCGCTGCGTCCACATCGCGAGTCGCAAGGTGTCGGGAGATATTCGTCAGGCGAGTCCCAAAGGTAAACGCATGCACCTTGGCCCAGCCTGCACCTTTCTCGTTGGCGACGGCGTGCAGGAAATGCAGCACCATGCGGGAATACTGGCTCATGGAGCCGGAGATATCGCAGAGCACCACCAAATTGGGCCAGCGCGGGCGCGGCGTTTTGCGCGCGATGGAGCGGATCTCGCCGCCCTGCCGCATGGATTTCATCAGGGTACGCCGGTAATCCGCCTGTTTGCCGAGCACCGACGCCTTGCCGCGCCGCGACGGGATCGGCTTCACTGGTAGACTTAGGCGAGCCAGCATGCGCTTGGCCTCGGCCACCTCAGCCGTGCTCATCTGTTCGAAATCGAGTGTGCGCAGCTTTTCCTCAGCCGACATGGTGAGTGTCGACTTGATCTCGATCTCGGTGCCTTCTTCGGATTGTTCGTTTTCGGGCACGTCGGGCAAAAGATCATCCAGCAGCGCTTGTGCCGCACGCTTTTCGCCGGACGCAGCTGATTTTTCCTCCTGCACCCCCCGGATCGCGGGCAGCATGAAGGACATCATGTGTTCCAGATAGCGCGGGTCGCGCCAGTAAAGGCGGAAGACCTGCGCATAGATCACGCGATGTTCCGGGCGGTTCACGAAGCAGGCGTGAAGGGTCCAAAAGAAGTCCATCCGTTCGGTGAAACCCGCCGCTTCGACAGCCCGTATCGCGTCGATCACCCGGCCCGGCCCGATGGGCAGCCCAGCCCGGCGCAGGGCACGGGCGAAATGGATGATGTTCTGTGCCAAACGGGGATTGTCGGGCAGTTCGAGAGGGATGTATTCGGCCATTACATGGCCGACCGGGGGCGCTGCCCCCGGACCCCCGGCATATTTGGAAAAAGAAGAAGCATCATGCCGGTTCGAGAGACGCCTTCGCTTCATCGAGCAGGCGTTTGGCCTCGGACCCTTGCAGTTTCTGGATGTCATCCTGATATTTCAGGATCGCACCCAGCGTATCCGAGATCACTTCTGGCGAGAGGTCGATCACGTCGAGCGCCAAGAGGCATTTGGCCCAGTCGATGGTTTCGGCCACGCCCGGTTTCTTGAAGATGTCCTCGGTGCGCAGGCGCTGGACGAAAGCGACGATTTCGCGACTGAGGGTCGCGGCAGCTTCTGGGGCGCGGGCGTGCAGGATTTCCAATTCTCGGTTGAAGTCGGGATAGTCCACCCAATGATAGAGGCAACGGCGCTTGAGAGCGTCGTGCACCTCGCGCGTGCGGTTGGAAGTCAGGATCACGATCGGCGGCTCTGGCGCCTTGATGGTGCCCAGCTCCGGGATCGTGACCTGAAAGTCGGACAATGCTTCCAGCAGGAACGCCTCAAATGGCTCATCAGTGCGGTCCAGCTCGTCGATCAAGAGCACAGGCGCGCCGTTCTCATCCGGGCGCATCGCCTCGAGCAAGGGGCGTTCGACAAGGAAATCCGGGCTGAAAAGCTCGCGCTGCAACATCTCGCGGTCAGCATTGCCCGACGCCTCGGCGGTGCGGATCGCGATCATCTGGGCAGGGAAGTTCCATTCATAGACGGCGCTGGAAGCATCCAGGCCTTCGTAGCATTGCAGGCGGATCAGCTTGCGGCCCAGAGAGGCGGCCAGCGCCTTGGCGATCTCGGTCTTGCCGACGCCGGCCTCGCCTTCCAGAAACAAGGGGCGGCCCAGTTTCAGCGACAGGAACACCACTGTGGCCAGAGCGCGTCCGCAGACATAGCCGGTGTCGGCCAGCATGGTTTGAACGGCGTCGATACTTTCAGGTGTCTGCATGAGGTGCTCCTTTGTCACAGGCCTTGCTGCCCTGTGGGTGCCCCCGGGGTCAATAGCGCCAAGGTCGCACGTGACGGGCCGGAATTGACGCCTTCAGCGCGACCTGACACAGTTAGACGGTTGATTTTCCTAAGCCAAGGCCGCTGTTACCCGTGTCCATCACCGCCGTTCTGTGTGTCCGCAACGAGGCGGCGTTTCTGCTGGATTGGCTGGCGTGGCACCGCAGTATCGGCATCACGGATTTCGTTGTGGTGTCGAACGATTGCGACGATGGCACCGACCTTGTGCTGGACCGGCTGGAGACGTTGGGGTGGCTGACCCACATCCGCAACGCGCCGCCCTTTGGCAAAGGGGGCATCCAATTCAGCGGATTGAAACTGGCCGGCAAGGCGGACGCGGTGAAGCGGGCCGACTGGCTGGTGGCGCTGGACATCGACGAATTCGTCACTGTGCATGTGGGCGACCGCACCCTGCCCGCGTTGATCAAGGCCCTTCCGGACGCTACCGCGATCACGCTGACCTGGCGCAATTTCGGCAATGCGGGAGTGGTGGACTACGAAGACCGACCGGTGCCTTTGCAATTCACCCACGCAGGCCCGCGCCCGCTGCTTTGGCCTTGGCGAGCAGCAATGTTCAAGACGCTCTATCGCAATGACCGGACGTACCGGAACCTTGGGGTGCACCGCCCGCGCAATCCCGTGGAAGAACGGCTTGCCGAGGCGCGCTGGTTTGATGGGGACGGCCGTGCGCTGCCGCGCGAGATGGCGGCGGGGCGGATTTTCTCTGATTACCGGATGGCGCAGCATGGGTTGGTGCAGCTCAATCATTATCCGCTGGGATCGGTGGAAAGCTATGTGCTCAAGGCTGATCGGGGCCGCGCCGTCCACAGTTCAGACCGACTTGGGCTGGATTACTGGGTAGAGCGGAACCTCAACACCGAAGAGGATCACTCGGCGATTGACCTATGGGATCGGGCCGCACCCATTCGGGCCGACCTTGCGGCTGACCCGGTGCTTGCAGACTTGCATGACAGTGCCACAGCATGGCGCAAGGCACGATTCGATCGGCTTATGGAGCAGGACATATTCCGAGACCTGTACGGGAGGTTGCTGATGACGCCACCGTCACAGCCTTTGCCGGACACAATCGCACAGAACCTTGCACGGTTTGCCCAAGCCGGGGCCCGGGTGGATGAGGAAACTTCATAGTCTCCCCTGCATTTTGGCTCAATTCTGCCCAAATTCTTGATTAATCCCTAAGTCAAACACAGACCTGTCAACAGGCGCGCGACAATGAGGACATGTGGACCATGCAGGACGCAAGCGATCCGTATACACTTTCCCTAAGCGATCTGAGCCCGGCTCAGTGGCTGGAGGAGATGCGGGATATCGGCGAGACCTGTGGTTTCTTCGAACCTCTTGGCCCTCGTCACAACGCGGCCTTTATCGAAAAAGGCGACACGCTGCTGGTCACGTTTGAATCCCTGCCCGCGATTCAGTCGCTGTCCGAAGATGCGCGACCAATCGGATTTGACCTGGCCAAGGCCAATGACTGGTCCTGCCTGACCGTGATCAGCAACCGCGACACATGGTTTCGCGAAGGCGAGATTTACGGGTTCTTCGACCAGATGACCGATGACGGGTTCTTCGACGATTTTGAACAGGTTATCTTTTTCGGCGCTGGCCCCTGCGGCTATGCGGCCTGTGCCTTTTCCGTTGCCTCTCCCGGTGCCACGGTTTTCGCGCTGGAACCGCAGGCCACGCTGGACCCGCGCCTGACAGAATGGGATGACCGTTTTGTCCACATGCGTCGGAGCAACTTTACCGACCGCTACGGCTTTGCGCCGGATATGCTCGAAGCGGCCGCGGCCGCCTATGTCATTTACGATCCTGCCGACCGGCTGGGTGCGATGCATGCGGCGCTGTTTCAACGCTCGGGTGTCACCCGGTTCCGGGCGCGGCATCTGGGTGGCGGCATGCAGCAGAGCCTGACCCAGATGGGTGTGATCGAACCGCTTGTGACAGCGGCTGCGAACGGAACGCTCGACACTGCGCTTTTCGCCCAGCTGTACCGACACCGCCGGTCACATGCGCTGTATTGCAAGAAACTGTTTGCAACACTCGAATCTCAGGATCGCCCGCATCTGGCAGAGGCGGTCTGCGCCTATATCGTCAACCAGTTCGGCGCTCCCCGATATCGTCGCAAGCTCAAGGCATATCGCCAAGCCAACGCCACTGTGGAAGACGGGATCGACTAGGAACTGGACCCTAGAATAGACGCCCCGAGCGTGCTAGGCGGCAGGCATGACAGACACGCTGACCCTTCGCACACCCGATGACTGGCACCTGCACCTGCGCGATGGCGCAATGCTGCGTGCCGTGGCCCCTGAAACCGCACGCCATTTCGCCCGTGCGATCATCATGCCGAACCTTGTGCCACCTGTTGTCACGGCTGCAGATGCGGCCGCGTATCGCGACCGGATCATGGCAGCTTTGCCCGAAGGGTCACAGTTTACACCGCTGATGACGCTGTATCTGACCGAAGAGACCGACCCGGAGGATTTGGCACGCGCCTATGCCAGTGGGCTGATCACAGCGGTCAAGCTTTATCCGGCGGGCGCCACCACGAATTCAGCCTCAGGTGTGGCCAATTTCGACAAGGTTCGCCCGGTTCTGGAAAAGATGGCCGAGATCGGCTGTCCCCTTTGTGTGCATGGCGAGGTGGTGGACAGCGACATCGACATTTTCGATCGCGAGGCGGTGTTCATTGAACGCGTGCTTGATCCAATCCGCCGTGCAACGCCGGGCCTTCGGGTGGTGATGGAGCACATCACGACCATGCAGGGCGTTGAATATGCCGCCGAAGGTGGGCCGGAACTGGGCGCCACGATCACGACGCATCACCTTGTGATCAACCGCAACCATATCCTCGCCGGTGGGATCAAACCGCATTATTACTGTCTTCCCGTGGCCAAGCGCGAGGAACACCGCCTTGCCCTGCGCCGTGCCGCGGCCAGTGGCGATCCGACCTTTTTCCTTGGCACGGACAGCGCGCCGCATACCGATGCGAACAAGCTGCTGCCCTGTGGCTGTGCGGGCTGCTTTACCGCGACCAATACGATGTCCATTCTGGCTGAGGTGTTCGAACAGGACGGGGCGTTGGACCGGCTTGAGAGCTTTACCAGCCTGAATGGCCCGAAGTTCTATGGCCTGCCCGCGAATGAAAGCACGATCACTTTGACCAAAGGGGATCCGGTCGCCTATCCCGATCACATCGACACCGGTGACGGCACGGTCACGGTGTTTGATCCGATGATGCCGCTGCATTGGCAGGTGGCCGACTAGGCATTCCTGCCAGCATGCCAAGGCCTTGGAGCTGTTGTCATGCGAGCCGCGAATGCCGCGCCGCTCCAAGCGTGTGCAGCATTTCAGCCGTGTGCTGTCCACCCTTCCCGTTCAAGCTCAGGCGTTCTGGGAAGTGCGGAATGTCGCCCCGAGCCGCTGGGAACAGAAGTCCATCTGAGCTGCCACCGCTCAGGACGCGGGCGTCGCGTCGCTCTTTGCCCGAAAAATCAGCAAGCTCATGGGTTGTGACAGGTCAGTCGCCACAAAGGTGCGACTTTAGTCGCATGTGATCTAATGTGGTCACGGGAGGATCAGAGCAAAAGGACCTCCCATGGAGCAGTTGATAGACGCCCTGCTGGACTGGATTGATCACAACAGCAGCTATGACATAGGTCACGTGCCACATCCGATTGTGCTGCAACTGACGCCAGAGGCGTTGACGCGTGAATTCTATACCGGTGTTCCGCACCTGATGCCCGATGACGGCGTGGATGAACGGGTCAATGCGCTTTACGCAGCGGGCGACGGGCCGCATGGAACGATCTATCTGCTTGCTGCCGGCGTCTATCAAGATGCCGAGTTCTTTGATCAGCCCACTGAAAACCCTCTTTGGCGCGAAGTCTTGCTGCATGAACTGGTGCATCACGTCCAATGGCAAAGCGGCGTGGCGGATACATGGCAGTGTCCGGCGCAAGGCGAAAGCGAGGCCTACAGCCTTGGGGCGCGATACCTGACCCAATCAGCCGCAACCGACCCCATGCCCAACCGCAATTTCTGGAGCATGATCTACAGCCGCTGTTGATCGCACCAACACATAGCGCGCCACTCTCCCGTAACGGGCCTATTTAGACGGATTAATCTTCCGGCTTGGTGATTCTTGCCTGAATTTCCACCATCTGCCGTCACTTTGTGCGTTTTACGCAACCAAAGTTGCACTGCAGCAAACACCCACAACCCCCTGATTATTCGAAACTTCCCCAGCGTCAGCCCGACTGCATTGGCATTCGCATGGTGTGTAAACTTAACATTACAATTGCCACTGTCAGTTTTTTATTACACACTTGGACAAAATGACGTCAAAAAGGTTCCAGATCGGCTTTCTTGGGGCGCAGGCCGATCGACACGGGCAGATCGCTCTTGTCCACAGCGCTCCGTAAACAACTCGAACCAACCCTTAAAAGGAGTTCAAAAATGTCTGCAGACGACGAAGGCAAGGTCTGGCCGACCGGTTTGACCTTGATGGAAGCTGAGGAAGTCCACAGCTACCTGATTGATGGCACACGCGTTTTCGGTGCGATTGCACTGCTGGCGCATTTTCTCGTTGCCGTGTCCACACCGTGGCTCGGATAAGGGAGACACAGAATGAATAATGCAAAAATGTGGCTCGTCGTCCCCCCAGCGGTGGGCGTTCCCGTGTTTCTCGGTGCGGTTGCCGTAGGCTCTTTCGCAGTGCACGTCGCAGTGCTCAGCAATACATCCTGGGTTGCGGACTTCCTGTCCGGCCAGGAACTGGGCTCCGGTGACATGGCAGCGGCAACGATGCTTGCTCCAGGCGCCAATACCGCGAAGGCCAGCTTTGTTGTGCCGCAAACGGATGGCAGCCTTGCTGTGACAATCATCCTGCCGGACGGCTCCTCGACGCAAGCGTTGATCCAGCCGTCGCAGTTGCAACCCGAGTTGTGACCAAAACCTAGCACTGTGGACCCGGCAAGTGTGCCGGGCCCGCATTTCCCGGATTTCATCCCTGCGTTGCGTACACTGGGCGCCGGGGCTTTGAAAAAGGTGCTCCGGAATGTTCGACTACCGTCGCATCGTTCTGCACAGATTGGCGACCATCGGCCCCCGCTATCTGCCGTTTGCAGATGTGGCGTCGGACCGCGTACCGCTATCGCGCCTGCTGCGGCTGTCCCTGTTCCAGGTGACCGTCGGGATGGCGCTGGTTCTGTTGGTCGGAACGTTGAACCGCGTGATGATCGTTGAATTGTCAGTACCGGCAAGCCTTGTCGGCACGATGCTGGCCCTTCCCATCATTTTCGCCCCCTTCCGCGCCTTGATCGGTTTCAAATCCGACACCTACAAATCCGCGCTGGGTCTGCGCCGCCTGCCCTATATCTGGAAAGGCACGCTGTACCAGTTCGGTGGCTTTGCCATCATGCCCTTCGCCCTGCTGGTTCTGTCCGGCTATGGCGAGGCCTTCGATGCCCCGCGCTGGATCGGGTATAGTTCCGCCGGACTGTCCTTCCTCCTGGTCGGCGCGGGCGTGCACATGGTGCAGACCGTTGGCCTCGCCTTGGCGACGGACCTTGTCGACGAAGCCGATCAGCCCAAAGTGGTGGGGCTGATGTACGTGATGCTTTTGTTCGGCATGGTCCTTAGCGCAATCATCTATGGCACAATGCTTGAAAGCTATTCGCCCGGCCGTCTGATCCAAGTGATCCAAGGGACGGCGGTTGTGACCGTCGCTCTCAACTTTCTTGCCATGTGGAAGCAAGAGGCACGCGACCGCGTTCGTGCCCAAGCCATGGCCAGCGCACCAGACACGTCTTTCCGCGATGCTTGGGCGCAGCTCATGCAGAACGCCGGTATGCTGCGGCTTTTGATCGTGATCGCTCTTGGCACCTTCGGCTTTGGCATGGCGGATGTCTTGCTCGAACCCTATGGTGGTGAGGCTCTTGGCCTCTCGGTCGCCAGCACGACCAAGCTCACGGCCCTTCTGGCAGGTGGCACGCTGCTTGGCTTCGGAATCGCGTCACGCACGCTGAGCAACGGCGGAATGCCGTCCGTGACCTCAATGACCGGCGCTTTGATCGGGATTCCCGGCTTTGCTGCAATCATCTTTTCAGCCTACGGCGGAGGCACCGCAGCCTTTCTCGCCGGGACACTCATGATTGGCATCGGCGCGGGCCTGTTCGGCCATTCCACCCTGACCGCCACCATGCGCGCCGCCCCCAAGGACAAAGTTGGCCTTGCGCTGGGCGCGTGGGGCAGCGTGCAGGCGACTGCGGCAGGTATCGGCATGGCCTTGGCGGGTTGGGTCCGAGATCTGATTGTTGCCCTGCCCGCTGACGGCAATGGTCTTTCGGTCGAAACACCCTACAACGTAGTATTCTCGATGGAGATGGCGTTCCTTGTGATGGCCGTTCTCATTCTTTACCCGCTCGCGGGCCGGGGTGGCTTTTCGGAAGCCACACGCACTGCAGCACCAAAGCAATCCAACCCGGTGGAGGCTCCATGACGACGATTATCACACGGTACTTCGATAGCACGGATCAGGCACAGTCCGCAAAACGCGAACTGGTCTATGCGTACAAGGTGTCCCCCGACATCATTCGGATCTTTGATGATCCCAAAGGCGTTGCCGACCGGTTGCAGAAAGCAGATGTGCTGCCAGACACCGCCAAAGCCTATGCGTCGCGTATGACATCAGGCGGTGCCGTTCTTATGGTGCGCGGCAAATACAAACCACTGGGTGTGGCCAAGATCACCCGCAACGTCGCCGCTGACTATGGCGCGGTCGATATGGGCGACCTCGATCAGGACGTCTTTGTCAAAGACCAGCACGGGCGTGGGCTGAGCGTTCTGAGCGATCACCCCTACATGTTGAGCCGCCGCAAAGACCCGTCAGACACCAATTACCACATGGCAGACTGGCCGATCCCGCTTATCAGCCGCCGCAAACCTTATGATGACATGGCGATTGAGCGTCATGGTCGGATGGCGAACTGGCCGATCGGCCTGATCAGCAATCGCAAACCTTACACCGGGTCGATCTTTCCGCGTCACGCGCGTATGGCATCGTTCCCGATTGGCCTGATCAGCCGCCGCAAACCGTTCACCGGTTCCATCTTCCCGCGCCATGCGCGGATGGCGAACTTCCCGATCCCGCTGATCAGCCGTCGCAAGCCATGGGATCGCTTCGCCTTCCCGCGCCATATGCGGATGGCCAACTGGCCCTTCCCACATCTGATCAACGGCAAACAGGGCACGAACGCGCTGATGCCGGGTGGACCGCGGATGGCGAACTTCCCAATTCCGCTACTCAGCGACCGGGAACCCTATGACAAGTCGATCTTCTCGCGGCATGCGCGGATGGCAAACTTCCCCATCGGCCTGATCAGCCGCCGCAAACCCTACACTGGATCGGTAATTCCCAAACATGCGCATATGGCGAACATGATCCTGCCGCTTGTTGTGCGTCGGGAAGAGACCAAAGGTCAGGGCTGGACCTTCTCAAGGATGCTGGGGCTTCCGACCATCACTCGCCGTTAAGGCGCGTCACCGAAGACATCACAAGGGCGGGCAATCATGACAGGCGCCTGCCCTTTTCCTCTGCGGCAAAACCCGCTAGAGCGGCGCAAACCGTTCCGAGGAAACGCGCCATGATCCCGTCATCCTATCCGTCGTCCGAAGAAATCGCCCGCCTGACAGCGCGGATGCTTTTGGAAATCGGTGCGGTGAACTTCCGACCTGAAGATCCATTCATTCTGGCCTCCGGCTTGCCCTCGGCCACCTATATCGACTGCCGCAAGCTGATCTCGTTCCCGCGCATCCGGTCGACGCTCATGGACTTCCTCACCATCACGGTGATGCGTAACGCTGGTTTTGAGGCTTTCGACAACATTGCAGGCGGTGAAACAGCAGGCATTCCCTTTGCCGCACTGGTGGCCGAACGCATGGCGCTGCCCATGACCTATGTCCGCAAAAAGCCCAAGGGATACGGTCGCAACGCCCGCATCGAAGGTGCCATGACCGAAGGCCAACGCGTACTGCTCGTTGAAGACCTGACCACCGATGGTGGATCGAAACTCAGCTTTGTGGACGCGATCCGCGAAACCGGTGCCACCTGCGGCCATACGGCGGTGATCTTTTACTACGACATCTTCCCGGAAACGACCAAGACACTGGGAGACCATGGTGTCGAGCTGCACCACCTTTGCACATGGTGGGACGTGCTGGCAGAAGCCCGCGCTCAAGGTGCATTTGATGACAAGACCCTGACCGAGGTCGAAGCTTTCCTCAAAGCACCCCGCGCATGGCAGGACGCCCGGAAGTAACCTCGCTTAGAACCTGACAGCCCAGCGTTTGGCGCAACGCCCCGATGAGGTCGTCCAGCGTTTCGGCATTGACATACATGCCCCCTGTCCTGTCGGCGAGGCAGCGCGCGACCGGCTCGATAAAGCTGTCCTGTGGCTGGTCGGGCCAAGCAAAGTGCTCCCCTCGCACTCGAAAGCCGATCACATGGACCGTCATGTCCGCCCCAGCGGCCAGATCGGCAGCCAACTGGCACGGTGATCCACCACAGGTTTCCTTGCCATCCGTCACCAGCACGATTTCGCCGGGTTTGTTTTCGTAATCCAGAACCTGTGCCGCCGCTGCAATGGCCTCGGTCAGGGGCGTTTCGCCCGCAGGGTGCAACCGGTCGATTTCCGAGATGATCCGATCCGCCGCGTCGGGTTCCGGCGGGAACCGCACCACGACGCTTGAACAGCTTTCGCGCCGCCCGAACCCATAGGTCACCAACCCCAAGCGCCGCGCCGGGGCCACCTGCGGCATCACCGTGCGGACCGCCCGACGGGCGTCGAAGATGCGGGGCTCGTCCAACAGGTTGAAACCCATCTCGGCCATCGAGCCCGAGCCGTCGAACACCACCATAGCGTCGCGTGTGCAGGTCTCTTGTGCATGAGCCGGGACAAGTCCTGCGCCCAACACAACCAAAGCGGTTAGAATCGGTTTCATGTTCGCAGCACCTTTCTGTAGCGTCCCATCAAGGCTCGCACGCGCAAAGCCCGTCTGTAAACGTTGTGTAACGCCATGCACCAGAAACTTGCTGCGTGTTTCCTTGGTCACAGCGAGTCGGCAATACCACCAGATGTTGACGCACTAGGTGCGTATCGCGCAAGATAGGGCACACCCAGCCCGCACACAGCTTTTCCACAGGATATACATTTTGCCCTTCACCGGACATATCGCTACCTCGGTCCCGGGTGCATATGGGGGAACGACATGAACGAAATCACAACTTTCAATCCGACCGGCGCCGAGATCCAGAACCCAGAAACGATGCCGCACTCGGTCGAGGCCGAACAGCAATTGCTTGGTGCGATCCTGACCAACAACGATGTGTTCGATCGCATTGCTTCGATCATCGGACCCCAGCATTTCTTTGACCCGGTCCACGCGCGCATCTTCGAGATCGCCTCTGCGCGGATTGCCAAGAACAACCTTGCGTCGCCGGTGACGCTCAAGGCCTTCATGGAAGATGACGAAGGCCTGAAGGAACTTGGCGGCCCCACTTATCTTGCGCGCCTCGCAGGAGCGGCGATCAGCTCGTTCGCCGTGCGCGACTATGCGCAAATGATCTACGATCTCGCGGTACGCCGGGACCTGATCTCTCTGGGTCGCGATATCAGTGCCCGAGCCGCCAAGGTCGATATCACGTCGGGACCGCGTGAACAGATCGTCGAGGCCGAACAAGCGCTTTACAAAATGGCCGAACAAGGGCGCAGCGAAAGCGGGTTTCAAAGTTTTCTAAAGGCCGTCACCGACGCAGTTAACGTGGCCAATGCGGCCTACCAGCGCGAAGGCGGGTTGGCCGGCGTGTCCACCGGACTGGTCGACATGGACCGCAAACTGGGTGGCTTGCACCGATCCGACCTTCTGATCCTTGCCGGACGCCCGTCGATGGGCAAAACCTCATTGGCCACCAACATCGCCTTCAACATCGCCAAGGCATATCGCAAAGGTACCCGACCCGATGGCACCGAAGGCACGGTCGAAGGTGGCGTTGTGGGGTTTTATTCTCTTGAAATGAGCGCCGAGCAGTTGGCCGCGCGTATTCTGTCAGAAGCGGCCGAAGTGCCCTCAGAGCAGATCCGCCGCGGCGACATGACAGAAACCGAATTCCGTCGCTTTGTAGACGCCGCGAAATCGCTTGAAGCCTGCCCGCTGTTCATCGACGATACACCCGCGTTGCCGATCAGCCAGTTGGCCGCCCGCGCCCGCCGTCTTAAGCGGACGCATGGGCTTGACGTGCTGATCATCGACTACCTTCAGCTGGTCAAAGGCACCGGCAAGGGCGACAACCGTGTGAACGAGATCTCCGAGATCTCACAGGGGCTCAAGGCCATCGCCAAGGAGCTCGACATCCCTGTGATAGCGCTGTCGCAGCTTTCGCGACAGGTGGAAAGCCGCGAAGACAAACGCCCGCAATTGTCCGACCTTCGGGAATCGGGCTCCATCGAGCAGGACGCCGACGTTGTCATGTTCGTGTTCCGCGAAGAATACTACAAGGAACGCGAGAAACCCGGCGAGCACGATCTGGAAAAGATGGCCGCCTGGCAAGACGAGATGGAGCGCCTGCATGGTCGCGCCGAAGTAATCATCGGCAAGCAGCGTCACGGCCCCATCGGCACAGTCGAACTCAGCTTCGAAGGCCGCTTCACCCGCTTTGGAAACCTCATCAAGCCGTGGCAACAGGGCGCGGAAGACGTCTGACGCGGAGCCTTGGCCGAACTGCGGGCGTTACCAATTCCGCCTCAGTTGACCGGCAAACGCCGCCATCGGATTTTTCACGCTTGACCCACCGCTGAGACACGCACAAACACCGCGCATGGCACAGTCTGTTCTAACGATTGATTTGGGTGCGATTTGCGCCAACTGGCGAGCATTGGCCGCGATGAACGCGGGCGAGACCGCCGCGGTGGTCAAGGCAAACGCTTATGGGCTTGGCGCGGCGCAAGTGGCGGCAGCGCTGGCAGATGCCGGGGCACGCACATTCTTTGTCGCGCAGGCCGAAGAAGGCGTCACCGTTCGAGAGGCGCTTGGCCCAGGCCCGACGATCTGCGTCTTCGGCGGACATATGCAAGGCGATGCGGCCCTGTTGCGTGATGCCAACCTTGTCCCGATGATCAATTCCATCGACCAAATGCTGCGCCATGTCGAGACGCTGCCAGGTCACCCGTTCGGCATCCAATTGGACAGCGGCATGAATCGTCTGGGGATGGAACCTGCCGAGTGGTCCGCTCTGCGCGACATCGCGCTTAGCCAGAAACCCGTGCTTGTGATGAGCCATCTGGCCTGCGCCGACGAGCCCAGCCACGGCATGAACGAATTTCAGCTTCAGACCTTCCGTCAGATGACCGACGGCATCGACGCACCACGCAGCTTGGCGGCGACAGGCGGTACGATCCTTGGTCCTGACTATCATTTCGACATGACCCGCCCCGGCATCGGTCTTTATGGCGGCCTGCCCTTTGTCGATGCGCACCCAGTTGTGTCGCTGTCGATCCCGGTGATCCAGGTGCGAGACGTGAACCCGGGCGAATCCGTTGGCTACGGCAACAGCTGGGTCGCGCGCGTGCCGGGTAAAATCGCCACGATTTCCGCGGGCTATGCAGATGGCATCATCCGCGCAATGGGACCGAAGGCGCATGTTTGGGCGGCTGAGACCCGCTGCAAGATCGTTGGGCGCATTTCGATGGACCTGATCGGTGTCGACGTCGGCCCAGCCAAGGAAATTCCGGAAACGGTCGAACTCTTGGGACGGCACCAATCTGTCGACACCTTGGCCGAGGCGGCAGGCACCATCGGCTACGAGATCCTCACCTCTTTGGGATCGCGTTACGCCCGCAAGTATATCGCCGCATGACGGCGCTCTGGGTATGAGCTTTTTCGAACCCTCTCCCGTTCTGCTGGCTTTCATCTTCGTCCAGCGCTTCGTCTTCTTCGAAGTGCTCGGGCTTCTGGCTGTCCTGCGCATGATCGCAGGGCGCGGCATGGCGCGGGTGCCGGCAGCGATTGCTCTGATCATCAGCAGCGCCGCGATCTTTGCCAGTTTTGCTCCAGCCCTGAATCTACAATCCCTGCCCCTTTATGCGGATATCGCCCGTGTTCAGGCGTCTGGGGGTGGGATGATCTTGCCGCTCGTTGCCTCGGCAATCTTTGCGCTCAGCTTGGTGCTTCCGCAGCGACGGTGGCGGTGGATCGACGTGCTGCACATTGTCGGCGTTCTGGCCTTTCTTGGCCTCTGGCTTGCGACCCGCGTCTGAGCGATGACAACGCTTAAGTGGATCAACCTTATGCTGCTGGTGCTTTACCCGGTGGCATGGGTGGCACCGCTGATGCGCGCAGGTCTGCTGCCCTTGTTCGGCCTCAGCGAAATCAGCGTTCTGACCGGTCTGCAGGCGCTTTGGGGAACCGATATAGTTCTGGCCCTGATCGTCACGGGCTTTGCGCTGGTCGCCCCATATCTGAAGACCGTTGGTCTGGCACTCGTTCAATTCCACCTGCTCAGCCGAAGCGTTCTACCCGCATTGGCGTTGATGGGTAAGCTGGCGATGGCCGATGTGTTCCTGATTGCCCTTTATATCACCATCGTCAAAGGCATCGGGATCGGCCGGATCGAAACAGCTTGGGGGCTGTACCTGTTCACCGCCTGCATTCTTGCGTCATTGCTGATCAGCATCGCAGAAACACGTCGCAGTGCAGATTGATCGCGTGTCGGAAACAATCCAGTAGATTGATGCCAATTGTTCACATCTGCGGGGCCAGTCGGAAAAATCGTTAAAAAACAGTATGTCCAGAACAGGGTTCGGCATAAAGTCGCCGATGTTGCCGATGTTTAGATGGTTACTGGGGGTCTTCGATGATTGGTGCGATGCGGTCGCTCGTTGTCTCAACGGGTTGGATGATGCAGCGTTTGATGTTTATGGCAGTGGCCCTGCTTGGACTTGGGGCATTGGGGTACACACTGGCCTGCAGCTTTGGCTATGCGCCTTGGTTGGAAATGACCGCTACATTTGGGGGTGTCGACTACCCTCAGACCGGACAGGTTGTGCAAATCGGTCTTTCTGCGCTTTTGCTTGGACTGTGCGTTTTCCTGCCCGCGAACGCGCGTATCATGGCGCTTGAAACCTCGCATCGCCGGTTTCACATCGGCATGGAGGACGTCACCCGCGCCTATCGTGTGTCCCATGCCGCTGACCGCCAAGGCGTGTTCAAGTTGAAATCGGAATTCGATTCGGTCCGCGAGCGTATGGCCTACCTGCGCGACCATCCTGATCTGGCGGAACTGGAACCTTCGGTTCTTGAGATTGCAAGCCAGATGAGCCACATCTCCCGTGATCTTGCGACCACCTATTCCGACAGCAGCATCAACCGCGCCCGCGATTTCCTGATCCAGCGGCAGCAAGAAATCGAAGACTTCAACACAAGGCTCGACGCGGCCAAGGCCACTGCAGCCGAAATGCGGGTCTGGATCGATAAGGTCGAACTGGAGGAAGACGTCGCAAAGGCGCAACTGGATCGCCTGCAGTCAGAACTTTCCGACATCCTGCCCGAACTCTTCAGCGCGGATGCGACCCCAACGGTGCCTGCCCGCAGGGTCGCAAACCTGCCAAACATCTCGGACCAATGGGACGAACCGCCTGACTTCCCCGACAATGACGACAACCGGATCGTGGCCCTGCTCGCGCGGCGCGCTGCCGAATAACCAACGCGGTGCAGCCGCCGCTTGCAGGCCCGCACGGCTTGGGTCACAAGCGTCGTCATGGCGAAATCGAGCGCAACCTTTGTCTGCCAATCCTGTGGAAGCACGACCACCAAATGGTCGGGCCGATGTGATGCGTGCGGCGAATGGAATTCTATCGTCGAAGAAGTGCCTCTGGCCGCCGGTCCCGCATCCAAAACGCTGGGCGCATCCAAAGGCCGGTCCCTCCCTTTAAGCGATCTGTCCGGCCATGAGGCCCCCCCGCCCCGCACAATTTCAAAGCTGGATGAGCTGGACCGCGTTCTGGGCGGCGGACTTGTACCTGCGTCCGCGCTTCTGGTGGGTGGCGATCCCGGCATTGGCAAATCGACCCTCCTGTTGCAAGCGGCTGCGGCCTTTGCCAACGCAGGCCTCAAGGTCATCTATATCTCGGGCGAAGAGGCCAGCGCACAGGTGCGAATGCGCGCCGCTCGTCTTGGCCTGCGAGAAGCGCCAGTCAAACTGGCGACCGAAACCAACCTGCGCGACATCCTGACGACACTTGAAAACGAAAAGCCGGATCTGGCCATCATCGACTCGATCCAGACCATGTGGGCGGACAATGTCGCCTCTGCCCCAGGCAGCGTGTCGCAGGTGCGCGCCTCGGCGCACGAACTGACCAGCTTTGCCAAGCGGCGTGGCACCTCTGTGATCCTTGTCGGCCATGTCACAAAAGACGGTCAGATTGCAGGTCCCCGCGTGGTCGAACACATGGTTGATACCGTGCTCTATTTCGAAGGCGAACGCGGCCACCAGTTCCGCATCCTGCGCGCGGTCAAGAACCGCTTCGGTCCGGCGGACGAAATCGGAGTGTTCGAAATGACCGGCAGTGGATTGGCCGAGGTCGCGAATCCCTCGGCTCTGTTTCTCAGCGAACGCGGTGATCCATCCCCCGGATCTGCCGTTTTTGCCGGGATCGAAGGCACACGTCCGGTTTTGGTGGAATTTCAGGCGCTTGTGGCCCCCACGCCACACAGCCAACCGCGGCGGTCAGTCGTCGGTTGGGATGGTGGACGCCTCGCGATGATCCTTGCCGTGTTGGAGGCCCGCTGCGGCATCCCGTTTGCAGGATTGGACGTTTACCTTAATGTTGCAGGCGGCATGAAGGTCAGCGAACCCGCAGCTGACCTTGCCGTCGCGGCAGCTTTGCTCTCGGCCCGCGAGGACATTGCCCTGCCCGCCGAAACGGTGGTTTTCGGAGAAATCAGCCTGTCCGGAGCGCTCCGCCCCGTGGGCCAAACTGAAAATCGGTTGAAAGAAGCACAAAAACTTGGTTTTACCGCCGCGATAGTGCCAAAGGGTGGAAAATCGGTGCCCCGCGATGGGATCGCGGCAACCGAGATTGATGCTTTGGCAAGCTTTGTTGGTGATGTGTTCGGCGCAGGGTAGCGCCATCCGTAGAAAAAGAAGGGCAAGGGACCGATGGAAGGGTTCACCATTATTGACGGCGTGGTTGCCGTCGTCATCGTTCTGTCTGCGCTTCTGGCTTATTCGCGTGGTATCGTCCGCGAAGCCATGGCCATTCTCGGCTGGATCGCTGCTGCCGTTTTGGGCTTCATGTTCGGACCGCAGGTGCGGCCGCTGATGACCGAAATTCCGGTGATCGGCGAATTCATGACCGGAAGCTGCGAACTCAGTGTGATCGGTGGGTTCGCTGCCGTGTTCACCGTGGCGCTTGTCATAATGTCGTTCTTCACCCCGCTCTTTTCCACAATCGTGCAACGCTCGGCCTTGGGCGGCGTCGATCAGGCGCTTGGGTTCCTGTTCGGTGTAGCGCGTGGCATCCTGCTCGTGGCAGTGGCGTTCTTTGTCTATCAGGTCGTTGTGACCTCGCAGGACATCACGATGATCGACGACAGCCGGTCCGCAGTGGTGTTCAGCCGCTTCACCGGCCAAATCGAAGATCAGAACCCAGAACAGGCCTTGGGCTGGATCACAGCACAATACGAAGCGCTGGTCGGCGTCTGCGATGCACCTTCTGACAGCGACACCTGAGAAACATCAGTCAACCTGTCGCGGAACCATGATAGTTTCGTGACACTGGCGTTCATGGCGCTTAAGAGGGGGCATCCTCTGCTGCCACGGATTCGGAGTACCGATTTGTCCGACACCCAGATGCCTCCCGCCCATCCCTTTGACGACGACAAGCTGAAAGAAGAATGCGGTATCTTCGGCGTGGTCGGTGTTACCGATGCGGCGAACTTTGTCGCCCTAGGTCTGCACGCGTTGCAACATCGCGGACAAGAGGCTGGCGGTATCGTCAGCCACCATCCAGACCACGGCTTCAACAGCGCCCGTCGCTTTGGCTATGTGCGTGACAACTTCACCAGCCAAAAGCTGATGGAGACCCTCCCCGGCGAACTGGCCATCGGCCATGTGCGCTATTCCACCGCCGGGTCCAAGGGGCAGACACAGATCCGCGATGTGCAGCCCTTCTTTGGTGAATTCTCCATGGGCGGCGCGGCAATCGCCCACAACGGCAACATCACCAATGCCATCGCCCTGCGCAAAGAACTGATCGAACGCGGTTCGATCTTCCAGAGTTCCAGCGACAGCGAATGCATCATCCACCTGATGGCCCGCTCGCTCCAGCGCAATATCCCTGAACGGATGGAAGACGCGCTGCGCCGTGTCGAAGGCGCCTTCTCGGTCGTGGCGATGACCCGGACCAAGTTGATCGGCGTTCGCGACCCATTGGGTGTGCGCCCGCTTGTGCTGGGCAAGATCGGCGATGGCTGGGCGCTGAGTTCCGAAACCTGTGCACTCGACATCATCGGTGCGGAATATGTACGCGAGATAGACCCCGGCGAAATGGTCGTCATCACCGCCGAACACGGCGTCGAATCGATCCGCCCCTTCCGTCCACAGAAATCGCGCTTCTGCATCTTCGAGCATGTCTATTTCTCGCGCCCCGACAGCATCATCGGCGACCGCTCGGTCTATGAGACCCGCCGCCAGATCGGTGTGGAACTGGCCCGTGAAACACCCGTGGACGCCGATCTGGTCTGCCCGGTGCCTGACAGCGGCACCCCTGCTGCCATCGGCTATGCCCATGAGAGCGGTATTCCCTACGGGATGGGGATCATTCGCAACCAGTATATGGGGCGTACCTTCATTGAGCCGACAGAGCAGATCCGCAACATGGGTGTGCGCCTCAAGCTCAACGTCAACCGCGCCCTCATCAAGGGCAAGCGCGTTGTGCTGGTCGATGACAGCGTGGTGCGCGGCACCACCAGCCGCAAGATCAAGGAAATGATCCTTGATGCCGGTGCCGCCGAGGTGCATTTCCGCATTGCATCGCCCCCGACAGCATGGCCGTGCTTTTACGGTGTCGACACACCACAGCGCGAAAAGCTGCTTGCGGCAACCATGTCCGAAGACGAAATGCGCGATCACTTGGGCGTCGACAGCCTGAAGTTCATTTCGCTCGACGGGCTCTACCGCGCGGTGGGCGAAGCGTCTGGCCGTGACCCCAAATCGCCGCAATATTGCGACGCGTGTTTTTCGGGCGAGTACCCCGTGAAACCGTCCGACATGATGGAAAAAGGGTTTCAGATGAAGGCAGCCGAGTAACGCTCGGCAGCCTTCCGCGCAGGCACGAACTGCCCTCTGTTCTTCGCCCGCAAACCTGCCCATGTGGCGGGTGAGCGAAACAACAGACCGTGACCCATGGCACAAGAGACCACCCCACCACTCGTTGCCCAAGAGGCGACACAGACCACCAACGATCTCGGTGGCACGCTAACCCTGCTTGGTACATTCGGATCCCAAACCGATTTGCAAGCGCTGCTGAAACTGCGTGGCGGCACGACCGCCACAGTGTCACGCGGTGACTCGGTGAACGGCCAGACTGTTGTCGCCATCGAAGATGGCCGCGTCGCACTCGCGCGCAACGGGACGGCACACTGGCTTGAAATGCCTGCACCGACCTCCTGATCTTCGTCGTTTCATAATTACCTCCGGAGAATCGCGCCTGCGCGACGGGGGCAGCGCTCCCAAATTCCTTCTCACAAAGAAAAACCCCCGCCGATTGCTCGACGGGGGTCAATTTTTACCGGTTGGTAAAATCTTAGGCTTTGCGACCCGAAAGCGCTTTCCACGCGCCGGTTACAACCAGCGCAGCAATCACTGCCTTGATCGCGTCACCCAGCAGGAACGGTGCCATCCAGCCAGCCCAAAGCTCGGGCATTGTCTTGCCCAGCATCGCTGCAGGCCACGCAAGACCCGGAAGGTAGATCAGCGCCGAAAGTGCAATGCCTACAAGCGCAGTCGAGACCACGCCGCGCGCGATGCCCTTTTCAACTGCCAGACCCGCCAGCCACGCCATCGCGACAAAACCGTAAAGGAAGCCTGCGGTCGGACCGACCAACGACGCCACCGAGCCGCCATTGGCAAACACCGGCAATCCCATCGCGCCATAGCCAAGGTAGGCAATCATTGTCACCAGTGCGAGGCGCGAGCCGAAGGTCAGGCCAACGATCAGGATTGCCAGCGTCTGCAAGGTGATCGGCACCGGCCAGCCGATGCTCACCTGCGCGGCAACCGCGATGAACGCAGCGCCTCCGAGCGCGAGCAGCGCCTGGCGGAAAAGAGTTGTCTTGCCCAAGGCAGCTTGCGTCAATGTCATGGCGAGTGTCCCTCATTTGTCTGTTTCTTGCCCTGTTAATTCTGCAAATGCAGCATCAAGTCAAGCACTGCCCTCTTGCGGGCGGGGCGGCAAAAAGGCATGTGACGGGACATGACGGACACATCACGCCCCCTTGCGCTGGTCACCGGCGCCTCACGCGGTCTTGGCTTTGCATTGGCAGAGGCGCTGGCCGACACCCATCACATCATCGCCGTCGCGCGCACCGTGGGCGGGCTCGAAGAGCTGGATGACCGCATCCAATCGAAAGGCGGCAGTGCAACACTGGCACCGATGGACATCACCAAGGCGGACGCGATGGCACAGCTTTGCCGATCGGTGCATGACCGCTGGGGTCAGATCGAACTTTGGGTTCACACGGCAATTCATGCCGGCCCGCTGTCTCCGGTCGATCATCTCGACCAGAAAGATTGGAAAAAGTCGGTGTCGATCAATCTAGATGCGATGTCCCATCTGGTTCCTTATATCGCGCCACTGCTCAAACGCGACGGCAGTGCGGTGTTCTTCGACGACAGCCATGGCGGAGAAAAATTCTTTGGCCATTACGGCACAACCAAAGATGCACAGATCAGCCTTGCCAAGTCGTGGCAGGCAGAAACCGCGTCTATCGGACCAAAGGTAAAGATTCTGACGCCGCAGCCGATGGTCACCCATCTGCGGGCACGTTTCTTTCCCGGCGAAGACCGCAGCGCGCTGGCTTTGCCGAAGGATGAAGCTGCGCGATTGCTGCCGGAAATTCTCGCCGGGTGATCCGGGAGCCGGATGCGTCGCCGCATCCGCGATTTTGCGTCAACGCGAAGCCCGCGCCCCGACCAAAACGGCGGATGCTTGCCGCAGGACGGGGCTTGGCCTATGCAGGACAAAAGCAAGGCAGAGCAGATGCGCATACTTATTACCAACGACGACGGGATCAATGCACCGGGGCTGAAAGTACTCGGCGAAATCGCCCATGAACTGGCTGGCCCATCGGGAGAGGTCTGGACAGTCGCCCCAGCCTTTGAACAATCCGGCGTTGGGCACTGCATCAGCTACACCCACCCGATGATGGTCAGCGAAATGGGCGACCGGCGCTTTGCCGCCGAAGGCAGCCCGGCGGATTGCGTCTTGGCCGGCCTGCATGACGTGATGGTCGATTGCCCTCCCGACCTTGTGCTGTCCGGCGTCAATCGGGGCAACAACTCGGCCGAGAACGCGCTCTATTCCGGCACTCTGGGTGGCGCGATGGAAGCGGCGCTGCAGGGTATCCCGGCGATTGCGCTGTCACAATATTACGGCCCAGACAACGCGCAAATCGATGACCCGTTCGAGGCCGCCCGCATTCATGGCGCCGAGGTGGTCCGGCGGATTCTTGCCCACGACCCTGAAGACCAGACCGGCTACCGCCTGTTCTACAACGTGAACTTCCCGCCCGTGCCTGCAGCGGACGTGAAAGGCACGCGGATCACGCCGCAAGGCATTCGCGAGGGCACGCGCTTTTCTGTGGAGCCGCACAATTCGCCGTCGGGCCGCCGCTTTCTCTGGATCAAGGGCGGCGACCAACGTGCCCCTACAGCGCCGGGCAGCGATGCGTCCGAAAACCTTGCGGGCTTTATCAGCGTTACTCCAATGCGTGCTGACCTCACCGCGTCCGATCAGCTGGACGCGATGCAGGACGCCTTTCTTTGATGGAAGACGCGGAACTCAAGATGCAGTTCCTTTATGCGCTCCGGTCGCGCGGTGTGACCAATGCCGCTGTGTTGACGGCGATGGAGCAAATCGACCGCGCGCCCTTCATTCGTGGCTATTTCGCTGAACGTGCTTACGAAGACATGCCCTTGCCCATTGCCTGCGGTCAGACCATCAGCCAGCCGTCAGTGGTGGGATTGATGACACAAGCGCTCGAGATCAGCCCGCGCGATACGGTGCTCGAAGTCGGCACAGGATCAGGCTACCAAGCTGCGATCCTGAGCCAGTTGGCGCGCCGGGTCTATACCGTGGACCGCCATCCCCGGCTTGTCCGCGAGGCGCGCGAAGTGTTCGACCAGTTGGGCCTGACAAACGTCACTGCTTTTACAGCGGATGGCAGTTTCGGCCTGCCTGACCAAGCGCCATTCGATCGTATCCTTGTGACCGCCGCCGCTGAAGACCCGCCGGGGCCGCTTTTGGCACAACTTAAAGTCGGCGGCATCATGGTGCTGCCTGTGGGGCAATCGGATGCCGTGCAGCACCTGATCCGGGTCAGGCGCACGCCGGACGGGCTGGATTACGATGAATTGAGGCCTGTTCGCTTTGTGCCCTTGGTCGAAGGGGTAGCCCGCGACGGGTAATCAAGGCATAGTGGCGCATGACGACCGGGGCACAACCGGCGCATTTGAGGATATCGATATGGCTGTACGCAAAGTTTCCCTTCGTTCCGGTTTTCGAGTTAGCACCAGTCTCTCGGTCTTGGCGCTCTTGGCGGCCTGCTCCGAACCGCTTGATCTTGATATGCGCGGATTGATGAACAGCGGTTTCAACACTGCCGATGCCGCCCGTGCCGCAACGGCGCCTCGGCCCGCACCCGACGATCGCGGCGTGATCTCCTATCCCAATTATCAGGTCGCGGTGGCTCAGCGCGGCGACACGCTCGCGCGGCTTGCCGCTCGAGTCGGTCTGCCCGCCGATGAACTGGCACGCTATAATGGCATCCAGACCGGCGATCCGCTGCGCGCCGGGGAAATCATCGCGCTGCCCCGCCGCGTCGCAGAACCCTCGCCCGAGACCGGCGCGATCAGCACAGGACCGATCCGCCCCAGCTCGGAGATCGACATCACGACACTGGCCAGCGATGCCATCGACCGCTCTGAACCCACACCGGCGGCGACACGTCCCGCACCACAGACTGGCACCGAGCCGATCCGTCACCAGGTCAAGCGTGGGGAAACAGCGTTCACCATTGCCCGTCTTTATAATGTTTCGGTGCGGTCGATCGCGGAATGGAACGGGCTCGACAGCAGTTTTTCTTTGCGCGAAGGCCAATACTTGCTGATCCCAGTGGTCACCGCAGCCGCCCCGATAGACGAAGACACTCCGCCACCACCAGGCACCGGGTCCCGTACCCCAGAGCCTCCGTCAGCGTCACAACCTTTGCCTGACGCACCCACCGCCGCGGCTGCCGCTGCAACAGCCACGGCCGCCGCAGCCGCGCCCGCCGCAAATGTCGGCGCACAAACCGCCGCCAGCGCGTCGACTGCTGCCATGGCCTTTCCGGTACAAGGCAGCATCATCCGCGAATATTCCAAGGGCCGGAACGATGGCATCGACATCGGCGCTGCCGTGGGCACGACGGTCAAAGCTGCCGCCAGCGGTCAGGTCGCGGCGATCACGCGCAACACGGACGGGATCAACATACTCGTGATCCGCCATCCGGACAACCTACTGACCGTGTACACGCATGTGGACGGGATTACTGTCGCCAAAGGAGACGCGGTCAGTCGCGGACAAGCGATCGCAAAGGTTGCCGATTTCGAACCGTCTCGGGTTCACTTCGAGGTGCGTAAGGGGTTCGACAGCGTAGATCCAATGGACTACCTGCGCTGACGGAGCAGAATTCTCGTACGAAAATTCATGTTGTTTAGATTATTCGTACGAATAATCTGAGCCCGACTGCAGTGCTTTGCCCAAACGGGGCAAACGCGCTTTTTTCATCAGCTTGCGCAGATCCCACTGAGCCCCTGACAAGCGGTTGGCCTCGGCATGAACCTTGGACACAGCGTGTGCAACGGCGTCGGGGGCGCTGGCATGCAGACCGACAAGGAATGCGTCAGGATCAGCGCGTGACAGGCCTTCCTCGGCCAAAATATTGCGCGGGAAATCCTTGGCATTGACGGTTATGATCACATCCGCATGGCCCGCGATCGCCGCCGCCAGAACATGCACATCATTGGCATCGGGCAACCAGAGCCTATCCAGCAGACCTGCGGGCGGAGAAACCGTGGCGCGAGGCCAGCGCGCAGACACCATTGCAATCTCTGCATCCGCCTGCACCTGCCCGGCCGGACCCAGCTTGGCTGCCGCACGCGACCATTCGCCCAAAATCCGCTTGGACCAAAGTGGTTCATACAGCCCTTGCGCTGCCACCCCCAGCAACACCTCGCGCATCACCGTGGGATACAGCACGCAAGTGTCGAGGCAGACCTTCACAGCCGAAAGAACAACGCTTTGAGATACCCTGATTCCGCCAGTTGCGGCAGCAGCGGATGATCTGGTCCGGCTTGGCCCGTGTGGATCAGTTGCGCGCGACGGCCTGCCCGGCCGATGCCGCGCAGACACGCGCCAGTAAACGCTGTCAGATCAACGGCATGCGAACATGAACACAGGACCAGATACCCGTCTTCAGCCACCAAAGGCGCAGACAATCTCGCCACCCGCTCGTAGGCACGCAAACCCGCCTCGCGCGCCTTATTCGACGGGGCGAACGCGGGAGGGTCGCAGACGACCAGATCGAACTCTGCCTGTTCTTCTCCAAGCGTGGTCAAGACGGCAAACGCATCACCTTTGGTGATCGAGAAGCGCTCCGTGGCACCCATATGTTCAGCGCCTTGGGCAGCAAGTGCCAACGCCGGCTCAGAGCCGTCCACACACTGTGCCGACACGGCTCCACCAGCCAGAGCGGCAAGGCCGAACCCACCGACATGGGAGAACACGTCGAGGACACGCGCGTTTTGCGCCAATCCGGCCGCAAATGCTTGGTTGGGGCGTTGGTCGAAGAAGATTCCTGTCTTCTGCCCCCCCATCAAATCGGCCATGTAGGTGGCGCCATTCATGTGAACCGAAACTGGTGCATTGGGCGCATCGCCCAATAGGACCGCATCCACATCGTCCAGACCTTCAAGCGATCGTCCCCGACCGCCAGCATTCTTGAGGATCGTGGTCACACCCGTCACTTCGGCCAGGGCCGCCGACAGTTCGGGCAGCAGCACGTCGGCCCACGCGGAATTGGGCTGCACCACGGCGGTGTCGCCGAAGCGATCGATGATCACCCCGGGCAGGCCATCTGCTTCGGCATGGATCAGACGGTAGAACGGCGCGTCGAACAGCCGTTCTCGCAGCGACAGAGCTTTGTGAAGCCGCTTCGCAAACCAGTCCTGATCCGGGGCTGTGGCCTCTGGGCCATCAAGCACACGTCCGATAATCTTGGAATTCGGGTTCACCGCCACAAGGGCCAGCGGACTGCGCTCGGCATCTTCGAGAACGGCAATGGTGCCGGGCGTCATCGCGCGGGTGCGGCGGTCGGTGACGACCTCGTTGGCATAGACCCAAGGATAGCCGCGCCGAATGGCTTGCGGTTTGGTTTTGGGCAACAGGCGGATCACAGGTAATGGGGATGGTGTCATACCGCCCCCTTTACGCCCCTCGCTTCACAGGGGGAAGCCGTCTTTTTCAGCTCAGAGATCGTTGATCGCCTGCAAGAGGCCGAGCTTGGCGGTCACATGCCCTTCCGGAATGGTCAGTTCTTCGACAATGACCCGCGACAGGTGAGCGATGATGCGCACTTTCTGAGTCTCCCCGCGACCTTCAGCCTCGAGCGCGGCTTGCCCGCCCAAACCGTTCAGGTCAGCATTGACCAGCTTCGATGGTCCAAGCGCGATCCCGGTTTCGGCATCAACAAGGCGATATCGGAAATCGATGTCATGCACGCCACCAACCGTGTAGCGGGCTTTTTCGGACAGCGAATGGAAGCGGGTGACCTGGATGTCCAGCCGAACCGGGCGTGGGCCATCAACACGTTGCGCCGCATCGCGCAGTCCGGATTCGAACATTGCCTGCACCTGGGCATAGCGATCGCCGCGCGGTTCTCCGCGCCATACGATATCCCCGATCGGATAATAGAGATTGCGGTCATTCACCTTGAGCGATCGCGGCACGTTCACCGTAAAGCTTTCGATCCGTACATCTGGTGGCAGCGCCGCCCCCAACATGGTGTCATCGGGCATCGCAGATCGTGTCGCCGTTGGGACGCCACCGCAGGCTGAAAGCGCCGCCAAGAGAATCACTGCCATCAGAGGTTTGAAAAATTTGCGCATGTCCGTGCCTCTTTTCTGGGGCTTGATCGTTTCTTTGCGGGCATACTGACGCGACATATGGACCTCATCACGGCAAAATCGGCACAATTTAAGGCAAATAACAGCAGCGCGTGAAACTTGCAGCGTAGGCGATAGACCTTTACTGTTAGCGCTAACTTCACTACATGACCAACGAACCCAAGGCGAATTTTGCGCGGAGGCATCATGGCACACTCTCTGAATGACACGATCAAACGGGTGACGGAGCGCGTTCAGGAACGCTCTGAAACCACTCGCGGTCGCTATATGGAGCGGATGCGACAGGCCGCAGCCGAAGGGCCTCGGCGCGCTCATCTGAGCTGTGGCAACCAGGCCCATGCCTATGCGGCGATGGGACAGGATCAAGACACGCTCGCCACCGAGCGCAGCCCGAACATCGGTATCGTCACAGCCTATAACGACATGCTGTCAGCCCACCAACCCTTTGAAAGATATCCCGATATCATCCGTGAGGCCGCCCGCGCCGCGGGTGGGACGGCGCAAGTCGCAGGTGGTGTACCCGCCATGTGTGACGGCGTCACTCAGGGACAGGTCGGAATGGAACTGTCGCTTTTCTCGCGCGATGTGATCGCTTTGGCCGCTGGTGTGGCGCTCAGCCATAACACGTTTGATTCTGCGCTGTATCTTGGTGTGTGTGACAAGATCGTGCCGGGGCTTGTGATCGCCGCAGGAACATTCGGCTATCTTCCGGGCATCTTCATCCCGGCCGGTCCCATGCCCTCGGGCCTGCCGAATGATGAAAAGGCCAAAGTGCGCCAGAAATTTGCAGCCGGTGAAGTGGGCCGCGACGAGTTGATGAAGGCGGAAATGGCCTCGTATCATAGTCCCGGCACCTGCACTTTCTACGGCACGGCCAATTCAAACCAGATGCTGATGGAGTTCATGGGGCTGCATTTGCCCGGGAGCAGCTTTGTCAATCCGGGCACACCGCTGCGCGAAGCACTGACGGTGGCTGGCACCGAACGCGCACTCGAGATCACGCAGCTGGGCAATGACTACCGCCCGGTCTGCGATGTGCTTGACGAAAAGGCCTTTGTGAATGGTATCGTGGGATTGATGGCGACGGGCGGTTCAACGAACCTTGTGCTGCACCTGCCCGCTATGGCACGCGCTGCAGGCGTTGAACTGCGGCTTGAGGACTTTGAGGATATCTCGTCCGTCACACCGCTGATGGCAAAGGTGTATCCGAATGGATTGGCCGACGTGAACCACTTCCACGCTGCGGGCGGTCTGGGCTTCATGATCGGTGAACTGCTCAAGACAGGCCTGCTGCACGAAGATGTCAAAACCGTTGCCGGTGACGGCCTGCATCTTTATTCGCAGGAACCGAAGATTGCGGATGGGCGCGTGGTTTACGGCCCCGGCGCGGGCGAAACCCAGAACGACAGAATCCTGCGCCCGGCCAGCGATCCGTTCCAGCCGACTGGCGGACTTAAGCAACTGGCGGGCAATCTTGGCAAAGGCATGATGAAAACTTCTGCCGTCGCGCCGGAACGCCATGTGATCGAAGCGAAAGCCCGCGTGTTCCACGATCAGGAAGACGTGAAAACCGCGTTCAAGAATGGCGAATTCACCGAGGACACCATCGTGGTTGTCCGCTTTCAGGGCCCAAGTTCGAACGGGATGCCGGAGTTGCACAGCCTGACCCCCACGCTATCCGTGCTTCAGGATCGCGGTCTAAAGGTGGCTCTGGTCACCGATGGGCGCATGTCCGGTGCCTCGGGCAAAGTGCCGTCGGCCATTCATGTGTCGCCCGAGGCGGCCAAGGGTGGCCCGCTGGCACGGGTGCGCGATGGCGATCTGTTGCGCGTCGATGCGGTCAGCGGCAAGATTGACTGTCTGGCAGCCGACTTTGCTCAGCGTGAACCAGTGACCGCGGACCTGAGCGGCAATGGTCATGGTGTCGGGCGCGAGCTATTTGCGGCGTTCCGCGCCAATGTAGGGCTGGCGGAATACGGCGCGGGTGTCGTGGTTTAACGCATCACATTAAAAACCTGCCACAAGCTACAGGAATAAAATATGATTACGCCTCTACAAGCCAGCGTCGAAAGCGAAAAGCTCTGCCGCCTTGCACCGATCATACCGGTGCTTGTGGTGGATGATGCCAGCGTTGCACGCGCTTTGGCCGAAGCCCTTGTCGCGGGTGGATTGCCGGTGCTGGAAGTAACATTGCGCACGGACGCCGCTTTGGACGTGATCCGCGAGATGGCACAGGTCGAGGGCGGCGTTGTGGGTGCAGGCACCCTGCTCACCCCCGAGGACGTTCAGAACGCTGTAGACGCAGGTGCGCGGTTCGGTGTCTCACCGGGCGCTACGGACCGCCTACTGGACGCCTGCGAGGCGGCGGATCTGCCGCTTCTGCCAGGGGCTGCCACCGCGTCTGAGGCGATGGCGTTGCTGGAGCGCGGTTATACCGTTCAGAAATTCTTTCCAGCCGAAGCGAATGGCGGCGCGCCCGCGCTCAAGGCTATTGGCGCACCGATCCCGCAGGTACGGTTCTGTCCAACAGGGGGCGTCTCGCTCAAGAACGCGCCGGATTATTTGGGCCTGTCGAACGTGCTCTGCGCCGGGGGAAGCTGGGTGGCTCCAAAAGACCTTGTCACCAAGGGCGACTGGAAGGCCATTGAAGAGCTGGCGCGCGAGGCGGCGCAGCTTTCGAGGTAAGCACCGGGAAGCGCCTTGTAAGCCGTTTATCAAGGCGTTTAACCAAGCCTTGCCGCCCGTAGGCTCGATTGCGTCACGCCTGTAGCTCGGCGTCCCAGTACAGAAAGTCCATCCAGCTGTCATGCAAGTGGTTGGGCGGAAACTTACGCCCCATGTTCAACAACTCCTGAGCCCCCGGCTGTCGGGGCGGCTTGCGCAGCGCCAAACCCGCCTGACGAAGGCTTTTGGATCCTTTGCGCAGGTTACACGGCGCACATGCCGCGACCACATTTTCCCAGGACGTTATACCGCCAGAGGCACGCGGCACGACGTGGTCAAAGGTCAGTTCACCCTTTGCTCCGCAATACTGGCAGCGGAATTCATCCCGTAGAAAAAGATTAAAGCGCGTGAACGCCACGCGCTTTTGCGGTTTGACATAATCTTTAAGCACCACGACGCTCGGTATTCGAAGCGTCATCGACGGGCTACGGACCACCTCATCGTATTCTGCGACAATGTCCACCCTGTCGAGAAACGCCGCTTTCACCGCGTCCTGCCACGGCCAAAGTGACAGCGGATAATAGGACAAAGGCCTGTAATCCGCATTCAGCACAAGTGCCGGATGGTGTCGCAGCGCACCCGGTTCGCGTACAAAAGCCGTTCTGAAATTACCATCCATCGCGGGACTCGTCTCCTGCCCTGTCTGCCTGTTCCAGCCTCAGGACGGGAGCCCCGCCCCGATCTATAATCAATACTATATATCGCGGACGCCAACGGACAACCCCCGCAATATGCGGTATGGTCGCAGGGCTAGCGCAATAAAATCACAGCTGCGTGACACCCACGTCAGTCAGGGATGGAAAAGACCTGTCCGGGGTATATCAGATCAGGGTCGCGGATGCGGTCGCGGTTGGCTTCAAAGAGTTTGACATAAGCCGGGCCTTCGCCGTAGCGATCCCGCGCAATCGCCCAGAGCGTGTTGCCCGGCTGAACCGTCACGACCTTGATCACTGAAGGCCCGCCAGCGCGGTCTGCCGCTTGCGCCAAAACGACCGGATCTTCGCGGCGGAACGGGCTTTCGACCCGTGATGTCACCTCACCCGCTGCATCCACCGCATCGACCCGCAATGTGTAGGTACCTGTGTCTACGTCAGGCAGTTCGGCGCGCCATTGGCCGTCGGTTCCGATGTCAGTCGTCAGCACCGGCTGGTTGTCGAGATAGACCCGAACGAATTCCTCTGCTGATCCACGCCCGGTGAGCGCCACTGCGCCCGCGTCTTCATAGGTGATTGCGTCGAGCGCAATCTGGTCGAGCGCTTCGGGCGCGCTACCACCGGTCTGAAGGATATTCACACCCGCTTCGGTCGACAGGATCACCGCTGGCGCGCTTGCCGCCGGGGGTGTTTCTTCGCTGGCGGTGGTTGCCACCGTTGGGGGGGCGACCGGGTCGTTGGTGACGGTTGCGACCTGCTCTGACGCTGCGGCGTCCTCTACCGGGGGGGGCGGCACGTTGGCTACAGCGGTTTCGGCCCCGTTTGCGATCTCTGTGACTTGGGTGCTCTCTGCTGTCTCGACACGAGCCGTGGCGTCTTGCTGCGCGGGGTTAGGCGGCTCTTGTGTCTCGGAGACCTGTGCGCTTTCGTCGTCCGGCTGTTCCGGCAGCGCGGCGATCTCGACTTGCGCGCTTTCGGCCACTGGCTCTGGTTGTGCTTCCGGAGCTTCAGCAGTGCGCACTACGGGGGCCAAGATCACCTGATCCAAACTTTCTGCCTGACCCAGTTCGCCATCCGACAGCAAACTGACAACGCGTGGTGCGTCGTTGAGAGGAAGATCGAGGAATGCCACAAACTTGCCCGACCCATCCACCTCAGCCCGGCCGGCTTCAACTCCGTCGATCAGAACGGTTACATCGCGTGCGCCTGGTGCACGTCCTGCGACCAGCGTTTGCCCATCCGGGGCGACGCGGACGATGTCAAAGGCTGGCGCCTCGGGCGCGGGCGTGGCTTGCGGCTCTGCTGCTGCGATTGTGACGTCTTCCGCCTCGTCCAAGACCGGTGAAGTGTCGTCTGCCGCACTCTCGGCGACATCGGTTGGCGCGTCGGGTTCAGGCGCCAACGCAGCGACGTCATCGGTGTTGGACGTGTCCTGTTCAGACACCTCTTGTTGCGGTGCCACGACAGCTTGTGCAGGCGCCGAGGTGGCATCGGGCTGAGGCGCGACTTGCGCGCTTGGGGCATCAGTTGTGGTTGAGGGAAACAACGAGCCACTGGCATAAAGCGCCAATGCCACCGCACCCGCGGCGGCCACGCCTCCAAGCACAAGCCCGGACCTGCCGTTTGCCAAAGCGAATTTGCTCATCTTACCCCAAGTGTCCGTGACAGAATGGCAATATGCCTATCCCGCAGTTGAGCGTGTCTATCAACACAGGTATCACGAGGCAACTTTTCGCCTAGAGTCAAGGATGTGCCCCCATGATCAAGAAGTCCATCTGTGTCTATTGCGGCTCACGTCCCGGCCAGAACCCGGCCTATGCCGATGCAGCAGATGCGCTTGGTCGTGCGATTGCGGGCGAACATTGGCGGCTGGTCTATGGCGCGGGGGATGTCGGGCTGATGGGCACCGTGGCACGCGCGGCACAGGACGCGGGGGGCGACACGTTCGGGGTGATCCCGACGCACCTGATGGATCTGGAGGTGGGCAAAACCGATCTCACCCGCTTTATCATCACTGAAACCATGCATGAACGCAAAAAGGTGATGGTGATGAACGCGGACGCCATCGTCGTGCTGCCGGGTGGCGCCGGATCGCTTGATGAGTTTTTCGAAGTGCTCACATGGCGGCAATTGGGCCTGCATGGCAAGCCTATCATATTGCTCAGTGTCGATGATTACTGGGCACCGCTTACCGCACTGCTGGACCATGTGGTCGATCAGGGTTTTGCCGATGCGTCGCTACTGGGGTTCGTGGAGACCACCACTTCAGCTTCGGACACCATCACCGCCCTGCGCCGCGCCCTGTCCTGAGTGAAAGCGCTGCTGGAATAGATCGCGAGCGCCGACCAGATCAGGGCAAACGCGATCAGGTGGACCACGCCAAACGGTTCCCCAAAGATCAGCACGGCCACAAGGAACTGAAGCGTGGGATTGATGTATTGCACGATCCCCACCGTCGACATGGTCAGCCGCCTCGCGCCAAAAGAAAACAGGATCAGCGGCATGGCGGTGATAGGACCTGACGCCATGAGCAACAGCGATTGCGTCAGTTCTTGCCCAAATGCGCCGCCCTGCCCCATATGCAGGTAGATCAGCCATCCCAGTCCAAGCGGGCAGAGGATCAGCACTTCGGCAGAGACCGAAATGACCGGCCCAAGATCAAGACGTTTCTTAAGTAACCCGTACAAGCCAAAGGTGCTTGCCAGAACGAGTGAGATCCACGGCAGGATGTGAAGACCGATGGTCAACGACATCACACCCGTTGCAGCCAGCGTGATAGCCACCCATTGCGTGCGGCTCAGGCGTTCGCTGAGCACTAAGCGGCCGATCAGAACGGCAACGAGCGGGAAGATATAGTAGCCCATGGATGCTTCGGTCGCGCGTCCGGCGTGAATCGACCAGATGAACAGAAACCAGTTCACCGAGATCAGAAGTGCGGCAGCCACGATGACCTTGAGCGACGCAGGGTTCTGCACGGCACTCCAGAGAACATGAAGGCGGCCTTGCACCCCGATGACGATCCCGAAGAATACCAGCGACCACACGGTGCGATGCGCCAGCACTTCGTGCGAGGGAACGTCGCTCAACGCCTTGTAGAACAAGCCGGACAGCCCCCAGATACAGCAGGCGGCGATCAGCGCGACAACGCCTTTCTGAGTGTCTGTCATGATGGGCCTCCACCGTCAGCGGTATCCGGCGGCACCGGGATGCGCAAGGGTCTGATGTGCCGGTCAAGATCAGCTCAGAGCGCACCTTTTTCGTGCATGTAGCGCAGCATTTCAGGACGGTAGGCGGTCATTTCGTCTGCAACTGCGGGATGCGCCAGCATCTGCGCACGATAGGCGATCACTGCTTTGGGCCAGTCCAGCACGGGAATGACCGGGCCTTCGAACAGCGCGATCCATTCCAAAGTGACAATGGTACCGCAATCCCCCATCCAAAGCTGATCGCGGGGCAACTGCGACCGCTCGAGCATCACAGCCAGTGCGTTGAGACGTTTGGTGATCATCGCATGCGCTTCGGTGATGGCCTTTGGATCGCGGGTCGCCGGAGCGACATGGGGAAACGTCAATCGCAACGCCGGTTCCAGCCGCGTGTCGGAAAACCGCGACCGCTCGCGTGACAGGGCCCTGCCGATCATTGTGTTGGGCAGCATTGGGCGGTCGGGGTGCTTTTCTTCGAGGTATTCTGCAATCGCCTCGCTGTCGGTCAGCACCAAATCGCCATCCAACAGCGCCGGGATGTTGCCGGAAGGCACGATGGACATGTATTCCGGCGACCCACCGCCACCGGGGGGCGGCATCTCTTCAAACGCGAGCCCCTTGTGCCGCAACAGGATGCGGAGCTTGGCACAGTATAGCGAATGATCCGAGGTGATGACGCGCAGCATGATCAGAGTGTCCGAAATGCAAAAAGCCCTGCCAATCTGACAGGGCTTTTCAAGATCAATGTCAACCGATCAGGCGTTCGACAAACGCTCGGCCACGTTTTCCCAGTTGACGAGATTGTCCAAGAAGTTGGCAAGATACGCGGGCCGCTTGTTGCGGAAGTCGATGTAATAGGAATGCTCCCACACGTCGCAACCCAGCAACGCTGTCTGGTCGAAGCAGACCGGGTTCACGCCGTTTTCGGTCTTGGTGATTTTCAGGGTGCCGTCGGTGTCTACGACCAGCCAAGCCCAACCAGAGCCGAATTGGCCTGCACCAGCGGCTGAGAATTCTTCCTTGAATTTGTCGACTGTACCGAACGCGTCAGCGATGCGGGATTCCAGATCGCCCGGCATTTTGTTGTCGCCGGGACCCATCATTTCCCAGAACTGGTTGTGGTTCCACAGCTGGCTGATGTTGTTGAAGATCCCGTTCTGTGCAACGGCAGAGGCGTTGTAGGTGCCCTTGATGATCTCTTCCATCGACTTGCCGTCCCATTCGGTGCCGGCGATAAGCTTGTTGCCGTTGTCGACATAGGCCTTGTGGTGCAGGTCGTGGTGGTACTCGAGTGTCTCTTTGGACATGCCTTTGCTGGCCAGCGCGTCGTGGGCGTAGGGCAGATCAGGAAGTTCGAAAGCCATGGTGGTGTCCCCTCGTTGGTGCGTCAAATTACACAGGCATACCTGATGTGACGCACCGCCAAGGTCAAGCCCTGCGGCTGCGCCAATCCGGGAATAATCCTGCCTCTCAAGGGATAAACGCGTCAGCGGGTGAAATGGTTCACTGCCGAAGAGTCATCCGCTGACATGGACAGAATACCGAACATGTACGCGGCGACCGACCGGAAGCAGACCACACGTGCCGTGCTGGCATCGTCCATCCAGAAAGCGGCGGCGACCTGTGCCATGCGCGTGCGTCGGACCATACCGGGGGTGAATGCGTCTGCGCGCATGTCGACGGGTGCCAGTTTGGCGATCACTTCGCGCAACATAGTGCCTTTCAACTGGAACACGGCGCGGGCGTCAGAAACATTAACCACCAGCGCATGGGCGTCTGCCAATTTGGCCGCCAAATCATCTGCAAGATCTTGCGCCTTGTCATAGGAACATAGCAGCATGGCCTCGTCCGGCGACATCCAGAGAGCGCCAGTGTCCCCAGAAAATGCGGTTTCGCGCGTGCCCGGCAGCGTGACACCGAAAACGTCATTCACTGCGGTGACGATGGTGTTATCCGTCAGATCGCCACGCAGGGTCACCATACCCTGCCCGGCCAATTCGGTGATTTCGACCAGACCGTCAAAATTTGCGCCACCCAGCGCCAGAGCCACGTCAGACATTCTGCTTCTCCCCCTCGGGATCAAAGAACACCGGGTTCACAATCCGGGCTTTCTTGGGCGGGTTGCCGCCATTGGTGAAGGTGATCACGTCGCCCATACGGTCAGGCCCGTTCAGGACCAGCCCCATGGCGATGCCCTTGTTCAGAGTTGGGCTATGGTATGTCGAGGTCACACGGCCTTCGGTATTGGTCTGGCCATTCTCGTTCACACCGTCCGCGATGGCATAAGCGCCATCCTGAAGGACCGAGCCGTCCAGCGTTTCGAGACCCACCAGCTTCCAGCGCTTGGGATCGGTCATGTGCGACCGTGCCTGCGCACGCTTGCCGATATAGTCCTCTTTCTTCTTGGAAATCGCCCAATCGAGACCAAGGTCCTGAGGGATTACCGTGCCATCGGTTTCATCGCCGATCATGATGAAGCCCTTTTCGGCCCGCATGATGTGCAGCGCCTCGGTGCCGTAAGGCGTGATGTCCCACTCCTTGCCAGCCTCGATCAGTTTGTCCCAGAAGGCGCGCCCCAGATTGGCAGGTACGGCGATTTCGTAGCTCAGTTCGCCCGAGAACGAGATACGATAGGCTCGCACGGGGAAGCCCGCCAATTCGCCGTCTTTCCACTCCATGAAGGCCAGCGCCTCTTTGCTGACATCCATGCCACCCAGCTTTTCCAGTAGCTTACGGGCATTCGGGCCAACCACGGCGACCTGCGCGAATTGCTCGGTCGCGTTGACGGTCCAGACTTTCCAGTCCCACAATTCGGTCTGAAGCCACTCTTCCATGTGGGCGTGGATGCGATCCGCGCCGCCGGTGGTGGTGTGGCAAAGGAATGTGTCCTCGTCGATGCGCGCGACCACGCCGTCATCCGACAGAAAGCCGTTTTCGCTGCACATCAGGCCGTAGCGACATTTGCCCGGTTTCAACGTGCTCATCATGTTGGTGTAGAGCATGTCGAGGAAGCGGCCCGCGTCGGGGCCTTTGACGATGATCTTGCCCAGTGTGGACGCGTCGAGCAGGCCGAGGCTGTTGCGGGTGGCCAGCACTTCGCGTTTGACCGCATCATGCACGCTTTCGCCCTTGCGCGGGAAAGCATAGGCGCGGCGCCAATGGCCGACCGGTTCCCAATGCGCGCCGTTCGCTTCGTGCCGGTCATGCATCGGCGTCTTGCGGATCGGCTGGAAGATGTCGCCGCGTGCTTCGCCCGCAATCGCACCCATCGAAATGGGGGTATAGGGCGGGCGGAAGGTGGTGGTGCCGACCTGTGGAATATCTGCACCCAATGCATTCGCAAGGGTTGCAAGGCCGTTGATGTTGCTCAGTTTTCCCTGATCTGTGGCCATGCCAAGCGTGGTGTAACGCTTGGTGTGTTCGACCGATTCAAAGCCTTCCTGCGCGGCCAGTTGCACATCGGCCACTTTGACATCGTTCTGGTAATCCAGCCACGCTTTCATGCGCAGTTGCTTTTTTGCACCTTGCGGCATCATCCAAACCGGAACCAACGGGGCTTCATCGGGCGCTTCGCCGCTGGACGCGGCGGCATCGCCCTTTTCAGCACCGACACGCGCGGCGGCGGTTTTGCCTGCGTTTGCCGCGTTTTGCAGCACGTCGTTCAGGTGGAACGCGCCATCGGCGGCACCGGAGGTCACGACGAACGGGTTGCCATCATGGCTGGTGGGCGCGCGGTCATGATCGGGGCGGAACGCGGCTTGGGACGCGTCCCAAATCAGCTTGCCACCGCAATGGGACCAGAGGTGCACCACCGGAGACCAGCCGCCGGACATGGCGACCGCATCGCAGAAGATCTCCTCGAGCACTTCACCTTCGCCCGCCTGAACACCGCGGCAAACGGAATGCACACGTTTCGCGCCCTTGACCTTGACCGCCGCCGCGCCGGTTTCGACGCGGATGCCAAGCGCCTTGGCTTCGTCCATCAGAGCGCCTCCACCTTCGGGACGGGCGTCGAGGATCGCGGGCACCTTGAGACCGGCCTGCACCAGAGCAATAGCGGTGCGGTAGGCGTCGTCGTTGTTGGTGACGACCACGGTGCGGTCGCCGGGGCTGACGCCGAAGTTCACGAGGTAGTCGCGCACGGCAGAGGCCAGCATCACGCCGGGGATGTCGTTGCCGGCAAAGGAGAGCGGGCGTTCGATGGCGCCGGTTGCGGTGATGATTTGCGCTGCACGAATGCGCCACAGACGGTGGCGTGGACCGGCCGCTTCGGGCGCGTGATCGGTCAGGCGTTCGTAGCCAAGAACATATCCGTGGTCATAGACCCCTGCCCCCATGGTGCGGGTCCGGATCTGTGCGTTGGGCAGTGCATTGAGTTCCTCGCGGGCCTTTGCGATCCAGGCGTCTGGTTCCATCCCGTCGATGGTGCCACCGTCAACTGGCGCGCGCCCCCCCAGGTGGGCGGTCTGTTCGAGTAGCAGAACCTTGGCCCCGGCACGGGCAGCGGTCAGTGCGGATTGCAGACCAGCCACGCCGCCGCCGATCACCAGCACATCGGTGAAGGCGTAGAAATGCTCGTACCGGTCTTCATCGCGCGACTTGGCATCCGGGGCTTTGCCCAGACCGGCAGAATGGCGGATGAACGGCTCGTAGATGTGTTTCCAGAACGGGCGCGGATGGATGAACATCTTGTAGTAGAAGCCGGCGCTGAGGAAGCGCGACAACAGGTTGTTCACGATGCCCACATCGTAGTTCAGCGACGGCCAGTGGTTCTGGCTGATGGCGGTCAGACCGTGGAAAATCTCGGTCGTTGTGGCGCGCTGGTTCGGCTCGAACCGGTTGCCGGTGCCCAGGCCGACAATCGCGTTGGGCTCTTCGGAACCGGAGGCCACAACGCCGCGCGGGCGGTGGTATTTGAAGCTGCGGCCCATCAGCATCTGGTCATTGGCCAGAAGCGCGGAGGCGAGCGTGTCGCCCTGATAGCCGTTCAGGAGCGTGCCGTTGAACTTGAACGACACGGGACGGTCGCGGTTGATCAGGCGGCCCTGGGTTTGAACGCGGGTGCTCATAAGTCAGACCTTGGCGCTGGCGGAAGCGTCGGAGCCTCCGGCGGGAGTTTTCTGGGCAAGATGAAGGATCACGCGATGGTCCTCCATGTGAAGCCGGGGCGTTTGGCGCGGATGGTGTCGAGGATGTCTTTCGGCGGCTCGGTCGTCTGGGCGCTGTAGGTGCCGAACACTTCGAGCGTGTTGGTGCAGCGCGCCGCGTGGAACCACTTGCCGCAGCCGTTCACATGCCGCCAGCGTTCGAAATGCACCCCTTTTGGGTTTTCGCGGTGGAACAGGTAGCCGGTGAAATCCTCGTCCGAGCTGTCGGGGCCGAAGCGTGTCAGGTGCGCTTCGCCGCCGGCATGCAGTTCGGTTTCTTCGGCAGCCACGCCGCAATAGGGGCAGGTTATCAGGAGCATGGAGTTGGTCCTTTTGACACGCAGCCCAACCACAGACTAGGCTGTTGGTTATGGAGCAGAATTTCGACATCACGCCGATTATTCAGATCGCGCCACTTGCGATTCTGATTGTGCTGGCGATTTGGATGATCCGGCGTGGATCGCGACAAAAGCCTCATGACAAAGGCGATATAGGTGCCGGTGGATCGCACCGGCCCGGCGATTGGTGGCACTGAGGTCTTCATCAATGCGCCACCCCCGCAGCTACGCTCTCATCAATGAACCGGCCCTCGCGGAAACGGTTGAGGCCGAACTCGGCGGTCAGCGGCGAGTAGCCCTTGGCGATCAGCTCGGCCATGCCCCATCCGGAGCCGGGGATGGCCTTGAAGCCGCCAGTGCCCCAGCCGCAGTTGATAAAGCAGCCGTCGAGCGGCGTCTTTGACAGGATGGGTGAGCGGTCGCCAGTCATGTCGACGATGCCGCCCCACCAGCGCAGCATCTTGAGGCGCGAGATCATCGGGAAGGTCTCGACCAGCGCGCGGACGGTTTCCTCGACATGGTGGAAGGACCCGCGCTGGGTGTAGTTGTTGTAGCCGTCGGCACCACCGCCGATGACCATTTCGCCCTTGTCGGATTGCGACATGTAGCCGTGCACGGTGTTGGCCATCACGACCACGTCCATGCAGGGTTTGATCGGCTCGGAGACAAGCGCTTGCAGCGCCACGGATTCAATCGGCAGACGGAAGCCCGCCATTTCGGCCAGAACGCCGGAATGCCCGGCAACGACGATGCCCAGCTTATCGCAGTCGATCTCGCCCTTGGTGGTGGTCACGCCTGTGACGCGACCGCCCTCTTGGCGCACAGCGGTGACTTCGCATTGCTGGATGATGTCCATGCCCATGTCCGAACAGGCGCGGGCATAGCCCCAGGCAACCGCATCATGGCGCGCGGTGCCGCCACGGGGCTGCCAGAGCGCACCGAGCACGGGGTAGCGCGGGCCTTTGAGTTCGATGATCGGGCACAGTTCCTTGACCCGGGCGGGGCTGATGAACTGGGTCTCGACGCCCTGCAGGTTGTTGGCATGCGCGGTGCGCTGGTAGCCGCGGATCTCGTGTTCGGTCTGGGCCAGCATCATCACGCCGCGGGGGGAGAACATGATGTTGTAGTTCAGGTCCTGCGACAGCGTCTCGTAGAGCGAGCGGGCCTTCTCGTAGATCGCGGCCGACGGATCCTGCAGGTAGTTGGAGCGGATGATGGTGGTGTTGCGGCCCGTGTTGCCGCCGCCCAGCCAGCCCTTTTCGATCACGGCCACATTGGTGATGCCGAAATTCTTGCCAAGGTAATAGGCGGTTGCAAGGCCGTGGCCCCCTGCCCCCACGATGATCACATCGTATTTCTTTTTCGGCTCGGGCTTGCGCCATGCGCGTTCCCATCCGGTCTGGTAACGGAGGGCTTCACGGGCAACAGCAAAGGCGGAATAGCGTTTCATATGGCGCGACTCGAAGCTTGATGTGATTTGACGGATATGTGGACCGAACAGAGCATAATGCGGATACTCACAGCGCCCTTTTGACGTGATTTTGCGACATGGCGCTTTGTCACGGGGTTTTGCCCTTTTTTCAAGCGGCCTCCGACTATAGATGTCCTTGAAACAGCTTGTGGATATTGCTCACGATGACGCTTTTCTGGACTGCGACCCTTCTTTTGGCCACAGCGATGGCGGGCCTGTTGGCGCTGGCCCTTTTGAGAGGACACCGGCAGACGGGCCCGGCGGAAGCCTTCGATTTGCAGGTGTATCGCGACCAGTTGACAGAAGTAGACCGGGATCTGGCACGCGGCGTGATCTCTGAGGAAGATGCCGAACGGCTGCGCACAGAGATTTCCCGGCGCATTCTGACAGCCGATGCCAAAGCGCAGGCACATGGTGATGCGGGGGCGCAATCGCCGGTTCTGGGAAGCGTCGTTGCTGCGCTGATGGCAGGTGTTCTTGTTGGCGGAAGCTATTGGATTTACGCGCAGATCGGCGCGCCCGGATACGGGGATCTGGGTCTGGCCGCACGTATGGAAATGGCCGAGAGCGCGCGAGCAAACCGTCCGTCGCAGGCCGAAGCGGAAGCAGAAATGCCTGCCACCTCCGAGACCGAAATCCAGCCGGAATATGCGGCACTTGTGCAACGGTTGCGCGGGGCGGTCGCCGAACGCCCGGGCGATCTTCAGGGCCATATCCTGCTGGCGCGGTCCGAAGCGGCCATGGGCAATTACCTTGCCGCCTATGAGGCGCAGCAACAGGTTCTGTCGATCAAGGGGGATGATGCAAACGGCAAAGATTACGCCGATCTTGCCGATATGATGGTGTTGGCCGCTGGCGGCTATGTGTCCCCCGAAGCGGAACGCGTGCTGGAAGCGGCGTTGACGCGAGATCCCGAAAACGGTGTGGCGTTATACTATATGGGGTTGATGATGGCACAGACCGGACGCCCTGATGTCGCGTTCCGGCTCTGGGATCGTTTGCTGCGGCAAAGCCCCCCCAACGCGGCTTGGCTGCCGCCGATCCTGACACAGATCGAAGAGATGGCATTCCGAGCCGGGGTTGCGGATTATCAAGTGCCAGCGATCGCGGGCATACCCGGGCCGAGCGCGGAAGATGTGGAAGCTGCGGGCGAAATGAACGCCGAAGATCGGCAGGACATGATCCGGGGTATGGTTGCTCGTCTGTCCGACAGGCTTGCCACCGAAGGCGGCACCCCCGAGGAGTGGGCGCGTTTGATTTCTTCGCTTGCAATTCTGGGCGACGAGGCACAGGCGATTGCCATTTGGAACAACGCACAAGAGGTGTTCGCCGACAATCCGGACGCTCTTGAGATCGTCCGCGAAGGCGCGCGCGCCGCAGGCTTGGTGTTATAGACCATTGATTCTTGACGATATCTCCGAGTTCGCGGCAATCCTGCCCCCCATGCGCGCGATTGCGGGTCTGGACCTAGGGACCAAGACCATCGGGGTTGCAGTTTCAGACGGCATGCGCAGCGTTGCAACGCCCCTTGAGACCATCAAGCGCACAAAATTTGGCAAGGATGCCGAAGCTTTGCTGGCAATTCTTGCCAAACGTGACATTGCCGGTCTGGTGCTGGGGCTGCCTCGCAACATGGATGGGTCCGAAGGGCCGCGATGCCAGTCCACCCGTGCCTTTGCACGGAACTTTTCGGCGCTTTGGGATCGTCCGATCACGTTCTGGGACGAGCGGTTGTCGACCGTTGCGGCAGAAAGAGCACTGCTTGAGGCGGATACGACCCGAAAACGTCGCGCAGAGGTGATCGATCATGTCGCGGCAAGCTATATCCTGCAAGGAGCGCTGGACCGACTGCGCCATATCCAAGCCGAGGCATGAAGGAATTTGCGCCGATGAAAGATGACATCTGGGCCCGCGACGAGATTGAAAGCCCCTGCGTGAAGATATGCGTGGTGCATCCTGAAAGCCGTCTATGTACCGGCTGTCTGCGGACCATAGACGAAATCGGGGCATGGTCGAAAATGGCACCCGAGGCGCGGCGACAGGTGATGGCAGAGCTCCCGTCTCGCGCCGGTCAGTTGAGCAAACGGCGCGGCGGACGGGCGGCGCGGCTCAAACGCTGAGACACGCCTAGAACAACACATCCAAATTAAAAAAACCGGAGCGTCAGCTCCGGTTTTTTGGTTTTTGTGTCGATGCGTGAGGCTTAGTCGAGACCAAGCACGCAGATACAGAACTCTTTGGCCTTGCTGTGCGCCTTCGAGCTGACCTTCACGTTGTACTGGATCTGATATGTGTGATCCGGTTTCGCAAGGCAGCACGCCGTCACTTCAACATCCTTTGGCGCTGCGGCGCAGAAGTTGCGACCGAGATAGTACATATCCGGTTGCACATCAGCAGTGAACATCGCGCGACGGTGTCCGTTTGCGTCCGTCACGCATTTTACCTTTGGACAGGACACTGGCGCGGGCTTGGGCGTGCTTCTGACTTCACGCGGTTCGCGTGGCTCGTCCGGTGTCTGCGGCCTCTCCGGCGGCTGCGGAGGAACTTCCGGCTCTTCCGGCTTCTCCGGTTCTTCCGGCTTCTCCGGTTCTTCAACAGTCGGAGGCTCCGGTGCCGGATCACAATCTTCGCCTGGGTCGCATGCGTAGGCAGGCGCGCTCAGCAAAGCCAAAAACAAAACGAGGGCAAGTCTCATATCTTTTCCCTTTAAAAACCGCTTACTCATGCGGCAGTGGATATCAGCTTTTTGTGCCCAAGCCCAATCACAGTTTTGGACACAAAGGTTTTCAATGTAGTCAAGTCGCCTGTGCTAGCGCCGCAACTTCGACAACAAGGATCTGGTCTAGCGACACCGGGCCGGACCCTGACGATACGGTAACCACAGTCTGACCATTGAACTGGACAATGCTGTCGCCCGTAAGTTCGTCAGTTTCGATGGTGATCGACGCGTCACTCGAAGTTCCCTCGGGCACCGAGACCAGAACAACTTCGCTCTCTTCAAGGTCGATGATTTCCGGGGCGTTCTCAGGGTCGACCCACGTTCCAGTGATGAAGAGGTCAGTCCCTTCTTCCCCAAAGGCAACATCGCCAGAGCCCATCTGGATCTCGTCGGCACCCTGCCCGCCCAATAGAACGTCGGGGTCGTCCAAATCGCGGGCCGAAATCACATCGTCCGTATCGCCATCCCAAACACCGAAAATCTGGTCATCGCCTTCACCACCATCAAGCGTGTCTGCCCCGGCACCCCCGAAAAGGGAGTCGTCACCAAAACCATCGAGGATGCTGTCATTCCCGTCGCCACCGAAAATAACGTCATTGCCTGGACCGCCGAACAGCGTGTCATTGCCTTCGCCACCATTGAGTTCGTCATCGTCTTCTTGGCCATCCAGAAGATCGTCACCGGTATCACCAAAGAGCGTGTCGTTGCCAAGCCCGCCAGCGATGATGTCATTACCCGTGCCACCTGCAGCGAGGTCATCACCAGAATTGCCATCAAGGGAATCATTACCCTCGCTGCCGAAAACCTGATCGGCACCGTCACCACCGAAGACGCTGTCGTCGCCAATCTGCCCATCAAGAATGTTATTGCTGGAATTTCCTGTGATCTGATCATCACCACCAGCGCCAACTACGGTTTCGGCCCCTTCTGAAGCTGTGAGAGTGTCGCCGGTTTCAGTCCCGAACGTCACGCCGTCCACTGTCGTACCATCATCTGATCCATTGGTGGTTACACTGGTGTCCACGCCATCAGCATCCGTATCGACCGTATCTGTTCCAGAAGTTTCGGTGTCGGCAGCATCGGTTTCGCTCTCGGCGCCTGCAGGGCTATCCGCATCATCTTCGTCGTCCTCTAAATCAACAAAGATGCCAGCCGACAGGCCGATAAGCGTCAATGCAAGAAGTGCTGCGTATTCCATGTTACGTTAATCCCAAGATTACCGATCGGCATTCAAACTACCCCTGACGCGGCGATGCCTCATAACAAAATCGACATTTTGAACGAAACTGTTAGGAAATTCGCAACAGTTTTGTCCGTGCGCCTGTCATTGTCGCAGGTCGGCTTACTGAATATGGCGGTGCCTTATTATTGCCGCAACCAGGTGGGGCCTGATTCACACGATGCCGGGCGCAGATACGCCACCATCCTGCCGTCACCAGACGCCTGTGCCGTAGGCTGCCACGGCGCAACGCCATGCAGCATGAAAGGGTTGAGCAAAACGCCCTCTCCCGGTCGTGTAAAGAGCGGAGTTCGAGTGCATTCGGAAAACACCCGCTTACGGGCGGCTTGATAGACATCGGTCACGTCAACACCGGACCATTCTGCGTCTGGCACGCCGCCAAGGGCGTCAATCATCGCCTGCTGCAGGATATGATGGCTTCCCGGCCAAACCACGAGCGGGCTGGCGCCAGATGTTGTTTCGGTCAACGGCAATCCCAAGATCCAGTCATGACGCTCGCGTAGAAAGCGCCACTTGGGTGTGCCTTCCGCAATCAACCCATCCATATGTGCCGCATCGCGGTATCGTCGGTAGCGGAATGCTGCCTCGCTTTCACCAGCGCGCGGACGCGGATACCCCGGATAGGTGATGGACAGCTGCGCCGGATGCAGGTCCACTCGTGCACCGATCCACGACTTGACAGGTTCCGGCAACGGCACCGCGCTCACTGAACCGAACGGATCGCTGGGCAACGCATCGACACCAACAAACCACGTGCCTTCGCATTGAAGCCACGTCGCCCGCATGGACAGGTCACTGGCCACACTGCGCCCAATGTCACGGGCCGCTTGCGCCCAGCGGAAGATTTCGGGATGCCACGCGAAACGAATGAATCCGCAGTCCGGCCAGTTGCCTATCATCGCTCAGCCTGTGACCGTATCCGGCTGTTGCATCCGCTCCAGAGCCTCATCCAAAAGCGAGACATCTGCGCCGGGCCGGTTCGCCTGTTCCGACAGGACACGCCGCCACATCCGCGCGCCAGGCTGACCCGAGAAGAGCCCAAGCATGTGCCGTGTGATCTGGTGCAATTTCCCGCCATCTGCAAGATGCGCTGCAATATAGGGACGCATCTCATCTATCACCGCAACCCGCGTACGCACTGGCGGAGGCATATCGAAAATCCGGGCATCGACATCGGATAGAATGTCCCAAGGGCGGTGATAAGCGGCCCGCCCGATCATCACACCCGTCATGCCCCGCGCAATCAAATCCACTGCATCATCAAGCGTTTCAACCCCGCCATTGATCGACATCGGCAAATCACCAAACCGCTCGGACATACGCAGCACGAGATCATAGTCGAGCGGCGGAATGTCCCGGTTCTCCTTTGGTGACAACCCCTGAAGCCAGGCCTTGCGGGCATGAATGATCAGGTAATCGCACCCAGCATCTTGTACGCGCGAGATGAAATCGGGCAGCACCTGCTCCGGGTTCTGATCATCCACCCCGATCCGACATTTCACCGTCACCGGCACAGCAACAGCAGCTTTCATCGCCCGCACGCAGTCGGCGACAAGATCGGGCGTCTTCATCAGCACCGCACCAAACGTGCCCGATTGCACACGGTCGGACGGACATCCCACATTCAGGTTGATCTCGTCATACCCCGCCGCAGCCCCCATCCGCGCCGCCTCAGCCAGTTCCTGCGGATCCGACCCACCCAATTGCAACGCAACCGGATGCTCTGCCGCATTGTGATCAAGCAAGTGAACCGCCCCCCCACGTACCAACGCCGGAGCCGTCACCATCTCGGTATAGAGCAGCGCCTGCCGACTGATTTGCCGATGGAAGTACCGACAATGACGGTCGGTCCAATCCATCATAGGCGCAGAAGAGAGGCGCGCTGCCGCGGTGGCTGCGTTATTGGGCATTCTTAAGTCTCCTATGGTCCACGAACTGGTTTCGTGCGGCCATGTTGCACAGTTAGTACACAGGAAATGTCGTCGTCTAGGCCCCCGAGCATGGAGACAGGTAAACGGCGGTGAATGGGAGGTTTGTGTTTTTGCCCCCCTCCTTTACCGCAAATCCGAAACGGAACGCGAATGTCTTGTGTATACACATAAAACCCAATGAGCTCATTTTCTGCCTCCCAAGGAGGCAAACAAGACAATGGCTTCTATCCGGAAGCCCCGGTCGATCTGCCTGCTATCGACGCGGTGGCTGATGCGCTACCAGCGGGATTTTCGGATCGCATTGCGGGACAGATCCTTCTACGTGCCGGACACGCGATGACCTTACTGACAAATCAGGTCGTTCGAGAACATCGTTGGCCGCTCCTGAGCCGAACCGTGTGGG
>NZ_JFKD01000018.1 GCF_002115725.1 Marivita cryptomonadis
GGGTGACACCAGAAGAAATTGAAGAGCGTCATGCGCGCCGCACCGAAGAGCTGGATCGTGCTGAAAAGGCGCTGATGGCACCTCTGAAAGCCACCATATCTGCGGCCGGTGTTCCGGTGGAAACCCAGATCAAATACGGTCACGTCGCCAAAACGCTGTGCGAGGTCGCCAAGAAAGAGGGCGCAACGCAGATGGTCATTGGCCGCGATGGCGATGGCGGTCTGTCGAGCCGCGTGTTTGGCTCGGTCGCCGGGTCTCTGGTTCAGGTCGCCCCAGTGCCCTGCACAATCGTTCCATAACCGCATAGGGAATTTAACAGATGACACGTCTTTTTCCGACGGCGGTTCTGGCCGTCTTTTTCACTCTCTTCGCGGCCCTCTCGGCCTCGGCGCAATCCATCGATGAGACTATCAACGGCATCTTCGCCAGCTCTACAGGCTGGTTCGTCAACCTGATCTTTAGCAACTTCCCCGGTACCAGTTTTCCGTGGATCGTCGGCTGGCTGGTGGTCGCCGCTACCGTCTTCACCGTCTATTTCGGTGTGATTCAGTTCCGCGCCTTCGGCCATGCCATCGCGCTGGTCAAAGGGGACTACTCTGATCCGAACGATGCGGGTGAGGTCAGCCACTTTCAGGCGCTAGCCACAGCCCTTTCGGGCACCGTGGGTCTCGGCAACATCGCCGGTGTGGCCGTGGCCATCGGCATTGGCGGGCCGGGTGCCACGTTCTGGATGATCCTTGCCGGTTTGCTGGGCATGGCGTCCAAGTTCACCGAATGTACGCTGGGTGTTAAATACCGCAATGAATACCCCAACGGCACCGTGTCCGGTGGTCCAATGTATTACCTGACCAAGGGCTTTTCCGAGCGTGGCATGCCGGGTGGTCGGTTCCTTGCGATCATGTTCTCGATCTTCTGTATCCTTGGCGCGCTGGGCGGTGGTAACATGTTCCAGGCCAATCAGGCCCATGCGCAGTTAACCAATGTGTTCGGCGAATATCCCGGCTGGATCACGGGTATCGTTTTTGCAGGCATCGTGTTTGCTGTGATCGTCGGTGGCCTCAAGTCCATCGCCCGCGTCACAGAAAAAGTCGTGCCGATCATGGGTGTGATCTATGTCGGCACAGCGCTGATCATCATCTTGATGAACTATGACAAGATCGGTTGGGCCTTTGGCCAGATTTTCGCAGGTGCCTTTACCGGACTTGGCGTTGCAGGCGGTTTTGTCGGAGCGCTGATCCAGGGCTTCAAGCGGGCGGCGTTCTCGAACGAGGCCGGTGTTGGCTCGGCAGCCATCGCACACTCGGCAGTTCGCACGAAAGAGCCGATCACCGAAGGCTTTGTGTCCCTGCTTGAACCGCTGATCGACACTGTCGTGGTCTGCACCATGACGGCACTTGTGATCATCATCACCGGTCAGCTTGTCTCGGACCCGAACACAGGCAACTACCTGTTGAACGAAGCGGGCACCGCGATCCAGACCGTGGGCGACACATCCGGTGTGGCGCTGACTTCTGCGGCGTTCTCGTCTTCCATCGGTGGGTTCAAGTATATCCTCGCACTGGCTGTGATCCTGTTTGCCTTCTCCACCATGATCTCGTGGTCCTATTACGGCCTCAAGGCATGGACCTACCTCTTTGGTGAAGGCAAGGGACAGGAACTGACCTTCAAAGTCATCTTCTGCCTTTTCGTCATCATTGGCGCGGCGGCCAGCCTTGGTCCGGTCATCGATTTCTCGGATGCGGCGATCTTTGCGATGGCGGTGGTCAATATCATCGGGCTTTACGTCTTGATGCCCATAGTGAAGCGCGAACTGAACAGCTATTGGTCGCGTCTCAAGTCGGGTGAGATCAAGAAGTTCAGCTGATCCGCGTGACGGAACCAAAATGCGAAAGGGCGGGCTGCAAGGTCCGCCCTTTTCCGTGATCTGTGCAAAAGCGGTTTCAAAACCTGCGCGACATCTTATATCTAGCCCTCTCGCGGGCAAAGGAGACCGCAGTGATGGCCAAGCCGAAGGACAATCCGAACTACAAGGTGATCGCCGACAACCGTCGGGCGCGGTTCGACTATGCCATCGAGGACGATCTCGAAGTGGGCATTATCCTCCAAGGCTCAGAGGTGAAATCGCTGCGCGAGAACAGTGCCAACATCACCGAATGTTATGCGGCCGTCGAAGACGGAGAGTTGTGGCTCGTGAATTCTTATATCGCGCCCTACAATCGCGCGATGTTCCCGCACGAGGAACGCCGCCGCCGCAAGCTTTTGGTGTCGCGAAAGGAACTGTCGCGGCTGTGGAACGAGACCCAGCGCAAAGGCATGACGCTTGTGCCTATGGTGCTCTACTTCAATCACAAAGGCATGGTGAAGATGAAGCTGGGCATCGCGAAGGGTAAGAAAAACCATGACAAGCGCGAGACCGAGGCCAAACGGGATTGGGGCCGTCAGAAGCAGCGTCTTCTGAAGAACGCAGGCTAGCGCCGAGGCGGCTTTCCCTTGACGCATCATCCGTCGCGCTGAGGTCAATCGCTTGCGAGTCGGACCTGTCGGTTCTATGCAGAACTTATCCTAATCAGATGTGGCGAATGATATGGCACAGGACGACCCGAAAACTCTGGTTGCGACAGACTGGCTGGCGTCTCACATGCGCGATCCCGATCTGCGCATTCTGGATGCGTCGATGTATATGCCGGGCAGCGACCGGGATGCCAAAGCAGAATATGCCCAGGGTCATATCCCCGGTGCGCGCTTCTTTGATATCGACGATATTTCCGACAGCAGGTCCGACCTGCCGCATATGGCGCCGCCCATTGAAAAGTTCATGTCGCGTTTGCGAGCTATGGGCGTGGGCGACGGCCATCAGGTTGTTGTTTATGACGGTGCCGGTCTTTTTTCCGCCGCCCGCGTTTGGTGGCTGTTCAAGCTGATGGGCCAGAACGACGTGGCTGTTCTGGATGGCGGTTTGCCAAAATGGGTCGCAGAAGGCCGCGAGCTTGAGGACATGCCGCCAATCATCCGCGACCGGCACATGACGGTGCGGCGTCAGGCGCATCTGGTCAAGGATGTGACGCAGGTCTCTGCCGCCTCCAAGCTGCGCGATCAGGAAATCATTGACGCGCGATCCCCCGGGCGGTTCCGTGGAGAAGAACCGGAACCTCGTCCAGGCATGCGCGGCGGACATATTCCCGGTTCAAAGAACGTGCATTATTCCAGCCTGCTGAATGCAGACCAGACGATGAAGTCGCCCGAGGAGACGCGTGCGATCTTTGAAGCGGCCGGTGTCGACCTGTCGAAACCGGCAATCACCACTTGTGGCTCTGGCGTGACCGCGGCGATCCTGTCGCTGGCGATGGCACGTATGGGCAAAGACGACCATTCCCTTTACGACGGCTCGTGGTCCGAATGGGGGATGTTCCCCACGGTTCCCGTAGCCACTGGAGACAATTGATGTTCGAGTCCCTCAAGGAACAACCCGCAGACAAGATCCTTACCCTGATGCAGACCTATCGCGACGACCCGCGCGAGGTGAAGATCGACCTTGGCGTCGGTGTCTATAAGGACGCGTCGGGCAACACGCCGATCATGCGCGCGATCAAGAACGCCGAGCAGCAGTTGTGGGAGGCCGAGACCACCAAGGCCTATACCGGACTTGCTGGTGATCCAGCTTTTGCCGATGCCATGATCGCGATGGTTCTGGGCGATGCGGTGCCGCGTGCGAACGTGGCCGCAGTTGCCACTCCGGGTGGTACGGGTGCCGTGCGTCAGGGTTTTGACATGGTGAAGATGGCCAATCCTGACGCCAAGGTATTCGTCAGCGATCCGACATGGCCGAACCACCTGTCGATCCTCAAGCACATGGGCATGACTATGGTGCCCTACCGCTATTTCGACGACGAGTCGCGCGGTGTGGATTTCAACGGCATGATGGAAGATCTCGCCAAGGCGGGTCCGGGAGACATCGTTCTGGTGCATGGCTGCTGTCACAACCCGACCGGGGCCAACCTGAATATCACCGAATGGAAGGCGCTGGTCGATCTGCTGATCAAGACAGGCGCGACCCCGATGGTCGATATCGCCTATCAGGGCTTCGGTGACGGTCTCGAGGAAGATGCGGCGGCGACCCGCCTTATCGCGTCGTCGGTGCCGGAAACCATCATTGCGGCCAGCTGTTCCAAGAACTTTGGTATCTACCGCGAACGCACGGGGCTGCTGATGGCTGTTGCTGCCGATCCATCGGCACACAAGTTGAACCAAGGGACTCTGGCGTATCTCAACCGTCAGAACTATTCCTTTCCGCCGGATCATGGCGCGCGGTTGGTGACCATGGTTCTGACCGACGATGCACTGCGCACTGAATGGGCTGCGGAACTGGAAGAGATGCGCAATGGCATGCTGGGTCTGCGCGAGCAGCTGGCGGCCGAATTGCAGCGTCTGTCAGGCTCGGACCGGTTTGGCTTTATCGCACAGCACCGCGGTATGTTCTCGCGGCTTGGAGCGACACCCGAACAGGTTGAGCGTCTGCGCGAAGAGCACGCGATTTACCTAGTTGGGGACTCGCGGTTGAATATCGCGGGTTTGAACAAGGAGTCGATACCGATCCTTGCCAAGGCGATGATCGACGTCGGGATCTGACCTGAATCTTGTTTTGAACTGCATGGGCGCCTTTGGGCGCCCATTCTTTTTGTCTCGTCCGCCGCCTTCGGCTTTGTCCTCGGGCCAGTCGTGATGTGACGCGGGATCGGGCGCAGTGTGATTTGCAAAGTTGCGTTTGCATATTTGCAAAAAGAAGAAGCCGCTAGCCATGCGCCTTGACGCTGTCTTCGGGAGCTTGATCGCGGTCAAACATGCCGTAGTCGCGCATGACGTGACAGACGCGTAGGCGGTAATCCGAGAAGACGCCGGTGCGGCCTTTGGATTGCGCATTCCGGTGTGCGGCCAGTTTGCGCCAACGGTGAACGGCGTCTTCGTCTTCGAAGAAGCTGATCGACAGAAGCTTGTCGGGGTTGGTGAGGCTTTGAAAACGTTCGACCGAGATGAAGCCTTCGACCTGTTCGACCATGGGGCGCATGGTGGCGGCGATGTCGAGATAGGCGTCTTTTTGGCCGTCTGCCGGCATGAGTTCGAAGATAATGGCGATCATGTCTGGTTCCCATGTGGCGTCGAGCAGAGTTTTAGGAAGGTGCGATCTTCGCGCAAGAGGAACCTTTCGGATTGGGCAAAGGCGTAGTTTTCCTGCCCCAGAGGATCAGCGGCAAGGTGGGCGCGGTACGCTTCGTATTTTGCAAGGTTTTCAATATTGTAGATGCCATAGGCCAGAGTGCTGGAGCCTTCGTGTGGGGCAAAGTATCCGATCAGATCAGCGCCGCAGCGCGGGATCGCCTGACCCCAGTTGCGGGCATATGTTTCGAACTGCGCTTTCTTGGTCGGGTCGATTTCGTAGCGGATGATGCAGGTGAGCATGGGTGTCCTTTCCGGTTGCTGACCTGTTTGTGGCATGGATTGCGACGCTAATATTTCGATCTGGATCGAATTGTGCGTGTTGATCATGCGTGTAAGGTGATCGTCATGAAACATGGACCTGACATTGCGCGAATTGCGGCGCTGATTGGTGATCCGGCGCGGGCGAATATTCTGTCGGCGCTGATGAGTGGAAAAGCGTTGACGGCCAGTGAGTTGGCGGGAGAGGCCGGGGTTTCTGCCTCGACTGCGTCGTCGCATCTGGGGCGGTTGCTGGAGGGTGGGCTGGTCAAGGAAGCGCGTCAGGGGCGACACAAGTACTTCGCGCTGGCAGGTGAGGATGTGGCGCAGGTTCTTGAGGTGCTCATGGGATTTGCCGCTGGTCAGGGGCATCTGAGGACACGGACTGGGCCAAAAGATGCGCAATTGCGCGAGGCGCGGGTGTGCTACAACCATTTGGCTGGTTCCCGTGGGATACAGCTTTACGATAGTCTTTTTGCACGGGATTTCATGGAGTTGCGCGGAGACGATCTGTTTCTGACGGAGGCTGGGCAAGGGTTTGTTCGAACGCTTGGTGTAGATTTTGACCAGTTGGTAAAATCTCGTGCGCCGGTGTGTCGGACCTGTCTGGACTGGAGCGCGCGGCGGCCTCATTTGGCAGGGTCTTTGGGGCGGGCGCTGTTCAAGCGGTTCGAGATGATGGGCTGGGCCTATCGGGTGCGGGACACGCGTGCGGTGCAGTTTTCCAGCGATGGATTGCGGCAGTTCAACATGGCGTTTCCTGTTAATCCGGGTTCGCACGGGTGAATGGTAGCGGCATTGGTGGCTTGTACGGTTTGGTTCCTGAAACGTACGGTTGCGCCGTACGGTTGGCGTCCGGTGTCAAAATGTGCCGCAGGAGCGCCAGCGGGTGGCGGCGCAGGGTGAGGCGCATGGCGACGTAATCTTCGACCACCTGTTCGCCCTCGGTCATCTGCGGCAGCAAAGCGGCGGGTTCATGGATCGCTTCGCCGTCGATATCACCGTCAAACAGCGGCAGGGTCTTGCGGGTGGTGAGCGCCTTGGCCTCCCACAGCGCCTGACGGCGGCTTAACTGCAAGTCGCGGAAGGTGTCCGCCTCGGCCAGACGGGCGATGGTGGCCGGGTCCAGCCCGGCGCGTCGCCAGAGGTCGCCGACGCTCTGGTAGCCATTGCCGCGCCCGGCGGCGATCCATGACGCGTCTTCTTCGTTCAGGCCTTTGATCTGGCGGAAGCCCAGCCGGAGGGCGAGGCCACCCTTGGCGTCTGGTTCCATCACGTTGTCCCAGAAGCTGGCGTTGATGCAGACGGGCAGGACGGTCACGCCATGTTCGCGCGCATCGCGGACGATCTGGGCGGGGGCGTAGAAGCCCATCGGCTGGGAGTTCAGCAGCGCGCAGGCGAAGATGCCGGGGTGGTGGTGCTTGATCCAGGCACTGGCATAGACCAGCAAGGCAAAGCTGGCGGCGTGGCTTTCGGGAAAACCGTAAGATCCGAAACCTTCGATCTGCGAGAAACAGCGTTCGGCGAAATCCTCGTCGTAGCCTTTGTTGCGCATGCCGCGCATGAAGAGGGTGCGGAACTCTGACACGTTGCCGTGTTTCTTGAACGTAGCGAGGGATCGGCGCAGGCGGTCGGCCTGTTCGGGGGTGAAGCCCGCGCCGACGATGGCGATCTGCATTGCCTGTTCCTGAAACAGGGGCACGCCGAGGGTCTTGCCCAACACCGCGCCCAATTCGTCCGAGGGAAAGCTGACCGCCTCTTCGCCATTGCGGCGGCGGATATAGGGGTGAACCATGTCGCCCTGAATGGGGCCGGGGCGGATGATCGCAACCTCGATCACCAGGTCGTAGAAGGTGCGCGGTTTCATGCGCGGCAGGAAGTTCATCTGTGCGCGGGATTCGACTTGGAAGACACCGATGCTGTCGGCTTTGCAGAGCATGTCGTAGACCGCCGGGTCTTCGGGAGGGAGCGTGGCGAGGTTGTAGCTTTGGCCGTGATGCAGTGTCATCAGGTCGAACGCCTTGCGGATACAGGACAGCATGCCGAGGGCCAGCACATCGACCTTGAGGATGCCAAGCGCGTCGATATCGTCCTTGTCCCAGCAGATGACGGTGCGGTCCTCCATCGTGGCGTTCTCAATCGGGACCAGTTCATCAAGCCGCCCTTCGGTGATGATGAAGCCGCCGACATGCTGGCTCAGGTGGCGGGGGAAGCCGATGATCTCGAAGATCAGCTCCATCGTGAGTTTGAGGCGGTGGTCGTCGGGATCGAGACCGATCTCGCGCATGCGGTGTTCTTCGAGGCCATTGGTCGAGAAGAAGCCCCAGAGCTGGGAAGAGAGCGCGCCGATGGTGTCTTGGGATAGACCCATGGCGCTGCCGACCTCACGGATGGCGCGTTTGCCGCGATAGTGGATGACCGTGGCGCAAAGCCCGGCGCGGTGGCGGCCGTATCGTTCGTAGATGTGTTGGATCACCTCTTCGCGGCGTTCATGTTCGAAATCCACGTCGATGTCGGGGGGCTCGTCGCGGGCCTCTGACACGAACCGCTCAAAAACCATGGTGCCGATTTCGGGGCTGACGGAGGTCACGCCGAGGCAGTAGCAGACGACCGAATTGGCGGCAGAGCCACGGCCTTGGCAGAGGATGCCGCGGTCGCGGGCGAAGGCCACGATGTCACGTACGGTGAGGAAATAGGGCTCGTATTTCAGCTTGCCGATCAGGGTGAGCTCATGCGCCAGCAGCTTTTTCACCTTGTCGGACGCGCCGTGCGGGTAGCGCCATTTCAGCCCTTCGTGGGCGAGCCGGGACAGACGTTGGGGGGCAGTCTCGGACCCGGTGATTTCGCTTGGATATTCGTAGCGGAGTTCGCCAAGATCGAATTGGCACGCCTCGGCGAGTTGCGCGGCGCGGGTCACGGCGTCGGCATGGGGGCCGAGCAGGCGGCGCATTTCGGCCTCGGAACGCAGGCGTTGTTCGCCATTGGCGAGCGCCTTGGTGCCCAACTCGTCGACGCGGCAGCCTTGGCGGATGGCGGTGACAACATCGGCCAGTTTGCGGCGGCGGCCATGGTGCATGATGGGCATGGCGGAGGCGATGGTGGGCAGGTTCAGATCTTTGGCCAGTTTCGCGATCCGGTCGAAGCGAGGTCCGTCCTGACCGTCATAAAGCGGGCTGAGCAGGAGATGGGTCTGTTCGGGGAAGCGGCGCGACAGCCGTTCTGCCTGTGGCTGCCAGTCGCCCGCGCCGCGCTGCGTCGTGTTCGCTTGTGTTGGCGGGTGCAGGAGCCAGATGAGACCGGCTGTGCATTGGACCAGATCGTCGAGGGTCAGGTGGCAATCGCCCTTGGGCGCGCGGCGGCGTCCGGTGGTGATCAGGCGGCAGAGCTGTGCCCAGCCTTGCCGTGTGCTGGCCAGCGCCGTGGCAGTGAAGCCGGTGTCGGTGACGATCTTTGCGCCGGGGATCAGCCGGGGGACATGGATGAGGATGTGGCTGCGCTGGTGGTTGATGTGATCCGGCACGGGGGGGCCGATGGGGCCGTTCTTGGCCTCGAGTTCGGTGCGTTCACGGAGGAGGCGCTGGAGGTTTTTGGCCTCGGACCAAGCGCGGACAATGCCTGCCACGGAATTGGTGTCGGTGATGGCGATGGCCGAGAGGCCCAGAGTGGCGGCACGCTCCATATACTCCTCGGGGTGGGAGGCCCCGGTGAGGAAGGTGAAGTTGGAGGTGATCGACAGCTCTGCGAACATACTCCTCTTTTATGTTCTTATTTTGTTCTTTTTCCAGTGATTCGAGTCAGGAAGGCGGTCCGCGCTGTGGCAGAAGGCGCTTTTGCATATTTGGGAAAAGAAGAAGATCAGGGATTTGGCACGGAAAGCCATGTCGACACATGGGTCGGCGTGAGCGACAGGTGGATGTCGAAGCGGCGGCCTTTCGGCAAATTGTCTGTGAGGTTGGTGGTCAGGGACAGGGTCAAGTTGTTCTGGTGGGGCGGTTCGGTCAGATTGGCGGCGTCAAAGCCGAAATGGTGGCCGACCTGCGGGTAGAGCGTCTTGAAGAGCGCCTCTTTGGCCGAGAAGGCCAGTGTCGCGTTGATGTTGGCCGGATAGGGCCCCTGCGTGAGCAGTGCGCGTTCGGTCTGGGACAGCGTCTGTGTCAGGATCGCGTCGAGGGGGCGGCCTTCGGCGATGGCCTCGGTGTCGATGCCGAAGCTGCGCCCGGTGTCTTGTGACAGCAGGCACGCGCAGCGGCCGCGTGCGTGGCTGATCGAGCCGGAGAGGCCTTTGGGCCAGAGCGGTGCGCGGCTGGGGGTGGTGTCGACCGGGCTGGGGGGAAGGCCGAGGCAGGCCATTGCGGCTTGCGCCATGGCGCGGCCTGCAAGGAATTCGGCCCTGCGGCGGGGGATGGCGCGGCTGAGAGAGGGTGGTTGGAAAATACCCAGCTGTGTGAAGAGATCGTCGGAAAAGACGGTCTCGTCATAGCTGGCCGTGACCAGAACCGCGGCAGGGATCAGGCTGTCCTCCTGTGCGATGTCAGACAGGAACCCGTGTGCATCGGCGTGCAGATCAGAGAAGAACGGTGTCGTCATCGCCTTTCTGCATTCCCGCTCTGGTGCGGGTGGTCAAGGGGAAAGCGCGTGGCGGATTTACTTGGGGCAGGCGGGGCGCTAGGCAGCGGATGTCTGAAGGAGTGGTTGGATGTCAGAGCAGAACCGGACACGCGGCGTGATGTACGTGGCCTGGGGCAAGGCGCATGTGGATGTGGCGCGGCGGTCTGCGGCGTCGGTGAAACAGCACAACCCGGGTTTGCAGGCGGCGATCTGGTGTGCGGCGGATGACGACACCAGCGGGTTCGATCAGAGCTTTGTCATTCCGGCCGAGATGACCCGGCCCAAGGTGGGGGCGCTGAAGTTCAGCCCGTTTGACGAGACGCTGTACCTCGACAATGACACGATGATCCGGGCGGATCTGTCGTCGCTTTTTGATCTGTTGCAGAAGTTCGATCTGTGTGGCGCCCATGTGATGCTGTGGCATAGGCCCCGGCACAAGCGGATATGGCAGACCGAGGTGCCGGAGACCTTTCCCGAGATCAATTGCGGGGTGCTGCTGTATCGCAAGACCGCGGCGACGGAGCAGTTTTTTGACGATTGGCAGGCGGCCTATGATGCGGCGGGGTTCAAGATCGACCAGCCGACCTTCCGCGAGACTTTGTGGAAGTCGGACCTGCGATTTTACGTGTTCCCGCCGCAATTCAACAAGCGGATCTTCGAGGCGTCGGAGTTGATCTATTCCGATCAGCCGAAACCGCGCATCCTGCACTTGCCGATCCTGCGGCCACAGAAGGGTGCGTTCAAGCGGTGGTTCTCGAACCTGATCCGATAGGCGCGCTACGCGGCGTCGTGACTTGTGCGCGCTGTGTGGCCGTGTCAGCATTCGCGTTCAAGGAGTGAGTGATCCATGCAGACGACGACACGTGAAGCAGTGCATTTGCCGCAGACGCTTGAGCCGCGCAATCCGGGGATGGCGCTGGATCTGGATTGGGTGATGCGGGCGACCGCGAACCGGTCGGCGATCGAGCGGCGGGCGGCGACGTTGACGGGGCGGCGGTCGGTGAAGAAGGCCTATCAAGCGGCGTGGCTGTGCCGCGCGATCACCTGCATCGACCTCACGACACTGGCCGGGGATGACACCGTTGGGCGTGTGGCGCGGCTGTGTGCCAAGGCGCGACAACCGGTGCGGAGTGATTTGCTCGGGGCGCTGGGCATGGACGGGCTCAAGGTGGGCGCGGTCTGTGTTTATCACGACATGGTCGAGGCTGCGGTTGACGCGCTGGCGGGTACGGGGATTCCAGTGGCTGCGGTCAGCACGGGGTTCCCGGCGGGTCTGTCGCCGTTTCACCTGCGTGTGGCCGAGATTGAAGAGAGTGTGAAGGCAGGTGCTGCAGAGATCGACATCGTGATTTCGCGACGGCATGTGCTGACCGGCAATTGGCAGGCGCTGTATGACGAGATGCGCGCGTTTCGCGCGGCCTGCGGTGAGGCGCATGTGAAGGCCATTCTGGCGACGGGTGAATTAGGGACGTTGCAGAACGTCGCAAGGGCGTCGTTGGTTTGCATGATGGCGGGGGCGGATTTCATCAAGACCTCGACTGGGAAGGAAAGCGTGAACGCCACATTGCCGGTGTCGCTGGTGATGATCCGGGCGATCCGCGACTACTTTGAGGAAACCGGCTACCGCGTTGGCTACAAGCCTGCGGGCGGAATTTCCAAAGCCAAGGATGCGGTGGTGTATCTTGCGCTCATGAAGGAAGAGTTGGGCGACCGCTGGGTGCAGAACGATTTGTTCCGCTTTGGCGCGTCCTCGCTCTTGGGCGATATCGAACGTCAATTGGAGCATCATGTGACCGGGGCCTATTCGGCGTCGTGGCGACACGCGGCTGGGTGAGGCGGGACAATGGGCAATAACCCGATGGTCCTGTTGTTCGGCCTCTCGGCGCTGATGTGGCTGGGGGCGCAGAACTGGCGGCGGCGCAAACTGAAACGCGCGGTGCGCGATCTGCCGACGCTGATGCAGCGGATGTTGGGGCCGGAACCAGCGTTTGAGCCGCCTGCCGATCCTCCCGAAGGTCTGCAGAGGTTCGCCCATTTGCATGACAGGACTCGCCGGGTTGAATGGGTCATGCGTGGGGCGGCGCTCCTTTGGCTGGCCTATGTTGTTTTCCTGCTTTTGAAAGGCACTTTCCAATGACCGTACAAGAGATTTTCGAGAGTATGGACTACGGAACCGCACCGGAGTCGGCGGCGGATGCGCTGGCATGGCTGGTCGATCAGGGGGACCGGTTCGGGCACTTCATAGGTGGCGCGATGACCGATCCCGGTCAGGTGTTCGAAAGCCGCAATCCGGCGAATGGCGAGGTGCTGGCACATCTGACGCAAGGCACGCAGGCCGATGTGGATGCGGCTGTTGCGGCTGCGCGCAAGGCGCAGAAGGCTTGGGCCAAGTTGGGCGGCGCGGGGCGGGCGCGGTATATCTATGCGCTGGCGCGGCTGATGCAGAAACACGCGCGGTTGTTTGCGGTGCTCGAGACCTTGGACAACGGCAAGCCGATCCGCGAAAGCCGGGACATCGACGTGCCTTTGGCGCAGCGGCATTTCTACTATCACGCCGGGCAGGCGCAGCTGTTCGACAGCGAATTCGCCGGGCGCGAGGCGCATGGCGTCTGTGGTCAGGTGATCCCGTGGAACTTCCCGCTGCTCATGCTGACGTGGAAGGTCGCGCCTGCTTTGGCGGCTGGGAACACGGTTGTTCTCAAGCCTGCGGAATACACGTCGCTGACCGCGCTTTTGTTTGCGGATATGTGCCGTCAGGCCGGGTTGCCAAAAGGTGTGGTGAACATCGTCACCGGCGATGGGTCTGTCGGTGAGATGATCGTTACACATCCGGATGTCGACAAGGTGGCCTTTACCGGGTCCACCGCCGTGGGGCGGCGTATTCGCGAGGCAACGGCGGGGTCAGGCAAAGCGCTGACGCTCGAGTTGGGGGGCAAGTCGCCTTACATCGTGTTCGAGGATGCGGATCTGGACAGCGCCGTTGAAGGGCTTGTCGATGCGATCTGGTTCAATCAGGGGCAGGTCTGCTGTGCCGGGTCGCGGCTTTTGGTGCAAGAAGGTGTCGCGGACCGTTTCTATGCCAAGCTGAAGGCGCGGATGGATAAGCTGCGGGTCGGATCACCTTTGGACAAGTCGATCGACGTGGGGGCGATTGTTGATCCCAAGCAATTGGAGACCATCACCCGTCTGGTCGACAGCAACATAGCCGGTGAGACCTATCGCGCGGCTTGCGAGATGCCGGAGAGCGGGTGTTTCTACCCGCCGACGCTGATCACCGGGCTAAGCACGGCTGACCCGCTGATGCAGGAAGAGATCTTTGGGCCGGTGCTGGTGGGCACCACCTTCCGTACACCGTCCGAGGCGGTCGATCTGGCGAACAACACGCGCTACGGGCTGGCGGCGACGCTGTGGAGCGAGAACATCAACGTCGCGTTGGACATCGCGCCCAAGCTGGTGGCGGGGGTTGTCTGGATCAACGGCACCAACATGTTCGACGCCGCAGCACCCTTTGGCGGAGTGCGCGAAAGCGGGTTCGGGCGCGAAGGCGGGCCGGAAGGGATGATGGCCTACACCAAGCCGTCGGGCAGCGGAAAGGCGCTGGGCAAGATCACAGTGTTCAGCAGCGGGCCGGATGCCGAGCCGCAGGCGGTGGACCGGACGGCCAAGCTTTATGTCGGCGGCAAGCAGGCACGGCCTGATGGGGGCTATGCTTACGAGGTGTTCACCAAGGCGGGAAAGCTGATCGGTCAGGCACCTTTGGCGAACCGAAAGGATGTGCGCAACGCGGTCGAAGCGGCGCGGGGTGCATCCGGCTGGGCCGGGACAACGGCGCATCTGCGGGCGCAGATCCTTTATTATCTGGGCGAAAACCTGTCGGCGCGTGCGGATGAATTTGCGGCACGGATCAACCAGATGACCGGCGCAAAGACCGGCGCGAAAGAGGTGGATGTGGCGGTAAACCGGCTCTTCACCTATGCCGCATGGGCCGACAAGTTCGACGGGCGCGTGGCGCAGGTGCCGTTGCGGGGGGTGGCCTTGGCGATGCGCGAACCCTGCGGGGTGATCGGGGCGTTTTGCCCGGATGATCATCCGCTTTTGGGCCTTGTGTCGGTGATGGCCCCGGCGATGGCCATGGGCAACCGGGTGGTGCTGGTCGCGTCGGAACCGTTCCCGCTGGCGGCGACGGATTTCTATCAGGTCCTCGATACGTCGGATGTGCCGGGCGGAGTGGTCAATATCCTTACCGGGCGGCATGCAGAACTGGCTCCGACATTGGCGCAACACATGGATGTCGAGGCGGTTTGGTCGTTCTCATCGACCGACCTTTCGGCTGAGATTGAACGCGGTGCGGCGCTTAATCTCAAGCGGACATGGGTCAACAATGGGCGCAATCGCGACTGGATGGGGGGCGAGGGCGAAGGGCGCGCATTCCTTGATGCGGCGACTGAAACCAAGACAGTGTGGGTTCCATACGGCGCATGATCGCCAATTTTCGCGCAGGTCATTGAGAATTCGGCAATGCAATGCTATTTTCTGCTCACCCAGCGCCGGGGCGGAACGGCGTTTACACTTAGGAGGACGATGTCCTGTCTTTTCAAACGGATGTGGCGCGTGCCACTGACGGGGGTCTGCCCATGACCGGCACACCCGGAACCGGATCTGCCAGCGAAGCGACGCTCGCGGTGATTCTTTCTGAACTCGACGAAAACAAAGCCGAAGACATTGTGCAGATCGACCTGCGCGGCAAAACGTCTATTGGCGATTACATGGTCGTGTGTTCGGGGCGGTCCACCCGCCAAGTATCGGCACTGGCCGAAAAGCTGGTCGAAACGCTCAAAGCAGAGCGTGGTATCCTGTCCAAGATCGAGGGCAAGGAAACTGGTGATTGGGTGCTGATCGACACAGGCGATGTGATCGTACACATTTTCCGGCCGGAAGTTCGCGAATTTTACCAGTTGGAAAAAATGTGGCTCCCGGCAGGGACAGCCCTGACCAACTAGGATGCGCGTACATCTTCGCGCGGTGGGGCGGCTCGCGGGCCGCTCGGAAGAACGCGCGCTGACCGACGATTACCTGTCTCGCTTTGGCCAGACAGGGCGCGGCCTTGGTTGGCGCTTTGAGGGCGAGACCGAGGTCGAAGACAAGAAAAACGGTGGGATGACGGCGGAGGCAGCGTTGCTGCGGGCCGCGATCCCGGCCGGGTCTCTTCTGATCTGTCTGGATGAGCGGGGCAGTCTGATGTCTTCGCCGGAATTTGCCAAAAAGCTGCAGGGTTGGGCCGATCAGGGGCGGTCGGATGTCTGTTTCGTCATTGGCGGGGCGGATGGGATTGATCCGTCACTTCGGGCCGAGGCGGATATGCTGCTGTCTTTTGGCAAGATGGTCTGGCCGCACAAGCTGGTGCGGGTGATGATTGCAGAGCAGCTTTATCGAGCGGCGTCGATCATCGCCGGGACGCCCTATCATCGGGATTAGGCGGGCGATGCGTGGATGCATTGCAGCTTTCGGTTGATGAAAAGCGTGCGCGGGTGGTCAGGTATAGGCGATGATCAACAGGATCACACCGAGGATCACGCGGTAGATCACGTATGGTGTGAAGCTGACGGATTTCAGCAATTTGAACATCAGTTTCAGCGCTGCTAATGCGGCGAGAAAGGCAAAGATCGCAGCAATAGCGGCGTCGCGAACAATGCTCATATCTGCGTCTTGTACCGCTTCGACGCTGAGCAAGACACCGGACGCGAGGATCGTCGGGATCGACATCAGCATTGACAAGCGTGTGGCGCTTTCTCGGTCGTAGCCCAGTTGCCGCCCTGCGGTGATCGTGATGCCCGACCGTGACGTGCCCGGTATCAGGGCCAGCGTTTGCCAGAGGCCCATGATGATAGCGTCCTTCAAACTCCAGTTTTCGGCACGTTTCACGATCGGACCCGTTTGATCAGCCCAATACAGGACGATACCGAACAGCAGCATGGTCCAGCCTATCACGGCGGTCGAGCGCAGAAGGTCATTCAGCCCTGACAGCTTGAGCGCAAGTCCGACAAGAATCACGGGGATGGTGGCGATGATCAGGCACAGAGCCCAGAACGCACCTTGGGTGTCGATCCGACCTTTGATGAGCCGCCCCAAACCCGAGGTCACGATCTTCACGTCGGACCAGAAATACAGGATGACGGCCAGCAGTGTGCCGACATGTACGGCCACATCCAACGCTTGTCCCTGATCCGCCATACCTGTCAGATTCGGCAGAAGAATCAGGTGGCCGGACGAAGAAATCGGCAGAAATTCCGTAACGCCCTGAATCAATGCCAGGATAAGCAGATGGGTCAGGGGCATGGTGTGCCGTCCAAGAGCAAAAACTCACTTGGGTATAAAGCCTTTAAAACCAATGGGAAGGATAATTTTAAGTCCGGTTCGGACCTAAAATAGCTGCGATGCAGCATGTTTTTAGTCGAGCTGCGGCGAAATTTGGAAAAATAGGTCAGCATAAGTGACTTTTCTTTCTCTCCGGTCTTCTATAATCAATCGCGACCACATGAAGGGAAGGATGTGAGCCATGGCAAATCAGCCGATGTTGAAGTTCGTCAAAGTTGAACGCGACATGCCCACAAAGCGTGCTGCCGATGAGCGGCGCGAGGACTTTCATGAAATCTATGCGGAATACGCGGAAGCGAAGGCCAAAGAGCAGGCGAGCCGCTGCTCCCAGTGCGGTGTACCCTATTGCCAATCGCATTGTCCGCTGCACAACAACATTCCCGATTGGCTGCGCCTGACCGCGGAAGGCCGGTTGCAGGAGGCCTATGAGGTCAGCCAAGCAACCAACACCTTCCCCGAGATTTGTGGCCGCATCTGCCCGCAGGACCGTCTGTGTGAGGGCAATTGCGTGATCGAACAGTCGGGCCACGGCACTGTCACCATCGGGTCGGTCGAGAAATACATCACGGATACCGCATGGGAAGAAGGTTGGGTTCTGCCGATCAAGCCCGCGCACGAACGTAAGGAAAGCGTCGGCATCATCGGTGCTGGCCCCGGTGGCTTGGCAGCGGCTGACGTGCTGCGCCGTCAGGGTGTGCAGGTCACCGTCTATGACCGGTACGACCGTGCAGGTGGTCTGCTGACCTATGGCATCCCCGGCTTCAAGCTGGAAAAGCCGGTGGTCATGCGCCGGAACGAGCAGTTGGAAATGGGCGGTGTGCGCTTTGTTCTTAACTGTAACATTGGCGAGGACATGTCGTTCGAAGAGATTCGCGCGCAGCATGATGCAGTGATCATCGCAACTGGCGTCTACAAGTCGCGCGATTTGGGTGGTCCGGGTTCGGGCGCCGATGGCATCGTCAAGGCGCTTGATTACCTGACCGCGTCAAACCGTAAGAGCTTTGGTGACGAGGTGTCCGAATTCGATAGCGGTAAGCTGAATGCTGAAGGCAAGAAGGTGGTCGTTATCGGCGGCGGCGACACCGCAATGGACTGTGTGCGTACGGCGATCCGTCAGGGCGCCGAGTCGGTCAAATGCCTCTATCGTCGCGACCGTGCCAACATGCCCGGCTCGCAGCGCGAGGTGCAGAACGCTGAAGAAGAGGGCGTGCAGTTCGAATGGTTGACCGCGCCCAAAGGCTTTACCGGCGATCCGGTGAATGGTGTGATCGTCGAGCGGATGCGCCTCGGCCTGCCCGATGCGACCGGTCGTCAGATGCCCGAGGTGATCGAAGGTTCGGACTATATCGAACCTGCGGACATCGTGATCAAGGCGCTTGGGTTCGAGCCGGAAGAACTGCCGACGCTGTGGGGTGTGCCGGAGCTGGACGTGACCCGTTGGGGGACGATCAAAGCCGAATTCACCTCGGGTGCGACTGCGCTGCCGGGTGTCTATGCTGTGGGTGACATCGTGCGCGGTGCGTCGCTGGTCGTCTGGGCGATCCGTGATGGGCGTGACTGTGCCGAGGCCGTGCTGCGCCAGTTGAACGGCGCGAGTGCCGTCGCTGCGGAATGAGCGATCTCGCCGCTCCTTACCGGCGGACGGGCACGCTTGCGGGTACATGCCTGTGCAACGGCGTGCGCATCCGTGTGGACGGTGACTATGTTGCCGCCGTTGGTGTGTGCCATTGCCGGAAATGTCGGGTCTGGTCCGGGACGATCACTGGATACTTCCTTGCCAAACCGGACGCTGTGCATGTCGAAGGTCCAACCAAAAGTTATGCATCGACGCCATTTGCCTCGCGTACATTTTGCGAGGTGTGCGGGACCAACCTTTGGCTTCGCAACAACGGCGAAGACGACGAGTACGAATTGATGCCTGCGCTGTTTGTCGAGGCGGATTCGTTCCCCGTCATATCTGAAATCTACTGCGACCGCGCACCCGCTTACGGGCAGCTCAAAGGCGACCACAAGCGCGCGACGCAGGCGCAATACGAAGCGAACAACCCTTTTGTCGAAGGAGACACGCCATGACCAAGTATGATGCAAAATGGGTCCGTGCAGAGGAAGCCAAGCGCAAATGGATGGCGGAGAATGGTCTTTACTCGGAAGAAGACGAACATTCGTCCTGTGGCGTTGGCCTTGTGGTCAGTCTTGATGGCAAGCCGTCGCGCAAGGTGGTCGAAGCGGGCATTGATGCGCTCAAGGCGATCTGGCACCGAGGTGCTGTCGATGCCGATGGTAAGACCGGCGATGGTGCGGGTATTCATGTGCAGATCCCGGCTCCGTTTTTCTACGATCAGATCAAGCGCACAGGCCACGAGCCCCGCAAAGACGAGCTGATGGCAATTGGACAGGTGTTCCTGCCGCGCACTGATTTCGGCGCCCAAGAGACCTGCCGGACCATCGTGGAGACCGAAGTCCTGCGTATGGGCTATTACATCTATGGTTGGCGGCACGTGCCGGTCAGCGTTGGGTGCCTCGGCGAAAAGGCCAATGCGACCCGGCCCGAGATCGAACAGATCATCATCTCCAACGCCAAGGGCGTGGATGAGGAAACCTTTGAGCGTGAGCTTTATGTCATCCGCCGTCGGATCGAAAAAGCGGCGGCTGCCGCTGGCATCGGTCAACTTTACATCGCGTCGCTGTCCTGCCGGTCGATCATCTACAAAGGCATGATGCTGGCCGAACAGGTGGCTGAATTCTATCCCGATCTGCAGGACGAGCGGTTCGAGAGCGCGTTTGCGATCTACCATCAGCGCTATTCAACCAACACGTTCCCGCAGTGGTGGTTGGCGCAGCCGTTCCGCATGTTGGCGCATAACGGCGAGATCAACACGCTCAAGGGCAACGTCAACTGGATGAAGAGCCACGAGATCCGCATGGCGTCATCCGCGTTTGGCGACATGGCCGAAGACATCAAGCCGATCATCGCCAATGGTGCGTCGGATTCCGCAGCGCTGGACGCGGTGTTCGAAGTGCTGGTGCGTGCGGGCCGCAATGCGCCGATGGCCAAGACCATGCTGGTGCCGGAATCGTGGTCCAAGCAGGCGATCGAACTGCCCGAAGCGTGGCGCGACATGTATTCCTACTGCAATTCTGTGATGGAGCCGTGGGACGGCCCGGCCGCACTTGCCATGACCGATGGCCGTTGGGTTTGTGCTGGTCTGGACCGGAACGGCTTGCGTCCGATGCGCTATGTCGTGACGGGCGATGGCATGCTGATCGCCGGGTCGGAAGCAGGCATGGTGCCGATCGATGAAGGCACTGTGCGTGAAAAAGGTGCGCTTGGACCGGGGCAATTGCTTGCCGTCGATATGAAAGAGGGCAAGCTTTACCACGACGTCGAGATCAAGAACAAACTGGCCGCCAGCCAGCCGTTTGGGGAATGGGTCGGCAAGATCAACGAACTGGACGAAGAACTGGGCCGCGTGTCCGAAGCGCCGATTTATGAAGGTGCAGAATTGCGCCGTCGCCAAATCGCGGCTGGTTATACCATTGAAGAGTTGGAGCAGGTGCTTGCGCCGATGGCCGAGGACGGCAAAGAGGTTTTGGCCTCGATGGGGGATGATACGCCGTCTGCGGTTCTGTCCAAGAAATACCGTCCGCTGTCGCACTACTTCCGTCAGAACTTCAGCCAGGTGACCAACCCGCCGATCGACAGCTTGCGCGAATTCCGCGTGATGAGCCTCAAGACGCGGTTCGGCAACCTGAAGAACGTGCTGGACGAGTCGAGCGCGCAGACCGAGATCCTTGTTCTGGACAGCCCGTTTGTCGGCAATGCACAGTTCAAGGAACTGGCCAACCACTTTAACGCAGGCCTTTGCGAGATCGACTGTACCTTCCCGGCAACGGGCGAACAGGGCGCGTTGCAGATCGCGTTGGAGCGTATCCGCTCCGAGGCGGAAGATGCTGTGCGGTCTGGTGCAGGCCACATTACCCTGACAGATGAGTATTGCGGTGACGGCAAGGTGGCGATGCCCATGATCCTTGCCACCAGCGCGGTGCACAGCCACCTGACGCGCAAGGGTTTGCGGACCTTCTGTTCGATCAATGTAAGGTCGGCGGAATGTATCGACCCGCATTACTTTGCTGTGCTGATCGGTGCGGGCGCGACCGTTGTGAACGCCTATCTGGCCGAGGATTCTTTGGCCGACCGCATCAAGCGGGGTCTGCTTGATCTGACCTTGACCGAGGCGGTTGCCAAGTATCGCGAGGCGGTGGATCAGGGCTTGCTCAAGATCATGTCCAAGATGGGCATCTCGGTCATCTCGTCCTATCGCGGCGGCCTGAACTTTGAGGCCGTCGGCCTGAGCCGTGCGATGTGCGCAGAATACTTCCCCGGCATGCTGAGCCGCATTTCGGGCATAGGCCTGAACGGGCTCCAGCGCAAGGCCGAAGAGATTCACGCGCTGGGCTTTCAGGGCGGGCAGGATGTGCTGCCGATTGGTGGTTTTTACAAAGCACGCAAGTCGGGTGAGACCCATGCTTGGGGCGCGCAGACGATGCACCTCATGCAGATGGCCTGCAACAAGGCGTCTTATGAGATTTGGAAGACCTATTCCAAGGCGATGCAGGCGAACCCGCCGATCCATCTGCGTGACCTGTTGGCGATCAAGCCGCTGGGAGAGCCGATCCCGCTGGAGCAGGTGGAATCCATCACCTCGATCCGCAAGCGTTTCGTGACGCCGGGTATGTCGCTGGGCGCGCTGTCGCCCGAGGCGCACAAGACGCTGAACGTGGCAATGAACCGGATCGGGGCGAAGTCCGACTCTGGTGAAGGTGGCGAAGACCCGGCGCATTTCGTGCCCGAACCGAATGGCGACAACCCGTCTGCCAAGATCAAGCAGGTGGCGTCGGGCCGATTTGGCGTGACCGCCGAATACCTGAACCAGTGCGAAGAGCTTGAGATCAAGGTCGCACAGGGCGCCAAGCCCGGTGAAGGTGGTCAGCTTCCGGGGATGAAAGTCACTGACCTGATCGCCCGTCTGCGCCATTCGACCAAAGGTGTGACGCTGATTTCTCCGCCGCCGCACCATGATATCTATTCGATCGAAGACCTTGCGCAGTTGATCTATGACCTCAAGCAGATCAACCCGCGCTGCAAGGTGACGGTCAAGCTTGTCGCGTCTTCTGGCGTCGGCACGATTGCGGCCGGTGTGGCCAAGGCCAAGGCGGACGTGATCCTGATTTCCGGCCACAACGGTGGCACCGGCGCGTCGCCTGCGACCTCGATCAAATATGCCGGTCTGCCTTGGGAAATGGGTCTGACCGAAGCGCATCAGGTTCTGTCGATGAACAAGCTGCGGGATCGTGTGACCCTGCGGACCGACGGTGGTCTGCGCACGGGCCGTGACATCGTCATGGCTGCGATGTTGGGTGCCGAAGAGTACGGCATCGGGACAGCGGCGCTGATCGCGATGGGCTGTATCATGGTCCGTCAGTGCCAGTCGAACACCTGCCCGGTTGGTGTGTGTACGCAGGATGAATCGCTGCGGGCCAAGTTTACTGGCAATGCGGACAAAGTGGTGAACCTGATCACGTTCTATGCGCAGGAAGTGCGGGACGTGTTGGCCTCTATCGGCGCACGGTCGCTGGACGAAGTGATCGGCCGGGCCGATCTGCTCAGCCAAGTCAGCCGTGGGTCGGATCACCTGGACGATCTGGACCTCAACCCGCTTCTGATCCGTGTCGATGGATCGGACGACATTGTCTACGACCGCAACAAGCCGCGCAATGCGGTGCCGGATACTCTGGATGCGGAAATCGTGCGCGATGCGGCGCGGTTCCTTGAGGAGGGTGAGAAGATGCAACTGTCCTACGCGGTGCAGAACACGCACCGGACTGTAGGCACACGCACCTCGTCCCACATCGTTCGCAAGTTCGGGATGCGCAACGCGCTGCAGCCGAACCACCTGACGGTCAAACTCACTGGTTCTGCGGGCCAGTCGCTGGGCGCGTTTGCCGCTCCGGGGCTCAAGCTCGAAGTCTCAGGTGATGCCAACGACTATGTCGGCAAAGGTTTGTCAGGGGGCACGATCGTGGTGCGTCCGCCGATGATGTCGCCTCTGGTGGCGGCCAACAATACGATCATCGGCAACACCGTTCTGTATGGGGCGACTGACGGCTACCTCTTTGCGGCGGGCCGCGCAGGCGAGCGCTTTGCCGTGCGGAACTCGGGCGCGAAAGTGGTGGTCGAGGGCTGTGGTTCGAACGGTTGCGAGTACATGACCGGTGGGGTTGCGGTTATCCTTGGGGATATCGGTGCCAACTTTGGTGCAGGTATGACTGGCGGGATGGCCTACCTCTACGATCCCGAAGGCAAAGCGCAGGCGCTTATGAACATGGAGAGCCTCGTAACATGTCCGGTGACCGTGGATCATTGGGTGGATCAGCTTAAGGGTCTGATTGAACGGCATGTGGATGAAACCATGAGCCGCAAGGCGCAGGACATCTTGCAGCATTGGGATATCGAACTGGCGAATTTTGTTCAGGTTTGCCCGAAGGAGATGCTGGACAAGATCAGCCATCCGCTTGGTATCGAAAAGACAGCGGTGCCAGCCGAATAATCGGGCATCAGTGACCAGATCAGCGACCCGGCCCTGTGGCCGGGTCGTGTGTTTTTGGGCGATTGATTACGTATTGGCGACAAAAACGAGCCTCAATACGGCCCAAATGCCCCCTTACGTCGATCCTGACCCATTACGGAGTTCGGGATATGGAAACACTGCAGGACTTTGTCGCAGCGACGCTTGATGCGCCCTTCGATTTCAACGTGCGGTACTCCATTTTCTACCTCACCTGCACGATTCTGATTGCCTTTGGCCTCTGGAAATACCGGGGCAGTCCGGGCACGTTCACATCTTGGTTGTTGCCGAAAGAAGTGTACCGGCACCGATCCAACCTGTTGGACATCAAGCTGTTCTTTGCATCCCGGCTGTTTTCTGTGCTGGGTGTCTTCGGCGCGGTTTTCTTTCCGACCACAGTGGCCTTCGGTCTGCTGGCGCAATTCGGTGGGGCCGATTATGCACCGCCTGAAACCACATGGATGCGGATTGCGATCGTGACGGTTATCGTCGTGGTTGTCAGTGATTTCTGCAAATACTGGGCGCATAGGGCACATCACGAATGGAAAGCCCTGTGGCCGTTCCATGCGGTCCACCATTCGGCGGACGTGCTGACCCCGTTGACGGTGCAGCGGGTTCATCCGTTGGAACCCATGATCAATTCGCTTTTGATGACCCTCTTCGTCGGCATCGCTCAAGGTCTGACACTGTATTTCCTTGTCGGTGAGTTGAGCATGTTGACCATCGGAGGGGCGAATGCAGCGTATTTCCTCTTCAACACGCTTGGATCGAACTTTCGCCATAGCCACATCTGGATCAGCTATGGGCGGGTGATGGAGCACATCCTGATTTCGCCCGCACAGCACCAGATCCATCATTCTGTCGCTGTGAAACACCATGACAAGAATTACGGGTCGATCTTTGCGATTTGGGATTGGATGTTCGGAACCCTCTATGTCCCCGAGAGCTATGAAGACCTGACCTTTGGGGTTTCGGACGCAAAGGGCCAACGCCGCGAACAACCCTATGAGACATTGGGTGCCGCGCTTTTCAAACCCTTTGTGGAAAGTGTGGAAAACGTGCTTGCCGTTCTACGGAAAGCTCGGGGCAGCGGACAGGCCAAAGCCGATCCCGCGCGCATGAGCCAAGGGTTTTCGCTTTGGTTGGATGCGCTGCGGGCCGGGGCCGCGCTGACCGTGCTGTTCGGACATATGGCGCACACGCGCTTTACCGGGGGTGAATATCAATTCCTGCGCGACTGGAACGTGGCCAGCGACGCGGTTGCGGTGTTCTTTGTCCTGTCCGGTGTGGTCATCGCCTATGCCGCCGAACGGGATGGCACCTTGGGGCGCTATGCCTTCAATCGGATCACGCGGATCATGTCTGTGTTGGTTCCGGCCCTGATGCTGACGCTCGTGTTTGATGCGGTCGGCACGTCGGCGGACATATCGGCCTATCAGGCGCCCTACTATCACGATGTGTCATTGGGTGAATTCCTGTGGCGCGGCCTGACCCTGACCAACCTCTGGACTGGCACTGGTGACTGGGTGCGGCTGGGTACAAACGGCCCAATCTGGTCGCTGAGTTACGAAGTGGGGTTCTACCTGATATTTGGTGCGGTGTTGTTCCTGAAAGGCGCCGTCCGGATCGCCGTACTACTGACGCTGGTGCTGTTGGTTGGTCCTCCCGCGCTTGCGCTCTTGCCCGCGTGGTGGGTTGGCGTCTGGGTCTGGCGGCATGCGTCGGTTCTGACCGCTGGCCAAGGGCGCAGCCGTGCATGGGTCTTTGCGGTGGGTAGTATTGTAGCGCTGGTGATGATGAAAATGTCGTCGATCCCGGCCGATCTGGAAGGCTTTACAGCGCGGATGCTGGCGCCCCATGACCACCATGCAGTTCTGGTTTATTCCAACGAGGTACTTTGGAACACGGTCATCGCTGTATGCCTCGCGCTGCATCTGGTGGGTGTGCGTCATCTTGCCGACACATGGCCGCAACGCACCGAAGGTGGTCTGGCCAAAACGGTGCGCTGGGTCGCAGGCGGCAGTTTCTCGCTCTACCTTGTGCATTACCCAACGCTGCATCTGCTGGATGCAACGCTGCCGGAAACCCTGCCCGCCTACAACATTGTGCTCTTGCTGCTGACACTGTCGATCTGCTTTGGTTTTGCCACGCTCTTTGAGCGTCCCATCCGGCAATATCGTGCGGTACTTCTTACCACGTGGGAGCGGATCGCTCCCCACTTGCCCCTTAACGGGCGGAGGTCGATGTCATGAGCGGATCATTGTGCAAAGGCTGCGTAAATGCCCAGAACGGCGGGTGTGGCCGCGCAAACGCAGGCCAGCCCGTGTTTCCAGCCTCTATGCTGCGCGGTGATCCGCACCAGCCCGCCCAAGGCAAGGCCAAGGCCGATCAACCCTCCCGGCAAAGCGATCACGCCGATCATCCCTATTGAGAGCCACGGTTCGACAAGCCCAGACCGCATGAGCAACCACAATGTCAAAGTCGCGACACCAGCCGCGGCGCAAAGGCCGATGCCTTGTACGACGGCCTGACGCGCCAATGTGAAGGCAAACGCCACAGCAAGGCTGCTGATATAGAAGGCAAGAAGCGCAAGAGCCAAGAGCATGGGCGTGGTTTTCCGGGATCGGGCAAAAAAGTAAACCGTTTTCATCATGTCGCCACTCTGTGGCCCAGCTTGTACCGGATTCATCGGGCACGTTTCGGATCGAACAGGATCAGAGGGGATGTTTTCTTGCATGGCAGTTGCGCCTAATGTGCCGGCTATGGCAGGCGGAAAACCCAAATCAACAACTCAGCAGGGGCCTCGACTGGACAAGCCGAAGGCAAAGCGAAGCCGTGCCCGCAAGGAACCCGGTGTTGTCGACAAGATCCTCGCACCCTATCGCTGGCTGGTGAAATGGGGTTTTCGCACCGGGCTGGGGCTGGTCTTTCTGGGGTTGGTGATCGTTGGTCTTTTCGGCGTGGTGAACCCGCCGACCACCCACACGATGTGGTCCGAAGGCCGCCGTCTGGGCGCGCCTGTTGATCAGGTATGGGTTGATGCGGACCAGATTGCGCCGGTGATGTTCCGGTCTGCCGTGGCGGCGGAGGACGCGAATTTCTGCCTGCATTGGGGGTTCGATGTCGAAGCGATTCAGGCGGCGATCGAAGCGGGTGGCGCGCGCGGGGCGTCAACAATTTCGCAGCAGGTCGTGAAGAACGTCTTTCTGTGGCAGCAACGATCCTGGGTGCGCAAAGGCATGGAGGCGGTGCTGACCCCGGTGTCAGAGGCAATGTGGTCCAAGCGGCGCATCCTTGAGCTTTATCTGAACGTCGCTGAATTCGACGAAGGTGTGTTTGGCGTTCAGGCCGCTGCACGACATTATTTTGGCGTCGATGCAAGCGATCTGAGCGCGCTGCAAGCGGCGCGGCTGGCCGCAGTCCTGCCGTCGCCCAAGACGCGATCCGCTTCGAATCCCAGCAATTTCGTGGAACGTCGCGCGCGGTCGATCCGGGGCGGGGCAGAGACCATCAATCAGGACGGTCGGGCGGCCTGTTTCCAGAATTGATCCCGTGCGGGTGAGACGAAAACCGCGCGTCGGGGATTAATCGGACCCCGGCCCATTGTATTGCGGGGCGCTTCACGGCAATTAGGAGGGACCATTCACCCTTGTTCGAGACTTGTTTCGCATGGCCAAACTCTATCATGTTCCGTTGTCGCCGTTCTGCCGCAAGGTCCGGCTGAGCCTTGCGGAAAAGAAGATCGAGTGCGAGCTGGTGGAAGAGAAATACTGGGAGAAAGACCCGGATTTCCTGCGCCGCAATCCCGCTGCCAAGGTGCCCGTTCTCAAGATCGACGGGCGCACGATGGCCGAAAGTGCCGCGATCTGTGAATATCTCGAAGAAAAATACCCCGAGCCGCCGCTGATGCCACGCTCGCTTGATGCGCGCTACGAAGTGCGACGTCTGGTGGGGTGGTTCGACGACAAATTCCACAACGAGGTCACGTCGAAACTGCTTTATGAGCGGGTCAACAAGAAGGTGACCAAGCAGGGCTTTCCCGACAGCGCCAATGTCAAGGCAGGGGCCAAGGCGATCAAGTATCATCTCGACTATATGGCGTGGCTTCTGGATCATCGCCGTTGGCTGGCCGGCGATACGATGACGCTGGCTGATTTCGCCGCGGCCGCGCATTTGTCCTCGCTGGATTATATCCGGGACGTGGATTGGAACCGCAGTGCCGTGGTCAAAGACTGGTACGCCAAGATCAAATCGCGCCCGGCGTTCCGGTCGATCCTTGCCGATCAGGTACCCGGCTTCCCGCAACCGCCACATTATGCCGATCTGGATTTCTGAGGCGCGCCCGATTTTTCGTCCGAAAAATCGGAGATTGGGGGGCCAGCCCCCCAAACCCCCCGGCATATTTGAAAAAAGAAGAAGCTGGGAGCATGGATGGATTTTACGGCCCGACTGAAAGAGCAGGCGTTGAACGAAGGGTTCTCGGCCTGCCGCATTTGCCGACCTTGGGATGTGCCAGACGTTCCTGGGCGGCTGCAAGCGTTTTTAGAGGCTGGTTTTCACGGACAGATGGGCTGGCTTGCCGAGCGTTCGCGTTGGCGTGGCGCGCCGCAGGTGCTGTGGCCCGAGGCGCGTTCGGTGATCATGCTGGCGGAAAATTACGGGCCGGAGCACGATCCGCTGGAGGTACTGGAGCGTCCTGAGCTGGCAGCGATTTCTGTTTACGCTCAGAACCGCGATTATCATGATGTGGTCAAGAAGCGGCTCAAAAGGCTGGCGCGCTGGCTGATTGCCGATGCGGGTGGCGAGGTTAAGGTGTTTGTCGATACTGCCCCAGTGCCCGAGAAGCCTTTGGGCCAGGCGGCAGGGCTTGGTTGGCAAGGCAAGCATACCAATCTCGTCTCGCGCGAGTTGGGGTCGTGGTTCTTTATCGGCTCAATCTTTACCACACTTGATCTAACACCGGACGCGGCAGAGGTGGATCATTGCGGATCGTGCCGGGCTTGTCTGGATGTGTGTCCGACCGATGCGTTCCCTGCGCCGTACCAGTTGGACGCTCGGCGCTGCATTTCCTATTTGACGATTGAACATAACGGGCCTGTCGATGAAGAGCTACGCGGGTTGATGGGCAATCGCATCTATGGCTGCGACGATTGTCTGGCGGTGTGTCCGTGGAACAAGTTTGCCAGTCGCGCTTCCGAGGTGAAATACCACGCGCGGGACGATCTTAAGGCTCCAGACCTCGCGGACCTAGCACAGTTGGACGATGCCGCGTTTCGAGAGCGGTTCTCGGGGTCTCCGATCAAACGGATCGGGCGCAATCGGTTTGTGCGCAACGTGCTCTATGCAATCGGCAATTCCGGGTCGCCGCGTCTGCGTGCCGTGGCGCAAGTCTTGGTGGATGATCCCGACGAAACCGTTGCCGATGCGGCGCGTTGGGCCGCGATGCGACTTGCCGATGTCGCAAACACGCGGGCCGGGTCTGGCGACTAGGCTAGGTCAGTCGCAGGAGGCGGGTTTATGGCAATTCTACTGGGTGTGGACACTGGCGGCACGTATACCGACGCGGTGCTGATGCGCGACGAAGACGCGGTGATTGCCAGTGCCAAGGCGCTGACGACACGGCAGGATTTGGCCATCGGTGTCAGCGAGGCAGTGAAGGCTGTGCTGGCGGCGTCCTTTGTGTCTCCGCAGGACATTGCCTTGGCGTCTTTGTCGACCACATTGGCGACGAATGCGCTTGTCGAAGGGCAAGGTGCGCGGGTGGCGCTGATCTATATCGGGTTCTCTGAACGCGATCTGGCGGCGCAAGGTCTGGCCGACGCGCTTGCTGGTGATCCGGTGCTGGTGACAGCCGGTGGGCACAGCCATAGTGGGTCGGAAGTCGCACCTTTGGACGTCGCGATGATCGCTGATTGGGCGGCGGCGCAGGATGTGTCGGCCTTTGCCATCGCGGCGCAGTTCGGTACGCGCAATCCAGCGCATGAAGTGGCGGCGCGCGAGGCAGTGCGGGCGGCGACGGGGCGGCCTGTCACCTGCTCGCACGAATTGTCGGCCAAGCTGGGGGGGCCGAAGCGGGCGTTGACGGCTGTGCTGAATGCGCGGCTGATCGGGTTGACCCATCGGTTGATCGGGCGGGCCGAAGGGGCGCTGCGAGAATTGGGGATTGATGCGCCACTGATGGTGGTGCGGGGGGATGGCGCGTTGATGTCGGCGGCGCAGGCGCAGGAACGGCCGATCGAGACTATTCTGAGCGGGCCTGCGGCCTCAATCGTGGGTGCGCGCTGGTTGACCGGCGCAGATCAGGCGTTGGTGTCGGATATTGGTGGGACGACAACTGACATTGCCGTGCTGCGAAATGGTCAGCCGGTGATCGACCCTGATGGCGCACGGGTTGGTCCGCATCGCACCATGGTCGAAGCGGTGGCGATGCGAACGCACGGGTTGGGCGGTGACAGCGAAGTGCACTTGGCCACTGAAGGTTTGACCGGTGGTGTGACGCTTGGGCCAAGGCGCGTGCTTCCGATCGCTCTTGTGGCGCAGGATGCGCCTGAGGTCGTACACAAAGCGCTGGACGAGCAGATGAACCGCGCAGTTCCCGGCGAATACGATGCGCGGTTTGTGCGTCGGGTCGAGGGGCAGGATGCGGTTGGCTTGCTAGAGCGCGCGCAGGCGGTGCTCGACCGGATCACTATCGCGCCACAGCCCTTGGGCGCTGTTGTGCAGACGCGGCTTGAGGCGCAGTCGCTGCGCCTTCTGGTGTCGCGCGGGTTGGTTCAGGTGGCTGGGCCGACGCCGACAGATGCGCTGCATGTGCTGGGGCGGTTCACCCATTGGGATGCGACCGCGTCGGAAAAGGCACTGGCCTTGTTGGCCCGAAACCGGGCGGGATCAGGGGAAAAGCATGCCCAGACTCCGCAAGAGATGGCGGAGCAGATCGTTGATGCGCTGACGCGTGCAACCGGGACCGTGCTCTTGGAGGCGGCGTTTGCCGAAGACGGAATGGAGAATCCGACCGCACTCGCCCAGCATCCGCTGCTGGCGCGCGGGTTGCGGCAAACTCCGGGGTTGGTGCACCTGACTGCCGGCCTATCGGTCCCCGTTGTGGGGTTGGGTGCGTCGGCGCAGACCACCTATCCTGCGGTTGGGCAGTACCTGAACGCCGAGATGCTGTTGCCGGATCACGGCGATGTCGCCAATGCCATCGGGGCTGTCACAGGCCGGATCAGGATGCTGCGCGAGGGCTTGGTCAGCAGCCCGTCGGAAGGGCTGTTCCGGGCGCATCTGCCCGATGCGCCGCAGGATTTCCGCGATGCGGATGCGGCAATGGCGATGCTGGAATCAACCCTCAGCGCCGCCGCGATTGAAGACGCCGAAGCGGCAGGTGCCGCATCGGTGCATGTTCAGGTCTGGCGCGAGGTTAAACGGGCTGAAATCGAAGCGCGCGAGATGTTTGTGGAGGCGCGGATCGTGGTCGAAGCGACGGGGCGGCCCCGGATTGCGGCTCACACGGACGAGACCGGGCTGTAACAAGGGTTGGACTTACGGCTGCGCACGCCATTTATATGTCCAGACGACGAATGGAGGTGCCCGTATGGCCAAATACGAAAAGAACCCGGACGTGATTGCCACGCTGTCACCCGAACAGTTTTACGTCACGCAGGAAAGCGGGACAGAGCGTCCGGGCACCGGGGAATACCTCGATAACAAGGAACCCGGCATCTACGTCGATGTCGTCAGTGGTGAGCCGCTGTTTGCCAGTGCCGACAAATACGAGTCCGGCTGCGGTTGGCCCAGCTTTACCAAGCCGATCGAACCCGCGCATATCAATGAACTGCGCGACATGTCCCACGGGATGATCCGCACCGAGGTGCGTTCGACCCATGGCGACAGCCATCTGGGTCATGTGTTCCCGGACGGTCCGCAAGACCGGGGTGGTTTGCGCTATTGCATCAATTCCGCCAGCCTGCGGTTTATCCATCGTGACGACATGGAGGCCGAAGGCTATGGCGCTTATCTGGATCAAGTGGAGGATGTGGCATGACTGAACGTGCAGTACTGGCCGGCGGCTGTTTCTGGGGGATGCAGGATCTGATCCGCAAACTGCCCGGCGTGCAGGAAACCCGCGTCGGCTATACCGGTGGGGATGTTCCCAACGCGACCTATCGCAATCACGGCACGCATGCCGAGGGGATTGAGATCATTTTCGATCCATCTGTGATTTCGTATCGCAAGCTGCTGGAGTTTTTCTTTCAAATCCACGATCCCACCACGCCGAACCGGCAGGGCAATGACCGTGGTCTCAGCTATCGCTCGGCGATCTACTATGTGAACGAGGCGCAGAAAGAGTGCGCGCTGGACACCATCGCCGATGTGAATGCCAGCGGCATCTGGCCAGGCCGGGTCGTCACCGAGGTCGAACCCGTGGGGGATTTCTGGGAAGCGGAACCAGAGCATCAGGATTATCTTGAGCGGTTCCCGAACGGCTATACCTGCCACTTCCCGCGCGCCGACTGGGTGCTGCCCAAACGCGACGCGGCAGAGTGATTTTGCCCGGCGGGCAAGGTGACCAAAATCTGTGAGATGCAATCGAAAGGGCCGGATCATTGTTCCGGCCCTTTTTTGTGATCAGCGTGCTTTTTCGACGATCAGTTGAGGCACGCCGTCCGACGTCTTTCGGTGGCTTTGACCATTCTCGCCAAGCGTGCCCCGGATACGGTGACGCCAGTTGGAAAAGCTGTCGAACCTGACCGTATCGATAGGGTGATCCAGTTTGATTTCGATCTGCCGCAGATGCTCAGGGCCGGACAGTCCGATGATGCGGCCGTTGAACGCCTGACCTAGGTACTGGCCTGACACCGTGTCACCCAGCGCAAGTTCGTGCGGTGCATTACCGTGCGCGATCCGCGCATGCAGGGTGTTCCAATCGCGTGCGCCGTGTTGTTGTGCGATCAGTTCGAGCGCCTGTGCATGCGTGACGACCGTACCTTTGGCCTGCAATGCCTGCCTAAGCGCCTTTGCCTGCGTCTTTGCGGTTTCGAGGGACAGATCCGTCATGTCGCCTCACATTCATGGTATGCGGTGCACATCGCAACGCGCGGTTGGGGTCGTGGATCGCGGATTTCGGCTGTCTGGTTTGAGTGTCGTTCTGACATTGCTCACATCTCCAGTGAGGCATTTCGGACGGGGAGGGGGCCTGCGTTACCCACCTGCGAAATGCTTCGAGGGTGAGACAGTGTTCACGTTCCGGGCTTCACCATGACGAATGTCAGCAGGCGGCAGGTGCCCGGCACCTGGACGCGCTCGTATACTGAAGGGCGCGTCAGGGCAACCCGAGCCGACGTGAAGACTGGTTTCGTCTGTTTTCAGGCTTTTTTGCCACCGATGCGGGGCTCGGTCCCAGCCTTGAGGCGGGCGAGATTCTCGCGGTGTCGCCAGATGATCAACAGTGCAAGGATCAGCGTCAGGAAAAACACCTGACCTTGACCGACCAACAGGCACCACAGCGTTGACCATGATGCGGCGACCAGCGCCGAGAGGCTGGAAATGCGGCTGATGACGGCGGTGGCCAGCCATGTGGCGCAGGCCAAAAGACCCACGGGCCATGCAAGGGCAAGCATTAAGCCCAAGAATGTTGCCACCCCTTTGCCGCCCTTGAAGCCAAGCCAGATCGGAAAGCAGTGCCCCAGAAACGCCGCAAGCGCCGCGATCTGCGCCGCCGCTTCGCCGGCGAACTCGCGGGCCAATAACACAGCGACCGCGCCCTTGGCCCCATCCAGCAGAAGGGTCGCCGCAGCGGCCCCTTTGTTGCCGGTGCGCAGCACGTTGGTCGCGCCGATATTGCCCGATCCGATCTCACGAAGATTGCCCAGACCCAGTGCTTTGGTCAAAAGCAAGCCAAACGGAATCGAGCCAAGCAAGTAGCCGATGGCGGCCCAAAGGACGTAGAGTGCGAGGCCTGTCTCAAGCGTTGGCATCAGGTGCTCCGGTAGACCGAGTTTCCGCTGACAAAGGTTTCCAGAACCTTACCCTGCAAGCGCGCGCCGTCAAAGGGCGTGTTTTTCGACTTGGACAGCAGTTTGAATCGGTCGAGCACAATGGGCTTGTCTGGATCGAAGAGAACCAGATCGGCAGGCGCGCCTTTGGTCAGGCGACCACAGTCCAGACCAAGCCGCTTGGCCGGGTTCAGCGACAGTGCACGGAACAGCGTTGGCAGATCCAGATCGCCGGAATGATAAAGCCGCATCAGCACAGGAAGCATGGTTTCCAGACCCACAGCCCCGCTTGCCGCCTCCTCGAAGGGCAGGCGTTTGCTTTCCTCGTCTTGCGGTGTGTGAAACGATCCGATCACGTCGATCAAGCCGGATTTTACTGCCTCGACCACCGCCTGTCGGTCATCCTCGGACCGCAGCGGCGGCTTGACCTTGAAGAAGGTGCGATAGTCGGCAACGTCATATTCATTGAGCGTCAGATGGTGCATCGACACGCCAGCCGTGACATCGAAGCCATTGCGCTTGGCCCGTTCCAGTGCGGGAAGGGCGCGGGTCGTGGTGATCTGGTCAGCGTGGTAGCGCACACCAGTCATTTCGACCATTGCGATATCCCGGTCCAGCCCCATGCGTTCCGCCATTGGCGTGACGCTGGGCAGACCGCGAAGGGACGCAAACTTACCCGATGTGGTTGCGGCACCAGCGGACAGATTGGGTTCCTGCGGATGGCCGACGACCAACGCGCCCAACGCGCGGGCATAGGTCATCGCGCGGCTGAGCACTTTGGTGTCACGCACCACGCGGTCACAATCGGTGAACGCAACAGCCCCGGCATCCATGAGAAAACCGATCTCGGTCATCTCGCGCCCTTCGCGCCCCTTGGTCAACGCGGCCATGGGCAGGACGTGCACTGGTGCCGCCTCGTTGGCGCGGCGGCGTACGAACTCGAGCGTTTCCGGTGTGTCGATGGCGGGGTTGGTGTCAGGACGCGTGACGATGGTGGTCACGCCACCTGCCGCAGCGGCCAGTCCAGCTGATCCATAGCTTTCCTTGTGCCGTTCACCGGGTTCGCAGATCTTGACGCCGATATCGACAATGCCGGGTGCCAGGTATTTTCCGCCCGCATCGCGGCGGTTTTCGGATGGCACTTTGTCAGTACCGATCTCCGGGGTCGGCGTGTCGAACACCTCGGCAATGATGCCATTGCGCACAAGGATTGCGCCGGGCCTGACGTCTGCTGCCTCTGGATCGACAAGGCGGGCATTTGTGAGGAGAAGGGTCATGTCACGCCGCCTGTTTCTGACGCGCTGCGTTGATCTGGTCGATCACCGCACCGGTGTCCGGCTGGTATTTGATAAGGTGCTTATCGCCAGATTTGGTGATGATCTGTACCGATCCGGCAATCGTCCTTACCTTGGTGATGTCATCAAGTCGTGCCTTCCGCTCATATGGGCCTGTGAGGCTGGTGTTGTTCATCGTCCATACCTCGTCCATGATTTCATCCGCCATATACCATCCGCGCAGAGCAACGGCGGCAAATCCGCCAACCGCACCAGTCCAGACATGTGGATTGCCCAGTGCCCAGAGGATCAGCATCCCGGCTGCCATCGCAAACGCTGTCATGACCGCATGGGCGCGGATGTAGGTGGTCATATCCGGTTTGAATTCGATCATAAAAACTTTCAGATACAATCAGTTAAGCGTGAAGCGGGCAATGATGATCGCAAGTGGGATCAGGACAGAAAGACCAACAACAACCCATAATCCGATGTTCGTTTTGGGTGTGGGTCCCCCGGCGACAGTACCGACCACGCCTTTGGCAGAGTTGGTGCGGATCGGGGTGGCGATTGTCGCAACTTTCGGTTCGTTGAATGTGCCTATCCAGCGCAGCGGGTTGGAGATCGCGAGGTCTTGTTCTGTGTGGTCAAACGCTTGCGACGGCAACACTAGCGCGAACCCGGTCAGCGCATCCAGCCGCGTGCGCATCGCCTGAAAATCGGCACCGGAAACGTCATGCGCATTGATCAGATATTGCGACAGGGACATATCGCCCAGATCGCGGATGTTGATCACTTCGACAAAGGCCGACCGAAGGGATTTCGCGCCAAGAGCGTATTGCATCGGCCATTCGCCCGTGCCCGCCTGTGTGGTGAAGCGCTCGATCGCCTCGCGGGGAAGGTCGATGTGAAAGACCCGGATCACACCCCGTTCGCTGCTTTTGATGTGCATTTCCGTGCTCATACCATGACGCCTTCGGACTGCGCCTCGCGTCTTTCGCGCAGCGACCGCGCGAGCAGGTCCATTGCGGCCATGCGCACCGCCACACCCATTTCCACCTGTTCCTGAATGACTGAGCGGTTGATATCGTCAGCCAGCGTGCCGTCAATCTCGACCCCGCGATTCATTGGGCCGGGATGCATGATAATGGCGTCGTCCTTGGCAAAGCTCAGCTTTTCTGCGTCAAGGCCATAGCGGTGATAATATTCCCGCTCGGACGGGATGAACCCGCCATCCATGCGTTCTTTTTGAAGGCGCAGCATCATCACGACATCGACGTCCTTGAGCCCTTCGCGCATATCCTCAAAGACCTCGACCCCGAACTCTCCGATACCGGTTGGCATCAGTGTCGGTGGGCCGACAAGGCGCACGCGGTTTTCCATCTTGCCCAGCAGCAGGATGTTCGACCGCGCCACACGACTGTGAGCGATGTCGCCGCAAATGGCGATCGAGAGCCGATGCAAACGCCCCTTTGCACGGCGGATTGTCAAAGCGTCCAGCAGCGCCTGCGTCGGGTGTTCGTGCTTGCCGTCGCCGGCGTTCAGAACCGCGCAATTCACCTTTTGTGAAAGCAAGTCTACCGCGCCTGAATGCGGATGTCGGACTACCAAAAGATCGGGATGCATCGCGTTCAGCGTCAGCGCGGTGTCGATCAGGGTTTCGCCCTTTTTCACCGACGACGCCTGCATCGCCATGTTCATCACATCTGCGCCCAAACGTTTGCCCGCCAGTTCGAAACTGGCCTGCGTCCGGGTGGAGTTTTCGAAGAACATGTTGATCTGCGTCATCCCCGCCAGAACATCCGTACTCGGCGTTCGCTTACGGTTGCGGTCGGCATATTGGTCTGACAGATCAAGCAGCGTTGTGATTTCGTCAGGGCGAAGGGGTTCGATCCCAAGCAGGTGTCTTTGTGTGAAGATCATATGAGAGCCTTAGAACCCGGAGCAGCCCGGTTATAGGAGTCCTATTGCGATGCAGCAAGCCAACTCCTTTGGGACCTCGGCAGCGAACCGCAAAATCTAAATGTAGCGATAAACCTAAAAAATTACTCTCCATATAGTTGACGACATTCGTCATGGTCAATACAATCGTTCGTAGAACTTGTGGGGAAAACATGAATATTAACAAGACCTTCACTGGCCTCTTTTTAGGGGCCGGGCTCTTTCTCTCTGCCTGCGCGGAACAGGCGCAGCGCGTGCCTGCGACATACATTCCCAGCATCGTCTATCGCGGTGCCAACTGCCAGGAACTGTACAACGAGCGGGTTACTCTTGCCGGTTACGTCCGACACGTTACCGCCGAACAGCGAAAAGCTGCACAATCTGACACCGTGTTTTTCACGGCAAGCGCCCTAATATTCTGGCCGGCAATTTTTGCTTTGCCAATCAGCGTTGACCAGTCTGCACAGCTTGCCAGTGCGCGCGGTCACTACGACGCGATCTCCAAAGCAATGATTGAACAGGGATGTGTTGCCGGCGCTGGCCCTGCACGCCATGCGCCAACGATGATGGGAAAGGTCGCTCCTGCCCCGTCACACGTTCAGACGTACTCTGCGCCACAGCCCATCCTTCCCAACTGGAAGCGCTATCCGGGGCAGTTCCCCCCGTTGTGACCTGAACACCAAGGGCGGCGGTGTAACGCCGCTTTTGTCGGCCTGTCGCTCAGGCTAGGTTGCAGTCATGGATTCGCAAATAGACTGGCATGCTGCGCGTGCTGCCCTTGAATGGCAGCTTGAGATGGGTGTGACCGAGACAATCTCGGAAACGCCCATCAATCGCTTTGAACAGGCTGCGCCGCCGCCGAAAGCGGGTGTCGGTTCCGGCGTTGCCGCGCCCTCTGTTCCGGTTCACGCGGTGCCAGAGGTTGATCCGGTAGCCGAGGCCGAAGCAGCAGCTCGCGCGGCACCTAACCTAGCCGCATTGCAGGCGGCGATGGCCGCCTACCCGCATTGCGAGCTTCAGAAAGGCGCACGAAATCTGGTGTTTTGCGATGGTGTGGCCGGGTCGCGGGTCATGATTATCGGCGAAGCGCCGGGGCGCGACGAAGACCGCATCGGCAAACCCTTTGTCGGTCGCGCTGGGCAGTTGCTGGACAAAATGCTGGCCGCTATCAATCTCGGCCGAGACCGTGACGGCGAACACGCAGTCTACATCACCAATGTCTTGCCGTGGCGTCCGCCGCAGAACCGCGACCCAAAGCCTGATGAAATGGCGATGATGCTGCCCTTCCTGAAGCGCCATATCGCGCTGGCCAAACCTGAAGTTCTGGTTGTGATGGGCAATATCTCGTGTCAGGCTCTTTTGGGCAAACGGGGCATCACACGCCTGCGCGGCCAATGGGCCGAGGCCGAAGGGCTGCCCGTGATCCCGATGTTCCATCCAGCCTACCTTCTGCGCAACCCGTCCGCCAAGCGTGAGGCTTGGGCCGATCTGCTCGACCTGAATGCGCGACTGACCATGAAAGCCTGATCCATGAGCCGTATTGACGATTCCAAAGACTTCTTGCCCATCCGTATCGCCGTTCTGACGGTCAGTGATACGCGGTCACTTGACGAAGATCGCTCTGGCGACACGCTGGTCGGGCGGATCGAAGGTGCAGGGCATATCGTGGCGGACCGCAAGATCATCCAAGACGAGCGTGATCAGATCGCAGACCAGCTCCGCGCATGGTGCGATCAACCCGATATCGACGTTGTCATCTCCACAGGTGGCACAGGTTTGACCGGTCGTGATGTAACGGTCGAGGCGCATCGCGATGTCTATGAAAAAGAGATCGACGCTTTTGGCACCGTGTTCACGATGGTGTCGTTCCAGAAAATCGGCACAAGCGCCATTCAAAGCCGTGCAACGGGCGGTGTGCGCAATGGTACATACCTCTTTGCACTGCCCGGCAGCCCCGGTGCCTGCAAGGATGCGTGGGACGAAATTCTGAGCCTGCAACTCGATTACCGGCACCGGCCTTGTAACTTTGTCGAGATTTTACCGCGATTGGACGAGCATCTGCGACGGAAATAGCAATTCTCTTCGTGTAACGAAGAGATGTGTTATTGGAAAACATTCAGTTCTGGCTACCTGTTAGGCAGAATGGATAATGAGGATTGTCGTTTATGCGGTTTCTGCGCCGTAGCCTGACCGGGCTTTTTCTACTTTCGCTGACGCTTGGGCTCTTGGCTTACGCCGGAGTTCAAGTGCGCGATGCGGTGCAAGAGCGGATGGCGCAAGAACCGCGCAGCTTTCCGCAGCGTGAACGTGTGTTTGCGGTCAATATCGTGCCCGCGAACTTCGAAACGGTCACACCGGTTCTGACAGCCTTTGGTCAGATCGACAGTGTGCGGACTTTGGAACTGCGCGCGGCGGTTGGCGGACGTGTTCTTGAAATCGCGCCCGAGTTCATTGAAGGCGGATCCGTCACCGAAGGCCAAATGCTGGTGCGGATTGATCCGACCGATGCCGAAGCGGTGTTGCAGCGGGTTGAAAGCGATATCCTCGATGCCGAGGCCGAAAAGCGCGAGGCGGAACGCGCAATCATTCTTGCACGCGATGAACTCGTCGCCGCCGATGAACAAGCGACGCTGCGAGAACGCGCGTATCAGCGGCAGGTCGATTTGCAGGATCGCGGCGTCGGTACTGCAGCGGCAGTCGAAGTCGCTGAACTTGCAGCAGCGCAGGCGCGGCAGGCGGTTCTGTCTCGCAGACAAGCCGTCGCACAGGCAGAGGCGCGCATTGATCAGGCAACAACACGCCTGTCCCGTGCCGTCATTGCCGAGGCCGAAGCCCAGCGACGACTGGATGACACGCTGATCACGGCGGATTTCTCGGGCACCTTGGCGGATGTGTCGGTGGTGCAGGGGCGGCTGGTGTCGTCGAACGAACAACTTGCCCGCCTGATCGACGCGGACGCGCTCGAAGTGGCGTTTCGGGTCTCGACCCAACAATTCGCACGTTTGCTGGACGAAAGCGGGCAACTGACACAGTCGGATGTCACTGTAATTCTGGACGTCTTCGGGACCAACCTGACTGCGACCGGCACGCTCAGCCGCGCCGGCGCTGCCGTGGGCGATGGCCAGACCGGGCGGCAATTGTTTGCCACCTTGAACAGCGCACCGGGTTTCCGTCCCGGAGACTTCGTGACCGTGCAGATCGATGAGCCGCCATTGGAGAATGTGGCGCATTTGCCTGCATCTGCATTGAACGCGGCGAACGAGGTGTTGGTGATCGAAGGGGAAGACCGGCTAGAGGTCTTTTCCGTAAACCTGCTGCGCCGTCAGGGCGATGATGTTCTGGTGCGCGCACGGGGTTTGGAAGGGCGCGAGGTTGTGGCCGAACGGACCCCGCTTCTCGGCGCGGGTATCAAGGTGCGCCCATTGCGCGAGGCTGGGCAGGCTGCGCCGGAAGAGCCTGAAATGGTCGAACTCACCGAAGAACGCCGCGCGCGTTTGACGGCTTTTGTGCAGTCCAACACGCGGATGCCGGAGGAGGCGCGCCAGCGCATTCTGCAACAGCTCTCCCAAGGCACCGTGCCTGCGCAGGTCGTTGAACGAATCGAATCCCGGATGGGGGGCTAAGGCATGGTGCGGGTTCTGTCAGGCAAGGCCGGGGGCATCCTCAGCTATTTTGTGCGCCACCGGACGGTCGCAAACCTTCTGCTGATCTTGTTGCTTGCGGCAGGTGCGGTGTCGATCCCGAACATGCGCGCGCAGTTCTTTCCGGATGTGATCGTCGATGATGTCGATGTGTCGGTTGTCTGGGATGGCGCAGGTGCCGATGATGTGGATCGTGGTATCGTGCAGGTGCTTGAACCAGCCGTATTGTCCGTGGAAGGTGTTGAAAGTTCTGAAGCGACGTCGCGCGAAGGACGTGCCAGTATCCGGCTGGAATTCGAACCCGGCTGGGACATGTCACGCGCCGCTGACGATGTGCAGACCGCGATTGACGCGGTGTCCACTTTGCCCGCCGATGCCGAAGACCCAGTGGTCCGTCGTGGCACATGGCGGGACCGGGTCACCGACCTGGTCATCACGGGCCCCGTGGGCGTTGATCAACTGGCAAGATTTGCCGATGAACTGAGCGCCCGGCTGTTCGCCGAAGGGGTTACCCGCACCACCATTCGGGGCCTTTCTGCTCCGCGTACCGTGATCGAAGTGCCTTCGGCCAACTTGATCGCTTTTGATATCTCCATGCGGCAGATCGCCGAAGCGATTTCACAAGAGGTTGATGCCGATCCAGCGGGCGACGTCGGCAATGCCAACACCCGCGTCCGCACTGGTGTCGAAAAGCGCAGCGCCGAACAGATCGCGGATATTGTGCTGCGGTCGAACCCTGATGGATCAAACCTCACCGTAGGGGATGTGGGCACGATCATTATCGAAGGTATTGATCGCGAACGCAGCTACTTCGTGGGCGAAAACCCTGCGATCTCCATTCGCGTCGACCGCAGCGATCAAGGCGACGCGATTGCGATTCAGCGCAAAGTCGAAGAGGTGGCGACAGAATTCGAAGCCTCTTTGCCCGCTGGTGTGTCCGTCGACCTCATCCGCACCCGCGCCGAAGCGATTACCGGGCGTCTGGACATCCTGCTTGATAATGGTCTGACGGGTCTTGGACTGGTGGTCTTGTTGCTGTTCCTGTTCCTGAATGCGCGTACAGCCTTTTGGGTGGCCGCAGGCATTCCTGCAGCGATGATGGCGGCGATTGCGCTGATGTATGCGGGTGGGATCACTATCAACATGATCTCGCTCTTTGCGCTCATCATCACGCTGGGCATCGTTGTCGATGATGCCATCGTCGTGGGCGAACATGCCGATCATCTGGCGCGATCTGGCCTTCCCCCGGTCGAGGCGGCGGAACGTGCAGCACAACGTATGGCACTGCCAGTTTTTGCTGCAACGCTGACCACGATCATTGCGTTTTTTGGTCTCGTGGCGATTGGTGGTCGATTTGGCGATCTGATAGCCGACATTCCCTTTACCGTGATAGCTGTTCTTGCTGCGTCTTTGGTGGAATGCTTCCTCATTCTGCCGAACCACATGGCCCATGCCATCGCCCACAGTGCCAAGGAACACTGGTACGATATCCCGTCCCGCGTGGTGAACCGGGGCTTCCGCTGGATGCGTGAAACGATGTTCCGTCCCTTCATGGCGTTGATCATTCAGGCGCGTTATGCGGTGTTGGCGGGTGCTGTGGTGCTGCTGGCCTCTCAGGCTGCGCTGTTCATCCGGGGCGATGTGCAATGGCGGTTTTTCAACTCGCCGGAACAAAGCTCTGTCACTGGCAATTTCGCAATGGCCCCCGGTGCCACCCGCGAAGACACGTTCGAAATGATGCGTATCTTCCAGAGATCGGTCGAAGATGTCGCGAAAAGCTTTGAAGACCGGCATGGCGTCAATCCGATTGACTACGTGATCGCCGAAGTCGGCGGCAATGCCGGGCGCGGCATCGCCGGGGCTGACACCAAGGACGCGGATCAGCTGGGCGGCATCTCGATTGAATTGATAGACGCCGATCTTCGCCCTTTCTCCAGCCGCGCGTTCGTGACCGAATTGCAGGACAGCGTGCCGCGCCACCCGATGGTGGAAACCATCAGCTTTCGAAGCTGGGGCAGCGGACCTCAAAGCGATGCTTTGGACGTACAATTCTATGGCGCCAGTGCCGACACGCTCAAGGCCGCGTCCGAGGATTTGAAAACCGCGCTGCTTCAGTATCCCGAAGTGTCGGCTGTCGAAGACACCCTTGCCTATGACAAGGAAGAACTGATCCTCGAACTCACGCCGCAAGGGCAGGCGTTGGGCTTTACCATCGACGGTCTGGGCAGCGTTCTGCGCGCGCGTCTTGGTGGCGTCGAAGCGGCGACCTATCCCGACGGCCCTCGCAGCGCCGAGATACGCGTGGAACTGCCCATCGGTGAACTAACAGCGGATTTTCTTGAACGGACCCAAATGCGCACGCCTGAGGGCGCGTATGTGCAGTTGGCCGATATTGTCAGCGTCGAACGCCGCACCGGGTTTTCCACAGTTCGCCGCGAGAACGGCATCCGTTTGATTTCCGTCACCGGGGACATCTCGGAAGACGATCCGGCGCGGGCAAATGACATCATGTTGGCGCTTGAGACAGAGATCCTGCCCACCATCGCCAGCGAACGTCAGGTGGACTACCGCTTGTCGGGCCTCAGCGAGCAAGAAGGCGATTTCCTGAACGACGCGCGTACGGGCCTGATCCTGTCATTGCTTGCGATCTACCTCGTGTTGTCATGGGTGTTTGCAAGCTGGACGCGCCCCTTGGTGGTTATGTCCGTGATCCCGTTTGGTCTGGTCGGCACGATCTATGGGCACGCCGCATGGGACGTCCCGCTGAGCATGTTTACCGTGGTCGGTCTCTTGGGGATGACCGGGATCATCATCAACGATTCCATTGTTCTGGTGACGACGATCGACGAGAAGGCACAGGACCGTGGCTTGATCCCATCGATCATTGACGGCGCTGCCGACCGACTGCGCCCGGTTTTCCTAACTACAGCGACCACGGTTCTTGGACTTGTGCCTTTGCTCTACGAACAATCCAGCCAAGCGCAATTCCTGAAACCGACGGTGATCACCCTCGTTTATGGGCTGGGGTTCGGGATGTTCCTCGTGCTGCTGATCGTGCCGTCGCTGATTGCCATTCAGAACGACATCGGCCGTCTGACCCAGACCGCCCGGCGCGGCTTGCGGTTCCGACAGGGCGGTATCCGTGTGCTTTTGGGCACCGCATCAGCGTTGATTGTGGCGTGGCTGGGCGCAACGATGGGGGCTTTTGCCCTGACCGGCGCGCTGCCTGAGATACTTCGATCGGCACTGGCGGACACGCCTTTGGGCGGAGACCTGACACTTGCACGAAGCCTTGGTTTCTTCTTGGTTGGAGCTGCAGTTATCTGCCTTACGGTCTACCTGCTCTCTGCTGTCGCGCTTGTGGTCTCTCGGATGCGCAGCCGCTCGGCCTGACGCTCAGGACGTACATCCAAGGATATCGACGGCGCGGGCAGTCCCGATCACGGTAAACCGCAGATCCGAGCGGTTCAAAGCAAAGCTGCCCCCCTCTACGTGAACAAGGCGCGTGCTGGCGTGCAGCATACCGTCATCGCGGCGACTGTCGGGCTCTGCAACCCAGACATGCGGGTTTCCAGCCTCGACCACGACATATTCCGTGCCGCCGGCCGATGGCATGTCGATACGTGCGTGCAGCACCAGTGCGCCGTCCGCTCCCGGTTCGATTGAGCAGGTCACACCGCGCACTCCGGCCTCGGATGCAGTATAGGGTCGGTTCGTGAGGGCCGCCGCAATCATCGGGTCTGGCCGTGTGACATTGGGCGGCAAGGTCGCAGTGAACCGCAGATTGGCCGGGATGCAGATGTCCTTGCAGATGCCGATTTGCATCTCACCGGACAGATACATGTTTTGGTCAGTGTTTTGCGCGGTCATTTGCAGCGGGATCACCACTTCGGACTTGTAGCCGACCGATCGCATCCCCTGTTCAAAGAACACCATAGGTGTCGGCCACTTGGCCGAGATCGTGTGGATGTTCTTCGAATCGTTCCAGTCGAATTGCGGAGGAATCCCCACATCGCCGGGAGCACGCCAATAGGTCTTCCATCCCGGTTCCAGCACAATGTGCAGCGCGGCCATATGTGTGCCGTCAGCCATCCGCCAACCCGGACGCAGTTCGACCAGGGACAGGCCCGTCGTGTCCGAGGCCGCGGAAACCGTCGGAGTAACGAGGCCAAAAGCCACGGCCAGGACTGTCATGAGGGTACGAAGAAAATGCGTCATCCATTAGCAGATGGCGGTTTTCCGCCGCGATGAAAAGTCACAAACGGGCGATCCGTCGTGTGCAGGGCGTGTCTGTGCTCTTGCAACCCCACGCATCGCTGTCCATGTTCTTTTCGTGAGCCAGAAAACATCCATCACAGACCTGACCGGGCAAATGCTGATTGCGATGCCGGGGATGCCTGATCCCCGGTTTGAGCACAGCCTGATTTACCTGTGCGCCCACTCCTCGGACGGCGCTATGGGGTTGATCATCAACAAGCCCTCCGCCGAGATGAGTTTTGAAACGCTTGTCGACCAATTGCCGATCGAGAATACAGGCAACCTTTCCGAAATACGCGTGCATTTCGGTGGTCCCGTCGAAGTGGGCCGCGGTTTTGTTCTGCATTCGCCGGATTTCCAATCCGACATGACGACGTTGCAGGTGGATGACGCCTTTGCGATGACTGCCACGCTGGACGTTCTGGAAAGCATCGCGCAGGGCACAGGCCCAGACAAACGCCTGATCGTTCTTGGCTACGCGGGATGGGGACCTGGACAGCTCGAACGTGAAATCGCTCAGAATGGCTGGCTGGTTTGCGAGGCTGACAGTGAGTTGGTGTTCGACACTGTGGATACCGAAAAGTGGGAAGCCGCGCTTGGCCGTCTTGGCATTTCACCGCTGGTCCTGTCGTCGGCGGGCGGGCGCGCCTAAGAAGCGCGTGCCAGAGGTGAAACCTTCGGGTAGGGCGCTGCCCCTCGTCCCGGACTGTCTCCGAGACTTACCCTGAAGCATTTGTAAAACGAAAAGCTCAGGGCCGGGTCTGAAACACCCACGCGCCCGCGTCATTCAAATGGCGAGTGGCCCGCCCTTCATGCCAAAGGTGCTGGCAATGCGCCATCGCCTCGACCAGAGCCAAGCCATATTCGCCGTCACCGATGGTCCGCTTGAACAAGGGCGCAAAACAATCCCCTGCCGATTTCGGCGTGTCCAGATGCGCTTCGAGCCGACGCAAGGCGCCGTGGTGGTTTTCGATCAACTGGTGCAGACGCAGCGGCAGACCCGTAAAAGGCAGTTTGTGGCCTCCCAGAACCAGATGATCATCCCGCGCGATGGTGGACAGGCGTTCGCAGGATTCCAGCCAATCCGCGACCGGATCAGCCTCGGGTTCAGTCGCGTAGACCCCGATATTCGAACTGATCGATGGTAGGATTTGGTCGCCCGCAAGGATCAGGTTGTCATCCCGCGACCAGAACGTGGCGTGTTCGGGCGCATGTCCATTGCCGATATGAATGTCCCATGTCCGCCCACCGGCGCTGATCGTATCGCCATGCTGTATGCGGGTGTAGCCCAGCGGCAAAGGGTCAACGCAATCGGCAAAGTTGAACGGGCGTTCCGTTCGGCGTTTGTCCAGAACATCGGATGCCATCCCGCAGCGGGTCCAAAAAGTAAGGGTTTCCGCGCTGGGCACCGGCTGTTCGTCAAGCTGCAGCATTCGCGCCATCAGCCACGCCGTGCGCGTTGTAATCAGGTCAGCGCCATGTTCGGACTTCAACCAACCTGCCAGCCCGACATGGTCTGGGTGATGGTGTGTGACGATCACGCGGTGAACCGGTTTGCCCCGCAGCGGACCCTCCAGCAGCCGGGTCCAGATCGCCTTGCCGCGTTTTGATGCGAAACCTGTGTCGACAATGGTCCAGCCGTCGCCATCGTCCAACGCATAGGCATTGACGTGGTCCAGCTTCATCGGCAGCGGCAGGCGAATCCAGAGAATGCCCTCAGCAACCTCTGTGGCGCTGCCTTCTTCTGGTGGTGTGTCCCAAGGGTAGCGAATTCCGCCTGTGCTTCGATCTTTCATGCGGCAAGATCATCCATGCTCAAGGCATAGAGGTCATCCGCGCCCTGCCGTGCGTGGGTCAGCAGACCGACATGTTCGGGCAACAGGCTGTGGATATAGAAGGTGGCCAAACGTTCGTGTTTGCCACCCCGATCTGCGCGTGCGGCCTTGAGGTGGAAATGTGCACCAAGCACCCGGGCAAAGCCCCGCAAATAGGGCACCGACCCGGCGAAGCGGTCCTGCGCGCCATGCGCGACCATCCACTCGGTTGTTTCTCGTAGCGTTTCACAAGCCTGCCAGACGGCCTCTGCCAAATCCGGCAACGCCGTGCGCGCCGCTTCGGCATCGGCCTCCATCTCGTCGAGCAGGCGATAGGCGGCTTCACCCCCATCCATCAGCTTGCGCCCGACAAGGTCCATCGACTGAATGCCATTGGTGCCTTCGTAAATCGCGGTCACACGCACATCGCGGGAATATTGCGCCGCGCCGGTTTCTTCGATGAATCCCATACCGCCATGGACCTGCACGCCAAGTTCCGCAACGTCAATCCCCGTATCGGTTCCGAACGCCTTGGTGATCGGGGTCAGAAGTGCCGCGCGTGTGGACCAATCGGTGTGTCCGGTGGCGGTTTCCATGTCGATTGCGACCGCATTGGCAAGTGCGATGGCGCGGGCGGCAAAGGTGTCGGCCTTCATCGTCGCCAGCATGCGGCGGACATCGGCATGGTCGGTGATCGTATTATGCTCGGTCCGGCCCTGCTTGCGGCCTTCAGCATAGGCCAGCGCGTGCTGATATGCTCCGTCGGCCACGCCAATGCCCTGCACACCCACACCAAGACGCGCGTTGTTCATCATGGTGAACATGGCACGCATACCATCGTTTTCTTGGCCAATCAGCCACCCCGTCGCGCCGTCATACTGCATCACGGCGGTCGGGCTGCCATGCAGACCCATCTTGTGCTCCAAGCTCACCACCTTCAGGCCATTGGCCACCCCGGGAACACCGTTATCGTCAGGAAGGCGTTTGGGCACGAGGAACAGGCTGATCCCCTTGGTGCCCGGGACCGCGTCTGGAAGGCGGGCCAGAACCAGATGGCACACGTTCTCGGTGATGTCATTGTCGCCCCAAGAGATGTAGATCTTCTGCCCCGTGATCGCATAGGTGCCGTCGCCCTTGGGTTCGGCCTTTGTGGTGAGGGCACCCACGTCGCTCCCGGCTTGCGGCTCGGTCAGATTCATCGTGCCCATCCATTCGCCGGAAATCAGCTTGGGCAGATACAGGTCCTTGATGGCATCGCTGGCGTGATGCTCCAACGCCTCGATCTGGCCTTGCGTCATCAACGGCGCCAGTTGCAGCGAAAGGCACGCCGCGCTCATCATTTCATTGACCGCAGTCGTCATGGCCATGGGCAGACCCATCCCGCCGTACTTCGGATCAGCCGCAATCGCGATCCACCCACCGTCTGCGATGGCGCGGTAGCCCTCGGCATATCCCGGCGACGTGCGCACGATCCCGTTCTCGAGCTGTGCTGGATGCAGATCGCCTGCACGCTGAAGCGGCGACAGGATGTCTTCACACAGCTTTCCCGCTTCGCTCAGGACGGCCTCTACAGTTTCGGGCGTCGCCTCGGCGAACCGTTCTGTTGCGGCAACCTGGCCAAAGCCGACCACATGGTCGAACAGGAAACGGATTTCGGAAACAGGGGCGCGGTACGACATAGTCAACTTTCCTCGGGCGTCAGGACTTAAGTTCTGTGGCTTGGCAATTGCGAGCTGGATCGCTAAGCAACCGACAGCTTTTGATGCGACCCTGACGAATGCGGCCCACCCCATCAACAAGAACGCGGCGTCATAACTCATGAACACCACCTTGCCTGATATGTTGCCTGACACCCAAATGGGCCACGCCGCAGCCGCGGCTGTTCTGCGATCGGGCGGGTTGGTCGCCTTCCCGACCGAGACGGTATACGGATTGGGTGCGGATGCTTGCGACGATCACGCTGTTGCACGGATTTTCGAGGCCAAGGGCCGACCCAGCTTCAATCCGCTGATCGTGCACTTTGCCGATCTCGACATGCTCAAACAGCACGTCCACTGGACCCCAGAGGCAGAGCTTCTGGCGCAGACCTACTGGCCCGGCCCGTTGACACTGGTCCTGCGCAAACAGGGGGACAGTCCGATCTCGCCATTGGTGTCCGCGGGTCTAGATACAATCGCGGTGCGCCTTCCGGTCCACGCCTCTGCGCGCGCTGTGCTGCGCGCATTTGGTGGCGGCGTTGCGGCCCCTTCGGCCAACAGGTCCGGTCAAATCAGCCCCACGCTGGCGCGCCATGTGGCCGACAGCCTTGGCGCGCGGGTCGCTGCGATTCTCGATGGTGGACCGTGCAAGGTTGGTGTCGAATCGACCATTGTCGGTCTCACCGACAAACCTGTCTTGCTGCGCCCCGGAGGCATCACCGAACAGGAACTGGCACAGACACTCGGTCGCCACCTTGCTGTGCGCCATAAGGCCGAGGCAATTTCTGCCCCCGGTCAACTGATGTCCCACTACGCGCCGACAGCGCTGGTGCGCCTCAACGCGACCGAATGGGAGCCGGGAGACCTGCGTCTCGGGTTCGGCGATGTGGACTGCGACCTCAACCTGTCCGAAGCCGAGGATTTGGTCGAGGCAGCGGCGCATCTCTTTGACTATCTGCACCGCCTCGATGCAATGGCCGGGGGCACAATCGCAGTCTCGCCTATTCCACACGAAGGGCTAGGTATCGCGATCAACGACCGCCTCAGCCGCGCCGCAGCACCGCGCGAAGGATAACCCGAATGACATCGCAGACAGATACAAGCCGACCGCCCGTCGGCCTCATCGCGCTGTTGTCGGCCTGCAATTTTGTGATCGGCATGGGCGCTTTCGTAGTGATCGGCATGGTGCCTCTGCTGGCCTCTGACCTCGATGTCAGCACCGCTGCAGCCGGAGGGGCGATGACCGCCTATGCGCTGGCCTATGCAGTCCTGTCTCCGATTTTGGTATCCGTCACCGGTCGGATTGGCCGACGCCGTGTGATCGCCGCTGGAATGGCGATCTTTGCGCTGGGCGCACTGCTGGCGGCCCTCGCGCCGAACGTGACAATCCTTTACATCGCCCGCGCTTTGGCCGCCGCTGGCGCTGGCGTGGTCACCCCTGTGGGCGCTGCGGTGGTTATGGCGTTGGCGGCACCTGCCGCGCAGGGCAAGGCCATCTCGGCCTTCTATTTCGGTCTGACGTTGTCTCAGGTGATCGGTGTCCCTGCAGGAGGCTGGATCGCCTATACCTTTGGCTGGCGCATGGCCTTTTGGATGGTGCTGGCGCTGGCGATCCTGTCCGCGATCCTGATCTGGGTCCGAGTGCCTGCTGGCCTGCGCTTTACGCCGGTGTCGCTTTCTGATCTGGGCCGCGCGCTGAAAGATGGGCTGATCATGGGCGCGGTGCTGTTCACCGCAACCTTCCTTGGTGCGATCTACATTCTCTTCACCTATCTCGCGCCACTGCTCGAACAGACGATGGGCTTTGGCCGTGACGGGATCACGCTTGTCCTTCTGGTGTTCGGTGCAGGCGCTGTTGTGGGCAACCTGCTGGGTGGGTTTCTCACCGACCGTCTAGGGTCTGTCGCATCGCTGGTGCTGCTCTGTCTGGGTCAGATCATTCTAATGCCGATCTTTTCCGGCCTGCCGCTGGCCCCGTGGATGGTGCTGGTGCTGGCCTTCGTCTGGTCCGCCTTCGGTTGGTCCTTCATGGCACCGCAACAGGTGCGCCTGATGCAGCTTGCGCCAAACCTCGCGGGCGTCGTGCTCGCCCTCAACGCTGCCGCGATCTATGTTGGCACTGCGTCAGGTTCTGCTGTGGGTGGCCTTGTGCAAACCGTCGGTGACCTCACATGGCTGGGCGCCGCAGCCGGAATTGCGGCGCTCGGCGCGCTGGGGCACCTCTTGTGGTCCCACCGCGCTGCAAATCTCCGCGCGGCCCGTCAGTCGAACTTCCAAAGCGCGGGAACAAAGCTGTAGGCATCGCCATCGCGCATCACATGTCCGACACCGGGGAAGGGGAAGTGATATCCCAGAACCGCCATCCGATCCGTCGCCGCCATATCCAAGAGCCGCGTGCGCGTCGCCACGGTCTGATCCCCGTCAGCATCGAAACTGTTGTACCAGTCGGGATGCGCAAAGTTGGTGTAGGCGTGGCTCATCGCATCGCCCAAAGCGATCAACTGCTGCCCGCCGCTTTCCACCACCACAGCCATATGGCCGGGCGTATGGCCGGGCGAATCGATCACCCGCACACCGGGCACGACTTCGAACCCGTCCGACATCAGCTCCCATTCAGCACCATCGACATTGATCGAATTCTGCGCACCGACAACGAATTGCTGCATCTCGGCAGGCACCTGCGACGCCAGCCCGTCCTGCATCCAGTAATCATGCTCGGTTTCGCCAAGGTAATAGGCCGCGTCCGGAATGATCGCCTCATCGAAATCGTCACGGACGCCCCAGATGTGATCCGGATGCGCATGAGTGATGACCACGTGCGTGATGCCAGAAGCGTCGATCCCTGCCGCATCCAGATTGGCCCAAAGCCGCCCGGCGGTGTCCATGAACCGGTTGCCGGATCCCACATCGACCAGAACGGTGTTGCCCCCGATCTCGACGATCAGGTGATTGGTGTGGGATGTGTTGGTTTCGGTCGACAGGTAGTGCGCGGCCAGAAACGCCTGCACCTCGGCCGGATCGGCATTCACGCCCAGACCATCAGTCGGCAGGCTCAGGTAGCCGTCAGAGACAATCGTGATCTTGGCCTCACCCATGGTGAAACGGAAATAGCCGGGATTGCCACCCTCCGGCCCACCCAGTTCAGCAAATGCCTGCGCGCCCGGAAGCGCAAAGGCCGGCATTGCGGCGGCGGTTTTCAGAAAGGACCGGCGGGTTGGGCGCAAAAGCATTGTGTCTCCTCCCAGAGATAAATTCAATTTTGTGAATAACATTACTGTCCGCCATGCTGCAATTCTGATTTTCAGCTTTATCGCTATGGGGGAGGAATTGATTTTAATTCCCCCATATCGGGAATTTCGCCAATCACGCCATAGACTTCATGGTCAATCCGAGGGCACGCCGCGTTGCGAACGATTTGCAACTGTAACAGGGACAGCATAGATACCCCCTGCGCTGCAGTGCAGCAGCGTTTGGACATAGCTTCATACAGGAGGCGCTGACATGACCTTTCTCAAGACAGCCGCTCTCACCGCCATGCTTGGCATCACCGCAACCACTGGTATCGCGCAGGAGGTTACCCTTCGGTTCCAGCACTTCGTCTCGCCCAATTCGGCGAACCCCAAGTACTTCCTCGACCCATGGGTCGAAAAAGTCGAAGCAGAATCGAACGGCCGCATCAAGATAGAGATCTATCCCTTCATGCAGCTTGGCGGCAAAGCCACAGCGCAATATGACCTGATCCGCGACGGCGTGATCGACGGCGGCTGGGTGATCCCAGGCTACACACCGGGCCGTTTCCCTGAAGCCGAGGCGCTGGAACTCCCCTTCATGGTCACCAAAAGCGCCGAAGAAGCCTCGCGCGCGGCGTGGGAATTCACGCAAAAGCACCTGATGGACGATTTCGCCGATGTCCACCTGATCGCCGCCCACATGCACGGGCCGGGTATCGTACACAAGAAAGGCGCGGCCATCGAAGACCTGAGCGATTTCGCAGGCCTCAAACTGCGCGGCCCATCGCGTCCGGCGACACTGCTGCTCGACAAACTGGGGGCCGAACCCATCGGCCTGCCGGTGCCGCAATTCCCCGAAGCGCTGTCCAAAGGTGTGGTCGATGGTGGTGTGATCACATGGGAAATGTCGCCCTCGCTGAAACTCGACGAGTTGACCGATAGCCATACAGACGTGGCAGGCGACAAGTCTCTCTACAACCTCTACTTCATCTGGGCGATGAACACCGACAGCTACAACGCGCTGCCCGATGACCTGAAAGCGGTGATCGACGCCAATTCGGGTCTTGAGACGTCTGCAATGGCAGGCCGAGCCCACGACACGGGTGATCGCGACGGGTTCGTCCTGATGGAAGATGCTGGCAACGAGATTGCGACGCTCAGCGAAGAGGTCACAGCGAAGATCGTGGCGCTGGGCGATGAGGTCACGCAGGGCTGGATCGCCGAGATGACCGAACGTGGGCTTGACGGTGTTAAGCTAGTCGAAGACGCGCGCAACGCCGTCGAGGCGACCCGAGGCACCGCCAGCGGGACGGACGGATAAGGCGCAGTCCTAACAACAAGTGACGCGGCATCGGTGCCGCGTCGTTTTGAGTCGACGCAAAACCACCCGCGCGGGTTCAGTCCTCGCTGTCCCAGCGCTTCCAAAGCAGCGACAAGAGCGTTTCTCCGGCCAGCGGCGTGGTGCAATCGGCCATCAAAACCGGCCCGTCACGCCGCGGCGATGATGTGTCTGCCTGCGCGCGCGTCTCCAGCACACGCAACTCTTCAAGGGTCGGGCTGTAGATATCCATAGAACAACACTATCACAGGTCAGCCATTTTCCCAAATCGCAACACGGTCACATGCGTGTCGCCATAGCGCCGTGCATCCAGTCGGGTGAAACCTTCAGGCGCCAATTGAGGCACGTTTTCTTCCCAAACGATCAGCGCGCCCTCGGCCAGCCAACCGGCTTTCACCGCAGCCGCAAGCGCCTTGTCCCCCAGCCCCTTGCCATAGGGCGGATCAAGAAACACCAGCGTGGCTGGATCCGTATCACAGAGTGGCAACCGCGTGGCATCCCTTGTGATCACCCGTCCCGTTTCGCAGCGCAACAGCTTGAGGTTTTCCTTGATCAGAGACTGCGCCTTGCGCCCGTCATCGACAAACACTGCCGACACCGCCGCGCGCGACAGCGCCTCCAACCCAAGCGCCCCGGTCCCTGCAAAAAGGTCGAGCACATGTGCACCCTCGAACGGATCACCAAATCGCCCGCCCGCAAGCATGTTGAACAGGCTTTCGCGGACCCGGTCCGTCGTGGGTCGTAGATGCGCACCGGGATCACCCTTGCCCACATTGGTCAGCGCCCGTCCGCGCCATGTGCCCGCAATGATCCTCACGCCTTGAGCAGCGCCTTGAGGTCGGTGGCCGGATCAGCCACCGCATCCGGTGCGGGGGACTTTCCGCTCTCGATAAGCCGCTTGCCCACCATGTAGGCGCGCGGATCATTCATCGCGTCGATGGCCAACAACTGGTCGCCTGCGTAGTACCAGAACGACACTACCCCGTCTTCACCATGGCGCGTGACGATCTTGTCATAGCCGGTGCTGAGACCCGCAATCTGCAATTTGACATCGTATTGATCCGACCAGAACCACGGCTTGGCCTCATAGGGGCGGTCGCTTCCCAGAATATTGTCTGCCACACATTCTGCTTGGTCGATGGCATTGCCCACGCTTTCAAGCCGCATCTGCTGACCATTTAACGGGAACGAGGCGCAATCCCCCGCCGCCCAGATGTGCGGGTCCGACGTGCGTCCCTGCGCGTCCGTCGCGATGCCGTTGTCGATCTCGACACCCGCCATCTCGGCTAGTTGCGTGTTCGGAACAATCCCCACACCGACCAGCACGAAATCCACCTCGACAGTGCTGCCATCGCTTAGCACAGCGCCGGTCACCCGACCCTCCGCTCCGGTCAGATGATCTAATCCGACGCCTTCGCGAATATCCACACCATGTCTGCTGTGGACCTGCCGGAAATAGTCCGAGGTTTCAGGGGCTGCGACTCGTTGCAAGATGCGGTCGGCCATCTCGACCAGTGTCACGCTCAGTTCTAGTTTGGCCGCCACGGCCGCCGCCTCAAGCCCGATATAACCACCCCCCACAATCAGCACCCGCGCGCCCTTGGCAAAGCGTGGCGCCATTGCGTCCACGTCCTGCAACCCGCGTACGACCATTACCCCGTCGAGATCCCCGCCAATAGCGGCAGGCAAGCGGCGCGGGGTTGAGCCGGTGGTCAGGACCAGATCGTCATAGTGCAGCACGTCATCGCCCACAGTCAGTGTTTGTTCCACCGGATCAATCGCCGTCACCGGGGTGCCAAGCTTCAACGTGATGTCCTGTTCCGCATAGAAACTCTCAGGCCGCAGATACAGCCGGTCTCGCTCCATCTCGCCCAGCAAGTAGGCCTTGGACAAAGGCGGGCGCTGATACGGCGGAAACGGCTCTTCGCCGATCAGAGTTATTTGGCCGTCGAACCCTTTGGCACGCAATCGGGCAACACAGGATGCCCCGGCTTGCCCGGCGCCGACTACAATTACATGCTTCATCGCTAAACCTTTTTCCGCCCTGCCATTGGTCTGGTTGCGCGCGACCCTATATGGCAGAGCATCGAGAATGCAATTCATCAACGAGGGACCGACGATGACAATCGCACAGGGTGATACACTTCCAGACGCAACACTTGTGAAAATGGGGGCTGACGGCCCTGAGGCCGTGGCGTTGGCCAACCATGCCAAAGGCAAGAAAGTTGTGATCTTCGCCGTTCCCGGCGCCTTCACACCGACCTGCCATTCAGCGCATGTGCCCAGCTTTATCCGCACCAAAGACCAGTTTGCCGCAAAAGGCGTGGACGAGATCATCTGCGTGTCGGTCAACGATCCGTTCGTGATGAAAGCCTGGGGCGAGGCCACCGGCGCGACCGAAGCCGGCATCACCATGCTGGGCGATGCGGAAAGCGCGTTCACCAAGGCCATCGGTATGGATTTCGACGCCCCGCCCGCTGGCTTGATCGCCCGCTCCAAGCGGTATGCGATGCTGGTCGAAGATGGCAAAGTCACCAAGCTGCATGTCGAGGAAAGCCCCGGCGTTTGCGAAGTGTCCGGTGGCGAGGCGTTGCTCGCCGAGCTTTGAACTGCGCGGCAATCCTTCGAAGGATTGCCGAAAACGCTTCGAAGCGTTTTGGCCCGGTGCCGGATTACAGTCCGTGCCGGGCCTTGTTATAGTCGGACCAGTCGTCGATCTCGGGATAGTACCTCTCGCGCCATGCAGTGACGCGGGGGTTCATCATCGCCCGCCATTTGCGCGGGAACAGTGCGAAAAAGGTCATCACCGGATAGCCATAGGGCAATTGCGGCGCCTCGTCCTCTTCATAGGTTTGCAACAGAGGAAAGCGCCGATCCGGTTTGTAGTGATGATCGGAGTGCCGTTGCAGGTTTATCAGAAACCAGTTCGACGCCTTGTGTGATGCATTCCAGCTGTGACGCGGTTTGACATGCTCGTACTTGCCGTCGCCAAGATATTTTCGCGTCAGTCCGTAATGCTCGACATAGTTCACGACCTCCAACTGGAAGATCGCCGACAAGGCTTGTAGCACGAAGATCAGCACCCCAAGCCAGCCGCCGAGCCCAAAGGCCAGCAACAGGAACGCGGCCTGAAGCCCCCAGTAGCGCCAGAACGGATTGCTGGCATGCCACCACGGCAGTGTCTTGCGGGCCAGCATGTCGCGTTCGGCGCGAAACGAGGACAGCAAACATCCCTTGAGGACACGTGGATAAAACCGCCAGAAGCTTTCGTTGTAGCGGGCCGTGACCGGATCGCGAGGGGTGCCGACATGGCGGTGGTGCACCAGCAGGTGTTCGGACCGAAAATGCCCGTAAAGCGCCATGCACATCAGGATGTCGCCCAGCCAGCGTTCCAGCCTGTTGCGCTGGTGCATGAGTTCATGCGCGTAGACGATGCCGACGCTGCCCGATAAAACTCCCATTCCTACCGTCACCAGATAGATTTCAAGCGGGTTCAGATGGTCGACCCGGGGAATGTACCAGATCAGGCCAAAGATCATCAGGAACTGAAGCGGTGGCCAGATCAGCGTGATCATTCGGTGCCAGTAGAGTGCGCTGTCCTTTGTCTGTGGATCAAGATTGTTGGCATCAAGGCCCAAGGCGGCATCAAGCGTGGCGAAGACGCCCCATGCGGCGATGATGGGCACCACCACCCAAATGCCTCCGACAAGCGCTGCCGATAGCACAAGTGGGATCATGAACAGCGAAAGCCAGAACGGCAGGGCCGCTTTCAAGGGAAGGCGGTCTGAGGACGTATGCAGAGTGCTGTCAGACATGGGGGCCAATATGTTTCCAGACATCATTCACACTAACGGCAGAACCGCCGTCGACCAATATTGACGTGACGTTGCGTTATTTGCCCAGTGTCAACGCATGCGCCTTGCGCATCACCGTTGGCAGGTCGTTCGGGTCAAATGTGTCTGGTTCGATGAACATGCCGCGTGCGGGGGCCCGGTCCATTGGCACTAGCGCAGTTTTCACCGTGAGCCGCAGATGGAAATGCGTGAAGGTGTGCCGCGCCTCTGCAGGAAGGGTGCGCCATTCGGCACGGATCGGGGGATCTTCGGTCGGTGCATCGCCCCAGTCGCTGCCGGGCCAGCCCAGCATGCCGCCCAGCAGGCCACTGTCCGGGCGTTGTTCCAAAAGCCATGCGCCATCTACCCGGCGGGCAAGGTAGGCAATGCCGAACCGGGTGGGTTTGCGCTTTTTCGGTGATTTCTTGGGCAACTCCTTGGCGGTGCCCGCGTCCCATGCCGCGCAAGATTTGCGCCACGGGCAAAGACCGCATGCGGGGTTGCGGGGGGTGCAGATGGTGGCACCCAGATCCATCACCGCTTGGGCATAGCAGCCGGGGCGTGTCTGCGGTGTCAGCGCCGAGGCGTATTGCATCAGCACAGGTTTCGCAGCGGGCAGCGGCGTGTGATCGTCATACAGCCGCGCCATCACCCGTTCGACATTTCCATCCAGCACGGTTTCCGGCAGGTCAAACGCGATCGAGGCGATGGCGGCAGCGGTGTAGGGGCCGATTCCCGGTAGCGCGATCAAGCCGTCATAGGTGTTGGGAAACACGCCTGCATGATCGTGTTGCACGACGCGCGCGCATTTGAGCAGGTTGCGGGCGCGGGCGTAGTACCCAAGCCCGGCCCATGCGGCCATCACATCTGCGTCTTCCGCCTGTGCCAGATCGCTGACCGTGGGCCAGCGGGTGGTGAACGCTTCGAAATAGCTTTTGACGGCGGCAACGGTGGTTTGTTGCAGCATGATTTCGGACATCCATACGCGGTAGGGATCAGGCCACATGCCTTGGGCGCGTGCCTTGGGTCCGACGCGCCATGGCATCTGGCGGGCGTGCCTGTCGTACCATTCAAGCAGCAGGGAGGGATCGGGCGGATCACGCAGGTCTGACATACCTTTGATTTCGGCTCTCATTTGTGGGGTGGTTGCAACGGCGCAGCACCACTAGAATAGCGTTCGGACAAGGGAGTCAAACATGGCGCCGCGCAACAGTCAGACACATGGCTTCAAACGCACTTCGAGCCTCTTGCAGACACAGATCCGCAAGACCTCGGAAACGCGTGGCTTTGCGCAATCGCGGTTGTTGACCCACTGGGCCGAGATCGCGGGCGACGACATCGCGGCGATCAGTCGACCTGTCGAAGTGCGCTATGGGCGGAGCGGCTTTGGCGCAACGCTGACGTTGCTGACCACGGGGGCCAATGCGCCCATCCTTGAGATGCAGAAAGAAAAGCTGCGCGAAAAGGTCAACGCGGTTTACGGATATAACGCGATTTCCAAGGTGCGGATCACGCAGACGGCGGCGACCGGGTTTTCCGAAGGTCAGGTGAGTTTCGATCACCGCCCCAAATCGGCGCAGGATGACACGCCTGCCGCAATTCTACCGGAAGCCCAGAAGATGGCTGGGGGCGTTCAGGACGACGGTTTGCGCGCGGCGCTGGAACGTCTGGCCACAAACGTCTATTCAAAAACTCAAAATCGGACCTAGGTCCTACGGCAAACAGAGCAAAGGGTTTCGCAATGAAACAACGGTTGATGACGATTGCACTGGCAACGGCCCTCGTGGCGGGCGCTGGATGGTGGGTCGCCGGAACGACGGGTCAAGCGCCCACGATCAACGGGCAAGCCATCGCGCTGCCGGGTGCAGCCAATGCGCAGGAAAGCGCTGCGGCGGATGTCACCATTCAGGAAATGGTTCTTGGCGCCGAAGATGCGCCGGTCGAAATCATCGAATACGCGTCTTTCACCTGCCCGCATTGCGCGACGTTCCACAAGGGCGTCTTTAAGGATTTGAAGGCCGATTACATCGACACCGGCAAGGTCAAATTCACCTACCGCGAGGTGTATTTCGACCGTTACGGCCTTTGGGGGTCGCTGGTGGCCCGCTGTGGTGGTGAAGACCGCTTTTTCGGCATTACCGAAATGATCTATGACACGCAGGGCGAATGGAGCCGTGCAGGTTCGGAAGCGGCAATCGCGGATGAACTACGTAAGATCGGACGGATTGCCGGGCTGGAAAATGACCAGCTTGAGGCGTGTTTGAGCAATGGTGACAAGGCGCGTGGGCTGATTGAGTGGTATCAAGCCAACGCCGAAGAGCACGGAATCAGCTCGACACCGTCTTTCGTGATCAACGGGACGACTTATTCCAACATGAGCTATGGTGAATTCCAGGAAATCATCGACGAGAAAGTTGGCGGCTAAACGTCAAGCATCACGCATTGAAAGGCCGGTTCGATGGACCGGCCTTTTTAATTTCTGCGCTGTGTTTGAGAATAGGTCCGGTCCGGCCCAAATGTTTCGCGCGCGAAACAATGCGTCCGGATCGGACCCTTTAATCTTTTGTTAACAGAGTCTTACGTCCGCCGCCCTTCTCGCAGCCAAGCGCCAAGGATCAGGCCCGAGGCCAGAAGCAGGACAAGCCAACCCGGCAGCATTGGCGTCTGGGTGACGTCCAGGGTCTCGAACGCCTCGCGGGGGGTGATGCCAAGCCAGCCGCGGCCAGCTGCAGGGCGGCCTTCGCCAACGGCGCGGATGCTGGGCAGGCCCTCTTCCAGACGGCGAACTCCGCCGCGTGTGCCATCGACGGCAGGCTCAAGCAGATCACCGCTGGCGATCGTCTGTTCGAATTCGCGCGGGGCGGCAGGGCCCAGGCCCACAACTGCATCCTGATCACCTTCGGCCAAGCGATAGAGACCAATCTCGGGTCCGGTGTAGAGCGCCTCAAAACGGCCCGGTGTTACCTCGTTCAGCGTGATCTCTTCCTCGCTGCCATCGGGGCGGGTGACGGTGACCTTACCAACGGTCTCGTCAAGCGTACGGCGGATGATGCGCATGGTCTGGCCCGTGGGTTCGGCCCACAGGGCTTCTTCCTCGAGCTCCGGTTCCTTCATCATCCAGTGCGCCAGACGGCGGAGCAGGTCGAGCTGTGGGCCGCCGCCCTCGAAGCCGCGCGACCAGAGCCAAGCATGATCCGACGCAATCAGCGCAACGCGGCCTTCACCGACGCGGTCAAGGACGAGCAGCGGTTTGTCGTCAATGCCGCTCATCACGACGTCGCCGCCGATAGGATCGACCTCGATCTGGCGCATCCAACGGCCCCATGTGTCGGCCCCGGCAAGGCCGGAGGTGACGGGGTGGCGGTTGCCAAGATCGGTGATGGCGGGACGGTAGCCGCGTTCGATCACGCGAGCGGTGGGTTCGGCGGGAATGATATCTGCCAGAGGAGAGCGGTAAATGCTGTCGGCACTGGCGAAATCGGGACCAGCTGCGACCAAGACAGCGCCGCCCCCTTCGACATAGTTTGCCACGTTGTCGAGATAGATCGCAGGCAGGATGCCGCGCCGCTTGTAGCGGTCGAAGATGATCAGGTCGAAATCCTCGATCTTCTCAAGGAACAATTCGCGGGTCGGGAAGGCGATCAGAGACAGTTCGGTGACCGGGACACCGTCCTGCTTTTCAGGTGGGCGCAGGATGGTGAAATGCACCAGATCAACCGAGCTGTCGGACTTGAGCAAGTTGCGCCATGTGCGACCGCCTGCGTGTGGTTCACCGCTCACCAGAAGAACGCGCAGACGGTCGCGCACGCCGTTGATCTGGACAAGCGCGGTGTTGTTGCGGTCGGTCAGTTCGTCGTCAGCAGTGGGAATGGTGAACTGGATCACGTTCAGCCCGCCGTGGGGCAGGGTGATCGGCAATTCGATGTCTTCGCCAATGGGCATGTCAAAGCGCTGCGGCTCTGCGCCGTCGACTGAGATATCGATCACGGTCGAGGTGGCTTGCGGGGCCGCGCCGTCGTCTTCGACACGCAAGGTCAGAGTGACGGGTTCACCAAGGATGGCGAAGGCCGGAGCGTTCTTGACGATCAGTCGGCGGTCCCAGTCAGTTTCCTTGCCCGTTAGCAGCAGGTGAAGCGGCGCGGGAAGGTCTGGAGTGCGTTCCAGATCATGGACGCGCCCGTCGCTGAGCAGGAAGATACCCGCAATACGGCCGCGCGGTTCTTCGGCCAAAGCATCAGAGACGGCGGACATGAGCAGCGTGCCAGTGTCGCCTTCGCCGTCGCGCACCTCGATCCGGCGGATTTCTGTGTTGTCGCGGGCGTTAAGTTGTGCGGCCAGAGACACGGCGGCGTTGGTGGTGTCGTTCAGGCGATCCCCCAGCGATTGGCTGGCGCTTTTGTCTTCAACGATCAGAACGATGTTGGACAGCGGGGCGCGGTCTTCGACCTGATAGGATGGCTGTGCTAAAGCTGCGAGCACGACCAGAGCAGCCAGCGCGCGCAGCGCCCAGCCCTGCAAGCCGCGCCAGAGTGCCAAACCTACTCCAAGTGCGGCGAGCGTTGCCAGAACAGCGATGAACAGCCACGGGAGAAGTGGATCGAAGACAATGCTGCCGGTCATCAATTGCCCAATCTGTCAAGAAGTGCAGGCACGTGAACCTGATCGGATTTGTAGTTCCCGGTCAGCACGTGCATGACCAGATTGACTCCGAAGCGATACGCGATCTCGCGCTGGCGTTCGCCGGAATAGCCGCGTCCGATGGGGAACAAAGCGTTGCCGCGTTCATCCATCGCCCAGGCTGACGCCCAATCGTTGCCGCCGATGATCACCGGAGTGACATTGTCGTTGAGGTTGCGGAAGGGCATGCCTTCGACCAGTTCGGCATCGGGTGGTGCGGCTTCGACCCAGACATCGCGGCTGTTGTGGCGGCCGGGGAAATCCTGAAGCAGGTAAAAGGTGCGGGTGAGCACGTGGTCCTCTGGCACGGGTTCAAGCGGCGGAATGTCCAGCGGTGCTGCCAGTTGTTGCAGCTTGCGGCCATTCGGGCTGCCGGTGCCGAAACGAGCGATGTCCGCATCGCGGGTGTCGAACATGATCATCCCGCCAGAGCGCAGGTAGGTGTTCAGCTTGGCATAGGCTTCGGCCGAAGGTGTGGGTTGGTCGGGTGTGATCGGCCAATACAGGAACGGGAAGAATGCCAGTTCGTCGGTTTCCAAGTTCACTGCGACTGGTGCCGCGGGTTCGACGGATGTGCGGAAGAACAGTGTCTCGGACAGGCCCAACAGGCCAGCCTGCGCTGTGCGGTCCAGAGTGGTGTCGCCGGTGATGACATGGGCGAATGTCACCTCGGCTGTGGCCGCGAGAGCGAACTGATCTTCGGTGGATTGCGCCTGCGCGGGGGCGGTCGGCATCAGCAGCAGAGCGAAGACCATGCCCGCCGCCGTGGTGGCGCGGGGCCCAGACAGGCGACCGGAGAGGAACAGCGAGGCGATGATGTCTGCCAAGAGGAGCGCGATTGCGAGGGCGAGGAGCCAGCCTGCCAGCGGAGTTTCTTCGGACTGGGTCAGCCCTTCTACTGTAATGTCGGAGGGCCACGTGACCGGAGTCAGCGTAGTGTCGGACGACAGCACGTTGCGGGCCATGGTGCGGTCCTGACTTTGGTAAAGGCCGGGTCGCAGATCGGGGCCAAGATCGGCGTCGACCATGTTTTCGCCGGGCACACCGGGCAGTGTGCTGCCATCGTTCAGCGATCCGAACGCGTCCAGTACCATGTTCGGCTGCCAAATCGTTCCAGCGAGGTCTTCTGCGCTGGGCTGGCTTGCGCTTCCTGCGGCAATGGCGAGACGTTCAAGCATCTGCACGAAGAGGCCGGACAATGGCAGGGACGACCATTCCGCATTGGCCGTGACGTGGAACAGAATGATCTGGCCCTGACCTACGGCTTTGCGGGTGACCAGTGGCGTGCCGTCGGTGAGCTGCGCGATCACCCTTTCGGCCAAAGCCGGGTCTGGCTGTGCCATGACTTGCGCTGTCACGGTCACGTCGGGTGGGATGGAAAGGCCGTAGAACGGGCTGTCTTCGCTGAATTCGGCCAGCGATTTTGGTTCTCCCCAGCTCATCGCGCCACCGACGCTGCGGCCTCCGGCGCGGAGGCGCACGGGCATCAGCGGGTCTTCGGTTTCGCGGCTGATGTCGCTTGCGGCAAGGCGTTGCCCGGCAAAGCGCAACAGGATGCCACCGCCATCGAGCCAGTCGAGCAGGGCGTCTTCCTCGGCGGCGCCCATCGTGGCCACATCGGCCAGCGCGATCACATCCGGGTTCGCCGGGATCATATCCATCAGCGCGCCACTGAGCAGGTCGGCGCTGGGTTCAAGCGCCTTTTCGAGATAATGCAGGGGCGAGAGAAGTTGCAGCCCCTCGCGGTCTTCGCGGCCAGCCATCAGAGCGACTTCGCGGCGACGCAGGCTGTCGTCGGGCAGGGTTGTGGCACCGGCGCTGCGGTTGCCTTCGATTTCGAACCGGGTGATCCGTGCGCGCAGTTCCGAAGGCAATGACAGCGCGGTTTCGGTCGCGGTGGCGTTGGCGTCAAAGGTGGCGGTGGCGCGCGCCAGAACGGCAGGGTTGCCCGCGGGGTCGCGCCCTTGGGCAAGGATTGTCACTTCGCGGTCACTGCCCGACCGGGCACGTAGGGCGGTCAGGACGATGTTGCCATCTTCGAACCGCGCTGGCGCAAGGCCGAGGATGGATTGTCCGGCCTGAAACACAGTGACAGTTCCACGGTCTTGGAGGGTCGTCAGAAGGGGTGCACGGCTGTCGCGTTCCAGCCCGTCGGACATCCAATAGGTGTCGAAATCACCTTCGGGCAAAAGCTCGAGTGCGCGGGTGATTTGGGCCTCACCCGGTTCCCAAGGTTCAGGAGACAGACCGACCAAGCGTGCCCGCAGATCGTCTGCGGTTTGGAAGCTGGTGGGTTCAGGTGTGCTCAACTTGAGCAATGCCACGCGGCGGTCATCGCGGGCGGCTTGGGCAAGCAAGCCGTCCAGCGCTTGTGTTCGCGCGCGCCAGCTTGCCGCACTGGCCCAAGAACCATCCATGACAACAAGAAGCGGGCCGTCATTTGCCGTGATGTCGTCGGTCTGCGGGTTCAGGATAGGACCGGCAAGACCAATGATCAGGGCTGCGACTGCCAACATTCGGAGCAGCAGCAACCACCACGGAGTGCGGTCACTGACCTGATCGTCGTCCTTGAGGCCGAGCAGCAGCACAACGCCGGGGAACATGCGGCGGATCGGTGCCGGGGGCACTGCACGCAGGATCAGCCAAAGGATCGGCAGCGCGAGAAGCGTCAGCAGAAGCCAGGGTGTCGCAAAGCCGATGCCAAATAGCGTCATCCGTGAGCCCCATCCATAGCCCGGTAAATCCAGAGAAGCGCCGATTGCGCGCTCTCACTTGTGTGGTGGCAAAGATATTGCCAGCCGGTTACCCGCGACAGGCGTTCCAGCCGGTCTTTGCGTTCAGCCAACCGATCAAGATACTGCGTCCGCAGGTCGCCTGCCTTTAGTGTTTCGTGCACAATACCGCCGCCGATGCTTTGGAAGATCGTGCGGCCGTCGAAGGGAAAGCTCTCTTCGCTTGGATCAAGGATTTGCACCAAGGCACCCCGTACGCCACGGTCGGCCGCTTTGGTCAGGGCGGCTTCGACCGGGGCGGGATCGCCGAGGAAATCGGAAAAGAAGATTGCGCGCGATTGCGGGATCATCCCGCGCGCCTCGGGTTCGGCGTAATCGTCGCCATGATCAACGGACAACATCTGTGCCAAGCGTGTGATCTGTGCCTGACCACGCCGGGGCGGAAGTTCAAATCCGGTCAGCCCAACCCGCTCACCGCCCCTGATCAACAAAATTGCGCTTGCCAGAGCCAGTGTACGGGCGCGGTCGGCTTTTGTGCTTAGATTGGCGTCGGAGGCAAAGCGCATCGACGCGGCCTGATCAACCCAAACAATGACGCTTTGTGCGATCTGCCATTCGCGTTCGCGCACGAATTGCGTGTCGCTGCGGGCGGACCGCCGCCAGTCGATATCGCGGAGAGCATCACCTTGCTGCATGGGGCGGTATTGCCAGAAATCATCGCCCAAGCCAGACCGGCGTCGACCGTGTTCGCCCAAGAGGACCGTTCCCGCCAGGTGTTCTGCCCGTGCCAAAAGCGCGGGCAGCTTGGCCGCTTCTTCTTCCGAGCGTTGACGGAGGGCGGTGATGGTTGTCACGCAGCGGCCTCGGTCGCCACCATGCGGTGGGCCACTTCGTCAATCAGGCTGCCAAGATCCTCACCACGGGCACGGGCCGAGAACGTGAGCGCCATACGGTGGGTCAAAACGGGGCGGGCCATATTGATCACGTCTTGCGGCGACGGGGCAAGGCGCCCCTCAAGCAAGGCGCGCGCGCGCACCGTCAGCATCAGCGCTTGTGCAGCACGCGGGCCGGGCCCCCATGCGACAGTGTCTTTGACGCGTTCGCCAGACAACGGATCATGCGGACGGAAGGCGCGGACCAGATCGAGAATCATTTCGACCACGGCATCACCGACGGGCATGCGCCGCAGCAGTTTCTGCGCCGCGATCAGTTCGGCTGAGGTGAACACCTCATAGGCGTCTGCTTCTTCTGCTCCGGTGGTGGCGAGCAGAATTTCCTTTTCTGTCTTGCGGTCGGGATACTGCACGTCGATTTGCACGAGGAAACGGTCAAGCTGCGCCTCGGGAAGCGGGTAGGTGCCTTCCTGTTCAATCGGGTTCTGGGTCGCCAGAACATGGAACGGCGCATCCAATTTGCGGGTTTCGCCCGCGACTGTGACGACCTTTTCCTGCATCGCCTGCAACAGCGCCGACTGTGTCCGTGGGCTGGCGCGGTTGATTTCGTCGGCCATCAGGAGCTGACAGAAGATTGGACCCTGAATGAACTTGAACGCCCTGCTGCCATCGCTTCCGGTTTCCAGAACTTCGGAACCAAGGATGTCGGCGGGCATCAGGTCGGGGGTGAACTGAACGCGGTTGCCATTCAGGCCCATGACCGTCGACACGGTTTCAACCAGACGGGTTTTTCCAAGGCCGGGAAGGCCGATCAGAAGACCATGGCCGCCGCACAATAGCGAGGTCAGCGTCAGTTCGACCACACGTTCCTGACCGATAAAGCGGCGGGTGATTGCGGTCTTGGCCTGCGCCAGCTTGTCTTCCAGCGCTTCGATCTCTGCGACCAAATCTTCGCCTGTGGCCATGACGTGTCTCCCTTGCGCATTACGTCTGTTTCAGGAAAGTGTAACGCGCAAAGGGAAAATGGCAAAAGCAATGAGCGCACAAGATCGTGTTATTCCGTCGGCCGAAGGCATCGCTGCCTCTGTTCGCGCCACCAAGAGCAAAGGTTTGCCGCCGGTCCATTTGTGGAACCCGCCCTTTTGCGGTGATCTGGACATGCGCATCGCCCGTGACGGGACGTGGTTCTATCTTGGGACACCGATCGGGCGCGCGCCTCTGGTCAAACTATTCTCGTCGATCCTGCGGAAAGATGGCGACAAATATTTTCTTGTGACCCCTGTCGAAAAAGTGGGCATCACAGTGGATGACGCGCCATTTGTCGCCACGGATTTTGAAGCTGTGGGTGAGGGCGAGGCGCAGGTTCTGACCTTCACCACCCATGTGGGCGATACGGCTGTTGCGGGGCCGGAGCATCCGATCCGGGTCGAGCGGGATGCGGAGACCGGGGAGCCGTCACCTTATGTGCTTGTGCGTGCCAATCTGGAGGCGTTGATCGATCGCAAGAGCTTCTACCGCTTGGTCGAATGTGGAGCGCATCACATGCTGGATGGTCAAAGCTGGTTTGGTGTCTGGTCGGATGGCGCGTTTTTTCCGATCATTCCTTCGGACGAGCTGCCGGATTGATTGGCGCGGAAAGCCGCTTCGAAGCGGCTTAGAAATGCTTTTCGAAAAGCGTTGATCCTAAAGCTCCTGCCGTCAATCACCCAGTTTGGCGTGGACTTCGTCGAGGTCGATCTCTCCGATGGGCATCTTGTTCCCAGGATTTTCGAAATCGTATTTGAAGAGCTCGAAATCCTTTTTGTAGATTTCGTAGATCAGGTGCATCGACAGATCATCAAAATAATCCTCGACCGGATGGGCCCGTTTCGGCCCGTGCCCTTCGCTTTCGTTGAAGCGCGGGATTTCACTTAGGTCGATTTTCTGTTTCGTTTCAACGTGTTTGAGAACATCAGCCATGCCGTCATTGAAGCTTTCGGTCCAGAAGATGTTGTTATACTGGCCGCCGTTGACGATGAACGTGCTGATATGGCCTGACATTGCCGACCAGTGAATGTCCGGATCCATCGGGCGGCGCCAGCGAATGGTGTCGCGGGCAAACAGCAGGAAGCGACGGAAGCTTTTGATCTGATCGAAATCCTGTTTGCCGTCATCGCCGCCGACTTCGATCCCATATTTCTGGATCAGAAGTGGTACAAGGTTGCCCCGATAACGTTTACCGTTGCGCTGGATGCCGCAAATCTTGTCGAAGAACGAGCTCAGGATGCGGGTATATGGGTTGCGAACGCAGGTGAAGGCATAGGTGTCATGCGCCTGAATGCGCTGCGTGATCGGGTCTTTCGAGTGGTCCAGCGCCCATTTGTGCAAGCCACTTTGCGCGTCGTGGATGTCGCCGTCAAAAAACGTGCCATGGTCGGAATAGAACATGATCTGACCAATGGTCGAGCATGCGCATTTCGGGACCACGCGATAAACCATGCTTTCGCTTTCGGTCATCCATGTGCCGGGAAATCCCATCGTTCTGCCGCCTCCAGCCTCGTTCCGGGCTCTTGTCGTCCGGTAACGTATACAAAAAATCAAAGAAAGTCGGTTTATTCAATCTCTGAACACGCTTATCACTACAAGAACGAGGTAAAAGTTGGGCAAATGAAGAGCTGAATGGCGAATATTGCCTTCATACTACTGTGTCACAAGGACCCGGACGCAATCATCCGACAGGCGCTGAGCCTGACAGCGGTCGGAGATTATTTATCCATCCATTTCGATGCCCGCGCTGACGCAGCGGCCTACACGGCGATCCATACGGCGCTGTCGGACAACCCAAACGTCACCTTCGCCAAGAAGCGAATCAAGTGTGGCTGGGGAGAATGGTCGCTGGTGCAGGCGACACTCTACGCCGTCGAAGCGGCGGTCGAGGCGTTTCCCCGTGCAACCCATTTCTACATGCTGTCGGGGGATTGCCAGGCGATCAAGACCGCCGAGTATGCGCATGCGTATCTGGACCGTATGGATGCGGACTTCATCGAAAGCTTTGACTTTTTCGCGTCGGACTGGATCAAGACCGGAATGAAGGAAGAGCGGCTGATCTACCGCCACTATTTCAACGAGCGCACTCAAAAGTGGATCTTTTATCAAAGCTTCAATCTGCAGAGAAAGCTGGGATTGAAACGCAAGGTTCCTGAAGATCTCGAGATTCAGATCGGCAGCCAATGGTGGTGTCTGCGGCGTCGGACGATTGAGGCGATCCTCGATTTCGTCAGGCAGCGACGGGATGTTATGCGCTTTTTCAGCACCACATGGATCCCTGACGAGACCTTTTTTCAAACTCTTGTGCGGCACCTCGTGCCCGAAAACGAGATCGAATGCCGGACGCTGACCTTTCTGATGTTCTCGGATTACGGGATGCCGGTCACCTTTTACAACGACCATTATGATCTTCTACTCAGCCAGGATTTCCTGTTTGCCCGCAAGATCAGCCCAGAGGCCTTGCTCTTGAAGGAGCGGCTTGGGTCACTTTATTCGGCAAAGGGTGCGAATTTCCAAATCTCGAACGAAGGTCGGTCGCTTTACAAGTTTCTGACCGGCAAGGGCCGCATTGGCCGCCGCTTTGCGCCGCGGTTCTGGGAAACCGAGAGCACGCTTGGGCGAGAACGCGAGTTGCTGATCGTGGTCTGCAAGAAATGGCATGTGGCCAAGCGGCTTGTCTCGCGTATCCGACAGCAGACGAACGTTCCTTGCATTGAATACCTGTTCAACGAGGAGCAGACAGACCTGCCGGATATGGGAGGCATTCAATCGACGCTCGGCAAGCGGCACCGCCATCGGCGGTCGCTGATGCGGATGCTATTCGACTATTTCGACTCAGATCGCATGGTGGTCTGCATGGACCCGGGCAATCTTGACCTGCTTGAGGATTTTTGTCGCGACCGCGCAACGACTCGGCTTCTCGAGGTCAATTGCACTTTCACGGATGATTATCTGATCGGTCATGCGATGCGTGTCGGTCTGGCTGGAGAACGCACGCCGCAGGAAACGCTGGAGCGACTCTTGCCGACGATCCGCAATGACATCGTGCATGAAAGCGACCGGATTCGCGATGCCGAGTTCGAAAATCACCTGCGTATCCGCGAAGAAGACAGCATTGAGGCCAACGCTGCGGCTTTAGCCAGCTTTTTGGCGATCCCATCAGAGCAAGCGCTTGAAATCGCACGTTCGGACCATCTTTTTGCAGACTGAGGACATGCCGCATGGGCTATAGCTATGACGACCAGAACATCTTCGCCAAAATCCTGCGCGGCGAGATCCCGAATGCCACCGTGCTTGAAACCGAACACACGCTGGCGTTCCGGGACATTCAGCCGCAAGCGCCGGTGCATGTGCTGGTGATCCCCAAAGGGCCGTATGTGTGCTACGACCAATTCGTGCTTGAGGCGAGCGATGCCGAGATCGTGGATTTCAATCGGACTGTGGGTGAGGTCGTGAAAGCCGAAGGGTTGCAGTCGGGCGGATACCGGATCATCTCGAACGCTGGTGAAGCCGGCGTGCAGGAGGTGCCGCATCTGCATGTCCACGTGCTTGGCGGACGGGGGCTAGGTCGGATGCTGCAACCGGCGCGGTGAAGGCTTTTTGAAAAGCCTTTAGCCACAATTTCTAAATTGCGGGCCAGCGTTTTGGAAAACGCTGATCCGTTCATGGTGTCAGGCCGAGCGTGTCAGAGACAAGAACACGTCTTCCAAATCAGCCTGTTCGGTGCGGACATCGCGGATGCGCACGCCATTGTCGCGCAGCATTGAAAGTACATCTTCCGCGGAAGTCTGGCGGGCGCGGTAGGTAACTGCAATTGTGCCGTCGTCGCGCGTCGTTACACCGATGCCGTCCACTTCGGGAAGCGGGCCCACCGCGCTGTCGGGCTGTATGACCATTGTCTTGGCGTCCAGCGCCCCCAGCAGATTGCTGGTGCTGTCGCGGGCCACCACTTCGCCATGGTTGATGATTGCGATCTCGTCGCACATTTCTTCGGCCTCTTCGAGGTAATGCGTGGTCAGGATGATCGTCATGCCCGAATCGCGGTTCAGCTTGCGCACATTGGTCCAGAGCATCTGGCGCAGCTCGATATCCACACCGGCTGTCGGTTCATCTAGTACAAGCACATGCGGTCTGTGTACCAATGCCTTGCCCAGCAGCAAGCGCCTCCGCATGCCGCCTGAAAGCGTCCGGGCATAGGCCTCGGCCTTGTCGGTGAGGCCGATCATTTCGAGAATTTCGTCAGAACGGCGCTGCACTTTGGGGACGCCGTAGAGCCCCGCCTGCACCTCCAAAGCCCCGCGCGGCGTGAAGAACGGGTCTAGGTTCAGCTCTTGCGGCATCACGCCTATGGCTGCACGAGACTGGCGTGGGTTCACATCTTGATCCCAGCCCCAGATCGTCACTTTGCCTGTGCTTTTGGTCACCAGACCTGCCAGAATATTGATGAGCGTCGATTTTCCGGCTCCGTTCGGCCCTAGAAGGCCAAAGACTGATCCGCGTGGAACGTTCAGGTTGATGCCTTTCAGGGCGTCTTTGCCTCCGGAATAAGTCTTTTTCAGCCCTTCGATCTCAATGGCGTGCTGTGTCATTGCTGTCTCTTGCTCCCGTGGCCGCGTCGTCTTAAACCGCACCTAGTGGAAATTCCGAACGAAGGAAACGCAGCAGATGGCTACGCAAGCGCCCGAAACCAAGATCGTGGACAGCTACCGCATCGCCTGTGATGGCGGCGAAGGGGCCTTGGGGCACCCGCGCGTCTGGCTGCAAATCCCGCACGACACGGGTTGGGTCGAGTGCGGCTATTGCGATGCGAAATACATCCACACGGATTTCGCTGACCAACAGGACCCGTGACGCCAAAACGGTTTTGCGCGGCGCTTCTGGCGCTGGCTGTCTGTGTGACGATTGTCACACGGGTCTGGCTGCGGATCGATCGGTATGACATCGGGCTGATCGACACGCTGGCGTTCAACTATCGGTATTTTACCATCTGGACGAACACACTGGTCGGTTTGACCTGTGCTTGGGTTGCGCTGGGCGGACGCGAGCCGGCCAAGGTGCAAAGTGGTCTGCTGCTGTCGATATCAATGGTCGCCATCGTCTATCATGTGCTGCTTGCGCATCTACGGGACTATCAGGGTATCGACATGGTGATCGACCTGATGCTGCACACCCTGATCCCGCTGGGCTTTGCGGGCTATTGGCTGGTGTTCGTGCAGAAAGCCGATCTGAGCTTTCCCGACATTTTGCCGTGGCTGATCCTGCCGTTGCTTTATTGTATTGTGGCCATGGTGCGTGCCGGGTTCTTCGATGGGCGCTACCCTTACCATTTCCTGAACCTGAGCGACCTTGGACCGCTGCGCACGGGGATCAACATCTTTGGTTTGCTGGTGGTGTTCTCGGGCTTTGGAGCACTGATTGTTTGGGCGGGACAACGGTTGGGCCACCGTCCCGCCTTTGCTGGAACCGCCCTTTAGCTGATCGGGATCGGCGCAGGCCCACAGGGCAGCACTGGCGTGTTATCGTCTGGCCCGGTCAGGAATTGCAGCACCTTTTCGCCAGACCATGCCGTGATCTCGCGCCCCTGATTGTCCAACCCGCTGCCGATCACTGTGCCGGTTTCGTTGTTGAGTGTATGATAAAGCACGTTCGCTTCCATCCCGTTTTCGCAGATCAGGCTGGCGCGCCCCGGGGTCTGCGGCCCTCCCGCGACCCATTCGCCATTGCAGGCCGTGCCGTCGTCGAGAAAGCCGATGACAATGCCGGTGTCCCAGCCATGCGCCTGACCGTCGAAATAGACGCCGTCGGTCCCGATGCAGGCCAACGCGCGTACGCAATTTGCTTTGTCGTAAGGGACATTCTCGCAGACCGGCAGGCTGGCTTTTGGGTTGGTTTTGGGACTCAGCCCATCAAGGTTTAGGGTCTCATTGGCCATCGCGGCCTGACTCAGGAATAGAATCGAAACACCAAGGAACGCATCACGCAGCATACGGCCTCCACACCAAGAAAAAGCATAACACCGCAGAGATAGGCTGCCGGATATGACCTGCCAATGACCGTGCGTGCGTAGATATGCCCGAATATGCAATTATCCCCCGTCTTGCTTTGGTGGACTCCGCATCGGTGTCGCTAAAGCGCGTCTATGTATCAGCCATGGGATTTTGCGAAACGCCCACGCATGATCTGAATCCCGTCGAATCCCCACATAACCGTCAACCCGATCCCGAGAAGCACGGCGTTGTAACTGAAAATGTTTCCGGATGCGCCGACGGATGTTGCGAGGAAGAGCATCACAATGAACGCGATGAGATAGAACAAGCCGCGCACAGGCCGTCCGGCTGGATAACAGTGGAGGCCGAGAAATCCGCCGAAATACCAAAGTGCGCCGGTTGCCACACGCTGTCCTACGCTTGTTTTGGCTTTGGTGGAGGGCGGCGGCGGGGGTGTCCCGGCGCCGCAGTTCGCACAATTCGGCACATCAAGAGCAACGGATGATCCGCAATAGGCGCAGGCGGTGGCAGGCTGCCTTTGCACACGCTTCAAGGTATTGAGGCCGAACGCGACAAGACCTTTCAAAGGGCCATTTTTCAGATGTGCGGAAACACTGGTCTGCACGGTATCCAAAAAGGTTTTGTGACTCTCATGATGGGACTGAAACATCGCATGCCCTTTCTTAAATATCACTGACAGCGATAGAAAACGAATGCGGCGGCCTTTGGTCCAAAGCGCGCCCATTTGCGGGAAAAGCAGCGCGCAGGGTTGTGGCATCCCATTGGCATGTGCAGCGGCACTGGCCCCCCTCTGCAATCCGTGGCAGAACCGCAGGTGAATGCAAAAACAGGGCGCGCGACATGGCATTTGGCAAAGGACATCACCTTCACCTGATCGACGGCTCGGCCTTCATCTTTCGCGCATACCACGCGCTGCCGCCGCTTACGCGCAAATCCGACGGTCTGCCAATCGGGGCTGTCAGCGGGTTTTGCAACATGCTGCAACGCTATGTCGAAGGGAATGCCGGGTCGGACGTGACCCATGTTGCGGTGATCTTTGACAAAGGCAGCCATACGTTCCGCAATGACATGTATGACCAGTACAAGGCCAACCGCGAAGCGATGCCAGAAGACCTGCGTCCGCAAATTCCTTTGACCCGCCGTGCCACCGAGGCGTTCAACATCGCCTGCGAAGAGTTGGAGGGCTACGAGGCCGACGACATCATCGCCACCTTGGCCGTGCAGGGGCGTAAGGCTGGTGGGCGGGTGACGATTATCAGCTCCGACAAGGACCTGATGCAGTTGGTGGGCGACGGGGTCGAAATGTTCGATGCCATGAAGAACCGCACCATTGATCGCGAGGGCGTTTTCGAGAAATTCGGTGTCTATCCGGAACGGGTGGTCGATGTGCAGGCTTTGGCCGGCGACAGCGTCGACAACGTGCCCGGCGCGCCCGGCATCGGGATCAAGACTGCAGCGCTGTTGATCAATGAGTTTGGGTCGCTGGAAGAGTTGTTGGACCGCGCAGGCGAGATCAAGCAACCCAAACGCCGCGAGACCCTGATCGAAAAGCGCGACCAGATCGAGATGTCGAAAAAGCTGGTTCTGCTGGACGAGAACACGCCGCTTGGGTTCACTATCGACGATCTAGAGGTGCGCGACCCCGATCCCGATAAGCTGATGACGTTCTTGGCCGAGATGGAGTTCCGAACGCTTACCAAACGCATCGCGGAGGCGCTCAAGGTCGAGGCGCCCGCCATCCCCGACACGACGCCCGAAGGCGCGAATCCTCCGTCCGGGGATGCCCCGGAATTGCCTGCGATGGACACTTCCCATTACGAATGTGTGCGGGATTTGAAGGCTCTTCAGGCTTGGATCGATGCAGCAAATGAAACGGGCTGGGTGGCGTTTGACACGGAAACCACAGGTCTGAATGAAATGACCGCTGATCTCGTCGGCATCTCGCTCTGTGTTGAGCCGGGAAAGGCATGTTACATTCCGCTGCTTCACCGTGCGGAGGGTGGTGAGGGTCTGTTCGGCTCTGATGATCTGGCCGACGGGCAGGTGCCATTGGACGACGCGCTGGCCGCTTTGAAACCGCTGTTGGAAGACCCGGCGGTGATGAAGATCGGCCAGAACATGAAATACGACGCCAAAATCATGGCGCGTTTGGGGATCAGTGTCGCGCCCATCGACGACACGATGCTCATGTCCTATGCGATGAATGCGGGTCTGCACGGGCATGGGATGGATACTTTGGCCGAGCGCTATCTGGGCCACACGCCGATCCCGATCAAGGACTTGCTGGGCAGTGGCAAAAGTCAAATCACCTTTGACCGCGTGCCCATCGACAAAGCCGTGCCTTATGCGGCCGAGGATGCAGAGGTCACGTTGCGCCTGTGGCAGATGTTCAAGCCGCAGCTTCACCAGACCAAGGTGACACGCGTCTATGAAAGCATGGAGCGGCCTTTGGTGCCGGTGCTGGCCAAGATGGAGATGGCGGGGATCAAAGTGGATCGCGATACGCTGTCGCGCATGTCCAATGCGTTCAGCCAGAAGATGGCGGGATTGGAGGACGAGATTTACGAGCTTGTAGGTCGCAAGTTCAACGTCGGCTCACCCAAGCAGTTGGGCGAGATCCTGTTCGATGAGATGGGATTGGAAGGCGGCAAGCGCGGGAAAACAGGCGCTTATGCTACTGGTGCTGACGTGCTGGAGGATCTGGCGACTGAACACGAATTGCCGCGCCGGGTGCTGGACTGGCGGCAGTTGAGCAAGCTGAAGTCGACCTATACCGACGCCTTGCAAGACCATATCAACCGCGAGACGGGCCGGGTTCATACGTCCTATTCCATCGCCGGGGCCAACACCGGGCGTCTGGCCTCGACCGATCCCAACCTGCAGAACATCCCGATCCGCACCGAGGAAGGCCGCCGCATCCGCGAGGCGTTTGTGGCCGAAGACGGCAAGACGCTGGTGGCACTGGATTATTCCCAGATCGAACTGCGCATCCTTGCCCATATCGCCGACATTCAGGCCCTTAAAGACGCGTTCAAAGAGGGGCAGGATATTCACGCCGCCACCGCGTCCGAGATGTTCAACGTGCCATTGGACGAGATGACACCAGATGTGCGCCGTCAGGCCAAGGCGATCAATTTTGGTGTGATCTACGGGATCAGCGGTTTCGGCCTTGCCCGCAATCTTCGCATCCCGCGGGCCGAAGCGCAGGGCTTCATCGACCGCTATTTCGAACGCTTCCCCGGCATCAAGGCCTATATGGATGACACGACCGAGTTCGCCAAAAAGCACAACCGGGTCGAAACCCTGTTTGGCCGGGTGATCCACACCCCCGAGATCAACGCCAAAGGCCCGCGCGCCGGGTTCGCCAAGCGCGCAGCGATCAACGCGCCGATCCAGGGAACGGCGGCGGACATCATTCGGCGGGCGATGATCCGGATGCCGGATGCAATTGCTAAGCTGTCCGCGAAGATGCTGTTGCAGGTGCATGACGAATTGCTGTTCGAGGTGGAACAAGGCGCCGAGGACGAACTGATCAAGGTCGCGCGTGAGGTGATGGAAGGCGCTGCTGATCCGGTGGTCCACCTGACGGTGCCGCTGATTGCCGATGCAGGGCAAGGCAAGAACTGGGCCGAGGCGCATTGATGCGGGGAAGAGATTTCGAAATCTCTTCCAAAGGCTCTTCGAAGAGCCTTTGGTGCCCATGACCTCTCTCAGGATTCCGAACCGCACTGCGCGCCAGCTGTGGCTGCAGGTCAATGGTCTGAGAGACACGCCGACAGGACCGTTGGAACTCAAGGCGCAGATCCATGATCTGGGTTTCGTGCAGCTAGACACAATCCAGGTCGTATCGCGGGCGCATCATCACATCCTTTGGAGCCGCAACCAGACCTACCGCGAGCCGATGATGGACCGATGTCTTGCCAAAGACCGGGCCGTTTTCGAACATTTCACCCATGATGCGTCCGTCCTGCCGATGGCATTCCTGCCAATGTGGCAGCGTCAGTTCCGGCGGATGCGAGACAAGGTCAGCCGGTCGTCGTGGTACGGCAAACATCTGGCCGAAGATCACCTTGACCACATCCGCCGCCGCATCACCGAGGAAGGGCCGCTTTCAACCCATGACTTCGACACCAAGATCCAAGGCGCGCGCGAGATGTGGAAACGCCCGCCGCACAAGATCGGGCTGGATTACCTTTGGTATGCCGGGGAATTGGCGACCTATCACCGGGACGGCTTTACCAAGTATTACGATCTTGCCGAACGGGTGTTTCCCGAAGACTTACGCACCCACGACATACCGGATCGCGACCAGATCGACTGGTTGTGTCATGCGGCGTTGGATCGGATCGGGATCGGGACTTTGGGCGAGATCCGCAAGTTCTGGGATGCGACAGAGGTGTCCGAGGTGGCGGACTGGGCTGACCGCCATGCTGCAACACTGGTTCCCGTAGACATCGAGTCAGCAGATGGTGGCTGGACCAAAGCCTGTGCCGCGCCGGATATCGAAGAACGGATCGCAAACCTTGGACAACCCACGTCGCGGTTGCGCATCCTCAACCCGTTCGACCCCGCGATCCGTGACAGGGTGCGGTTGAAGCGGCTTTTCGGGTTTGACTACACGGTCGAGATGTTCGTGCCTGCCGCCAAGCGGGTTTGGGGGTATTACGTGTATCCCCTGCTGGAAGGAGACCGTTTTGTCGGGCGCGTCGAGGTCAAGGGGGATCGCAAGCAAAGCACCCTGACGGTGCAGAACCTCTGGTGGGAACCGGGTGTCCGGCCGTCGGCGCAGCGGGTTCGCAAGCTCGAGAGCGAACTGGTGCGCTTTGCACGGTTGGCGGGGGTGGCGGACATTGTCTGGCAAACACCCCCGGCGTGACCCCGGTTCGCCGGATCAGATCAATCCGGCGGTCTTGAACAGGTCTTGCAGGTTGTCTACGGGGCGTGGTCCGATATGGGAGATCACTTCGGCGGCCGCCACGCATCCCATGCGCCCTGCGGTGTCCATGTCGCGCCCTGTGGCAAGGCCGTAAAGGAACCCGGCGGCAAACTGGTCGCCAGCGCCTGTGGCATCGACCGGCACAACCTTTTCGACGGGAATGTCAAAACGTGCGCCTTCGTGGATGATCGACACACCATCGCCTGATCGTGTGCAGACCACCAACGGGCAGATTGTGGCGACAGCAGCCAGATCGGCTTCCAGATCGTTGTTCTGATAAAGCGACATGATCTCGGCCTCGTTGCCGATCACGTAGTCCATTTCGTGCTCGATCAGGTTCAGAAAATCGTCGCGGTGGCGTTCCACGCAGAACGGGTCGGAAATTGCGATCCCTGCTTTGCCCCCTGCGGCGCGGCAGGTGCGGGCAGTGCGGATGAACGCGTCTTTGCCCTTGTCCTTGTCGAAGAGATAGCCTTCGAGAAACACCACTTCGGCCTCAGACGCCACATCTTCGGACACGTCTTCAGGCCCCAATTCAGCCGAGATGCCCAGATAGGTGTTCATTGACCGCTCGCCATCCGGCGAGACAAAGATCATCGACCGAGAGGTCGGCAATTCACCCCCCGGCACCGGCGCGTTGACGAAATCGGTGCCGTCTTTTTCCATCGCTTCTGCGTAGAACCGCCCCAAAGCATCGTCATGCACCCGCCCGATAAAGGCGGTGCGCAGGCCCAGATTGCCAAGACCGGCCAGCGTGTTGGCCACCGATCCGCCCGGCGTCTGCACGCGTTCCTTCATCGCCGCATAGAGCGTTTCGCCGCGTTCGCGTTCGACCAGCTGCATGATGCCTTTCTGGATGCCCATCAGGTCCAGAAATGTGTCTTCTGCGCGAGCGATCACGTCGACAACGGCATTGCCGATCCCGACAACCTGGTATTTCTTGCTCATTCGGTTTTGTCCTCGAATTGACAGAGTTCGCGGATCACGCAGACGCCGCATTTGGGTTTTCGGGCAACGCAGGTGTAGCGCCCGTGCAGGATCAGCCAGTGATGGGCGTGATGTTGAAAATCGACTGGGATATGGTCTTCGATGGCGCGTTCGACAGCGACCACGTCTTTGCCGGGGCAGATGCCGGTGCGGTTGCCGACGCGGAAGATATGCGTGTCCACCGCCTGACTTGGATGGCCCCACCACATGTTCAGAACCACATTGGCCGTCTTGCGCCCCACGCCCGGCAGGCCTTCCAGTGCGGCGCGGGAATTGGGCACTTCGCCGCCATATTGATCGACAAGGATCTGGCTTAGCTTGATGACGTTCTTGGCCTTGTTACGGTAAAGGCCGATCGTTTTGATGTGTTGGGTCACACCCTCTTCGCCAAGCGCCAGCATCTTTTCCGGCGTGTCGGCGATCTTGAACAACTCTCTTGTCGCCTTGTTCACCCCTACATCGGTCGCCTGCGCTGACAGCGCGACGGCAACGACCAGCGTATAGGCATTGACGTGCTCAAGCTCGCCCTTGGGTTCGGGGTCCAACGCCTGAAAGCGGGTAAAGATCTCGCGGATCGTGTGATAATCGAGTTGTTTTGCCATCGCCGCTTTATGACCGCCGGCGGAGGGGGGCTGCAACGGAAAACTGACGTTACTTGGTCAGACGTCCCCCGGCCATCAGCGCCGGATCGATGGCAATAACGACATGATACGGCGATGGTCCAAAGCCAAGCTGCGTGCACAGCGCCTCGGACGGGGTGTTGCTGGTGCGGATGCCGGTAAAAAACTCGGTCATGCCGTGCCGACGGTTCATTTCGTCCAGCACTATTGCACCAAGACGGCTGGCGATGCCCTCGCCCCGTCGGTCCGGGTGGGTGGACAGCATGCCCCACCAGCACAGTCCCGGCCAGTCTGAGGCGGGGTGGTACATCTCGACCGAGGCAGAGGTGCCGACGATCCGCCCCGACGGTTCGGCCACATAAGCGCAGACTGCGGGCCGTTCGAGGCCGCGCATGAATGGCCCGAGCGGCAACATCATGTCACAAGCCTGCGTCACCGCATCAAGACCGGCCATGATTGCGGCCGGGGTGTCTGGCCCCACGAGGCCAAGGGTCAGGTCTTCGGCAAAGGGCCGCACTGCCAAACGCGCGCGGGCCAAGGTCAGGGTTTCAGCGCCGCTGCGCCAATCGACGAAGCTGTCGGTTTTCAGCCCTTCGGCCTCCAGCGCGGCACAGCGGGCGGCAACATCCGCCTCTGGGACATGCTCGCAGGCGGCTGCACCCATCTCGCGGGCCATGGCGATCTGACGCGACAGCGGAGCGACCTCGGGCGATGCCAGCCCCAGCGCACGTCCATGGGTGACAATGGCGGGATCGTCGCGCAGGTGTTTCCAACTTGCCCATACCCGAGCCTGCAGCGCCTGCGAGGAAGGGGGGCCAAAGGTTTCAACGCTCTCGGTCATGGTTCAGCATGGCACGACACTGCGGCTTTCCAAAGTGGTATCGCGTAAAGCGCAAAAACCGGGTCGCGCCGCGCGCGCGGTTGCGCCAAACAGGAGCGCAAATATGGCAATGAGGGGCCACACCATGTCCGAGACCCAAGGCTATCATTTCCACGTCATGCGCCGCGCGCTTGATGTGATCGACGCAAGCGGACCGGCTGTTTCGCTCGATGACCTTGCAGCCCAGATGAACATGAGTCCCGCGCATTTCCAACGAGTGTTCTCGCGCTGGGTGGGCGTCAGTCCGAAACGCTATCAGCAATACCTGACGCTGGGCCATGCCAAGGCGCTTTTGGCCGAACGCTTTACCACGCTGGAGACCGCCCACGAGGCAGGATTGTCCGGTGGCGGACGGCTGCACGATCTCTTCCTGCGTTGGGAGGCGATGAGCCCCGGTGACTTTGCCCGCAAGGGCGAGGGTCTTACGGTGTATTGGGGTTGGTTCGACAGTCCGTTTGGACCCGCGCTCGTGATGGGCACGGAAAAGGGTCTATGCGGCATTGGCTTTGGCGCTGAATGCACCGAGGCTGAAGCGATGCTCGATCTTCAAAGCCGTTGGCCCAATGCAACCTATGTCGAAGCACCAGACAAGCTTGATCCTTGGGTGCGCAGCGCCTTTGGACAGGCCGACGGTGACGTTCCCTTGTTCATGATCGGCGCACCGTTCCAGATCAAGGTGTGGGAGGCGCTGATGCAGATCCCCTCGGGCCATGTCACCACCTATTCCGAGATCGCTGAATTCATCGGTCACCCAAAGGCGGTGCGTGCGGTTGGAACGGCCGTGGGCCGCAACCCGATCAGCTACCTTATCCCCTGCCATCGCGCGTTGCGCAAATCCGGTGGATTGGGCGGCTATCACTGGGGTCTGCCCGTCAAACGCAGCATCCTTGCGTGGGAATCCGCGCGCGTCGAAGCCTGAGCCCTGCGCGGAAATGCGCCGATTTCCCCGCGACAATCGGGTTCTGCCGGGGTATGTTATCGCATAGCAGCAAAGAGACCCTTACAATCGGGCATAGATAGACGAGGCAAAAACCTATGACATTTACAAAACTCCCCATGACCGTCGCGCTGTGCAGCGCCATCGCACTCTCGGCGTGTACGACCGGCAATTTCAACAACCCGAACGATCCGAACCGCCAAACCAAAAATGGCGCTTTGATCGGTGCGGGAACCGGTGCAGTGATTGGCGCTCTGATGGGCAACGATCCCGAAGAGCGTCGCCGCAACGCTGCCGCAGGTGCGATCCTTGGTGCCGGTGGCGGTGCTCTCATCGGTAACCAGCTTGACAAGCAAGAGGCTGATCTGCGCGCCCAGATGGGCAACAGCAACGTCAACATCCAGAACACCGGCGACCGTCTGATTGTGACGCTGCCGCAGGACATCCTGTTCGCGACCGACAGCGCAACGCTGCGTCCTGACTTGCAACGCGACCTGCGCACCGTCGGTCAAAGCTTGTTGGCCTATCCGGACACCACCGTTCAGGTTCTTGGCCATACCGATAACACAGGTGATGCAGGGTATAACCTGAACCTGTCGCGTCAGCGTGCGCAATCCGTTGCGAACATCCTGATGACCGAAGGTGTTCCTTCGTTCCGTATCCAAAGCATTGGTCGCGGTGAAGATCAGCCGCTTGCAAGCAATCTCACACCGGAAGGCCGGGCGCAGAACCGTCGGGTCGAGATTGTGATCCTGCCCAACGCCTGATCACTGACTATGTCCAACATCAAGGCCCGTATCTTCGTGATGCGGGTCTTTTTCTTACGGCTGGTCGCTTTTCGCTTGTCGGAAGGACGGCGTGCGCCACCTGTCATGATGATTGGTACGGAGTAGACTTATGACAGATTTGAAGCTTGTGGGCCTGTGCGGATCTTTGCGTGGTGCCTCGACCAACCGACTTCTCATGCTGGAAGCCGCACGGCGCTTTGGGGAGGCGGAATTCATCGAAGGTGATCTGCGGTTGCCGCTATACGATGGAGATCTGGAAGATCAGTCCGGCATACCCGAGGCGGTGCAAATTTTGGCCGACCAAATAGCAGCGGCAGATGCTGTCATTGTCGCGACCCCTGAATACAACAAGGGGATCTCGGGTGTGCTGAAAAATGCGTTGGACTGGATCAGTCGGACGAAAGGAACACCTTGGGCCAATAAACCCGTTGCCATAATGTCGGCTGCGGCTGGCCGCGCCGGAGGAGAGCGGACCCAAAACATGGCGCGCCTGTGCCTCACGCCGTTTCGCCCTCTTCTGTTGACCGGACCTGAAGTGATGGTCGCGGCGACGTCAAAGCAGTGGGATGATCAGGGACGGCTTATCAATGAATTGAATGCCAAGGCCTTGGATGATCTCATGCAGGCCTTGCGCCATCATGCGGTTGCGCACCGGTCTGCCTGATCAGCAGCCGGTGGCTTTCGTGACAACGCTGACGGTTTTCAGCATGACGGTCAGGTCCTGCGCCAGGGTTACCTTGCGCAGATATTCTGCGTCGTAGCTGGCACGCTCGGCAAAGCTGCTTTCGTTGCGGACAGACACCTGCCAGAAGCCAGTGATACCGGGGCGCAGTGCATAGTATGCCGAACCCGGGTACATTGACTGCTGCTCGACCATCATCGGGCGCGGTCCAACCAGCGACATGTCGCCTTTCAGAACGTTCCAAAGCTGCGGCAGCTCATCCAGTGATGTCTTGCGCAGGATTTGGCCGACTTTCGTGATCCGCGGGTCGTTGCGCAGCTTCTGGTTCCGGTCCCACTCAAAGCGGGCAGCCGTGTTTGTGCGCAGGTGCTCTTCAAGCGCGGCGTCCGCATTCATGACCATGCTGCGGAGCTTCCACATCTTGAAGGTCTTGCCGAACCGACCAACGCGTGTCTGGTGGTAGAACGGAACTCCGCCGTCCTTGGCGATCATCACGGCGCAGATGGCGATGACCAGCAGAACTGCCGGGGCGGCCATGACGACAAGAAAGATGTCGAGAGCCCGCTTGAAGTAATTACGATAGACGTCGCTCTTGTTCGACTTCGAGAACGCGGCATTCACCATCGTTTCGATTTCGACGCTCGGTCCTGGTTGCCC
>NZ_JFKD01000019.1 GCF_002115725.1 Marivita cryptomonadis
AGCCATAAGGCTGGCGGCTGAATAGCTATTCCGATCTTCTTCTGCGCGCTCACTGAACAGCGATACGTCGGTGCGTCGCCAGAAATCAGAGAGACCTTCTCTTACACCGGCGAGAAATTCCGGAGAAAACGCCGTCGCAACAAACTGTGCATCCCAATACCCCCACGTATTGTGGTCGCGTTCCGTGTGCTGCATGACATTGTGCAAGTTATATAGCGTGTTGTCCCGGTCTGCTTCCCCCAGCATTAGATCTTCAGCAGCAAGAACCTCCTGCCGCCATTGTTTCCAACCATCCTGCCGCTCAGCTTCTTCGATCTCACGTTCGCGCTGCCAATTTTGGTGTTCAATTTCGTGCTCGTCGGGTTCTTGAGGTGGAGGATTCAACATCCGCTCAAGTTCTTCTTGGAGGTCCTCTCGGTCGGAGATTAGCTCTGCTATTTCGACCGCAAGTTGGGCGTTTTCGCCGCCTCGGACGAAATTGCTCAGCGTATAGAACGCTACGCCGCGACGGTCCTCTATTGCGCCATTCGCAAGTGCGCGAAGAAGCCAAGGGAAATCCAACTCAGTAAAAGGTCGTAGGATCCGCCCATAATCGGATCGTACAAATCGATGCCAATCGTTCTCGGGCTTTTCAAGAGCTTCTGCCAAGTCGAAGCACGCCCAAAAGTAACCTTCCCGCAAAGCAACACTCTCGGACAATGCCTCTTGCAACCTTTTGGTTTCCTCTTTGGCGACTATGCTTTCGCGGCGCTCTCCAAAGTGAAAGGCCACTGCAACACTCCATGCCCAACGTGGGATTTCTTCGGTGGACTGAGGTGGAGTCAGATCGCAAACCGCTATCACGGGATCGACGAAGTGATCATAGCTTGAATGCGCTTGGTAGACGCGACTTTCTTCGGTGCGGTTCACCCAAATTGCGTCGACCAGGTCGTCCCTGATTTGGACCCTTTGCTCTGCGCTCATGGCATCCGACTTGATCGCCTGAAGTAGTGCGTAGCCCAAGCCATGAACGGAACGCGGTACTTCGTTCAGCGATCTTGCAAGAGCCAGAAACTCTGCCAGTTCAATTGCTTCAGGAAACAGATCAGGCAGCGCATTGCGCACAACCCGTTCGGGCCAATTGCCCGCCACCATGCTAGTCCCGATCTCGCGTTTCTGTTGACTGCTTCCACATCTAAGAACTGCCCAGACAGCGTATGTCCGATGGTGGAAATCCAAGCTCTCGTCGAAGGCCGCTTGAAACGCCAAATCGGCGCAATCAGCCATTGGCGTCAGGTACACCATTTCGAGAAGCAGCTCTCGCGTGTCGTGACCTGTATAGGCTTGGTCCCACAACTCTTGCACCAGCGGCGCCAGCTCCGGTGTCGACACGCGCTTCAGCTCAGTGTGCCCAACGCCGACCCTGCGCCAGTCGCTACCAGAATATTGCTCAACGAACCTGCGTAACAGTTCCGCGCGCAGTTCGAGGCTCAGAATCGCGGGGATTCCCTGGCGGAACAGTAAGAGAGGGTTCCGCTCCTTCACATCAGTCAGAACGTCGGGGTTCCACAGTGCCAACCATGCCACCACAGGTTCCATACTTGGGACTATCACTCGCTCTTGTCCGACGCTCGCGAACAACAGGTGATGGAGGTCGTTTGTCGCAAGACCTTGCTCACGCAACTTCTGAAGGCGTTGTGCGGCCAAGAACTCCTGCGTGGATCGATGATGAAAGCGCACAGCACCGACGCCTGTGGGGTCAAACAAGGACTTGCCAAGCAACTCGACCTGCTCATCGTGCGACCAGTCCGGCAGGATGTCGGCTACACTGACTCCCTCTGCGTCACCGCCAGGCGCTACAAAGTAGATTGACCTGCGCTTCATTAGAAATAGCGCAAGCGCAATCCGCTCCGCCCCTTCCATGCCTTTTTTTACGCTCAGATCGTTGCGCTTTTTGTCAGAGGTTTCGCGAAGCCGTTGGCCAATGCCAAAGACCAATTGTTCCTGAAGGTTGCCGAGTTGCCCTTCCGTCGCCAACTGGTCAAGCGCAGCCATGATGTCGGCAGGCAATTGGTAGAGATGCCAGAGCTCTTTTTCCTCCAAGTGCTGGGCAAAGACATCAGCGTGATCTGCTGCGTAAAGACGTGCAAATTCAACGATCTCATTTCTAGATAACGGCAAAAGCGCGAAAACCTTTACAGGTTCCTCCCTGCCGCTGGCCCCCTCCTCCCCATCACTAGGGGGTGGGCCGCCATCTCGTGCAATCACTGCCGTGAAGACTTCTTCACCTGCTGGAGCTTCAGTAACCTCGGCGGCTCTTTCTCTCGGCGCAACCAAAGCGGTCACAACCTGAAAATCCAGCTCGTCAGACCAATCATTTGGTCGACATGAAATGAAGAAGCGCGCCCGGTGTGTCTGCGCTCCGATAGCAGCCTGAATTTTTCGCAATGCACGCCGCAGCGTGCCCTTACGCAACTTCAACTCGTCGACCGCGTCTAAAAAGAACACTGCCTCTGCGTCAGATGCCTCTAACCAGTGCTGAAATTCTTGCTCTTCTTCCGCGGTGATTGAGTCCAAAAACTCTCCGTCTTGAAGCAATTCGAGTGGGACAAAAAACGCAGCGTGTCCCTGATCCTGGAGCGCTTGCTTTTGTTGTTTGAATTCATGGGTCTTACCGCACTTCCCCTCACCCAAGACGACGACACAGCGGTGAGCATAGAGGTCGCTCCAACGTAGGGAACCGTGCTCATAACTGCCCCAGATAGACATGTAGTCTGGGTCGCGCAGTCGCTCTTCTGATGGCAGTGCAAAACGACGTTCAAATGGGACGTGGATCATGTCGCAGTCCACAAGACACGCTTGTCTTGACCCTCCCCAAGAACAATCTGCCAATTCGCAAACTTAGCCTTGGCCTCTCCCGATGAAACCAGCCCTTCGTGCAAGGTGATTTGGATTTGACGGCCGAACGGTCTTTCTGCTTGCGCCGCCACAACAAGTTTTGTGTAGGTCCTAGTCACTGAAAGCATGGGCGCTTCAGAAGAGTACTCTTCAACGAAGCTAGCCTCATCGATCTCAATTCGTACAGATGGAATAATCAGCCCACCCCAGCTTTCGTTGCTTTCGGCCTCGAAGAACATCGATTTATGCTGCCCTGAAAGAAAAACCGCCGTCGGCACGTCGTTGAGTTGGCCAACCAGTAATGTTTCCTCGTACTTCGAGGTCGGCAGGATCAAGCTGAGTGGCTTTGCGATACCGACTTTTCCGACTATGAATTCACTTGGCGACAGCATTTTTTCTCTCCGAATAATAACCCATGCGCGGTAGCTGGGATGATCGTGAATGGCCCTATAGTTCCGATTTTAGCATCTCCACTAATCCCAACCCATGCGAATGTCGGTACGACGGCACTCAGGACAATGTACAGCTTTGGTCGGTCGATTATCGCGGCGAGCTTCACGTTGCTCGTTCTTGCTGAGCAACGCGGTTTCGAAACGGTGACCGCAATTGTTGCAGCGAAAGCGAGCACGCTCAGGCATGACTGATGCCTGCTTGCTCAATAAACTGGTTCCATAAGTACTCTGCAGCTTGCTCAGGATTTAGCTGGTCAGTTTCGTTCCCGAACATCGACATAGTCACAATAAGGAACTGTTCGTATTCGTCGGAAGAGACGTTGAAGCCGCCGTTTGCCGTATTGTCTGCTGCATTCTCAGTGAAAGAAAAATAGATGTCGCCCAAAGCGAACCCCGCGTTTCGGCAGTGCACTGTGATATGCGCCGTTCCATGCTGCCGGCCACGATTGACAACGGTGCTGCCAAAGGAGTTCGCGCCACGGTCTACAAATCGGCCCCGCAGCCCCTCGACAGCATCTATCTCAGCAATCGCCAGCTTGAAATAGTTCTTGATCGCAGTGAACGCAGCGTCGCGATATTCACTGTGGTCGATTTCGTCGAAGTCTCGTTGAACGCGATAGCGGGGGGCGACTTGTTGTGTTGACGCTGGCTCTGTTTCATCAGCAGTTGAATCGAGTGCATTCGACACACCTGCATCGACTATCCGGCGAATTTCCTGAATGACATCTAGGTATGCAGTATTCGCGTTCGTCCATTCCGAGATCGGCAGACCGTCCTTCGGCACCGCTTTTAACCGTCGGAGCTGAGGCATTGCAGCCCAGTCGCATGGTTCGACGATGATAGGGACAACCTGTGCCATGCCCGCTTCGTGCCGCTCCAAAGCTCGTTGCATCTCTCGTTCGACACAATAGTTGGACGCTATGAAGTCGGGGCTAACCATCAGCAGGAAAAGTTCAGCCGCCTCTAGCTCTTCGCTGATTTCATCATCCAAGACCTCACCCGCCAAGATTTCGCGGTCGTACCATGTCTTGATCCGACCTTCCCGCTAAAGGTTCGCAAGATGAACATGTAAGCGGCCAAGTGCATCTGCATCTCGATGGGAGTAAGAAATGAAAGCTCTCATGTGTCTGCTCGAAATGTTTGTATTTTGTTCTACTTTATCCATCCGGGTCTAGGTCGGCAACTAAGACTTGGGAGTTACTACCCAATTCGCAAGTGGGTATCACTTTCCAACCAATGTTTGCTCTTGCAATGCTGCAGTGCAGCGCGAGTTATCAAAACCAAGGGCTGGTCTAGGCCGAGAGCGTCAACTCCGTAAAGCCAATCGTGGCAGGGCTCGGAAGAGGTTTCGGCCTACTGTCTGGCTTCAAAAATGACGGCAACCCGGCTCAGTACATCGATCGATTGTCCCTCTGACAATGCCGTGCACCGAGCAAAGAGTTCCTGCATCCTTTCACTTACAGCCGAGCGGACATCGTCTGGCTGTTCTTGGAAAGCTCGGTAGATCGCGTCGATCCCGAGATAGTCGGGGATTTCGCCGCCAGATGCACTCCTTTGGCTAACCGTCTCCTTCGCCTCGATCCAGAACACATCGAGCTCGTGTGCCCAGGTTTCTGCCAGCTTTTCCAGCGTTGGCAGAGTTAAGGAGCCGAAGAGCCCTTGACCAGCATCACCTGTGTCGTGGCCTGACAGAAAACTAGCGAGCGACGCGAGAAGGGAAACCGTTCGAGCTGGCCGAACATCCCAGTGGGTCAGATGCGCAAGGGTGCTGCCGAGCCGGCTGAATGTAGCGGATATCGCGTTCAGTTCTGGGCGGTGGCTTTGCATGCCTCGGCGACGCGTTTCGGCATAGGCGGCGTAAAGGAACCTAGCGGCTTCAACCTGGTCGCCAATGATCTCTGCGCGCCCATCAACATCTCGCACGGCAATAAGGCGGGGCGGTAGAACGGTAGGCTCCTGGGGGCTACCTGTGCGACCGCCCAAGAGAAGGATGGTGACTGGCTCAGCTGATGACAGAAGGCAAAGTTCGGCGCCCCAGAGGCCACGAGGGTTTGCATTCTGAACCCGGTCTAGAACCTCTGCCGGCAATACACGCCGAAGAGCTTCAAGCTGATCGAAGTAGTTGTTGGGGCGGAGGATGCGCGGTTTCTTCACCTGTTCGAGAACAAGATCGGTCAGATCACCGGCAGAAAACTCAACCAACTCTGATGGAAGGTCTTCGGCGCCAACACCTGACAGAAGGGCGATGCTGGCGACACGAGCGCGCGCCTTGTGATCCGATGACAGAACCAGCCCGGGCAGGTCGAAGGTGTAGTAGTGGATGCGGGAATTGGGACTGTCGATCCGGTCGATCCGGCCCAACCCCTGAATGAGGCTCTTGACGTCGGACGTGACGCCAATGATCCCAAGCGCAGAGGCGATTTGGAGGTTGATCCCTTCCGCCATCTGGAATGTGAGGAACATGGCCCGTGGCTTTAGCGGGTCGACATGTTTCCCATCGATGCCGAAATACTCCTGCGAATCTGCTCCCGATCGGATGTGATGCAGCTTCTTACCGGTCTTGATCCGTGCACCAGGTGCGACCACGAAGACTTCGGGTCCTCTTCCGCGATGCCCAGCAAGAAGCCTGGCATAGACCTCGAGCACGCCGACCCGCTCAGCAAGGAAGATGGCATGGCCATGCTTTCGAAGGATGTCTCGCATGACGCCGGCCCGGGCTTCATCAATGCTGTCGAGGCTGGGATGATTCAGAAGCCTACTGATCCGGTCGCAAATCGGAGTTTCGCTTTCCTCAGCTTCGGCATCGACTTCCTCGAGCAGCGCTCCATCCGGAACGGCAATCCCGCGGGCATTCTGTTTCTCGGCACGTCTTAGGTTTTCTCCGATGGATGCCCGCCCTCGCTGATCGGCTTCGCTGTCGCGCTCTCTGGCCCATTCTTCACGTGCAAAGGTTATCGACGCGCGCAGCAAAGCAAGGAAGTTCCGGATGTGAATACGCGATTTGTCGTGGAATTTGATTTCTGTGTGGGCAGCGCGTTGGGGATCAGCAGACACAAGGGTGACCCCAGTCGTGATGGATTCCGCCAATGCCTTGATCCGCTCAATGATTTGGCGCTGCTGATCGATCAGTGCTGTATCTTCCCTGTGGCTTCGGATCATTGGATAAACGAAAGCACCGGTTTTTCGATCCGCACTCTCCCCGATGCAGTCCCGTTGGCGCCGCACAACGTACGGGGCGAGGGCGTCGGCCAAGCCTTCCTGAAGGGTACTGATTTGCAACCCGCCTGTCTCTAGCTGGCGTTCGACTTTGTTGACTTCGACCTGTAGTGCTTCCGCGCTGTCGAACAGGTCGTCCTGCACGCTTTGATCTTCGATCCTGCGGTTCATCTGGTCGAGGTGGCGCACGAGCTCTCCCCGCTTTCGAACCTTGGCCATGTGTTGGTTGATCTGCTCCGTGATGGGCGGAGGCACATAGATCGACGCGCGCTTCTCATGGAATGCAAGCAAGCCGTCCAGGCCCTGGTTTCCCATTAGCGTGGCCGACAAACAGGCGGTCCAGATCGCCGGACTGCGTTCGAAGACAAGCGAGCGTGCAGAAGGTGCAAGGTATCGCGAGCTCAGTCGGTGGCTTTCATCGACGATCATTGACGCGGACGAACGGACCGCCCGATTTATTTCTTCGAGTTCGGCAGTCTCCTCCTTACCTCGCCGCGACAGGTGACTGTGCTTGATGGGTTTGAAATTGGCCGGTGCATTCGTCGTCCAGTTTTTCAGAACGCTGGCGGGAATCAATGCAAGCGACCCAAGCCGTTGTTGGTCGGCGCGCTCGCCCCAGGAAAAGACCGTCTGCCCATGGCTGACCGGTAGAACCGTCGCCAGGTGTTTTCCGATGTCGGTCTTACCGGCCCCGGTTGGCGCTTCGACAAAGGCAAAGCCGTGTTCATAGACCGTCCCTGCAGCCTCATAGACAAGATCGGCCTGGAAGGGTTGAGGCGGACGTCCGGCGCTGGTCTCGCCTGCGACACGCCAGGGGGTGAAGGTTGTGGCTTCTTGCACCGTTCTGGCCACCGCTTCTTCGGGTGAGACAAGGCGGATCAGCGCTCGCAGGATTTCCAGCGCTGTTTCAGTCCAATCGCGCCCCATGTCCCAATACTGCTCGGCGGCCGCGCGACGCGCAGTCGCAAGTTCGGGCCAGGCCTCGGCGTCGTCCATGAATTCCAGATTGCGGCGCAAACCGTTGATCGAGAAATTGGCACTTCCCGAAAGTGCCTTGTCCCCACCTACAAAAAGCTTCGCGTGAAGCATTGGTGGACGGCGCCCTAGTTTTTCTTCTGCCAGATCGGGATCGAAAATGCGGAACTTGATGATTCCGCGTTCGATTGCATCCATTGCAAGAACTGCGCGCAGGTCGGCCAAATCAACAACCGAAAAGCCCTTTGCGCCAAGAAAATGCTGGCGCGCTTCTTCGGCCACTGACCGGCCGCCGCCACCCAAAACCTGCCGTGTTTCGGTGTTGGAACCAAAGGCAATGCGAATACTGCCCTCTGGGCGTTCGCCAAGGTTTTCGACTGTTTCGAGCAAGATGGTGAGTGACGACAGGAAGTCCTGATACCCCGTCACAATCAAACAACTTGGGTGCTGCAGAACTGACTTGACCAAGCCACTGACCGAACGCGTTGCATTGTCGCCCCAGGCCTCGTGGCAAGAAGAAGGAGGCCCTTCGGTCGTGCGTACGTCTTGGTCTGTGTCGCTGGCCCGCGCGAAAAAGCGTGAAATCAGCCCTTGCCGCTCCGTGTTTGCCATGTGCTGTTGTGTTCCTATGCCCTCAGGGGCAACGCTAAATTGGTTTTTTCTAAGCTATCAGTCTTGATTTGGAATTCCGAGCTCCGCCCAAAGCTCGCGCGGTGCTGGCGAAGCTAATTCCCACTGTACTTCAATTGGTTTCTCGCCTTCCCATCCGGCGAACCTGGGTTGCCCGCAGTAGATGAACGGGTTGACCTTGCCGTTCACCTTATTACCGCGCCGGATGAATAAATGCACTTCATGACCTTCCTCACCGCTGATAATCCTGCCGTGTTTGCTGTCCTGCCGCGTCTGATTCTGGCTGAACCATTTCAGCCGTGACGGGCTGAGAAACGCGTTCTCGTAGGTCAGGTCCTGTGTCGAGACATTGGCGAGAAGGATCATGATCTTCTTCGCCGCCAGCGCCTTCATCCCGGTCCGCCAGACATTCTGCTTGTACTCTTCGCCAAAGAACTCGGCGATGTCAGGCACGTAATAGCGCTGCCAAAGCTCCAGAGCTTGTGGCTGTCCGACAAAGGTCGCGGACGCCTCGGCGGCCTCGCGCACGATGGGCGTTTCCGCCAGGCGCCATTCGACCAACTCGCGCACGAGCGGTTCCAACTCGCCGGAGGCGTCAGGTCGCGCCAGCCGAAATCCGTCGCTGCCCTGAGCCAGGTGCGGGTTGAAGGCCAGCTCTGACACGCCTTCGCTCGGTCGCCGCCCGGCTACGACGTCGCGCAATCCGGTCAAGGCGGATCGAGATAAGCCTTTGGGACGTTCCAACTCACGCAATAGACGACCGTGAGTAGCGAAGGGACGTTCAGCCAAGAGGTCGCCCATGTCTCGTACGAAATCAAACCAGCCGCCATGGCCGGATGCGCGGGGATCGAAGCCGTTGCGGAAGACTTCGACAGCCGTGGGGCGGATGCCATTCCGGTCCCGGAAGTCGACATAGAAGGCTTCGAGCTCCGCCGCGCCTTCCTTCGGGTGGAGGAGATTGCGCAGTATGTCGATGACCTCGAGCTCATAGGTGATCTCGCAGCCCTTCGGCATCTGGAAATCACCGGCTTGAAGCGCGTCCAGCTTGGTCGAGATCGAGCGATCCCCTGCGCCGGCCTGTAAAAGGGTCGCGACCTTGGTCAGGAAGCTGCGGTGGTTGCCGATATAGTCGATCACCTGCAGAACCTTGCCCTCGACGCGGCGCAGGCCGCGGCCGAGTTGCTGCAGCCAAATGATCGCGCTTTCGGTCGGGCGCAGCATCAGGACGGTGCCGATCTCTGGCACGTCCACGCCTTCGTTGAACATGTCGACCGCGAAGAGGATGTCGATCTCGCCGCGACCGAGCGCTGCCAGGGAACTCGCGCGCGGTGCGGAGCTTTGGCCCGAATGGACGGCAACGGCCTTCAGTCCGGCGGTGCGGAAATACTCTGCCATGTAGTCGGCGTGGCGCATGGAACAGCAAAAGCCGATCGCGGGACCGGTTGCGCGTTTGCGGTATTGATCCAGAGCGTTCAGTGCCCGGGCCTCGGTGGCCAGGGCTGCGTCCAGTGCGGTCGGATCGAACTGGCCGGAGCGCCAGGGGATCTGGGCATAATCCACGTCATCCGGCACACCGAAATAGTGGAAGGGCGACAGGTGGCCCGCGTCGATCCCGCGAAACAGGTCACATTCGTAGACGAGGTTTTCACCACACAGGCTGAGGAGGTCCGCGCCATCGGTCCGGTCTGGTGTCGCGGTCAGACCAAGCAGGAAACCGGGTGTGAAATGCTCGATCAGCTTCTGATAGGTGCCGGCGGCGGCGTGGTGGAATTCGTCAACCACGATGTAGTCGAAATGATCCCGATCGAACTGGCGCAAGTGACCGACGCGGCCCAGTGTCTGAACCGAGGCGAAGAGGATTTCCGCATCCGCTTCTTTCTCGGTGCCCGTGTAGCGGCCAAGCTTGGCCTCGGGACGGACCTTGCGAAAGGCCGCCATCGCTTGGGTCAGAATCTCGTCGCGATGGGCGACGAAGAGAATGCGGCCCACCTTGGCATAGATCGTGTCAAAGGCGGCCAGCCAGGTCTTGCCCAGCCCGGTGGCCAGCACGACCAGCCCGGCGCGGTGGCCGTTGGATCGGCTGTGTGCGAGCGCCGCCAACGCCTCCTGCTGAATCGTGTGCGGCTCTGGCGGCGGACCTTCATCGGCGACGACGCGGGCAGTGAACTCGGGCATCGGTCGCGCCCTGCGACGTTTCGCATAGGCATCGATCCAAGCGGCCCTCAGGGGCTTCACCTCGGGGCGTGTCAGCAGGTCATCGAACGCGGCTGACACGCTGTCTGCTGCATCCTCGGAATGCAGGTTCCATTCCACGCCATCGGTCAACGCCGATTGGGATAGGTTCGAGCTACCGACAATCGCCGCCCCGCGCGCATCGGCGGCGCGGAATAGCCACGCCTTGGGGTGAAAGCTGAGGCCGCCCGTCTCGAACACGAAAAGCTCCGCGCCTTCCAGGTCAAGAAGGCGCGCCAAAGCGGTCGGATCGGTGGTGTCGAGATAATCGCCCACCACGATCCGAAGCCGCCCGCCGCGGGCCAGAAGCTCCCGGAACCAGGGCTCAAGCAGGGCCACGCCGCTGTCCATGGCAAAGGCAATCGCAAGGTCGACCGATTGCGCAGCGTCCAGCCGTTCGGCGAGCAACGGTAGCAGCGGATCGCGGCCACCGGTTGTCAGGCGTGCGCCACTGGCTTCCCGCAGGTGGAAATGGTCGTGATCGGATGCGGCAACGAAACCAGCCGTGCCGCGGCCGAGTGCGGCGCCCACTTCGGCCAGCATGGTCATCTGTTCCGGGCCGGTCAGGTCATCCCACGCCGGCACATGCCGAGGGGCGGGGATCAATCCGGCCTCACGGTGCATGCAGATCGGGCAGGTGAGGCGTGGGTCAGTCACACTCTTCAAGATTGATCTTTTCTACTGAAACCATTGGTAAGGATCGCCGCTGGCATGTCCAGGCGCTGGGGCGATGCAGCGCGGGCTCGAGTTGTCATTTCTTGCCCTGATCCCCTGCGGAAAAGTGGGACACATATCCGAAAAAATCCAATAAACATGGTGAAAGAAAAAAGTCCCACCGTCTCGTAACTTATTGTAATAAAAACAACAGTTTATGCCGCCCCCGGGCACCACTTTTACAAGATCAGATTGGCACCCTACCGATGCTTTGCGTCTGGGCACCAAATGCGGTGCGTATGCGGGTACGCGCCCTTTCATTCACCACATTCAGCAGCTGCCACCTTATTGCCTGGGTCGGACAAGAGACTGTATCGTGTAAACCAAAATCGCGGTGCCTATGGCTCCGGCTGTGGCAATTCCAAAGAACACTATAATGTCGACTGGCCCGCCGAGATCACTGAGTTTCGAACTGGTCACCACGAGTATGAACCAGACCGCCAAGACCGCGCCAATCGGCATGGACAGCTGTGCCAGCAGGAACTTGCGCCAAGAGATGCTGTGATCCCGGATCAAAACGTAGATGTACGTCGCAGTGACAAGTGCCGCAGCCGCCACCAGTGTCCAGAACAAGCCGATGCCGAAGATTTCTTCGAATACGGCGAGGATTGTGCCAAACGTCATATCTTTCATGTCAAAGCTCCTTATGCGCGTCCACGCAGCATGGCGTTATAGGTCGCCTTCAAGGCCACTTCCTTCATCAGCCAGCTGATCCAAAGCTCTTCAAGCGGCGCTATGATGCCCGGGAAGGATGGGACAAGGTTGTTGTTATAATCAAATTCGACAAGCATCGCGCGACCGACGCGCGTGATCATCGGGCAGGACGTGTAGCCGTTGTACGTTTCGGTCGAGGCGCGACCCTCGATGGCAGCGATCAACCCGTCTTCGACCACTGGCACCTGCCATTTGACCGACGCGGCCGTCTTGCCTTTGGGTACACCGGCCACATCCCCAAGTGCCCAGATTGTGTCATAGCGCAAGTGGTGCAAGGTGGCGTTATCGCATTCGACCCAACCTTGATCGGTCCACTTGTCTGCCCAACTTAGACCGGACTGGCGGATCACTTCGGGCGCACGCTGCGGCGGGATAACGTGGATATAGTCGTATTCGCGGGTGACCGCGCCATCTGGAGTAACAAACGTGGCTGTCTTTGCGCCAGCGTCGATGCCGCTGAGCACGTGGGAATAGGCGGGTGTGATACCTCTGTCACCGAACAACATCCGCACCTTTTCAGACACGATGGGCACGCCGAACAGGCTGTCATTGTTGGACATGTAATGCACATCCAACTTGCCACGTGTGTTAGCCGTTCGAGCAATATCTTCGATCAGGAATGTGTGTTTGAGCGGCGCACCCGCGCATTTCATCTCGGTTGCGGGGCGGGTGAACAGGCCTACGCCACCTGTTTCAGTATAGGCCTGCGCGGCCTGCCATGTGGCGGCGGCGTATTGCGGACCGGCGTAAAGCGCACCGATGCCATTCTTGCCGACCATGTCAAGCGAGAAACCATCTATGGCATCGTGGTCCAAGATCAGGCCCGGGGCCACGACAAGGAAATCATAGGCAATGGATTGACCGCCCGCGGTATCGACAGTCTTGGCCTCTGGGTCGATGGCGGATGCAGCCTCGGCGATCAGGGTCACGCTCTTGGGCAGCCAGTCTGTTGTCTTGGACACCACATAGTTTTCGGGTTTCAAACCAGCAGCCACAAGTGACAAGCCCGGTTGATACAAATGCTCAGCGCGCGGGTCGATCACCGTAATCTGCGCACCGTCAAGACGTTCAACCAACCGGTTCGCAAGCGACGTGCCCCCGGCGCCAGCGCCGATGATCACGATACGTGCCTTGGTGGCGACCTGCGCCGCGGCGCGCTGTGCCCCGCCGGTCGCAGCCAGTGCGGCACCGCCAGCCGCGAGCGACAGCATCTGTCGTCTGTTCAGCTTGATGTCCATAAGTGTATTCCTCCGCATACATCCGAAGTGAAGATGAAAAAGCCCACGCACCTTTGGGTCCGCGGGCCTTGGTTTCAGTAGCTTGCGATCCGTGCGTTCGGTGCAATCATTGCCGCTGCCATTGCGGGCGGTTGAGCCACGGTCACACCGTCCATCAACACATCAGCCTGCGCGCCTTTGCCGGGTAGGTAGATGGCGCAAACCTCGACTTTGGCTTCGGGCATACCGGCGATCTTGGTAAGCAGGCCTTTGGGGCTCATATCAAGAGGTGGTTGCGGTGCGGTGGCAGACGCGGGCGCGTCTTTCAGCGCAAGGTCACCTGCTGGACCACAAAGCAGAATATGAGGTGCTGCGCCTTGCTGCGCGGCCTGCATCGCAAGAACTATCGCCATCAACTGGGTCTGTGGTTCCGGCGCAGTCAGAATTGTGACCAGTGTTTCGGGGGCCTCTTGTGCAAGCACGGGTCCGGTCAGGACCATTGCGGCACAGGCAGCGAGGATGATCTTTTTCATGTTGAGTATCCTTTGAAGAGTTCGAAGTGTTTTGGGCGCGCGGACCCCTTGCCATAACGGGGCCCGCGCAGGACTGGGGGAGGAAGGAACAAGCCCCCGGTCGTTCAGTGGGTGTCTTCACCCATCGGACAGTCACCTTCGTCCGAGAAACAGGCGTCGGTCCGCATCTCGAGCCAGATTGCGTTCAGAACAGCGAACAGTGCGGCGAGAGGAAGGCCAAGAAGCCAAGCGAAATACCACATGGTTTTGATCCTTTCGGGTTACCAAGCGAGGGTTTTGACATCGGGGTCGAAAAGCAAATCTTCGACAATGGGCCATGTCCCCATAGTCACGCCGTCGATATAGTCGGCCTCGGTCAGCCCGGCGGCTTTGGAACAGGCACTGCACATGATCACCTGCCCACCATCCGCGATGAACGCGGTCAGCATGTCTTGGATCGAAGTGCCGTTTTCGGCCATGAGCCCGTGAATGTGGCTGGCACGCTTTTTGTCGGCCAAATAGACGGCCCGTACGTTCAGCCAGATTGCAACAGGCTCATGCCCGTTCTTGAGTGCCTTTTCATGGGCGAACATGATGGCTTTCGCGGCAGACCAAGTGTCGTCTGTCGTCAGGTTGACAAAGAGACCGGGCTTTTCGGCGCTTTGGGCGAGTGCTGGGGTTGTTGGACCCAAACTGGCGGTGGCAATTGCGATTGCGGCCAGAGCGGTAGCGATACGTTTCATTGGAGGCTCCCTCAGTAAACTGTGTCAGCGTTTTCAGTAACTTGTGCTTCGGTGACTTTGCCCCAGAGCACTTTGTAAACCCATGCGGTGTACATCAGGATCAGCGGCATAAAGATCGCCGTGACGACCAGCATGATGAACAACGTCTGATGCGACGACGAGGCGTCCCACACGGTGAGAGAGCTGTTGGGATCGAGGGTGGAAGGCAGAATGAACGGGAACATGGTCAGGCCGACAGACGAAATGATCCCGAGGATTCCCATCTTGGACCAGAGCAGCGTCGACACCTCGCGCCCGGCCTTCAGACCAAGCACGGCAAGCGCGATCCCGACAAATGCCATAACTGGCGCAATCACGATCCACGGACGCTCGGCATAGGCCGACAGCCACGACCCACCGCGGGCCACTTCGGAATAGAGCGGATTGGACGGGCCATTGGCCGCGACCTCGCCCAAGGCAAAGCCATCAACTCCAAAGGCCAGCCACAGACCCGCCAGCGCATAGCCCGCAGCAGCGACGATCCCTGCCTTGATCCCGATGGCGCGTGCGCGTTCGGCAACAACGCCTTCAGCTTTCAAAGACAGCCATGCCGCCCCGTGCATCAGCAGCATCGACAACGAGACCACCCCAGCAAGCAACGCAAAGGGGCGCAGCAGACCGATGAACTTGATGGCAAAGTTGCCCGGATACATCGGCATCAAGTCTTCGGTCAGGTAGAACGGAACACCCAAGAGCACGTTGCCGACAGCCACGCCAAACAATAGCGAAGGCACGGCACCGCCTGCAAACAACGCCCAGTCCCAGCGTGTGCGCCATGCCGCGCCCTCGCGCTTGGACCGGTACTTGAACGCCACCGGGCGTACGATGAAGGCGGCTAGCACCACGAACATCGCAAGGTAAAAGCCCGAGAAGCTGACCGCGTAAAGTGGCGGCCAAGCGGCAAAGATCGCGCCGCCCCCAAGGATGAACCACACTTGGTTGCCTTCCCAGACCGGGCCGACTGTATTAATCGCCACGCGGCGTTCCACGTCGGTCTTGGCGACGAAGGGCAGCAGTGCGCCTACCCCCATATCGAACCCGTCGGTCAGGGCAAATCCAATCAGCAGCACACCAAGAAGCGCCCACCAGATCACGCGAAGGATATCGTATTCGATCAGTTCAAAGAGGATCATCTTTCTTACTCCGCAGGTGTGGCAGCAAGGGTCGGAGCGGGAGTCTCAGAGCGCAGCCGCGCTTCGTGCCGTTCCTGCCAAGCATTGGTTTCTTCGACGTCCTGGAACGGGCCCTTGCGGATGTATTTCACCATCAGGCTCACCTCGATCACGAAGAGGACCGAATAGAAGATCAGGAACCCGGCCAATGTGATCAGCAGATCCGCGATGCTCAGGTGCGATGCGCTGAGCGCTGTCGGGAGCACGCCGTCCACAGTCCAGGGCTGGCGGCCGAACTCAGCCACGAACCAGCCCAGTTCGGCAGCGATCCAAGGCGTCGGGATGATGGCAACTGCCGCATAAAGTGACCAGCGTGGGAACTGCATGTTCCGGAACGAGGCGCGGTAGAAGAAATAGGCCATCACCGCGATAAAGCTGAAACCAAGCGCAACCATAAGTCGGAAGGCCCAGAAGAGTGGCGCGACACCGGGAACGGTATCATCCGCCGCCATCTTGATCTGTGACTCAGAAGCGTCGCGCGGATCATCGACATACTGCTTCAGCAGCAAAGCATAACCCAGGTTGTCGGAATGCGCCTCGAAAGTCTCGCGCACTTCCGGCGGCGTCACCTCGCGTTGTTCGCGAATGGTCATCAGAGCGTCATATGCAATCAGGCCATCGCGGATTTTCACTTCGGATTCAGCGACCAGATCATTGATGCCCGGGATTTCCTGTGTCAGCGACCGTGTCCCAATGAGGCCCATCGCCCAAGGGATTTCGACAGCGTAATGCGTCTCACGCGCTTCCTGGTCCGGGAAACCGATAGCGGTGAACGGTGCGGGTGCGTCATGCGTTTCCCACATCGCCTCAATCGCGGCGAGTTTCATCTTCTGTGTGTGGCTCGCCGAATATCCGGACTCGTCGCCGAGAACGACCACGGACAAAGCGGCGGCAAGGCCGAAGGCGGACGCGACTGCGATGGACCGGCGGGCAAGATCCTTGTGTTTGTTCTGGATCAGGTAGAGCGCCGAGACACCCAGCACGAAGACTGATGCCGTGACATATCCCGCCGAAACGGTGTGTACGAATTTCGCTTGCGCCACCTCGTTGAACAACACGTCGAAGAATGATGTCATCTCCATACGCATTGTGTCGGGGTTGAATTCAGCCCCGACTGGATTCTGCATCCAGCCATTGGCAATCAAGATCCACAAAGCCGAGAAATTCGACCCGATGGCGACCAACCACGCCACCACCATGTGCTGCACCTTGCTCAGCTTGTCCCAGCCAAAGAAGAACAGGCCGACGAATGTCGCTTCAAGGAAGAATGCCATTAACCCTTCGATGGCCAGAGGCGCGCCGAAGATGTCGCCGACATAGTGGCTGTAATAGCTCCAGTTCATACCGAACTGGAATTCCATAGTGATGCCTGTCGCGACGCCCAGCACAAAGTTTATGCCAAACAGCGTGCCCCAGAATTTCGTCATCTGTCGCCAGATGGGGCGGTTGGTCATGACATAGACGGTCTCCATAATCGCCACGAGGATCGACAGACCCAGCGTCAGCGGCACGAAGAGAAAGTGATACATGGCCGTCAGCGCAAACTGCATGCGCGACAGCTCGACCAGTCCGATCTCCATGAGATGCTCCTTAAATACCAATTAATTCGCATCACAGATGCGGATTAAAAGCTTCATATGCTGATTCCGAAATGTGTTATTTGATCTGGGTCAAAAACCGGCAACGAAGATGCAGATTATTTACCCGACGCGGATGGACGGGCTCGGGGCGATCACCCGATCTGCAAACCCGACCTCTTCCGGACGATGCGCAGCCATAAGGATCGCCGCATCTGGCAATGCAAACCTGATGCCTTCCAGCACGCGCTTCGCCAAAGGCGCATCCAGACCCTCGGTCGGCTCGTCCAGCAAAAGAAGCTTTGGCTTTCGAAGCACCGCGCGCGCCAAAACCAACCGCCGCCCCTCCCCACCGGACAGGCCTGCACCCCGAAACCCGAGCACGGCATCCAGCCCGCCTTTCAAAGCGATAGTTTCGTTCAGACGAACGGCCTGAAGCACTGCCCAAAGGTCAGCATCCGTTGCTTCTGGTGCCGCAAGTCTGAGGTTTTCGGCAATTGTCCCTGCGACCAACGCATGATGTTGGGGCACCATCGCAATCAGCTTGGCCCGAAGCTCCCTTTCGACCCGAGCTATGTCCTTTCCGCCGAACTGCATGTCGCCGACACACGGCGAACCCTGCCCGGCCGCCATCAACAAGGCAGTCGATTTTCCACAGCCACTGCGCCCGGTCAGCGCTACGGTTTCACCCGGCGCTACGGAAAAGGAGATCGGCGCAAAAAGCGGCATGGCATTGCTATTGCTTGCTGCCGAAAAACCCTTTGCAACAAGCACTGGCTTGCCAAGACGCACGACTGCTTCAGTTGGCGCGCTGTGACGGTCGATCAAAGGTACAATCCGTTTTGCCGCCAACCGCATTCGGCCAATGTCCGACAAGGCGCGGCGCACCGGGGCTACGGCCTCGGACAAGGCAAGAGCAGCAAAAATCCCGATAGCCGCCCGAGCCGCCGTGGTCTCGCCCGTTTGCACCAGAGAGACACCAATCCCAAGCGTTGCAGCAACGACGGCCCATCCCATAATGTCGAGCCAGACGCCTGTTGCTCGCTCAATCCGCTCAACTTCGGACAGGCTCTTTGAATGAAACTGTGCCGCGTTCTGAACGCCTGCCTTTGCCTCTGGCACCTGACCGAAAGCGATCAGTTCTTCCCGCGAAGCGATCAAGTCGATCATCCGACTGCGAAGCGCTTGCATACCCGCCTGTGCCTTGCGGGATGGCGCGTCTGCCCTGCTTTGCCCCCAAAAGAAGACCAATGTCGGACCGATCCCGTAGCCCACAAGGATTACACCAGAAATCATAGGGTGAACCAAGAGCCCAACGGCCAAAGCCGTCAAACTGATCACCATCAAGCCCGCCACTCCGGGCAGAACCAGCCGCAGGGCTAAACCGTCCAGCGCATCGACATCGGACGTCACGCGGTTCAGAAAGACACTTGCCCGCAAACGCTCGATCTGACGGTACGGGGACGTCCCGACACCACTTAGCAGTCGCACACGCAGGTTGGACAGCGCGCGCAGCGTTGCATCGTGGGTGGTCAGCCGCTCTCCGTACCGCGCAACCGTACGGCCAAGGGCCAGAAACCGTACCATTGCCGACGGTGCAAAGACGTTGAACAGCGTGCCAAGCCCAATCATTCCAGCAGCCGCGGCGGCAGTGATGAACCAGCCCGACACGGCCAAAAGCGCGACTCCCATGATCAATACCGCCATCGACAATGCCATCCCTTGGACAAAGGCACGGCGTTCTCCAACCAAAAGCAGGCGGATGATCCGAAAGAGCGAACTCATGCGCCATCCTCCAGCCGAATGACCCTTGGCATCCGGTCCAGCAGGCGCGGGTCGTGTGTCGTGGTGATCAAAGTGCCACCACCCGCGACGTAGGCGAGCAGACCGTCGATGATATCATTGGCCGTTTCGGCGTCGAGGTCGGCCGTCGGTTCGTCTGCCAAAAGTAGGGACGGACTACGATGCAGCGCACGCGCCAGCATCACGCGGCGCGCTTCACCGCCCGACAAACCTGCGCCGCTTTCGCCCAATTGTGTCAGATCCTTAGCAGGCAATCCGCTCAGGATAGGAGACACTCGCGAGAGCTGAAGGACATCGTCATCCAACGGAACGCCAAAACCGATGTTATGCCGCAAGCTGCGTGCCAAAAAGCGCGGCGTTTGCGGCATCCACCCCAAAGCGGCACGCCATGCGTCAGCCTTTGCGTCTGACAGAGGTGCAGCGTTCAGTAAGACAGCACCGTGCGTCGGCTGTTCCAGTCCAGCTAACAGCCGCAGCAGAGTCGTCTTCCCGACGCCGCTGGGCCCACTGATGGCTAGGCTATCGCCGGGCCTGACTTCCAGGTCGGGAAAACGAAGGGTTCGATCCGCATGGCCAACCATCACATCCTGCAAGGACAGGCCTTGAAAGGTCACCGCACGAACCGTCTTGCCAGCCCCCAGTATCTTGCGCCGCGCATCATCGCGCCACGAATCTAAATCTTCCCGCACAGCATCAGCTGCAGATTTGTCGTGCCACGCGGCTGCAAGATCGCGCAAAGGCTGGAAGAAATCCGGAGCCAGCAGAAGCAGGTAGATTCCCGCCGAAGGTGTCAGCGGCCCACCCCACGTGCCCCAAGTGATTTCGCCCAAGAGCGCGAAACCGACCCATACAGCAATCATCGCCACGCCAAGCGCCGAAAAAAGCTCGAGCACCGTCGAGGACAGGAATGCAACCCTCAGAACCGCCATCGTCTTGTACCGAAGTGCGTCGGACGCCGTTGCGAACCCTTCGATGACCTGAGGACCAGCACCGGTAAGCGTAAGATCAGCCAACGCCGCCAACCGGTCCGCAAGCAGGTCATTCAGGGACCCGATCTCGACCATCTGGCGCGCGCTGGCCTCTTTCGCGGCCCAACCGACCAGCGCCATGAAAACTGGGATCAATGGTCCTGCCGCTAGCAATACAACTGCCGCAGCCCAACTGTGCCATGCCGTGATTGCAAGAATGCTTAGCGGCACCGTCATGACACGCAAGCGCGCAGGTGTGTAACGCAGCAGAAACGGACGAAGTGCATCGAGTTTTTCAGTCGCGAGTGCAGCAATCGATCCAGCGCCCCCAAATCGGGATACTTCGTCTGTCTCGGTTTCCGTAGCGATGATGGCTTGCCGCAATTCTTGGATGTGTTTCTCCGCAGCCCTGCTCAGATCTGCCTGCGCCTGTTGGTTCAAAAGCGCCCGCGCGATGCCGAGGCCCAGAAACGAGAACGATGCAAGCCATACATCAATCGCAGTGCCAGACAGAAGCGCTGCGAGCACGGTTGCGAGCACCCAAGCCTGCGCAAGCCAAACCAAGTTCGAAAGAACGGATAGTGCCGCTCCGAATATCGAAACTGGCGACTCTATCTCAATTGGGCTCGCGTGATCATGCACTGTCCGCATCCTTTTCCGAAGCTTCCGGCCTATTACGGCATGATCTTGCGAATTGACGTGATTTAGATCAAAGAAATCGGTATCTGAGATGTGAAATATCTGTCGGAACTTAAAGGAAACGGAATGCGTCTGACGACCCGAACTAATCTTGCCGCGCGCACCCTGATGTTTTGCGCAGTCAATGAAGATCAAATTGTACGCACGTCAGATATTGCAGAGCGCTGCAATGCGTCCATCAATCATGTCGCGCGCGTCGTTCAGCGCCTACAGTCCGAAGGCTATCTGGAAACCCTACGGGGGCGCACTGGGGGCATCCGTCTTGCGAAACCCTCTAACCGGATTTCGATTGGTGCGGTGTTTCGCATTTTTGAGACCGAAATCCCATTTGCCGAATGCTTTGACGAAATTCGCAACACCTGCCCACTTGCGTCCACATGCCGTCTGCGCTCGTACGTCGTCCGAGCGTTGGAGGCGTTTTATCACGAGTTGGACATGGTGACGCTTGAAGACCTCGTACGCGGCAATTGCGGTTTGATGGATTTACTCGCGTTGCGACCCGATTTATCTGGATCTTGCTCGGGCCGCACCGCGTCCGCCTGACACGTGAACCCTTCCCGAAAGACATATATCGGGAAGGGCACCTGCGCCCAACGCTCAGAGCGCTTTTGTTGAGAAATACCAATCCTTGGTGTCATATCCTTCGGACAGACGCGCCTCGGCTGCATCGGTAGTTTGCGGCGTCGGCACGATCACATCCTGACCAGGCATCCAGTTCTCGGGCGTTGCGACCTTGTGGGTGTCTGCAGTCTGAAGTGCTTGAACCAGGCGGTAAAACTCGTCGATCGACCGACCATTGGTCATCGGGTAGTAGACCATCGCCCGCAGGATACCTTCGGGGTCGATGATAAAGGTCGCGCGTACGGCTTGTGTGTCCGAAGCACCCGGCTGGATCATGCCGTAGGCTTGGGCCACCTTCATGTCGAGATCTGCAATGATTGGAAAACGGATATCCACACCAAAGCTTTCCTTGATCGATCTAACCCATGCGATGTGGGCATAATGGCTGTCGATAGACAGACCGATCAACTCGGTGTTCAGGGCGGCGAAGTCATCTGCCCGGCGGGCAAACGCGGTAAACTCTGTCGTGCAAACCGGGGTGAAATCGGCCGGGTGCGAAAACAGGATCAGCCATTTGCCGTGATAGTCCGCCAAGCTTTTGCGACCGTGCGTTGTCAGCGCATCGAAAGCTGGTGCAGGTTCGTTAAGGCGGGGCAGCGCAACCTGCGTCTGCGATGTAATTTCGGTGACAGCGTTCATCGTGGTCTCTCCTTGTGTTCATCTGAGACCGAGATAGACACTCTGGATATATTCTGGAAATTGAATTAAACGACCGTGGTGATCTGTTTTCTCGATAACCAAAGGTCGCCATGACGACACTTCGCCAAATGCGGTTTCTTGTTGCCCTCGCAGATACAACGAATTTCTCGCGCGCAGCCGAGATCTGCAATGTCACGCAATCCACCCTGTCCACTGGTCTCAAAGAGATGGAAGCCCGACTTGGAGTGCAGGTGGCCGAACGCAGCACTCATTCGGTTCTCATGACGTCGATCGGTATGGCCCTGGCGGAACGAGCGCGCGAAATACTGGCAAAAGCGGCGGATTTCGAAGCCGCCGCACACGCAGAAACATCTGTCGGCATGACGCAGCTTAGGCTGGGTGTGATTCCGACGGTTGGTCCATTCTTGCTGCCACGCGCATTGCCAAGTCTGCGTGATACGTGGCCCAAGATGAAGATCTACCTGCGCGAAGAACTCACCGAGTCTCTTTTACATGGCCTAACAGATGGCCGTCTGGATCTTATCCTGATCGCATTACCCCATGACTTGCCGCCACAGGTGGAAACCATGCTACTGTTCAAGGACGATTACAGCCTTGCCACACCCCGCGCCCACCCGCTGGCCAATCTGTCGCGGGTTGAAGGAACCGATCTAGCCGGTCGTCGTCTGTTGCTCCTCGAACGCGGCCACTGTTTACAAAAACATGCCCTATCAAGCGTTCCCGGAGTCGCGCTTGAAGAGGACGAATCCTTTTCGGCCACGAGTTTGCCGACACTGGTCTCGATGGTCGAGGAAGGAATCGGCGTGACACTGTTACCGAACCTCGCGATTGATGCAGGGCTCACCGCTGGACATGACCTGCATCTGTCGAACCTCGAGGGCGCAACGCCACGACAAATCGTTCTGGTATGGCGCAAAAGCAGCGCGCATTCGGATATTTTTCGAAGGTTTGGTGAAAACTTGCGTCGATCAAGAGACCGCGCTTAGTCTGTAGTTAGAGCGATTAACGGATTGCTCAGCAGAAACGACTACCCTCCATAACCGACAAGTTCTAACGTCACTGGGGGCGAATAGTTTTTCGCGCTCTGACCTGCAGACCGACTGGTTGGCGGCATCGCTAGACGTTAGCGGACATATCCGCTGCAGAGCGCGGCATGCCTGCTAATGTTGCAACTGCATTTTGCGATAACTCACTTTGTAGAGTCGGACAAATAGTACATTCGCGCGTTACTCCACCATTTCGATCATGGACCGCCTGCCAATCGGGAGGAGGCATATACGACATGCGATAATTGACCTATTTTGTCGTCGACTAACATGGTGATTGCCCGAGACACAAACGGGCACTGCATCACGCAGCGAGCTCTGCCTGGAACGCATCTAGGCTTTTCTCGACTGCTGACAGGATTTCGGTGACCTGAGTGGGCGTGATGATCATTGGCGGGCAGAAGGCCATGGCGTCCGTCATGTTGCGCGAGATCAGGCCGTTTTTCAGAAAATGCGCACCAAGCCCTGCGCCCAGTTTGCCCGGTGCGAACTCTTCGGCGCGACCTTCGGGGGCCACGATTTCCAGGGCTGCGATCAAGCCAACGCCGCGTGCCTCACCCACCAGCGGGTGGCCGGTGAACTTGGCCAGACCTGCCTGCAATTCCGCGCCGCGTTCGGCTGCGTTCGCCACCAGATCGCGCTCTTCGATGATCTTGAGGTTCTCCAGCGCCACCGCCGCACCCACCGGATGCGCGCCGCCGGTATAGCCGTGACCCAGCACGCCAATGCGGCCGGATTCGTCGGCGATGGGGGCGTAGACCTCTTCCGTCATCATGAAAGCCGAGAATGGGAAATAGGACGACGTGATCTGCTTGGACATGGTCATGATGTCGGGCTTGATCTGGAAAGTGTCACAGCCGAACATCTTGCCGGTGCGGCCAAACCCACAAATCACCTCGTCGGCGATCAGCAGGATGTCGTACTGGCCCAGCACCTTCTGGATTTTCTCCCAATAGGTTTTGGGCGGCACGACAACCCCACCCGCGCCCATCACCGGTTCGGCGATGAAGGCGGCAATCGTGTCGGGCCCTTCAGCCTGGATCATCGCGTCGAGGTCCTCGGCGCAGCGGGTGGCGAATTGTTCTTCGCTCTCGCCGTCGCGGCCTTCGCGCCAGTAATGCGGGCAGGTGGTGTGCAGCACGCCGGGCAGCGGCAGGTCGAAGGATTTGTGGTTGTACGGCAGCCCGGTCATCGACGCGGATGCAATCGTCACCCCGTGATAGCCGCGCATGCGCGAAATCACTTTCTTCTTCTCGGGCTTGCCAAGGCTGTTGGAGCGATACCACAGCATCTTGAGGATCGTGTCATTCGCTTCGGACCCGGAATTGGTGAAGAACACCTTGCTCATCAGGACCGGCGCCATGCCGATCAGCTTTTCCGCCAGATCGATCGCCGGCCCGTGCGAGCGGTGCGCGAAATTGTGATAGTAGGGCAGCTTGCTCATCTGTCGGGTTGCGGCGTCGATCAGGCGCTGTTCATTAAATCCGACAGCCACGCTCCACAGGCCGGACATGCCTTCGATGTATTTGTTGCCGTGGGTGTCGAACACATGAACCCCCTCGCCCCGATCCATGATCAGCGGCCCGTTCTGCTCGTGCAGGCGAGCATTGGTGTAGCTGTGGAAGTGGTACGCGATATCGCGGGCTTCGTCGGAATTCGGGCGCAGGTCCATGGGGCACATCTTTCGAACTGTCGGTGAGTCTCAACCAACAGCTAAAGCGTTCCAGACTGGCGTGGCAAGGAGTTTTGATGCATCATACATCAAATTCCTCATCGCGAAGGTTTGCAACGGCATGGAACTCATCGGGCGTATCCCTCTTGGAGATCAAGTCTATGACCGGATCGCAAAGGCGCTTCTGACCGGGCAGATGCGCCCGAATGATCGCCTGACGATCCGGGGGCTGGCCGATCAGCTTGGCGTGAGCAGTACACCTGTCCGCGATGCGGTGAAGCAGCTGACCCAAGAGAACGTGCTTGAACACCGCTCGCCTAAAGATGTGCGCGTACCGGTCATGACCGAAGCCACCTATCTCGAGATCCTCGAAATCCGACTTTCGCTGGAGGGGCTGGCCGCCGAAAAGGCCGCGCAGCATGCGACGCCGGTTCAGATCCGCGAGTTGCGCAAACTGCTGGAACGCAATGACCGCGCCATCGTGCGGCAGAATTGGGCACTGGCGACCGAGGGCAACCAGGAATTTCACCTTGCGCTCAGCACACTCGCGGGAATGCCAACCCTGCAGAAAGTGCTCAAGGGGCTTTGGCTGCAGATGGGCCCGTTGGTGGCATGCTACTACGATACAGAACCTGTGGGGCTGAACCGTCACCATTACGAACTTTTGCAGGCTTTGGAACTCCGGGACGGGACGGCTGCGCGTCGAGCGATCGAGGCGGATATCTCGTCGGCCCGGCCTGCCATGCTGGACCAAATTGCAGCGTTGCGGGCGCGGCTCGTCGTCCAGAATGTCGCTTGATGAACAAGGCGTTAACATCGAAATCTGACCGCCCCGGCAGATGCGAGAACTGGGGACTGTTGCGCAGTTTCTATTTCATCGCATCGAAAAAAGGTGTGACCCGTGCGGCCAAGGCGCAGGGTGTCACCCAACCGACCGTCAGCGCTGCCCTCAAACGCCTGGAAGAAAGCCTCGGCCAGACGCTGGTGCAACGCGGGCAACGCGAATTCGAACTGACGGCGGCCGGGCAGACGCTGTTTTCGGAGGTCGAGAAGATGTTCGAGGCGTCACTCCGGGCCGAAGAAAAACTGAAAGCGTTGCATTCGGGATTAGTGGGTACGGTGCAGATTCAAGTTGTGACGGGCGCGCGGAGTGCAGTCTTCAATGAGATCTTACGACTGATGCATCAGCGGCACCCGGCGGTGGTGCTTGAACTCCAGATCGCATCGAGCCACACGATCTTGCACAACGTCGCCTCTGGGAGTGTGTCCTTTGGGCTTTGCTTGATGCTTCGCCCGCTCTCAAGGCTGACCTGCCAGCTTCTGCTTCGGGCACGCTACGGGGTGTTCTGCGGGGCCGAGCACCCCCTTTTTGGACGGAGTGACGTGACGCTCGACGAAGTGCGTGACTTACCTTTCATTGCGTTTTCCTGCGATGCTGAAGGACGCGCGCCCGAACCAATGATTGCGCTGCGCGACGGCACCGGGCTAGGCCGCAATATCAGCGGCACCAGTGGAGACTTTGTCGAGGTCTGCCGGATGATCGCAGCGGGAATCGGGATCGGCGTTTTACCGGTGCACGCGGTGCAACGCGAGTTGCGTGATGAAACCCTATGGCAGATCGATCTACCGGGGCCTGACCTTAGGGCCGATCTCTATTTCATCGCGGATCCCGCGCGCCACGCAACCCATGCCGAGCGGGCATTTCTCGATATCGCAACCGAAGTGCTGCAAAGCGTTGGGCCCGAAGAAACATAGGCCACGCCAATGCCTGACATAGCCTCAGTCGATTTTTAACGTGAGTGAGGGGTTGTTAGGCTTTAGTCACCGGACTGGATCAGCCCCTGCCTGGCCACACTCGCCCCCGCAGGAAAGGCAATGATTTCAAGACCAACAGCGCCGAGGTCCCATTTGGAGATGACCGGACATGAAGCACGACTCAATTGAAAACGTTGCCGCCGAGCGGCTTCACCTTGCTGCAGCGTATCGGCTTATCGCGCATTTCGGGTTGGATGATAGCATCTTCACCCATATTTCCGGCCGTGCGCCCAAAGAAGAGGCAGAGCATGGGTTTTTAATCAATCCATTCGGGCTGCGCTTCGACGAGGTAACAGCTTCAAACCTCGTGACCGTTGATCTGGACGGGAACATTATCCGTGACGATTATGGCAAGGGTATCAACGCGGCAGGCTTCACGATCCACAGCGCGGTGCATGCGGCGCGGCCGGAAGTGGGTTGCGTACTACATACGCACACCGTGGCGGGTGTCGCGGTTTCCTCGATGAAAGAGGGTATTCTTCCACTGAACCAATGGTCACTGCAGTTCTACAATAGAATGGCCACACATGATTACGAGGGCATCGCACTCAACCTCGAAGAACGCGAGCGGCTGGTGGCAGATCTGGGAAACGCAAAGGCGATGATCCTGCGCAACCACGGTCTTTTGACCTGTGGTGGCACTGTGGGCGAGGCGTTTGCGCTGATGTACAACCTTGAACGGACTTGCAAGGCGCAGCTGGCGCTCTTGTCTTCAGGCGCAGAATTGAACCGTGTGCCCAACGATCTGGCCGAGTTCACGGCCCAGCAATACGAGAGCATGACCAAGGACCGGGGGAACCCGGACAAGAAAGACCCCGAGTGGGAGGCGTATCTGCGCCTCGCGCTCAAGCATTATCCGGACCTGACGCAATAAGGCGGGCCGGGTGTTTCACCTCCATCAACAGGGAGACTACACATGAAGACTTTTCAATATTTGACGACTGCCGCGGCGATTGCGATTGCCTCGTCGCTTGCGGCACAAGAGACACCAAAATCGGGTGGCACGCTGAACGCCGTGATCCAGCCCGAACCGCCCGGCCTGATGCTCGGGCTGATCCAGAACGGTCCAACCCAGATGGTGGCAGGGCAGATCTATGAAAGCCTGTTGCGCTATGACAAGAACCTTGATCCGATGCCATCGCTCGCCAAGGAATGGACCAAGTCGGAAGACGGGCTGACCTATACTTTCACACTTCAGGACGACGTGGTCTGGCATGACGGCGCGCCATTCACATCCGCAGACGTCGTGTTCTCGGTCGATGTCTTCCTGCGCGAAACCCACGCCCGCCTGCGTGCATCGCTGGTGCACGTGGAAAGTATCGAAGCGCCGGATGACAAGACGGTGGTCTTTACCCTGAAACAGCCCTTCGGCCCGTTCCTTGGCATCTTCGAGGCTGGAACCATGCCGATGATCCCCAAGCATATCTACGAAGGCACGGATTACGCCAACAACCCGGCGAACAACACGCCTATCGGCACCGGCCCCTTCAAGTTCGAGCAATGGGAGCGCGGCAGCTATATCCATCTGGTCAAGAACGAAGACTACTACATGGAAGGCAAGCCCTACCTGGATGAAATCTACTATCAGGTGATCCCGGATGCCGCGTCTCGGTCGGTTGCATTCGAAACCGGTCAGGTTGATCTGCTGCCTGGCGGGTCGGTCGAAAACTTCGACATCCCGCGCCTTACAGCGATGGACAATGTCTGCTTTACCAATGACGGCTGGGAATTCTTCGGTCCGCATTCGTGGATGTGGATGAACATGCACGAAGGCCCGATGATGGACAAAAACCTGCGCAAGGCGGTGATGCATGCGATGGATCGCGAGTTCGCTCGCGATGCGCTGTGGAACGGTAATGGCACAGTCGCCAAAGGCCCGGTATCGTCGGTCACGCGCTTCCACGAGCCGAATACGCCGGACATTTCCTTTGATCCGGAGAAAGCACGGGAATACCTCGCACAGTCTGATTACGACGGAGAGACGCTCCAGATCCTGCCCCTGCCCTATGGCGAAACATGGCAACGATGGGCCGAAGCGGTTCGCCAGAACCTGTCAGAGGTGGGCATCAACTCCGAACTGGTTGCGACAGACGTGGCAGGCTGGAACCAGCGGACTGGCGATTGGGATTTTGATCTCGCCTTTACCTATCTCTACCAGTACGGCGATCCAGCTCTGGGTGTGGCGCGGACTTACGTCTCGTCCAACATCGCCAAGGGCAGCCCGTGGAACAACGTGTCAGGCTATGTGAACGATGAGGTCGACAGCCTGTTTGCCGAAGCCGCTGTTCAGGCATCGGACGAGGCACGGCAAGAGCTTTACACCGAGGTCCAGAACATCGTTGTGGATGATGTGCCAGTGGCCTGGATGCTCGAGTTGCAGTTCCCGACGATCTACCGGTGTGATCTGAAGAACCCGGTCAGCACCGCCATCGGCGTCAATGACGGCATGCGTGATGCGTGGCTTGACCGCGAGTAATCGCGCCTGACACTTGCACCGTCGCGCCCCAGTGGCGCGGCGGTGATCCATGCGGATTTAACCACGGGACTTTATTGTGCTTGGCTTCATCGCGGCGCGGCTTGTGAAAGCCGTTTTCATATTGCTGGCGATCCTCGTGCTGAACTTTGTTCTGATCCACGCCGCCCCCGGCGATCCGGCGGCGGTTATGGCGGGCGAAGCAGGCGCGGCGGACGAGAAATTCCTACAGGACTTGCGCGAACGGTTTGGGCTAGACCAGCCGTTCACTGTGCAGCTTTGGAATTACATGAAAGGTGCGATCCAGCTTGATCTGGGCTTTTCTTATCGCCAGCAGATGCCGGTGGCGGAATTGATCTGGGACCGCTTGCCTGCGACGCTGCTGCTAACCGCAACCGCTTTTGTCATTTCTATCGTGATCGGGGTCGCCGCGGGTGTTCTGGCGGCGCAAACGCAGGGCACATGGTGGGACACGCTGATCTCAAGCCTTGCCTTGTTGTTCTACGCCACGCCGCTGTTCTGGGTCGCGCTGATGGCGTCTTTGCTGTTTTCGGTCGTGTTGGGCTGGCTGCCGGGATTCGGTTACCAGACCATCGGGGCCAACTACACCGGCATCGACCGGGTGCTGGACATCGGCAAACACTTGATCCTACCTGCAACGACGTTAGGCCTGTTCTTTACCGCCATCTACATGCGCATGACGCGCGCTTCGATGCTTGAGGTGTCGCGGTTGGACTTTGTGAAGACCGCCCGCGCCAAGGGGCTGCGCAATTCTGTCATTCAACGCCGCCATGTGTTGCGCAACGCGCTTTTGCCAGTGATCACACTCGCCGGTCTGCAAGCCGGCCAGATTGTCGGCGGGGCTGTCCTGACAGAAACCGTCTTCGCTTGGCCCGGCATCGGGCGGCTGATGTTCGAAGCGATCAGCCAGCGGGATTACAATGTGATACTGGGCGTCTTCTTTATCTCGGCCGCGATGGTTCTGTTGTTCAACCTGATCACTGATATTCTTTACGGAATCGTTGACCCCCGCATCAGGCTAACGAAATGAGAGCGTTCTGGTCCCGTTTCCGCCAAAATCGCGGTGCTGTGATTGGCCTGATCATCTTGGCCATCGTCATCATCTGCGCCATTGCAGCCCCCTTCCTATTTCCGCGCAGCCCTTGGTCTATGGTGCAACGCCCGTTCCTGCCTCCGTTCGAAATGGACGGCCTGCCGCTTGGCACAGATGCGTTGGGCCGTGACGTGCTGTCTGGGCTCTTTCACGGAGCGCGCGTATCGTTGCTCGTAGGGCTTGTGTCAACGGTCGTGGCACTGGCCATCGGCATCCCGATTGGGGCTTTGGCCGGATACTACGGTGGGCTGGTTGATGACGCGCTCATGCGCTTCACAGAGTTTTTCCAAACCATCCCAAGTTTTGCTTTGGCGATCGTTCTGCTAGCGATCTTCCAGCCGACCTTGGCTTATGTGATTCTTGCTATCGCCATTGTCTCATGGCCACCGGTGGCGCGTCTGGTGAGGGGCGAAGTGTTGTCGCTCCGGAACCGTGAATTCGTTGAGGCTGCGACGCTGTCGGGCCAAAGCAACCTGCGCATCATCCTGCGGCAAGTGCTGCCCAATGCGCTGCCCCCAATCATCGTTCTGGCCTCGCTCATGGTTGCCACTGCGATCCTGCTGGAAAGTTCATTGTCCTTCCTTGGCCTCGGTGATCCAAACGTCATGTCCTGGGGCTATATGATCGGGGCCGCGCGCACAGTGTTGCGCACTGCATGGTGGCTCAGCTTTATTCCCGGCATCGCGATTTTGCTGACGGTGCTGGCGCTGAACCTGATTGGTGAAGGGCTGAACGACGCGCTGAACCCCCGGCTTAGAAAGCGCACGTCATGAGCTTGCTTGCCATCGACAACCTATCCATCGCTTTGCCCAAAGGAGCGGATCGCGAACTGGCGGTCAAGGACGTGTCGTTCACTTTGGACAAGGGCGAAGTCCTCTGCATCGTTGGGGAAAGTGGGTCGGGAAAATCCATGTCGGCTAATGCGCTGATGGGGCTTTTGCCCGAGGGTGTGACCCCCTCGGCGGGCAGCATCCACTTTGAGAACCGCGACCTGCTGACCCTGTCGGACGACGAAATGATGTCCCTGCGCGGCAAAGATATCTCAATGATCTTTCAGGAACCGCTGAGCGCGCTGAACCCGCTGATGCGCGTCGGTGACCAGATCGCCGAAGTGTTTGAAGCGCATGATCTGCTGACACCGACTGAACGACGCAAACGTGCGCTGGAATTGTTGCACGAGGTGGGTCTGCCCGATCCCGATACGACCATTCGCGCCTACCCGTTCCAGTTGTCCGGTGGCCAGCGGCAGCGTGTCGTGATCGCGATGGCCTTGGCGTTGGAGCCCAAGATCCTGATCGCGGACGAGCCGACCACGGCGCTCGACGTAACGACACAGGCGCAGATCCTCGACCTCATTGAAGACCTGCGAATGCGGCATGGCATGGCGGTTCTGTTCATCACTCATGATTTCGGCGTTGTCGCAGATATCGCCGACCGGGTGATCGTGATGCAGCATGGCGAAGTGGTTGAGGCTGGAGAGGCGGAAACAGTGCTTCTTAACCCGACACATGCCTACACCCGCGCGCTGCTTGATGCGATCCCGGGTCTGAGTTTTCGTGAAACGATGCAACCCGCCAACACGCCGATCCTGAGTGTACGCGACCTCAGTATGACCTTCACCAGCCGCACCGGCGGGTTTTTCAGGAAACCCCGCGTGGTCAAGGCCGTGCAGGATGCGAGCTTTGATCTCTACAAAGGTGAGACCATCGGGATCGTTGGTGAAAGCGGATCGGGCAAGTCGACGCTGGGGCGGTGCCTTGTGCGGCTGCTGAACCCGGAAAAAGGCGTGGTCGAGATCGGCGGGAAAGATATTTCCAAGATCAATGGGAGCGCCCTGCGTCAGCACCGTCGTCGCATTCAGATGGTGTTCCAAGACCCTTATTCCTCGCTTAACCCGCGATCTCGGATTGGGACGATCCTCACTGAAGGTTTGATTGCTTATGGCACCGACAAGATCACTGCGCGCGAAAAGGCGCAGGAATTGTTGACACTGGTAGGCCTTGACCCGTCGGCGATGAAACGGTTCCCACACGAGTTTTCCGGCGGGCAACGTCAGCGCGTTGGCATCGCGCGGGCGCTGGCGCTCGAACCGGAGGTCGTCATTGCGGACGAAGCCGTGTCGGCACTCGACGTGTCGATCCAAGCGCAGGTGCTCGACCTCTTGGCCGATCTCCGAGACCGGCTGAACCTGTCGATGATCTTTATCACCCATGATCTGCGCGTCGCGGCGCAAGTCTGCGACCGCATCATCGTGATGCAGCAGGGCAAGATGGTGGAGTTCGGCCCCTCCTCGCAAGTTTTGGGATCGCCCCAGACCGAATATACCAAGTCACTTCTCGACGCGATCCCCGGCAAAGCGCATGAACAGGCGCTCGCTGCCCAGCGTGAGTTACGTCAGTGACCCGGGCCGCGCTGAAACCGGACACCGACGTGATCGAAGGCGTCTATCTCTGCACGTCGCTCGACCTGCCGGACCTTTTCGGTCCCGCCTTGGCGGGTCAGCCCGGCCTCCGGCTTTACAAGCCGGACGACGTGCCGGACCCGTCGCGCATCCGCTTTGCGCTGGTCTGGCGACCAGCAGATAACGCGTTCGATGCCTATCCGAATATTGACCTGGTGCAGGTTATCGCCGCCGGGGTGGATGGTGTGCTGCGCAATCCAAGCCTGCCGGATGGTGTCGTGGTCACGCGTGTCCACGACACCGAACAGGCCACCATCATGGCCGGCTTCGCGGCATGGCACGTCGTCTGGCACCACCGGCATATGGGCAATTACCTCGACGCACAGAAATCGCGCACTTGGGACAGGACAACAATCAAGACGCTGCGCCCCCCTTCGGAGGTGACCGTGGGCCTTCTGGGCTATGGGCTGATGGGGCGGACCATCGCACGCACGGTCGCTTCGATGGGATTCCCGGTCTTGGCCGCCACACGGACGGAAGGCAACAGCGATCCGGGTGTAACCCGTGTATCAGGTGCCGACGCGGTGAAACAGGTGGCCGCGCAATCCGACATCCTGATCAACATCCTGCCCCTGACCGGCGACACGCATGACATTCTGAACGCCGACCTCTTCGCAGCCATGCCAAGCGGCGCGGCGTTGATACACCTCGGGCGCGGGCCGCACCTGGTCGAGGCCGATCTGTTGGAGGCGCTGGATAAGGGGCAGATCGGCGGCGCATCGCTTGACGTGTTCCGACAGGAACCCCTGCCGTCCGATCACCCTTTCTGGACCCACCCCCGTATCGTCATCACGCCGCACGAGGCCAGTGTGACCTCGCCACAAGCGGTGACGGACGCGCTGGTGCGGTCGATCCGCGAACTGGACGCCGGGGAACGCCCCACGGCAACGGTCGATAAGACGACCGGCTACTGACACAAACCGAGGAAGACCAAGATGAAAGTGTTTTTCGACGAGCGGCAACTGGGACACAAGCCCGAGGTCTATTATCGGGGCGGTGCGCCAATGCCCCACCCCGAACAGCCCGAACGCGCCATTCTGATCCGCGACATGCTGATCGAACACGGTTTTCCGATAAGCGCGCCCGCGGATTTCGGCACCGACCCGATCAAGGCGGTGCATGACCCGGCTTATGTCGATTTCTTTTCCGACGCCTATGAACGGTTCCTGAAGGAAGCCCCCGAAGGCGCGCTAGGTATTCCGACGCGCCATCCCGGCACACGGCGCGGGCGCTGTCCCAAGGATATCAACGGCGCAATGGGCTGGTGGATGACCGACACATCGACGCCACTGACAGAGAACACCTACGAGGCGATCTATTGGTCGGCACAGACGGCGATCTCTGCAGCCAAGGACGTGATGGACGGTGCCCGCGCCTCCTACGGGCTAAGCAGACCGCCAGGGCACCACGCCATGACCGACTGCGCAAACGGGTTCTGTTTCTACAATAACGCCTGCATCGCAGCGCATCACATGCGCGCGAAATGGGGCAAGGTGGCGCTGCTCGACGTGGACGTACACACTGGCAATGGCAGCCTCGACATCTTCTATGACAGGGGAGACGTATTCTTCTGCTCGCTACATCCCGACCCGGCGGTCTATCCGACCTTCTACCTAGGCTATGCGGACGAGACCGGCGAAGGTGACGGGCTGGGAGCCTCGCTGAACGAGGTGCTGAACATGGGCGATGGCGAAACCGAGGTGATGGAAGCCTTGGATCGGGGCATCTCGGCCATTCAGGATTTCGGCGCGGAGGCGCTGGTCGTTTCTTTGGGCTTTGACATGGCCGCAGACGACCCCTTGGCGGCTGTGGAGGTCTATGCCGAGGGCTTTGCCGAGATGGCCCGCCGGATAGCCGCGATGGGTCTGCCCACAGTGCTCATTCAGGAAGGCGGGTATCTCGGTCCGTCGCTACGCGCCAATGCCGAGGCATTCCTGACCACGTTTCGCAAGGAAATTGGCGGGTAGTGACACACAACGCTTTCACCCGCATTCCTCTTATTTTACCGCTGCGCTCCTCGCGCGGGCGCAGACCCGAGAACGTGGCTTCAAGCCCAACCTAATTGCTTACTTTTTGGGCAACTATGGCCTAATTGCCCGAATCTTGTCTTTTGAGCTTGTGGCCGTGGCGGCCTGACCCGAAACTTAAGGCATGACGAATTCTTTGAAGCTGGCTGTCTTTACCGATCTGGACGGCACGCTCTTGGACCATGACACATACAGCTGGGACGCAGCACAACCTGCTTTGGACAGGCTGGCGCGACAGCAATGTTCCGTCATTCTGGCAAGCAGCAAGACAGCAGCGGAGATTTTACTGCTTCAAGACAGCATGGCCCTGTCAGGGCAGCCAGCGCTGGTCGAAAACGGGTCAGGCCTCATTGGCCTTGTGGGCACGCACAGTCCGAGAACCTACACTGCATTGCGCGAAATACTTGATCTGGTCCCACAAACCCTGCGTGCGCATTTCAGGGGATTTGGTGACATGTCAGCCGAGGATGTATCATCGCTGACCGGGCTGTCCCCGAAAGCGGCCGCGCTTGCCCAGACGCGTGACTATTCGGAGCCGGGTCTTTGGTCTGGTGGCGAAGAAGAGCTCAGAACCTTCTACACGGCACTTGCGCAGCATGGCGTTTCTGCCCAGCGCGGTGGGCGCTTCTTGACCCTGTCGTTCGGACGCACAAAGGCCGACGCCATGACCCACGTTATTCATGCCCTCAAACCCGACCTGACGCTTGCCTTGGGGGACGCCCCAAATGATGTTGAGATGCTGGAACGGGCAGACCTTGGCGTGATTGTCGCGAACCCGCATCATGCGCTCTTGCCCATGCTTGCCGGTGAACGCGACGGCCGGATCATCCGAACACGTGACCCGGGGCCGGTTGGCTGGAACATCGCGGTTAACGAAATCCTCGACAGGCTTTTTCCCGAATAAGGACACATGTCTCATGGTTGATTTTCATCAGAACGGAAACATCGCGACGCTGCACAATCTGCGGACCCGTTCGCTTGAGGAAATGACTTACGAGTTGGAGACTTTTGCCCAGACACGGAAAATGTCGCTGATCCTGCCCTGTCTCTATTCGGAACTCGAAACCGATGCGATGCCGAACATTCTCTCGGAGCTGTCAAAGGTAACTTATCTGCACCGTGTGATCATTGGTCTTGATCGCGCCAATGACGCCCAGTTTCGCCACGCAAAGCAGTTCTTTGAAGGTCTCAACCAGAACCATATCGTCATCTGGAATGACAGCCCGAGGATGCTTGCCCTGAACAAGCGCCTTGAGGACATGGGGCTGGCACCTGCGGAACAGGGCAAAGGCAAAAACGTCTGGACATCCATCGGCTACCTGATCGGGTGCCAGGACAGCTCTGTCATGGCGATCCACGATTGCGATATTCTGACCTACACCAACGAACTGTTGGCGCGGTTGATCTATCCTGTCGCCAACCCCACTTTCCCGTACCAGGTGGCGAAGGGCTATTACGCCCGCATTGGCCATGAAAAGCTGAACGGACGGGTCACCCGGCTTTTGGTCAGTCCGTTGTTGATCGCGTTGAAGCGGGTTGTTGGGGATCGCGATTATCTCGATTACCTGCGAAGTTTCCGCTACCCGCTTTCCGGCGAATTCGCGATGCGGACGAATATTCTGCCCGATCTGAGAATCCCGTCGGATTGGGGGCTGGAAATTGGCGTCTTGTCCGAAGCATGGCGCAATCTGGCACCCAAAGCCGTCTGTCAGGTCGAGATCGCGGATGCCTATGATCACAAACATCAGGCGTTGAGCCCAGAGGATGCGGCGACCGGGCTTAACCGGATGTCGACCGATATCTGCAAGGCGATTTTCCGAAAACTCGCCGCCGATGGCACGATCTTCACCACCAATGTCTTCCGCACACTGAAAGCCACGTATTACCGCAGTGCGCTTGATTTGCTGGATGCGTATTACAGCGATGCGCAGATGAATGGATTGTCATTGGACCGCCATTCGGAAGAAGCGTCGATTGAGCTTTTCGCAGAGAACATCATGCGGGCTGGTCAGACCTTCCTCGACAACCCACACGAGACACCGTTTATCGCGACATGGAACCGTGTACATGCCGCCGATCCGGAGTTCCTGCGCGACATGCAATCCGCTGCGCTGGCGGACCTGAACGACTATCAGTGACCGGCATTGCTGATCCAGCGGCATTGATAGGGACCAAGAACAATCTCGTCGTCCGGGATCACCTCGTCTGAGAGCAGATCGCGCCAATCTTCGTCAGCGATGATGTTGAGCGTACTGACGGGCAGTGTGACCGTATCTTTGCTGACGTTGTGCAGCGCAAAGATCGACTGGTTTCGATCAAGGCTCTGCCGCCAAATGCCAAAGATCCGCTTGTCACCCGTATTGACCGTGAACTGCGTCGCATTCGGGTGGAAGGCTGTTTGCTTTTGCCGAACCTTCAACCGTTGCTTCAGCCCGTTGAGAACCTTTGCATGGATCGTGGTCTGATCCGCAAGCACTGCTTGCAAGGCCTCGTAATCCCATCTGTGTCGATTGATCGCCCGATTCATGCCTCTTCGTTCAACTGCGTCTGTGTCATTTGGCGTCGCAAGCATGGAATGGATGTAAAAGGCAGGAATGCCTTCAAGCGACATCACGATGGTCTGCGAACACAGAAAACGCTCGAGATGGTACGCATCTGGTCCAGCGAAGGTTTGGCTGAGAGCTGCAAAATAAGTTGTGTTCAGTTCGTAAGGTGCTTCTCCGCCATCCGGCAAGGCGCGCATGGACACGCGCCCGTCTGCTGCCTTCACCGCTTTGATCATTGCAGCCTGATCGTCAGGCGACAGCAACCCCTCGGCAGGTCGCATGCCGATGCCATCATGGCTGGCGGTGAAATTCAGATAAGCACAACCCAACGGAGCTGGTGGCATTGAGCGCTGCCACTTGTCCAGGTTTGCAGCGCTCCCCGAAAGCAGAGCGTGCAAGATCAGAGGGGGTAGTGGAAAGTTGTAAATCACGTGCGCTTCGTCGCGCTTGCCAAAGTAGCTCAGGTTTTCCGCTTTCGGGACGTTTGTCTCGGTCAGAAGGATGATGGGTTCTAGGGCATAGTCACACAATAGCCGGATCAGCTTTACGATGGCATGGGTCTGTGGAAGATGGATTGATGGCGATCCCACCTCCTTCCAGAGGAACGCCACCGCGTCCAACCGAATGATCTGCACTCCGTTGTCGATATGTGTGCGGATGATACGCAAGAATTCCAGCAACACTTCCGGATTGCGGAAATCGAGGTCGATCTGGTCATGACTGAAGGTACACCAGACATACCGCGGTCCGTCTTTCGTATCGACCTTCTGCAAAAGCGGCGTCGTTCGGGGGCGCACGACCATGCTGAGGTCATCCGCAGGATCGGCCTCGAAGAAGAAGCGATCATATGGCGGCTGGCCCTGACGATAGGCGTTGAACCACGTGCCTTGGCTCGACACATGGTTTAAGACGAGGTCCGACATCAATTTGAAGTCACTTGCGATGCGGTTGATGTCTGGCCAATCACCGAGTTGCGGATTGACGGCCATATAATCCGTCACCGCAAAGCCGTCATCCGATGTGAAGGGGAAAAACGGCAGGATGTGCACGCCATCCACCACGCCTTTCAGATAGCGACGTAGAAAGTCATTCAGGAGATCAAGCGGTTTGTGCGCGCCATCCACGATCGAATTGCCATAGGTGATGAGCAAGGCATCGCGCTGCGACCACAAAGCGTTCCCCGGCTTGCGCCCTCGTTTTCTGCGATGTGTTCCTTCGGGCCAAAACGCATCAATCACCTTGGAGGCAAGGATGTCGGCGTCGACTTGTGGATAGATTTCCCCGACCTTCGCAGCGAGAGACCGGCTGAGTGCTGGAGTTTTTTCTTTAGTCAAAGCGTCTTGTGCCATGAGTCAAAGAAGCACGGCTGTTTGATGTTTACAATTTTTTCCCATGATCACGGACCATGAACATTGCCAAATGCTAAAAACTGCAGCGGCTTAGGGCAAAACCTGTCTGTTCAGCTTCTGGATCAGCACGAAACACGGATGATGCATGCCCGGCTTGAAGGCCAGGATCAGTGATCCACCTACCAAGCAGTATCGCAAAATCTGGCAAAACTTGATCCCGGTCAAAGACATATTTGTCAAAAATTCCTAATATACAACCATGCAAAGCCAAGGTCCTGACCGGACGGGCACTCCTCCAAAAAGCCCCTTAGCTTCGGTCTCGATCTAGAGAGCACCAACGCCAAAATCAAACAACGGCAACCGTGCAGGCATTGCATGCGGAAGACCACGTGCGCGACCGCCAACCCCCATGCGGTTAGCAAAAGACCAAGTGTCAAACGACGCAGCGGCTTTTGCAAATGCACACCGTCACCCGCGTAGTGCGAGTCCTCAGGGTTTGTTAACCCAGTTCGCCGCTTTCCCCGGTGCATTAGTTGAGGTTTGTACAGTCACTTTGCCCAGGAAAGCCCACAAAAGAATGTCCTGATGGACGACGTAACCGTGGCACAACCCCCTGCCATGGACACGACGACACTTGCGCCAGATGCCTGGATTGTGAACGGGCGGCGTGACTTCCATCGGAACGAACCCGCTCCGGCCTTCGTGGTTGGGGCGGGTCATATTATGCCTGCCACTCAAGCCCGGCTCGCAGCTACCATTGTGTTTTTCGTATTTATTATCAATAAATTGAGGTCAACGCTGCTCAAGCGCGTTTTCCCATTCGGTCAGAAACGCCCGGCGGTTCAGCGGATCGAGATACACCATGAGCGCCGGACCAAGACGGATCGGGCCGAAGTCGACGACATTGTCAGCCCCTGTCTGCCCAAGCGGCGGAAGTGGCCAATCGCCGGGTACGTCGCGTTGCCCTAACCGAGCAAGCATATCGATCAGCGCTCCCGCGCCTGCAGTTTCCTGCGCACCTTCAGGAATAATCGCCGTTCGAAGTATCACGTTCGTAAAGTCCTGCATCCCGAGGATTTGCACGCGCCCGCCCGAGTCGCGCGCCAAACGTTCTGCTGCGTAACTGCCAAGCACGTTATACGCCAGCGCAAGCCTGCCTTCGGCGACATCGTCGATCATCTGGCCCGAGCAGCAATAGAGTTGCGGATTCAGCCGTCCCATGACCTCGGACAAGCGCCAATAGGCATCGGTCGATCGCGCTTCTTGGGTGGCAAAAAGGTATCCAAGACCGCTGTCGCGCACGTCATAGGTGCCCACGGAACCTTCAAAGCGTTCGGGATATTCGCGCAGCAAGGTCACCAGTTCCTGACGTGTGGTCGGCAAGTACAACCCTTGAAACCTCTGTGTCGACAATACCACAACAGCCGGCTCAGCCGTGAATGCGAAGATCAGGTCGCGCCATCTGGCCCAATCTGGTAGCGCCGTTGTCGCTTCGGATCGGTGGCTTTTTGCAAACCCATCATTGGCAAGTTGAAACTGAAGGTCCATGGCAGACGACAAAGCCAAATCAAACGCAGCCCCGTTGCGGATGGCCCGATAAAGTTCAGCAGAGGACACAACCGTATAGTCGATGGAGAGGCCCGGTTGACTGGACTGAAAAGCGGCAAGGTAGGGGGCAAAGACCTCCAGATCGGCTGTGGAAATGACCTTGAGCACACGCTCGCCTGTCCCCGGAAAGAAGCGATGGTCTTCGATCTCCAACGCAGCCAGCATTGTCGTGAACAGGCTCAGGAAGATGGCAAGACAAGCGTGGCGCATGTTCCGGTGCCTCCTTGCAACGTTTCGAGTTCCAGTCTGCCCCCATGCGCCACCAGAACATCTTTGGCAATCGTCAGGCCAAGGCCCGAGCCGACAATGCCTTGTGTATTGCGCCCCCGCTGGAAGCGCTGTGTAAGCTGGTCTGCAGGGCCTTCTCCAAGGCCAGGCCCTTGATCCGTGACGGCAATTCGCACTTCGCCGTTGGTTTCGGCCATTGCAACTTTCACGACCGTCTCAGGCGGAGAGTATTTGATCGCGTTGTCCAGAACATTCCGCAAAGCATTTTCGATGAGAACTGGGTCGACCTCTGCCTTTGCACGGAGCGCTTCGACATCCAGCCGAATGTCTTTCATCGACGCCGTTGGCTCAAGACCTGAAACAGTCTGACTGACCAGATCGGACAGCATCACTGGCGTGCGAACAAGATCATCCGTGCGGTAGATGACGGTTGCGTGGTCCAGCAATTGACCAGCGGACCGAGAGCTTTCATCAATGGCGCGGATCATTTGCCGCAAGCGTTGTTTCTGGTCGTCGTCACTGGCGGATCGCAGTGCGATTTCGGCCTGCGCGCGCACTGTTGCCAAAGGTGTGCGGATGCGGTGCGCTGCTTCGGCGATGAAGTCTTCGGCGCTGCGTATGCTCTGGCCCAGACGGTCCATCAGACGGTTCAGCGATGTCAACAAAGGGGCAAGCTCGGTCGGCGCTGCGCGGCGCAAGGGTCGCAGATCAGAGGGACCACGACGTGACACCGCTGCGGCGATTTCGTTCAGCGGCTTAAGCGAAGTTCGCGCAGCAAAGGCCGATAGCGAGACTGCCACGAGGAAGAACGCCACAGACAGAAACGCCGCCAACTGTGAAAGTTCGGCAGAAATCGACGCAACGCCGCCGCGCGTCTGAGCAACCGTCACGTTCACTGGCACGGGCTGCGCACCTGCAAGAACAAGGCGCGAAACCGTCGCCATGCGCACCTCTTCCCCGCTGTATTCCCCTGTATCGAACACGACACGACCCAGCGACGAAACGATTTCGTTCGGCACCGGCAAGTCTTCGTAGCCTGTCAGAATGGTGTCGCCCGTCGCAACCCGATAGAAAACGCGGTCTTCGCTGATGGCTCCCAGCATGGAGAACGCGGAATACGGCAGTTCCAGTCGCACCTCGCCCTGTTCGCTGCGCAATGTCTCGGCGATCGTGGTGACAGATGCAGCCAGAACATTGTCCTGAGTGCGTTCTGCCGCCTGCCTTGCAAGCCCGGTGACCATCCACCAACTGAGCACGGACAACATAGCTGCAACGCCCGCAAGGAGCAGCGTCAGCCTGCGGCCGATTGATCCCGTGCCCGTCACGCCTTTCAGTTCTCCATCCTGTAGCCAAGGCCACGCACCGTTTCGATCCGCACACCCATGCCATCAATACGTCGGCGCAATCGACCGACATAGACCTCGATGGCATTTTCAGTGACTTCGGCATCGTAAGAAAACAGGCGGTCCATCAGTTGGCTCTTTGACAGAATTTGCCCCTTGTGCCGCGCGAAAACCTCGAGCAATCGGATCTCTCGGTTGCGCAGGTCTATTGAGTCTGCCCCAAGCCGCAAGGTTCCTGCCAAAGGGTCAAAGACCGCGTCACCCAGATGGATCTCGTTTCGAGCCTCGCCGCCGCGACGCCGCAGCACGGCACGGCATCTTGCCTCCAGCTCGGAAAAATCGAACGGTTTGGTGATGTAATCATCTGCACCCTGATCCAAGGCCCCGACCCGGTCCGACACCTGCGAGCGCGCGGTCAGAACGATAACCGGCGTTTCAAGACGGGTGCGACTGCGCGCAAGGAACTCGCGACCATCGCCATCCGGCAGCATCACGTCCAACAGGATCAGGTCGTACTGCGCGGCTGCAAGACAGTCCTCGGCATCGGCAAGACACGCAGCATGATCCACCGCATGGCCATCAAGCGCCAGGCGATTGACCACAGCTTCGGCCAATTCGAGATTGTCCTCGACCAGAAGATAGCGCACCCCGTTCCTCCCTCGTGGCCCCGTGTCAGGCTTCTGTCAGCTTTGTGTGGTGATGTACGACCATGGGCGGCGGAGGACTGCCTGTCAAATGGGAGGATAACCAATGAACACTCTTGAGTGGTCACGCCGTGCGCTTATTGCTGCGGCCACTGCAACTGTTGCCGTATCGGGCATCGCATATGCCGGCGGGCACCAGAAAATGGAATCCGTGCATTTCCTGATTCCCGGCGGTGCCGGCGGCGGTTGGGACGGCACTGCGCGCGGGACGGGCGAAGCCCTTATGAATTCCGGTCTCGTCGGGACGGCAACCTATGAAAACATGTCAGGCGGCGGCGGCGGTGTTGCAATCGGCAACCTGATCGAAAACGCGGCTAGCAGCGAAGGCACGCTGATGGTCAACTCGACCCCGATCGTGATCCGCGCCCTGACTGGCGAGATCTCGCAAAGCTTCCGCGACCTGACACTGGTTGCAGGCACCGTCGGTGACTATGCGGCCTTGGTCGTGTCCGCAGACAGCCCCATCAATTCGATGGAGGATGCCCTGGCATCTTACCGTGAAAACGCGGCTGACTTCGCCATCGGCGGCGGTTCGGTTCCGGGCGGTATGGATCACCTTGTTGCAGCCATCGTGATGCAGGCAGCGGGCGAAGACCCCACCGCGTTCAACTATATCGGCTATGACGCTGGCGGCGAAGCGATGGCAGGTCTGCTGTCCGGTGAAATCGACGCGCTCTCAACCGGTTTTTCTGAAGCGGTTGCATTGGCTGAACAGGGTGAAGTGCGCATTCTTGGCGTAACTGCGCCTGATCGCGTACCCGCGTTCCAGGATGCACCCAGCTTTGCCGAGCAAGGCATCGACGCGCAGTTCGTCAACTGGCGCGGTTTCTTCGCAGCCCCCGGCCTGCCGGAAGAGCGGCTGACCGCGTATCAGGACATGCTGGCGGCGATGATGGAGACCCCGGAGTGGGAAGAAGTTCGTGCACGCATGGGACTGGTCAACATTTTCCGTCCGGGTGACGAGTTCAAGACCTTCCTCGAAGGTCAGGAAAAGCAGATCGGTGATCTGATGCGGGACCTCGGGTTCCTCTAAACCTTGTCGTGGTCCCACCGGACCGCGCTTGTTTCAAGGCGGATGCCCAGCCGGTTCGGCTGGCGCAGGGCATCCGCCGCGCATGACTTCACAAAAACAACTCGGAGGGTTGAGACATGGCGCTCGATCGCTGGATCGCTTTGGCCTTTATCGCCTTGTGTTGCATCTACGGCTATGCGGCCTTTTTCACAATGGATGACCAACTACCGCCAATCCTGCAACGCAACCCGGTATGGCCATCAACTTTCCCGAAAATTCTGACCGTTCTGGGATTGTTCATTGGACTGGTCGTCTTGTTCACGTCGAACCCCCCGACAGACGGCGCTCCGGCCAAGGATGGCGCCATCGATCTCAGTCGTCTTGGCGACTATCACGTGGGTCAAGCCGTAGCACTTCTGGTTCTCATGGTTGCCTATGCCCTGACCCTGAGACCTTTGGGTTTCGTCGGTTCCACCGTTGCGTTTCTCGTTCTTGGCGCAATCATTCTTGGCGAACGTCGTTTTCACATCCTGATCCCCGTTACGGTCATCGCTGCCGGGTCGATCTGGTATCTGGTCCAAGAAGTGCTGGGAATTTTCCTGCGCCCTTGGCCCTTCATGTTCATGTAGGGGGCCGAAAAGATGCTTGAAGGAATTCTAATCGGATTGTCGGCGGCGGTTACTCCGTTCAACCTTATCATGGTTGTGATGGGCTGCGTGATCGGCACATTGATCGGCATGTTGCCAGGTCTTGGGCCTATGTCGATCATCGCAATCATGATCCCGGTTGCCATTGGCATAGGCGATCCAACAGCCGCGCTGATCCTTTTGTCCGGAGTTTATTACGGAGCGATCTTCGGTGGATCGACCTCTTCAATCCTGCTCAATGCGCCGGGGGTCGCAGGTACAGTCGCAACGAGCTTTGACGGCTATCCCATGGCGCGCAAGGGACAGGCCGGAAAGGCCCTGACCATCGCCGCCATCGCCAGCTTCGCGGGCGGCACTATTGGCGCGATCTTGTTGATGATTTTTGCCCCGGCACTGTCCTCGGTCGCTCTGCTGTTCCATTCGGCTGAATATTTCGCCTTGATGGTGGTCGGCCTCTCTGCAATCGCGGCGTTTGCTGGGACCGGACAGGTCGCCAAGGCCCTGATGATGACCCTGTTGGGCCTGATGCTGGGCACCGTCGGCGAAGGAGCGCTGTCGAACACACCACGCTTCACCTTCGGAATGATGGAGCTGCAATCAGGCTTCTCTTTCATCACGCTGGCCATGGCGATGTTCGCTCTTCCGGAGGCCTTGTTTCTGGTCATGAATCCGGCACGCGCAGCTAATGGGTCTAGTGACGGTAGTGGCAAGATTACCAATATGCGGATCACCAAAGAAGAAGCGCGCACCATAGCGCCTGTGATCGGGCGCCAGTCGCTACAGGGGTTTTTCATCGGAGTATTGCCCGGCGCAGGGGCTACTATCGCATCCTTCCTAGGCTATGCCGTCGAGCGCAACATCGCCAAGGGCGCGGAACAGGAAGAGTTCGGCAAAGGGTCGATCAAGGGGCTGGCTGCTCCTGAAACCGCCAACAATGCCGCTTGTACAGGATCGTTCGTGCCTTTGTTGACCTTAGGCATCCCCGGATCGGGAACAACGGCAATTCTGCTTGGCGCTTTGCTGGCGCTGAACGTGACACCGGGTCCGCGCCTGATGACAGACACACCCGAAGTGTTCTGGGCGGTCATCATCTCAATGTATCTGGGCAATCTGGTGCTGTTGATCCTCAACTTGCCTTTGATTCCCTACATCGCCAAGATCCTGACCATCCCGCGCACGTTCCTGATCCCGTTCATCCTGTTCTTCACCCTGATGGGCAGCTATTTGGGTCAGAACAATTCGACGGAACTTCTGATCCTTGTCGGGTTCGGTGTCGTGGCTACGATCCTCCGGTTCGCAGACTTCCCGCTTGCTCCGTTGCTGATCGGGTTCATTCTTGGCACGATGCTCGAGAACAATTTTGCAAGGGCAATGCAGCTTTACCGTGGGTTCGACTTCATCCTTGAACGGCCGATGACGCTTGGCCTGCTTGTGTTGGCTTTGATCCTTGTGGTGTTGCCAAGCTATCGCGGCTACCGGGCGCGCAAGCGGGCCGAAGGCGTGGCAGATGGCGACTGACAAACAGACCGGACCCCTTAATGGGGTCCGCGTCCTTGATCTGACGAATGTCTTGGCAGGCCCTTTCGCCTGCCATCAACTTGCCCATCTCGGCGCAGATGTGATCAAGGTCGAGGCTGTCGGGACGGGCGATCTTGCCAGAAACCTTGGTTCTGATCCCGATCTGTCTGCGGCGGGTATGGGGATCAGCTTTCTGGCCCAGAACGCTGGCAAGTCTTCGCTGACGCTCAACCTAAAAGACCCGCGTGGCAAGGACGTTCTTGAGCAACTTGTGCAGGGTGCGGATGTTCTGGTCGAGAATTATCGACCCGGTGTCATGGAGCGTTTGAGCCTTTGCTATGACACCTTGAAGCAGGTCAACCCGAACCTGGTCTATTGCGCCATCTCCGGCTTTGGCCAAACCGGACCTTGGGCTACCCGGCCTGCTTATGACCAAATTATCCAAGGCGTTTCGGGTGTAATGTCGATCACCGGCGACGCACAAAGCGCACCGCTGCGCGTGGGCTATCCGCTCGCGGACACCATCGGCGGATTGACGGCAGCTATGGCGATCTGCTCTGCGCTGAACGCAACGCCCCGAGGCGCATATATCGACGTGTCCATGCTTGAATCCGTTCTAGCGACGATGGGATGGGTGGTGTCCAACCATCTGATCGGCGGCGTCGCGCCCAGCGCACAAGGAAACGAGAACCCCACATCCGCACCATCCGGCGCGTTTCAATGCGCTGATGGGTTGATCAATATTGCCGCCAACAAGGATGAGCAGTGGGTCGCACTTGCACGTCACCTTGGACGCGAAGACCTACTGTCCAAAGAGGTGTTCCTGACACGTGAGGACCGCAAGACCAATAGACTGCGACTGAAGGCGGAACTCGAAACGGTTTTGACGACGCGGTCTGCGCGGGATTGGGCCGAAGAGCTGAACAGCCTTGGCGTTCCTGCAGGGGCGGTTTTGTCGGTGCCCGAAGCGCTCACCACCGCGCAAATCACTGGTCGCGACTTCATCACTCGGTTTGCTTCTGTTCCGGGTGTTGACCGCCCAGTGGACGTCGTGTCCGTCGGCGCAATGTTCGACGGAACCCGGCCCACAGTCTCGACGCCGCCGCCCAAATTGGGTCAGGACACAACAAGCATCTTGGAAAACCTTGGCTACAGTCGGATACAGATTGAAACGTTGCGCAAGGAGGGCGTGATTTGACAACAAACACCGACGTATCGGACTGGTGGCGCACAAAGATCATCGACATGGAGCCGGGACGCATCCACCTGCGCGGTCAGCCGATTCAGGATCTGATTGGCAACACCGGGTTTGCCCGCATGATCTGGTTAATGGTCGTCGGAGAAGATATCTCGGGACCGCGCGCCGATCTGTTTGAGGCCGCTTTGGTTTCCGCAGTAGATCACGGCCCTCAAGCGCCTTCCATTGCAGCTGCGCGCATGGCGTCGACCTGCGGGATCGGTCTGCAATCGGCCATGGCGACCGGGCTCAATATGCTTGGCGATGTGCATGGAGGCGCCGGGGAACAGGCTGTCGGGCTGTACCGCGAGATCGAGACTGCTGGATTGGACAAACTTGTGACCTGTCTTGACGATTGGCGCGAAAAGCATGGCCGTTTCATTCCAGGTTTCGGACACAGGTTCCACAAACCGGTCGATCCCCGTGCACCACGCTTGCTTGGTTTGGTCGAAGATGCAGCAAAGGTCGGAGCCGTTACCGGTGTCTATGCCCAGATCGGGCGCGCCATTGAAACCCGCCTCGCTGAGGAACGCGGCAAATCTGTTCCGATGAACATCGACGGCGCGACGGCCGTTATCTACGCGGAATTGGGTTGCCCGGCACCACTTGCACGCGGCTTTTTCGGATTGTCGCGCTCGGTGGGTATCCTTGCTCACGCATGGGAACAAATGGAGCAGGGTGGTCGCAACAAGGGACCGACGCCACCGGAGTACCGATGGACCTATGAAGGCGTATAGCAGGCAGGTGCCGCCAGTCATTCCGACGCTTTTGATCGGTGCTGCGGGGGCAATTCTGTTTTATCTCGTCGGATTTCCAGCCGCTGCCGTGACCGGGCCGGCTACAACCGTTGCCGCTGCGACGTTGTTGGGCGTACGCACCCAGATCCCACCACGGCTTTGCGATATCATCTTCATTGTGATTGGCGCCCAAATCGGAAGCACCGTGACACCCGATGTCATTTCCGCCGCAATGACATGGCCGTTGTCCTTGATGGTTCTGACACTGACACTGATCGCAATCATGGTGGTGGTGCCACTTTGCCTGCGGCTGCTTTTCGGTCATCGTCCTGTGACAGCCTTTCTGTCGGCTGCACCGGGTCACCTAACCTTTACGCTTGGTCTTGCCGCTGATTTGAAAGCAGACGTTCCACAGGTCGTGCTGATACAGACGGTACGGGTTTTCTTGCTGACGCTAATGGTGCCGGTCCTGATTTCGCTCTGGGGGATTACTGGAACAGCAACATTTGCCGGGCAAGGGACCAGTTCGGCGGCCGACCTTGTGCTTGTCCTGCTGCTGGCCTTGGCTGTCGGCCTCGGTCTGAAACGTCTGGCTGTTCCGGCACCGTTATTGATCGGGGCAATGGCCGTATCGGCGATCACGCATGGGACCGGGCTTGTGTCAGGTGTCGCGCCGAACTGGATGACCATGGCGGCCTTCGTTGGCATGGGCGCGTTGATCGGCACGCGGTTCGGTGGCGTTGACCGCTCGCTGTTGAAAAGCGCATTCGTTGCAGGGCTGCTGAGTACCGTCGTCGGCTGCATCATCGCCGCAATCGGCGCCTATATCGCTTCACGGCTAATTGGGTTGCCGCCTGCCGCATTGTTCCTTGCCTTTGCGCCGGGCGGGGTCGAAGTCATGGCGGCTCTTGCCATTGAAACTGGTCTGGAACCTGCACTTGTGGCCGCGCACCATGTGTTCCGGTTGACCGTTCTGGGAATACTGCTGCCAATTTTCGCGCTGCGCTACAGGCGTGATTGATCACAGTCACCCTGTTGCGTCTTCGCTCCGCCGCCTGACCAAGCGATTGAAGCTCATAGAGATATGCGCACGCTGAACCTGCGCGACAGCGCCGAGGTCGCCAGACTGCAGAGCGATCTGAATCGCTTCAAGTTCGTGCCGGAAAATGCGGTACTCATCCTCCAAATCCAGCTCTGCCTTGATTGCACGAACCAGCCAAAGGCGTTTGGTTTGGTAATACAAGCGCTCCAGAACCTGTCGCAGCGGGTCATTGGCCGTCAGCTCCAGCAGGGTCTGAAACACATCCATGTCCAGTTCGGTAAAGCTTCGTGGTGTGCCTGACACCCCCATCTCAAACGCGCGGTCGATCAGAGCTTGCAAGCGCTTGAAGAACACGTCGCCCGGCATCACCGGATCAAGCGTCCCAGTAAGCGCTGTCAACTCGACGCGTAACCTGTAAGCCTGTTCAAGCTCTGTGATGTCGGCGTCCGTGACGATGGTCCCCACCCCGTGCACGGACTGTACCAGACCCTCTTCCTCCAACCGCGCGAGCACACGTCGCACTGGGGTACGGCTGGTCCCGAATTCCTTAGCCAAGGCGATCTCGGACAGGTGCGTCGCCGGGGGGTAGTCCAGAAGACAGATGCGTTGCCGCAGAGTTTCGTGCAGTGCGGCATGACGATCCTTGACTGTCATCACGCCATCTGACGCCCCATCAGCCATCCAGCCTGTCTCCCAATCGTTCCAGCATGCCGATGCATTGGCTCAACTGTTCGATGGCGATGAACTCATCTGCCTTATGCGCCTGTTCGATCGACCCCGGGCCACAGACCACGACATCCGTGCCAAGCGCCTGAAATAGACCAGCCTCGGTGCCGAAGGCCACGACATCGCTGTTGTTCGCACCGGTCAATTCTGAGACGATGCGGCGAGCTTCATTTTCATCTGTCGGGATCAGGCCAACCACCTCGCCGATCACATCGGTGGTGATGTACGCTCCCGGATGAACAGCGCGCATGCGGGGAAGAAGCTCGGCTTCGCAATACTGCCTGAGGCTGTCTTTGACGAACTCGGCATCGCCCGGCTGAACCGGACGCATTTCCCAATCGACCTGCGCAGATGGCGCGATTACGTTATGCGCAACACCGCCGATCAATGCCCCCACATTGACCGTAGTCCAAGGCGGGTCGAAGGGAGAATTCTTCGGTGCTCGGGCACGCAAGTCTTCCTTTAGACCCAAGAGATGGTTCACATAGCGCACCGCATATTCAACAGCGTTGACCCCGTGATCCGGCAATGATCCATGCCCGGCCAGACCATTGAAATGCGTTGTATATTCGTTGCAGCCCTTATGGCCGTCGATAATCCGCATCTCGGTCGGTTCGCCAATAATCGCCACCCCAGGCGTCCATTCGCGCTCGGCCATGGTTTCGGCAAGCTGCCGCGCTCCAAGACAGCCGACTTCTTCGTCATAAGTGAAAGCGAAATGAACCGGCCTGTCCGCAACGCGATCCGCAAAATAGGGCGCCATTGCCAATGTAGCCGCAATAAAACCTTTCATGTCACATGTGCCGCGCCCGTAAAGGCGTCCGTCAGCTGCTTCCATTTGAAACGGGTCACGCGTCCACGCCTGATCTGCCACGGGCACCACATCGCTGTGGCCGGACAAGAGGATGCCGCCGTTGCGATCCGGCCCAAGCGTGGCGAACAGGTTGGCTTTGGTCCCGCAAGGCGACGACATCACCTCGCATCGCGCGCCCGCATCTTCAAGAAGCCCCGCCATGTGCAGGATCATGTCGAAATTGCTGTCAGCCGAAATGGTCGGGTAGGCAATTAAATCGCCAAGAATTTCGGTTGTGCGCTGCAAGTGGTCCACGGCGTCAGTCCTTGACGAACAGCTTTCGCTCCACGTTGCACAAGGCTTCGGCGGGGCCGCTGTCGGTGATGAGAATGGTTTCGGTTGTCTCGAGTCCCCAAGTATCCATCCAGAGAGCTGGCATAAAGTGGAAGGTCATGCCGGGCTGCAAAATGGTTTCATCCTCGACACGGAGGGATGCGGTACGTTCGCCCCAATCGGGTGGGTAACTCAGGCCGATCGGATAACCACAGCGGCCTTCGCGATAGATGCCGTGCTTCTGCAGAACGTCGACAAGTGCTTGCGCGATATCGCGGGTTCGGTTGCCAGCGCGCGCCGCATTGAGCGCGGCTTCGATCCCTTCGATCTGGGCCGCTTCAGCATCAAGCATCTCTTTCGGCGGTGTCCCCAGAAAAACGGTTCGGCACAAAGGTGCGTGATACCGGCGGTAACATCCGGAGAGTTCAAAAAACGTCGCCTCACCTTCGCGCATCGGATCGCCGTTCCACGTCAGGTGCGCAGCCGTCGCATCAAGTCCAGATGGCGTTAGCGGTACGATCGCGGGATAGTCGCCCCAAATGTCGTCCACACCTGTGATCCCGGCATGCATGATATCGGCCACCACATCATTCTTTCGCACACCCGGAGCTGCACGGTCGATGGCGGTTTCGATGACGCGCTCCGAAATTCGTGCTGCTTTTCGGATAAAGGCGATCTCTTCATGCGACTTGATCAGCCGCTGCCAGTTCACAAGCGCGGTGACGTCGGCAAACGTGGCGTTGGGCATTTCCGTCACAAACACCTGATGCGCTTTGGCCGAGTAGTAGTAGTTCTCCATCTCGACGCCGATCTTGGCTGATTCCAGACCCATGTCTTTCAAACGTGCCGCGAGCTCCTGCATCGGATGGCGCACTGTCGATTGCACGTAGCTGTCGGCGTAGCCAAAGATATTGGCCTCTGACATCCAGCAGGTACGCAAGGCGCCCATCGAGTCCATGAACCGCCCCCACCACATCGGTTCGCCTTCCATGCGCAGAAGAACGCCTTGGTGCACGTAGAACGACCAACCGTCATACCCTGTCAGCCAAGCTTGGTTGGACGGATCGGTGACGAACAGGGCGTCCAGTCCGGCTTCGCTCATCGCGGTACGTGTCAACGCTATACGGCGGTCGTATTCAGTTTGACTAAACGGGGCATTTCCCTCGGGCATGGTTGGTCCTCAGCCAAATTTATCGTAAGATGTGCACAACTCGGCAGGAATGCTGTCGAATGGCGCACAGAATCAGCACCTGATTTCTTGACACCATCCGAAATCATCGACTGATGTGCACAACGATTTGTCACCATTAATGACTGGAAAACGACATGCTTCGGAATGACCAACTTGATCAGTGGGATCGAGATAACTTCTTCCACCCGTCCACCCATCTTGCGCAACATGCCCGCGGCGAAAGCCCCAGTCGCGTGATCAAAACGGCATCGGGTGTGTTCATCGAAGATCGGGACGGCAACAAGCTGCTGGATGCGTTCGCCGGGCTTTATTGCGTCAACGTCGGCTATGGCCGTCAGGAGATTGCCGAGGCGATTGCAGAACAGGCGCGGGAACTGGCTTATTACCATTCCTATGTCGGCCACGGCACCGAGGCGTCGATCACCTTGGCGAAAATGATTCTCGACCGCGCGCCAGACCATATGTCCAAGGTCTATTTCGGTCTCGGCGGATCGGATGCGAACGAGACAAATGTCAAACTGGTCTGGTACTACAACAACATCCTTGGACGCCCGCAGAAGAAAAAGATCATCTCGCGCTGGCGTGGATATCACGGATCTGGGCTTGTCACCGGGTCGCTGACCGGGCTCGAGCTGTTTCACAAGAAATTCGATCTGCCGATCGAACAGGTGATCCACACCACCGCACCCTATTACTATCGGCGCGAAGACCTGAACCAAACCGAAGCCGAATTCGTCGCCCAATGTGCCGCGGATCTCGAAAACCTAATCGCTCGCGAAGGGGCCGACACCATCGGTGCGTTCATCGGAGAACCCATGCTGGGAACTGGCGGCATCGTCCCGCCCCCGGCAGGCTATTGGGAGGCGATCCAAGACGTGCTGAACAAGCATGACATTCTCTTGATCGCGGATGAGGTGGTCACCGGCTTTGGTCGCTTGGGCACAATGTTCGGCTCGGAGCATTACGGGATCAAACCCGATATCATCACCATCGCCAAGGGGCTGACCTCGGCATATGCGCCGCTGTCCGGCTCTATTGTCTCGGACAAGGTCTGGAGCGTGTTGGAACAGGGCACCGACGAAAACGGACCGATTGGACATGGCTGGACCTATTCCGCGCACCCCATAGGTGCTGCCGCAGGTGTTGCGAACCTCAAATTGCTGGACGATCTGAGCCTGGTGTCGAATGCTGGCACCGTAGGCGCATATCTCAATGCAACGATGCGCGAAGCTCTGGCTGATCACCAAAATGTCGGCGACGTGCGCGGCGACGGCATGATCTGCGCGGTAGAATTTGTAAGGGACAAAGACAGTCGCGTTTTCTTTGATGCCACGGACAAAATCGGCCCACAGATCTCGGCCAAATTGCTCGAGCAGGACAAGATCATTGCGCGCGCCATGCCGCAGGGAGACATCCTTGGGTTTGCTCCGCCGTTCTGCCTGACCAAGTCCGAAGCAGACCAAGTCGTCGCGGGCACGGTCCGCGCAGTCAAAGCCGTTCTGGGCTGATCAAATCAACCCTTCGCCCAATGCCGCCGGGAGATACGCCCGGCGGCTTTTCGATTGCCCTGGATCATGCCTGCCGTGCTAGACCGTAATGCATGACAGATCGCTTGGAATTTGTAATCGGACTGGATGGTGGCGGCAGCGGCTGCCGCGCTGCTCTTGGCGCGCCGGATGGGACGGTTCTGGCCACGGCGCATTCTGGTTCGGCAAATTACACAAGCGATCCGGACGGAACGGTCGCTCATATCCTGACCGCGCTGACCGAGGTGACATCTTTGGCTGGCGTATCATTCGACAGAGTGAAAGAGGCGCCCGCTCATTTGGGCTTGGCAGGAATTGTCACCCACGAAGATGCTCAATCCTGTGCGGCGCGTCTGCCACTTAAGAACTGCCGCATCAGCAACGATCAGCTGACCTCGGCCGTCGGGGCATTTGGGAGCCAAGATGGGGCTCTGGTTGGCGTTGGAACAGGATCTTTCGTCGCCATTAAACGAGGGGACACCATCCGGTCGATTGGCGGCTGGGGTCTGCAACTGGGGGATCAGGCATCAGGCGCATGGCTTGGTCGGCTGGCGTTGCAACGCTGTGCGCTTGTAACCGATGGTTTGGCAACACCTTCGCCCTTCATCGAAGACGTTCTGCAAACATTTGAATTGGATGCAAATCGCATGATTGCGTTTGCGCAAAAAGCGGCACCTGCAGACTATGCAGCATTTGCACCAAACATCTTCGACTCCGCATCCCAAGGTGATCCTCACGCGTGTGACATGATCAGAAAGGCGGCGGATTACTTGGACCTGTGTCTGGACACTGCTGGTTTGATTGACGGTGAGGGGGTTTGCCTTGTCGGAGGCCTTGCCCCTCTTTACGCGCCCTGGCTCAATGAGCGCCACCAAGCCAGAGTGGCCGAGCCTTTGGGAACTGCTCTTGACGGAGCCATCCGTTTGGCGTGGAAGCGTGCAGCCACCTGACTAGTCAGTCGTTGGCGGATCGGGTCAATGCGGAGGCCTGTTCACGAACCGAGGCAATCGCGTTCATCACGAACGGTGTGCCGCATACCCAATCGACAGAGGTTTTCAAAGCCGGGAGCCCCTCCAACGCGGGATGCGTCAGCATTTCTTCCGAAAGCGAAAAACCCGAAAAAGGCTGCGACCTGATCAGAGCATCCGGTTGGTTCAAGATCACCTGTTCCAATGTGAGCGTGCCGTTGCCCACAAGACCAAGCTCATCAGACAGATTCCGCACCCCGGCAGCCGTCAAAATGTCATGGCTCAAAGTGCCTGCCCCAAGGGAAAACCCATTCGGCAGAAAGAAGGCTGCAACGGGTTGATCGCCGAGCGCCTCGGGTAAAGCTGCTAAGTCCTGCTCCAAATCCAAGGCCATTTCTTCGCCTCGATCAGCCTGGCCCAGAACTTTGCCCATGCGACGAATGTCACCGGGGATATCCCGCAGCGATAGGGTGATCGCGAACTGCTCCACCTCGATGTCAATCGACCGCAGCAAAGCAAGCATGGCCGGGTCACTGTACTCTCCAGCGACAACGATATCGGGGTTTAGCAAAGCGATCGTTTCAGCCTGCGTATTGTTCTTGGCAAATTGCGCGGCCCGTTCGGCCATGACCGAGTTGCGCGGATCATCTGAAAGATCGCTTAATGACAAGATCTGGTCAGGGTCTGCCAGAAGCATGACAAGCTGATCGGTACAGACATTGACCGACACCACGCGCGGCAGATCAGATGCGATGGCCCCTAGGGGGACCAACGCAAAGCTGAGAAGCGCCATCAACCGGCGCATCATTCAGAAAGATGTCTCAACACCGAAACGGATGGTCCGATCCGGTGCATTGAAACCGCGCACTGTCTGATACGAGACGTCGCCGACGTTATCAATCGCGCCATAGACACTCGCCATGTCGGTGATCGCATACCGCGCGGAGACATCCCAAACGGTGTAGTCATCCAAAGGGGTCAGTGTCCCAAAACCGTCCAGAGTGTCCGAAACGCGGGTCATGTTGATGCCGACCTGCAACCGATCCGTCACATCCGCCTCCAACGCCAAAGACAGATCGTGACGCGGAACACGAACAACACGTTCACCGTCATTTTCGGTGTTTGTCAGTGTATATGCACCAGACACCCGCACACGATCAGTGATTGCGTAAGACCCGCTCAGTTCGAGACCACGTGTTTCAGTTGTTCCGTCCGTCTGAATGTAGCAACCAAATGTTTGAGACGGCAAGCAGTTCGGCCCACTCCCAAACCCAATCAGGTTATCGATTTCCGCCCAGAAGACCGTGGCCTTTACCGTTCCCCGGTCACCATAGCTGTGCTCGATCCCAAGATCGAAGCTCAGGCTTTCTTCTGGGTCCAGAGGGGTCGATCCGGCATAAGGCCCGAAGCGTTCATACAAAGACGGCGCGCGATAGCCCGTGCCAAGAGAGGCTCGAACGGTGGTTGCCTCGTCAAGCCGATACGACAAAGCAGCACGCCCCGAGAGTTGCCCGTCGAAGTCCGAATAATCATCGTATCGAAGGGTCAGCGAAAGTTCGACGGCATCGGTTGGTGTCGCTTTCACTTCTGCAAATACCGCCGAGTTCGATGCATCATATGCATCGCCATCCAAGGCTGCGCGCTCTTCGCTCCAGTCTGCGCCAAAAGCAAGAGACACGCCCGAGGACAGATCACCCGTGGCCAAGTAAGCGACTGTATCGCGCTCGCCAAGAAAATCGCGGGTGAAGCCCACCGGATCAAACCGTTCGATCTCGTATCGGCTGAAGGACAGCTCATGTGTCCAAGCCCCCGCTTGCACTTCGCCGAACATCCGCACGCCACGGCGTGTTTCGTCGATTTCGCCGCGCGGATCGGTTGCCGCCTGATCGTACTCTGCGGTGCCTTCCGACCAGAAACCGTTGAATCCAATGCGGATGGCGTCACTGACTTGGTAGGCTGCAAACAGATTGACCAAGCTTTGTTCAAAGCCGTCGTTTTCATCATCCGTATCACGTGCCGAATAGCCTTCGCTGGTCACGCGTCCAAGGCTCAACGCCAGTTCGGCACGATCATCAAGATATCCGAAACTCAGGTTTGCAGAGCGGGTTTCAAAGCTGCCCAGTTCAAGCTGTGCCTTGCCCGAAACGCCCGAAACTTCAGGCCGCCAAGTCTCAACCTCGACGACACCGGCAATCGCTTCTGACCCATAGACTGCGGATTGCGTCCCTTTGACGACTGCCAGACGATCCAGCGAGCCGGTGGTTAGTCTGCCGAAGTTGAAGGCTGTCTGTGGGCCCGATGGATCCGTGACATCAATACCATCAATTCGAACCCCGACATAAGGGCCGCTCAAGCCGCGAATACGAACTGTCGCACTGCTGCCCAAACCACCGTTGGCGCTGACCGAGACGCCCGGAAGCAGATCGAGTGCGGCAGTGGCGCTTGCCCCTTCGCGTTGAATATCTGCAGAATTGGCCACGTCGATCGTGGCACCGGTTGTGTCGAGGTTCGTCGGAAGCAATCCACCAAAGACGACGATGTCTTCGAGTTCGATAACTGCCCCACCGACATCCTGTGCCATCAGTGCTGATGGCGCGATGAGGGTGCTGCAAAGGAGTAGTCTCGAGGTGAGCCTTGTCATTTCATTGATCCCAGCCTTGTCCGGCGCATTGCACCGGAGTGATGAAAAATCTGGAATGCTGACGCATCCGCAGACGGTGATTTACACCACTACGGACGAAGCCGCCGCCCCATCGCGCCCCGCGATTGGACTGGGTGTTCGTCTTCGGCAGGTCTCCTGACTTGCGGGTCTCTGCTATGCTGGCCTTCCCAGGGTCCGTGACGGACACCAGTGGCACTTTCAGCGTCGCTCGCCACTCACAGTTGCGGGGGCAGTCGCGGATTTTTCCGAAGAAGCACCGCGTTCCCTTTTCACCGAACGCTGTTGAACGCTCGGACCGTAGACACGCTCATCTGCACCCGACGTTAAGGATGCGTCAAGTGGGCTTTGCATTCTGCCACCTTGGCGCTTGGTCGCAGGTACATGATTAAGTCATCCATCAAATTTTACGGGAATTTGCTCGTTTTCAGTACCTTATTGCCCAATTGCGATCACGAAATGGACCAAGTTCGCCACCAACCTTAATAAGACCGTTTCGCCCTCAGGTGGACCTGCTGTGGATGAGACCCGTTTGAGTGTGCTGTGACCAAAGAGGTTTGTGCCCGTGTCGTTTTCATTCCAATTCGATTACCGCTACGATATTGACGGGTTTTTCGATGACCCAGACCGCCGCGCGGCATTGGATGCAGCCGCTGCGGAATGGGCAGCGATCCTCAAGGATGAGTTCACCGACGTCCCCGTTGGCACGGTGTTCAGCATCAAGAATCCTACAAACTTTGAAATCGAGACAGTCACTCTGTCTGAGCCGATTGACGACATTCTTGTCTTTGTTGGATCGCGGTCACTACCCTCTGGAATATTGGCATTGGCAGGGCCGGATGGCGGGAACGCTTCAGGCGATGTTTTCGCAGCACGAATTTCACCCGATTTCAGAGGCTCTGGCCCTGTCACCGATTTCGAGCCCTGGGCAGGCTCTCTGACATTCAACTCCCAAGCCAACTGGTCGTTCGCGTTGGACGGTCCCGTGCAAGGCTACAGCGATTTCTTTTCGGTCGTGATCCACGAACTTGGACATATCCTGGGGATCGGATCGTCCGGCGCCTTTGACCGATGGATCACCAACAGCGAATTCGCCGGCCCCAATGCTGTACAAGCCAATGGCGGGCGCCCAATTCCGCTCGAGGACGATCACGCGCACATCGAAGAGGGATATGCAGACGACAGCGTCGCCTTGGACCCGGTTCTGACGAATGGCTCACGGGTTCTTGTGAGTGATCTCGACAAAGCGATCCTTGCAGATATTGGATACCAGATCGCCGGCTTTGAGGCCCACGGCACAAAACCTCCGATCGCAACAATTACAAGCGAACGTGTCTTCGGAACCGTCACGGACGATAGGATCAACGGGCTGGACGGGAACGACTCCCTGCAAGGCGCGGAAGGGCACGACCAACTTTTCGGAGACTTCGGAAATGATGATCTGTTTGGCCAAACAGGCGACGACACGGTGCACGGCGGCCCCGGTGACGATTATCTGGACGGTGGCGCAGGTGATGATGTCCTGAGGGGAGGCCCCGGAGCCGATGTGTATTTCGGGCATGAGGGTCGGGATGTGTTCGTGATTGCTACCGGCGATGGAAGCAACAGCCTTGCTGACTTCGATCTTGAAACAGACATCATCCAACTGATCGATAGCGGGTTTTCATCATCTGATGATGTGTTGGCGGCGGTCTTCAAGCCATTCAACAACGTCTCACGTGTTGAATTGATCGACGGCACAACAATTGATGTGCTGCATCGTTCTCAGAGCGGAACACCGTTGACCGAAGCACATTTTCAGTTGGAACCGACCCAATCGGACACTCCACATTCGAACCCAGCGACGGATGATGGGGCGCGCGTGGTGCTTGCCTCAGGTGATGCTGCAAATGATAGCATGGAGTCTTCCGTGCTTTTGGGAACGTCCTCGGACGACGTCATGATCGCGATGCAAGGGCATACACATGTCGACGGGTTGGACGGCGTCGACACAGTGCACTTCACCGGGAACCAGACGCACTACACCGTCACCTTTCAAAACGGGCAGGTGTTCATCACTGACCGGACCGAGGCCGGGGCTGTGCCGATGCGTCTGGACAATATCGAGCGGATCGCCTTCGAGTTGTCCGATACTGCATTCGATGAGCCAATGGATTTGCGGCAATTCGGTGGGCACGTTACACTGGATCAGGCAGCGCTTGACATGTTTATCGAACTCTACGTCGCATACTTCAATCGAGCGCCGGATGCCCTGGGCCTTGGTTTTTGGGGCACTGCCCACGCACAAGGTATGCCACTGGCTGAAATCGCAGGTCTTTTCGCGAACCAAGTCGAAACACGCGCGCTTTATGACGATGACATGAATGCATTGCGGTTCGTTTCGGAGATCTACCAGAATGTTTTGGGACGGGCGCCTGATATGGATGGCCTCGTGTTCTGGACTACTGCCTTGGAAAGCGGAGCGGTCACCCGGAGCACATTTATCCTCGAACTTCTGCAAGGGGCAAAAGCAGAAACTGCGAACTTTGCGCATGAGGAACTTGTTGATCGGCAAGCCGACGACCAGCAATACCTCGCTCTCAAAACAGAACTGGGCACGCAGTTTGCGATCGATCGCGGCATGTCCGACCTCACGGCGGCGTCGCTGGTCATGCAGGCCTTTGATGGAAGCACTACCTCCTTCGACGCAGCAAGCGCATTGATAGAAAGCTATTACCAAGCTGCATTAGACCCGGTGGCGGGTGCGTTTCTTATGCCGCTGATCGGCATGCCACCTGACGAAAATTCGCTCTGATCTCTTGTGTCACATCCATGATCACAACGGGAAAACAAGCAGTAGATCTGCAAGTTTGAGCTGTAAAATAATTCCGACAAAATTACTCGGAATGTGTTGATCGTGCGTCGGAATCATGTAACTGACTCTTTTCGTAAGAAATACGCATAATGGAGAGTCACATGCGCGTCCTAAGGACCACTTCGACCCTGGCGCTTGTCGTCAGCACCGCTTTTAGCACCGCCGCATTTGCAGAGGGCGAAGTGAACCTCTATTCATCGCGGCACTACGATACCGATGAGCGGCTTTATTCGGACTTCACGGAAGCAACCGGGATTACGATCAACCGCATCGAAGGCAATGCAGACGAACTGATTGCACGGATGCAAGCCGAAGGTGCAAACTCGCCTGCGGATATCCTCTTGACCGTAGACACGTCGCGCTTGGAACGCGCCAAGGCAGCTGGCGTTCTGCAATCCATCGACAGCGATATTCTCGAAGCGCGTATTCCCGACAGTCTGCAAGATGACGACAACCAATGGTTTGGTTTCAGCCAACGAGCCCGCATCATCTTCTACGACAAGAACGACGTGGCGAACCCGCCTATGGATTACGTGTCCTTGGCCGATCCGAAATATAAAGGACTTGTGTGCCACCGGTCTTCGACAAACGTCTATTCGCAGACATTGCTCAGCGCTGTAATTGAAAATCATGGAGAAGAGGCCGCGACAGCTTGGGCGCAGGGTCTTGTCGATAACTTTGCACGTGATCCGCAAGGCGGGGACACAGACCAGTTGCGTGGCATCGTTTCGGGTGAATGCGATATCTCAATCTCAAACACGTACTACTTCGCCCGTGCCCTGCGCACAGAGGTCGAAGGCCTGTCCGAAGCCGATCGCGCCAATATTGGATGGGTTTTCCCCGCACAGAACGGTGAAGGTGCGCATATGAACCTGTCCGGTGGTGGCGTTGCTGCGCATGCGCCGAACCTTGAGAACGCCATCAAATTCCTTGAATATCTGGCGTCCGATCAGGCACAGCAGTATTTCTCGGCCGGCAATGACGAGTACCCTGCTGTTCCAGGCGTCGGCCTTTCGCCGTCGGTCGCAGCCTTGGGTATGTTCCGTCCCGACGACGTAGATTTGTCCGAGGTCGCGCAGAACGTGCCGACAGCTCAGAAAATTTTCAACGAGGTCGGCTGGAAGTAAGCTGATACAGCATCGCGGAAATTGAGGGCGCCTAGGCGCCCTCTTTTTTGTTGCCCTGTTCGTTTCTGATACGACGGCACAACAGGATGACAGGAAGCGTGCCAATTGCGACAATCACAAGACTTGGCACCGCTGCCCCGGCAAGTCTTTCATCGGCGGCAAGACGATGGGCCTGAACCGCCAATGTGTCGAAATTGAAAGGTCGCATGATAAGGGTCGCAGGAAGCTCTTTCATCACATCGACAAACACGATGAGCAGCGCCGTGAACAAGCTTGGACGCAAAAGAGGGAAATGGACTCGACGCAACAGCCCCCATTCGCTTTGCCCCAGCACCCGTGCCGCCGCGTCCATATTTGGATTGATGACGGCGACGCCACCCTCGTAGGCACCAATGGCAGCCGCAAGAAAGCGGATCATGTAGGCGCATACCAACAACCAGATGGAACCCGTGAACAACAAGCCCGTGGATATTCCGAATGCTTCGCGCATGTAGGCATCCAACGCATTGTCGAAAAATGCAAATGGCACCAGCAGTCCAACGGCGATGACCCCACCCGGCACAGCATAGCCAAGACGCCCGATATACAACACGGTAGTGGCGAACCATGAGTGCCGGTTGCGGGCAAGACTGCCGAACAAGAGCGCAACGGCAACTGTAAGCAACGCCGCGCAGACACCAAGAGTGACAGAGTTTTGCGCGAATTGCAGATAGCGCGGGCTGAACAAGCTTTGCTCAGACCCCACAGCCATTTCTGACAACATCACAACCGGCAAGAGGCACCCGAGAAATGCAGGCAGAAAACAGGTCATCAGGGCAAGACCCCCGTACCATCCGTTCAGGGACACTCGCGGCATCGGTTCAAATTTTCGTCCAAACGCATATCTTGCCTCACCGCGATTGACCCGTTCGAGAATGGCAAGGAGCAAGGCAAACGCCAACAGCCCAAGCGACAACTGGGCTGCGGCGGCGCGGTCGGCAAAGGTAAACCAACTTGAATAGATGCCCACCGCGAACGTCTGAACACCGAAATATGAGACAGTGCCGAAATCTGCGATGGTCTCCATCCCGACAAGCATCGCACCTGAGGCGATGGCAGGACGGGCCATAGGAAGCGATACGCGCCAGAACGCGCCAAACCGTGTCTGCCCAAGCGATTGCGCTGCATAAAAAGTGGTCGCACTTTGTGACGCAAAGGCTGCCCGCGCCAAAAGATAAACATATGGATAAAGCACCAGCGTCAGCATTGCCGCCGCGCCACCAAGAGAGCGGATTTCAGGAAACCAATAGTCCCTTGGTCCCCACCCAGTGACAGCGCGCAATGTGGATTGCACGATGCCTGGGTGATCAAGAACATGGGTGTATGCGTAGGCTAGGACGTATGCGGGAAATGCCAGCGGCAAAACAAGCGCCACCTCCAACACCCGCCGACCCCTGAACTCTGTTGTGGTGACCAACCAAGCGGTCACAGTTCCGATCAGGGTGCTAAATGTGACCACTGTCACCAAAAGAACGAGCGTGGCGCGGGTGTATCGTCCTAGGACGGTATCAGCCAAAGACTGAAGGGTCTCTGTCGATCCCATGAATGCCGCAACCAACACACTGATGTGCGGCAAAAGACAGATAGCAGCAACGAATCCTGCAAGAACCCAAGGCAATTTGCCAATCAAAGACGCTGTCCCGCGTGGAAAACTGATAGATGTTTCCGCCATGCTCGCTTGGTCCAATAAGTCAGTGGTGTCCGTATTCCGATAAGAACTGTCAGACATACCGTGCTGCTTAACATCGAGAGCTAGCAAACAAAATCGCATTTCTACGATGCGTCAGTCTTCACCGTCATTATGCATGACGAGTACATAAATGCATGTTGCGAGAGAGTTGCCTCCCTGAAAAGTCGGTGGCTTGGGGTTTGGCTTTTCGCCAAACTGGGACGTTCTTACTCTGTCGATTGAACAAGGCCGAACCCTGCAAAGGATTTCATTCACCTCGCAGATGTCAGCGGATTCAGCTCAGCCCGACTATGCCTTGGGAGGTTCCATCCACCAATCCTTGGGGAAGGCAGGTGGGTCCATATCGTAGGTGTAGTAATCCGTGAGAACCAAGAGGACATCGGCTTTCTGCGGGATTTCCATGAACAGAACTCCCTTGTTCTCTGGTGTGTACCAAACCCAGAAATGGCGATCATCGTTGGGTAATGTCGTGATATTCAGCACCTCACCGGGGCAAATCAGCGGATTGTCCCGGAGCGAGGCTTTGGCAGCACCATGATCCATAGCCGCCCAATTGTATTTCACGATCCCAGTGGCATCATGTCCCTCGAACTTGGTGTGGCCATCTTGGAACGTGACGAACGTGTCATTCCCTTTAGCGTCCAGAAAAATATTCATGTGATCGGCATCAAACCATTCATGCTGGTTTAACGACAGGTGGGTTAGCATATGCGCATCCTGCAAGCCGGTGCTTGGCCAATCGTAGAAGACACGTAGGGGCATTGCGGCGTCGCCAAGTCCTTCGGATGGATCATGCTTGGATGTCTGATATGTAAACCCAGTCATCTTGATGCGCTTGTCCCACTCTGGCTCACCGGTTCCTTTGGCGGCAGGGCCCAGTCCCGTTATGATTTGACCTGGCTGTTCTGCACTGCCCTTCCAAAATTCGGGACTGTTCTTCAAATTGTCGACAATGGCACCATGGAATGCCTTTGTGTCCTTGGCGTTCTGTAGTGCACTGATCAGGCTAGCCGAGGCCGCGTCAGCACTCGTGCAAAGGTCGGAGGCCCAATCCAGTTGGTCAACAGCATCGCTCGATTCAAAGCTCTCGAATGTGGCGAGCGCGAACAAGCCAAGATAGGGAATGCCGCAGGGATTGTTGGCATTCGTGAAAAACCACCGCAGAGGTAGGCATTCCGGCTTTTGCGTCTTTTTCGCCCAGACCCAATTACAGGTTTGCATGGCAGTCGGAGGTGTGTTGCCCTTGTATCCATTCGTTTCGGGCGAATAACCTAGGTGGAAATCAACCGGTTGATTGTAAAGAAAGCCAGAGCCTTGGTTTAGAAGCCCATGTACGGCAAACATGTTTCGTCCCGGAACAGGTGCGCCCATCGCGATTGGGCCAATTGGTGCCGTGGTGCGATCATGCGGCATGAGATAAAGATCACCGTCCTCGAAGAACAGGGAAAACGCGGTCTCATCAACGCCGTATGACTGATGGAACATCTGCGCTTTGCTGTGCACACAAACAGTGCGGACAGCGCGAATTTCATCGTCGTAGTAGGGGTTCACCAAGGCGCAGCTTATCCACGCGTCCGGCATCTGCGAGATCGGCAAGCCGCGCTCTGCAGTGTCTTGGATTACGGGGTGGAGATTGTAGTTCTCCAAGTCTTGTACAGAGCGGCGTGGGTCTGTCATGCGGTGTGCCCCCTTTTTCTACTAAGCGTCTGATGTTGCTTTGATCTGTGTTGATACCCAAAGCTGCGACAACGGCCCATCGTATTTAACTTGGAATGCGTTTTTTCGCATCAAATCCGCAAGTTCTTCCAAAGACGTCGATGTCGTACCGACTTTCAGGCGCTTTGCCTCATGCGCTGCCAAGAACGCAAAATGCACTGCACCGTCACCGAGCGCGAGATTGATTGCACGGTTGAGTGTGTTCAATACAGTAGCGTGAGAGAGTGCTTCAGCATATTGCACCTGAGCTTCCGCGCGTAAGACTTCGGGTAGGAAGGCGCTTGCACCACATTTCTTGATTGCGGCCAGTGCTTCGTTGACCTTTTCACGGGCCAGAGCGGGTTCGCCGATAGCCAGATGCGCCTCAGCGGCCAGAGCAAGGAAATAGGGATTGAAGCTATCCAGTTTCATCGCTTGAGAGATTTGCAACTGTCCACCAAGAAACGCCGCAACACGCTCGTCATTCATCCCAAGTTTTGCTGCTGCCCATCCCAGGTAAATGCGTCCAATGATAGAGAACAACGCAAAACCACGCGTATCGGCATCGGTCACCAGTGCTTCGGCATATTCCAAAGATGCCCTAGGCGCTCCAGCGAGTACAGGAAGTGGTGCGAAACCAGAGACGAAGGCGCGCGCGAAATGATCTGTTGCGCCGAGATGTGTCGCTTCATCATGTGCAGCCAACGCCGCTTGCCATTGACCTTGAACAGCACGCCCCAAGGCTTCCCAACTGCCGGAATAAATCCGCCAATCACCCGCACCGGAATGTGAAAAAAACATACCGTCACCCAGCGCCGCAGCTTCATCAATGGACCGACGGGCAAGTTTCGTCCCCTCAACGATCCTGCCCGTCAGCACACTTTGGATTGCCTCTGTATGGTGCAGGAAAGATGGCATTTTGGGATCACGGCTGCTTTCTGAAAGCGCCTTGATCCACGACAGGATCGGGGCGCTGTCGCTGTAGTCACCACGTGATGCGTAGAAGGAAAACAACCCATAAAGAGTAAAAACCAAATCCTCTTGGTGATCGACCGTCTCCGAGAATTCGAGAGCGGCACGATACGCCTCTTCCACTGTCGGATCCCCATAACCTCTTACCAGAGACAAGGAATACGCTTTCGAAACCTGCAAATGCAGGCATTTGCGGCGCCAATGTTCGGTGTTTGGTAGACGTTCCAATACTCCCAAAGCCTGCTGGTGGAACTGGCTGGCTTCAAGATTGGCCGTTTCGCTGGCGGCTTGATGGGCCGCGGCCTCCAGTGCTTCAATAACTCTTGCCAGAACTTCAGGATCGCTTTCCTCTGGAGAGAGGCTTTGCGTGAGATGTCGCGCACGACGTTGGATGGCTTCGGGCCCTGACTGCATGGCCCACCATTTAGACAGGCGCTGGTTCATATCGCGGCGCAAAGTGGAAGTCATACTTTCGCCAATGGCCTCTTGAACGAGTGCGTGACTGAAGCTGAATACGTTCAGCGCGCCCGTCTCCTCGACGGCAATATATCCTTCGGCTTCAAGGGTCTGAAGTTCCTGCGCAACCGCATCTGGCGGAAGTTCCACACCCAGCGCAATTTCTACCGCATGTTGGCTGAAAGTACGCCCGTGCACGGACGCCGCAGCCGCGACACGTTTGGTTGTGTCAGCAAGCGCATCAACGCGGGCCAAAATGGCCCCCTCCACCGATTCAAGGAAATCGACATGATCCAGCTCTCGCTGGCCTCCTGCAAACAGGCAGTGCCCACCTTCATGTGTGACATATCCCTGCTCGAGCAGCGCCCGTCCGATCTGCACGGCAAACAGAGGAGACCCCCCGGATTTTTCGATAATCAGCTTCTTTAGATCAGGAGACAGACTATCTGCTTTCAGCTGCTGACACGCAATTTCGATCACACCATCTTGGCCAAGAGGCTGAAGTTCGAGCGTTTTCACATCTGGTGCGCCATAAAGCATGACCGCTTCCATTGTGGATGGGGGTTCAGGCCGCTTTGCCAACAGGATGGCAATGGGTGCGCCGGCTTTCACAACACCGTGCAATAGCGCGACAGAAGGTGTGTCCATCCATTGCGCATCATCAAAACACAGGATGACACGGTCTCGTGCGGCCAATTCCGATAGCGCAGTCGCCACCAAACCAGCAATCTTTGCCCCGCGTTCAGGCCCATGAACTTCCGACACCGAGTCGGGTAGTTTATTTCTGGCATACGCGAGCCATTCAACAACGCCTTTCCCCTCTTCTGACAAAGCGCCATTGTCATGTTCAAGGATGCTCGCTGATAAACGGCGCCAGGAATGGTACGGCAGATCACGTGATATTTCTTCACCGCTGCTGACAAGCCAGCACGTGTCCCGCGATTTGAAAGCCTCCTGAACTTGGGAAAGCAAGGCGGATTTTCCGATACCAGGCAATGCTTCCAGTACCACTTTTGCACCCGCTCCAGCCGATAGTGCATTTTCGATCTCCGAAATCTCAGAGCGCCGACCAACAATCCTGCAGCGCAAAGTGCCCGGCGATGACTTGTGTTCAAAAGAGTTCCGACCAACGAGGCGTCTTGCTGTGGAGTCCGGGCTGTCTTCGAAAGTGAAATAGGTGGTCAAGTCTTCAGATACTGCGTTCGCGACCAATACTTCATGGGGAACTGCAGCGACCATCAATCGCGCAGCATGAGACATTGGCTTGCCAGTGATGTCGTATCTTGCGCGCCCAGACGTCGCAAAAATGCCGGACAGCGCAGAGCCACGTGCCACTCCTACACCCACGTCGATACCACGGGCTTTCGCGAACTGCGCGATGCTTTCACCGGCGAGAACTGCGCGAAGCGCGTCGTTTTCGTGACCAACCGGCGCCCCAAAAACAGCAGACACATAGCTGCCTTTGGCATCGGAATTTAGGCCAAGGACTGTTCCTCCTTGTTTGATCACCACCGACTGCACGTGCGATACAAGCTGTTGCATGTGTTCTTGATCGGAAGCGGCAGAGTACTCAAGCCCGCGTATGTGAACGAAGAGCGCAACGACAGTTCGAATTTGAGCAACAGCATCTAAGCCAAAGCGGGCAACATCCGACCTTTCCGCGCAAAGGGAGTAAGCGACACCACGAAGTGTCAGCGGAACCCATGCGATCGCGTCGGTCTCTGATATGGTCTCATTTTTGGTACCGAGTGCGCTCTCTTTGCACGGTGGAACCTCTTGTATTTCATACGCTCCAGCGACGCCAAAAGATTCAACACCAATGCCTTTGGCCGCCAAAAGGGCTTTCACAGCTTCGCATGCAACAATGCTGGGTCGTTCGGGCAGCGTATCAAGCTCTGCTAATGTTTGAGCAGCACTCCCCCCGAAAAGTTCGAGAAAAGAAAGCGCATCGCTCCCGGTCACCTTTCGAAGAAACGTACCAGACGCGATCGAAATACGTGTTGCGTCTTCAAACTGCTTTGCGATTTTAGTAGCGACCATTGCAGCACGGTGCGCCGCATCTTCAGCACCACCAAAGTCGTCTGCACTAAAGAAAAGCGTTACAGCATCGCCTGCGAAGGCGACCGACGTTCCGCCAAAGCGGGCCCCGGCATCTAATATACCCGAAAAGAAATTTTGCAGCCGGCCGTAGAGCAACTCTGCTCCAAGTTTACGGCCGTGTCTTTCAATCAGTTCCTCTGTCATGCGCGTGAAACGCACGACGTCGACAAACACCGCAGTCCCCTTTTGTGCGATCATTGAGGTGCGTTGATTGGCAGCGTCTCGATGGAAGTGTGGGACAAAATCCTTAAGAAAAATCTGGGTTGCCACTGACATCTCCTGCATCTCGCCGCGCCGAAAGTGCTCCGACTTTCATGGTCGGAAGGTAAGGTCTCTTCCAAGGAAAAAGTGGGGATCACCGAAGTGACCCCCAAAGGGAGAAACGAAACATGAAAAAAATCGTCTCAATGCACGTGTGGCAACTGCGGAATTGTGGGGATCGGCCCGCCCTAGGCGTCCGTGCGAAAGATAGTGTGAGGCGGTAAGTCCTGCCTCTTCCTTTCGCCCGGAATCTTGTAGCTTTTCCAACACGTTTTCCCCAGCCACGCACAACACGCCGGTGTGTTGTGCCATGAACACCTGTTACGTTCTGTGAATTGCATCACAAAAGCAATGATCCGGGGAAAAGGCCGCGTCAAAGCCAGATCGTCTGGCCGTCTTTTCCTAAGCGACCATTGGGAAACGCGGCACGAAGCTCTTGGTCCACAAGATCAAGTGTATGGTCATCCGCAAGATGGTGATGGTGCACACCTAGCCACTTTTTGGCCTGAGCTGCGATCTGACCTGCAGCCCGCCAATGTGTGTGACCAAAGGATTTGTGCGGATCATAGTTCTGTGGTGTGAACGTAGTTTCCAAGATGCCAAGATCTGCATTGTCCATCCATGCAGTCAATGTGGACATTTGGTCTGCTTCAAAGTGTGAGAAGTCGCCCGTGTAAACAACGCTCTTGTCCCTGTGTCTAATACGGAAAGCTGTGTTTCCACCTGGATGGCAAAGTTCGAGGCATTCGATCGTGGCGTCCCCCACACTATGCATTGCCACATCGGACAAATCTTGAAACGACAGGTCGGCCCGAATTGCATCTATGCCCATTGGAATAAACGGCTGTGCAAACAATCGACGCATCATTTCTTCGACAGAGCAACTCAGCACCGCTTCATTCGCCAACAATCGAACGCGCACTCCGGTTTCGAACAACGGTGCGAAAAATGGCAAGCCCATGACGTGGTCGATATGAAAATGGGTCAACGCTATGTCAATTTCAGTCGTTTCGTCTTGAAGGAGCCTTTGCCCAAGGGCAACCAGACCAGATCCTGCATCGCAAATGATACTCCTCGACCCGTACGTCACCTCGTAACAGGACGTTGCACATCCATATTCGGACGTCCAAAGGCCTGACTTTGGAACAGACCCATGCACGCCCCAAAGAGTAACGCTTAATTCAGATTGGTGTTGTCCTATCTTTCGAACTCCCTCGCGGCGGCCACGTCAGGCACAGTCTCCCGTGTCGACCGGGTTCATTGTTCCGACATGTCTGCTCGTGGCTTCTAACTTGAGCCGCATGTCGCGAGAAAAGCTGTTCTGGATCACAGTCGCGATGGCAGCCTCGTTTTGGCTTAGGGTGCGCAGTGCTTCAGCGTCTAAGCACAACAGACGTGCACTACTTGTGAGTTTGACAGTCGCTGTTGCAGGGGCGTCGCTCAGGACAGTCATCTCGCCAATGAAACTTCCCGGACGGCATGTCGCTATCCGTGTGTTGTTCTGACACACCTCGGCGCTGCCGTGTTTCAAGTACATCAGACTGTTGTTCCTTTCGCCTTGCCGGGTCAACTCAGCTCCGCGGTCACCATCAATCCAGATCCCGATGTCGAGCACTTTGCGTGCAAGATGCAAAGGAAGCCTTTGCAACTGCTCTTCCACAAATTCGATTTCTTCGTCAGTGAAGCGGATGCGCCGATACAAGAGATACATCCGGGCAAGTCCAAAAATGGAGATCAGGATCCAGCTCACCTGGATAACGACGGATGCTGCGTTGAATGCCGTGGAGAGACTCACCAGCACGAACGAAGCCGCAAACAAATTCATAACTGTGTAAATTTTTGAATTTCCGCCGATATACCCTGCCTGCAGCAAGAAATATGAAGCAAGATATAGAAAGGCACCAAATAGGCCGATGTATTTTAAAATTTCATCCGTTGGCATGGTATTGTCTCAAGAAAGTAGAGGCGCTGAGACACAGCCAAACAAGTTCAAGAATTGCAGTATGTGACCTACGCCACAAAAACATCAAATAATATCAGCTCCTCCAAGCCTTCTCAGTTCATTCCGATCAAGGATGATTATTTTTTGCCGCTTTAGGTCAATCACGCCGTTCTGTCGCCATTTTGAAAGAGTTTTTGAAACCGCTTCGCGAGATGCGCCGGTAAAGTCGGCGAGTTCTTCCTGGCTGATGGCAAGTTGAGCCACACTAGTTTGCTGAGACGTAAGATGTAAGATTTTTCGCGCCAAGCGTTCCGGAAGTCTTAAGAAAGCTTGCTGGTGCAATTGATCGGTCAGCAGACGCATTCTTTTTGCAGCTGCTGCCGTGATATCGAGACCGAGCTGAGGATTGGCAAGAATTGCCGGGATCAGATCCGTCCGTGATATGGAAAGCAACGTGCACGGTTCAAGAGCCGTAACCGTGGCAGTTCTAGCGCCAGGATCAAATAGTGCAATTTCACCGATCAGGTTGCCTGGCTGAATGACATCCAGAGCAAGCTTGCGCCCTTCCAACGAAATAACGCTTACCTCCAAAGTCCCATCTTCGAGAGCAAAAAGCGTGTCACCCTCATCGCCTTGCTGAAAAAGCACCGCATGTGCTTCCAGTTTTATTTGAATGGCAAGCGTCTCCATGACCTCAAGCATCTGCACGGGGGCATGTCGAAAAAGCCCCGAACGAGGCAGTCGAAGTTGAGTTTTGGGTACCGACGTGGCCATGAGTGACTTGGTGAGCCTCCTACGCGAAATGTGCTGTAAAAATACCGTGGAGCGACCATTTTTTTTCAATCAAAGGCAAAAGCTCACATCGGACTTGAGCTGCAGGTGCAGGTGCACCTTCAGTCTTGTCCCTATCGCAATGCAGAAGCAATCCGAGGCATTCAAAGACCTGACTGGCGAATAGTGCCGTGGAGTGATACATACGTGCAACACGTCCCCAAGGCCGTCTCAGACTTCACCGACCGACGACGTCACTCGTTAATCGGTTCTGGTACTTGCTGCCGCGCAAAGCGTGGAGGCGTTCGAAGTATCTTTGGTTTACGCAACGCCTTCTTCGTTGGTCTTATCTGTTCCCCTCCTTCGCCTAGAAGCAAAAGGAACTGGCGAGGGTAATCACGGATTTGGATATCTTGCTAGCGCGATCGCCGCAGGCTCGTGCATCGAGCGTATCAAAGTCCGCCTCGAGCGACTGTCCAAACCAGACGAAGACGGCGCTACCCGCGAGGCGATCGGTAGCCTGATTAAGAACATCGTCGTCACACCGATACAGACAGGAGGACAGAGAATGGAGCGCTAGCGGACGTTCTTAAGCACAGCCGTGGCACAGGCGAAGGCCTAAATAAAAGAAAACTTCTACGAAAAGGAAGTCATGCAAAGTATAGGAATTATGGTTGCGGGGGTAGGATTTGAACCTACGACCTTCAGGTTATGAGCCTGACGAGCTACCGGGCTGCTCCACCCCGCGACAGTATGTA
>NZ_JFKD01000002.1 GCF_002115725.1 Marivita cryptomonadis
GGGTGGTTGACGCATGTGCAGTGTCATTGAACACCCTGTTGACCCTTTGCTCGGGCCGCATGCTGGGTGCCGCAGGCATGAAAATATTGGTTGCTCGCCGCGCTATGCTGCGAACAGGATTGATCCGATCAAGAAGAACGGTGGTCAGGTTTTCAGGCTATGTGGCAGATTTCAGCAGACGAACCTTTTGCAACTCCCAAGTGGAAGCACCAACCCCCAAGTGCCTTACGAAAATGCGGCAGGATTGTGACCTGCCAAAGCATGGTATCTTTATGGCGATATGCCTCAATTTGGTCAACTTTCGGAACGGGGGGAAACTTTTTCGTGCATTCCCAGTAAAAAGTTCCCTCTATGCGTGTTTTGCGAGTGTGTCCGTTTTGGAAAAAATCCAGCAATCAATCACATTTTCCAGCGACCCCCTAAAATGTCAGCCCTTCCTGACGTGTCGCTTCTGAGGCATAGATCGACCGAAGAGGAATAGCCCCTGACCCATCCGTTTTGTTGATGGATCGCGGTGGAAAAATGCTGCACGTGCAAGATTGATGACGACTTTTCCGGTTTCAGGTGTCGCGAAAGATAGCCTGCTATCGAAAGATAAGCCGTATGACCTCAAGTATAACCTTTTGGATACTGCCTAACACCTTTGACAATTTGCTCTGACTTTGGAGTTTCTGTGATCGATTGTTTCAAAATTCGTACATAAAGGTCAGAATTTTGGTGCGCAGTGTGATAGCGTGACAGACGATCACAGTGTGAAACAAATTGAAATACTTTTGGTATAATTGAGACTATCTTTAGACAGCGTTTGTCACGATTGAGCCCGAATCATGTCCGAAAAGTCAGAATCAGACGAAAGTGCGGCGAGCTTGGGCAGGTTGCGCCATAATCGGTGAAGGACTATCTGCCTTCAAACTTCTCTGAGCAGGATCGAACGTGATGACCCACACTGTCCATTTCCGTGACCTTCCCGATGACCTTGATTTGGGGCCCGAGGTTGCAATCGATTGCGAGACGATGGGTCTTCACCCGCATCGCGATCGTCTATGTGTTGTCCAGTTGTCCAGCGGAGATGGCACCGCGCATCTGGTGCAGATCGAAAAAGGTCAAACCTCGGCTCCCAATCTGGAAAAGCTGTTGGTGGATCCGACGGTGCTGAAGCTGTTCCATTTCGGTCGCTTTGATATTGCAGCCATGCAGAACGCCTTTGGTGTGGTGACAGCCCCGGTGTTCTGCACCAAGATCGCAAGCCGACTTGTCAGAACGTATACCGACCGTCATGGTCTCAAGGTTCTGCTACAGGAACATCTGGGCATCGATATCTCCAAGCAACAGCAATCCAGCGACTGGGGATCCGAGACCCTGAGCCAAGCACAGGTGGACTATGCAGCGTCGGATGTTCTGTATCTGCACAAACTGCGCGACGCTTTGCTTGCCATGCTCGAACGCGAAGATCGTGCAGATCTGGCGCAATCCTGTTTCGATTTCCTGCCGACCCGTGCACAGCTTGATCTTGCGGGTTGGCCGGACACCGACATTTTCGCCCATAGCTGATCGCGCGGTCATTTAATATGTATTCGCGCTTGATCGCCTGGCTGAAGATCCTGCTTCCGCTGGGTGCACTTGCGCTGTTGTCCACCATCTTTCTGTATTCGCGTGGTCCCGATCCCATAGCGACGATCCCGTTGCTGACGGGTGGGGCGGACCCGACGCTAACTGAACAGATCGGAGGCCCGTTTTACGCGGGAACCACCGAAAACGGGCAAGGTCTGACTCTGGCCGCCCGTCAGGCGCGGTTCAGCAACCCTGAAAGCTCGGGCATGATCGCGGATGACCTGCGGGCGATCATCGACGTGCGTGACGGCAATCGGATCGTCATCGACGCCACGCTTGGCCAGATGGAAGAGGGCGACCGCCTTTTGCTTCGTGACGGCGTCACTCTGGAAAGCAGTTCTGGATACACAGTGCGTACCGAAGGCCTTGATGCCGAAATTGACCGCGTTGCCATTGAAAGCACATCTAATGTCGAAGCGGATGGCCCCGGATTGACCCTGTCAGCGGGAAAACTCCGAGTTGAGGAGGATGAAACCACGCAGGACATTCAGTTGCTGTTCACGGATGGGGTAAAGCTGATATACATCCCGCAACAAGACGGGGCCGAATGATGATCCGAACAGTGATGACCGTACTTGCGGTCGGGGTTGCGAGTTTCGCGCAGGCGCAGGGGACAGAGGTCGCCTTTGGCACCGCGCAGCAAGACACATCGCTTCCAGTTGAGGTCAGTGCGGATTCGCTGTCGGTCTCGCAGAATGATGGATCGGCTTTGTTTACGGGCAATGTCGTCATCGGTCAGGGCGAAATGCGCCTGTCTGCACCGCGCGTTCTGGTGTTCTATACCGAAAACCAAAGCGGGGTTGAACGGCTCCAGGCAACCGGCGGAGTGACCCTTGTTAATGGCGATCAGGCGGCGGAAGCAGAAACAGCCGAATACGAAGTCAATCGCGGCACCATTCGCATGGTTGGTAACGTGCTCTTGACGCAGGGCGCGAACACGCTGGTGTCCGACAGTATGGATGTCGATCTCGAAGCGGGCACCGCCCTGATGAACGGTCGGGTGCGGACCGTGTTCCAATCAGGCGACAACTGATGGCGGGCCCGACCCTCTCTGTCACCAAAGGGGAAAGCGGGCTGATCGTCCGGCATCTGCGCAAGAGCTATAAAAAGCGCGTCGTGATCCGGGACGTGTCACTTGAGGTGCGTCGCGGCGAGGTGGTGGCCCTGCTCGGCCCGAACGGCAGCGGCAAGACCACATCCTTCTATGCGATTGCCGGGTTGGTGAACCCTGAAGGGGGGCAGGTGCTGATCGACGGACAGGACGTGACCTACCTGCCAATGTACCGCCGTGCCCGGATGGGGATCGGGTATCTGCCGCAGGAAATGTCGATCTTCCGCGGCATGAGCGTCGAGGATAACATCAGCGCCATTCTCGACATCAGCCAGCCGGACCGCCACAAGCGGCGCGAACGCTTGGAAGAGCTGTTGGGCGAATTTTCCATCGAACACCTGCGTCGCGCGCCTGCGCTGGCGCTGTCAGGCGGCGAACGCCGCCGTGTCGAGATCGCCCGCTGTCTGGCGGCTGATCCCAAGTACCTGCTGCTGGATGAACCCTTCGCCGGGGTGGACCCGATCAGCGTCGGAGACATCCGTCATCTGGTTGCCGACCTCAAAAAACGTGGCATCGGTGTGCTGATCACCGATCACAACGTCCGTGAAACGCTAGAGATCGTGGACCGCGCTTACATCTTGCATGATGGCAAAGTTCTGATGTCGGGTTCACCCGATGAAGTGGTGCGTAATGAGAACGTGCGCAGGGTCTATCTGGGCGACAGTTTCCGCATCGGATAATTCCCGCGCCATTTTACGGAAACCATTGACACGAAGCCCGCGCAGGATTGAAATGATCGTATGGCGTTTGAACACTCAGACCGTCAAGTTCCGCTCCGCCTGCCACCCCGGCTGGACAATGAAACACAACGGTCAGTACGCCATCTACCTTTTGCTTCCGAACCTGTCGCCCGGCCCTGCCGGTGCAGTTCGGCTGCAGAACCAAAACAATAAAAAGGACATCCTATGCGTTACCAGATAACCGGCAAACAGATTGATGTAGGTGAAGCCCTTCAGACTCATGTGCAGACCGAACTGGACGCGATGTTGGGCAAGTATGCCGGTCGTCCGACGGATGCGACCGTTGTCTTCTCCAAGAGCGCCCACGAGTTTGTTTGTGAGACAGTGGTTCATCTGTCCACCGGTTTGAACGCCACCGCCAAGGCACATGCGACAGAAATCTACGCGGCTTTCGATGCCTGTTGCGAAAAGATGGACAAGCAGCTGCGCCGCTATAAGCGACGTCTGAAGGATCACCACAAGGACCGTACGGAACCAGTTGAACTCTTTGGGGCATCCTCATATATCCTCGCCAGCGAAGTTGATACACATGACGACGAGCCTGAATCGTTGCAGCCCATTATCGTCGCCGAGATGGAGACCAAGATTCCATCCCTGACTGTGGGCGAAGCGGTGATGCAGATGGAGTTGGCAGGACTGCCCGTTCTGGTGTTCCGAAATGACAAAAAGGACGGTGTGAACGTCGTATATCGCCGCGAAGATGGAAACATCGGCTGGATTGATCCATAATACCGATATACGGGCGTCCTGCGTCCCAATAACGAGCAGCACATGAAATTTGCAGACCTTTTGAATTCAAAGGCCGTCAAGGCGGTGACAAGTGCATCCAGCAAGAAGCGCTTGATGCACGATATCGCCGACGTGGCCGAGTCTGCCTATGGCATCTCTGCTCAGCGCGCCGTCGAGGCGTTGCTCGAACGCGAAAGCCTTGGCCCCACCGGTGTGGGCCATGGCGTCGCCTTGCCCCATGCGCGGCTTGATGGGGTTGAATCGGTCGTGGGCGTATTCATCCTGCTGGAAAAGCCGATTGATTTCGAAGCGATCGACCGCCAGCCTGTGGATGTGATCTTTGCGCTGTTCGCACCCGAAGATGCAGGCGTCGAACATCTCAAAGCTCTGGCCCTTGTGTCGCGTACTCTGCGGGATCAAAGCTTTTGTGCGAAACTGCGGGCAAACCCCGATCCGGCCACGCTGCACACCATCATCACCGAAGCTGCTGCTGTCCAGGCGGCGTAAGCAGAGCGGCTGCCTAAGCAGGCATGCGGAAGTCGGAAAATCCAAACATCGTGTAGTCACGCGGATATGCGTCGCGGCATAGCTGATCCAGCGACTGGTCGTAGATCTGCGACAAACGCCGGGTGTTTGCATCTGGTGCGCTGTTAAACTCCGGGGGGGCGGTGACCCCAAGCTGAGCCGCAATCTGCGGCAATGCATCAGGCAGGTCGTCTTCGCGTAAAAGGCGGTCGGGAAGACAAAACTCTGACATCCCTTGAAGGCAGGCCACTTGGCTGGCCCAATGCGCGTCGACACGGATACTGGTCTGGCCGTTCAGATTGGCCCGCAAGAACCGCAAAAAACCCTCGAACGCGGCCTTGTGCGCAGACGGACCATAGCCGGGGTCATTTGCATCCTCTGGCAGGTCCAGACCGTGAGACCGTGCCAGTTGCTGGCGGATTTTGGCAAAGCTGCCCGGCCCAGTGTCCAGGATTTTGTCGCAAAAGGCCGCATGAGCGCGCGCCAAAGGATGACGCAGCACCGTGAAGCGCTGATGTCCGGGATTGTCCTGCAACCAGCCACGCAAGTTTTTCTGATTGAAATTCGTGACCAGTTCGGTCCCCGCACCATCCAGAGCCGCCATCCATGCCGTAACGCTGTCTTCCGGCCCCGAACGGATCGGCAGGTAGAGAAGAGGATGGCGGGCACAGGCAACATAGCTCGGTACAACGGGCCCGCGTCGCGGTTCGAAATTTGGTGTGCGCGTGAGATCAAACCGGTCAAGCGCGCGCAACGCCAATTCCATCTGGCCGTAGTTAACCACTTTATCCGACAAAGGCTGTGGGTTTTGTGGCTTGAGGTTGGCCTGAAAGACATCAGGATTGGCCTGCGCCCCAAGCCAATGTGCAAGCCCACTAAGCACTTCTGTATCGTGCAGGTCGTCATAGCCGATATAAAACGCGCTTTGCCCGGTCACTTGCAATGCGCGCATGACCTCAAGTTGAAAGCTTTGTATCCGGCCCAGATGGCGCTCGAATTCAGGCAGATCGAAATGAGCCTGCGCTTCTTTGCGGTTCTTGACGTTGGTCAGCTTCCATTGATCAGTCGCCCGCGCGATCTTGAGACTGATGTAGCTGTCCAGCGGATTGCGGGTGAGAATGATCTTTGCGCAGCGCGGATCCGACAGGATTGGTGCAAGGACCCGCGGATCATGGTCGTGGAAATAGCGGAACCCACCCAACCCATCAGTCTTTTCACGAATTGCCCGCAAAAGGCGGTCGGGATTGTCTTCGCGCTGCCGGTGGGTGATGCCAAGTATGTCATCGCGGTTCGGATAGCCGATGAAATTGGGGTTGAACGCTTCTCCGTGGCAGGTCACGCCGTTGATCTGGTTCAGGTAATCTTCGAGCAGATTGGATCCTGTTCGCATCTCGGCGAAAACGACAAACAGATCAAACGAACCAGCCACGCGTTACTTCTTCACAAGATAGGGACGGGGGCGCGGTGCGTTCAAAGCAGGGCCTTGGGCAATCGGATCGGCAGGGAAGTCACCCATCAGATAAGGGTGCATCCCCTGGTTCTTGAGGTTCTGCAAGAACTGCCCAAAGCCAGCCAAGTCCACCATTTTGGGCGCTTCGGTCAGGCGCCGGTGCGGTTGCGTACCGATTTCATCCACGATGACCTGTATCGCTTCCATCGGGCTTTCAATGAACTCCGCCATCGTCCAGATGCGCCTGCGGCATTTCGAATAAGGCGACCGCAAAGCATCCAGCATCTCGGTCTCGATCTTCTGCAACTGCGCCGCCTCGCGCCGCAATTCGGCAAAGCTCTGGTTCGACTGGAACAGCGGGATCGCCCAAGCGCCACTGATGACAGAAACCTGTGCGTTCGGGTCCTTGGCGATGTCCCACACAACGTGACGCGTGCTGCTTGGCCCAAGCTGGAAACATTGGCGCTCGCCGCGGGTGTTCCAAAGCAGGTTCGTCAGGAACATCTTGGTGTCGTAGTCGCGCAGCGTCGCGTTGTCGGACAAAGCGCCATTCATCACAGTCTGGCCATCGGCGAAATGCGCCCTGTCAGGCGCAAACAGGTGCCCATGCACCCGCGCGCCTGTGACTTGCGCCAGCCACGGTTGAAAATCGGTGAAAAGCTCTGTGAACCCTTGGAACACAGAATATTTTGCCGCCGTGACACCGTTCTCCCAATCTTCGTTGGGGAAGCGGCTTTGCATATAAAGCCCCGGCCGTCCGCGTGTCCTGCGATCCACCGCCTTGGCGAAGATGCGGTCGATCTTGCCGGGGTTGGGTTCCTGCAGGCTCAACTCCCCGGGTTTGGGGCTCAGGAACGTCTCATACAGGCGGTCGGCGTTGTGCCAGATTTTGCGCGCAACGAAGCAGTCGGACCGACGCAGCAGTTGCAGGTGATCATCATAAAAGATGTGCGGCTTGCCCTGGAAATCGAATTTCGACAGGGTTAGCGACCGGCTGACGATGTTGGTCGAATACAACCGCGACAACGTCTGGAAATAGCTTTCATCGGGGATCCACACATGGCGGAAATAGCGGTCGTAGACCTTGCGCTTGGGGTCTTCGAGGATCGACGCCAAAGTCTGGCGGGTGAGGCACCACCACTGGCTGCCCATATGCGGCGTCAGACCATCGGGGATCTTGCGCTTGTATCCAACCTTGCGCTGCAATTCGACAAAGCGGTCAAACAGATACCGATTGCGCCGCCATGAGAACGGGAACCGCATGGTGAAACGTTCTTCGTCCAAGCCGCCAACCGTCCAAGGGACATCCGCTGTTGTTGCGCTTTCTATGTGATCGGTGCGCGGCCGCGCCTTGAGATAGTCGATCAGTTCCTGAACCGGGCGCAGCGGCAGGCATGACCCAGACGTGAGGTAGACATGGCTGACATCTTCGAATTCGGCCAACATAAGTTCGCTGGCGTCCTGACTGGCCGCGACCAGACCCCACGTGCCCCAGTCGCAGCGATGGCGGCGTGAAAAGCGCACCAAAGGATCATCGCTCAGCCGATCAGTGAAAATCTTATAGCGCTTCGGCGACACAACCTGATCAACATGGATCACCACTGGACAGCCTGCCTTGGTCCAGTGACGCGCGACTTGCTCGGCCCGATGAAGGGCCGTGTGCGCGAGCATGATGATCCCGATGCTCATGCCCAGTTACCCATCGACATGAGGCCAAGAATTTCAAGCTGGCGCCAGTTGATGTATTTCTCTGACCACTTGCACCACAACTCGGGATTATCCTGCAGAGCGTTCGCATAGGCGACGTATTCAAGGCTGCCCGCGTAGTGTTCGCGGCGTTTCAGCTCTTCCATCGCTTTTTCATTGAACGTGCTGATGAACTTGGTGTGCAACAGAACGCCAGACGCTTTTTCACCGCCCCATTCGTCGTACACCTTGTTCAGACCGCGCGGCAAAAGCATGTGGGTCGAACTGGCATAGGCGTATCGATGGTGCCATTTGACCAGCGGGATCTTGTTTAACGCAGGGGCAGCTTCGGGACGGTCGGCAAAGAACACCCGTGCGCGGGGTCCACCCTGAATCCACAGGTTCCCCAGAAGGTGATTGCGTTTCAGCGTGTAATTCCCGGAATCGAACCAAGAGGCGATTTCCATCGGGTTCTGGCCCGCCTGATAAGGCACCGCGTCGATGCGCCCTTTTGGGTACATGTCGACCAGCATCGCACTGAACGACCGGATCGAGGACGCGTCCAGCCAATCCGTCAGGGCTGGCAGGGGACGCGAGTCGCAGAACGGGTAGACGAAGAATTCGTCGGGATCGACCGTCAGACACCAGTGATCATGGCCATATCGGCGCAGCAGCCAGTTCATCCAGTCCATGCCGAACCGGGACCGTTTATAACTTTTTCGGCTGTGCCAAACAGACACGTCGGGCTGCTGGGCTAGCAGTTCGGCGGTGCCGTCAGTGCTGTCATTGTCGACAATAAAGAAATGAGAGACACCCATTTCTCGATAATACTTAAGGAAGTAGGGCAGGCGAACGCCTTCGTTGCGCACGGTGCAGAACAGGAGGATGTCTGTTTTCCGGATCAGATCCGTGCGATTGGACACAGGTTTCAGCTCGCGGCGTTTACGAAACGCGCGAAATCTCCAGCGTTTGCGCTGAAGTCTCAAACCGTATCTTTGCACCACTCCCAAGAGTCAGCTGCCTGTATTTGTGGTCGCACGCCACACGCCAGTATCAAAGTGATGTGAATAGTTGGTTGAAATGCTCCTGCCAAGTCGGAGTCTCTAAAGACATAACCAAGTACCTTTCACCGCTTCGAACCCGACGTCTGTGCGCCAGTTTTTTAATTTCTTGCTGCCAAAGGTAGCAATCAGACGCATCTGCGTAAATAGGTGAGTTGCCGAGGACTTCCTTGAAAACGGGTAAAGGATTGCAAATCAGCGGCACGTCCAGTCGGATTGCCTCGAGAGCCGGATAACCAAAGCCTTCGGCAAGGCTTGGGAAAAGCAAGCCATTACTCTGTTCAAGAAGACCCCACATCTCTTGATCGGACAGGGCGGGAAGCTCGTGCACATTGGACGGAGACTGATCCAGCCGATTGAAAACGTCTTCATTCATCCAGCCTCGGCGTCCGCAAAGAACAAGGTGCGGATCGGTTGCACCGGTAAACCCTTTCCAAACGTCAAGCAGGAAGCCGACATTCTTGCGGGGCTCTATCGTTCCGATCGCCATAAAGTATGGCTTGCCTGTCCAAGACCCGGTTGGCGGAGCATCAACACGAATATCTGGTAGCCCCGGAAGGATAACGCGGACCCGATCTGCCGTCAGATGGCGGGCATAGGACAGAACACGTGTGCGGGTGTCCGATGAATTGCAGAAGACAAAATCGGCATTGCGATCGACCCTGTCAAAAAACGCCCTGAAGGCCTGACGCGATTTTGGAGTTTGAAGCTCCGGCCAGTCCAGCGGGATCGTATCATGTACGTAGACTGCGATGCGAAGCCCTTTGCAGGTGCGCAGGCTATGCACGATCACGTCGTTGAAATTGCTTTGCCCGACATTGAGGAAAACCGCGCCTTCAGGCAGGTTTCGGTTCAGCATCTTTGCCAAGCGTGACGGTATGGCTCGGTCTGTCGCGATCCGGCGCAGGCCAGTTTCCGTATTCGCCCGCGCGGCATCCTGTGTTCGGGATAAGCGGGACAGCAGATCTGACTGTGTCCAGATCGGCTGATCGCAATGGCTTAGCAGTTTGCTGCACCCGTCTTTGTCCAGCAAAAGAAAGCCAAGCTTGGTGCGGACGAGGCCGAAAAGAGGGGCCGGATCGTCAATCAGGTGGTCGATATAGGCCCGTTCGATCCGGTCGATCCCTGTCGGACGCATCCCGGCACGCCGCACTGTCCGCGTGACATCCAGAAGATGCGCAGCTGCAGGGCTATGGACAACGGATGGCACTGGGACACGGCCCCGCGATACGATTTGCCAGACGCGGACGCGTCATGGATCACTCAGCCGCGTTTTCGATGTGCATCACCGATTCAAGGAAACCACGCAGATCGTCCTTGAGTTCATCGCGCGCCAACCCAAAGGCCACCGTTGCCTGCAGGAAGCCCGCCTTGGAGCCGCAGTCAAAGCGCTGCCCCCGGAAGCGGTACCCATAAACTCCGGTGCCGTCGATCTCTTGCGCGATGGCGTCAGTCAACTGGATCTCTCCACCTGCGCCGGTCTTGAGCTTGTTGAGGTTCTTGAGCACTTGCGGATCGAGAATATAGCGACCAATCACAGCGAGGTTGGATGGTGCGTCTTCCACGTTCGGCTTTTCGACCATGTTCTTGACCGAAACCATGGACCCCATGTCTTCCTTGATGTCGAGAATGCCGTAGCTCGACGTTTTCTCATGTGGCACTTCCATCGCGGCGACCATATTCCCGCCGGTTTCCTCGTAGGCTTCGACCATCTGCTGCAAACATGGCTTTTCCGCCGAGATCACGTCGTCTGGAAGCATGACGGCAAAGGGCTCATCCCCGATGAGGCGGCGTGCGCACCAAACGGCATGGCCAAGACCCAATGCCTTGTGCTGGCGCATATAGGCGATGGCGCCGCTTTCCATATTGGTGGCCTTCAAATCTTCGAGGATGTCCAGCTTACCCTTCTTGCGCAGTTCGCGTTCGAGAAGGGGCGACTCGTCGAAATAATCCTCAAGCGCACTTTTCCCGCGCGAAGTAATGAAAAGGAATTCTTTGATCCCGGCAGCGCGCGCTTCGTCGATCGCGTACTGCACCAGTGGCCGGTCCACGAGGGTCATGATTTCTTTCGGCACCGATTTCGTGGCCGGAAGAAAGCGTGTTCCAAGTCCAGCTACCGGGAAAACGGCTTTGGTCACTTTTCTACGCATCAGTCTGCTCCTCCTTTTCGCGTCTTACTGCGCGTCACTCGTTACAATGCATAAGCACACCTAAGTGTACGGCTTTGACGACGAAATAATAAGGACTTTTGTCTAATTTATGTCTTATCGACAAAATTCAGCGGATCAATTGACCTGATGCCTGCCAATCGATCCAATGTCTGACGCCACCGTTCTTCTTTCGAGCTTTTTTGGAACATCGGCTCGGTCCGCATTTCCTTGCCGTAGATCCCGCCCGTGTGGAGCCAGACGCCATCTTGCGTAAACCGGACATGGTGAAAACGCGCAGTCCTTTGGTAGTCCAAGACAGTGACGCGGTTCCCTTGGGCAACCAGATCCCTTGCCTTGGAATGGATGTCCTTGCCGTTGCCGCCCGACGTGACAAGGCAAAGGTCGCCTGCACGCGAGGTGGTAGGTACGATGTCGCCTCGTTCGAGTATGCTCCATTGTACCGGCTGGCGTGTGACACGGCTGCGCCCCGCCGCATATCCAGCGTCAAGGTCACGGATCAACGCCCATGCCCGGTCCGGTGGTAAACCGCCAGTCTGCATATGACGCAGAATCCAATTGCGCCGCTCAGACAGGAACGCGGCCTGCGCTGCATCGCGTTTGGACGTCGGGCTGTGCGTAAGATGAAAGACCGCGGCCGAGGCGGCAATTTCGAAAACGTTGCGCGGTGTCCTGTCCGCCTGTCTGAACCGACTTGCTCCGCTCGCGTGATGCACCACGGCTTTGGGTTGAAAGACGGTTTTGCCCCCCTCCCGAGAGATCCGGTAGCTCAGATCGGTTTCATCGAGATAGAACGCAAAGCGTGTGTCAAAACCACCATGTTCCAATAGGGCGGCACGCCGCAGCGCCATATTCGTTCCATGCAACCGTGGGCGGCAGTGGTCCTTGGGGTGAATGACGACCGGCTCTGAGGGTGCCATGTGAAGCGGGTGGCTGTGGCCTGTGTCATCGACCAAAGCCGCACCATGCTGAACCGAGATCCCGTTGCGACCAAGCGTGATGCCACCGACCTGTACGACTTCGGGATCGGCAAAGGCGAGCGCAAGATGTGCAAGCCATGTCGGCTCCGGCACGGAATCATCGTCCAGAAATGCGATGATGTCGCCCCACGCCGCATCGGCCCCTGCATTGCGCGCTGCCGAGATATTGGCCACATCAAAGCCGATCACCCGCGTGCCCGGCACCGCTTTAGCCACCTCTTCACCTGCTGGGCAGGCGACCACAATCGTCTCAAACCGCGGGTAATCCAGTTGGCCGACAGCCTTGAGGCAGCGCCGCAACCAGTCTGGCCGATGTCGGCTGACGATGATCAGACTGAATGCCGGGGGCTGCATGGCACCGGTCAGACTGGGACGAGATCGACGCCCGGTGCCGAAGCCACGAAGAACGGGTTACCGAAGCCCGGCTTGCCATAGGTCAGGGGCTGCAAATCCTCCAGCCGCAAGACACGGCCTCCCGCGCCATTCAGAACAGCATGGCCCGCTGCCGTGTCCCACTCCATCGTCCGCCCCAAACGCGGGTAGAAATCCGCCTCACCCGTGGCGACAAGGCAGAATTTGAGCGACGATCCAGCGCTTTTGCTGTCCTTGACGGAATAGCGGTTGATGTAATCGTCCGTCGCCTCATCCCGATGCGATTTCGAGGCAACGACCATCAGCGCATCCAGATCGGGCTTCGAGACATGGATCGGCGTTGTGGCCCCGGCTGTTGTCTTGTCGAACGCTCCGCTTTCTTCCACGCTTTGCCCGTTGGCATCGGTATAGAACAATCGGCCCTTGGCGGGCGCATAGACAACACCGCGTGTCGGCACACCGTTTTCGACCAGTGCGATGTTCACCGTGAAATCACCGCGTCGGTTGATGAATTCCTTTGTGCCGTCCAAGGGATCGACGATCAAAAAGTCGCGCACGTCCAGATCATGCGTATCGGCCTGTTCTTCCGTGATCAGGGCAATGTCGGGAAACGTTGCGCGCAACCCGGCCGAGATCAACGCATCCGCCGCCTCGTCGGCCACCGTGACCGGGCTGTCGTCGGATTTGGAGCGGACTTCGAAATCATCGGCGTTGTAAATCTGCATGATGGTGTCACCGGCTTCGAGCGCAAGGCGACGCATCGTTTGCGTCAATTCTTCGTAGTTCATTCGCGTCCATCCTCACGTCGATTGATTTAAAAGCGCGCCTCCCTTATCATTGGGTTAACAAATGTCCGCAACAACAGTCAGTTCAATTGACGGAAAAACGCGGATTGCGGCAGAGGCAGACAACAGATGTTCCAGAAAACGGTGCCGACGAACCGTGCGTCTTCGGCAGTCAACATCCTTGAACTGATCTACCACAATACGGTGCGATCCGTCCGCAAGGCGCATGGCAACGCGTTTATGTCCATCGCGGTCAGCGTGTTCCAGTCGCTGCTCTTCGTCCTCTTTTTCTACATCATGTTCAGCATCATGGGCCTCAAGGGGCTCGCGTTGCGGGGGGATTTCGTCATCTTCCTGCTTACTGGCATCTTCATGTTCATGACCCACAACAAGGCGGTTGGGGCGGTTTTGGGCAGCGAAGGCCCATCAAGTGCGATGATGCAGCATGCCCCGATGAACACGTTTATCTCAATCCTGTCGGGGATGCTGTCGGTGCTCTACATTCAGGTACTTGCGATCATCCTGATCCTGTTCGTCTACGACATTGCCATGAACCCATATGTTCTGACGGAAATCGTCGATCCGGCACCGGTTATGGGAATGCTGCTGTTATCATGGTTTTCGGGCGGCGCTGTGGGCATGGTTTTTTTGGCACTGAAACCATGGCTCCCCGGTCTGACGGCGACATTGTCCAACGTCTACAAGCGGGCCAACATGATCGCGTCCGGCAAGATGTTTGTGGCCAATTCCCTGCCATCCTTCATGATTGCCCTGTTCGACTGGAACCCTCTTTTTCACACGATTGATCAGGCGCGTGGGTTCGCCTTCATCAACTATGTGCCCCGCAACACCAATTGGGAATACGTGGTGTACCTGTCGCTGACGCTTTTGATGATCGGTCTGATGGGGGAATTCTACACGCGCAGGCACGCCTCTGCATCTTGGTCGGCGCGACGCTGATCAGGTCACGACCCGTAGCGTCAGGTTGATCCGCCCCCCGTTCGCCAGCAGGGTCGAGCTGTTAGGTCGGATACGATCAACCCCATGATAGGCGCGGCGGGCTGTTCCAGCCAGAACCACAACATCCCCCGACCGCAGCCACACCGACTCGGTTTTACCTCCACGGGTCTCGTGTCCCATCCGGAACAGCGCATCATCGCCAAGAGAAACAGACACAACCGGCTGTGACAGGTCGGCTTCATCCCTGTCTTGATGCATGCCCATCTTGGCGGTCTCGTCATACCAATTGATCAGACAACATTCCGGCAGGCGCGCATCCGGAACAAGATCGCGCCACATCCGCAAAAGGCTGTCTGGAATCGGTGGCCAGCTTACGCCCGAAGGATGCAGGGGCTCGTACCTATAGCCCTTGCGATCACTGATCCAACCATAGCTGCCTGCCGCGCTCATCCGCACCGACATCGGCGTGCCGCGTGGCGTGACAGGCCGAAACAATGGCGCATGCGACAGAATTTTGCGCAGGTCCGCAACCAGGGCGGACTGCGCATCCTGGGTAAAATATCCCGGGTGAATGGCAAAATCACGGATGCGCAACAGGGTCATGGCCCGAAAATAACCCGCGCATCCGGGAAACACATACCGAATTTTCAGAAAGTCGCTGTAACAGCGGCGCTTGCAGGCGTGTGGATGCCTCCTTATATACCCACCGGACCCGCTGGAGTGTAACGCCAGTGGAATGAAATGCGGGGCGGGATGCCGGAATGGGTCATCGTCTCGTGACATCGCCTTAAGACATGAAGGGATCGAAAACATGGCCAAAGTGATTGGTATTGACCTCGGTACAACCAACAGCTGCGTCGCGATCATGGACGGATCGCAACCGCGCGTGATTGAAAACTCCGAAGGGGCACGCACCACCCCATCCATCGTGGCATTCACCGACGACGAGCGTCTGGTGGGTCAGCCGGCAAAGCGTCAGGCTGTGACCAACCCGGAAAACACCGTGTTTGGTGTCAAGCGCCTGATCGGCCGTCGCAACGACGACGCGGATCTCGCCAAGGACCGCAAGAACATGCCGTTTGAAGTGATCGATGGCGGCAATGGTGACGCGTGGGTGCGCGCTAAGGGCGACAAATACAGCCCCTCCCAGATTTCCGCCTTCATCCTGCAGAAGATGAAGGAAACCGCCGAGAGCTATCTTGGCGAAGAAGTGACGCAAGCGGTCATCACCGTACCTGCCTACTTCAACGACGCACAGCGTCAGGCAACCAAAGACGCAGGCAAGATCGCCGGTCTCGAAGTGCTGCGGATCATCAACGAACCGACAGCCGCCGCGCTGGCCTACGGTCTCGACAAGAAAGAATCCCGCACCATCGCCGTCTATGACCTTGGCGGCGGTACGTTCGACGTGACCATCCTCGAAATCGACGATGGCCTGTTCGAAGTGAAATCCACCAATGGCGACACGTTCCTTGGTGGTGAAGACTTCGACATGCGGATCGTCAACTACCTTGCGGATGAGTTCAAGAAAGCGAACGGCGTCGATCTGACCAAAGACAAGATGGCCCTGCAGCGCCTCAAGGAAGCTGCGGAAAAGGCCAAGATCGAACTGTCTTCGTCCAGCCAGACCGAAATCAACCAGCCGTTCATCTCGATGGACGGCAAGACCGGCCAGCCGCTTCACATGGTTATGAAGCTGACCCGCGCCAAGCTGGAAAGCCTCGTGGGCGATCTGATCAAGGCGTCGATGAAGCCGTGCGCAGCCGCTCTGAAAGATGCCGGTCTCTCGACCTCCGACATCGACGAAGTCGTTCTCGTCGGCGGTATGACCCGCATGCCGCGTGTCGTGGAAGAAGTGACCAAGTTCTTCGGCAAAGAACCGCACAAGGGTGTGAACCCGGACGAAGTTGTGGCGCTGGGCGCGGCGATTCAGGCTGGCGTTCTGCAAGGTGACGTGAAGGACGTTGTTCTGCTCGACGTGACGCCGCTGTCGCTGGGCATCGAAACGCTGGGTGGCGTGTTCACCCGACTGATCGACCGCAACACGACGATCCCGACCAAGAAGTCGCAGATCTTCTCGACCGCCGAGGACAACCAGAACGCTGTGACGATCCGCGTGTTCCAGGGTGAACGCGAGATGGCGGCCGACAACAAGATGCTTGGTCAGTTCAACCTCGAAGACATCCCGCCCGCACCGCGCGGCATGCCGCAGATCGAGGTGACGTTCGACATCGACGCCAACGGCATCGTGTCCGTGTCCGCCAAGGACAAGGGCACCGGCAAGACGCAGAACATCACCATCCAAGCCTCTGGTGGTCTGTCCGACGAAGACATCGAAAAGATGGTTCAGGACGCCGAGGCAAACGCCGAAGCGGACAAAGAACGTCGCGAAATGGTCGAGGCCCGCAACCAGGCCGAAAGCCTTGTTCATTCGACGGAAAAGTCGGTGGAAGAACACGGCGACAAGGTCGACCCGACGACTGTGGAAGCAATCGAACTCGCGATTGCGGCGCTCAAGGACGATCTGGAAGACGAAAAATCGACTGCAGACAAGATCAAGTCGGGCATCCAGAACGTGACCGAAGCTGCAATGAAGCTGGGTGAAGCGATCTACAAGGCGCAAGCCGATGATGGCGATGCCGAACCCACGGCGGCAGATCGGGGTGGCGACGACGATGACACCATCGTTGATGCCGATTTCGAAGATCTCGACGACAACAAGCGCGCCTGACGCTGGTTGGGCGGAACCGATATGGGGCCGGTCCGGACACCGGGCCGGCCTCTTTCGTTCCGTAGAAGGAGGGCATGATGTCCAAACGTGACTACTACGAAGTGCTCGGCCTCAAGAAAGGCGCTTCTGCCGACGAGATCAAGAAAGCCTATCGCACCAAGGCGAAAGAGCTTCACCCGGATCGCAACGCAGACAACCCCAAGGCCGAGGACCAATTCAAAGAGGCGAACGAGGCCTACGAGGTTCTCAAGGACGCCGACAAGAAAGCGGCCTATGATCGCTATGGCCACGCAGCCTTCGAAGGTGGCATGGGTGGCGGCGGGCGTCCCGGCGGATTCAGCGGCGGCGGGCAGGGCGACTTTGCAAGTGCGTTCTCCGACGTGTTCGATGACCTGTTCGGTGATTTCATGGGCGGCCAACGTGGCGGCGGGCGTCAACGCGCGTCACGCGGCGCCGACCTGCGCTACAATTTGCGCGTGACGCTCGAAGACGCGTTTGCCGGGCTGCAAAAGACGATCCAGGTTCCCACATCTGTGCAATGCGGATCGTGTTCCGGATCGGGCGCAGAAGGCGGGGCTGAACCCACAACCTGTCCGACCTGTTCGGGCATGGGCAAAGTCCGTGCGACCCAAGGCTTCTTCACTGTCGAACGCACCTGTCCGACCTGTTCGGGTCTGGGGCAGACGATCAAGAACCCCTGCAAAACCTGTTCTGGCGCGGGCCGTGTTCAGAAAGAGCGCGCCCTATCGGTCAACATTCCCAAAGGCGTGGAAACCGGCACCCGCATCCGGCTTGCAGGTGAGGGCGAGGCAGGTCTGCGCGGCGGTCCTCCGGGCGACCTCTACATCTTTATCGAAGTGGCCCAGCACGAACTCTTCGAACGCGATGGCGTGCATCTACATTGCCGGGTGCCCGTGTCAATGACGGTTGCCGCTTTGGGAGGTAACATCGAAGTGCCGACCATTGATGGGGGGCGCAGCCGCGTCGCAATTCCGGCAGGCAGCCAATCTGGCCGCCAGATGCGTTTGCGCAGCAAAGGAATGCCCGCATTGCGTGGGGCCGGGCAGGGCGACATGTTCATCGAATTGGCGGTTGAAACACCCGTCAACCTGACCGCCAAGCAGAAAGACCTGCTGCGCGAATTCGAAGAGCTTAGCGAAGACAACAACCCGGAATCCAAGAGCTTTTTCAAATCAGTCAAAGGCTTTTGGGACTCTATGAAAGGCTGATTCAACGGCCCCGCCTTGCGTGGGGCCGTTAGAGCTTTGTTAAGGGCTTCTGCGCCATGATCGGCTCATGAATCGGTCTCGCGCAACTCAACTCTCGCTCTTCGAAGCGGCGGCGGTCGCCCCTGTGCAAATCGCGAAACCAAAACCCGTCGCGCCGCCAAAACCCAAACCACCCAAGCAGCCAAATTACGTCGCAGGCCACCGTGAACGCCTGCGTACGCGATTTCTGGTCGGCGGCGCGGAACCGCTCCCCGATTATGAACTCCTTGAGTTGCTACTTTTTCGCTGTCTCAAGAACGGGGATGTGAAACCAACCGCCCATCGCCTTCTCGAAGAGTTCGACGATTTCAACCGTGTTCTGTCTGCCCCGATCGAACGCCTGCAAAAGGTGAAAGGCATCGGCCCGGAAATCGCCCTCGACCTCAAACTGATCGAAGCGGCGACCCACCGCATGTCGCAAGGCAAGGTGCTCAAACGGCCCGTGATCTCAAGCTGGAACGCTTTGCTTGAACACTGCCGCGTGACCATGTCCCATCGCGAAACAGAAATGTTCCGAATCCTCTTTCTGGATCGCAAAAATGTCCTCATCGCTGACGAAATCCAAGGCAAAGGCACGGTCGATCACGTCCCCGTCTACCCGCGTGAGGTGATCAAACGCGCGCTTGACCTGAACGCCTCGGCGCTGATCCTCGTACACAACCACCCTTCAGGGGATCCTACCCCATCAACTGCCGATATCGACATGACAGAAACCATCCAACGCGCCTGCGAGTTGGTGGGGATCACATTGCATGACCACCTGATCATTGGCAAATCGACAGAGGTCAGCTTTAAATCCGAAGGCTATCTCTGACTGGGCTTCACCGAACCCAGATCTCGACTCGACGGTTCACCTGCCGCCCCCAGCTTGTGTCGTCACAGGCCATCGGCATCGCCTCTCCGAACGCATCCGTAGACAGACGCACTTGCGACAGGTCTGCAGTCTCGACCGCTGCTTCGATGGCCTGTTTCACCGCTTGCGCACGCTGCTGGGCGATCCGCAGATTGCCCTCTGCGGGGCCTTCACCGTCAGAGAAACCGACCAACACCAATTGCCGCCCGTCATAGACCCCGGCTTCGATCGCGTGGGCCAATTGCTGAACGTTCGACCGCGATTGCGCATCCAGTCGGGCAGCACCCGCCTCAAACCGAAACGATGTGGACAATCGCCGCAACGGGGCCAACGTGTCGACCATGCGTTTCAGCGCCGCCAAACCGTTCTCTCCGTCGGCCACGCGAATGGCATTGGCAAAGCGGTCACCTTGGGCATTCAGGCTGATCTCTTCCGGCGCCTGATCCACGAACCCAGCGCGCCGCGTGATGATCTGGGCTGGTCCCGTCCGTGTGTACGCAAGGAATTCCCGCGCGAGCTTGGGCAAACGCCGGGCTGGGATATACAGAAACATCGGCGCGGTGAGCGGGTAGTCCTCGGTCTTTATGGTCAGCCGGTTGGCACGCAACTGAAACCCGCATGTTCCGGTGAGCGCGAGCGGCTTGCTGTTTCCGATTTCGGAATAGCTGGCCACACCAAGCGCAAGCTGGTCACGTGCGACAGCCTCGGCAAGGGAAGCATTGCTTGGGTGCCGCGTCACATCGTCGATCAGTGACAGGCCTGCCAGTTGCATCACTCTGTCTTCGACCGCTTGGGCGATACCGGATTGTGCGTCGCGCATATGGATTGAAATCGGTGCATCTGCCCCACCCAAGGTCCGCCAATTGTCGATGTCACCGGCAAGAATACGCGCAAGGTCTGACACGGATACCGCCGAAACCGGATTTGTCGGAGACACGATCACCGTCATCGCATCCAACGCCAGAACGCGGCTGCGATTTACGTCATCAAGTTCACCAAGGCCAACCTCGGCGGCCAGCGCCAGCTCACCACTGCGGATTTCGCGCAGGGCCATCACCAGATCGGCCTCGTCTGCCAACAGATCGGCGAAACCCTCATCGGTACTCGACACGCGAAATCGGAACCGCCCGACAGGAGTATCGCCATCAGGGGTGGACAAGATATATTCGAAATGGGTGTCGTCCTGCTTGATCCGCTCGGCCTTGAGCCCGGTCTGAAGGGCAAACCCCTCGACCAGCGCAGGCATCATGACCTCACCGATTGTCGAAGACCCGGAAATCGACAGCTCTGCAACAAAGTCGGTCAGCGAAGGGCACCCCGGCCCCTCGCACAGAACACCGGACCCGTCGACGGTGAGTTCGCCATACTGTGTCTGGACACGGTAATACTGGCCATCGAAGCCCAATAATGTGCCGGATAATTCGATTGCACCATCCTGCGACCGAAGTGTCACATCATCGGCGCGAACCGCGGCACCATTCACCACAAGGAAAAGTGCGGCCCAAAGCACCGCACAGAACTGTTTCATCTCACAAAGAGCCTTTGACCCGCTCGCTTATTTTGCAGCGATTGTCAGGTCTTCGACAAGATTTTTCAACAGCAAGAAATCCCCTACCGCGTCACATCCCGGAACATCGATTGTCAGTTCCTTTGAACTCAGCTCGGCACCACTGCGGATTTCGAGCGTTTGCGCCTCGACGCTGCTGTTGCAATTCGACGCAAGGATTTCGGTTTCGATGGTCAGCGCGACAGTGCCCGAGGCCTGCGTCATACCCGATGGAAAGGTGTAGACTTCGGCCACGAGCGCGTCTGGTGCGTCCACTGTGCCGAGAGTTGTCAGAAACCCGCCCTGTCCGGTCGCTGCACGCGCTGCATCACGGCTGGAGCCGTGCCAGACGTGACCGTCTGTAAAGTACTCTGCATCGAATTCCCGCGCATGCAGTTGCAGCCCGGCATTGCCGCGCCATTGCAGGACAACGCGATCATAAAAGGGCACCGAAATCACTTCAGCCATGGCAACAGAGCCGCCGCCGTCAAGGAAAGACGCGATCACCAGCGCCTGTTCTGCAAGGGCAGGGATATCGATCGACAGGCTGCCATCGGGTTGCATCAATGTCGTGAACATCAGCCCACTGTGATGCAGCGTCACCCGTTCGCTGCCGTGACAGGGTGCGGTGATGTCGATTGCCATCATGGCACCGGCAATGGGCGTAGCGGTCATGCTGACCTCGCAGGCGAACCCTGTTTCCACTGGGGCCTCGGGCACCAGAATCTCGGTGGTTTCGACTGTGCTGGTGACCGCCGCTGATACGACGTGATCGGGCAGCGATTCCACCACGGGCATATCCCTCGGCAGAATGTTGCGTGGCGTAGAAGACACGGGTTGCACGTCGGATACGACCACCGGCGCCAGTTCAGCGTTGCGCGGCGGCTGCGACGACGGCAATGACTGCATGACGGCGCCAATCCCGAGGGCGGCGCAGAGCGTCACTGCGGCAATGCGCACTGTGAACTTCCGGTCCATGTCAGACTCCGTTGCACTTATTACAACGGTCTATGTGACAGCCGATTGGGGTGCGCCTAAGGCGTCGGTTTGCTTAGATTAAGACGTCATTGTGGCGGACGGCTTCAGGCCAGCCGTCCGTGACAATGCTTGAACTTCTTGCCCGAACCGCAAGGGCACGCGTCGTTGCGGCCGGGGTTGCCCCAGGTCGTTGGGTCGGTCTCGTCAAAGGCCTCTAACGCGGCTTCTGCATCAACCGGCGGTGTTTCGCCCTGCTGCGGGTCGGCAGCTTCTGCCGCTCGTGACATCGCCGCTTGCTGTGCTGCCATCTGCTGCAGCATGGCTTTCTGCTCTTCCTCGGTCATTGGACGCACTTGGCCAAGCTGTTTGCTTACGTCCTCGCGCAGCGTGTCGAGCATGGATTCGAACAGTTGGAATGCCTCAGACTTGTACTCGTTGAGCGGGTCACGCTGGGCATAGCCACGGAAACCAACAACCGACCGCAAATGCTCCAGCGTCAGCAGGTGCTCGCGCCACTTGCTGTCGATGGTTTGCAGCAGAACCTGTTTTTCAATCTGGCGCATGGTGTCGGGGCCAAAGGCTTCGGCCTTTTTCGCCATCATCTCGTCCGACGCCGTTTCCAGACGCTCGCGGATCACCTCGGCATCAACACCTTCCTCGTCGCCCCATTCCATCACAGGGGCCTCCACACCGACCAAGTCTTTGATCGCGGTCTGCAATCCTTCGGTGTTCCACTGATCGGCATAGCTTTTCGGCGGAATATACGTGTCGACCAGATCGTCGATCACCTGGTGCCGCATGTCCTGCGCGATCTCGGACAGATCCTGCGCTTCCATGATCTCCCGGCGCTGGCTGAAGATCACCTTCCGCTGGTCATTCATCACGTCGTCGAACTTGAGCAACTGCTTACGAATGTCAAAGTTGCGCCCTTCGACCTTGGCCTGCGCACGTTCCAGCGACTTGTTCACCCATGGGTGCACGATCGCCTCGCCCTCTTTCATCCCCAACGTCGACAACACCTTGTCCAGACGTTCAGACCCGAAAATACGCATCAGGTCATCATCCAACGACAGGAAGAACGACGAACGGCCCGGATCACCCTGACGGCCCGAACGACCGCGCAACTGGTTGTCGATACGACGGCTTTCGTGGCGTTCGGTCGCCAGAACAAACAGGCCCCCGGCCGCTTTGACAGCTTCTTCATCGGCAGTATGGCCTTCTTCGATCCGTTTCCGGATCGCCTCGGGATCACCTTCGGGGTCGGCGGCAATTGCCTCCATGATCTTGAATTCGACATTGCCGCCAAGTTTGATGTCCGTTCCACGACCGGCCATGTTGGTGGCGATAGTAACCGCGCCCAACTTGCCCGCATCGGCAACGATCTGCGCTTCCTGCTCGTGCTGGCGTGCGTTCAGAACATTGTGCTTGAGATCGGCTTTGGTGAGCAATTGGCTCAGCATTTCGGACTTGTCGATCGAGGTGGTGCCCACAAGAACCGGCTGGCCCTTGGCATGCGCCCCTTTGATTTCCTGCACGATGGCGTCGTATTTTTCCTGTGCTGTACGATACACCTTATCGTCTTCGTCAATCCGCGCGATCTCGCGGTTTGTCGGCACTTCGACCACACCGAGCCCGTAAATTTCGGCGAATTCGGCGGCTTCGGTCACAGCCGTACCCGTCATGCCCGCCAGTTTGTCATAAAGGCGGAAATAGTTTTGGAAGGTGACCGAGGCGAGTGTCACGTTCTCGGGCTGAATCTTGCAGCCTTCCTTCGCTTCGATGGCCTGATGGAGACCTTCCGACAGGCGGCGTCCCGCCATCATACGCCCGGTGAATTCGTCGATCAGAACGACTTCGTTGTCGCGAACGATGTAATCCTTGTCTTTCTGGTACAGCTTGTGCGCCCGAAGACCCTGATTGACATGGTGAATGAGCGTGGTGCTTTCCGGATCGTACAGCGACTGGTCATCTGGAAGCAGGCCAAGCCCGTGCAACGTTTCTTCCAAAAATTCGTTGCCTTCGTCGGTGAACGTCACGTTCCGTGTCTTTTCGTCCAATGAGAAATGTTCTTCGGTCAGCGACGGAATGACGGCATCGATGGCGACATAAAGCTCGCTGCGGTCCTGTGCAGGACCGGAAATGATCAACGGTGTCCGTGCCTCGTCGATCAGGATCGAATCCACCTCGTCGACAATCGCCATGTAGTGATCGCGCTGATACATCTGCTTCAGCTCGGACTTCATGTTGTCGCGCAGGTAGTCAAAGCCAAGTTCGTTGTTCGTGGCATAGGTGATGTCACAGGCATAAGCCGCCTGCTTTTCTGCATCTGGCTGGCGTGGATAAACCACCCCCGTGGTCAGACCCAGCGCGCCATAGACCTTGGCCATCCATTCGCTGTCACGCTTGGCAAGGTAGTCGTTGACCGTCACGATATGCACGCCGCGCCCTGTGAGCGCGTTCAGATAGGCCGGGAAGGTCGCCACAAGCGTCTTGCCTTCGCCCGTCTTCATCTCAGAGATATTGCCCTGATGCAGGAAAATCCCGCCCATCAGCTGCACATCGAAGGCCCGCAGCCCCAGTGCACGTTTCGCCGCCTCACGGCAATTCGCAAACGCCTCGGGCAGCAGCGCATCCAATGCCTCACCGTTTGCATGGCGCGCCTTGAACTCGGCCGTTTTCTCGATCAACTGCGCATCGCTCAGCTTTTCGAAGTCCGCTTCCAGTGCGTTGACTTTCTCAACCAGCGGGCGGGTCGCCTTGACTTTACGGTCGTTCGGCGTTCCGAACACCTTGCGCGCGACTTTACCTAATCCCAGCATGCACTCACTTTCAGCTTTGACATCTTCGTGTGCGGCATCTGCTTGCTCGCCTCGCACACAGCCCATATGTCACAGGGGAACGACTGGCTTCACAGCGCCTTGAGGCGATGTAAGGTCAGGGCAATTCACTGTCAATGTCGCCCCCACGGTACGGGCGGCTCTGAAAGGATAAACATGACGAATCTCATCACGAAACTCTCCGCAAGCGCGTTCGCCCTGATGCTGGCTCTGCCGGTACAGGCGCAGGATACGCTGACGGCAGACTCGGTGGTGGCCACGGTCAATGGCACCGAAATCACGCTGGGTCATATGCTTATGGTGCGGGCGTCTCTGCCGGACCAGTATCAGCAGCTTCCCGATGACGTGCTTTGGGACGGCATCATGGACCAGATCGTTCAACAAACCGTGCTCAGCCAGCAAGACAGTGGTGAAGAGACCCGCCGCGTCCGGGTTGCACTCGAAAATGAACGCCGTGCGCTGATGGCTGCGCAGGTGATCGAAGGCCTTGTGTCTTCTGCCGTCACCGATGACGCCGTGCAAGAAATCTACGAACAGACATACCTGCAGGCGGAACAGGCCGAAGAATTCAACGCCTCGCACATCCTTGTCGAATCCGAGGAAGAAGCTGCAGCTATCGTCGACGAACTGAACGGCGGTGCAGATTTTGCCGAAGTTGCCCGCGCGAAATCCACCGGCCCCTCTGGCCCGAATGGCGGCCAGCTTGGCTGGTTTGCCGCAGGGATGATGGTGCCGGAATTCCAGACCGCCGTCGAAGAGCTTGAGGTCGGCGCGATCTCCGGCCCGGTGCAAACGCAATTCGGCTGGCACGTGATCATTCTCAATGAAAAGCGCACCAAAGAAGCGCCCGCGCTCGACGCAGTACGCGGCGAGATCGAAAATCAGCTCAGCCAGCAGGCGGTCACTCAGAAAATCGACGAACTGACCAACGCGGCCGAAGTTACCCGCACCGCCAAGGAAGAGGTCGACACTTCTGTCCTGAGCAACATTGGTCTTCTGGAGGAATAAGAATTGGCCAAGATCACATCGGTTTCGCCCCTCGCACCCGCCAGCTTTCCAAAACTGCCGGTTATCAAGGGGGCAAGGTTTTCAACCGCTGCTGCAGGCGTCAAGTATGCCGGACGAACCGACGTGATGCTGGCCGTTCTTGATCCGGGCAGCTGCGTGGCGGGCGCGTTCACCAAATCCGCCACGCGGTCGGCCAACGTGCTGGATTGCCAGTCGAAAATCCGGCTTGAGGACGAAGGTGGTGCCGCCATCATCGTCAATTCCGGCAATTCCAACGCCTTCACCGGACGGGCAGGGGACGAGAGCGTTCAAGCCATCTGCGCCGAGGTCGCCCACGTAACCGGCTTGCCTTCCAGCCGTGTCTTCACAAGTTCAACTGGCGTGATTGGCGAACGCCTGCCGCATGACCGCATCAAGGCCAAAGTCGAAGAGCTTTACGGCAACCTCGATGAGGCCGGTCTGCCGGGTGCCGCCAAGGCAATCATGACCACCGACACCTTCCCCAAAGGATCGACCACCAGTATCGACCTGCCGGACGGTACCGTCACCATCGCGGGCATCGCCAAAGGCTCGGGCATGATCGCCCCGGATATGGCGACGATGCTGGTTTATATCTTCACCGACGCCAAGATCGCGCAGTCCGATCTGCAGACGCTGGTCTCCGAGATCAACGAAAAGACCTTCAACAGCATCACAGTCGACAGTGATACCTCCACATCGGACACGCTATTGGTGGCCGCAACTGGCGCATCCGACGTGACCGTCACCCCGCAGGACGCTGCCTTCCGCGATGGTTTGCACCACGTCATGCAAGACCTTGCTCATCAGGTTGTCCGCGACGGCGAAGGTGCCACGAAGTTCTTGGAAATTACCGTGACCGGTGCCCTGAACGATGCCGACGCCAAGACACACGCCATGTCCATCGCCAACTCCCCGCTGGTCAAAACCGCGATCGCGGGGGAAGATCCCAACTGGGGCCGCGTCGTGATGGCCATCGGCAAATCCGGCGCACCCGCTGACCGCGACACGCTCAGCATCTCTTTTGGCGATGTCAAAGTCGCTTCAAACGGCTGGGTCGATCCGGACTACCGAGAAGAGCAGGGTGCGGCGATCATGAAGCAGGAAAACATCTCCATGACCGTCGATCTCGGCATGGGAACCGGGACGGCAACCGTCTGGACCTGTGACCTGACCCACGGCTACATCTCGATCAACGCCGATTACCGGTCGTGAACGTCGTTCTCGTGTCTGCCGTTGCGCTCATCGACCCCGATGGGCGCATCCTCTTGGCTCAACGTCCCGAGGGCAAATCCATGGCCGGCCTGTGGGAATTTCCCGGCGGCAAGGTTGAACCGAACGAGACACCGGAACAGGCGCTGATCCGGGAATTACAAGAAGAACTGGGCATCGACACTTGGGAAAGCTGCCTTGCCCCACTCACCTTCGCCTCGCACAGCTATGAGAAATTCCACCTGCTGATGCCGCTGTTTGCCTGCCGCAAGTGGAATGGCACCCCCGAATCACGAGAAGGCCAAGCGCTGAAATGGGTGCGTGTGAACCAACTCAAAGACTATCCGATGCCGCCGGCGGATATCCCTCTTATCCCGATCTTGCGGGATTGGCTCTGATCGAGGCGCTTTTTTCCCCGCAATCGGCTGCAGCGACATTTTTTTCTGGCAATGAAATTAGCAACAATCTATCCACAAACTGTCAGAACTTGGGGGAGATTTGACATGCTGAAAACAATCATCATCGGAAGTTGCATGTCTGTGCAGGGTATTTTGGAAAAAACCCTGCCCGACGGGCGTATCTCTGTCCGTGTCGGAAGCCGGATCTTCACTGGTCTGCCAGTCGCCACATCAGGCTGAGACTTTTCTTAAACGCAAAAGAAAAAGGGCAGCGGTAACGCTGCCCTTTTCTGTTTCTGGGACCCTGCTGGATCAGGCCAGCGTACGTTCCACTTCCTGACGCTCGAAAATCTCGATGACATCGCCTTGGCGAACATCTTCGTAGTTCTCGAAGGCCATACCGCATTCCTGACCCGACTGCACTTCGGACACTTCGTCCTTGAAGCGCTTGAGCGTCTTGAGAGTGCCTTCATGGATCACGACGTTGTCGCGCAACAGGCGCACACCAGCGCTGCGGCGGGCCACGCCTTCGGTGACCAGACAACCGGCAACCTTACCGACGTTCGACACCTTGAAGACATCCTTGATCGTGGCGTAGCCGATAAAGGTTTCTTTGATCTCGTTGCTCAGCAGGCCAGAGGCCGCTGCTTTCACGTCATCCACAAGATCGTAGATCACGCTGTAATAGCGAATCTCGACGCCCTTCTGATTCGCGGTGTTCCGTGCCGACGCATTGGCACGCACGTTGAACCCGATCACCGGACAGCCCGACGCTTCGGCCAAACCGATATCGGTTTCGGTGATCGCACCTACGCCAGAATGCAGCACGCGCACGCGGACTTCGTCGTTGCCGACCTTTTCCAACGCCTGAACAATCGCTTCGGCAGACCCCTGCACATCCGCTTTGACCAGCACCGGAAGCTCGGAGACGCTTTCGTCGTCCTTTGCTTTCTTCATCAGCTGTTCAAGCGTCGTTGCAGCACCCAGTGCCGCACGCTTTTCCTTGGCGACGTTTGCACGGTATTCCGCGATCTCGCGCGCCTGCGCTTCGGTCTCTGTCACGTTCAGCACGTCACCCGCTTCGGGTGTGCCGTTCAGACCCAGAACCTCGACAGGCACCGACGGACCGGCTTCTTTCACGCGCTCACCCTTGTCGTTGATCAGCGCACGGACCTTGCCGTACTGCTCGCCCACAACAAAGATATCGCCCTGACGCAATGTACCGTTCTGAATCAGAACCGTCGCCACCGGGCCACGACCCACGTCCAGCTGCGCTTCGATCACCGCACCCTGGGCTGCCCGATCCGGGTTCGCCTTGAGTTCGAGGATTTCCGCCTGCAACGCAATCGCTTCGAGCAGCTCAGGAAGACCCTGACCAGTATGCGCCGATACTTCGACGTCTTGCACGTCACCGGACATCTGTTCCACAACCACTTCGTGTTGCAGCAGGTCGGTCCGAACCTTGGTCGGGTTCGCGCTTGGCTTGTCAACCTTGTTGATCGCCACGATCATCGGCACCTTGGCCGCTTTCGCATGCGCGATGGCCTCGATGGTCTGCGGCATCACGGCGTCATCCGCCGCAACAACCAGAACAACGATATCCGTTACCTGAGCACCGCGCGACCGCATCGACGTAAACGCCGCGTGGCCCGGAGTGTCGAGGAACGACAGAACTGCCCCATCTTTTGTGGTCACCTGGTAGGCGCCGATGTGCTGCGTGATCCCGCCCGCCTCGCCAGAGGTGACGTTCGCGTCGCGGATCGCGTCGAGCAGCGATGTCTTGCCGTGGTCGACGTGACCCATGATCGTGATGACCGGAGGACGTGGCTTGAGGTCTTCAGGCTTGTCGCTGACTTCCTTGATGACGTCTTCAACATCCGACGCGGAAACGCGGGTCACCCGGTGGCCGAACTCTTCGATCATCAGTTCCGCTGTATCGGCGTCGATCGTCTGGTTCTGCGTCGCCATGATGCCGTTGTTCATCAACGCCTTCACAACATCGCCCACACGCTCTGCCATCCGGTTTGCCAATTCGGCAACCGTAATCGCTTCGGGCAACTGCACGGCACGCACGACTTTTTCGCGCGGCTGGTTGCCACCCATGGCTTTCTGACGCGCACGCTCTTGCTTGCGCTTCATCGCCGCCATTGATTTCTGACGACCGCCTTCGCCTCCCAAAGCCTGGTTCAGCGTGAGCTTGCCGGAACGGCGTTCGGAATCGTCACCTTTGCGACGACCGCGATCTTCGCGTTCACGGTCCACCTTGCGGGGGGCTGCTTGCGACGGCTTAGCACCACCACCGCCACCGCCACCGGCAGGCTGGCGCGCGGCAGGAGCTTCGCTCGGACCGGCCGCAGCTTGCTTGGCCGCTTCTGCAGCTTCGCGCGCCTTGCGCTCTTCGTCTTCGGCTTTCTGGCGGGCGCGTTCTTCAGCCTCGCGCTGTTCGCGCTCCTTGGCTTCTTTTTCCGCGCGCATACGATCGCGTTCTTCGGCGCGGGCTTTCTCTTCGGCTTCGCGCTGTGCGGCTTCTTCGCCTTCGCGGGCCTTCGCTGCCTGAAGGGCCTTCAGCCGGCGTTCCATCTCCGCGTCGGAAATTCCTGCGGGTCGCTTGCTCCCGGCCAAGCTCATGGCCGTCGTGGCAGCACTGCCCGCGGCTGACTGGGCCGCACCGGGTTTCGGCACCACAACGCGCTTGCGCTTGGTCTCCACCACGACGTTCTTCGTCCGTCCGTGGCTAAAGCTCTGCTTTACGTTCCCTGACCGGGGACCGCCGCGCAAACCCAAAGTCTTTTTGCCGTCGTTATCGCTCATTTAGCTCTTTTTTCCTTCCCAGCGGCCCCTGCCGCTGTCTTTGCATCAGACGTTCCGATGCGAAAGCCCTTCAATCTTTGGGCTTCCTCTACAACACGTTGCGTGAGTCCACCAGCGCCAAGCGCGGCATGTATCACAGTTTGTCGCCCAAAGGCCATTCCAAGCTCATCCGCCGTGAGCCAACCTATGTAATGGCCGTAATGCGGAGTGCTGAGTTTCGATTTCCCACGACTCGATCCGTCTTCCGCCTGCAAAAGCACCTCTGCGGTTTCCTTGGACAGGGCATCTTTGACCTTTTCATAGCCAGAAATTTCATAGCCAGAAATCGCCACGCCGGATTTGCGACTTAGACTTATCAGATCGACAACACGACGCGCAAGCTGCTGTTCAAGATCGGAAACAAGTGTCTCGGACAAGCGCAATTGCGTTTTCGCCGCACGATGAAACATGTTCTTTTTCAGCGCAGTTTCAAGAGCAGCGCGCGTTGCGCTCACCCAAATCCCCCGACCCGGCAGTTTTTCTGCCAGATCGGGAACAAGCTGATCCTCGGGGCCGACGACAAAGCGGATCAGTTCGGCTTTCGGGCGCACCTCGCCGGTCGCAATGCATTTGCGTTCCGGTCCGCTGTCCCGATCTTTGTCTTTGCCACCGCGTGTCACGTGTGTCGTCGTCCTTCCGTCAGGGCAGGTCAGACCTGCTCTTCTTCCACATCGCCCAGTTCTTCGTCTTCGGCCTCTTCTTCAAGCTCGGTCGGATCGACCCAGCCCAGAAGCACGCGCGCTGTCATGACCAGATGCTGCGCCTCTTCAAGCGACATGTCGAACGGCTCCAGCAGACCTTCGTCCTTGTGCCGTTCGCCGTTCTCGGTGGTCCATCCACCAGCCAGTTCCCAATCCGCACAGGTCGCAAAGTCTTCAAGCGTTTTGACGCCGTCTTTTGCCAGCACTTCAAGCATCTGAGGCGTGAGCCCTTCGAAGTTGATCAGGCTGTCTTCGGCACCCAAAGCGCGGGCGTTGTCCAAAGCGGCTTTTGCCTGGGCCTCAAGGTTCTCGCGGGCACGGGTCTGCAATTCCTCAGCAGTGCCTTCGTCGACACCGTCGATGACCAGCAATTCGTCAAGCTCGACATAGGCCACTTCTTCAAGGTTGGTGAACCCTTCGGACACCAGCAGCTGGGCAAAGAACTCGTCCAGATCAAGCGTGTCCATGAACAGCTGCGTCCGCTCTTCGAATTCTTTTTGACGACGCTGCGATTCTTCTTCCTCGGTCATGATGTCGATATCGAGGCCGGTCAGCTGCGACGCCAGACGCACGTTCTGACCACGGCGACCAATCGCGAGGCTCAGTTGCTCGTCCGGCACAACAACCTCGATCCGCTCGGCATCTTCGTCCAGAACCACCTTGCTCACCTCGGCAGGCTGCAACGCGTTCACAAGGAAGGTCGGCACATCTTCGTTCCATGGGATGATGTCGATCTTTTCGCCCTGAAGCTCGTTCACAACGGCCTGAACACGGGAACCACGCATACCCACACAGGCACCGACCGGGTCGATCGAATTGTCATAGGAAATCACCGCGATCTTGGCGCGCGAACCGGGATCGCGGGCTACAGCCTTGATCTCGATGATGCCGTCATAGATTTCCGGCACTTCCATCTTGAACAGTTCCGCCATGAATTCCGGTGCTGTGCGCGACAGGAAGATCTGCGGCCCACGGGTCTCGCGGCGCACATCCTTGATGAAGCAGCGAATGCGGTCCCCATTGCGATAGCTTTCGCGGCCGATCTTCTCGTTGCGGCGCAGGATGCCTTCGCCCCGGCCCACATCGACGATGACGTTGCCGTATTCCTCGCGCTTGACCACACCGTTGATGATGGTGCCTGCACGATCTTTGAATTCTTCGAACTGACGGTCCCGCTCGGCTTCGCGTACCTTCTGCAAAATAACCTGCTTTGCAGATTGCGCGGCGATGCGACCCATCTCGACCGGAGGCACTTCTTCGACGAACGTGTCACCCACCTGCGCCGCGCCAGAGAATTCCGTGATCGACTGTCCGTCGCGCAGCCAGACCGCGTTCTGGGTCGACTTTGGAGCGAGGAAATACGGCTTGGCACTCTCCGAGGTGAATTCGGCCTGGTAATTCTCAAGCTCTTCATCTTCGACCACGGTGCGCACGCGGGTGAACGTCGCGCGACCGGTCTTGCGGTCGATCTTCACGCGGATGTCCATTTCCGACCCGTAACGCGACTTGGCCGCACGCGCGAGGCTCTCTTCCATCGCTTCGACAACCAACCCTGGGTCGATCATCTTTTCACGCGCCACCGCTTCGGCGGTCTGCAACAGTTCCAACTGGTTGGCGGAGGTGATTGCCATCGGTTCTTACTCCTCTTCGGGCCCTTCGGCCTCAATCACGTCGTCAAATTTTTCTTCTTCGAAGCCTTGGGCTTTCCGCGCCTTCAGCATTTCCTTGATCAGCTCGTCGGTCAGAACCAGCTTGGCATCGGTCAGCCAATCGAACTTCAGCCCGACAGTGCCCTCTTCGATATTGATCAGTACTTCGTCACCCTCAACCCCGGCCAGTACGCCCTTGAAGCGCTTGCGTCCGTCGATCATTTCGGATGTTTCGATCTTGGCCTCGTAACCTTCAAAGGTCTCGAAATCCTTGAGGCGGGTCAAAGGTCGGTCGATCCCCGGCGACGACACTTCCAAAGTGTAGGTATCGAGGATCGGATCTTCGACATCCAGCGTCGCGCTCACGGCGGTGCTGATGGCGGCGCATTCATCGACTTCGATCCCGCCTTCGGGGCGTTCGGCCATGATCTGCAATGTGGCCAACTTGCCGCTCATCAACCGGATACGCACCAGTTCAAACCCCATGTCTTCGATGACAGGGGCGATGATCTCGGCCAGACGTCGGTCCATCGCGGCTTTGGCGATCAGGTCAGACATTGTCTCGTAGGTCTCCAGACACAAAAAAACGGGCGCGCGGCCCGTTGAAGAATTCGGTGGGTGCCGACTTTCGTCAACACGCCGCTGTTGAGGTGCATATACGGAGCGTGCTCCGAGTCTGCAAGGGCTTTCGTGTGCGCCGCGCACAACGGCGCGGCCGCACCTCAGTAATCCCGTTCAAAGAAAACCCCGAGCGACGAATTGCCGGTATTGTCCACGCTCCCCCGCGCCGTGATATCCGAGGTCACATCAAGGTTCAGATTGATCTCGGCCCGCCCGCCGCTTTCGACCACCACATCCGAATAGATGTTGTCCGAGATGTATTTGCCCGCACGCACTGCCGTGCCGCCATCCTCGGTCTGGCTCACGTCCAGATCATCCAGCCCAAAGCCATCGCGCAGTCGCGACAAAAGACCCATTCCGCCGCGCCCCGCCAAAGTGGCGACCGCATTGGCAAGTTCAAGCGCCTGCAACGCCGACAGGTTCGACAGGTTTCGCCCGAACAAAAGCTGCGCCAGCACTTCGTCCTCGGGCAGTTCCGGGCTCGAGGAGAACGATATCTCCGGCGACGACGCGGGCCCGTCCAGAATGACCATGACAGTGATCCCGTTGGCATTTGTCTCGGCAACAAACCGTAGCACCGGGTCGAAACTGCCGCTCATCTGGATCCGCCCCTCGTCCAGCGTGAACCGCTGATTGAGAATATCCAACCGCCCGCGCACCAATTCAAAGCCGCCCTGTGGGATAATGTCCGAGGTTGGCCCTGTCAGCCGCAATTGTCCCGCCAGTTCGGCATCCAGCCCGCGTCCGCGCACAAACACCTGTCCCGGCGCGGTCAGCGTGATATCGAGCCGCGTGCTCGATGGCCCGCGCGCTGCTTCTACAGCAGTATCCTGCGCCGATGTGATCCCGGCCCGGTCCAGCGTCCGCATGACAGGACGTGTCGCGCCAAGATGGTCGATGGGGGGGATCTCTCCCAAAGCGGAAACGCCCGAAGATGGCACCTGAATCTCGGTCTCGTTCAACCGAAGATCGCCGCTCACCAGCAGATTGCGCCCAATCGGCCCATTCAATGAGACCGTTCCATCAACGCTGGTGTTGTACAGATCGGGGTCGCGCACGCCAAAACGGTTAAGCGTAGCAGTGATGCTGGCGTCCAGAGTGGACAGCCCCAGACGACCGCCCACATCGACGGACCCGCCATGGTTGCCCTGTGCCGACAATCCGATCTGCGCCGCACCATTGCTCAGCTGAATTTGTCCAGTGATCGGTGTGAGGATGATCCCAAGAGTAGGTGCGCTGAACTCCGCGCCTTGCGGTGTGATCGTGCCAGACAGGCTCGACACCCCAAGAGGGCCAGACACCCGCAAATCCAAGGCCGCCTGTCCGTTCAGACGCCGCGGCGCGATAAACACATTGGCAAGCCCCAGTGGCGCCGCGCCATTGATTGACAGATTGGCGTTGCCACCATTGGCCACACGCCCATCCGCGGCAAGCCGCGTGCCGCCCGGTCCGTCCAGATCGACATCCACCAGGTAGCCATCGCTTTGCTGTCCAACCGTGCCATCGACAACCAGCGCACCTTGGAAATCCGGTGCGATCAGTCCGACATTCGCCAACCGCGCGTCGATTTCCAGATTGCTCAACGGGCCGTTCACCCGCGCGCTGATTTCGGGGTTCTGCACATCCGCTGAAAGCCGCGCCAATGCGCCGTCTTGCCCGGTTGCGCCAACCTCAAACCGTGTCACCCCAGCCAACAACTGGTCCACGGTCGCATTGCCGATACCAAGCCCGCTGCCCTGACCGCGTGCGGTCACGTCGAAATCACCAGCGTCCTGATAGGCTCCGGTCACGTCGATGGTCGCCTGACCCCTAAGGTTCTGCCCGGCCAATCCCGACAACGGCGCAAGGCTGTCGGCCACCAGAGACAGCGCAAATTGTGCGTCCGGCGCACTAAGAGCTTGTGTGATCATCGCTGATCCGGTGGCGTCGATTGCCCCGGTCGCCAGCCCAAAAGACTGCACCGTCAACCGCTCTGAAGCCTGCACCCAGTCAAAAGTCGTGGTGATTGTCGGGTTGCTTCCGATTGCTTGGGCAAATCGCGCATCGCTCAGACGCAATGCCGATCCGGCCAGGCGCACGTCGCCCCCCACAGACACCAAACCACCATCTTCGGATTGTGCGATGTTCCCGTTGCCTGCCAGCGCCAAAGTGGTTGCAGAGGCTTGCGGCGTCTCCAGATCCCGCACGGCGACTTCGGCCTGCCATGCGCCGTCCGGCCCACCTGTGGCAGTCACGTCCACCGTGCCATTCGTCAACGTCAAACCGCCGCCAAACGGCAGACGCACGGGCTGTGACTGGTTCGAAAGGTCAGCCGTAAGTTCAAGATTACGCAACGTTGTGCCCGACAGCATGACCGATCCGTCCAGCACGGCTGCACCATCGGCTTCGCCCGGATACACACGGTCCAGATTGCTCAGAACGCCATCGAACCGAACTGACGTATCGCCGCTGGTGATTTTGCCCGTCGCTTCCAGATTTGCCGCAGGCGTCACGACACGCGCGGACCGGATCGTTGTGCCGGTCTCGTCCCGGCGCACATCAACCCGCGCCGAGCCGACGCCGGTCAACAGCCGGTCTGCCACGTCCTGACCTACCGCAAGGTCCAAGGTTGTGCCGTCCACAACCATATCGATCATGCCCGAAATCGGCCCAACAGTACCATCCGCCTGCAAGTCGATCCGACCGCCCAACGGCCGCCCGGCAATCGCGGAAAATCGGGTGATGTCCTCGGCAACCAATCGCAGATCAACAGCCAACGGCATCGCATCTTCCGATGTCCAGGTCGCGTCGCCAGTCAGCCCGTATTCTGTGCCGTTGGCCTCAAGCCCCGTTACACGGATCGGTTGACCGCTTTGATAATCGACACGCGCCGCACCCGACAATTCAGACCCAACCGCCTCTGCCAAGGCCGGGTCGGCCAAGGCCAGCGTCTCTGCGGCCCAAGTCAGGTCCAATGCGAACTGCCCATCCTGCTGCGCAAAGCTCTGCTGGTCGATCTGCCCGCGCCCCGTGATCGACAGCGAATCCAGCGTGGCATCTGGGCTGACAAAACCGTCGAGCCGGGCATCAAAGGTCAGAACTCCGTTCAACGCTGCATCGAAGGTCACCGATGCCACTTGCGTGTCGCCACCACCGAACGGCAGCACAACAGGCCCGCCCTCAGGGTTCGCGATTCGCCCCTCGGCATCCAGCGCCTCCAGCCATCCGGTTTCAGAAATCGCGGCACTGCCGCTCAGCGACAGGGCATCGGCCGTCAACGCGAATTGCGGCAAGTCGATCCGACCGTTCGCCTCGCGCATCACCCGCGCCTGCAACCCGATATCTGTGCCGAAAAACGCACGGGTTTCCTCGGTCAAAAGCGGTGTTGGGTCCCCAGTGATGTCGACCCGCACATCCCATGTGCCGGTCTCTTGCGGCGCAAGGATTTCGACCGTCCCGGTGATGCGCGGTTGATCATCCGTCGCCAACGCGATCGCCGCTTCGAAATCGTCGACCATGCCTTCACCCTGAACCGTCAGCGCCACCGATGGCGCGCCGGGGACACCCAGCAGCGTGGCCGCCAGCCCACCAGCGGCCTCTTCAGCGTTCAGATCAACGGACAATTGCCGCGAGGACGAATCATAGCTGGCTGCCAGTGCGATTTGCGATTGCTGGCCGTCGACCCGCTCGAGATTGAGGTCAAGGTCGGCCCCACCCTCGGCAAGGTCGGCGGCCCCGGTGATGGCGAACTCGGCCGCCTCTCCCAAAAGTGGTGCGCCCAATTGCAAAGAGCCAACCGCGAAGCGCTCGATCCGCACTTCAACGGGCAATTCGGGAATGCTGAACGGCTCTGCCTCTGCGCTGGGCAAGTCTTCTCCGGCATCCGGCGCCCGCGACACCACAACGGTATCGGCGCTGAACGATGTCACATCAACGATGCCACGCAGCAATGCGGCCCGCCGCCAATCCAGAACGATGTTTTCCGCCCGGAACCATTCGCCCTGATCGTCAGAAATAACGATGGATGCAATCGTCGCCTCGCTTGACAACGCGCCTTGAAAGCCACGGATGCGCACATCGCGTCCTGCGCCCGACAACGCGTCCTGCAACAGGCCCGCCAAGTATCCGGGGTCTTCGTCACTGTCCTGTGCAAAGCTGGCCAGCGGCCACCACAGAAAGACAAGAAGCGTCGCGATAAAGCGCATATCAGAAAGCCTGACCAATGCCGATGTACAGTTCATAGTCCTTGCCCGCGCCATCTCCGGTCACAGGCGTTGCGATATCCACCCGAATGGGGCCGATCCCGGTGTTGTAGCGCAGACCAAAACCGGCCCCGGCATGCCAGTCGCTGTCTCCGCCGAAACCGCTTTCTTCGGTGATCATGCCCGCATCATAAAACCCGACCAGACCGATATTGTCCCGTACCTTGGCGCGCAGTTCGGCTGACACGGCGGCAAAGCTTTGACCGCCCGTAAACGCGTCATTGTCCAGCGTGACACCCAGCGATTGATACGGCACACCACGCACCGTCCCGCCGCCGCCCGAGTAAAACAGATAGTCGGGAACTGTGTCTTCAAGACTTGGCCCCCAGACCGACCCGATCTGTGCCCGTCCCGCCAGCACGAAACGATCTTCGGCTCCGAACCCGAAATAGGCGCGCGCATCCGACGTAACGCGTATCCCGTTCTCGGTTTCGTCCAGCCCAAGAAAGGGCGTGCTTGTCGCAGAAAGATAGTACCCGCTGCTTGGGTTCAACGAATTGTTCCGCGTGTCATAGGTCGCGCCGAAAGTCGCAAGCAGCAACTGGAATTCGCGTTCTCCAAACGCGTCTTCCGTATCAAGATACCGATATCCCAAACCGAACGACGCGGTCAGCTGATCAGAAAATCGATGCGACAAGCCCGCGATCACACTTGCTTGGTTGCTGGTAAATCCCGGTTCGTTCAACCGCTCGATCCCGGCAGTCAAATAGAACTCCGTGTCCGGAGTGAACGTTGCGGGTCGACCATAGGTCAGCGTCAGCGCGTAATCCATTTCGTCGGTATCCGTGCCGATCCCGGACACCTCGCCTTCGACACGCAGCCGCTCGGCCCCTTGGAACAGGTTGCGATGCAGCCAGAACGCGCTGACCTTGCCACCCTCCTGTGTCGACACCTCGGCCCCAAAGCCAAACCGCCGCGGCTTTTGCTCGGCCACCTGCAACGCAAGGTCCAGCGTGCCGTCCGTATTCGGAGTATCGGCTTCGGACACCGCAACCGAACTGAACACGCCGGTATCGCGCAACCGCCGTTCCGCGTCCGCAATCTCCTGCGGGTCAAACACCTCACCTTGCGGCAAGCCTGCGATTTCTCGAATCCGTGTCCGCCGCACCCGGTCATTGCCCGTCACCACCACGTCGCCAAACCGCAACTGCGGCCCCGGTGCAAGGCGCAAGCGCACGTCCAATTCGCGATTGGGATGGTCTGCGACGATCTGCTGGTCCTCTAGCCGTGCCTTGGCATGGCCGACAGTGCGCCAGCCCGTCACACCCGCGCTCACCGCGTCCCGGATGGGGGCTGTGCCCGCGCGTTCGCCTGTCCTGAACTCGGGCGGAATCTCGGTGCCTTCGGCCAATGGCGCAATCTCGGCGCGTCCATAGCGAAACCTTGGGCCCGGATCGACCTCGATCAGAATTGTATTGATTGATTGCGGTGCCTCAAATGGCGAAATCCCTGCCGCCTCGCGCCCGTCGACAGTGATTGAGACAGTGGGCGAGAACCGTCCGCCCCCGTAAAGCGCTGCCACGATCCGTGCATAATCGGCCTGCGCGGCCGCGATCAACGCCTGCGGTGTGGCATCCTCGGCATCCACCAACGCATACAAGGACATCGCGTCCTTAAGCTCGCTTCTCAAATCGTCGCTGCCGCCAGAGACGTTAAGATCAAGGTTCTGTGCCGCGCCGATCCCCGGAACGGCGACCCATGCCGCGCACAAGATAGTGCGTGTCAGATGGTTCATTTACCCAAAACCTCGTGCTTTGCCTGAGTTCAGCTTAACAGCCCAACGACTCACCGTGCAAACGGGTTCCACAGATCGGGCCTCACAATTCCGGCAAAATACGCCCCGACATGAAAAAGCCCGCATAGTGGGGGCCACCATGCGGGCAAGGTGCGGGGAACCAAGGACCACAGCCCCCGCAAATCTGGCGCTTTTCAGTAGCGCGCCAGCGTGTATCCACGATGCCGGAGGCAGGGCAGGGCATAGGCCCGGGCCTCACCGCGCCGGGTTTCAACGGTCATGCGGCACGCTTTGGGCAACGTCCGGGTGCTGATATTGTTGCGCTCAAGACAGCGGCCCATCACGACCCGCCCAACGCGCCCACCTTCGATCTGGCGCACACAATTGGCAGGCAGCATGTCTTTGTGACGCTGCTTTACATCGCGGGGCACGACTTTCGGGGTTGGCTTTTGCTGCGTGTAGACCGGTTGCTTGGAAACATGTCCGGGGCGGTGGTCTGGAACATAGTGCCGAACCTCTTCTTTCTTCTTGTCCCGGCGATCATCGTCGCGTGAATTCTGGATCGCCTTGCCGATGATAAAGATCGTCGCAGCCCCCGCCAAAAGCTTGGCGATGTCCTCTTCTGACGCGGCGCGGGCAGGTGCGGCGGAAAGTGCAGCGATTGTGGTGGAAACGGCCAGAACGGCTGCGATGAATCTGCGTGACATGGTGGGGTTCCTTTCCCTGTCGGTTAAGCCTGAGATGGCGTCGTCGGGGGCAGGGGGGATGGCCCGCTGCCTCTGACATCCATCTCGGCTGACCCTGCAAAGTCAGGCAATATCGCCCCCTCGTTATGCGATAACCGTGCGGTCGTTATTGAATTTCTCTGGGCTTGGTCGCAGGGTGATCGCATGAAACACGCGCTCCCCTTTCTGCTCCTCGCCGCGCTCTGCATGCCCGCCGCCGCACAGGCGGTGTGTTATGCCGATTACAAGGCGAAACAGGACGCCCCTCTCCGGCTGCACTACGGTGTGGCCGAGATTTCAGAACCCTGCACCTCGGCCTCTGCGCAGGATCAGTTGCAGACCCGTCTTGCACAGGCGGGCTGGACGCTGCTCAATGTGGTGTCGGTATTTGATGAAACAGGGTTAGCCGAAAGGAAAGACAGTGCCGGACCAAACTACCTCCGTTACTGACGCGCGCCGCTCTGGCAGCCGCCTTGTGGTGATCGGCATCAGCGGGATCGTGGCGCTTTTGGTGCTGGCGGGCGTCTTTCTTGTTCTGACCTTACCTGACGCCAATGCGTTCAATTCGAGGGTCGAGCAGATCTTTGTTGAAAACGACGACCTGACGTCACAGGCTGAGGTCAAGCTTCTAGAAATCCTCGCCCAATCCGGCACTGCGTTTTCCGACACGCTGGCGGGCTACCGCACGACGATTTTCGTGCTCTTGGTCTTTGCCACCGCCATGCTGATTGCAGCGCTTGTGTTCCTCGTGATGCTGGTGATCCTCAACCGCCGTATGGCGCAGATCGAACGGTCGGGCATTCAGGTCAATTCCTTGATCGTCAGCCGCGAGGAAAACACCGTCTATCTAAACACGATGGGGTTCAAACTGACCGACGCGATGATCGAAACCATCTCGATTCTCGCCGAAGCCCGTCTTGACGACGAATTGCTCTCCGGTGCCCAGATTGAAGCCATCATTTCGGGCCGCTCCGAATCCGATTGCGATGAGGCCGCAGGCGCCACCCGGATCAAGCGCTTGCGCGATGGGTTGGGCAACCAATTGGTCAGCGAACTGCTGATCAAGAACATCGCCCGCCGCGGTTACATGCTCGCCATCGACAAGGATGTGATCGAGGTGCTTTGACAGACTCGACGCGCCGCGATTTTGTCGGCTAACCCGACTGCCGCATTTTGCATCCTACCGCCACATCACGTGGCTCTCATTTTGAGGGCCAACGGGCGCTCACTCCAAGCTTTGCGCCAACGCCAGCAAAATCGGGAAACCGTACGGATGAACCGTACGGCTTGATAAGACAATCCGTACGGTCTTACGTGCCGGTCGGGTGAAAGGGCGCACTCCGGCGCTCCAACCACAAGCCCTTGTTGTCAGGCACCGTGAACCCCATACCGAACCGTACAACCAGCCACCGCAAACCGTACGAAACAGCCGAATTACCCGGTATAGACCAGCCTTTCAGCGATCTTTTCGTGCAATTCCGCACCCGCGCCGACCACACCGGCAGTCTGTGGCACGACGTTGTTAAATCGCAACGCCTCACCCTTCCGGTCCGTTACTGTTGCCCCGGCTTCGGACAGGATCAACGCCCCTGCCGCAATGTCCCATTCCCAGCTTGGACGGAACGTCAACATCGCATCATAGCGCCCTTGTGCCACCAGACACAGCCGATAGGCCAGCGAGGGTCGATGCGACCGGGCGAAGTCCGGCACGGCGTCGCGCCAGTGTATCTGGTCCATGTTCGGCTTGGTCGCCAAAACCCGAGCAGCGTGAATATCACTGATATCAGAAACACTTAGCGGATCTCCGTTGCAGAACGCACCCTGCGTCCTGCCAGCGGAATACATCAAATCCATTTCGGGAAGGTAAACGACACCCTGCGTGACGACGCCCTGATTGACGACCGCCAGCGAATGTGCCCAAGTGCTTTCGCCTTTGACAAAACTGCGTGTTCCGTCGATCGGATCGACAATGAACACCCTGTCCCGGTCCAGCCGATCCGGCGTGTCGCGGGTTTCTTCGCTCAGCCAGCCATACCCGGGCCGCGCCGCGGTCAACGCCTCGCGTAGTGCCCGATCCACGGCGTAATCGGCTTGTGTGACTGGCCCCGCGTCGTCAGGTTTATGCTCTACTTCCAAGCCCTTAGCCTTGTGGTAAAGGGCGATCTCACCGGCGTGACGCGCAGCGTCGATCAAAAGGTCAAGATCACTCTCCGGCAAGCGTCAGACCTTCCACCAGCAATGACGGGACCACCCGGCTCAGCCAAGGGCGTGCATCATTGGCCGGTGTGATTTTCTTGAGCATTTCTATGAGGTTACCTGCAATGGTCACACCGCTTACGGGATAGGCCACTTCGCCATTCTCGACCCAGAATCCAGCCGCACCCCGCGAATAGTCACCGGTATTGGGGTTGATGGTGGAGCCGATCATCGAGGTCACAACCAGCCCTGTCCCCATCTCTTTGATCAAACCGGCGCGGTCAGTAACCCCTTGGGAAAGCGCGACATTCGACACGCTGGGCGACGGCCCGCCCGTTGTTCCACGCGCGGCGCCGGCGGTGGATTCCAGCCCCAGCTTACGCGCGGTCGCCAGATCAAGCGTCCAACCCGTCAAAACCCCGTCCTTGACGATGTCCCGCTTTTGCGTCGCCAATCCTTCAGCATCGAATGGGCGCGACCCGCCGACCCGCACGCGATTTGGGTCTTCGGTCAGGCTAAGCCCTTGTGGCAGAACCTCTTTTCCTAGCAAATCCAATGCCCAAGACGACCGTCGCGCAATCGCAGCGCCATTGGTCGCCATCAGAAAATGTCCGATCAGCGACGATGAAATACGTTCATCGAACAACACCGGATACGCGCCGGTTTTGGGCTTGCGCGGATTCATCCGTTCCAGCGTGCGTTCCGCCGCCGTTCGTCCGATCTCGGCAGGCGACCTCAGATCGTTTTGGAAAATCCGCTGATCCCCGTCATAGTCCCGCTCCATCCCGGTGCCGGTGCCCGCAATCGCCACGCAGGATGTGGACCGTGATGAGCGTTGGTAGCCGCCAGAAAAGCCATTGCTTGCAGCAAGATAGACCTCTTGCGACCCGTACCCGGCGGACGAAGCCGATACTTGCGTGATGCCGTCCAGATCCAGTGCCGCAGCCTCCGCATCGCGCGCATCCTGCTCCAGCTCGGCAGGTGAAGGCTCTGGGGTCGGATCGTAAAGCTCAAGCCAGTCCGACGCCCGGTTCTGTGCCAGCTGGCTCGGATCAGCCAAGCCCACATACGGATCTTCCGGAGCTTCCCGTGCCATGGCCACGGCACGCTCTGCCATGATCGCAAGACTGTCCGCCCGCACATCCGAGGAAGATACGTTGGCAACCCGCTGACCAACGAAAACACGCAGACCGATATCGGTTGCTTCCGACCGCTCTGCCTGTTCCAGAACACCGTTGCGCACGTCGATGGACATCGAATTGCCCCGTACAGCCAGCACATCGGCTGCATCGGCCCCAGCCTCTTTGGCGCGCTGCAACAGGCTTTGCGTCAGGTCATCAAACGTGTCTGTCATGGGGCCTCCGGTGCCAATGGTCGTGCCGCAGAGAGGTAGAGCGGCGCGCGTGTCACCGCAACCCTGCTAGCGGCCTAGCGGGGCAACCACACCCACAATCGGCCCCAGCCAACGCCCGAAGTCCGATCGGTTCAGCTGCGGCGCATGTAGACGCGAGACGCTGCCATCAAGGAATAACGCGTTCGGCACGCCAAGGTCATCGCGGAAGATGCGGCCGAATTCATGAAACGTAACTGATTGATCGGATATAACAAAAACCACGCGAACCCCATCTTCCGAAGTGCCGACCCCATTGCGGATATAGCGCGATGTGCTGTCCTTCAGAAATCTTGGGTGCAATTCCCCGTCGATGACCAGCATCGGGCCGGACTGCGTGGCAAAACGGCAGTCGGGGCGCGCCGCGTCATAGGTCAGCGTTTCGATCACGTCGGCGCGGTCGTTCTGAATGCAGAACACACCATTCGGCAGCAGCCCGAAATTGCCCGGCCCCGCGTTGGGGATGACGCGCATGATCTCTTGACCGTCCTCAATGTAATGCCCAACTGGCGCGCGGTCATTGTGATACATCCCGCCATTCATGCCAAAGATCAGCGTTTTGCCTTCGTTGGCCAAGGCGCCATCAATGGTCGAGAACTGTCCGTATTTTTCACCCGAAGGCGCGTCAAGAAACAGCCGCAACTCGTCCACCCGTGGGTCGACCTCACAGGCCGTATAGGCGAGCCCGTCAAAGCTGCGCTCCGAACAGGTCACCTCGGCCTGTGCCGAAAGTCCGCCGATCGCAATCAGCGCAATTGTAACGAAGGCTGTCTTAGCTTTCGATGTCACGGCGCACATCGTCCTGTTCGAACATGCGGCGGGTATCGTCCATGCGGTCGAACGTATCGTCCAGCTTGAACCGCAATTCCGGAGAGAACTTCAAGGTGAGGTTCTTGGCGACCACACGACGCAGTTCGCTGCGATTGCGATTGAGAAGCTCGAGGACATCTTCCTGTCCCTTCCCGCCAAGAGGCACGACATAGGCCGTGGCCATGCGCAGGTCTGGCGACGTACGCACTTCGCCCACTGTGATGGAGTATCGGTTCAGGTCGGGATCGTGAATGTCACCGCGAGTCAGCACATCGGACAATGTGCGGCGGATCAGTTCGCCCACACGCAGCTGACGCTGGCTGGGTCCCTCAGAGCTGTGAGATCGGTTTTTTGCCATATCCGGCACATAAGCCGTCTGGCGGCCTTTGCCAAGCAGGGGGGCAGCCGCTATTGAGGCGGAAATCCACTTGCGGAGAGTGTCATGAGCGAAGAAATCGGAGTCGTCGTCACCGGAGTGTCCGGGCGGATGGGGCAGATGCTGGTGAACGAGATCGCCAAACACCCCCGGATGCACCTTGCCGGTGCTGTTGAACGTGCGGGTCACGACTGGGTGGGCAAGGATGTAGGCACCGCGATGGGTGGCGCTGCGATGGGCGTCATCGTTGCGGACGACCCGCTTGAATGTTTCGCGCGCGCACAGGCGGTAATCGATTTTACCGCACCTGCGGCAACGGTCGCATTTGCCGAATTGGCCGCACAGGCTCGGGCGGTGCATGTGATCGGCACCACCGGTTTGTCCGAGGATGATCTGACCAAGATCAAGGCCGCAGCGCGTCATGCCGTCGTGGTCCGTGCGGGCAACATGAGCCTTGGTGTGAATTTGCTGACCGTGCTGACCCGCAAGGTCGCAGCAGCCTTGGACGAAGACTATGACATCGAAGTGATCGAATATCATCACAACCAAAAGGTCGATGCGCCATCTGGCACTGCTCTGATGCTGGGTGAAGCGGCCGCTGAAGGGCGCGGTGTCGATCTGCGTGATGTGTCCGACAGTGGGCGCGATGGCATCACCGGGGCGCGCAAGCGGGGCGATATCGGTTTCAGCGCCATTCGCGGCGGCGACATCGTCGGCGAACACGACGTGCTTTTCGCGGCGGCAGGCGAACGCATTACCTTGCGGCACGTTGCCAGTGACCGCGCGCTTTTCGCTCGCGGTGCTTTGAAAGCAGCGTTGTGGGGGCAGGACAAAGCACCGGGCGAGTATGATATGCTTGACGTGTTGGGGCTGTCTGACGACTGATCACGCGTGCGTTACGGGAACTTCTTGATCCATTCGTGCATTTCTAGCGTATCTTTATGTAAAAGATATGCCCGGAGGATTTCATGTCGAACCGTTTTGCCATCGCCATTGCTGCTGCCGTGACATTCGCTGTGCCTCAAATTGCATTGGCCGAACTGAAACGTGTCGAGAACAAATCCGAATTTATGTCTCTGGTGCAAGGCAAGACGCTGTCGCGCCCCTTGGTGCGGTTGAATGTGTCGCCTGACGGCAAGATCACCGGGCGTGGCGCCACATGGGATGTCACAGGGTCGTGGGATTGGAAGAACGGGTTCTTCTGTCGTGACCTGAATTGGGGGGGCGATGAACTTGGCTATAATTGCCAAGCGGTGCTTGCCAACGGGTCAGAGGTGCGGTTCATCGCTGATCAGGGCGCAGGCCAAGCTGCGGATTTCCGTCTGCGCTGATACTTAGAAGTCGATCGCGAGACCGCCCTTTTCCCAATCTCCGTAGCGCACAGGCTCAGGCCCGTCACGTCCGCCCAATTCTTTTGGCATAGGCTGGTCTGCGGCCGCTTTCTTGCGGCGCTCTTCTGCTTCGGCCAAAGCGCGTTGGGCGGCAGGGGGCAGGTCTTTGGGTGTGTCAGTGCTCATCGCGGTCTTCCATATCGCTTGCCTTTGATATACGCGCCTTCCGGTCCGGGACAACCCCGGCCCGCCACAGGATCGTTACGTGCCCGCACCCGCTTCTCCCCGCCTTGTCGCTCTTGATGGGCTAAGCCAGATTGTCGGCGAAGGCCGAATGTTGTCGGATGTCATCAGCGATCCGGTCTGGCAAGAGCTGAGCCCACCGGAACGGGCGACAGCGCAACGTCTGATTTCGGAAACGCTGCGATACCTGGGACGCGCTGATCACCTGCTGACATCGAACCTGCAACGCCAGCCACCTCTGCGAGTGATGAACCTGCTGCGTATGGCGACGGTCGAATTCATGACAGGCGGTGCAGCGCATGGCGTTGTGAACGAGGCGGTAAAGCTTGCCGGTCGCAATAAGAAAACCGCACCGATGAAGGGGCTGGTCAACGCGGTTCTGCGCAAGATCACGGTGCTTGATGCGACCGAATGGGACAAAGCACCGGATACCATGTTGCCGAAATGGCTGCGACCCAAGCTGGCAAAGGCATGGAGCAAACCTGTCGTGGCGCAAATCGAACGCGCCCATGCGGTGCCGCCGCCTGTGGATGTGTCGGTCAAATCCGACGCTGCAGACTGGGCGGAAAAGCTGGGTGGCACGCTTCTTCCGACGGGGTCGGTTCGGATTGCTGCTCGGGGGCAAGTGTCGGCGCTTGTGGGGTTCGATACCGGTGACTGGTGGGTGCAAGATGCGGCTGCCGCCTTGCCGGTTCAGCTGCTGGGGGACGTCAGCGGAAAGCGGGTCTTGGATATTTGCGCCGCGCCCGGTGGGAAAACAATGCAGCTTGCCGCCAAAGGTGCGGAGGTGACTGCGCTTGATATTTCCGAAGCCCGCATGGCGCGGCTGACCGAAAACCTTGCGCGTACCAAGCTGGCTGCCAAGACTGTGGTTGCTGATGCGCTGTCCTATGAGGATGGACCCTTCGATGCGATCCTGTTGGACGCGCCGTGTTCGGCAACCGGCACGATCCGGCGGCATCCCGACCTGCCTTATGTCAAAACCCTGACGGGGATCGACGATCTGGTCAAACTTCAACGCGCTTTGCTGACCCGCGCTCTGGGTCAGATCGCCCCGCATGGAAGATTGGTCTTTTGCACGTGCAGCTTGCTGCGCGAAGAGGGGGAGGACCAGATCAAATGGCTTCTGTCCCAGAATGACGATATCGAAATCATACCGCCTCATGCCCCTAGTCTCGACCCTGCGTGGATCAGTCCTGAAGGCGGCGTGCGTCTGCGCCCAGATTATTGGGCGGACATGGGCGGAATGGACGGTTTCTACATGGCGATTTTGCAGCGCAAAGGCAAAGCATCGCCCGCGTGACAATTGCACCGTGACTCGATTCATTCGCGCGGCTATGGTGTCGGCATAAGAACGCTTGCGTAAACGCAAGACAGAGGCAGAGCTGATGTTCCGACTGGACGCCGCAAAACGGGCGCAGGCCCGGGTTTTGAACCGTGTTCATGCACGGCTGTCCACGCGTGCCAAGCCCGCAACTGCGTTTGTCGCCCAGCCTGAACCAAGAACCGTCGGATCTTATGCGCGGGGACGGCAATTGACAGCGGGAAACCTGCTTTTTGCCGGACATCTGGTCGAAGCGCCTGGCGCGATCCTGTGGGACATCGCGCCACCGGACGATGTGTTTCTTGAAGAAATTCACGGATTTGTGTGGCTTGACGACATGGCCAGCGTTGGTGATGCAGCTACTCGAAAGACCGCGCAAAGCTGGCTGTTTGAATGGATCGCGCGATACGGCAACGGCTCCGGTCCCGGATGGACCCCAGAATTGGCCGGGCGCCGGGTCATTCGCTGGCTGCATCACGCGATCTTTGTACTAGGCGGTTGTACCCCGGAACAGTCGCGCGCGTTCTTTCGGTCGATTGCGCAGCAGACGATCTTTCTCAATCGCCGGTGGCACAGCTCTACGCCCGGCTTGCCTCGGTTCGAGGCGCTTACCGGATTGATCAGCGCCGGACTTTCGCTGCAAGGCATGGAGGCGCAGGCTGACCCTGCGATCAAGGCGCTGGGACAGGAATGTGCCCGTCAGATCGATGATGCGGGTGGTATACCGACGCGCAATCCCGAAGAATTGCTTGAGGTGTGCACGCTGTTGATCTGGGCGCGCGACGTGCTCGAGGATACCGCGCGGTCGCCGGAATTGTCGCATATTCAAGCCATCACACGGATAGTGCCGACCTTGCGCGTACTGAGACATGCTGACGGTGGGCTCGCCCGCTTTCACGGCGGTGGACGCGGCGTCGAAGGGCGTCTGGACACGGCATTGGCAGCAGCCAACACAAAGGCACAGGCGCCCAAAGGCCTTGCAATGGGCTATGCACGGCTTTCGGCAGGACGCACCACCATGGTGATTGACGCGTCTGCCCCGCCGGGAGGACAGGCAAGCTTCAATGCCCATGCGTCGACCCTTGCATTCGAATTAACCTCAGGGCGTCGCCCGCTGATTGTGAATTGCGGATCGGGATCGACTTTTGGCGAAGATTGGCGCCGGGCCGGGCGGGCAACGCCGTCCCATTCCACATTGTGCCTCGATGGGTTTTCTAGCTCTCGGCTTGGCAGCACCTCGCGCGTTGGCACGATCGAGCGGGAATTGCTGGACGACATCCCGAAAGACGTTCCGATCGAGATGTCCCGTGCGATGGATGGTGTGCGGTTCGAAGGCGGGCATGATGGCTATCTCAAGACCCACGGTTTGACCCATGCGCGTATTCTCGAATTGACCTTCGATGGGCGCGGTGTGGTAGGCGAGGACTTGTTGATCGCGTTGGAGGGTCCCGGCAAAGCCCGGTTTGATCAAAAGCTTGAAGACAGCCGCCTTGCAGGCATCCCCTTTGACATCCGGTTTCATCTTCATCCCGAAGTCGACACTGCCATCGACATGAACGGAACTGCCGTCAGCATGGCACTGCGCAGCGGCGAGATTTGGGTATTTCGCTTTGAAGGGCGCTGCGATCTTGCGCTTGAACCGTCTGTTTATCTTGAAAAAGGCCGGTTGCGGCCCCGCGCGACCAAACAGATCGTTTTATCTGCCCGCGCAATGGAGTATGCGACCCGCGTTCGCTGGTCGCTGGCGAAGGCTCAGGAAACCGCAATTGCGGTGCGGGACTTTGTTCAGGACGATGCGACAGAGCTGCTGAACTGAACATCTGGGACCTATCGCTGTCATGACCAATCTCGCCCCCCTTCGCCGCGCGCTTCTGTCCGTTTCGGACAAGACCGGACTTGTTGACCTTGCCAAGGCGCTGGATGCGCGCGGCGTCGAGCTATTGTCCACGGGTGGATCGGCCAAGACGTTGCGCGACGCGGGTGTACCGGTCAAGGACGTGGCCGAGGTGACGGGCTTTCCCGAAATGATGGACGGCCGGGTCAAGACGCTGCACCCGATGGTGCATGGTGGCTTGCTGGCGCTTCGCGACAATGACGCCCACGTAGGGGCGATGACCGAGCACGGCATTGGCCCGATCGACCTTTTGGTGGTGAACCTTTACCCGTTCGAGGAAACCGTCGCCAAAGGTGCCGATTATGACACCTGCATCGAAAACATCGACATCGGCGGCCCCGCGATGATCCGCGCTGCGGCCAAGAACCATGCTTTCGTGACCACTGTTGTAGATGTCGAGGATTACGACGCTTTGCTGGCCGAACTGGATGCGAACGAGGGTCAGACCACGTTGGCCTTTCGTCAGCGTCACGCCCAGATCGCTTACGCGCGCACCGGCACCTATGATGCTGCGGTCAGTTCATGGATGGCGGGTGCCATCGGTGAAGAGACCCCGCGCCGCCGTGTGTTTGCCGGAACGCTCGCGCAGCCGCTGCGCTATGGTGAGAACCCGCATCAGGGCGCGTCGTTCTACCACGATGGCTCGGCCCGTCCGGGGGTTGCCACAGCGATTCAGCTGCAGGGCAAGGAACTGAGCTACAACAACATCAATGACACCGATGCGGCATTTGAACTGGTGTCGGAATTCCTGCCGCGTGACGGCTTTGCCTGCGCGATCATCAAGCACGCCAACCCGTGCGGTGTGGCAACAGGCCGGACGCTGAAAGAGGCGTATCAAAAGGCGTTTGACTGCGACCGTACTTCAGCTTTTGGCGGGATCGTCGCGTTGAATTCTACCCTCGACGGTGAGACCGCCGAAGCGATTGCCGAGATCTTCACAGAAGTGGTCATCGCCCCCGGGGCGCACCAGGATGCCAAGGATGTGTTCGCCAAGAAAAAGAACCTGCGTTTGCTGACAGCGCCGGGTTTGGCCAACACCGCAGAGCCGGGAACGGCGTGGAAACAGGTGTCGGGCGGTATCCTTGTGCAGAACCGTGACAACGGTCGGATCAATCTGGATGACCTCAAGGTCGTGACCAAGATCGCGCCGACAGACGAGCAGATGCGTGACCTGCTTTTCGCCTGGACCGTTGCAAAACACGTGAAATCGAATGCCATCGTCTACGTCAAGGACGGCGCGACCGTGGGTGTCGGCGCGGGTCAGATGAGCCGACTGGACAGCGCCCTGATCGCCGCCAAGAAGGCCGAACGCATGGCTGAGGCGCTGGGCCTGCCGGAACCACTGACCAAAGGCAGCGCGGTGGCGTCCGACGCGTTCTTCCCGTTCGCCGATGGCTTGCTCGAAGCGGCAGCGGCTGGCGCGTCTTGCGTTATTCAGCCAGGCGGATCAATGCGCGACGACGAAGTGATCAAAGCGGCTGACGAGGCCGGTCTGGCAATGGTGCTGACGGGGATGCGCCACTTCCGGCACTGAATTTGACCATCCGGTAAAATTCCGGAGCAGGGCAAAGGAGACAACATGCGTCTGGTGGCGATTGTCGCGGCAGCGATCTTTCTTCTGGATCAACTGACCAAATGGCTGGTGGTACATGTGATGGATCTGGCCCGCGTCGGCGCTATCGACGTGTTTCCGCCTTACTTGAATTTTCGCATGGCGTGGAACACAGGCATAAATTTTGGCCTGTTGTCCGGACAGGCGGATTGGACGCGCTGGGTACTGATTTCGGTCGCAATGGGAATAGTCCTCTTCGTGCTGGTGTGGATGCGCCGTGATCCGCCGGGGCGTATAGGGCTGGTCTTTGCGGGGCTGCTGATCGGTGGAGCGCTGGGCAATGTGGTGGACAGGGTCCTTTATGGCGCTGTTGCAGATTTCTTGAACATGTCCTGTTGCGGCTTTACCAATCCTTATGCCTTTAATGTCGCGGACATTTCTGTGTTTATTGGGGCGATTGGGCTCGCGCTGTTCTCGGGTGGGAAAAACGCCTCGTGACGAGTGCGGCTTCATGCGTTAAAGCAGGGTTGAGGCGAAAACGGAGGCGGGCAGACAACATGATGCCGCGCGCATTGATCATACTGGCACTGGTGGCGTTGACCGCTTGCGGATCTCGTCAGGACACGTCGGATCGGGATACCAATCTGCGCCAATTGCGCAATCCGGGTGGAACTCCCGAGGAATTCTCGATTGTGCCTCCGAAACCACTGGAAGCGCCACTTAGCCTGACCGAATTGCCGACACCGACTCCGGGTGGCACAAACCGAACCGATCAGACGCCGCTGAAAGACGCGGTCGCTGTATTGGGCGGTGCGCCGTCACGACTGGATGTGGGGTCGGGTATTGGTGCCGGGGATCAGGCGATCGTCGCAAGCGCATCCCGGTTTGGTCGTGCACCGGATATTCGGGAACAGCTTGCCGCCGAAGATCAGGCGTTCCGGGAGCGTCGTCGCCTCTTCAACTGGCGTTTGGTTCCTGAAGATACCTATAACCGCGTCTACCGCGGGCAGGCGCTTGACCCATATGGCACTCTTGAAGCTGCGCGACGGGCTGGTGTTCTGACGCCATCTGCTCCGCCGGAACGCTGACAGACGTTCTCCCGCGCAATCGGGAACCGCTCACGAAACTGTTGAAGCGCTTGAAGTTGGCCGTACGCAACGTACGTTACTTCCAAACGGAGGAGAATTGCCGATGCGTCGCCTGATAGCCCTTGCGGGGGCGTGCGTTCTTGCTGCTGCGCCTTTGCGCGCCGATACGATCGAAGATCAGGTTACCACGTTCCAGCTTGAAAACGGGATGGATGTCGTGGTGATCGAAGACCACCGCGCGCCCGCCGTGGTGCACATGGTCTGGTATCGTGCTGGGTCGGCGGACGAACAGCCCGGCGTTTCCGGTGTTGCGCATTTCCTTGAGCATCTGCTTTTTAAAGGGACCGAGAAACTGGCCCCGGGCGAATTCAGCGAGACTGTCAAAGCCAATGGCGGCACCGACAACGCGTTTACCAGCTTTGACTACACTGCGTATTTCCAACGCATTGCGGCCGACCGACTTGGGCTGATGATGGAGATGGAAGCCGACCGGATGAAAAATATCCAGCTCGACCGCGAGGATATCCTGACCGAGCGTGACGTGATCATTGAAGAGCGGAACCAGCGGGTCGAAAACGATCCCGGATCGCTTTTCCGCGAACAGCGTATGGCGGCGCAGTATCTCAATCACCCCTACGGCACACCGATTATTGGCTGGCGCCACGAGATGGTGAACCTCGATCTGGATGATGCGCTGGCCTATTACCGCCAGTTCTATTCGCCAAACAACGCCGTACTGGTCGTGGCAGGAGATGTTTTGCCCGACGACGTTTTAGCGCTGGCGCAAGAACATTACGGTCCGATCCCGCGCAACGAGGCACTGCCAGAACGGGTCCGCCCGTCCGAACCGCCGCAGATGGCCGAGCGCCGGATATCCTTTAGCGATCCACGGGTGGCGCAGCCCTATGTGATGCGCACCTATCTGGCACCAGAACGGGATTCCGGCGATCAGCGGACGGCGGCGGCGCTGACTTTGCTGGCCGAAGTGCTGGGTGGGTCGCAAACGTCGGTCCTGCCTCAGAAGCTGCAGTTCGAGGAAAAGCGCGCTGTCTATGCAGGGGCTTTCTACAGCGGGCTTTCTCTGGACGACACGACCTTTGGTGTGGTCAATGTGCCCGCGCAGGGTGTGACGCTGGAAGAGGCCGAAGCTGACATGGACCGCGTCATCGCGGACTTCATGGAAACCGGCGTCGACCCTGCTCAGCTTGACCGGATCAAGTTTCAACTGCGCGCGTCACAGGTTTACGAGTTGGATAGCTCCAATTCGCTTGCCAACCGCTACGGCGCTGCGCTGACCTCTGGTTTGACTGTCGAGGATGTGCACGAGTGGCCACGTATCCTGCAATCCATCACACCAGAGGACATCCTCACCGCCGCGCAGGAGGTGTTCGACCGTAAAAATGCCGTGACCGGGTTTCTCCGCACGGCCGAGGAGGTGACGCAATGAAGGTCTTTGGATCGCTGATCGCATTCATGTTGCTGGTTGCTGCCCCACTCCGCGCAGAGATCGACATCGCTGAAGTCACCAGTCCCGGTGGCGTCACAGCCTGGTTGGTGCAGGAAGAGTCGATCCCCTTTGTCGCACTCGAACTGCGATTTAAGGGTGGAGCGTCGCTTGATCTGCCGGGCAAGCGCGGCGCAACGAACCTGATGGTTGGGTTGCTCGAAGAGGGTGCTGGCGATCTTGATTCGCGTGCGTTCTCTGAACGTGCGGAATCGCTGGCGGCCAGTTTCGACTTTGACATCGGAGATGACGCGGTGTCGATTTCGGCCCGTTTTCTGGTCGAAAATCAGGACGAGGCTTTGGCGCTTCTGCGCGATGCCATCACTCAGCCACGGTTTGATCAGGATGCGATCGACCGGGTGAAAGCTCAAATTGTTTCGGTGGTCCGGTCTGACGCGCAGGACCCTGACAACCTTGTTGGGGTTGCGTTCGACACCATGGTCTTTGGTGACCATCCCTATGGCTCCGCAATCGAAGGCACGGAAGACAGCATTGCCGCTTTGACGCGAGACGACCTGATCGAGGCGCATAAGGGGGCCTTGGCCCGTGACCGAGTTTATGTCGGAGCGGCGGGTGACATCTCGGCGGAAGAACTGGCGGTGGTGTTGGACAAGCTGCTGGTCGATCTGCCCGAAACCGGCACACTACAGGCCGCGGCAGTCGACGTGTCCACAGAGGCTGGTGTCACTGTTGTGCCATTCGATGTCCCGCAATCGGTTGCGATCTTCGGGCATGAGGGCATTGCGCGGGACGACCCGGACTTCTTTCCGGCGTTTGTGCTGAACGAAATTCTTGGTGGTGGCGGGTTTGAGGCGCGGCTCATGGAAGAGGTCCGCGAAAAGCGTGGTCTGACCTATGGTGTCTACAGCTACCTTGTACCCAAAGATCATGCGTCGCTGTATCTCGGCCGCGTGTCGAGCGCCAATGACCGTATCGCCGAAGCGATAAAGGTGATCCGCGATGAATGGTCCAAGATGGCCGAGACCGGAGTAACCGAGGAAGAGCTTGAGGTTGCCAAGACCTATCTTACGGGGGCGTATCCGCTACGCTTTGATGGAAACGGGCCTATCGCGAACATCCTTGTCGGAATGCAGATGGATGATTTGCCAGTGGATTACGTCAACACGCGGAATGCCAAGATCGAAGCTATCACGCTTGACGATATCAAAAGGGTTGCCGCGCGTGTGCTCAAACCTGAGGCGCTGCATTTTGTGGTTGTTGGACAGCCCGAGGGGCTCGATTCCTGAATTTTACCACTTGGTAAAAACGGAAAGGCCGCGCTCTCAAGGCGCGGCCTTTTTGGTTCTGACTAGGTCAATCGCAGTAATCTGCTCAGTTCAGCAGTCCGGCATGGCGCAGGCCGTTGTCGATCAGGTCGCGCGTTGGCTGTGATACCGGGAACAGCGGTGCGCGCATCTCTTCGTCACACAGGCCCAGACGGCTCATGGCGTATTTCGCACCACACAGCCCCGGTTCGACAAAGATACTGTGATGCAGCGGCATAAGCCGGTCCTGAATCTCGAGAGCGGTGAGGTAGTCGCCGGCCAGCGTCGCCTCTTGCATCTGCGAACACAGCGCCGGGGCCACGTTCGCTGTGACCGAGATACAGCCAATACCGCCCTGCGCGTTGAAACCGTGCGCTGTGGCATCTTCGCCCGACAGTTGGACAAAGTCCTTGCCGCAGGTCAGGCGTTGGGCGCAGACACGGGCCAGATCTCCGGTGGCATCCTTGACGCCAATGATGCGTGGCAGTTTCGCCAATTCGCCCATCGTTTTGGGCAGCATGTCGACAACCGACCGACCGGGAATGTTGTAGATGATGATCGGCAGCTCGCAGCTGTCATGCAGCATGGTAAAGTGCCGGATCAGCCCGTCCTGTGTCGGCTTGTTGTAGTAAGGCGTGACCACAAGGCCTGCCTGTGCGCCTGCCTTTTCGGCATGTTTCAAAAACCGGATCGCCTCGTCAGTGTTGTTCGAACCCGCACCGGCAATTACCGGGATGCGCCCGGCGGCGGCTTTGACCACGAAGGTCACGACTTCTTCGTGTTCCTCATGAGTCAGGGTCGGGCTTTCACCTGTGGTGCCGACGGGGACAAGCCCGTGGCTGCCCTGAACGACATGCCAATCCACGAGTTGTTTGAGCGTGTCAAAATCCACTGCACCGTTTTTGAACGGTGTGACCAGTGCAGGCATCGACCCTTTGAACATCGTCACGCTCCTTTTTCGTGTGTGGCGCTTGCGCCGTTGCACCCGTCCCGCGAATGTGAGTTGCAGGTCGCGGGGTGCGGGTTATCCTTTAGCGAGCCGTCTATCCTGTTTCATCGGAGAAAATGCAAGCCATGTTTCGGCGTATCGCGATCCTGACGGTGGTTCTTCTGTCGCTACCACTTGGCCTTCTCGCGCAGGGAAATCCCCGGCCACTGGAACGGGCAATTGACCTTATGCGCGACGGCAACTGGGCCGCAGCCCAGATCGAAGCCCGTGGTGACGGGCAGGCGGCGCTGGATGTGATCCTGTGGCACTATCTGCGCGCCGGGCTTGGATCGCCGCGCGAGGTGCAGGATTTTCTGTCACGCAATGCCGATTGGCCGGGCCTGCCGTTTCTCAAGGAAAAGAGCGAAGGTGCCATGGCGTCGGCACCTGCCGATGCGATCCGCGGGTTCTATGCCGATCATATTCCTGAAACTGGAGCGGGTGCTTTGTCGTTGGCGCGGGCTTTGTTAACGGCTGATGATCGCGCTGGGGCCGAATCCGTGGTTCTGCGGGCGTGGACAAGTCTGACGCTCACATCAGATGAGCATGACGCCTTTCTTGCGAGTTACGGCGATTTGCTCAAGCCGCAACACGTGGCTCGTCTCGATGCGATGCTTTGGCGGGGCAGTGCTGGAAACGCACGTGCGATGTTACCTCTTGTGGATGAGGATTGGCGTGCGCTGGCCGAAGCGCGCATGGCCCTGCGTGAAGACGCCTCTGGGGTCGACACCCTGATCGACGCAGTGCCCGCCGCGTTGAGCGCAGATGCCGGGCTGGCCTATGAACGGTTTGCATGGCGTGTGCGCAAGGGTCGGACAAATGATGCAGTAGAACTGCTGCTGGAGCGGTCCGCGTCGCGCGCAGCCTTGGGGCGGCCGGACATCTGGGCGCGACAGCGAGATGATCTTGTTCGCCGTCTCATGTGGGACAAGCAGTATCAGACGGCGTACGACATGGCTGCGGGTCATCATCTGGAGGAAGGGTCTGCTTTTGCGGATCTGGAGTGGCTGGCCGGGTACTTGTCTTTGCGGTTCCTCGACAGGCCCGAGCGTGCAGCCCAGCATTTCCGCGATTTGCGCGGCGGAGTGGAATCTCCGATTTCGCTGGGCCGTGCCGGGTATTGGCTGGGCCGAGCGTTGGAGGCGGCTGGGGATGCAACGGGCGCAGCACAGGCCTATGCGTTTGGGGCGCAATACCAGACATCATTCTATGGCTTGTTGGCTGCCGAGGCGGGTGGTTTGCCGCCGGATCCTCTTTTGGCAGGCACCGAAGTGTTCCCGGATTGGCGCGACGCGCCCTTCACGCAATCCTCTGTGTTCAGCGCTGCAATCCTGCTGCTCGATGCCGAGGAAAAGGTACTGGCGGAACGCTTCCTCACACATCTGGCCGAGTCGCTTGACCGGACACAGATTGGGCAGATGGGACAAATGCTGGAGGATCTGGGCCTGCCGCATGTGCAGGTGATGCTGGGCAAGCGGGCGGCGCAATATGGGCACGAGGTTCATGCGCCTTACTACGCTTTGCATCCGCTTGCGCAGGTTGAGCATCCAGTGCCGACCGAGCTTGTTCTGTCGATTGCGCGGCGCGAATCCGAATTCGATCCGGGTGTGATTTCGCCGGTGGGCGCGCGGGGGCTCATGCAGGTGATGCCGCGCACGGCGCAAGAGGTCGCCGGGTGGCTGGACGTCGAATATTCGGAAGGCAAGCTTTTGACCGACCCGGTCTACAACGCGGTGCTTGGGGCGACCTATCTTGAACGCCTCGCACAACAGTTCAGCGGCAATGCGGTGATGATTGCGGCGGGCTACAACGCCGGGCCAAGCCGCCCTGAGCGTTGGATGGTGGAGCGAGGCGATCCACGGCGTGGTGAGATGGATATCATCGATTGGATCGAGCACATCCCCTTTACCGAAACCCGCAACTACGTGATGCGCGTCACCGAAAGTCTACCGATATACCGTGCCCGGCTTGGGCTTGACCCACATCCGGTGCCGTTTTCGGAAGAGCTGAAGGGATCAACCCTTTTGCCGCTGACGCCAGAGGGTGAATAGGCCCGCGCCCACAATCAGGCTTGCCCCGAAGACAACGTTGGGGCGGATCGCTTCTCCAAAAACCATGATTCCAAGGCTCGCTGCGAAGGGCAGTTGCAGGTAGGCAAAGGGTTGGACGGCGCTGGCTTCGGCCACGTCGTAGCATTTGATCAGCAGGTAATGCCCGGTTGCGCCGGTCACGCAGAGCAGCGCCATCATCGCCCAGTCCGTCGAAGTCATCGGTTCCCAGAACCAGATGCCGATCAACGTCATGAACACCGCGCCCACGGTGCCCGTCCAGAAAAAGCTGGTGGCGGCGCTGTCTTTGCGAGCGGCGTAGCGGGTGAGAAGGCCGTACAGGGCAAACATCAGCGCGGAAACCGCCGGGATGATAGCGAGTGGAGAGAACACACCGAAGCCGGGTTGCAGAATGATCAGGATACCGATGAACCCGACTCCAATCGCCGCCCAACGCCGCCAGCCCACCTGTTCGCCAAGGATCGGGCCGGACAGGGCCGCGATGAGAAGCGGGTAGCAGGCGAAGATCGCATGGCTTTCCACAAGGCCCAGATAGGTGAAGCCAAGCACCATGACGCAGATCTCGGCCGCAAGCAGCAATCCGCGAAACCCTTGGAGGAGCGGTTGCGTCGTGGCTGCCGCAGCCCGAAGGCCTCCTGCCCTGCGACTGGCGACGAACATGACGAAGGCGGCGAAAAACCAGTAACGGATCATCACCACCATCAGCACGTTGTATTCGCTGGCCAGATGTTGGGATAATCCGTCCTGCATGGCGAAGACAAATGTGGTCGCCACCATGAGCCAGATGCCCAAGCGGTTGTTGGTCTCGGTCATGTCAGTAGGCTTTCCGTGCGATGGTCATGTGCCGCTTGCGGCCAAAGCCGGGAACACGGGTGGTGGTCAGGCCTGCCGCACCCAACGCGCGGCGGACATGGCCAGCAGCGGTGTAGGTTGCGGCGGTGCCATTGGCAGCAGTTTTTTGGGACACCAGAGACAGGAGTTCTGGTTCCCACAGTTCCGGGTTTTTGGCAGGGGCAAAGCCGTCGAGAAACCAGGCATCGGCTGGGGTTGGCATGTTGTTCAGGGTCTTGCGCGCGTCGCCTTCGACAAGAGTGAACTGCAGGTCAGGCAAGGTAAACCTGCGTGCGCCGTTTGCCCAATAAGGGGCAAGTTCGTTGGCGATCGGGGCAAGGTCGGGGAAAGCCTGTTGCGCGCGGATCATGTCGTCTGGTTGCATGGGGAATGCCTCGAAACTGGTGAAATGAAGCGTACCTTTCTGCTCGCTGGACCGCCAGAGATCGAGCGTGGCCAAGAGGTTCAGGCCTGTGCCGAATCCCAGTTCAGCGATGTGAAACCCGTCCCTGAACCGCGTGGGCAGGTCATTGCCCGTCAGAAACACGTAGCGCGTCTCCTCCAGTCCGTTGTCGAGCGAAAAATAGGGATCATCGAACCGGCGAGAGACAGGAACATCCCCATCGCGCCAGTCGAGCGGTTCCGTCTGGAGTTTCATGATGACATACCTTAGCGACAGCTGGAGCTTGGCGAGGAGAGACCGGAATGGCAATGCCCGAAATCACGGTGCGCGGGGCAGGGATCTTTGGCCTAAGCATCGCGTGGGTTCTGACGCAGCGCGGCGCGCGCGTTCAGGTGGTCGACCCTTGTGGCGCCGGAGCAGGATCAAGCGGGGGCTTGGTCGGGGCTTTGGCGCCGCATGTGCCGGAAAACTGGAACGACAAGAAGGCGTTTCAGTTGGAAAGCTTGCTTATGGCCGAGGCGTTCTGGGCTGACGTGCTGTCGGTCGGTGGCGTTGATCCAGGGTATGGACGCACGGGGCGATTGCAGCCCATTGCCGATGATCAAGCCTTGGCGTTGGCTCGGGCACGCTGTGATGGCGCGCGCGACTTGTGGCAGGGGCGGGCTGTCTGGGAAGTGATTTCAGTCGAAGATGCCGGGGTGTTTGCGCCGCTCTCGCCCTGGGGGTTCGTGATCCGGGACACGCTTACGGGCAGAATGCATCCAAGACAGGCGTGCGCGGCTTTGGTTGCTGCGTTGCGGGCGCGCGGTGTCGTGGTTGCGTCGGATGCGCCGGATCGGGGCGCTGTGATTTGGGCAACTGGTTGGCGGGGCTTGCTGGGGCTGTCGGAAGAGATCGGCAAATCGGTAGGGGCAGGGATCAAAGGGCAATCCGCTGCCTTAGGATACGATGCGGGGCCTGTGCCGCAGGTCTTTGTCGATGGTTTGCATATCATTCCGCACGCGAATGGGACGGTGGCCATTGGATCGACCAGCGAGCGGGAGTTCGACAGTCCGGATGGTTTGGATGCGCAATGCGACGATCTGATCGCCCGTGCTGTTGCTGCGATGCCGATACTTGCAGATGCGCCGGTGGTGGATCGCTGGGCTGGGGTGCGCCCGCGTGCCCGATCACGTGCGCCGATGCTGGGCGCATGGCCAGGGCGCGAGGGTCACTTTATCGCCAATGGCGGTTTCAAGATCGGCTTTGGTATGGCGCCAAAAGTGGCGGACGTGATGGCGGATCTGGTGCTTGATGGGCGCGACAGCATTCCAGACGGGTTCCGTGTCGAGGCCTCTATGTGACGGGCGTCGCCTCTATGGCCTTGGCAATCTCGGCGACGCCGGGGTCAATACGGGCCTGCGCGATCGAACTGTAGGCAAGGCGGTAGTAATTGCGCGGTGGGGATTCTCCGGCAAAAAAGGCGGTGCCGGGTTCGATCAGAACACCAACCTTGCTCAGACGCTTGGCAAGGTCTTCGCAATCGACATGTTCTGGTGCCTGCATCCAAAAGCTTGAACCGCCGTATGTCCCTTTGCCCGCGATTGTCAGCCCGTATTTGCCGATTGCGTGTTCCATTATCACGCGCCGGTCGTTCAACGCTTTGCCGGTGCGGCGGATCAGGCTGTCATAATGTCCGAGGCTCAGGAAATAGGCGGTGGTGCGCTGTGTCAGGCCGGGAGGATGGCGCAGGATTGCGGCGCGAAGCGCGCGCACCTCGCGGATGAACGGGGCAGAGCCGACAAGATAGCCAAGACGGAGACCGGGAAAGAGCGACTTTGAAAAGCTGCCGACATAGATCACCCGCCCGTCTTCATCGAGGCTTTTCAAAGCGGGCATCGGTGATTTGAGATAGGCCATCTCGAATTCGTAGTCATCCTCGACGATCAACGCATCCAATGCACGTGCACGGTTCAGCAGGGCCTGCCGCCGGGCAAGTGGCATCGTGTATGAAGTTGGGCATTGATGGCTTGGCGTTGTGAAGATCACATCGGTGTTTTCTGGGATCTGGTCAGGTGGCAATCCGTCCTCATCCACATCCAACGCACTCAGGTGGCAGCGCGAGTGAGTCAGCACGCCTCGCAAAGCTGGGTAACAGGGGTTTTCGATCACGGCATGTCGCCGTTGATTGAGCAAGACCTGTGACGTCATCCATAGCGCATTTTGCGCGCCCATCGTGATCAGCACCTCGTCCGGTTTCGCCGCAATCCCCCGTCTGGGAAGGGTGTGGCGCAAGATGAACTCGACCAATTGCGGGTCGTCCTGATCGTAATAATCACGCGTCAGTGCGGCAAAGTCTTTGGCCCCGAGCGCCTGTAACGCACAAAGCCGCCAGTTCGCGTGGTCGAATAATTGCGGATCGGTTTGGCCGTACAGAAACGGATAGCGGTACTGCGCCCAATCTTGTGGTTTAACCAAAGCCACTGCGCCGGTGAATTTTTGACCCAGCGCGCGGGACCAGTCGACGGTGTCTTCCCGTTTCGGCGTATTTTCGAATTGCGGCGGCTCGGGCGCATCGTCAGAGACATAATACCCGGATCGGCCACGCGAGGTCAGGTAGTCGTTGGCCAAAAGCTCTGTGTACGCCAAAGTGACGGTGATCCGACTGACACCGAGATGATGCGCGAGTTTGCGGCTGGACGGCAGCTTTTCGCCCCGGCGAAACCGGCCTGACAGAATGCCCTCGGCCACCGTCTGTTGGATGCGGGCTTGCAGCGTGCCTTTGGTGTCGGGCTTGAGGAAAAAGTTTTCGACCGGGATTGCCATCCGTCGAGCGTAGATTGGACTTATGCGCTTGGCAATCTGGTCTTACGTTGTCAGCCCGTCATGTCGCAGCTTTCGACGCGTCTTGAAATCAGGGTGGTCATTCTTGTTGAACCAGCATGGATGAGAACGTGATCTCATCCATGCTGTTGGTGGAAAGGTGATTTACTCTGACCAGCTCACGCCGGTCAGGTCAGTCGCCTGAGTTGGTGCGTTCTGCCAAAGTCCCTTGATGCGGGCATCCGCGACTGTTGGGAAGGCTAACTGGAACAGGTAGCCGTTGACAAAGTCATCCGCGATAATCGTCTGGGCCTGAGTCAGCAATTCGGACCGTGCGGCCGGATCGCTGGTTGCACCCAAGGTGGTCATGAGTTCTTGGAACGCGGGGTTGTCGTACTGGAAATAGTAATCCGGACGCGCATAAATGCCGATGTCGAAGGGTTCTGTATGGCTGACGATGGTGAGGCCGAAATCCTTTCCCCGGAACACCTCTTCCAGCCACTGCGCCCATTCCAGATTGGTGATCTCGGTCTCGATCCCCACGGCACGCAATTGAGAAGCGATGATCTCACCGCCGCGCCGGGCGTAAGAGGGCGGCGGCAGTTTCAGCGTTGTGGTGAAACCGTCGGCATACCCGGCCTCTGCCAGAAGGGCTTTGGACTTTTCGGGGTCGTAGTTCGATTGTGCTGTCAGATCGACGTAATCGGGATTGTGCGGCGCGAAATGGGTGCCGATGGGTGTGCCAAGGCCGAACATCGCGCCGTCGATGATCGCCTGACGGTCGATGGCATGGGCGATGGCCTCGCGCACACGCACGTCATCCAGCGGCGGGAGCTTGTTGTTCGTGCTCAGGATCGTTTCGCCTTCGGTCGAACCGACCAGAACCTGAAAACGGGGATCAGCTTCGAATTGAGGCAGGTTCTCAGGAGCCGGGAAACCTGCAAAAGCGTCGATGTCCTGCGCCATCATGGCGGCAAAGGCAGCGGTGGGATCAGAGATGAACTTGAATGTCGCCGCTTCGAGTGCGGGCGCGTCGCCCCAGTAGTCAGGATTGCGGCTAATTTCGATCCGATCACCTTGGACCCAATTGTCGAATTTGAACGGTCCGGTGCCAACGGGGGTCTGCTTGATGTTCTCGATGCTCTCGGGGGCCACGATCACCGCATCGCCCCATGCCATGTTGAACAGGAAGTTACCGTCCGGCGCCGAGAGTTTCACTTCAACCGTGGTCGGATCAATCACGGTGACTTCAGAAATTCCGGCAAACAGTGACTTCTGTGCATTGGCGCTGTCTTCGGCACGGGCACGATCTAGGGTGAATTTCACATCCTCGGCGTCCATCGTGGTGCCGTCATGAAAGGTCACACTGTCGCGAAGGGCGAAGGTGTAGATCGTTCCGTCTTCACTGATCTCCCAGCTTTCAGCGAGACCCGCCACAACCGATCCATCCGACATGAAGCGCGTGAGCCCTTCGAAGACGTTGGAATAAAGGACCGAGTCAATCGCCCCGGCGGCAGCGCTTGTTGGGTCAAGATGTGGCGGTTCGAGTTGCAGCGCTATCGTGAGATCGGTCTGCTGCGCCATCGCAGGCGCAGTCAGAAGCGCCGCGAGGGCAACGCCCCGAAGGAAGTGGTGTGTCATGGTGTCCCTCCTGTTGTTGTGATCACTGTCAGCGCGAATCGTCCTGCAATCAAGCACATGCTGCAATTTGCGCAGTGCGTGGATTGGGCGGCCCTGCTAGATGCGCGCTCAGATGCGACCCAGAGGAGACGCCGGATGAGCGCCACCGCCCGAAAGACCGCCCCTTTGCCAGACGACATTCGCGCGCGAAAGGGTGGTACCCCCATCGTCAGTCTGACGGCCTACACGACGCCGATGGCCGAGTTGATGGATGCACATTGTGACTTTGTGCTCGTAGGCGACAGCGTCGGGATGGTTCTGCACGGTCTGCCTTCGACCATTGGCGTCACGATGGAGATGATGATCCTGCACGGACAAGCGGTAAAGCGCGGGTTGCGGCAGGCAATGATGGTCGTCGACATGCCGTTCGGGTCCTACGAGGAAAGCCCACAGCAGGCATTTCGCAACGCGGCACGGATCATGTCCGAAACAGGCGCGGGTGCGGTGAAGCTTGAAGGGGGGCAGGGGATGGCCGAGACCATCGCGTTTCTGGTTGCCCGCGGTATTCCGGTGATGGCGCATATCGGTCTGACGCCACAGTCGATCAACACTCTTGGCGGCTACAAGGTACAGGGTCGCGGTGCGGCAGGCACACAGTTGATGGCAGATGCTCAGGCGGTGGCCGAGGCCGGGGCCTTTGCGGTGGTGCTGGAAAAGGTGCCGCAGACACTGGCTGATCGTATCACGGCTGACGTGCCGATCCCAACCATCGGCATCGGCGCGTCGGCCGGGTGCGATGGGCAGGTGTTGGTGGTCGACGACATGTTGGGGCTTTTTACCAAGTTCAAACCGAAATTCGTCAAACGCTATGCCAATTTGGGTGAACAGGCCGAAGCGGCAGTTGCAGCCTACGCTGAAGAGGTACGAACACGCGCCTTCCCGGCGGTCGATCATGTGTTCGCGGATGCCGTGCCGGAGGCAAAGTCGTGATTGCACCGATTGTCAGAGATAAGGCCCAGCTTCGTGAAATTGTCACGCCGTGGAAGCGCGCAGACGAGGTGGTTGGCGTGGTGCCGACCATGGGCGCGTTGCATGATGGGCATCTGAGCCTTGTCGCGGCGGCCAAGGCTGTCTGTGACAGGGTGATCGTGACGATCTTTGTCAATCCAAAGCAGTTCAACAACCCCGAGGATCTTGCCAATTATCCACGCACCGAAGAAGCGGATGGGCGCAAGCTGGAACGGTTTGGTGTGGATGCGATCTGGGTGCCGGATGGGGATCAGATGTATCCCGAGGGGTTTGCGACCACGGTGTCTGTGTCCGGTGTGACCGACTGCCTATGCGGCACGACGCGACCTGGACACTTCGAGGGTGTGGCGACAGTGGTGGCAAAGTTGTTTCTGCAGACGCAGGCGGACAAGGCGTTTTTCGGTGAGAAAGACTACCAGCAATTGCAGGTTGTCGCGCGCATGGCGGCTGACCTCGACATTCCTATCCAGGTGATCGGCTGTCCGACCATCCGAGAGGAGGATGGGTTGGCAATGTCGTCGCGCAACCTGCTGTTGTCCGATCGCGCGCGGGTTTATGCGTCGGTTTTATACGAAGTGATGGAAGACATAGCCGAGGCCTTGCGTGGCGGTGCGACCATGTCGGACGTGTTGCCGGACGCCTTGGCGCGGTTGAATAAAGCTGGATTTACTGAGGTCGATTACCTCGAATTGCGTACAGCGGACGGGTTGGACGGGCTGGAACGGGCGGATGTGCCGGGCCGTCTTTTTGCAGCGGCTTGGCTGGCCGGGGTGCGGTTGATCGACAATATTGCCGTGTGAGCACGCGGACCTGCGTTCTTGCAGGTGGGCGTTTCTGTCTTCAGAAAAGCTTGGGGGCTCTGCCCCCAAACCCCCGAGATATTTGGAAAAAAGAGAAGATCAGGGCAGCAGCAGGGTTTGCAGGCTGCGCCCCATGACCTTGGCGCTGTCTAGCATGTCGGTGATGCCGATCCATTCATCCGGTTTATGCGCCAGTTCCAAAACACCGGGACCATAGGCAATGCAATTCTTCAGCTTTCCGATCCGGTCGATATGTTTCTGGTCGTAGCTGCCGGGTGAGGCGACATAGGTCGGGTCTTGCCCCAGCACTGCGTGGATCGCGTCGTGTACGGTTGTGACGATGGGCGCTGTTTTGTCAGTCATTGATGGGATCACACGGTTGATTTCGCGGATCTCGTAGTCAAAGTTTGCGCGCCGTGCCTTGAGGTCTTCGAGAAGATCAATCACCTCTTGCCGGACGGCTTCTATGGGTTCTTCCATCAGGAAGCGGCGGTCGATGACGATGCGGCAGCTGTCCGGCACGCAATGGGCGGGCAGGCCGGTATAGTCGGCGGGTTGCTCTGGCTGGCCGCCATGGATGGAATTGATGTTCATCGTGGATTGCCGCGCGCCTTCGGGCACGACGGGCATTTCGGTCCACCGGGCCGCCATCGCGGGGTAGAGGGTTTCTTCGAACGCGTGCAGCACGGCGCCCATGTGGCGTACGGCGCAGTCTCCTAGGAACGGCATGGAGCCATGGGCGATTTCGCCCTTGGTTTCGATCTCTGCCCACCAGCCGCCACGGTGGCCAAGGCAGATACGGTCCTTGTTGAGTGGTTCGGGAATGATGACATGTTGGACCCGTTTGGGGTCGAACCAGCCCTTTTCGGCGAGGTAGGCCACGCCGCCATAGCCGCCGGATTCTTCATCAGCTGTGCCGCTGATTTCGATGGCTCCGGCGTAGTCCGGGTGTTGGGTGATGAACGCCTCGGCAGCGATGATCGATGCGGCAAGACCACCTTTCATGTCGCAGGCGCCACGCCCGTAGATTTTGTCACCTTCCACCGCGCCGCCGAACGGATCGCGAGTCCAGCCGTGGCCGATTTCGACCACATCGGTGTGGGAGTTGAAATGCACGCAATCACCTTGGCGAGTGCCTTCGTGCCGCGCAATAAGGTTCCAGCGGGGATATCGGTCGCTGTCGCCGGGCGCACCCTCCGCTCGGACCCAAGTGGTCTCGAACCCAGCGCGCGAAAGCCGCACGTCCAAGAGATCGCAGATCGCAGCGTAGTTTTCGCCAGGTGGGTTGAGCGTCGGGATGCGGATCAAGTCCTGCGTCAGCGTGATAAGATCACCGCGCGCGTCATCGATCCATTGGAAAAGCCCGTCTGACATGTGTCACCTCGCGTTTGCCACCAGTGTTGCGGTGCATGGCGGGCTTGGCAAGGCTCAGCGCCAGTTTAGAGGTGGTAGTTTCCCGACCGGGATGGGACCGATCAGGACTGTTCCGCGATCCAATCCGAGGGTCACGTCAAGCGCATCCCGCGCGCCACCGAAGGTGGACAGCATCGAAAGAAGCTCAACAAGGCCGTCGCCGAGGGCCGTTGGCAAGTCGCCACTCTCGCGTGCGTCCGCAATGGCATCGCGCCAGTTTTCAGCGGTGAGGGTGACTTCTCCGGTGGCCCGGCCGTCTGTGTCGAAAGTGGCATTTCCGGAGACCCTGAAAGTCACGGCGCCATACCTGATCTCGGATCGGGTAAGGGCCATTTCAGTTACATTCGGTGGCAACCCTGAGAGGACCTCCGTCGTAAGCGGTTGGTCAAAGCTGAGTTCCAGTTCGGCGCGTAGTGACCCAAGCGAGTCCGGTCCAATATTCGGGGTAGCCTGTGGCGGCGTGGCGGCAAGGCTGCCGACTGAGACGGCGACACGGTAGGCCGCCGGGGCTGCGTCGATCTTTTCCAGCGCGGCATTGACGTCTGCCATGGCCAGGGTCTGGTTTGGACCTGTCATGTTCAAGACGGTGGATTCAAGGTTGCTTCGAATGAGTGTGCCGTCGTCATGAATCACGCTGGCACGCAGCCCATCCGATACGACGGCGATGTCGCCCTCTCTGGTTGTCAGCGTTTGGGTGTCCGGCCATGCGACGATCACGTGCCCGCGCTTGTAGCTGAGCGCCAGAATCTGCAAAAACGGTGCGCGCCAGTCGAGGGTGCCATCCCTTGCTGCGATCATGGGTTGGGTGATGGTCAGATCGGTACGGTTCGGAAATCCACGTACCGTCAGGTCGGCATACTTGGCCTCCAAACCCGCGTTACGCTGTGTGTCAAACCAATCCGTCACACTGCTGCGCAGGTCTTGTGCCGCGTAAAACCACCATCCGCTGTAAGCCAGCGTGGCCATGATGATCACCGCAAGAAGACGTTTCACCCGCGCACCCCCTTTTGTCTGCCGTGTCTTTGGTGTTTACCGCGCGCTGAAAGGCAGGGCCAGCATCATGACGCTTTGGGTATTCGGATACGGATCGCTTTTGTGGAACCCCGGCTTTACGCCGGTCGAAACGGCTCATGCCCGGCTTGAGGGCTACGCACGCAGTTTCTGCATGCGGTCGATCCATCATCGCGGTACTGAGGATGATCCGGGTTTGGTGCTGGCACTGGATGCGAATCCAAATGGTGCTTGCGACGGGTTGGCGATGCAGATGCACGAGGCCGAGTACGACGCCACGATGGCTTACCTGCGGGAACGAGAATTGGTGTCCTCTGCCTATCTTGAGAAGGTTCTGCCGCTGACCTTCAAAGATGGCCGTGAGGTTTTGGCGGTCACGTATGTGATCGATCCGGACCATGTTCAGTATTGCGGATCGCTGGATTTGGAAGAACAGGCGCGGATCATCGCAACGGCGGTCGGTGGGCGTGGACCCAACAGTGAATATTTGTTCAATACGGCGTCACATCTGGCCGAATTGGGCATTCCAGATGCAGAGTTGGACTGGCTTTGCGCGCGTGTGCGAGCGCTGATCGCTTAACCGCTTGGCGATTGGCGGTGAACCGCCTAGAGTTGCCAACGAAGAACAAGAAACGCGTCAGGAACTGTCCGAATGGATCAGCCGGACATCGAGGCCGAGCCACAGTTTTCACAGCCTGTCCGTCAGGTGTTGATGATGCTCCTAGTTTTGGGGCTGACCGGGTTTGGCGGTTTTCTTGCCTTGCCCCGGGTCCTACCCGTATTCCAAGCCAATCCTTATCTGAACGGATTTATCGCCTTCGTCTTCGTTCTCGGCGTACTGGCGTGCTTTTGGCAGGTCTGGCAATTGATCCAATCGGTGCGCTGGATCGAGAAATTTGCCCAAGAGAGGGAAGGTGGGTTCCAGAGCAAGGCACCCCTGTTGCTTGCACCTTTGGCGACTTTGCTACGGTCGCGCGGCAGGCGGATGCAAATCAACACTGCCTCGACCCGGTCTATTCTGGATTCCGTGGCCACGCGCATTGATGAAGCGCGCGAGATCACGCGCTATATCGTCAATCTCCTGATCTTTCTGGGTCTCTTGGGTACGTTTTATGGTCTGGCTACGACTGTGCCGGCGCTCGTCGACACAATCCGTGGGCTCGCGCCAGAAGACGGGGAGAGTGGCGTTGAGGTGTTTGCCCGGCTGATGAACGGTTTGGACAGTCAATTGTCGGGCATGGGCGTCGCGTTTGCATCGTCCCTGCTGGGACTTGCCGGGTCTTTGGTTGTCGGATTGCTCGAGCTTTTTGCTGGGCACGGTCAGAACCGATTTTACCGCGAGTTGGAGGAATGGCTGAGTTCCATCACCAAACTGGGCTTTTCCAGCGGAGATGGAGACGGCGCCGGTGACATGGGCACCGCAGGGGTCATCCTCGACCAAATGGTCGAGCAAATGGAAGCGATGCAGCTGCTGTTCGCCCGGTCCGAAGAAGGCCGCTCCGAAGTGGAATACCGTCTGGGTCAGCTGAGCGATACGCTGGAGCGGATGACCGAACGGATGGAGGCCACCGCGCCCAGTGCGACAGCTTTCGCCCGGATCGCCGACAGTCAGGATCGGTTGATCGACGTCCTGGCGCACAAGTCCGACAATGAGGGCCTCGATGCCGAAAGCCGGATGCGGTTGCGGTCGATCGACGTGCAGATGTTGCGCATTCTCGAAGAAGTGGCGGCGGGCCGTCAGGAGACGATGGCCGAATTGCGCACTGATCTGAACGCAATTGCGCGCGCTTTGGATCGCATGGCCCGCAATTCGGGGCGTAAGGCCGACAAGGGCGAGGGCTAGGCCGTGGCACTGTCACGTCGTACCGGTGCCCGGTTCCAGGCGTCGATCTGGCCCGGCTTTGTCGACGCGATGACCGGGCTCTTGCTGGTGCTGATGTTCGTGTTGACCATCTTCATGGTGGTGCAGGCGGTTCTGCGCGACACGATTACAGGACAAGAGAACGAACTCAATTCGCTATCCTCTGAAATTGCGGAACTCGCCCGCGCACTGGGCGTGGAGCAGCAGCGGACCACGTCCTTGACCAACCAGTTGGGCGCCTTGAACGCAACGCTGGATGACACACAGGCGCGGTTGACTGAACAAGAGGCGATCATTGCGTCTTTGTCGGCAACACGCGACCGGCAGGCTGCAGCATTGGAGGCGGCCGATGCGCGGATCGCGTCATTCGAAGAACAGGTTGCCGGGTTGCTGTCAGAGCGCGACACGGCACGGGATCAGGTGGCCGAGCTTTCCGAAGCACGCGCCCAATTGCTGACCGAGCAGGAGGCTTTGAACCTCGCCTTGGCAACGGCACGCAGCGAGATTGATGAACAGGTTGAAGCGGCACGATTGGCGGCGGCACGGCGCGAAGCACTGGAAGCTTTGGTGGCGGATCTGCGCGCCGAAAACGCAGAAACGACGGAGCAGGTTGGGGTGCTGACCGCGCAAGTGGCAGATCTCGAGAATGCGCTCAGCGACGAAGAAACGGCGAAACTGGTCGAGGCAGCCGCAGCAGAGGCCCTGCGTGAGCGGTTGGAGAACGCGGATGCCGAACTGACGGCAATGACTATGGCGCTTGAGGCGCAGCGGGCGCGGGCCGAAGAAACGCTTACCCTCTTGGCGGCCGCGCGAGAGGCAGAGGAAGACCTGAACGCGCGTTTGGCAGCGGCTTTGGTCGAAGGACAGGACTCGACTGCGGCATTGCAAGCGCGTTTGGACGCAGCGATTGCCGCTAGCGAAGAAAGACTAGCCTCTCTGCAAGCGCAACTTGAGGCCGCGACCAACGAAGGGCAAGAGACCGAAGCGTCATTACAGGCGCAATTGGCAGCACAGGCCAACCGGATTGCATTGCTTGAACAGGAACTTTCGGCCTCGCAGGTTGATCGGACAACGATGTCTTCGTTGGAGGCACAACTTTCGCAGGCCTTGATCCGGGTATCAGAGGCCAATGCGCTAGAAGCGAGGCTAGAAGAATTGCGAGCGGAAAACGCCGCTCTGACCTCTGATCTGAGTGGGTCAGAGCAGACCACCGCCGAATTGCAAGGAACGGTAGAGGCTTTGCGTCAGGCGTTGGCAGACGCACAGGCAGAAGCGGCGACCCGCACTGAAAGCGAACAGACACTTGAGCAGCGCCTTGCCGCAGCCTTGGCCCAACAGACTGCCGTGGAAGCATCGTTGGCAGACACGCGCGATCAGTTGGCGGCGGCACTGGCGGCAAAGATCGCAGCAGAGACCACCCTTGAAGACCGTCTGACAGACGCCGAACAGCGGCAGCTTTTGTTGGAGCAAGCGCGCAGCGAATTGGACGAGCAAACCCAGCGCGCAATAGAAGCGCAGCGGCAGACGGAATTGCTCAATCAGCAGGTTGGTGCATTGCGTCGACAGTTGTCGTCCTTACAGGCGCTTCTCGATGAAGCGACCATGCGCGATGTCGAAGCGCAAATCCAGCTTGAGAGCCTTGGCAGCGAATTGAACACGGCCTTGGCTCGTGTGGCGGCAGAGGAGCGGCGGCGACGTCAGTTGGAAGAGGCAGAGCGCATCCGACTTGAGCAAGAGCGGCAGAGGCTCGAAGAAGAAAGACAGCGTCTGGCGGGTGAGAACCAAGATCTTGAACAGTATCGCTCCGAGTTCTTTGGGCGGCTGCGTGAGGTCTTGGGAAATCGCGAAGGTGTCCGAATCGAAGGCGACCGTTTCGTCTTTTCGTCCGAGGTCTTGTTCCCGTCCGCACAGGCGGCGCTGTCTGTCGAAGGGCGTGCACAGGTGGCCAATGTTGCCGCCATTCTTAGGGACGTATCGCAGGACATTCCCGAAGGTATCAACTGGATCATCCGTGTCGATGGGCATACCGACAACGTACCATTGTCGGGGCAGGGGCTTTACGCAGACAATTGGGAGTTGTCGCAGGCGCGCGCGCTGTCAGTCGTACGCTACATGATCGACGATTTGGGTATCCCGCCGCGCCGTTTGTCGGCCAACGGTTTTGGCGAATACCAACCGATCAATGATGACGACACAGCCGAAGCAAGGGCGCAGAACCGGCGGATCGAATTGAAACTGACCGAGCAATAGGCGTTAGTCCACGATCACATCCGCATGTCGCACGGCCAAGAGTGTGGTGCCACGGAACAGTTGGACATAGCCGCGATACGCGCCCTTGGCCCAGCCACCATCGGGTGCGCGTTTGCCATAGGCGCGCATCAGCTGCGCTTGATCATCGTCAAGCCGTGCTGTGTGAGTGAACACCTCGCCGTCTGGGCCGTTCATTGTCATTTCGATGCGATCATAAGCGTCGCCATGAAATGCATGAGTATACAGCACCATCGCGTCTGTTGGCGAAAGCGAGGTGCGGCGTGCTTCGCCGGATTGGACCTGTCCGAACTCTGGGACCGTGTCGGAGACCCCGACCGTGAAGAGGCCGGCATCCGTGTAGCGGGGAGCGTCCAGCCACAAGGTTTCGCGCGGTTCGGCGCATGCGTTGGTTTTGCCGGGGGCAAAAGGGTCGATGACGTCGGGGCCTTGGGTGATTGTCAGGTGCAGATGCGGGTAATTGGTCAATCCGCTCAGACCCACCTCGCCCAGCAGCTGTCCCCGGACCACGCGTTGACCGGGTGTGACGCGTACAGACCCCAGCTTCATATGGCAGTAAACGGATTGATATCCATTGCCGTGGTTGATGCGCACCGCGTTGCCGCATTCCTCTCCGTTGAGGTCTGTGCCCGGCACATAGGGTTGATCGGGGCGGGTGTTTCGGATTGCCTCGACCCGGCCATCTGCGGCGGCGATCACGCGGACACCGTCTTCCATTTGCTCAAAGCTAAGAAGAGCGAAATCTGTCCCGCTGTGACCGTCCCGCGTCTTGAGCCCGCAGCGGTAATCAGCGGCGGTCTCTGTCGGATCGACGTCGGGATAATCCTCGATCACGCATGTTTCGTCCAGAACGCAATCAAGCGGCATTCCCAAAAAGGAAACGTCCGCCACAAGAGGTGTGGCGGACGTAATTATTATAGCAATCAGACTACGGATCACTCCGCCGTCAGAAGCGGGGGTTTCTTGCTGGACAGGCGCGGATTGTCCGGCCCGAAAGTTTCCAGCAGGAGGTTGCCGTCTTTAAGGGACACGCGCACCACGCCACCCTTGGCAAGCTTTCCGAAGAGCAATTCTTCCGCGAGCGGTTTCTTGATCTCTTCCTGGATCACGCGGCCCAAGGGGCGCGCGCCCATCTTGTCGTCGTAGCCCTTGTCGGCCAGCCATTCGGCTGCAGGCTTGGTCAATTCGATGGTTACGTTGCGGTCCATGAGTTGCGCTTCGAGTTGCAGCACGAACTTTTCCACGACCTGAAGAATTACCGACTTCGGCAGCGGCAAGAACGAGATCACGGCATCCAGACGGTTGCGGAATTCCGGCGTGAACGTCCGCTCGATTGCAGCGGTATCCTCACCTTCGCGGCGATCACGACCAAAGCCGATGGCGGCCTTCGCCTGTTCCGCAGCGCCTGCGTTCGACGTCATGATCAGGATCACATTGCGGAAGCTGACAGTGCGACCGTTGTGGTCGGTCAGTGAGCCGTGGTCCATCACCTGCAACAGGATATTGTAGACATCCGGGTGCGCCTTTTCGATTTCGTCGAGCAGCAGCACACAATGCGGATGCTGGTCCACGCCATCGGTAAGCTGACCACCCTGATCAAACCCGACATATCCCGGAGGCGCACCGATCAGACGGCTGACCGCGTGTTTCTCCATATATTCGGACATGTCGAAGCGCAGAAGCTCTACACCCAGCGTGTCTGCCAGTTGTTTTGCCACCTCGGTTTTCCCCACACCGGTCGGACCTGCAAACAGGTAGTTGCCGATGGGCTTTTCCGGTTCCCGCAGGCCAGCGCGTGCGAGCTTGATCGCCGAGGACAGCGCGTCGATGGCGGCGTCCTGACCGAAGACCACGCGCTTGAGCGATGCTTCCAGATCCTTGAGGACCTCTGCATCGTCCTTGGACACGTTCTTTGGCGGGATGCGGGCGATCTTGGCCACCACAGCTTCGATCTCTTTCGCACCGAGCGATTTGCGCCGCTTGGATTCCGCCACCAGATGCTGAGCAGCACCAGCCTCGTCGATCACGTCGATGGCCTTGTCCGGTAGTTTACGGTCGTTGATGTAGCGTGCGGACAGTTCCACCGCAGTCTTGATCGCTTCGGCGGTGTATTTGACGCCGTGATGTTCCTCGAAATAGGGCTTGAGACCCTTAAGGATCTTGATGGTGTCTTCGACCGAAGGTTCGTTCACGTCGATCTTCTGGAACCGGCGGCTGAGTGCGCGGTCTTTTTCGAAGTGCTGACGGAATTCCTTGTAAGTGGTAGAGCCCATGCAACGCAGCTTGCCACCCTGAAGTGCAGGCTTCAGCAGGTTGGAGGCATCCATTGCGCCGCCGGAGGTGGCACCTGCACCAATGACAGTGTGGATCTCGTCGATGAAGAGCACCGCGTCATCATGGTCTTCCAATTCGGTCATCACGGCCTTCAGACGTTCCTCAAAGTCACCACGGTAACGGGTGCCCGCAAGAAGCGCGCCCATGTCGAGCGAATAGATGGTTGTCTTCGACAGAACCTCGGGAGTCTCGCCAGCCACGATCTTACGCGCCAAGCCTTCCGCAATCGCAGTTTTGCCCACGCCGGGATCCCCCACAAGAAGCGGGTTATTCTTGCGGCGACGGCAGAGCACCTGGATGCAGCGTTCGACCTCGGAATCGCGGCCGATCAGCGGGTCGATATCGCCTTCGCGCGACTTGGCGTTCAGGTCCACGCAATATTTAGCGAGTGCAGACTCTTTCTGTTCGCCTTGCGGTTCTTGCGCTTGGGTTTCTTCCTCGTTGTCGGACGCACCTGTGACCGGGCGGCTTTCACCGTATGCGGGGTTCTTGGCGACGCCATGTGCGATGAAGTTGACCGCGTCATATCGGGTCATGTCTTGATCTTGCAGGAAGTAGGCGGCGTTGCTTTCGCGTTCGGCAAAGATCGCGACCAGCACGTTGGCGCCAGTCACTTCGCTGCGGCCAGAACTTTGGACATGGATTGCGGCGCGCTGGATCACGCGCTGGAACGCTGCTGTCGGAACCGCCTCGGACCCTTCGATGTCGGTGACCAAGTTGGACAGATCATCGTCGATATAATCGACCAGCGTCGTGCGCAACTCTTCCGTGTCGACCGAGCACGCTTTCATCACGCGAACCGCGTCAGGTTCGTCGATCAGCGCCAGCAGCAGATGCTCCAGCGTTGCGAACTCATGCGACCTCGAATTGGCCAACGCCAAAGCCGAGTGAATTGCCTGCTCAAGGGTATTCGAAAATGAAGGCACGGTTGAGTGCTCCTTCTTTTGGTGTTGCGTCGCAGGGTACGACACAACTGTCATCTTATTGTTAAACTGTGGTCGTTACCTACAAACCTTCAAGTTTTTTCTTTGTCTTGACAGGGTACATCAGTGCAATTGCTTGCACGTTCTTGTGAAATTGCCTCAGAAGCGGTCCTTGCGGGCGCGAATTTCGGCAAATACGTCGACCGGTTCGGCACCGATCATGTCCAAGTGGGCTTGGATTGCGGGGTCAGCGGCGCGCAGGAAGGGGTTTGTCGCCGCTTCTTCGGAGAGTGTGCTGGGAACCGTTGGTTCGTTTCTGTCTCTTAATGAATTTATGCGGTCTATCCGCGCTTTCAAGTCAGTATTGTCAGGGTCGACCGTGATCGCGAAACGGGCGTTGGCCTGAGTGTACTCGTGACCGGAACAAATCAATGTGCCGGGTTCCAGGGATGCGAGTTTCTGCAGACTGTCCCACATCTGTGCTGCAGTTCCCTCAAACAGCCGGCCACATCCAAGCGCCATAAGACTGTCTGCAGTAAACGCATATCCAGACGCTTGGGCCACAAAGGCGATGTGCCCAACCGTGTGTCCGGACACATCAAGGACGTCGATCACCTCACCGCCGAACTCGAAACGGTCGCCATCGCTGACTTCTCGGTTAAGTGAAGGCAGCCGATGGCGGTCTGCCTTTGCTCCGGTGACCTTGGCGTCATGGCTCTTCAAAAGGTCGTCCACGCCGCCGATATGGTCATGGTGATGATGCGTGAGCCAGATTTCGGTAAGGCTCCAGCCCCGCTTGTTCAATTCGTCCAGAAGCGGCTGCGCCTCTGGCACATCGACACATGCCGTCGCACCGCTTGCGCTGTCATGCAGCAGATATGTGTAATTGTCTGACAGTGCCGGCAGAGTGACGAGTTCAAGGGGCATGGCGTTTCTTTCCGTGGTAAGTACACTTAACGGCAAACTAGGCCAAAATGTTCGGAGGCCCAAATGCATCTCGACGTGCAGCGGTTGCACAGCTTCTACTATCGCAGTGCGATAGGTCGCGTGGCGCAACGCGTAGTCCGGGATCAGGTGACCACGTTTTGGCCCGAAGCCAAACAACAATCGGTTGGAGGGTTCGGGTTCGCCGTCCCGTTGTTGCGTCCTTATCTCCCGCATGCGCGTCGTGTCGTTGCGCTGATGCCGTCGCAGCAAGGTGTCATGCCGTGGCCCGCAGGGATGCCCAATGTCTCCGTGCTTTGCGAAGAAACGCTTTGGCCGATCGAAAATGGGCGCTTCGACAAGCTCGTTTTGATGCACGGTCTGGAAACGTCCGAGCGGCCCTCGGCTTTGCTTGATGAATGTTGGCGGGTTCTTGGGCCGGGCGGCAAAGCCTTGTTCATCGTACCAAACCGGTCGGGGCTGTGGGCGCGGTCCGACGCTACGCCGTTCGGGTTCGGGCGGCCTTATTCGATGGGCCAACTAGAAGCACAGCTCAAAGCGCACAATTTCGAACCACTTCGACATACTGCAGTGCTGTATCAGCCTCCGTCGACACGCCGATTTTGGATGAAGACCGGGCGTTTCTGGGAACAGATGGGGCGGAGCGTATCTGCTCTTATCGCCGGAGGGGTGCTGATGGTTGAGGTATCGAAAACCAATCCAACGCCGCGCGGTACAAAGGCAGAAAGCCGTGTGCTCAATCCGCTGGGCAACCTTGTGCCGAAGCCGTCCAGCAAACCTGCGCGGGCGCGCGTGCAGGGCAAAAGCGCCGCATTCGAGCACGGGAATCCCTGATCTCGTCCTCACTTTGCCCGCTTTTTGTGCAGTTGCGGCGAGGATCGGCAATGTTGCACGGCACTCGAAATAGCGCTTTAGGCCGACAGGAATCGGCAAACATGACCAATCCGCTCGGAAAAGATGCACCTTTATTGCGCGCAATAGGTCGCACTTATGGCTAACTTGTTGTAAACAAAAGGGATGTGAGTGATTTCAAAATCACCATACCGTGTTGCGGGCTGAGGAAGCCTCTGCTACATCCGCGCTGATTTCTATGCCATGCGGCATTTGCCAAACTGAAAACGTCTCTGACCACCGGTAATTCGGGGGATCGGAGACAGAATAGCGGAAGGGTGGACGTGTCTGAATCAGCATCCATTTCCTCTGGCATCGCGGATCGCTATGCCACGGCGGTCTTTGATCTCGCCAAAGAGGGTAAAGAGCTGGATAAGCTCGAAGCGAATCTCGACGATCTGTCGGCCGCACTTGCGAGCAGCCCAGAACTTACCGACCTGATCCATTCGCCGGTCTACAGCCGTGATGCGCAGTCGAATGCGATCACCGCGGTTGCAGCGAAGATGGGTTTGACAAAGACGATGCAGAACGTGCTGGCGCTGATGGCGTCCAAGCGTCGCCTGTTCGTGCTGCCGCAGATGATCAACCGTCTGCGCGACCAGATTGCGGAAGAAAAGGGCGAGGTCACGGCTGATGTCGTCTCCGCCGTCAAACTGACCGCCGCCCAGTCGAAAGAGCTTGCCAATACGCTCAAGACGAAAGTTGGCAAAGATGTTAAGATCAATGCGACCGTTGATGAATCCCTCATCGGCGGTCTTGTCGTTAAAGTGGGCTCGAAGATGATCGACACGTCGATCCGCTCCAAGCTCAACTCCCTGCAAAATGCTATGAAAGAGGTCGGATAAATGGGTATCCAAGCAGCCGAGATTTCTGCGATCCTAAAGGAGCAGATCAAGAACTTCGGGCAGGACGCCGAAGTCACCGAGGTGGGCCGCGTCCTTTCCGTTGGTGACGGTATCGCGCGCGTTTACGGCCTCGACAATGTGCAGGCCGGCGAAATGGTCGAATTCCCGGGCGGAATTCGCGGCATGGCGCTCAACCTTGAAGCCGACAACGTCGGTATCGTGATCTTCGGCTCTGACCGGGACATCAAGGAAGGCGACACAGTCAAGCGTACCAAGGCCATCGTGGACGTGCCTGTGGGCGACGAACTGCTGGGCCGGGTTGTTGATGGTCTGGGCAACCCGATCGACGGCAAAGGTCCGATCAAGACCGCCAACCGTTCCATCGCGGATGTGAAAGCGCCGGGCATCATCCCGCGTAAGTCGGTTCACGAACCGATGGCGACTGGCCTCAAGGCCGTCGACTCGATGATCCCGATTGGCCGTGGCCAGCGCGAACTCATCATCGGTGACCGTCAGACCGGTAAAACTGCCGTTGCTCTGGATGCGATCCTGAACCAGAAATCCTACAATGACGCGGCAGGCGATGACGAGAGCAAGAAGCTCTATTGCATCTATGTTGCGGTTGGCCAAAAGCGTTCCACAGTGGCGCAGTTGGTGAAGAAGCTCGAAGAGAGCGGCGCGATCGAATACACGATCGTGGTTGCGGCCACCGCGTCCGACCCTGCGCCGATGCAGTTCCTTGCACCTTACGCAGCGACTTCGATGGCCGAGCACTTCCGTGACAATGGCCGTCACGCTCTGATCATCTATGATGACTTGTCCAAGCAGGCCGTTGCGTATCGTCAGATGTCCCTGCTGCTGCGCCGCCCGCCGGGCCGCGAAGCCTATCCGGGTGACGTTTTCTATCTCCACTCGCGCCTGCTCGAGCGTTCGGCCAAGCTGAACGAAGACAACGGCTCCGGTTCGCTGACGGCTCTGCCGATCATCGAAACTCAGGGTGGTGACGTTTCGGCGTTTATTCCGACCAACGTGATCTCGATCACCGACGGTCAGATCTTCCTTGAAACCGAACTCTTCTACCAAGGTGTCCGTCCTGCCGTGAACACCGGTCTGTCGGTCTCTCGTGTGGGTTCGTCCGCTCAGACAAGCGCGATGTCCTCGGTTGCCGGTCCGGTTAAGCTGTCCCTCGCTCAGTACCGCGAGATGGCAGCGTTCGCGCAGTTCGGTTCCGACCTCGATGCCTCGACACAGCAGCTGCTGAACCGTGGTGCACGTCTGACCGAGCTGATGAAGCAGCCGCAGTATTCGCCGTTGACCAACGCCGAAATCGTCTGCGTCATCTTTGCAGGCACCAATGGTTATCTGGACAAGATTCCAATGGATCGCGTGAAGGATTTCGAAGCGGGTCTGCTAGGCCACATGCGCGGTAAGCGTAGTGACATTCTTGAATGGATCACGAACGACGATCCGAAGATCAAGGGTGACGCTGCCGACAAGCTCAAGGCCGCGATTGACGAATACGCCGCCGACTTCTCGTAAGGAGACGAGGCAATGCCAAATCTCAAGGATTTAAAAAACCGGATCGCGTCGGTCAAATCGACCCGCAAGATCACCAAGGCCATGCAAATGGTGGCCGCCGCAAAATTGCGGCGGGCACAGGATGCTGCCGAAATGGCACGTCCTTACACAGAGCGGTTCAACGCCGTGATGGGTGCGCTTGCGTCCAGCGTCGGCGACAGCGACAGCGCGCCGAAACTGCTGAGCGGGACCGGCAAGGACGACGTGCATCTGCTTGTCGTTCTGACGGCGGAGCGTGGTCTGTGTGGTGGCTTCAACGCGAATATCGCGAAGCTGGCCAAGCAGAAGGCGACAGAGCTCAAGGCCAAAGGCAAGACGGTCAAGATTTTGACTGTCGGCAAAAAAGGCCGTGACGCGATGAAGCGTGACTTCGGCAACCTGTCCGTCGGTCATATCGACATGAGCGATGTGAAACGGATCGGGTACGCGGATGCTCAGGGCATTGCCAAGGACATCCTTGGTCGCTTTGATGCAGGTGAATTCGATGTAGCGACGATCTTCTACGCAAAGTTCGTTAACGTCGTGAGCCAGACCCCGACGGCACAGCAGGTTATCCCTGCTGCCTTCGATGCGCCCGAGCAAGGCACTGCTGAAGCAAGCACGCTTTACGATTACGAGCCGGACGAAGAGGCGATCCTTGCCGATCTTCTGCCGCGCGGTGTGGCGACGCAGATCTTTGCGGCGTTGCTGGAAAACGGAGCCTCCGAACAGGGTGCCCGGATGAGCGCGATGGACAATGCAACCCGCAACGCGGGCGAAATGATCGACAAGCTCACCATCGAATACAACCGTTCGCGTCAGGCCGTGATTACCAACGAACTGATCGAAATTATCTCGGGCGCCGAGGCGCTCTAAGAACCGGAGACGAAACATGGCAAACGCAAAAGGCAAAATCACGCAGGTGATCGGCGCCGTCGTGGACGTTCAGTTCGACGACCACCTGCCGGCTATTTTGAACTCGCTGACCACGAGCAACAACGGCAAGAAGCTCGTGCTCGAAGTGGCACAGCACCTTGGCGAGAACACCGTGCGCACCATCGCGATGGACGCAACCGAAGGCCTCGTTCGGGGTCAGGAAGTTGTTGACACCGATGGGCCGATCTCGGTGCCGGTGGGTGCAGCGACACTCGGTCGTATCCTGAACGTCGTCGGTGAGCCGGTGGACGAAGGCGGCCCGGTTGAAGCGGAAGAGTTCCGTCCGATCCACGCCCCTGCGCCCGAATTCGCAGAACAGTCGACCGAGTCCGAAATCCTCGTTACCGGCATCAAGGTGATCGATCTTCTCGCGCCCTATTCCAAGGGTGGTAAGATCGGTCTCTTCGGCGGTGCCGGCGTGGGCAAGACAGTTCTCATCATGGAACTGATCAACAACATCGCCAAAGTGCACTCTGGCTACTCGGTGTTCGCGGGTGTGGGTGAACGTACCCGTGAGGGCAACGACCTTTACCACGAGATGATCGAATCCAACGTTATCAAGCCGGACAACCTCAAGGAAAGCCAGGTGGCCTTGGTCTACGGTCAGATGAACGAGCCTCCGGGAGCGCGTGCGCGTGTGGCCCTGACAGGTCTGACACTGGCGGAACAGTTCCGTGACGCATCCGGTACAGACGTTCTGTTCTTCGTGGACAATATTTTCCGCTTTACACAGGCTGGCTCCGAAGTGTCCGCTCTGCTGGGTCGTATCCCGTCTGCTGTGGGCTACCAGCCGACACTGGCGACGGACATGGGCCAGATGCAGGAACGCATCACGTCGACCAAAGCAGGCTCGATTACGTCGATCCAGGCCGTGTACGTGCCTGCGGACGACCTTACCGACCCGGCGCCTGCGACGACATTCGCCCACTTGGACGCAACAACCGTTCTGTCCCGTGCGATCTCCGAGCTTGGTATCTATCCGGCGGTTGACCCGCTCGACTCCAACTCGCGTCTGATGGACCCGCAGATCGTGGGCGAAGAGCACTATCAGGTGGCACGTGACGTTCAGGGTATCCTGCAGCGCTACAAGTCGCTTCAGGACATCATCGCGATCCTCGGCATGGACGAACTGTCCGAAGAGGACAAGATGACCGTGGCCCGTGCCCGTAAGATCCAGCGCTTCCTGTCGCAGCCGTTCGACGTGGCGAAGGTGTTTACCGGCTCTGACGGTGTTCAGGTTCCGCTTGAAGACACAATCTCGTCCTTCAAGGCCGTGGTTGCGGGTGAATACGACCACCTGCCCGAAGGTGCCTTCTACATGGTGGGCGGCATCGACGAAGTGAAAGCCAAAGCTGAAAAGATGGCGGCAGACGCAGCCTAATCCGGGCGCTTATCCGTCCTCGCGGGGTTCTTCGCGAGGACGCCACCCAAAAGGAGATCACACATGGCAGAGACCATGCAATTCGATCTGGTCAGCCCCGAGCGCAGCCTGATGTCGGCGCAGGTCAAATCTGTGCAGATCCCGGGTGCGGATGGCGATATGACAGCCATGCCGAACCATGCGCCGCTTATCACAACACTGCGCCCCGGTGTGCTGAAGGTCGAAACCGACAAAGGCATCGAAGAGTTCGTTGTGACAGGCGGTTTCGCAGAGCTAGGAGAGAGCCTTTCGGTTCTTGCCGAGCGTGCCGTTCCGAAAGCGGATGTCGATCAAGCCGCCTATGAGGCGATGGTCGATGAGGCGCATGCGGCCTACAAGCAGACCAAGGAAACATTCAAAAACGAACCAGGCCCGGTAGACGATGCAGCCAAGCTGTTGGCTGACATGGTTGCGGTTGGCACACATATCGGCCTGTCGCCGAAACAGCCATCGCTCTGAACCAGCTTTTGGTTATACAATCATAGCCCCGCAGCAATGCGGGGCTTTTTTGTTTGGGACATAGACTTGTCCTGCGATAGACCCCAATGACTTTGAGAAAAGGTGTCATGCAGATCATCAACAGCGCGCGTGTCGGAATAGCTCAAGGCTCGGTCGATCTTTTCTCGGACTATGAAACTGGCGGAGAGATGTGGACCGGAGAGGGTTTCCGTGCACGCAACCAGTGGATCGGCTTTGATCGTCCGTTTTCGGGTCCGCCCACTGTGCATGTTTCCCTGACACTGTGGGATATGGACAGTGCCCACAACGTGCGCGCCGACCTTACGGCAGAAGATATCTCCCAAGCCGGCTTCACTGCTGTATTTCGAACGTGGCTCGACACCAAGGTTGCGCGGGTCCGCATCTCTTGGATTGCCATTGGCGCTGTCGCATCAGACGACGATTGGGATGTCCTCTAACCGGCGTCGCGCGCCGGCTTTTGGTGGAACATCAACACATCGGCACCTTGGGGATTTAAAGGATGCCCTCATAGATCGGCCCCAGCGTTTCCGTCTCGAACAGGGACGACACAGATGTCCCGTTCCAGATGTTCAGGATCGCTTGCGCGAACATTGGAGCCGTCGGAACGATACGAATGTTTTTCGCCTTCGCAACAGCGTCCGTCGCCTGAATGGAATCCGTGATCACCAGCGACTTCATCACTGAATTCGTGATCCGTTCCACTGCGGGGCCAGACAACACCCCGTGGGTGATATACGAGTGCACTTCTGTGGCACCATGTTGCATCAGCACTTCAGCCGCCTTGCACAGCGTTCCGGCAGTGTCGCAGATGTCGTCTACGATGATACATTTCTTCCCGGTTACATCGCCGATCACGGTCATCTCGGCAATTTCACCCGGCTTCTCGCGGCGTTTGTCTACGATCGACAGCGGTGCGTTGATCCGTTTGGCCAGTTCGCGGGCACGGGCCACCCCGCCCACGTCTGGAGATACGATCATTACGTCGGACGTATCGCCTTTGAACTGCTCTAGAATATCAAGAGCGAAAATCGGCGATGCATAAAGGTTGTCCACCGGAATATCGAAAAAGCCCTGAATCTGTGCTGCATGCAGGTCCATCGTCAAAACACGCTCAATGCCTGCTTCTGCGATCATGTTCGACACCAGTTTGGCGGTGATCGGGGTACGTGCCTTGGACCGACGATCCTGACGGGCATAGCCAAAATAAGGGATCACGGCAGTGATGCGGGCCGCAGAGGAACGACGCAGCGCGTCTGACATGATGAGCAGTTCCATCAAGTTGTCGTTCGCCGGATTCGAGGTCGGCTGGATGATGAACATGTCTTCACCACGAACGTTCTCGTACACCTCGACAAAGATTTCCTGATCATTGAAGCGCTCGACCCGCGCATCGACGAGGCCAACGTTCATCCCGCGGTACATCGTCATCCGGCGTGCGATGCCTTTGGCCAATGGCATGTTCGCATTGCCGGAAATGAGTTTGGGTTCAACAATGCTGGGCATGGCGGCAGGCTCCATTGGGGCGGTCAATGATGACAGATTCGTGACGTTGCGCTCGCCTTAGCATGCGCCTACCGTCGCGCAAAGCAACTGACGCCCGGAGGGACCAAATGGCCCACATTGATTACTTTTTCTCAACACTGTCACCCTATGCCTACCTCGCGGGCACGCGGTTGGAAGATGTCGCGGCAAAACACGGTGCGACCATCACCTACAAACCTCTGGATGTGGTCGCTCTTTTTGGTCGGACGGGCGGCACCCCACCCAAAGAGCGGCATCCCAGCCGCCAGCAGCTACGGGCGCAGGAACTGACCCGGCAATCGAAAAAGCTGGGGCTTCCGCTGAATTTGCAACCGGCGTTCTGGCCGACCAACGGGGCGCCCTCATCCTACGCGATCATCGCAGCACAGAATGCGGGTGGCGGGGACCTTGGCAAGCTCGCACATGGTTTCCTGCGGGCTGTCTGGGCCGAAGACAAAGATATTGCGCAGGATGACGTGGTCCGAGCAATGCTGGCCGATGCAGGCTTTGACCCGGCCCTGGCCGACAGTGGGTTGCTCAGCGGTGCCGAAGCCTATGCCGCTAATCTCGAAGAGGCGGCGTTGCGCGGTGTATTCGGGGCGCCGTTCTATATCACGGACAATGATCAGCGTTTCTGGGGACAGGACCGGATTGGGGATCTTGACCTGCACCTTGCCGGAAAGCTCTGATGCTCGATGAGTTGAAAGGAGGTTTTCCAGTCTTCGTTCGGTCTCTTGGCAGCGGGCCGCAACCGGCCCTGCTGCTCCATTGCGCCCTTGCGCATTCCAAAGTCTGGACGCCTCTCGCTTCACGGCTGTCGACCGCCTTGTCGATGGTCGCACCGGATATGCCGGGCCACGGGCGCAGTGCGCCGTGGGATCGCCGTTCCGATCTGCACGATCAGGTCACGGCCATTGCCAAGGACTGCCTTGCTGAAGGCGCCCATGTGATTGGGCACAGCTTTGGAGCAACTGTCGCCTTGCGGCTGGCGATGGAAGAACCAGACAAGGTGCACAGTCTGACGCTTATTGAACCGGTGCTGTTCGCAGCAGCACGTGAAAGCGACCCGCATGTGTTCGACACCTATATCGAGACATCCCAAAGCTTCGGCGCAGCGCTGGCAAACGACAACTGGTCCGATGCTGCGGCTGATTTCATCCGCATCTGGGGGGATGGCCGCCCTTGGGACTCTCTGAGCGACACAGAAAGAACGTCATTTGCCGCACAGATGCCCTTTATCCGCGAAACAGAGCCCTGTCTGGTCGAGGATGCGAATGGTCTGCTGGCACCGGGACGCCTCGAAGGTATCAGGTGCCCGACACGTCTGATCCGTGGTGCCAACACGGAGCCAGTGATCGCGGCGATCCATACCACGCTGCAACGACGGATACCGGGTGCCATGGATACGGTCATCGAAGGGGCGGGTCACATGGTGCCGATCACGCATCCTGATGCGGTTGCCAGCTGTATCGGCGATTTGATCAATGGCTAGCCCCTTGCAAGACGGGGTTCGGTGCGCCATCTACGCTCAGACTTCCCGGTAAACTCGACAGGAGACGCAAATGATCGAACTTGGACAAAGCCCCGCACCGGCTGACCTGATCAAGGACGTTTCTCAGGATGCGTTCATGGCTGAAGTGGTCGATGGCAGCATGGAAACGCCAGTCATCGTGGATTTCTGGGCGCCCTGGTGCGGCCCCTGCAAGACCCTTGGGCCACAGCTCGAGGCGGAAGTGACAAGCGCACGCGGCGCGGTCAAGATGGCCAAAGTCAATGTCGATGAGGCGCAGGGACTTGTTCAGGCGTTGGCGCAGCAAGGCTTGCCGATCCAGTCCATCCCGACGGTCGTGGCCTTCGTCAAGGGACGCCCGATCGACATGTTCCAAGGCGCGCAACCGGCCTCTGAAATCAAGGCTTTCGTGGAACGTGTGGTCAAGGCGGCTGGAGGCGATGCCAGCGGTGGACTGGATGACGCTGTCGAGGCCGCGGAAGAGATGCTTGAAGCTGGTGCTGCGGTGGATGCCATGCAGACCTTCGCAGCCGTTCTCGAAGAAGATCCTCTGCACGTGCGCGCTTATGCCGGGCTGGTACGTTGCGCACTTGCTGCGGATGACCTTGAACAGGCCGAAGCCATTCTGAACGGTGCCCCTGCCGAGATTTCCGGCAAGCCGGAACTGGAAGCTGCTCACGCGCAATTGGAGCTTGCCAAACAAGCAAGTAATTCCGGCCCTGTGGCAGAATTGCAAGCGGCGGTTGAGGCGGATCCGGACAACCACCAAGCACGTTTTGACCTCGCGCAGGCTCTATATGCCAAGGGCGATGGACAGGCTGCGGTGGACCACCTGCTCGAGTTGTTCCGACGGGATCGTGAATGGAACGATGCCGCTGCCAAGACGCAGTTGATGACCATCTTCGAAGCGCTCAAGCCGAATGACCCAGTGGCTTTGAACGGACGTCGTAAATTGAGCTCGATGATATTTGCCTGAACGGTTCGTCAGACTACGTCCGTTGTTATGACAAGAGTCACTGAATTGCCGGGGTCTATCCCTGTGTTTCCGTTGCCCGGGGCGCTGTTGCTGCCCCGCGCACGGCTTCCGTTGCATCTGTTCGAGCCGCGCTATCTGCAAATGCTTGAAGATGCTATGAAAACGCCTGACCGACTGATCGGCATGGTACAACCAAATGCACGGCCCAATGGTGACAAGGACGCGCTGCAGCGCATCGGCTGCGCCGGACGCGTGACCCAGTTTTCCGAAACCGAAGATGGCCGCTATATGATCACCCTTTCGGGGATATCGCGGTTCAGGGTGGGTGACGAGATCGAGGGCTTCACGCCATACCGACGGTTCGAGGTGAACTGGGATGGCTTCGACCGGGATCAGGGTGGGCCCGAACATGATCGGAGCTTTGATCGTGATGGTTTTCTTAACCTTCTAGACCGGTATTTCGCAGCTCGTGATCTGTCGGCGGATTGGGCCACGCTCAAGGATGCGGACGACGAGCTTTTGATCAACTCGCTGTCCATGCTTCTGGATTTCGAGCCGGAGGAAAAGCAGGCTTTGCTGGAAGCCCCTTCGCTGTCCACACGGCGGGAAACGTTGGTTACCCTGATCGAATATGCCCTGCGCGGTGGCCAGTCCGAGGATATCTTGCAATGAGCGAAACTCCGGGGTTCGATCGGAAAATGCTTGAGGCTCTGGTATGCCCGCAAACCCAAGGGCGACTGGAATATGATGCCAGTCGTCAGGAGCTGATCAGTCACTCCGCGCATTTGGCCTATCCCATCCGGGATGGCATCCCGATCATGCTGATCGACGAAGCGCGCGAGATCGACTGAAGGTCTCAAGTTGAATTGACAGGCTTCTTGCCCTGCGATACCTCGCCGGTCTTTCAGGGACGCGAGAGGCAGGATGGCACGCAAACGCAAGGGTCGCGACATATCAGGATGGTTGGTGGTGGACAAACCCGCCGGCCTGACCTCGACAGCGGTGGTCAATAAGGTCCGTTGGGCGTTCGATGCCAAAAAAGCCGGGCACGCCGGGACGCTTGATCCTGAAGCCACTGGCGTGCTTGCCGTTGCCTTGGGTGAGGCCACCAAGACAGTGCTCTACATCACCGACGCTCTCAAAGCGTACGAGTTTACCGTACGGTTTGGACAGGCGACCCGTACGGATGATGCCGAAGGTGATGTGATCGCCACCTCCGACCTGCGGCCCAGTGATGACGACATCAAAGAAGCGCTGCACGCGTTCGTAGGCGACATTCTGCAAGTCCCGCCGCAATTCTCGGCGGTGATGATCGACGGCGAGCGCGCCTACAAACGCGCCCGTGACGGCGAAGAAATGGACATCGCCGCCCGCCCGCTTTTTGTGGATGAACTTACCCTTCTCGACCGACCGGATGCCGATCATGCGGTTTTGATGCTGGTCTGTGGCAAGGGGGGCTATGTCCGGTCCATCGCAAGAGACTTGGGCGCGGCTCTGGGCTGTTTGGGTCATGTCTTGCGCCTGAGGCGTATCTGGTCCGGCCCGTTCGATGCCGAAGATGGGATCAGCCTCGAGCAGATCGACGAATTGGCCAAAACGGCAGAGTTGGATGCTTATCTAAGGCCGCTGGAAGAGGGTTTGGCCGATCTGCCGGAATTGACCTGCACCCCGGAAGCAGCTGTAAAGCTGCGCAACGGCAATCCGGCGATGGTGATCGCATCCGGTGTCGAATATGGCGATGAATGCTGGGTCTCATGCGATGGCGCGCCGGTTGCGGTCGGACGCTACAAATCTGGTGAAGTGCATCCTTCCCGGGTGTTCGTTACGGCATGACGGGGCTGCCGGTAGCCGTCGCAGCAGGGTTGGTGCACAGGTCCCACATTGCCGACGGCTGCGTGTCCCGTGTCTGGTATTCACCCTGTGACCGATATCGGTATGCACTGTCCCGAACGTGGGACACAGATCAACCAGTGTTGTTGTTCATTATGCTCAATCCGTCCACTGCGGATGAACAGCGAAATGATCCGACCGTTGCACGCTGTGAAACCCGCGCCCGCAGCATGGGGTTTGGTGGTGTTATGATAGCCAACCTCTTTGCCTTTCGGGCAACCCGGCCTGACGACTTGAAGCGCGCGGACCATCCCATTGGATCAGCGAATGATGATATTCTGGATCACTGGTCGGCAAGCGCCGGGATGACGATTGCGGCATGGGGCGTACATGGTGGACACGAAGGTCGGGCCTACGATGTGGCGTCACGGCTTCGGGGACAGGTCCATCATCTGGGATTGACGAAAGACGGACATCCCCGACATCCGCTTTACGTGTCGTTCAAAACACAGCCAGTGTGTTGGCCGCACTCCGAGCGATATGTCATCGGTCAGTCTCTTTGAGTAAAGGGGGCAATCCGCCAGATCGAAACGTTTGGTTTACCGGGGTAGGCTATGTTGTGGACCTCATTGGTTAAGGTGTGGGTCCATGGGTTTGGCGTTTCAGATTGGTGCTCTGGCCCCTATTGTGGCTGTGGGTCTGGCGCTGATTGGCCGCCTTCCACGCCAAAAGTTGCAAGATTTGCCTGTTCCGCAAGACAAGCCAGTCGGCGCGTTGATGGTGTTTCAGCGCACGGGGCGCATTCACGAAAGGCCTTCCGAACTGTCGATCCCGGATCGGGTTTATTCGTTTGAAGATGCACAAGATCGGGTTCTTTCGATGATCACAGGCAAGAATATGTCACCTTCAACGCTCTCTTTGCGTCTGTGCGCAATGACTCCTTTTTGGACCGATGTGTTAGTAGAGGGCGACGTGATCGTACAGGTGCCCACAGCAGTGTTGACTGGCCGCAGCGCAGGGCGATACCGGCAGGACCATTGGTCCGGCGCTTAAGGCTTCCCATCACCATTTTTTTCGCCTATACGCCCGCATCCGCATGACGTGCGGAGATTCTCCATGGGCCTTGCTGGACGACATCCCGGCTTGTGCCATTCACACAAACCTTCGAAAGGAGACCCCGATGTCGATTACTGTCGAAGAAAAGAACCGCTTGATGAAAGAATTCGCCACCAAAGAAGGCGATACAGGTTCCCCGGAAGTGCAGGTTGCCATTCTGACCAGCCGCATCTCCACCCTGACCGAGCATTTTAAGACCCACAAAAAAGACAACCACTCGCGTCGTGGTTTGCTCAAGCTGGTTGCACAGCGTCGTAAGCTTTTGGACTACACCAAAGGCAAAGACGAAGCGCGCTATCAGGACCTGATCAAGCGTCTTGGCATTCGCCGCTAAGGCTTGTCGATATACGGTTTCGGAGGGGCTCGCTTTGCGGGCCCTTTTCTTTTTGCGCGCTTCGCCTTCGACCATGTATTGCGAAGATTTTGCGCCGGGTCACCCTTAAGCGTAGCGACAAAACGAAGTGTTTTCTTTGATCCCGATTTCCTGTAAGGCCCACCTATCTGAGACGTGACGCTTCGACCCTGGCGCATGACATGATGAAAGGGTCGGCGGCAATGGGGCCGCCATGAAAACGGGAGACCCGGAGGGCCGGGAGTGCTCCCATACAGGAAACGATGATGTTCAACATTTCGACGAAAAGCATGCAGTGGGGCGAGGAAACGCTCACACTGGAAACGGGCAAGGTTGCCCGTCAGGCCGATGGCAGCGTGATTGCCACCCTCGGTGAGACCTCGGTCATGGCCAACGTGACGTTCGCCAAGCAGCCGAAACCCGGTCAGGATTTCTTTCCGCTGACCGTCCACTACCAGGAAAAATACTATGCTGCCGGTAAAGTGCCGGGTGGCTTTTTCAAGCGCGAAGCGCGTCCGACGGAAAAAGAAACGCTGACCGCGCGTTTGATCGACCGTCCGATCCGTCCGCTGTTTGTGCCGGGCTTCAAGAACGAAGTTCTGGTGATGTGTACCGTTCTGTCCCACGATCTGGTCAATGACCCTGACATCGTTGCGATGATTGCAGCTTCTGCTGCGCTGACCATTTCCGGCGCGCCGTTCATGGGCCCGATCGCGGGCTGCCGCGTGGGTTATGTCGATGGCGAATACATCCTCAACCCCGAAGTCGAGGATATGGATCAGCTGCGCAACAACCCCGAGCAGCGGCTTGATCTGGTTGTCGCAGGCACCAAAGACGCCGTGATGATGGTGGAATCGGAAGCCTACGAGCTGACCGAGGAAGAAATGCTGGGTGCTGTGACCTTTGCGCATGAGCAAATTCAGCCTGTCATCGACCTGATCATTGACTTGGCCGAATCCGCAGCGAAAGAGCCGTTTGATTTCCAGCCGCCGGATTATGCCGATCTTTATGCCGCTGTGAAAGCTGCTGGAGAAGACAAGATCCGCGCAGCTTATGCGATCACCGACAAGCAAGAGCGGACAACTGCTTTGTCCGATGCCAAAACGGCGATCAAAGACGCGTTGACCGAAGAGCAGCTTGAAGATGCGAACCTTGGGTCCGCAATGAAAAAGCTCGAAGCGTCGATCCTGCGTGGTGACGTTGTGAAAACCGGCAAGCGGATCGACGGCCGTGCGCTGGACACAGTGCGTCCGATCGTTTGCGAAACCGGGCTTCTGCCGCGGACGCACGGCTCTGCCTTGTTCACCCGTGGTGAAACACAGGGCTTGGTGGTGACCACGCTGGGCACGGGCGACGATGAACAGATCATCGACGCGCTGCACGGCAACTACCGCTCCAACTTCTTGCTGCACTATAACTTCCCGCCGTACTCGGTTGGCGAAGCGGGTCGCGTTGGCCCTCCGGGACGTCGCGAAATCGGCCACGGTAAACTGGCATGGCGTGCGCTTCAGGCGGTTCTGCCTGCGGCGACCGACTTCCCGTACACCGTGCGCGTTGTGTCCGAGATCACGGAATCCAACGGCTCGTCCTCGATGGCGTCGGTCTGTGGAGGCTCTTTGTCCATGATGGATGCAGGCGTGCCGCTGAAATCCGCTGTGGCGGGTGTTGCAATGGGTCTGATCCTTGAAGAGGACGGCTCCTACGCGGTTCTGACCGACATCCTCGGTGACGAAGATCACCTTGGCGACATGGACTTCAAAGTGGCAGGGACCGAGAATGGTATCACCTCGCTGCAGATGGACATCAAGGTTGCGGGCATCACGCCGGAAATCATGAAAAAGGCCCTTGCCCAAGCCAAGGAAGGCCGTCTTCATATCCTCGGCGAGATGGCCAAGGCGCTCACAGGTGCTGCGGAATTCAGCGTTCACGCGCCGCGCATCGAGACCATGCAGATCCCGACCGACAAGATCCGTGAAGTGATCGGTTCGGGCGGTAAGGTCATCCGCGAGATCGTGGAAGTGTCCGGTGCCAAGGTCGACATCAACGATGACGGTATCATCAAGATTGCCAGCCCGAACGGCGAAGCCATCCAAAAGGCCTATGACATGATCTATTCGATCGTGGCAGAGCCGGAAGAGGGCCATGTCTACAAAGGCAAGGTCGTGAAGATCGTCGATTTCGGTGCCTTCGTGAACTTCTTTGGCAAGCGGGACGGCCTGGTCCACGTATCTCAGATCGAAAACCGTCGCCTGAACCATCCGTCGGATGTGCTCAAGGAAGGTCAGGAAGTTTTTGTAAAGCTTCTGGGCTTTGACGACCGTGGCAAGGTCCGCCTTGCGATGAAGATGGTCGATCAGGAAACCGGCGAAGAGCTGGCCCCCGAGAAAAAGACAGAGGACGCGGAGTAATCTGCAGCCAGCCAAGTCTTTGAAAGGAAAGCGCCTCTTTAAGAGGCGCTTTTTTTATTTTTTGCGCGACCTACATTTGGGTCGGGAAAATGGGGGATGTGTAATGTCTGTCTTGTTTGCCGAACAATCGCTGATGGAGACCGTGTTTGACGACTTTTCCGGAGATGCTGCCGCGCGGTGGGATTTTGTGGCCGACACCGTCATGGGTGGCGTTTCGTCTGGGCACATAGAGGTTGTCACCTCTGGTCCGTCGAAAGCCCTGCGTCTTTGCGGCGATGTCAGTACCAGAAACAACGGTGGTTTCGTCCAAGCCCGGCGTCGCTTCTCTGCGCGTTGGTCCGCTGAGGCAACCGGTGTGCGCCTGTCGGTCATTGGCAACGGTGCGCGCTATTTCGTCTTCCTCAAGACGCCGCATTTGTCGCGTGTCTGGCATTCATACCGCGCTCAGTTTGTTGCGGGTGACGGCTGGCAGGCCGTCGACATTCCGTTCAGCATGTTTGCACCGTCGCATATGGGCATGCCGGCCATGGTCGCCCCTTCGGATGTCAACAGCATGGCAATCGTGGCGTATGGGGATGACTATGACGCGGATGTCACGGTTCGCGAAATCAGGGTCTACTGAAAAAAAAGACCCCGGATAAAATCCGGGGCCAGGTCCAACAGGGAGGTGCATATGATAACCCGCATATGCGACGGGAACTGTTACCATTCAGATAAAAGATGTGCATGCCATGCTTCTTTGATCTGAATCAAAATAGACTAAGGTCTTATGACACGAGGCGATAACCGCCAGACTCTGTCACGAGCAACCGGGCGTTTGAGGGATCGGGTTCGATCTTCTGGCGCAGACGATAGATATGTGTTTCGAGTGTGTGCGTGGTCACGCCAGCATTGTAGCCCCACACCTCGTGCAGCAGTGTATCGCGCGCCACGACGCCGTCGGTGGAACGATAGAGAAACTTGAGGATATTTGTCTCTTTTTCTGTCAGGCGGATTTTCTTGTCGTCCTCTGTCATCAAGAGCTTCATTGAGGGCTTGAAGGTGTATGGCCCAAGCGTGAACACGGCGTCCTCGGATTGCTCATGCTGACGCAGCTGCGCACGGATACGGGCCAGCAGCACAGGGAACTTGAACGGCTTGGTGACATAGTCATTTGCCCCGGCATCAAGGCCAAGGATCGTATCAGCATCCGAATCATGCCCCGTCAGCATCAGCACCGGCGCCTTGACACCCTGCTTGCGCATCAGCCGGCACAGTTCGCGGCCATCGGTATCGGGAAGACCGACATCGAGAATGATAAGATCGTAAAGCTGTTCCTTGACCCGGCCCATTGCGGCAGTCCCGCAATCCGCCTCGAACACTTCAAAGTCTTCCGTCATCACGAGCTGTTCGGCCAAAGCCTCGCGCAGGTCGTCGTCATCGTCGACCAGAAGAATATTCTTGAGCTGTGCCATTGTGTTGTCTCTCCGTCGGTTTCAAGACAGATGGGCAAGACGTTGCGCGCGGGCAAGAATTGCTGCAAGTGTTTCACGGCCTCGTGTATGCAGGGGCCAAATGTTTCATAAATCGGGCCCATTTGTTGCAGATGACCCTAGTGAAAGACCCAAGGTTAGATGGCGCTGGCACCTGACATCACCGATCTTCTCGCCCGTGCGAGGGCAGATTTACGCATGGGGGTGCCGATTGTTCTGGGCAATACGCATGGCATTCTGGTGCTGGCGGTCGAGTCGCTTGAAGCCGACAGGCTGCAAGACGTGATCGCATTGGGGGCTGATGTTGATTTGGTGCTGACTGGGCGTCGCGCCGCAACGCTCAAGGCGCGGGCCTATGATGGTGATGTCGCGCGTGTGGCGCTCCCCAAGGACGCGACACTGCGTTGGGTTCAGGCGGTCGCTGATCCCGCTGATGATTTGTCCCATCCAATGAAAGGGCCGTTGGTAACCCGCCGCGAAGGCGATCCAACACTGCATCGTCTGGCAGTGACGCTCGCCAAATCCGCGCGACTTTTGCCGGCGGTGCTCGTTGCGCCCCTGCCTGACCCCAAGACGTTTGCGGCTGAACATGCGCTAACTGTGCTTGATCCGGCTGCGGCAGCGCCACGATTGGGCGCTTCGGTTGTTTTTGACAGCGTGGTGTCGGCGCGGGTGCCGCTGCGTGCGGCGCAAAATGCGCGTTTGCATGTCTTCCGACCCGAGGACGGATCGGAAGAACACTACGTGATAGAAATCGGACGCCCGAACCGGGCCAATCCCGTGCTCTCACGGTTACACTCGGCGTGCTTTACCGGAGATCTCTTGGGCAGCCTCAAATGTGACTGCGGTCCGCAATTGAACGGCGCGTTGGCGGCGATGGGGGCCGAGGGCGAGGGCATACTGCTTTACCTGAACCAAGAAGGGCGTGGGATCGGGCTTGCCAACAAGATGCGCGCCTATGCGCTGCAGGATCAGGGCTTTGATACGGTCGAGGCAAATCACCGCCTTGGCTTTGAAGATGATGAACGGGATTTCCGCATCGGGGCCGAATTGCTGCGCAAGTTGGGCTTCAACGCGGTTCGGCTGATGACAAACAACCCGGCCAAGATTGCGATGATGGAGAAGCAGGGTATCACTGTTGCTGAACGCGTACCCTTGAAGGTTGGGGAAAACCCGCACAATACCGACTATCTGGCCACTAAGGCGCGTAAGTCGGGGCATCTTCTGTGACGCGGCACGACATGGTTCTGACCCGTCAGGGGCTGCGATTCATGGGGCGGCTGTGGCCCTGTACCATCGGCAAGGGTGGCGTCCTTGCGAACAAGCGTGAAGGCGACGGCGGAACCCCTGTTGGGATGCACCGGATCGTCGGGCTGCTCTATCGTCCTGACCGCATGGCCCGGCCGACCGACTGGGCGGTGCCGATCAGGCCCGGTGATCTCTGGTCTGATGATCCGACCCATGAAGACTATAACCTCATGGTTCGGGCACCGTATCCTCATAGCCACGAAACCCTACGCCGGGCAGATCCGCTTTATGATCTGGTTCTGCTGACTGACTGGAATTGGCCGCGCGCCGAAAAGGGGCGTGGCTCTGCGATCTTTCTGCACCGCTGGAGGCGTCCGGGCTATCCCACTGAAGGCTGCGTGGCGTTTCGTCCCGATCACCTACGCCGCATCGCGCGTCTGATCCGCTATGACACACGTTTGGTCGTGCCTGCATCATTGACCTGAGCCGCGAGGCATTACATCCGGTGACATGATTGTTCAGAACCGTCTTTCCAACTGCACCCTCTGTGCCGACCGCTTTGCCGCGACTGCGACCCGCCATCGTCCCAAGCCCGTAGTCTGGTTTCGCGCTGGAGCGCGACTGCTGATCTGTAGCCAAGCGCCGGGGATGCGTGCGCACACCAGCCGCATTCCGTTTGATGATCCCTCTGGGGACCGCCTGCGCGATTGGCTCGGGCTGGACAGCAATGCGTTCTACGACCAAACCCGTGTTGCGATTGTACCGATGGGGTTTTGCTTCCCCGGCTATGATGCCGCGGGCTCGGACCTGCCGCCGCCCGTGATCTGCCGTCGGACGTGGCATGACGAGGTGTTGGACCATGTTGGCACAGTGCCTTTCAAACTGGTCGTCGGGGGGTATGCGCACAAGTATCACCTGCGCACAAAGGTTGGGGTCACGGATACCGTGCGTGCGTGGCGCGACCATTGGCCTTCGGTTCTGCCCTTGCCGCACCCAAGCTGGCGCAATACGGCTTGGATCAAGAAAAATCCGTGGTTCGAGGCCGAGGTACTTCCTGCCCTGCGGGCCCGGGTTCAAGAGGTGATGGCATGACGTTGCAAACCCCATTGGACCACGCCCATGCGGCGATGGAAGCCGACGCTGATGCAGATGCGCCGCGCCTGCGGTTTTATGACAGGCTGGCCGAAGCAGAGCTGTTTCTCATGCTTGCGCGCGAAGCCGAAGGCGATCAGGCAGAACCGGAACTCTTCGATCTGGGCGATGCACGGTTTGTGCTGGTGTTCGACACCGAAGAGAGACTGGGCGCATTTTCTGGCCGCGCCGTACCCTATGCTGCTTTGTCAGGCCGCTCGATTGTCGGCATGCTGGCCGGGCAGGGGATCGGCATCGCGCTGAACCCCGAAGTTGCTCCGTCGTCGATTCTGTTGCCGTCCGAGGCGGTGGATTGGCTGGCGGAGACCGTGGCCCAAGGCCCATCCGAAGCCGAGGCACGTCCGGAAGAGCTGCGCGCGCCCGGTGCACTTCCTGCTGGATTGCTGGAAGCGATCGACGCCAAGCTGCGCACAGCGACCGGATTGGCGCGGAGAGGATATCTGGCCGAAGTGGTCTATGACAGTGGTGTGCGTGGGCATCTTATCGGCTTTACGGGCGCAGTGCCGGGGGCAGAGGGCGCCTTGGCGCGCGCCATACAGGAAGCGCTGGTGTTTTCCGGTTTGGAAGCCGCCGCGCTTGATGTGGTGTTCTTGCGAGACAGTGATCCGGTCACAGCGCAATTGGCGCGCGTCGGGTTGCGGTTCGATCTGCCGGAGCCTGAAGTGCCAGCACCGGTGGAGCGTGTGGCGCCAGGGGGCAATCCGGACAAACCGCCGATCCTGAGATAAACAACCTCCGTCAACGAAGGTTGCAAAACCGATGGATCAATTCTGCCCCCGCTCTTGCCGGAATGTTGGTAGGCCGTCATCTGCGCGCGGTGTCGCTTCCCAGATCGCGCGCGCGATGGCGCGTGCCATGCAGACAGACGCGAAATGTCCGAGCAGGGGCATGATGTCCTCTGCAGGAGGGCCGCGTCGGGCGGTGCTGGACGCGAAGATCAGATCGCCATCATAGGGTGTGTGCGCAGGCACAAGTGCCCGTGCGAACCCATCATGCGCCGCCGTGGCCAGACGTTTGCATCCGGCTTTGTCCAATGCGGCATCGGTGGCAACGATGCCGATGGTGGTGTTGCCATGCTGTGCCATTGCGGCTGTCTTGCGACTAGGGGGCAGAGGTTGGAGGTTTGCTGCCGGATCCGGCCCCAGCCCACCGAACTCCGAGCCGATCTCGAACGGCGCGGCCCAGAAGTGTTTGCCGCTTGGAGTTGTTGCGCTGCCCAACGCGTTGACCACCACAAGCGCGCCGATTGTTGTGCCGTCCGGCAGGACCAGAGAGGCCGACCCCAGCCCCCCTTTATGTTGCGCATCCGTTGCCCCGGTGCCTACGCCTGCGGTGCCGAGGGTGAAATCCCGTGTTACAGCTGACAGAGCTATGCGCCCCAGACCCGGATAGGGGTTTTCCGTCCAGCCCTTCTGACCATTGTTCAGCAGATCGAAGATGATCGCTGCCGGCACAATCGGGACGCGGGCGGAATGCACCTGAAACCCACGCCCTTGCATGGCCAGCGCGTCCATCACGCCTTGTGCCGCGGCAAGGCCAAATGCCGACCCGCCCGAGAGGACAATGGCGTCGACGCCGGGGACGGTTTTGTCCGGTTCCAGCAGGTCTGTGTCGCGCGTGCCCGGAGCGCCGCCCATCACGGCGTAGCTTGTTGTCATTGGACCGTCCTCTGACAGCAGAACCGTGGTGCCGGACTTGAGGTCATCGTCCTGAGCGTTGCCAACTGCCAGACCGGCGACATCGGTGATCAAATTGCGGGGACCGGGCGTCATTTTGATGTACCGCCTTTGGCTGCGTCGGAGTGAGGGGCCAGCCCCTCACACTCCCCGAGGTATTTGGGGCCCAAAGAAGCCGGGCTCATATGCAGCGGCCTCCGTCGACTTCCATGCAGACGCCGGTGATCATGCTCGCCTCGTCCGAGCAGAGAAAGGCTGCAGCGTTGCCAAGGTCTTCGGGTTGCGAAAAGCGACCCAGCGGGATGGTGGAAAGGAACTTGGCACGGATTTCCGGCGTGTCTTCCCCCATGAAGCTTTTGAGGAGCGGCGTTTCTCCCGCCACCGGGTTGAGCGCGTTCACGCGGATGCCGTCGGGTGCGAGTTCAACCGCCATGGTGCGGGTGGCGGTGATCATCCAGCCCTTGGAGGCGTTGTACCAGTTGAGGCGCGGGCGCGGTGACACTCCTGCAGTGGAGGCGATGTTGAGGATGTTGCCTGAGCCGCGATGTTTGAAATGGGGCACGAGGCTGCGGGCGCTGAGATAGACGGATTTGCAGTTCACGGCGAAGACGCGGTCGAAGTCGTCTTCGGTGATGTCTTCCATTGGTCCGGGCAGATGGGTCACACCGGCGTTGTTCACCATGATGTCGACATGGCCCATTGTCTTGATCGCCGTTTCGATCATGTCGGCAACCTGATCGCCGTTTGATATGTCGGCGGTGTGGGTGACGCCACCGATCTCGGCTGCGACGGTTTTGGCGCTGTCAGTGTTCAGGTCAACGACCATCACGGTCGCTCCCTCTGCCGCGAATTTGCGTGCGATGCCCGCGCCGAAGCCGGAGGCGGCCCCGGTCACGATTGCGGTTTTGCCTTTGAGCCTCATGCCTGCTCTCCCCTTATCCATGTTTGGCGGCGACGGTTTTCAGGGATGAGAAACCGTAAAGCGCTTCGAACCCCTTTTCTCGACCATGTCCTGATTTTCCAACACCGCCGAAGGGCAGTTCGACCCCGCCGCCTGCGCCGTAATTGTTGATGAAAACCTGACCGGTTTTCACCGCTTTGGCCAGTCGCATTTGGCGCGCGCCATTGGCCGTCCACACACCGGCGACAAGGCCGTAGATCGTGCCGTTGGCGATTCGGATGGCCTCGTCTTCGGTGTCGAAGGGGATCAGCACCTGCACGGGGCCGAAAAGCTCTTCCTGCGACAAGGGGTGATCCGGGGGCACAGGGCCGTAGAGGCGTGGCTGCACATAGGCGCCATCCGATGGCAGGTCATCCGGCATCGGGGTTTGTGCAATGCAGGGCAGATCATGGGCGGCTTTGAGCAGAGTCTCGAAGCGGGCTTTCTGTTTGGTCGAGATTAACGGGCCAATATCGGGATCGCTGCTGGCGGGACCGACGGTCTTGGCGCGATACGCGTCGGCCATGTGGGCTGCAACCGTATCGTAGATGTTGCGATGGATCAGGATGCGCGAGGCAGCGGAACAGGTCTGTCCGGCGTTCTGAAGCCCGGCGTTGACGAGGAACGGCAAAGCCGCGTCAAGATCGGCGTCGTCAAATACGATCTGTGGGGACTTGCCGCCGAGTTCCAAAGTCACGGGCACCACGTTTTCTGCAGCCAGCGTTTGGATCATGCGCCCGGTCTGGACCGAGCCTGTGAAGCTCAAATGCTGGACACCGGGATGGCGCGCAAGCGCGGCACCCGCCTCGGCTCCAAGGCCGGGGACCACGTTCAGCGCACCATCGGGAAATCCCGCCGCCTTGGCCAGATGGGCAAACATCAGCGCGGTCAGGCAGGCATCTTCGGCGGGTTTCAAAACGCAGGCATTGCCCATGGCAAGCGCGGCCCCGACAGAGCGGCCAATGATCTGCATCGGGTAGTTCCACGGCACGATATGGCCTGTCACGCCATGCGGTTCGCGCAAGGTGTAGACGGTGTAGCCGTCGAGATAGGGGATGGTCTCGCCGTGTACCTTGTCCGCGGCACCACCGTAGAATTCGCAATACCGTGCCAGTGCGAGGGCATCTGCATGGGCTTGGGTGATGGGTTTGCCCACGTCCAGTGTTTCCAGCGTTGTCAGAAGGTCAGTGTGCTCAAGCACAAGCTGGCCGAGGCGAGTGAGGCAGCGACCGCGCTCCAGCGCGCTCATCTTGCCCCATTCACCGTCCAGCGCGATCTGGGCAGCAGTGACAGCGCCATCCACATCCGCATCCGCGCTGCGGCCAATCCGGCACAGCGTGCTGCCATCGGAGGGGTTGATGAGCGGCAGCGTATCCGGTGTCGCGCGCCATGTGCCGCCGATCAGGACATGGCTGGGATCAAAGGGCAGGGTGGGGAGCATCTTGGGCCTCTGGAAAGTCGGGAAGTTGTGGCGCGGCGTCCATCAGCTCGCGGGTATAGGGATGGTTGGGTGCATGGAAGATATCTGCTGTTGGACGATCTTCGACAATCTCACCTGCGCGCATGACCATCACGCGGTCGGTGATGGAGCGCACGACGCTAAGATCGTGGCTGATGAACAGATATGTCAGGCCATAGGCGCGGCTGAGATCGGCCATCAGGTCGAGGATCTGCGCCCGCACGCGCACGTCGAGAGCAGAGACCGCTTCGTCGAAGACGATCAGATCGGGCTTGATGATGAGCGCGCGGGCGATGGCGATGCGCTGGCGTTGGCCGCCGGAAAAGGCGTGGATGTGGCGGTTGGCATCTTCTGGCTTGAGGCCCACGGCAATCAGGGCTTCGGCAATCGCGGTGTCGCGGTCTGTGCCTTTGGGCGGGTCGGGCAAGAGGTGGAAAGGTTCGGTGATCAGACGTGCAACGCGGTGGCGGGGGTTGAAGCTGCCATAGGGGTCCTGGAACACCACCTGCATCTTGCGACGGACTTTCAGGTTCGGATGGCCGTCCCGCCAGACAGGATCCCCGGCGAGGGTGATCTGGCCACCTTGCGTCGGTTCAAGGCCAAGGATGGCGCGGGTGAGGGTGGATTTGCCACACCCGGATTCGCCGACAAGCCCCACGCGTTCGCCGCGTTTGATCTCAAAGCTGACAGTGTTGACAGCGCGGAACATAGGGCGGGGCCCAAAGGGTGTTTTGCGGGGGAGCGGGTAGTCACGGCTGACGTTCTGGACCGAGAGCAGCGGCGCCTCGGCTTTGGCCTTACCCAGATCAGCCTGGTGGCGCGACGCTTCGAAGAGCTGCCTTGTGTAAGGATGGCGCATTTCGCGCAAGACCTGCGCGGTTGGCCCGGACTCCACGATTTCTCCGTGGCGCATGACGTTGAGCGTGTCGGCCATGTCGCTGACCACGGCAAGGTCATGGGTGATCATCATCAGCGCCATGCCGTCCTCTTTGACCAGCCGTTTGAGCAGGTCGAGGATCTGCGCCTGTGTCGTCACATCGAGCGCCGTTGTCGGCTCGTCCGCGATCAGAAGCCGGGGACGCAGGGCGATTGCCATGGCGATGACGACGCGCTGGCGCTGACCACCGCTGAGTTCGTGCGGGTAGCGTGTCAGGGGGAACCGTTCAGGGGGCAGGCCGACGCGGACGAGGACTTCGCGGGCACGCTCTTCCGCCTGATCCGGAGGCATGGCCTTGTGAATAAGGATGGTCTCCATCACTTGTGCGCCGATTGTTTGCACCGGGTTCAGCGCTGTCATGGGTTCCTGAAAGACCATGCCGATCTCGCGGCCACGCAGGTCGCACATCTTTGGTTCGGGGACGGTCAGCAGTTCGGTTCCATCGAAAGTGATGGTGCCGCTGGTGCTCGTTCCTTTCGGCAACAGGCCCATTGTTGTGAAGGCGGTCATGGACTTTCCAGATCCGCTTTCCCCCGTCAGCGCCGTGATCTCGCCCTCTGCGATCTTCAGTGAAATACCATGCAAGATCGGCGTGCCGTGGATCGCAAGCGACAGGTTCTCGATGCGTAACAGAGTCATGCGCGCACCACTTTGAGGCGCGGATCAAGCGCGTCCCGCAGGCCGTCCCCCAAGAGGTTCAGGCCCAGCACCATCGCTATGATGGTCAGGCCGGGGATCAGGGCCACATGCGGGGCGAGCGAAACCATGGTTTGCGCATCGGCCAACATGCGTCCCCAGCTTGGAATCGGGGGCTGCGCGCCAAGGCCGACATAGCTCAGACCCGCTTCGGCCAGAATGCCAAGGCTGAACTGGATGGTGCCCTGCACGATCAGCAGGTTGGCAACATTCGGCAATATGTGTTCGACGCTGATGCGGGTGCGGGTCTTGCCTGCCACCTGCGCTGCCATGATGAACTCGCGCTTCCACAGGCTAAGTGCGGCGCCACGTGTGATGCGGGCGAAGACGGGGATGTTGAATATCCCGATGGCGATAATCGCGTTGGTGGCGCTTGGGCCGAAGACGGCGGTGATCAGGATCGCAATGACCAGCGATGGGAAAGCGAAGATCAGGTCGTTCATCCGCATGATGACCTCGTCCAGCATCCCGCCCCGCCGCGCGGCGGCGGCCAGACCCAAAGGCACGCCAAGCCCCATGCCGATTCCAACCGCCACCAAAGCGACGGCAATGGATGTGCGCGCGCCGACCATCAGCATCGACAGGATGTCCCGCCCGAAGTGATCGGTGCCCAACCAGTTGTCCGAGCTGGGCGGTTGGAGGCGGCCCGCGATGTTCATCGCTTCGACACTGTCCGGCGTCCAGACAAAGGACAGAAGCGCCGCGATGACGAAGACGCTGGTGAGAAGTCCACCAAGGATCAGGTTGCGGCTCATGTCCGTGTCCTCAGCCGGGGATCGACGGCGGCATAGGCCAGATCGACAAGGAAATTCACCACAATGACGGCAAAGACCAAGAGCATCACCACGGATTCAACCACGATCAAGTCGCGCTGGGTGATGGCCTGAAAGATCAGCCGCCCAAGGCCCGGTAAGAAGAAGACCTGTTCGATGATGATCGCACCCGCCAGCAAGAAGGCGAATTGCAGACCGATGATCGTCAGCACGGGGATCAGCGCATTGCGCAGCCCGTGCCGCCAGAGCGCCTGGCGTTCCGTAAGCCCCTTGGCGCGCGCGGTGCGCATGAAATCCTCGCCCAGAATGTCGAGCAGTGAGGATCGCATCACGCGTGTCAGGATTGCCGCTTGCGGCAGGGCCAGCGCGATGGCAGGCAGCGTCAGTGCTTTCATCCCGCCCCAGAAACCCTTGTCCCAACCGGGAAAACCTCCTGCGCTGAACCAGCGCAAGTTGATGGCAAAGATCAGCACCAGCATCATTGCAAACCAGAAGTTTGGAATCGCGACGCCCAGCTGCGTCGCTCCGGTGACAGCCAGATCGCCGGGGCCACCGCGACGCGCAGCGGCGAAAATGCCCGCCGGAAAAGCGATCAATGTCGACAGCGTCAGCGCATAAAGCGCAAGTGGCAGCGACACCCACATTCGGTCCGCGATCATCTGCACCACGGGGGTGCGGTACGTGTAGGACGTGCCGAAATCACCGGTAAGCATGCCGCCGACCCAACTTAGGTAACGGTCGAGTTTCGACTGGTCTAACCCAAGTTCGGTGCGCAAAGCGGCCACGGTGTCGGGTTGCGCGTTGATGCCCAGCATAAAGCTGGCCGGATCACCGGGTGCAATCTCGACCACGACGAAAATCACCACCGAAGCCACGAACAGGCTTATGGCAAGTGAGATCAGTCGTTTGACGATATAGCCCAGCATTGTGGGCAGGTTAGGCGAAGCCTTCGGGCAAGGGAACGCAGAAAGCGGTGCTGCGCCCTTGCCCGGAGTGCCGTTGTTCAGCCGACCGGTGCGACCTGTTTCCGGCGCGATGTCGTCGCCATGGCGCGGGGCAGGGCCATCGGGGCTGCGTCGCCCGCGTTCAGAAGGCCTTGGCGCAGTGCGGCTTGGTGGATCACGAAACCAAGTTGTGGTTCCAGTAGCATCAGCCACGCCAGTTTGAACCCGGACAGCCGCGTTATGCCGGACAGGCCCACTGATCGCAGAAAATGCCGGGTTCCCATCGGGCAGAGGGGTGAGCTGTGCGCGTCTTCGATCAGGATATCAAAGCGCGCCTGCCGGCGTCGAAGGGCGCGCGCAATCCGCTGCAGCTCGGTCCAGCGCGCCTTGATCTGGCGGCGTTGGGCAAGCGCGGCACGTGCTTCTTCAAATGCTTCGAAGGGACAATTCGCTTCGGAATGATATCCGCGCGCTTTGCCGTTGGAGAAGACGAACCAAAGCAGTTCGCCTCGTGTGGTGATGGCACGGTAGGCATATTGACTGCCATCATCCGATGTCACCTTGTGAGCGCTGTCATAGAACAGCGAGATCCAGTCGGATCGTTGGGGGATGAAGTCGCCGCCTAAAGCTATGATATCCTGATCAATAAGGGACATCATCTGACGCTCCTGCGCCAAGCGCTCGTAGGCAGCGACCTTCGTTAAAATATTTGGCATTACAAAGGGTTCTCTAAAAAGTTTTGGTACTGAAAAAGGCTCAGTAAGATGACCTTAGGGAAGCACGATCGGACGCAATATCCCCATATGGGGACAAAGTGTCGGCAGGGCATTTTTTCTCAGACCGTCGGGATCGTATAGGTCCGATCATAGGGCCGTACGTCTAGCCCCGCTGCCCGCGCTACCATCCATGGCCAGCTTGAAATATGCTGGTAGTGGCCCCTGTCGTCGAAAAGCGTGAAACTGGCATTCGGCAAGTGCCGGGACAACAACTCGCCACCTTGTGCCGGAGCGACATTGTCGTCGGCACCATGGTAAATTTCGGTCTCGGCCAGCACGTGCCGCACGTCGAAATCCCAACCACGTGCGTTTAGCAGGTTTTCCTCGACCATGCCGTTGACCCCACCAGCGGTGCGTTCTTCCAGCATCTTCGAAGACCGGATGCTGATGGTCGGATGCGACAACAACTCGACATCATGTGCGCTGGGCGTCCGTTTGCAGTAGCGCTCCATGTAACGGGGCGCGTTCTGGATGATCGAGCGCACGAGGAACGGGATCAATTGCCGAAACATCGCTGGCCAACGCTGTGCCAGAACGGCTGACAAGTGATAGAACTGATCCAACTCGCGCCAGTTGTCGTGTTTGTAACTGGGATAACTGGGCGACGAGAGCACGACTTTCCGGATTCGCCCCTGCAATTCATGTGCTGTTCCAAGCGCCACGCCAGAACCGAAGGAAAAGCTCATCAAGGAAACCTGATCATACCCCAACGCATCAAACAGGCATTCCAGGTCCGGTGCAAATTCGCGAAGGCTGGTCATCTTCTTGAAATCCGACCGGTAGATCCCCGGCCGACAGGGCATGATCAACCGCACGCCGTAGTGATCGAGGTGTTCGAGGTATTGGCGTGGAAATCCGGTTAGATCAATCGACGATCCAGACAGCGCATCAAAGAGCACAACAGGTCTGCCGTCCTCAGGCCCGAGAATGAAATATTCCAGCATCCGCCCGTCCGGAAGCCGCAGCAACCGCCGTACCTGAAACCGTTCCGCATCGGTGGTTTCGCGCTGCCGGAACATCGACAGCGGGCTTTTCGCGATGGTGTTGATCAGGTCCACTTGGCTGTTGAGGCCTGTCTTCTCGAACACCCGCTTAAGATAGGTCCGCCCGGATTCGTAGCTGATCCCCATTGCGGTACTCGCTTTGCGCAAGTCGCTGGTCTCCATCAACCCGCGCACCAAAGCCTGTTCCCGCAGGGTCAGGTCATGGGCGCTAGCCAATGCGCGAAGCCCGTCGGCGGTGTTCTGATTTGTGGCTACCAAAACGGCGGCTGCCTTTGCGGGGAATCCCATGCGGATCGCCTCTTGGCGGGGCAGAAGCAGATAGGTGGTTTCGCTCTCGCGGGTCATCAAGGATTGCGGGGTTTCAAGCCGGTTCGACTCGGACACCCAGCGAGACAGTGTTTTCGCCTTTGCTTCCTCTTCGTTACCACCTGTCGCCGGAAGAAGTTTGATCGGCGCATCAAGCGCCAACCCAGTTTCCAGCATCGCTTGATTGATGACCAAGGGCGCTCCGTTGTCGTCAACCAGTGCGATCCCTACCGCAAAAGTCCCCAACACGGCTTCAAGATCGGATTCCCGTTCCTGCAGGCGCACCATCTTTTCCGAGATCTCGATGGCGCGTCGGAAATGAATCATCAGATCGCTCAGATCGTGGCGCTGGTCGGCCTCGATCATCCGGCCATCCGCGGCCATCTGTACCTGTTCGGTCAACTCGAGGATCAACTCGGGCAAAAGCGAATTGTCGAGCGACGCTTCGTAGACGAGATGGGTTAAACGTTCATTCGACGGAGAGGACATTTCACCACGCACATACTGTTCACCAATCTGAGGCTAGCAGAAGCCCAAACGTGAGAGCACTGAAAAAACTGTGAATTCCTTACCGTCTGGCGCGATACGCTCGATACAGGCTTAAAGCGTGTCCAATTTTCTGGCCAATTTGGCGTCCAGGGACGACAGGCCGCCAACGTCATGCGTCGTCAAAGTGACCTCGACTCGATTGTAGACGTTAAACCATTCGGGATGGTGATTCCATTTTTCAGCCCAAAGCGCCGCCCTAACCATCCAGCTGAAGGCCTCCGTGAAGTCGCTGAACTTGAACGTTTTGCTGATTGCGTCTTTCTCTTCGTCTAGGCTCCAGCCTGCATCCAGAAGTGGGCCAAGGACTGTCTTGCGCGCTGTGTCGGATAGTTTCTCGGTCATTCGTGATCCTCTGTATTCACTTTGCGGAAGGGGCCGTAATTCGTCAGAACCTCAATATCCTGTCCGACAGCTTCCGCTTCGGCCTCAAGGTAACGCGCGATGGCGTCCGAGAAACCCGGGTCTCCGACCCAATGCAGGGAATGGGTGTAAACCGGCAGATATCCGCGTGCCAGTTTGTGTTCGCCCTGTGCCCCGGCTTCGACGCGGGATTGGCCGTGCGCAATCGCGTAATCCATGGCCTGATAGTAGCACAGTTCGAAATGCAGGCAGGGGTGGTCCTCGACGCAGCCCCAGTAGCGCCCGAAAAGCGTGTCGCGCCCGATGACGTTCATGGCCCCTGCGACCCAACGCCCGTCACGTTCCGCCAAGACCAGCAGGATGTCATCCCGCAGCCGCTCTTGTGCGATGTCAAAGAATTTGCGGGTGAGGTAGGGCGTCCCCCATTTGCGTGCGCCGGTGTCCTGATAGAACGTCCAGAACGCATCCCAGTGTTCGGGCTGGATCTGGTCGCCAGTGAACTGGTGGATCGTCCCGCCGAACCCCTGTGCACGTTCGCGTTCCTTGCGGATGGTTTTGCGCTTGCGCGAACTCAGGTCGGCAAGGAAGGCATCGAAATCGGCATAGCCTCGGTTCTCCCAATGGTATTGCTGCGTGCGGCGACGCAACAGGCCGATCTGTTCTCCGGCAATCGCTTCGGCTTCGGTGCAGAAGGTGATGTGGAGCGATGACAATTCGTTGTCTGACGCCACCTGAACCGCACCTTGGACCAAAGCGCTGATCCCCTCGGCCTCGAAACCCGGACGGGTCAGGAACCGACGGCCTGTGGCCGGCGTGAACGGGACTGCCATCTGAAGTTTGGGGTAGTACCGCCCGCCCGCGCGTTCCCATGCATGCGCCCAGTTGTGGTCGAAGATGTATTCACCCTGACTGTGGCTTTTCGCATATAGTGGCGCGCAGGCAATGGTCTGCCCGTCCATCTCGGCTGTCATGTAGCGCGGATCCCAGCCTGTGCCTGTGCCCACAGACCGACTATCCTCAAATGCCTTGAGGAACCGGTAGGTCGTGAACGGATCATAGGCTCTCCCGCCATCTGTCACTTCCGGGCAAGCGCATGCATCCCAATCCTCCGGCGCGATCTGCGACAGGGACCCGTGCATTGATATGGCGATTGTGGGTGCGTCGGTTGGGTCGGACATGTCCGTTCCTTGGTTACGCGATGCTACGTGGGTCTGATCAGACGCGGATCAAGCCACATAACCTTCAAAGGTGATGTTGTCTGCGATTTTGCGGGCCTGACGTTCTTGCTCAGGGCTGCGGATCGTCCAACACAGGATTGGAACACCCTGCGCCTTGAGCTGTTCCACGCGGGGAGAGTCCAAATCGGTGTGATCATGGCTCAGGAAATCGGCGTCGATCTCTTTGAAACCGGGGATTGCGGCCAATTCGGCGCGCCGATCCACCGGCACATGTGGTTCGTCGATCTTGCGCCACGCGCAACCAATAATGCCGCGCGGTGTCTCAGGTGACAAAGCAGCGACCTTGGCAATCATGCTCGGATTGAAGGACATGAGCGCAAACGGCCCCGCATATTCCTTGAGAACATCCAAAGCCGCCCGTTCCAGAACGCCATCGGTTTCACCCATCGCGCCGTGCTGGTCCTTCAGTTCGATCAGCAGGGGCACGGCCCCATCGACCTGCTCCAACACACGCGCCAGCGTCGGAATCCGGTCGGTGCCGCCTTTGAGCGTGAACGTCTCAAGCTCGGCGGCATCCCGGTCTCGCACCGCCCCTGTTTCCGCAGTCAGCCGCTCCAACGTGTCGTCATGAAATACCATCGGCACACCATCGCGCGACAGTTGCAGGTCAAGTTCGATCGGATACCCGGCTGCGATGGCGGCGGCAAAAGCCGAGGGGCTGTTTTCGATCACCCCTTCGGCCTTGTTGTGATAGCCGCGATGCGCAATCGGGCGCGTCAGAAACGCGGGCGGCAGCCGGGTCATAGCAGTTCGAAAATCCCTTCGATTTCGACAGCCACACCAAATGGCAAGGATGCCGCCGACACTGCAGAACGAGCATGTCGGCCATTGTCGCCCAGAACGCTTACCATCAGATCCGACGCGCCATTCACGACTTTGGGCTGGTCACCGAAATCGGCGGTAGAGTTCACAAAACCTACCAGCTTGACCACGCGAACCTTGCTCAGATCGCCACCCGCTGCTTTGCGGGCCTGCGACAACAGTGCCAGAGCACAGTACTTGGCTGCTTCTGCGCCGGCCTCGGCATCGAGATCATCACCAAGCTTGCCCTTGACCAGACCATCTGGCCCGGTCGGCAATTGGCCCGACACATAAACCTGATTTCCGGTCTGCACGAACGGCACGTAATTCGCGGCGGGCGCAGGTGCGTCAGGCAAAGTCAGGCCCAGTTCCGCAAGGCGGGCGTCGATGGCATTGGTCATGGTGTCTCCCCTTTTTCGTTTGTGCGGACGCTATTGCCCACCGCCGGAAATGGGAAGGGGAAAGACGACGATCTGGCCTGTGATGAAGCGAGGTCAGTTTTGACCCAGAATATCGCGCAAGAGTTGGTTCAGCGCGTTTTCAAGCGCATTGCCACCTTGATCCTGCTGCTGTGCGGGTTGTTGCGGTTGTGGTTGCGCAACCTGTCGCGGCGGGGTCGGTTCGATCATAGGCAAGGGGCGCACGGGCAGGCCTTCGTGGACACGCACCATCGCCTCGTGCCAGATCTCGGCAGGCAGGCCGCTGCCTGTCACCCCAGCAAGAGGTGTGTTGTCGTCGTAACCCATCCAGACGCCCGTCACGTAATCCGCTGTGAACCCAATGAACCAAGCATCGCGCGCTTCCTGAGATGTGCCCGTCTTACCCGCGACCTGACGATCCGACAGTTTCGCACGTCCGCCTGTGCCTTGGCTGACCACCTTTTCCATCATCCAAATGAGTTGGCGTGCTGCCTCTTCATTGATGACGCGCTCCCCGATCCCGCCGCCGGTGCCCATCAAGGGTTGATCTTCGCCAACCAGACGCAATTCCCTGAGGCCATAGGGCGTTACGGAAGATCCACCATTCAGGATACCGGCATAAGCGCCTGTCATTTCCAGCAATGATGCTTCGGACGCGCCAAGCGCCAATGCTGGCGTGTCGGTCAAAGAGCTTTGAATGCCGAAATCCTCAGATACCTTGCGCACCAGATCGCGGCCCACGGATTCCGATATTTTCACTGCCGGAATGTTCAGGCTTTTCGCCAAAGCTTCGGTCAGCGTGACCGCTCCGTAATATTGTCCCGAATAGTTCTCTGGGCACCAGCGACCAGAGCCTGGAATGTTCATGCAGAACGGCTCGTCCGTCACCGGGTCATAGGGGCTGTAGCCCAACTCGAGCGCCGTCGCATAGACAAAGGGTTTGAAAGCTGATCCGGTCTGTCGCTTGGCTTGCGTCGCGCGGTTGAAGACGCCTGACACGTTGGTCTGTCGCCCACCCACCATGCCACGCACTGCGCCATCGGCTGACATCACGACAATCGCCGCCTGCGCTTTGGACCCTTCACGCACCTTGGTTGCAAAGACGGTCTTGATCGCGTCTTCGGCGGCCTTTTGAATACGCTGATCCAGCGTTGTCGAGATAACTACGTCCTCGGTTGTGTCACGTGTAAAGAAATCCGGGCCGGACTGCATGACCCAATCCGCGAAGTAACCCCCTGTCTGTGTCTTGGCCTTATCCGACAGCACGGCTGGGTTTGCCTGTGCGGCGCGCGTCTGTTCGTCCGTCAAGAAACCCTGTTCATTCATCAACCGGAGCACAGTGGCAGCCCGCGCCTGTGACCGTTCAATGTTCGATGTCGGTGCAAGGCTGGACGGCGCAGTCAGCAGACCGGCGATCATAGCACCTTCTTGCGGGCTCAGCGCTGAGGCCGGTTTTGAGAAATACCGCTCTGCCGCCGCAGCCGCCCCATAAGCGCCGCCGCCCATATATGCGCGGTTCAGATAGATCGAGAGGATCTCATCCTTGGAATACTTAAGCTCCATCGCCAGCGCGTAGACGGCTTCTTTACCCTTGCGGTAAAGCGATCCGCGTCGGCAGTCGGCGACATACTCCGCTTCGTTCTTCCATGCGTTGGGGTCGAAGGTCACACCAAGGCAAAGCAGTTTCGCGGTTTGTTGTGTGATCGTGGACCCGCCATGCCCCGAAAGCGGCCCGCGCCCTTCGGATAGGTTGATCCGAACCGCCGAGGCCACGCCACGAGGCGAAATGCCGAAGTGGCTGTAGAAGCGACGGTCTTCGGTCGCGATCACGGCGTTCTTGAGGTGCGGGGATACAGTGTCGGCCGTCACGACCCCGCCAAACTGGTCGCCGCGCCATGCAAAGGCGACGCTGTCACGGTCCAAAAGTTGCACGGACCCTCGAGCGCGGCCATCCAGCGCTTCGGAAACCGGAGGCAGGGTCGTGTATTCGTAGCCGACAAATCCGGCGATTATAATCGCAGCGACAAGGCCCGCGCGCAGAAACAGCCGAAAGAAAAATCGGAACACCCAGCTGATGATGCCGGTGAAGAACCCGACGATTCGGCCGCGCTTGGCCTTGGCACGCGTCGTCTTGCGCTTGGCTGGGGGCGCCTTGCGGGGCTTGGACGCTTTGGGTGGCGTCTTGGGATATCGCCGGTCCGCGACCAGACGGTTTTTCCCGCGTCGTGAATCAGTCATGGCGTTCGCCTGTGATGCTGCTCTTTTTTATCAATCTAGTGGCTTTCGCCGTCGATGTGGACTGGTCAAGAACAGGTTACTTGGTTTTTTGAGTGCACAAAAAGTAATCAAAGTAGCAAATTTGTGCAAAATTTGTGCAACTTGATGTGCTGTAGCCCCCGGTCTCTTGGCTGGAATCTTCCATTCCCCTCCTGTGTGCCTCTTTTCTGCGCTTGCAAACAAGATCGACCTGCAAGGGAAAGGGACCAAGGTGAAGTTCATCATAGCGACAATCAAGCCATTCAAGCTTGAAGAAGTCCGCGAGGCGCTCACAGACATTGGCGTCCGCGGCATGATGGTAACCGAGATCAAGGGGTTTGGCTCTCAGTCCGGCCATACCGAGATTTACCGTGGCGCGGAATACGCGGTGAACTTCGTGCCGAAAATCAAACTCGAAATCGTGGTTGGTGCCGACATGGCAGACCAAGTGATCGAGACCATCACCAAGACTGCCCGCACCGGCAAGATCGGCGACGGCAAGATCTTCGTGCTCGATGCGCAGCAGGCCATCCGCGTGCGCACAGGCGAAACCAATGGGGATGCGCTCTGAACAGGCGCTGTGACAGAGATTAGGGGACACATACAGATGAAACTACTCAAGACACTCCTGCCCGCTGCCGCGCTTGCTGCGCTGCCAGTCATGGGCATGGCTCAAGAGGCCGCCGCGCCGACCATGGACGAGGTCGGCCCGTATATCTTCACCACACTCCTGTTCCTCATGGCAGGCTTCCTCGTGTTCTTCATGGCAGCTGGTTTTGCCATGCTCGAAGCGGGCCTCGTGCGTTCCAAGAACGTGGCGATGCAGCTGACCAAGAACATCGCGCTCTTCTCCATCGCCGCCATCATGTACTGGCTCGTTGGTTTCAACACGATGTATCCGGGCGACTTCAACGGCTTCTTCGCCATTGGCGGTCAGACCGTGCTTGACCCGGTCGGCGTTGCCGCTGCCGATGCCGCGCTTGATTATGCGTCGGTTGGCTCTGACTTCTTCTTCCAGCTGGTCTTCGTTGCCGCAACCGCGTCCATCGTGTCCGGTGCTGTGGCCGAACGCATCAAGCTGTGGCCCTTCCTTGCCTTCGTTGTCGTTCTGACCGGTCTCATGTACCCGATCTCCGGCTCCTGGCAGTGGGGCGGTGGCTGGTTGTCCGAAATGGGCTTCTCCGACTTCGCCGGTTCGACCGTTGTGCACTCTGTTGGTGGCTGGGCTGCTCTGGCTGGTGTGATCGTGCTTGGTCCGCGTCTGGGCAAGTACAAAGATGGCCGCGTCAACCCGATCCCGGGCTCCAACCTGGCACTCGCAACTCTCGGCACGTTCATCCTGTGGCTCGGCTGGTTCGGCTTCAACGGTGGCTCGCAGCTCGCAATGGGCACTGTGGGTGATGTCTCCGACGTGTCGCGCATCTTTGCCAACACCAACATGGCGGCGGCAGCCGGTGCTGTAACCGCGCTGATCCTGACACAGCTGCTCTACAAAAAGGTCGACCTAACCATGGTGCTCAACGGTGCTCTGGCTGGCCTCGTTTCGATCACGGCCGAGCCGCTCGCTCCGACGCTCTTCGGCGCTCTGTGGATTGGTGCAGTCGGTGGTGTGATCGTGGTCTTCGCGGTTCCGTTCCTCGACAAGCTCAAGATCGACGACGTTGTCGGCGCTATCCCGGTCCACCTCTTTGCAGGTATCTGGGGCACCATCGCCGTGATCTTCTACGGTGAAGCACAGCTGATGACCCAGCTGACAGGTATCGTGGCTTACGGTGTGTTCACCTTCGTCGCCTCGCTGATCATCTGGTTCATCCTGAAAGCAACCGTGGGCATCCGCGTCAGCGAAGAAGAAGAGATCAACGGTCTCGACATGGCTGAGCTGGGCATGGAAGCCTACCCTGAATTCTCCAAAGGCTGATCTCCTCCTTCCTATCAGTCTTTAGTGACCAACTGCCCGGGCGTTCGCGCCCGGGTTTTTTATTGGTCGACGTGACAGGTCGCCGTGTCTGAGTATTGTGCCGTCGCAATGGTGTGTTGGCTGATCGGAATCCTATCCGCTGCCGATCAGAACACCCGCTGCAAAGACCAGTGCGCCACCAAGAACCACTTGCAGCGCCGCACGGAAAAACGGCGTGTCCATGTACTTGTTCTGAATCCACGCAATGGCCCAAAGCTCAATGAACACCACCACAAAGGCGGTGATGGTCGCGGTCCAGAAATCCGGGATCAGGTAGGGCAGGGCGTGCCCTAGCCCGCCAACCGTTGTCATGATGCCAGATGCAAACCCCCGCTTGATGGGCGACCCACGACCGGACAACTGCCCATCATCGGACGCGGCCTCGGTAAAGCCCATCGAAATCCCTGCCCCCACCGACGCCGCCAGACCCACCAGAAACGTGGTCCATGTGTCCTGAGTCGCAAAGGCGGTGGCAAAGATCGGGGCCAGTGTCGAAACTGATCCGTCCATCAAACCGGCCAGACCCGGTTGGACCCATGTCAAAATGAACTTTCGATGGGCGTCCTCTTCTTCGCTGCTACGGGCATCCTCGGTCAGGTGGTGCTGCTCCAGCTTCTCCGCCTTGTTTTGATGACCGGCCTCTGCTGCGGCCAGATCGCCCAACAACTTGCGTGTCGCTGCGTCGCTCGTCCGTTTCGCTGCCTCCAGATAAAAGCGCTCCGCATCCCGTTCCATCGCCTCGGCTTCGGCGCGGATGCGATCCAGCCCGAGGTTTTCGATGAGCCAGACGGGACGCCGCGCGTAATACCCAGCGACGTGTTCACGACGGATCAACGGGATCACGTCACCGAATCTATCCCGGTGAAGGTCGACCAGCCTTTGCCGGTGACTGTCTTCTTCTGCCGCCATCCCGTCAAAAACCGTGGCGGTTGCCGGAAAGTCGGCCCGCAGACGTTCGGCGTAAGACCGATAGATACGGGCGTCATCCTCTTCAGAGGAAATGGCCAACGCTACAATCTCTTGTTCGGACAGATCCGAAAATCGACGTCGGTTCAATGAAAATCGCATAAGTGCAAACCTTTTGATCATGCCGGGAGTGTCGCACTTGCATCGGGTTCGGGTTGCTTTCGCCCGTGCGCACCACACATCCCCACTTGCGAGACTAAACCGATCCGTTTAGCTTTTGAACGCGACATAAGGGAAGAGAATGGCAACCGCTCAGGCGCAGATCCGAAAAGGCCGAAAGTTCGACCAAGTGGTCGATGGCGCGCGGGAAATCTTCCTGCGCGATGGCTTTGAAGGGGCAAGCGTCGATGACATTGCCCGTGCGGCGGGTGTCTCAAAGGCCACTCTTTACAGCTATTTTTCCGACAAGCGGCTGCTGTTCATGGAGGTCGCAACCCGTCAATGTTCCGAGCAGGCGCGCATTTCGATCGAACGCATCGACAGCACCCGCCCGCCGCAAGAAGTGCTGACCCTTATCGCGCAGCAGTTCCTTGGTTTTATCTATTCAGATATGGGACAACGCATCTTTCGGATCTGTGTGGCCGAGTCGGATCGTTTTCCGATGATTGGTCAGGAATTCTATCATTCTGGTCCAATGATCCTGCGCGCTGCGGTCGTGGATTATCTCAAGATGGCGGTCGCACGTGGTGAACTGCAGATCGAGGATTACAACCTTGCGGCAGACCAGTTCGCCGAGCTTTGCAAGGCGGACCTCTGGCCCAAACTCATTTTTGGCATCATCACGTCTGTGACAGCGCCCGAAATGAACCGCGTGATCGACGGTGCCGTGACGACCTTTATGGCCCGCTACGGCGCAGCCGGGGCAGCGCGCATCACCGCCTGATACAAAGACTCGAGCGTTTCCAAACAATGCTCCATTGTGCCTGCGGCAGCATCCGCGCCAGTGCGTATGGCGATGTCCTTGTCGATCTGGACAATGTTGCCGCTGATGAAAATCAGGGATCGCGGCGCGGCGATCCGAAGCTCGACAATGGTGCGGGTCAGGGCACGAACGCGATCAGCGCCTGATGCTGATAGGCCGATGATCGGATATCCTCCATCATGCACAATCTGGCACAGGTCGCTTTCGCTCCGCCCCACATGCAGGTCGATATGCCAGCCCTTGCTGCGCAAGATATCCGTCGCCATCGTCACGCCAAGGACGTGCTGTTCACCGGGGACGGTGGCAAACATCGCTTCTCGTTGGCCGCGCAGGGGCACCGGCGGCATCACCATTCTCAGATCACGCAGCATGTGCAGAATCCGACCCGCTGCGACCGCAGTGTCGCTGAAGTGGATAATGTCCTGTTCCCACCATTCGCCCAACCGGCGCGCCGCAGCGGCGATATAGGCAATGCAAAGTTTTTCGTGACTGGCGCCGCGGTCGCGCGCCTGTTTCAGGATACGGTTGGCTTCATCGGCCCTTGGTTCCAAGAGCGCGATGCAAAACGCATCCAGATCAACATCGCTGATATCCGCGTTTGCTTTGCGCGAGATATACGCAAGACGCGTGATCACCTCTTGTGCCATGACAAGCAGGGACGCATCAGAAAGCTTTCTTTCCTGACCGTACATATCATCATCGATAGCACGCACCAGGATTGGTGTGTCAATACTCAACATAGCCCGGGTCTCCTAGTGCGCGCAGCGCAGAAACCCCTCGTCCCCAGGATCAAGATTGCACGCCTGCGATGCAGCCGCAATGACCCTTCTCGGCTTTTGGAGGACAAACCGCCAAGGTCAGTCCCGGCGCCGCACCATCAACTGATTGTTCGACCCGCGTTTGACTTCGAGAACTTTCATGTCGGCGACCAAATCGCTCAGCTTGCGCTTGCCATAGGTGCGGGTGTCGAAATCCGGGTTGGCTGACACGATATGCTGTCCCAATTGGCCCAAACGATACCATTCATCGTCCTGGTCGATGGCATCCATCGCCTTGAGGATGAGATTGCGTGCCTCGTTCAGGTTGCTCTTGGATGCGGGTTTGACGGTGGTGTTGTCCACATCAGGGCCACCTTCGAGGTTCTCAAGAAAGATGAACCGTTTGCAGGCCCGTCGGAACGCTTCGGGCGTTTTCTGCATGCCCATGCCGTACACATCCAACCCCTGTTCCCGCAAACGCTGCGCCAACCGCGTGAAATCGCTGTCAGAACTGACCAGAACGAATCCATCAAACCGTCCGGTATGCATCAGGTCCATCGCGTCGATCACAAGCGCAATGTCGCTGGCGTTTTTGCCCACGGTGTTGGCCGGCTGGTGATGCGGCACAAGCCCGAATTCGGCCTGCACCTTAGACCACCCCGACATCTGCTGGCTGGAAAAGTCGCCATAACAGCGCCGCACGCTGGCTTCGCCCAGTGATGCGATCTCGTCGAAAATCGCGGCTGAGTATTTTGGAGAGGTGTTATCGGCGTCGATCAGAACGGCAAGCAGGGGGGGATTGTCAGACATGTATCAGGAACCTTCTTGGTTGAGGCCTGGTTCCCGGACCGCCTGTGCGCCCCGGATGTCAAAGGCGGATGGAGGGGCAGAGCCCCTCCAAAAACCGCATCAGTAAATCACCACAGAGCGGATGCTTTCGCCCGCATGCATCAGGTCGAAACCTTTGTTGATGTCTTCCAACGGCATGGTGTGGGTGATCATTGGATCAATCTCGATCTTTCCGTCCATGTACCAATCGACGATCTTCGGAACATCCGTACGTCCGCGCGCACCACCAAAGGCCGTGCCTTTCCATGTCCGCCCGGTGACAAGCTGGAACGGACGCGTGGCAATCTCGGCACCGGCAGGGGCCACACCGATGATGATGCTTTCGCCCCAGCCTTTGTGGGCACATTCCAACGCGTCGCGCATGACTTTGACGTTGCCGGTGGCATCGAACGTGTAATCCGCACCGCCTTTGGTCAGGTCCACCAGATACGGCACGAGATCGCCTTCGACTTCAGACGGATTGACGAAATGCGTCATGCCAAAGCGCGTCGCCATCTCGACCTTGTCGGGGTTCAGGTCAACGCCGACGATCTGGTCAGCCCCGGCCAGACGCAGGCCTTGGATCACGTTCAGACCAATGCCCCCTAGACCGAACACGATGGCGCGGCTGCCGATCTCGACCTTGGCAGTGTTGATCACCGCACCGATGCCGGTGGTGACGCCACAGCCGATATAGCAAACCTTGTCGAACGGCGCGTCTTCGCGAATCTTGGCAAGCGCAATTTCCGGCAGAACCGTGTGGTTCGAAAACGTCGAACAGCCCATGTAATGCAGAATGGGTGTCCCATCGAGCATCGAGAACCGGCTGCTGCCGTCTGGCATCAGTCCTTGACCCTGTGTTGAGCGGATCGCCTGACACAGGTTGGTCTTGGGATGCAGGCAGTATTCGCATTCGCGACATTCCGGCGTGTAAAGCGGGATCACGTGATCGCCCGGTTTCAGGCTGGTGACACCCGGTCCCACTTCGACAACGATCCCGGCACCCTCGTGGCCGAGAATCGCTGGGAACATGCCTTCGGGGTCGGCACCTGACCGGGTGAACTCGTCGGTATGGCAAATCCCGGTTGCCTTGATCTCGACCAACACCTCTCCGGCGCGGGGGCCATCAAGGTTCACATCCATGATTTCCAATGGCTTGCCGGCTTGTACGGCAACGGCGGCGCGTGTGCGCATGATGACTCTCCCTCGTCTGTTTTTCGAAACCTTGCGGGAAAGCGCCGGGTTTGCAAGCATTGGCTTGGGTATTGGAAAGGTTTTGACATGCGGATTCATTCTATTCTTGGTCTTTGTCTGGCTCTTGCGGCCTGTCAGGAAGTCACTGTCGCTGAAAAGCCGGTTGAATCCTGCGGGGCGGAAGAGATGTCGCACCTCATGGGGCTGCAACGCTCACAACTGGAAAACATCGCATTCACCCAACCGCATCGCATCCTTGGACCGAACGACGCGGCGACGATGGATTTCCGCGGGGAGCGGGTGAATTTCGGGCTGAATGACAGCGATACGGTGGTGCGCATCTATTGCGGCTGATCTCTCGCTGTCAGATGTGACCATCAGGCGCGCTCTGATCTCGACTCGTCGGGCAGAAAGGATATATGGAACAAAAGAAGAACAAACGCTGCCGCGAGTCCCATGCCCAACCGTCGTATCCTGTCCATCTGGTTTCCCCGGCTGGCCGCCGAACGCCATATCAGGCGTGACCCCAATCTGGGGCAGGTGCCCTTTGCCGTGGTGCGGGATGTGGGGCAGGCGCAGGTGCTGGCCTCCCTCTCACCGCTGGCGCAGGCGGCGGGGCTCTACGAAGGCCAGCCCTTGCGCGATGCCCACGCCATGTGTGCCGACTTGCTCACCCGACTGTCGAACGTCCATGCCGAGGCGGCGTTTCTGGGGGTGCTGCACCGCTGGGCGGGCAAGTTCTCTCCGTGGGTCGCACGCGAGGCACCGGATGCGCTTGTCGTCGATCTGACGGGATGCGCCCATCTCTTTGGCGGTGAAGAACAGCTTGCGCTGCAAGTTGAACAGGATTGCATTGATCTGGGCCTGTCGGTGCAGCTTGGTATCGCTGACACGCTGGGTGGGGCATGGGCGCTGGCCCGGTTCGGTGGCGGACAGGGGGGGGATCACCACCGCAACGGCGACGCGATTGATCAAGAGGCCCGCGCGACCCGATCCCGCGCAGGCAAACGGCGGCATTGGGAACGCGGTGGCGCGGCACCGGCGGTGACAATGGCAGCGGTGCAGGGACGCGCCCGTATTGCGGCGCCGGGTGAGACCTACAAGGCGCTTGCCCCCCTGCCGATTGCGGCGCTCCGTCTGGAAGACTCCACCATGGCGCAGCTCTCGCGTCTCGGCCTCCGCCGGGTCAAGGATCTGGTCGAACAACCCCGCGCGGGTCTGGTTCGCCGCTTTGGGCGCGGGCTGGTGGCGCGGCTGGATCAGGCGCTGGGCGCGCTGCCCGAACCGGTCAGTCCGGCCCCACCGCCCGATCGCTTTGCCACACGCATGAGCCTGCCGGACCCCATTGGGCTGGAAGACGACGTGATGGCTGCCATCGACCGGATGTTGCCCCGCCTCTGCACTGCGCTGCGCAAAAAGGGGCGCGGCGCCCGCACGCTCCGGTTTGAGGCCTATCGCGCTGACGGCACGATGCAGTGGATGAACGTCACGGTGGCCAAACCCTCGGACGATCCCGATCACATCCGCCCACTGCTGCGGCTCAAGATCGAAGATCTGGATGCGGGCTACGGCATTGACATGCTGCGGCTCGAGGCAGTGCTGCACGAACCCATCCATCTGCGCACTGCGTCCGGCCATCTTGAGGCGGCAGAGGCGGGGCGCGCGCGCATGGCCGGGCCGAAACCCGGATCGCTGGATCGCCTGATCGGACGGTTGGGCACCCGGCTGGGGGTCGAGGCGATCACCCGCGTGCAACCTGCCGACAGTCACATCCCGGAAAAGACATGGGTCACTGTGGCCGCCGCGTGGTCCGACCCTGTGACGCACTGGCCACAGCCCACCAAGCCGCGCCCGCTGCGGATGTGGGCACCAGAGCCGGTGATGATCCCAGACGTACCGCGCCTGCCCGAGGTCTTTCGCTGGCGTGGCCGCGATCACAAGGTCCACAGCGCTCGCGGTCCCGAGCGGATCGCCCCGGAATGGTGGCTGGACGATCCCGCATGGCGCAGCGGCCAGCGCGACTATTGGGACGTGATCACCGCCGAGGGGCAGCGCCTGTGGTTGTTCTATGCACATGGTGCGTCGAAATCTTCGGGCTGGTTTTGTCAGGGGGCGTTTGCGTGATCAGGCCGGTGGCGAAATGCGTCGACGCATTTCAGCCTTTTCTTCGAAGAAAAGATCTCGCGCACTTCCAAAAGGTTATTTATTAACAAAAGGTTAAAGGGTTCGATCCGGTCCTTTTGTTTCGCGCGCGAAACATTGGGTCCGGTCCGGACCTTTCCCGCATCTCCAGTCGCTCAAGTGTGCGTCAGCTCTCGTTGGCGCCGCGAATCCGGCGGATGCTGCCCCGGATCGCGCGCCAGTATTCCGCCTCTTCTTCGTTGCCGGCTGACGTGAATTCTTGCTCCCGCTGGGCAGCTTCATATTCTGCCCGACCACCGCGCACACGGTACAGCGCATGTGCGATCTCGCTTGCTTTCATGGCATCGATGGGGTCCTCCTTTGCTGCCTCAGCGATACGCTGCGCAAAAGGCGTCTCCCGTCCTGTCGTCAGAGCCTTTTGGGCCTCTGCCCTGCGCTCCGGTCATCGCCGAGGAAACCCCAGCATACACCTTTTGCGGTGTTGGATCAAATCCGCACCCGCAACGGTCTCCCTGCGAAACAGGCTTTGCGTCATCTGCCCTGACAGACGAATTTGCAACGCGCAGCAGTGACATCTGTCAAAACGCTTGATTTACCCCGCGCCCTGCACACATCATCAGATATGAACAGTATCACACCGTTCCCGCAGTCCCATTCCACGCCCGAGCAGGTGGCTTTTCACCGGACAGAGCTGGGCGTCATCCTATCCCTCTATGGACGCATGGTCGCCGCCGGTGAATGGCGCGACTACGGCATCTCGACCCTGCGTGATGTGGCGGTGTTTTCCGTCTTCCGGCGCACCGCCGAAAACCCGCTCTACCGCATCGAAAAGCGCCCCAAGCTGCGCAATCGACAGGGGCAATACGCTGTGATCGGAATCGACGGTCAGGTGCTCAAGCGAGGGCATGACCTGCGCACGGTGATCCGGGTGCTCGAACGCAAATTGATCCGCGCGGTCGAATAACACCTCTCCACAATCGCCGCCAGACACGGTAATCCGCTGGCATGACGACCTTGCCCGAACTCTACGCCGCGCGTGTGGCTGATGGTAGCTTGACCCGCGATCCCGCGCAGCAAGCGGTGTTGCCGGAATTCGAGCGCATCCGTGCCGCCCTAGCGGAGCCTGTGAAGAAGGGCTTGTTTCGCAAGGCACCCGAACCCCCCAAGGGTCTGTACATTTGGGGTGGGGTCGGCCGAGGCAAGTCGATGTTGATGGACCTGTTTGTCGAAAGCTTGAATGCCCCAGCACGTCGCGTGCACTTTCATGCTTTCATGCAAGAGATCCACACGGCCATTCACAAGGCCCGTCAAGACGGGGTCGAAGACGCGATCAAGCCGGTGGCGAAATCGGTATCGGACTCTGTGCGTTTGCTGGCCTTTGATGAGATGCAGATCACTGACATCACCGACGCGATGATCGTTGGACGGTTGTTCGAAAAACTGTTCGCTGCGGGCGTTGTGGTGGTCACCACATCGAACAGAGTGCCGGATGACCTGTATAAGGATGGCCTGAACCGCCAGATTTTTCTGCCCTTCATCGACATGCTCAAGACTCGGATGGTGGTGCATGAACTGGCATCGGCCACCGACTATCGGCAGGATCGGCTCGCTGGGGCGCAGGTGTATTTCACTCCGAACGATGCGGCGGCCAAGAACGAAATCAACCGTATCTGGCAAGAACTCACTGGCGGTGAGCAACACAGTTTGACGCTGCATGTTAAGGGCCGTGAGATCGAATTACCGCGCTTTCACAACGGGGTGGCTCGTGCCAAGTTCTACGACCTTTGTGGGCGGATGCTGGGGCCGGCGGACTACCTTGCACTGGCCGACGCAGTGCGGGTGCTGATCGTCGAGGACATCCCGCGCCTGAGCCGCAGTAACTTCAACGAAGCCAAACGGTTCGTCACGTTGATCGATGCGCTTTACGAAGCGAAGGTGCGGTTGATCGTGTCCGCTGCCGCCGAACCGGAGATGCTCTATGTCGAAGGTACTGGAACTTTCGAATTCGAACGCACAGCCAGCCGTTTGCGGGAGATGCAGGCAGAAGGCTGGGGCGACGCGTAAGCCAAAAAAAGAGGTCCCGAAGGACCTCTAAGGCTGCTCGATATTTCTCGCCTGTGTTCAGGTCCTTGCTATACCTTACGTCGATGGTGGCGCGAGGGAGCGCCCGAGGGGTCTTCGAGGTCTTGGTGGTCGTTCCGTGCGGTGCTGCCAATTGATCGACGGCCTGAAAGGGTCGGTTCGATACACACTTGAATACTCGGTAACACCGTAAAATCCCCCGTTCCGTGGTCACTTTAGAAGCAAGTCACGAAGTCTGACACCGTTGTGCCATAGTGATTCGCACCGGTCAACATTTAGGTGAGGAGCGGTTGACTTTTTCCAACTGTAGCGGGAGTGGCTAGATGTTGGGGGCTACGGCGTGGGCAGTTTTAGGACCATTCCGGGCTTCAGGCTGTCCGGGCTTGTCAGGATGTTCGTGTTCTGGCGGAAGATCTCGGAGGACATGGCGGTATCGTCGTAGACTTCCTTGGCAATGCTCAGAAGCGTGTCTCCGGGGCGCACGAAATACGATCCCGCCGTTGGCTGACGTGGCGTCCGGGTGCTGACGGGTTCGACCTCGGTCACCGTCGGCGCGGTGGTCTGTGCGCTGGTGCTGTTGGCGATGCTACGCTGCACAACACTGTGCAACAGGCTACCTGGTTGACCGGGCGCAGGGGCTTCTCCGGTGGTGACAGATTTCAGGTTCGAGATTGCGCTGAACGTCATGTCACGCATGTTCGTGGGTTGGGCAGCAGCTTGCTCTGGGACGGCGACCCGGGGTGTCGGTGCGGGTGCCTGAACCGGGTTGGGTGCGACCACAACGGCTTGTTCGGCCGCAGGTGGCGGCGTCAACGGGTCGGCCACGCGGGTGACTGTGCTGGGCGCCTCTGGTTCAAAGGTTGATTGTGCGTTGCGGGGTGACCCCGGCTGGAACACGATCAACACGATCGTCAGAGCGATGAAGGCGGTACCCATCAAGGCCATGCGTATATAGCCGGCGCTGTTGGAGCTTTGTGTCATTGTCCCACCGATATATTGAGGCCAAGCGCGCTCCAGGTGGATGCGCCGCCGCGGTAATACTTGATCTTGCTGGGCGGGTAACCGGCGCCAAGAAGATGCTGGATCGCATCATGGGCCGCACCGTCATCGGGGCCGTTGCCAAAGATCACCAGACTGAACGCAGCGGCGAAGTTGGGCGTTGTTTCTGGATTGCTGACCCCAAGCGCAGAAAGAAGATCCGCGCGATAGGGATTGTCGGGTTTGAAGGTCGCCAAGGGCACATTGACCGACCCCGGAACCGAACCAGAAGAGAATGTTCCCGGCATGCGGACGTCTATCAAAAGACCCGCGCCGGTGCTGACCACGTTTTGCAGGAAACCGATCACTTCGAGTTCGCCAAGCGTATCGATGCCAGCGGCGACTATCATTGGCTGAATGCAGGATGAAGGGCAGGACGGACCGCTGCGGGTGATCGTCATTTCTGCGCCGTTCATGGTAAATGCAAATGCGCTCGCGCCTTCCGTGATCGCGGAAGACTGCGCAACCAACGGGCTGCCTGCGGCAATACCTGCCGCAATGACGGCGCGCCGTACTGATACCATGTCGCCACCTATCCGTCTCACTTGCGCGGACTCTGCTCTTTTTTAAGCAATATATAGGCAGTTCAATGCATTTGGGTCAATATAAAGTGACTTTCGTGGAATTTGGGTCACCCGATCTGTCGCAGAATATGACCTGCAAGATACAGCGATCCACAGATCAGAACACGCGCTTGCGGTTCGGCTGACGCAATCTGACGCAGTGCAGTTTCTACGCTGTCGGCCTGATTGGCGTTCAATCCGACATCCTGTGCTGCTTTTTCGGTATCCGCAGCGCTGAGCGTGTTGGTCTCACCGGGAATGGAAATCGCGGTCAGGTGATCGGCAACGCCAGCCAAGGGGCGCAAGTAGCCGCGCACGTCCTTGGTGTTGAGCAGACCGCAGATCAGGTAGGTAGGGCGCTTGGGCAGTCCGCGCAGGTGCGTAGACAGTGCTTCTCCTGCCGCTGGGTTGTGCCCGCCGTCTAGCCAGAGATCGGTTTGCGGCGCAATGTCGTTGAGCGATGTGCCCTTGAGGTGCTGCATGCGGGCGGGCCAGTAGGCGTTTTGCACCGCACCGTCGAAGGATGCCTCGGGCATGTTCAGGTGCCGGAGCGCGGCCAATGCTGCGCCGGCGTTCTGGACTTGGTGCTGGCCGGGCAGGTTGGGCAGGTCGAGATCAAGCAGGCCTGTTTCGTCCTGATAGACCAGCCGCCCGCGTTCTTCGGATACGTGCCAGTGTTGCCCATAAGCAAGCAACGGCGCACCCAGACGCGCAGCTTGTGCTTCGATCACGTCCATCGCCTCGTCGGCTTGCGGACCGACAACGCAGGGCACGCCGCGTTTGATGATCCCGGCCTTTTCGCCTGCGATCTTGGCGAGCGTGTCACCAAGGAAGCCTTCGTGATCCATCGATACAGGTGTGATGATGGTCAGCGCGGGTGTGTCGATCACGTTGGTCGCGTCAAGCCGTCCGCCCAGGCCGACCTCAAGAAGCGTATAGTCGGCGGTCGTGCGGGCAAAGGCCAGCAGCGCGGCGCAGGTGGTGATTTCGAAATAGGTGATGTTGGCGCCGTCATTGGCGCGGTAACATTCGTCGAGCACCTCGGTCAGGTGGGTTTCGGTGATCAGGTCACCGGCGAGGCGGATACGTTCATGAAACCGTGCCAGATGCGGAGACGTATACGCGTGTACGCTTTTGCCAGAAGCCTCGAGCCCGGCGCGGATCATGGCCTGTGTCGACCCTTTACCATTTGTTCCGGCGATATGGATCACGGGCGGTAAGGCGCGTTCGGGATTATCAAGCGCGTTCAGAAGCGCCCAGACGCGGTCCAAGGTGAGGTCGATCACCTTGGGGTGCAGGGACATCATCCTTTCAAGGATCATGTCCGACCCGGTTTGTGTGTTCATGGTGTTTGTGTGGAAGGGGCCGGTGGCAACGGCGTGGTGTCAGCTGGTCCAGGCGCAGGCAGATCGCCTGCGACGGGCGGTGGCATGTGCATGAGCATCCGGATGATCTGCACAAGTTCTTCGCGCAATTTGCGACGGTCGGTTACGCGGTCGAGCATCCCGTGCTCCAGCAGGTATTCCGCGCGTTGGAACCCTTCGGGCAGTTTCTCGCGGATGGTCTGTTCAATCACGCGGGGCCCGGCAAAGCAGATCAGCGCGCCGGGTTCGGCAATCTGGATGTCGCCCAGCATCGCGTAGGAAGCCGTCACACCGCCAGTCGTCGGGTGGGTGAGGACGACGATATAGGGCAAGTTCGCTTCTTTGAGCATCTGCACGGCGACGGTTGTGCGGGGCATCTGCATCAGGCTCAGAATGCCTTCCTGCATGCGCGCTCCACCCGCAGCCGAAAACAGCACCAGTGGGCGGTGCAGTTCAACGGCTTTCTCAGCCGCGGCGATGATGGCGTTGCCGACATACATGCCCATGGAGCCTGCCATGAAGCTGAAATCCTGCGCTGCGGCGACAATGGGGGTGCGACCGACCTCACCAGTGGCGACCAGCATCGCTTCTTTTTCGCCTGTGGCCTTTTGCGCAGCGCGCATCCGTTCGGGATATTTCTTTTGGTCGCGGAATTGCAGCGGGTCGTGCAGGGGTTCCGGCACGTCTACCTCGGTGAAGATGCCGCCGTCGAACAAACCCTGAAAGCGGTCGCGCGGGGTTATGTTCATGTGGTGGCCGCAGTTGGAACACACATTGAGGTTGTCCGACATTTCGCGGTGGAACAGCATTGTGCCGCAGTCGTCGCATTTGACCCAAAGGTTCTCGGGGATCTCGCGGCGCGAAAAGATCGAGTTGATCCGAGGCCGGACGTAGTTCGTGATCCAGTTCATGCAGTGCGGCTCCCGTCACCCTGTCTTAGCTGGGAGTGATCTAAGACCCATTCGGGGGAAATGCAATCAACCGTGCGGCGTGAGGTTTGATCGGGCCGGGCCCCGTTTGACGCCGAGTTGGCGTTCGCGCCAGATGATCAGGACGCCTGCGCCGACGATCACAACCGAGCCGATCAGAGTGTGAATGGTCGGGATTTCGTCGAAGATCGTGTAGCCGATGATGAGCGCGAAAAGGATCGACGCATAATCGAAGGGGGCGATCACCGCAGCCTCGGCATTGCGGTAGGCCTCGGTCAGCAGGATCTGTGCAACCCCGCCAATGAACCCAGCACCGATCAGCTGGCTGGCGGTGAGCGCGTCAGGCATGACCCAGCCGAAGGGCGAGGTGAAGAGCGACAAGCAGGTTGCGGTGACGGCAAAATAGAACACCACGGACGATGTCGTTTCGTGCTGCACCAGCTTGCGGATATGCACATGCGCCAAGGCCTTGAACGCAGCAGACGCCAGAACCAATGCCACACCCCACTTGGCGGAGGTTCCCATCGACTCGTTGCCCAGCTGTGGCAACATCACGATCACCACGCCCACAAGACCGATGATGACAGCGGACATTCGCACCAACCGTATCTTTTCGCCCAGAAGCAGGGCGGCGAAAACCACAGTCAAAATCGGCGCGGCATAACCGAGCACCGTGACCTCGGGCAGTGGCAGGAGTCCGAGCGCCGCAAATCCACACGCCATGGCGCTGACGCCGATCAGGCCGCGCCAGAAATGCCCCGCGGGGTTGCGGGTGCGCAAGCCGGTGCTGAGGTCGCGCCGCAGCACCAGCCATCCAAGAATGATGGGGATTGCAAAGAAGGATCGGAAGAACACGGCTTCGCCCGGCGGCACTACGTCGGAGCTTGCCTTGATCAGGGACGCCATGATGACGAAGAGCAAGACAGCGCTGAGTTTCAGCACCATGCCGCGCAGCGGTGACATAGGTTCTCCGGGTTAGGTTTGTAAATTTAACCTGCCTGTGTGGTGAAGGAAGGTCAATCCGCTGGAATGCCGTTCAGCCGGTCAAGACTTCGTACAGCAGTTTTATCGAGACCAGCGCCAGAGCGACTTCGATCAGGATAAAAAAGATGCGTTCGGGCAGGGCGCGGGAAATGCGCGATCCGGTCCACGCTCCGGCAAGGGCGAAGGGTGCAAGCCATACGGCTTGTGCGGCGCTGTCCCATGTGATCTGGCCTGCCAGAATGAAGGGCGGGACTTTCATCAGGTTTACGATCGTGAAGAAGATTGCGGTGGTTCCAAGATAGACCATCTTGTCGAGCTTTTGCGGCAGCACATAGGCCTGATAGGGCGGTCCCCCTGCGTGCGAGATATAGCTGGTCAAGCCTGTGATCGTGCCCCAGAACAGCCCTCGGGGAACATCCGCAGGGCGGGGCGGCACCTGAGTTTTGGACAGGCGGTTGTACAGCGCATTTGCAAGATAATAAAAGCCGATTCCGGAAACCAACAGCTTGCCCGCGTCACCGGGCACGTAAGACACTGCTGCAAATCCGATCAGGATTCCGACGATAGAACCCGGTAGAAGGATCTTGAGGTTGCGCAGCGAAAACGCTTTGCGGAACAGGTATATCGCGTACATGTCCGCGACGATGTAGATCGGCAGCAGCAGGCCAGCCGCAAGTGCGGGGTCCATGAACAGGGACATGAGAGGTACGGCCAAGATCGCAATCATCGGCACGCCACCTTTCGACAGCCCCATCAAGAAGGCGGCAAGCCCTGCGATGATCCAGAAGTCCAAATCCTGCCTCGTGTGTTTTAAGATTCACAGATTGCATGCCGGGTCGAACATGCCAAGCACGGTCACGATCATGTGCCGTGTGGGGCTGTGTCAGGAATGGTTTGCTAATCTGACAGGCGATTACGCCGTTTCGCGGCAATGCCTGCGGAATGACCGTTTGAGCATGTCGAGTTCGGCCCGCAGCAACGACATTTCTGCGCGGATGTCTTCTCCGGCAGCGTCACCTGCGATGATCGAGAAATTGCCAAGTGCCTGACCGAGCGTTGATTCAGAGATCATAAAGGTGTGCACCCCGTCGGCCAGCAGAGTTGTTGGCACCGGCACCTTGAGCAGCCAAGACCCCGGATCGGGGAGCGGATCAAGCGACACGTTCGGGATTGGCTTGTCATGTACGCGGACGTCGATCTTGGGGGTTGGGCTGTCGTCGGAATCTCCGGCGATCACACCTTCCCAAACGCCTTCGAAAAAACGGGCTTTCGACATGGAATACGCGGTCATAATCGGGTCCTCACATCTCGGCTCGGGGGCGACGGCTGAAGAACAGGTCGCGCAGGATGACCTGGCTCATTTCGGGGTTTTCGAAAATCAGGTCGATCCAGATCTTTTCGATCCGTTTCTCGTTCAGCTTTGTGTACGCAAGATCAAATTCCATCGAGAGTTGACGGTCGTTGACGGGCAATTCGCGGACGATTTGTTCGGTATTCGGCCCGTGCTGGATGTTCAAGCGGGCGAAAATTTCAAGCGGGCGTTCCAGTTCGACGATCAAGTCGCAGCGGATCAGGTGTTTGCGTTTGAGGTCGACGGTTGCCTGCGTGGGAAGGTCGATCACCAGCGACAGGTACGAGCCGTCGAACCGGAACACATCGAGGCGCAGACCATAGGCCGCCAGATCCTCGGCGTGCGTGTTGCGGAGTTGGCGAAGCGTCAGCTCGGATTGGGCACAATCGTGAAACAGCGTCACTTCCTGTCCCAGCATCGACTTGTTGGCAACCGACGAGATGCCCTGCACGGGCAACGGCCCGCACCACACTTCGGGGCGCCACGACCAATCAGCATCATATGGGATCGGCACCGCTTGATTGCCGATCACCGGCAAAGCAAGGCGGTCGTCGGCCACGTGCAGCAATTCGTCGAGAAAGTATTTCAGGCGCCGCGCCGAAGCCCGGTTCCGGCGCAAATCGCGGAGGTCCATGTCTCGAGCGGTTTCAGCCCATCGGCGGAACCGCCTGAGGGCCGATTGCTGAATGACACGATCAAGCAGACCGGGTTTCATTTCCGTCATGAGCTGCTCGCCCTAAATGATGCCTTTTGTCCGTCACTGTTTCGTTCCGGTTGCGGGCCATATTACAGATCGTTGCTTGCAAATAAACGGCCAAGTCGCATCGCCAGTGGATCAACCGACGATTGCGACTGTTCTGCACGCGCTGATGCGTCCACTTTGGCATTAGCACGAATGGCTGAAGAAACCGTATTCACAAACGCAGCCCCTTGCGCCCCGAGCAGCGGGCTGTCTGTCGGGGCATAGAGCGTGACACCAATCATATGTGGGCCAAGTACAAACGCGCCGCGCCAGTGTTTGGGATCGCTGCCCGAAAACGCGACCTCTCCTCCGGTCGCCATTTGGCCCAGATCCAGCGCGCTGAGTTCGCGGTTTTGCAAGAGCGTCGTGCCCAATGCTTGGGCGAGTTCGGCCGGGTTCGGGGCGGGTCCGGATGCGGGGCTGACGGTCACCGTAATCAGCATTGGTTCGACAATGGGGCCGGATTGACCGCCGGACATGATGTGACAACTGGCGAGGGCTGCAAATCCGGAGTTTGCCGTACTGCGCATGGTGGCCGGGTCGATGCAATAGCCGTCCGGTCCAGTCACCGTGATGGCATTCCCGGCAAGTCGGGTCGAGGCGAGCATCAGCGCCTCAGATGTCTCTTGGTTCTGGAGTAATGACATGCGCCCGAGTGCGCCTGTCTCGGAACATCCGGCAAGGTATGCCGCGCCCAAGAGCGCGGCATAGAAGGTGGTGCGTATCCGGATCAAAGATCAGAATACACGTGTTTTTCGCCTTCGGCACCGGGGTGCGTCACGGCACCTTTGTAGGTCGGGCCGACAAGTTTCGCGAACTTCCAGATAGCTCCCGACGTGTATATTGTCTCGCGCGGGCCGGTCCATGCCGCCTTGCGCTGGGCAAGTTCTTCGTCCGAGAGGTCGACCGTCAGAGCGCCGTTTACCGCGTCGATGGTGATCACGTCGCCATTCTTAAGCAGAGCGATCGGGCCACCTTGTGCGGCTTCGGGGCCGACATGGCCCACGCAGAAGCCACGGGTTGCACCCGAGAAGCGCCCATCCGTGATAAGCGCGACCTTCTTGCCCATGCCCTGACCGGACAGGGCCGCAGTGGTGGACAGCATTTCGCGCATACCGGGGCCACCAGCGGGGCCTTCGTTGCGGATGACAAGCACCTCGCCTTCCTTGTAGTCGCGCGCCTTGACGGCGGCAAAGGCGTCTTCCTCGCATTCGAACACGCGGGCCGGGCCGGTAAAGATCTGACCTTCTGCCGGAATGCCAGCGACTTTCACAATCGCACCTTCGGGGGCGAGGTTGCCTTTGAGGCCGACGACACCGCCGGTTTTGGTGATCGGAGTTTCGATGGAGTAGATCACCTTGCCGTCCGCTTCGCGTTCGATGCGGTCAAGCTCTTCGCCGATGGTGCGGGTGGAGGCGGTAACGCAATCCTCGTGGATCAGACCCGCCTTGCGCAGTTCCTTCATCACGACGGGAATGCCGCCTGCGTCGTAGAGATCCTTGGCGACATAGGTGCCGCCCGGCTTCAGGTCGACGAAATAGGGCGTGTCGCGGAAGATCTCGCACACGTCCTCGAGGAAGAATTCGATCCCCGCTTCGTGCGCGATGGCGGGCAGGTGCAGACCGGCATTGGTCGACCCACCTGTGCAGGCCACGACGCGTGCGGCGTTTTCCAGAGCCTTTCGGGTGACCACGTCACGGGCACGGATGTTCTGCTCGATCAGGTCCATGACCGCGCGACCCGACGCTTCGCCATAGGCATCGCGGGATTCGTAGGGCGCGGGCATGCCGGAGGAGTTGAACAGCGCCAGACCGATCGCCTCGGACACGCAGGCCATGGTGTTGGCGGTAAACTGGCCACCGCAGGCACCGGCGCTTGGGCACGCCACGCGTTCCAGCATGTCGAGCGCCTTGTCCGACATCTCGTTGTTTTGGTGACGGCCCACCGCTTCGAACATGTCCTGAACGGTCAGGTCGCGCGAGCGGAAGTCAGCAGGGATTTCGTCGACCTGCGGGGCACGTCCCGGCAGGATCGATCCGCCGTAGATGAAGACGGACGGCACATTGAGGCGCACCATCGCCATCATCATGCCGGGCAGGGATTTGTCGCAACCGGCAAGGCCGACAACCGCGTCATAGGAATGGCCGCGCATGGTAAGTTCGACCGTATCGGCAATCGCTTCGCGCGAGGCGAGCGACGAGCGCATGCCTTCGTGACCCATCGCGATGCCGTCGGTGACGGTGATGGTGGTGAATTCACGGGGGGTGCCCATTGCCTGCTTCACGCCCATCTTCACGGCCTGAGCCTGACGGTTGAGGGCGATGTTACAGGGCGCGGCTTCGTTCCAGCAGGTGGCGACGCCGACCAGAGGCTGGTGGATTTCTTCCTCTGTCATGCCCATCGCATAGTAATACGACCGGTGCGGCGCGCGCTCGGGGCCTTCGGTGACGTGACGGCTGGGCAGTTTCGACTTGTCGAATGGACGCTTGAGCATGACGCTCCTCCCTGAATTCGTGGTTCCGTCTGGAATAGCGAACCGGGGAGAGCGGCACAAGAGATTGGGCGGGTTTCTAGTCTTTTCAAAATGGTTAAGGGCAAGCGCGATCGAGCGCGCTTGAGGCGCAGTTTCGAAACAGCGTGCCCACCGCCTTTCGAAAGCCGGCTCTAGCGATCGAACAGGGTTGCTGCGGAATAGGCTGGCGCAAGTAGCAGGCGTCGCAAAGTTCCCAGTGGAAACCGTGCCGGAGGTGCCGAGAGGAAAGCTGGCAGCGGCCCCGAAGGCGGTTGCCCAACCACAGTCTCAGCCAGTCGCGCGCCAAGATAACTGCCCATCGCGACGCCGTTGCCATGATAGCCCATGGCTGCGAACAGGCCGGGGTGATCGGGCACAGCCCCCGCAAAAGGTGTCAGCCTGCGCATCAGGCACAGCAGGCCGGACCATTCATGGCTGATGTCGATATTGCGCCATTCTGGAAAAAGCGTGTGGAAATCCGCGCGGATTTTTCGCGACAGAGCGGCTTCGGCATTTGGCGTGGCGCGCAACCCACCCCGCATCCCGAACAGGAAGCGCCCATCGGGCATCAATCGGAAATAGTGTAGCAGGATGCGACTGTCGTAGCACATTTGAAGGCTGGTCCAGCCTTGGCGGTCTTGCTCGCTTTGGGTGATCGGACGGGTGACGATGATGCTTGATTGCACCGGAAGATACCGCGCGCGAAGCCAGTCGGGGATGTCTTCGGATGAATATCCATTGGTGGCGAGGATCACCTTGTCGGCGGTGATCGTCCCGGTGGGCGTGGTGACGCGCCATGTGGCACCGGTGCGGACGATCGACAAAGCTGGTGATTGCCCAAATAACTGCACCCCGACCGCCTGCGCGCTTTGTGCCAGCCCTGCGTGGTATTTGGCGGGGTTAAGCGCGAAGCCGATCGGCAGCGTGATGCCGCCATAGAACGTGCCGCCAAGACCGCGTTGGCGGAGTTCCTCTGCCGCGATGATCTCGGGTGTCACGCCGTAGGTCGCCTTGGCGTCATCGCGACTGGCCAATATGTCCTGCATGGCTTTCGGCGTGTGGGCCAAGAGCGTTTCACCGTCCGAATGGCGGTCGGCATTGATCTGGTTGTCCGAGAGCAAGGCGTCTACATGGTCGACCGCCGCGCGTTCGGTCTTGTGCCACTCGGCGCGTTGGTCTTGGCCGAAACGGCGCGCCATCATCCCACCGCTCAGTTTGGAGCCGCCGAGGCAGCAAAACCCGCCATTGCGCCCAGATGCGCCCCAACCGGGCTGTTCGGCATCAATGACGGTTGCTTCGACACCCGCTTTTGCCAAGACCAGCGCGGCGTTCAAGCCGGTGAACCCCCCGCCGATGATAGCAACCTCGGTTCTGTGATCCCCATTCAACCGTGGCTGGTCCGCAGGTGGTTTGGTGTCACGCCACCAACAGGACTGTGGTGTCTCGTACGCTGCCGACTCGTAGATGCGCTTCATGCAGGGCGTTCGGCCATACGCTCGTCGCGCGCCTGCCGGACCGCCGCTTGTTTGGTGATCAGCGACGCGGTGATCACTCCGACTGTGACGATGGCTATCATGATCGTGGAGAGCGCGTTGATTTCAGGGCTGACGCCAAGGCGCACCGCCGAGAAGATCTTGATCGGCAGGGTGGTGGCGGATGGCCCTGTGGTGAAGCTTGCGATCACCAGATCATCCAGCGACAGGGTGAAGGCCAAAAGCCAGCCCGAGATCACGGCGGGCGCGATGATCGGCAGGGTAACAAGACGGAACGCTTCGAATGGAGAGCAGCCCAGATCCAGTGCTGCCTCTTCTAGCGACTTGTCAAAGCTGACGAGGCGCGAGGACACTACGACCGACACGTAGCACATCGAAAATGTGGTATGCGCAAGAACGATGGTCAACACGCCCCGGTCCAATCCGATGCCGATGAAGAGCAGCAAGAGCGACAGGCCTGTGATGACTTCGGGCATCACAAGCGGGGCGTAGATCATGCCGGAGAACAACGTGCGTCCGTTGAACCGACCTGCGCGGACCAGAACATAGGCGGCCATTGTGCCGAGGACCGTGGCGATGGTCGAGCTCATCACCGCAACCTTTATGGTGACCCATGCAGCATTCAGGAATTCTTCGTTACGGATTAATTCGCCGTACCATTGGGTCGAAAATCCGGCCCAGACGGTGACCAGTTTGGACGCGTTGAAGCTATAGACCACCAGGATGATCATGGGCACGTAGAGAAACGCAAAGCCAAGCGTGAGCGATGTGGCGTTGAACCAGGAAAACCGTTTCATCCTTCGGCCTCGCGCTGTTTTTGTTCGTTGCGTTGGAACAGGATGATCGGGATCACGAGGATCAAGAGCAGGATCACCGCCACTGCCGACGCCACGGGCCAATCTCGATTGGAGAAAAATTCCTCCCACAGCACCTTGCCGATCATAAGGGTGCCCGATCCGCCCAGCAGGGACGGGATCACGAATTCGCCGATCACCGGAATGAAGACAAGGAAACAACCTGCGATGATGCCGTTTTTCGACAGTGGGATCGTCACCAGCCAAAATGCGCTCAGGCGGGAACACCCGAGGTCTTCGGCAGCTTCCAGAAGGCTGTCATCCATCCGTTCCAGCGCCGAATAGATCGGCAGGATCATGAAAGGCAGGTAGGTGTAGACGATGCCGATATAGACGGCGGTGTTGGTGTTCAGGATCGTCAGCGGTTCGTTGATAAGGCCGAGCCAGAGCAGGAACTGGTTCAACAGGCCTTCGTTCGACAGGATGCCCATCCATGCGTAGACGCGGATCAGGAAGCTGGTCCAGAAGGGCAGGATCACCAGCATCAGCAGTGTAGGCCGCCATTCCGGGGCCGCGCGTGCCATGGCATAGGCGATGGGATAGCCGACCAGCAGTGTTATCACCGTCGAGGTGAGCGCGATCTGAAGCGAGCTGAGATAGGCTTTCCAGTAAAGATCATCGGTGGTCAGGAACCAGAAGTTCTCGAAATCGAGTGCAGCGAAGAAGGCTTTGAACCCCTCCCACCCGGCAGCGAAATCGAGTTGCGGCATGTAGGGTGGACGCGCCAGAGCCACGTCCGACAGAGAGATTTTCAGAACGATAACAAACGGGATCAGGAAAAGCGCAACCAGCCAAAGGTACGGCACCGCGATGAGGATGAAGCGGCGCATCCCCTAGCGCTCCAGCAGGACACCGGCGGTGTCTGTCCAGCTGATCCAGACCGGATCTTCCCATGTGATCTGACGACGTGACAGTCGGCGGGTGTTTGCGGTCTGCGCCTTGATGACATGGCCGGTGGGCAATTCAACGTGATATGTTGAGATGTTACCAAGATAGGCGATATCGAGTACTTTGCCCTGCACTTTGTTCGCGGCGTCCTGCGGTTCTTCTGTGCTGATCGCGACCTTTTCGGGGCGGATGGCAAAGTGGATTTCCTGCCCGGCATCAAATTTCGTGGCCGTTGTCCCGATGATGTCAGGCTGGCCTTCGGCCCATTGCGTCGCAACCTTTTCGCCATTGGGCTTGGCCCGGCCTGAGATGATGTTCACGTCGCCGATGAAATCCGCCACATAGACGGAATTCGGTGCTTCGTATATTTGCGCTGGGGTGGCGACCTGAATGATCTGGCCTTCGTCCATCACGGCGACGCGGCTTGCGACGGTCATCGCCTCTTCCTGATCATGGGTCACGATCACAAAGGTGGTGCCGGTTTTTTCCTGGATGTCCATCAGCTCGAACTGGGTGTCTTGGCGCAGTTTCTTGTCAAGCGCGCCGAGTGGTTCATCGAGCAGAAGCAATTTCGGAGCTTTGGCCAAGGAGCGGGCAAGCGCCACGCGCTGCCTTTGACCGCCGGAAATCTGGTGGGGTTTGCGTTTCGCGAATTTGCTCAGACGGGTGAGGCGCAGCATCTCTTCGACGCGCGCCGTGATCGCGTCCTTGTCTTTGCCTTCGCGCTTGAGGCCGAAGGCGATGTTTTCCCAGACCGACAAATGCGGAAACAGGGCGTATGACTGGAACATCATGTTCACCGCACGCTTGTTCGGTGGGATCTTAGCCATGTCCTGACCCGCGATGAAAATCTGTCCTTGGGTCGGTGCCTCGAACCCTGCAAGCATCCGCATCATGGTGGTTTTGCCGCACCCCGAGGGTCCGAGCAGGGCAAAGAACTCTTTGGCGAAGATATCCTGCGTGAGATTGTCAATTGCGACGAAGTCACCGAAGCGCTTGGTGACGTTCTTGAATTGGATAAGCGGCTTTTCGTTGGGGTCTTCCCACGGGGCGAAAACGGTTTGCGACACTTGAGGCACCTCCGAGCCAAGACACTATCCGGCGGGAGAACCCCGCCGGATATTTAAAGCGCTTCGGATCAGGTACCCGACTTGACCTTGGTCCACATCCGCGTCAGCGACCGCTGTTCGCGCGGCGGGAAGGGTGTCACGGTATACAGCTTTTCGAGCGTGGCCTCGTCCGGGTAGATTGCGGTATCGCCGATCACATCCTCTACCAGGAAGTCTTTGGAGGCTGCGTTGCCATTGGCGTAGTACACATAGTTCGATGCCGCTGCCATGTTCTGCGCGTCCATGATGAAGTTCAGGAACGTGTGCGCAGCCTCTGGATTCGGGGCATCAACGGGGATCGCCATTTGGTCGAACCACATCAGAGCCCCTTCGACCGGAGCGTTATAGGCGACTTCGACGCCATTGTCGGCTTCGGCGGCACGGTCCCGCGCCTGAAGGATGTCACCGGACCAGCCAAAGGCCACGCAGATGTCACCGTTTGCCAGTGCGTTGATGTATTCGGAGCTGTGGAATTTCTGAATATAGGGGCGAACCGCCATCAGAACTTCTTCGGCTGCAGCCAGCGCTTCATCATCCTTACGATCCGGATCGAGACCTGCATAGGTCAAAGCGGCAGGAATCATTTCCGTCGGAGCGTCAAGGAAATGCACGCCGCAAGAGGCGAGCTTTTCCATGTTCTCTGGGTTGAAGACGAGGTCGAGCGAGGTGATCGGCGCGTCGGCACCCAAAACTTCGGTCACCTTGCCGGTGTTCACACCGATTCCAGTGGTGCCCCACATGTAGTTGATCGAGTATTCGTTGCCGGGATCGTATTGCGCTGTGCGCTTTTCGATCACGTCCCACATGTTGTCTTTGTTCGACAGTTTCGACATGTCGAGTTTCTGGAACGCGCCCGCTTGGATCTGGCGTTGCAAGAACGTGCCTGTCGGTACCACGACATCATAGCCCGACCCGCCGGCCAGCATCTTGGTTTCGAGCAGTTCGTTGCTGTCGAACACGTCGTAGATCAGGTCGATCCCGGTTTCTTCTTCGAACTTGGTGAGCAGCTCTTCGTCGATGTAGTCAGACCAGTTGTAGACGCGCACTTCCTCGGCCGTTGCGAGTGAAGCCATAAGTGCGGCACCTGCGGTCATGGTCAGCAGATGGGTTTTCATGAAAGTCTCCCGTTGATCCCAGGGCACTTCCGGCCCTGTGGATTTGAATTTGATCAAATCTTGCCGGGTCTGGCAATACTCCAGATGTTTCCACTTCCGTTTGGAACGTGCAAGATGACTTGTCAGAGGCAGGTAATCAGGCATTCTGCCCAAACGTGCAGCAGTTCGTAAGGAAAGAGATGGCCGGACAGATTTCTTTGAAACCAATGGCCGAGCCGGTCCGCTTGCCCGCGCATGAGCTGGTGTATCGCCAATTGCGCGATCAGATTCTGTTCGGAGAATTCGAGCCCGGCCAACCTGTGACGATTCAGGGTTTGACCGAAGCTTTGGGTGTCGGAATGACCCCTGTGCGCGAGGCTTTGCGCCGTTTGACAGCCGAAGGGGCGCTTGAATTTCTGGGCAACCGCCGAATCGCAGTCCCCGTTCTGGATGCGCAGGCGATCGAAGAACTGAGCATTGCGCGTAAGGCGTTGGAGCCTGAACTTGCCCGGAGGGCGGCGTATCGCGCGACACCACACGATGTGGTGCGGCTGGTGGAGATCGACCAGCGTCTGGATGCCGCGATCCGGCGCGGAGATGTTCAGCGCTACCTTGTCGAGAACCACAGCTTTCACGCCGATCTGAACGCTTTGGCGCAAGCGCCGATCCTGACCGAGATGGTGGATCGGCTTTGGTTGCGCTTTGGTCCATCGCTGCGAGTGGTCTGCGGGCAATTCGGAACGCGCAACCTTCCAGACCGTCACAAGGATGTGTTGGCTGCCCTAGGGTCAAACGATGGTGAAGCGGCGGCAGATGCGATGGTGGGGGATGTGGCGCAGGGCATGGAACAAATCCGTCAGGGACTCATCTGATTCGATTGACTTGAAATAATTTGATCATATTTTGGCAGCAACCTTCTGGAAAAGGATTTGCTTCCATGGTCACCATCACCAACCACATGCCCACGGCAGAATTGCAGGCCCTCGATGCGGCGCACCACATGCACCCTTTCACACATGGTTCTGGACTGGCCGCAAAAGGCGCGCGGGTCATCACGAGGGCGGATGGTGTTTGGCTGACTGACAGTGACGGGCACCGCATTCTGGATGCGATGGCGGGTCTCTGGTGCGTGAATATTGGCTATGGTCGCAAGGAACTTGCGCAGGCTGCAGCACGACAGATGGAAGAGCTGCCCTATTACAACACCTTCTTCCAAACGACGCATGTGCCGGCGATCGCGTTGGCGCAGAAACTGGCTGAACTGGCGCCCGAGGGGTTCAATCAGGTCTTTTTCGCAGGTTCCGGTTCCGAAGCGAACGACACCAATCTGCGGCTTGTGCGCACCTATTGGGCGGAGAAGGGCCAGCCTGAGAAGAATATCGTGATCTCGCGTTGGAATGCCTATCACGGCTCGTCCGTAGGCTCTGGCTCGCTGGGGGGTATGAAGGGCATGCACATGCAGGGCGGCATGCCTATTCCGAACATTCACCATATCGACCAGCCAAACTGGTGGTCCGAAGGCGGTGACATGACACCCGAGGAATTCGGGTTAGAGCGAGCGCGTCAGCTTGAGGCAGCCATCGAGGAACTTGGACCGGAACGGGTTGCCGCCTTCATCGCAGAGCCGGTGCAGGGCGCAGGTGGCGTGATCGTGCCGCCCGAGACCTACTGGCCCGAGATTCAGCGCATCGTCGATAAGTACGGGATCCTGTTAATCGCGGATGAGGTGATCTGTGGATTCGGCCGAACCGGCAACTGGTTCGGCAGCCAGACCATGAACATCCGCCCGCACATCATGACCATCGCGAAGGGTCTGTCCTCGGGGTATCAGCCCATCGGCGGGTCGCTGATTTGTGACGAGGTGGCCGAGGTCATCAACAATGTCGAGTTCAACCACGGCTACACCTATTCGGGTCATCCAGTTGCCTGCGCCGTGGCGTTGGAAAACCTGCGTATCCTTGATGAAGAAGGCATCGTGACCCGCGTGCGGGAGCAAACCGGGCCTTATCTGAAGGAAAAGTTCCAGAGCCTGGCAGAGCATCCGCTGGTGGGCGAAGCCAAGATCATCGGCATGATGGGGTCGATTGCCCTGACGCCGGACAAGGCGTCGCGCGCGGCGTTCGAGGCCGAAGCCGGAACTGTCGGGTTCGTGTGTCGGGAACGCTGCTTTGCCAACAACCTGATCATGCGCCATGTCGGTGACCGGATGATCATTTCACCGTCTCTGGTGATTTCGCACGAAGAGATCGACACGTTGATCGCGCGCGCGTGGACGTCGCTGGACGAATGCCACGCCAAGCTCAAGGAAGATGGGCTGATGAAAGCGCGCGTGGCGAGCTAGGACGCTAAAGCATTCATGGTTTCGCTGAAATGCATTGACGCATTTCAGCCCTTCGCCAGCGTGTGCTCGTATCGTTGCCGCGCTACGGCTTCATGCGCCTCTGCCTTGCGGTTGTCCGCGAGGCACGATTCCACATAGGTCAGATGATCCACCACAGCCTTGCGGGCTGCTTCGGGTTCCCGCGCCTGCAGCGCATCGTTGATCGCCCGGTGCTGGTCGAGCAGCGTTGCGCGGGTCGTGCGTTGGCGGAACATGATCTGACGGTTGTAGAACACGCCTTCGCGCAGAAGCTGGTACATCGATCGCATCATGTGAAGCATGATAACGTTGTGGCTGGCTTCGATGATCGACAGATGAAACTCTGCATCAAGGGCGGCTTCATCGCCGGGATTGCGTTTTTGGTGGGCGGCTTCCATGCGCTCGAACACAGTGTTGATGACCTTGAGGTCCGTGTCTGACGCCAAGCGTGCGGCGCGTTCGGCAGCAAGACCTTCCATGTCGCGGCGAAACGACAAGTAGTCGAACACCGCTTCGTCATGGTTGGCAAACAATTGGATCAGTGCATCCGAGAATGCCGATCCAAGGACATCTGCCACGTAGACACCGGCCCCTGCGCGACTGCTCAGCAAACCGCGCTCGGACAAATCAGCGATGGATTCCCGCAGGGACGGGCGCGAGACATTCAGTCGTTCCGCAAGTTCGCGCTCCGACGGCAAACGTTCGCCAGGCCGCAGAATGCCTTGCAGGATCAGCTTTTCAATCTGGCGGGTGACCGAGGTGGACAGCTTTTCTGGGGTGACTGGTTGAAAAGGCATGGTGCTCGTGACTGGTTGAATTGGTCAAATCATATGACCGATCATGCCATCAAACAAGCTACCACCGCGAGAGCGCGTTCTCGTCTTCGTCTTTCGCGGCCACCCAATTGGTCTCGCCGGTCGTTGCGTGTTCTTTCTTCCAGAACGGCGCACGGGACTTGAGGTAGTCCATCAGGTATTCCGCCGCTTCGAACGCGTCCTTGCGATGCGGTGCTGCGGTGGCAACCATCATGATCTTTTCGCCCGGCTCCATCCGTCCATAACGGTGGATCACGAGAACGTCGCCCAAGGACCACCGTGTCACCGCTTCGGCAGCTATCGTTTCTAGCGCTTTTTGGGTCATGCCGGGGTAATGTTCGATCTCCATGGTATCCAGCCCGCCATTGCCGAAATCCCGCACCACGCCCGTGAAGGTGACGATCGCGCCTATATCGTGGCGACCATTTGCAAAGGCTTCCGCCTCTGCTCCAAAATCGAACGGGGCCTCTTGGACGACGATTCGCATCAGCCGCCCGTCATTGGTGGAAAGAACGCCACTTCCCGTGCGCCTTTGATCGACGCGTCAAAGTCGGTGAGCTCCTGATCAACAGCAACTCGCAACGCGCTCAGGTCGGAAAAAGCGAGATCATAGCGGTCTTCGCGGGCGCGGAGTTCCGCCACAAGATCCGACACGGTTTCCGCATCCGTGGTCACGGTCTCCTTGGGCAATCCAATCCGTTCCCGGACCCAAGCGAAGTACAACACGTCCATCTGGTCAATCCTTCAAAAACGGCGCGGCCTTGCGGAAGTAATCCCAGCCGGTGATCAGGGTAAGGAATGCCGCGAGCCATAGCAGCACGATACCTGCATTTCCCGTCCAGACCATTCCGGCATGTTTCCACCAAAGACCGTGCAAGTCTTCAATATCGCCCATCATCACACCTTGAACTATCTCGGGGCTCATGCCCATGGCAGACATACCAAGGTAGTGCTCAAAGACGCCCTGTGCGAACAGGATTGCTATGGCGACCATCTGGAGTGTGGTTTTCCACTTGGCCAGCGGCGTCACTTTCAGTGTGCCTGCCGTGTCCCCCAGAAATTCGCGTAAGCCCGAGACAAAGACTTCGCGGAATAGGATGAAGGTCGCGGGCAATACCAGCCACGGCGACATTGATGAATAGCCCACGATGACCATAAGGGCGATCACAACCATCGCCTTGTCGGCAATCGGATCGAGCATCGCACCCAGTTTACTTTCCTGCTTCCAGGCGCGGGCGAGGTAGCCGTCGAACCAGTCTGTTATGGCGGCAAGGACAAACAGGATCAGAGCAAACCAATCTGCAGCGGGGCGCGAGAAGTAGAGGAACATGAGGGCCACTCCCGGCGCTGCCAGAAGGCGCAAGACAGTCAAGATATTTGGCACCGTCATCGTCATGCCCTTTACCTATCGTGCCTGCGTGTGACTGAAAAGGCGACGTTTTGGTGTTTTCCAAACTTCGCTCATCCTGCGTGAAATGTGACTGTTCAAAAGGCTGTTTTTGGCTCGGTCACTGCGCGGTTCAGCATGTCTATGTACCGTGCCCGCGCTTCGGGCAGCGGTTTGCCCACTTGGCCGGCTGCCAGCTTGTGTTCGAGGAAATAGCCCGTCAGCCCCAAAGCGTCTGCGATATCGGAAATCTCTGTTGCACCGCCGTCGTGTAGGGCGCTGGGCAAAAGCAGCAACCTGTCGGCCCAGTCGCCCGCGCCTTTGGCGGACACCGCGCGGCCAGATTTGGGGGAGACATAGATCAGCCCTTCGGTCGCCCCGGTGACGGCACAACAGCTCAGATCGAGACCGTACCCCAGATCATCCAACAGCGCGGTTTCCCAGCGCAGATAGGCCAGCGGCCAAAGGTCCGTCTGATCCAACAAGTCTAGCAGGTTCTGCGTGTGAGCATACAAGACGGGATGTGGTTCACGTTCGGGCAGAACGAATGCCAAAAGTGCCAGCGTGGCGTTCAGACCGGCCAGCGTTGTACGGTTCTGCATGGCAATCGCCGCGCGAGAACGTTGGAGTTCCACAGTAAAGCTGCCCAGATGGTCCTCAAGCCGTGCCCGCCATGCCAGATCAAGCTGCGCCCCCGGTTGCAGGATCGGCGCAACTTTGCGCGACGCACCGCCCCGCACCACGCCCGCGTGACGTCCGCGTTCGGGGGTGAACACGTCGATGATCATTGAACTTTCGCCGTGTCGGCGGCTGCTCAGAAGGATACCTGTATCGCGCCAATCCATGGGGTGAGGTTAGCCCGACAGCCCGTCTTCATCCAGAAGATGCCGCCCGGCCCTATCCTCTACTTCGATCACCCAGAGGTCGCTGTCAAAGCTGCGTTGCTTGGCGATGCTTGCATCGACATCTGACTCGGAACCGTCCGCCAGAACCTGCCAAGCGCGGGCGCCTGTCATCAGATCGTATTGGCGCATGAACGCCTTGGCCTGACCGTCCAGAGTGTTAAGCTTGACCAGAACAGCACCGGCGGTGTCATCCCCGTGGGCCGTGATAAAGGCGGGTATATCGAACAGCGACAGGCGGCGCCGGTAGGCGTGCACCCAAAAGCCGCTGGCGAGGCGTGCCTCAGCCATTACCGTCCTTGAAATCGAGGCCCATCTCGGAATAGCGCTCGGCCTCGTCCAGCCATTTCTCGCGGACTTTCACTTGCATAAAAAGGTGAATGCGACGGCCGAGGAATTCTTCAAGCTCTTCACGCGCTGCCTTGCTGATGGCTTTGATGGTTTCGCCCTTGTTGCCAAGTACGATGCCTTTGTGACCGTCACGGACCACGTAGATGATCTGGTCGATCCGTGCGGATCCGTCGTCGCGTTCTTCCCAGTGCTCGGTCTCGACGGTCAGCTGATAGGGCAATTCCTGATGCAGGCGCAGCGTCAGCTTTTCGCGGGTCATTTCGGACGCGATCATGCGCAAGGGCAGATCGGCAATCTGGTCTTCGGGATACAGCCACGGGCTTTCGGGGAGTTCCGCCGCCAGCCATTTGCGCAGCGCATTGACGCCATGACCCTTTTCCGCCGAGATGAGGAAGGTTTCGGTGAAGGGAAACTTTTCGTTCATCTGTTGGGTCAGGGCGAGCAGGCGCGGGGCCTCAACGCGGTCGATCTTATTGATGGCGAGTGCGACCGGGCGTTTGCCCACGACTTCGCCAAGGTTCTCAAGGATCGCCTCAACACCTTCGGTGATGCCGCGATGTGCTTCGATCAGAAGCACGACAATGTCGGCGTCCGACGCTCCGCTCCAAGCTGCAGCAACCATCGCGCGGTCCAGACGGCGGCGCGGTTTGAACAGGCCGGGTGTGTCCACCAGAACGATCTGCGCGTCACCTTCGATGGCCACGCCGCGAATACGTGCGCGGGTGGTCTGCACCTTGTGGGTTACAATCGACACTTTCGCGCCAACCATCTGATTGGTCAGCGTGGATTTGCCCGCATTGGGCTCTCCGATCAAAGCGACGAAACCGGCGCGCGTGGTCATAGGTGCATCCATCCTTAGAAGTCCGGCGTCATACGCCAGATCTGGGGGCAGAGCCAGCCCTGTCTTTGCGCCCGCTGCGCACCAAGGTGTAGACGCCGCTGCCCACAATCAAGGTGGCGCCAATCAGCGTCAACGCGTCGGGCCGTTCCCCGAAGATCAGATAGGCAAAGACCAGCGCGATCAAGAGGCGCGAATATCGGAACGGGGCCACAACCGACACTTCTCCGGTGCGCATCGCTTTGGTCAGGGCACTGTAGCCCACCAACCCTGCCAGCCCGGTGCCCATCAGCATTGTCAAGGCAGGCACACTGGGCGCGGAGATAGGGGCGCTTTCGAACATGGTGATCACGACCCCGGCGATGAAAACCATTAGAAATCCCAGAATGCCAAGCTGCGTCGCCGACACTTCGGGCGGGCTGGCGCGAGTCATCAGGTCGCGTCCGGCAAAGCCGATCATGCCCAAGATGGCAAAGACCGCTGTCGCGTCAAAGCCAGAGGGCGTGGGCCGCAGGATCAAGAGAACGCCGGCAAAGCCGATGGACATTGCTACCCAACGCCGTAGCCCGACCTTTTCCTTGAGGACCAGCGCTGCACCCAATGTGACAACCAATGGCGCTGCTTGAAGAATGGCGGATGTGGTCGACAAAGGCGCAAAGGCAAGGCTGAGGGCAAAGAACAGGCGGCCCAGAATTTCGAACGCTGACCGGATCAAAAGCGGGCCTTGGACATAGGCGCGGCTGACCAGAGGTTCCTTGATCCAGAGCGCGTAAAGAACAAAGAAGCTGGTGCCGAAGATGCCAAAGAGCATCGTCCCGACCCCGGCAGTGACATCCCCCGTACCTGTCGCTGCTTTGAAGAACGCGTCTTCTATGGCAAAGCCCAGCATGGCCAGCACCATGAACAGGCTGCCCCGCAGGTTGTCGCTCAAGACGCGTTCTTTTCGACAGTGGCAAGCAGCGTCTTGGCTGCGGCTTGTTCCGCCTGACGTTTGGACCCGGCTTTCGCCTTGGCTGTTTGGCCATCCTCGAGGCGGACCTCGATAACGAAAACCGGGGCGTGATCCGGGCCTTCTCGCGACAGTTCGCGATAGCTGGGCGGTGGCATGGCGCGGGCCTGCGCCCATTCCTGTAGGGCGGTCTTGGCATCACGCGCATCATCTTCGACGGACCCGATCCTGTCGCCCCAAAGGCGCAGAACCATGTCTTTGGCGGTGTCGAACCCGGCATCGAGATAGACCGCAGCGATCACGGCCTCCATCGCGTCGCCAAGCAACGCCTGTTTGCGCCGCCCACCAGACATCATCTCCGACCGGCCCAGTTTGAGAGAGTCTCCAAGGTCGATTTGACGTGCCACGTCAGCGCAGGTTTCTTTGCGGACAAGGGCATTGAAACGCGGGGCGAGTTGGCCTTCAGAGGCGCCTTTGTCCTCTGCCAGCAATGCTTCGGCCATAACCAGCCCAAGCACCCGGTCACCAAGAAACTCAAGCCTTTGGTTGTCTTCGCGATTTACCCCGGCGCGCGACGAATGGGTCACGGCGCGCACCAGCAATTCTGGGCGTTCGAACCGATGCCCCAAACGCGTCGAGAGCGCCTGAAGGTCAGCCGAAAGCTTCACTACTCGATCTTCTCGAAAAAGCGGTCGCCACGCCATGTCCAGAAGAACAGCATGGACGATCCGGCAGACGAGAACACGACGCGGTTTGCTTTGCCGATCATGTTTTCATAGGGCACGAAGCCGACGCCACCCGCGACGCTGGGTACGCGGCTGTCCGACGAGTTGTCGCGGTTGTCGCCCATCATGAAGTAATGGCCTTCGGGCACGCTGTAGACCGGTGTGTTGTCCGACCCTTGTGTGCCAATGTTCAGAATCGAATGTGTCCTGCCATTGGGCAACGTTTCGGCAAAGCGTTCCTTGACACAGGTGCCGCCCGTACCGACAGGTCCGTTTGCACAGCGTGGGCGCAGGCCCTGAGGGCCCTGCGGCGAGGCGGTTTCTTCAAAATCCGGTTGTTGTGCCAGTTCAACCGCGGTGCCGTTGATGTGGAGCACGCCCCGGATCATCTGAATCTCGTCACCTGGCAAGCCGATCACGCGCTTGATGAAATCGCGTCCGGAAACAGGGTGACGGAACACGGCGACATCACCGCGTTCGGGTTCCGATCCGAACAAGCGGCTGTTGTCGCCATCGGCCCAGCCACACAAATCCTTTGCATCCACGTCGATGCCGAAATTTGGCAGGTAGAGCGACGGGCAGGAGGCATAGGAATAGCCGTAGGACATCTTGTTGACGAACAAGAAATCGCCAATCAGAAGAGTGTCCTTCATTGATCCAGACGGAATCCAGAAAGGCTGGAAGAACAGGGTCCGAAACACCCCGGCGATCAGAAGGGCGTAGACGATGGTCTTGATCGTCTCGACGATCCCGCCGCTTTTCTTGGATTCAGACGCCATGTTCCTGCCTTCTGCTCGGTTGTCCCGCGCTACATGAGCGGGGGCGGCGCGGGTGTCAAGCCAAGCACCGGTTACTTAGGCCTTGCCTCGATCAGCACGGTGGCCTGCGCCCAAGGGTGATCGTCAGTCAGGGTCACGTGAATGATTGCCATATGCCCTTCGGGTGTCAGGTCATCCAGCCGCTTTTTCGCCCAGCCGGTGACCTCCATGACGGGCTGCCCTGTGTGCAGGTTGCGCACCGACATGTCTTTCCATGCGATGCCCATCCGCAGCCCAGTGCCAAGCGCCTTTGAACACGCCTCTTTGGCGGCCCAGCGTTTCGCGTAAGTGCCCGCCACATCGCGGCGGCGTTCGGCCTTGCGTTGCTCGGTTTCGGTGAACACGCGGTTGCGAAAGCGGTCGCCGAACCGTTCCAGCGTGCCTGCAATTCGGTCGATATTGGCCAGATCGGTGCCGATGCCGATGATCATGTCCCACCTCCGGTGGCTGCAAACATGGGGAAGCTGACACCCAGCGCCCAAGCTAGGATGATCCCAAGTGCAATCCCCGCCAACAGGGGCCCGGCGCGTTTGCCAAATGCGCGCCCCATCGCACCGTGGACAAAGAAAAACAGAAGGATCACGGGCGCAATGATCAGCAGGAAGAACAGCCCTTCCAGATCAAGAGCCACGGCAATGCCCAACGACACCAACAACGCGACCCGCGCCGCGATGCGCCGCCAGAGCGGTGCTTTCCAGACCAGTTGCGCATCGGCGACCATGAATGGGATTGCTCCAATGACCAAGGCGGCGATGATCGGCAGGCGTTCCGCGATCGGAAAGAAGTTGGCGCCGTAGCGGTCCAGTGCAAATCCGAACACGCCGATCCCCCAAGCGAGCAAAGCCACGAGAGCAAGTGTGAACGGCTCCACTCCGGTCCAGCCAAGCGTGAGCCGACCCCATAGCCAGCGTTGCATGGCAAGGCTGAGCAACCCAAACACACCCAGATGAATCGCCAGGTAATCTGCGACCAACACAGGCAAGACGCCGAAATCCAACGGCAGTGCGATGAAGGGCGTAAGGATTGCGGGCACAAGCAGAGTGCCGAGATATCGCAGGATACCCGGTTGATGGCTGGGTGGCAGGGGGGCTTCTGGGACGACCAGCCGCGCCAAGAGGGACGCCAGCACCGTGATGGACGCCATCAAGGCCAGAAACGCCCAGCCCGTTGGCGGGGCCGATGCCAGCGTATCGCGCCCATAGGCGCGGTTCAGCCAATCCAGCGCAGCCTGACGCCCGGCGCGGGATTGCAGGATCGACACGTGTTCTGTCCACGGCGCAAAGATTGCTGACCGGATCACATCGCCCTTTTGGATGGTTTCGCCTTCTTGCGCGTCGGCGTTCACCATCTGCACCGCATCAACGCCGAATTCCCGCAGATGCGGTTCCCACTGGCCCGAGATGAGCAGCATGTCTTTTGGCTGTTCAGTTGTCACCGCCTGCGAAAAGGCAGACAGCAGAACAAGCGGGCCGGTGTTGTCCTCCACCGCGACACGGATCAGGACATCCGTTGCCATCGAATGGCCCAACAAGGCGACAGGTGTGCCGTCAGTCAAATCGTCGATCACCGCTTGTGTCTGGTTCATCAGAAGGCGAGTTGTGCCTTCGATCTGTGTCACATCGCCTGACATCGGCACAGGATGTGTGCCGTGGCCTTCGAAGTCGAACATGTGCACGCGATACCCCGCCTGTGCGAGTGTCAGGCCGTAACCCTGCATCATCTCGCGCGATCCGGCAAATCCGTGGGCAATAACCACATTCGGTCCGTCCGCGCCGTCCTGTGCCAGTGTGGTCACCGGTGTCGGCCCAACGAAACGATCCGTGAAGGTCACGCCGGATCTGGCAACTTCGAGCACGAGGATCGAAACGCCCGCGATCAGGATCGCCAGATAAGTCAGAAGCGGGCGGGCCATACTAGCTCGTCAGGCCCGTGCGGCATCCATGAGGCGGCGCATTTCAGCGATCGCCGGTTCAAGCCCGCGGAACACCGATTCTCCGATCAGGAAGTGTCCGATATTGAGCTCGACCACCTCGGGGAAGGCTGCGACAGGTGCGACGGTGTCGTAGTTCAGCCCGTGTCCTGCATGAACTTCAAGACCCAGCGAATGGGCATAGGCGGACATCTCGCGCATCATCTCCAATTCACGATCACGGGTTTCGAAATCACCCTCGGCATGGGCGTCGCAATAGGCGCCGGTGTGCAGTTCGATGACTTGCGCGCCAATGCGATGGGCCGCTGCGATTTGGCGTTCGTCCGCACCGATGAAGATAGACACGCGGCACCCAGCCTCGCGCAGAGGGGCAATATAGCCCGCAAGCTTGTTTTCCTCGCGCGCGACCTCAAGACCACCTTCGGTCGTCCGTTCTTCGCGCTTTTCGGGGACAATGCATACCGCGTGCGGTTTGTGGCGTAGCGCGATCTTCTGCATCTCTTCGGTCGCGGCCATTTCGAAATTCAGCGGCACGCGCAGCGTTTCCATCAGGCGGTCGATGTCGCTGTCGATGATGTGGCGGCGGTCTTCACGGAGGTGCGCGGTGATGCCATCGGCGCCAGCCGCTTCTGCCAATTGAGCGGCGCGGACAGGGTCGGGAAGGTTGCCTCCACGCGCATTGCGCAGGGTGGCCACGTGGTCGATATTCACACCGAGCCGCAAGCGGCCTGCATAGTCAGTCATTCTCGCCTCCATTATTGAGGCTGAACCTAGTCCGCCGCTTGCCCGTCGTCAGCCTGTTTCTTCTTTTTCTTCAACGAGGCCAACTTGGCCTTGAGCGCGCCTTTGCGGCGGTTCTGGTAAGCGCGGATCAGCGGCACAGACAGATAGTAGCAAACCAGACCGCAAAGGATGCCGGGAAGAATGCCACCGACGAGCCAAGGAAAGAACACCTCGTCATAGAAGATGCGCAAGCCTTCCCAATTTGCGGTGGCGTCGGTGAACATGGCCACGAAGTTGCGCCAGAGGTCTTCCCCAGCCTTGGCGAACTTGTAACCGATACTGCCGTGGCTGTGCCGGATTTCCCCGAGACCCAAGAGCCAGTAGCCGGTTTGCAATGACGCCACGCTGATGGGCACATAGGTCAGCGGATTGCCGAAAAAGGTGGACAGCAGTGCAGCTAGGATGTTGCCGCGCATCACCCAAGCGATGATGCCAGCCGTGATAAAATGAAGGCCGTAAAACGGGGTGAAGGTCGTCAAGACGCCAGCAAAGATGCCGCGTGCAATCCGTTCCGGGGGATCGGGCAGGCGGTTCAAACGGTGCTGGACATACCGTGCGGCACGAGTCCAGCCGCCGCGCGGCCAAAGCGCCTCACGGAGGGTGGTCAAGATCGACCGCCTGTCCCGCCGTTTGAATACCAACTCGCGTCCCTTCGATCTTCTTATTCGGCCGCAGCCGCTTGAGTCGACAATGCAGGATTCCGCCGCCGAACCACGGACGCTACATCACTTTCCGCTCCGAGCGCCGACATGACCGCGTGGAGATGGTTTGCATCACTCAGGTCGATGTCTAGAAGCAGTTTGTAAAAGTCCGGTTTGCGATCCACAAAAATCAGGTCAGAGATATTGGCCTTTTTTTCTCCGATCAATGTGCAAATCCGTCCCAGTACACCGGCATCGTTGCCGATCGTCAGTTCAAGGGAAACCGCATAGACTGGTGGGTGGTTCCCCGCAGCCCAATGCAGATCAAGCCAGCGCGACGGATGATCTTCGTAGGCTGCCAGCGCGCCACAGTCGATCGAATGAACGGTCACGCCTTTGCCGCGTTGGACGATTCCAACGATCCTTTCACCGGGAAGGGGTTGGCAACACGGCGCACGATCAAAGGCCTGGCCCTTGCCGAGGCCGATGACGGCGCTTTGCATTTCGATGAAATCGGATGGTTCCGGTGCCAGATCGGGGTAAACGGCGGCGACCACTTCGCGCGCCGACATCTCCGCGCTGCCTAGGCGCGCCAGAAGCTCTTGCGCGTCCGGGATACGCAGGTTGCGTGCAGCCATTTCGAGAACCTTGTCGCTGGCTTTTTTGCCAACGTTTTCGAACGCGGAGCGCGCCAATTCGCGGCCCAATTGCGCGTAGCGTTCGCGCCCCGCCTCGCGAAGTTCGCGTCGGATGGCTGATTTCGCCTTGCCCGTCGTTGCGATGTCCAACCACGTCGCCTGCGGGCTTTGGCCTTCGGCGGTGACGATATCGACGGATTGTCCGTTCTTGAGACGGGTCCAAAGCGGCACGCGGATGCCATCGACTTTGGCACCGACGCAGCCGGAACCGATCCGAGTGTGGATTGCATATGCGAAATCCAGAGGTGTTGCGCCTCGTGGCAGTTTCACCACGTCACCTTTCGGTGTGAAGCAAAACACCTTGTCGGGATACATCTCGAGTTTGACCGCTTCGAGGAAGTCTTCGTGATCATCCTCGCCGTCGAACTGTTCAGTCAGCGACGCCACCCACTTTGCCGGGTCCACCGCAAACGGGTTCTCGCTACGGACACCGTCGCGATAGGACCAATGTGCGGCGACCCCGGTTTCAGCAACGTCGTGCATCTGGCGGGTGCGAATCTGCACCTCGACGCGCTTGCCATCACGGCCTGAAACAGTTGTGTGAATCGACCGATAGCCGTTTGATTTGGGTTCGCTGATGTAATCCTTGAAGCGCCCTGGAATCGCGCGCCACCTTTGGTGAATCACGCCCAGTGTGGCATAGCATTCTGCCTTGGAGCGCGTGATGATCCGAAAACCGTAGATGTCGGACAAACGGGAAAACCCGATCTCTTTCTCCTGCATCTTGCGCCAGATCGAATAGGGTTTCTTGGCGCGGCCGAACACTTCGGCGTCGATGCCCGCCTTTTCCAATTCGTGCCGCATGTCGCCGGTGATCCGGTGGATCACGTCGCCAGTTTCCTTTTGCAGCGTGATGAAGCGGCGGATGATGCTGGCGCGGCCTTCTGGGTTCAGGACCCGAAACGCCAGATCCTCCAGCTCTTCTCGCATCCATTGCATCCCCATGCGACCTGCGAGAGGCGCATAGATGTCCATCGTTTCGCGGGCTTTCTGGATTTGCTTTTCTGGCCGCATCGCCTTGATTGTCCGCATGTTGTGCAGACGGTCGGCAAGTTTGACGAGAATGACTCGTAAATCCTTCGACATGGCCATGAAGAGCTTGCGGAAGTTCTCGGCTTGTTTGGTCTCGGAACTGGAAAGCTGGAGATTGGTCAGCTTGGTGACGCCATCGACCAGCATGGCAACCTCATTGCCGAATCGCGTGGCCACCTCGGAATAAGTGGATTTTGTGTCTTCGATGGTGTCGTGGAGAAGGGCGGTGATGATCGTTGCATCATCAAGCTGTTGCTCGGTCAGAATGGCGGCGACAGCGACAGGGTGCGAGAAATAGGGTTCGCCGGAATGACGGAACTGACCTTCATGCATCTCGCGGCCATAATCATAGGCCGCGCGAATGAGCACCTCGTTAGTCTTTGGGTTGTAGTTGCGCACCAGCGCAACAAGGTCGTCAGCCGCGATCATCGGCGCCTCATTCTCATGCGGCCCGCATCGCGGCAGGCCTTAGCCCTGACCCTGCGCCTCCATCAGCGCGCGGAGCAGTTTTTCTTCGGAAAGATCGTCGTCGGCGGGCCTGTCGGGTTCTGCACCCATCAGCAGCGCCATTGCGTCTTCTTCCGGCTCGTCGACTTCGATTTGTGTCTGGTTCGATTCGATCAGACGTTCGCGAAGTTCGTCCGCTGACTGAGTTTCGTCCGCAATTTCACGAAGCGCAACAACGGGGTTCTTGTCATTGTCGCGATCGACCGTGATTGCAGCACCAGCAGACACTTCGCGGGCGCGATGCGCCGCAAGCATAACGAGCTCAAAACGATTTGGGACTTTGTCTACGCAATCTTCAACCGTCACGCGGGCCATGGGAACTCCAATTCATCGGGCAGCCTTTGAGAGATTGCTAGATATCGCTGTGATAGGCTGAATACAAGTCGATATCAGGATTCGAGCACAACAATCTCGGCCAGAACCTCTGGCGCAAGCGCATTGCACATCTCGATCACAGTCTTTTTCAGGACCGGATGCGTCCATTCTGCCGCAATATCCCTAAGCGGCACAAGAACAAATGCACGGTCTTGCAATCTGGGGTGTGGCAAAATCAGATCGGTTGGGGCCGCTTGTCGCTGCAAATCTGGCGACAGTGTGCACCAATGTTCAAAAGTCGCCAAATCGGGCAAGACCGAGTCGCCACAGGCAACCAAATCCAGGTCAAGCGTGCGCATTCCCCAACGCTGGAGGCGTTCGCGACCATGCTTTGCTTCGATTTCATGAAGGTGCGCGAGCATATCTTTGGATGTCAGGTCAGACTTAAGATGTACGGCCGCATTGATATAATCTGGCCCTGCACCAGCCGGAAAACACGGCGTGCGATAAAATGCGCTTATACTCTCAACCATCATATTTCTTTGGCCAAAGTCACTGATGGCAGCATTCAGAGTGTCGCTTGGCGAACACTTGCCTGACGGCAAATTCGCGCCCATGGCGATGTAAAAATCATTCATAATTTTGTCATATGTGCGAGACTGTCCGAAATTCTCACCTTGCGATGCTATGTCAAACCATTAAATCACCGGACGCGACTTGGCCATGCGCCCTCGGATCCACCACTCCCGATTGCCGGTCCGGTCGCGTCTATTTTTGAAAGGCTCAATTCATGTTCTACAAAGACGAGCGTTTGGCGCTGTTCATTGATGGTTCAAATCTCTACGCGGCCGCTAAGTCGCTTGGGTTCGACATCGACTACAAGCTGTTGCGTCAGGAGTTCGTGCGCCGAGGCAAACTTCTGCGCGCATTCTACTACACAGCGCTTCTGGAAAATGACGAGTATTCGCCGATCCGCCCCTTGGTTGATTGGCTTCATTACAACGGTTTCAACATGCGTACGAAACCGGCCAAGGAATATACCGACAGCCAAGGTCGCCGGAAGGTCAAAGGCAACATGGATATCGAACTCACCGTCGATGCCATGGAACTGGCCGAGCACGTGGATCACATTGTCCTTTTCTCGGGCGATGGCGATTTCCGTCCGTTGATTGAAAGCCTGCAACGCAAGGGCGTTCGGGTGTCTGTCGTGTCCACGATCCGCAGCCAGCCGCCAATGATCGCGGATGAACTGCGCCGTCAGGCTGACAACTTTATCGAACTTGACGAACTGCGCGATGTCATCGGCCGCCCACCGCGCGATCCGATGCCTGAGCGTCAGCCCGTTGCGGCCGAACAGGACTAAAGCTTGATCCTGCCCCGGATGCCTTATGTGGAGTGATCTGCTCTCACTCGGCAGTCTTTTCATCGTGGCGTTCGGGGCGGCGACCATTCTTCCGTTCCAATCCGAAATCGTGTTCGTTGCGCTTCAATTGCGCGGCGACATTCCGATTGAATGGATCATCCTCTTTGCCAGTGTTGGAAACATTCTCGGTTCCGGGCTCAACTATGCTTTGGGGAGGGTGATCGAACGGTATCGTGGGCGACGCTGGTTCCCGGTGTCGGACGCACAGTTGGACAAAGCGCGGGCATGGTATCTCAAATGGGGAGTCTGGACGCTTTTGTTCAGTTGGGCCCCTTTAGGCGACGCGTTGACCATTGTGGCCGGGGTCATGCGGACTAACGTCTGGCTGTTTTTTCTGTTGGTCAGTATTGCCAAGACAGTGCGCTATATCGTGGTCGCCTTGGTTACGGCTGCTGCGTTCTGATTTCGGTGGCGACCTGGGCCAAAGGCAGGTCGCGCGCAGCGCGGGTTATTCCCAAAACCATCAAAGCAGTGGTAACGCAGAAATACGCGGCGACGCCGATGAACTGCGTTTCAATGCCGACGCCGACGTCGATCAACAAGCCCGTCACGCCGGGGCCTATGGCGGACCCCAGAACCATCACCGCCGTTGCCATCGACTTGATCGCACCGATATGGGCTGTGCCATAGAACTCTGCCCAGAATGCGTTAGGCAGAGTCGAATTTGCACCTGACGTGATCCCGAGGAAGACAAACCCCAAGGCAAGCACGGCAGGGCTTTCGCTAACGGCGAACAGTAGAAATGCCACGACCATCGGCAATTGATAGAACGGCGTCAACCGCGCGGTCCCCAGCTTGTCCAACGCCCAACCTGACACCACCATCGAGGTGATGCCGACGGCGGTATAAAGCGGAAAGAAGCTCACGAAGACCAGATGCTCGAGCCCCTTGACCTCTGAGACATGGACCTGATGGAAAAAGAAAGCCGTGTTGAACGCAGCCGGGCCAAGAACAGCGGGAACCATGCACCAAAACAGCGGGTGGCGCAGCACGTCCATGCGGCGCCAATGCCGACCGGACATCCCAAAGGAGACATCCGTTTCCGCGTGTGAGGCTGGCGTGCGTTCCTGCGCCAAGAGCCGACCGAGGATCGGAACCGCGCCAATGCAAATCACGGCACCCAGGATCCAAAGGTTCTGCCATGCCATCATCGTCATGGCGGCCACAACGGTCAAAGGAACCAAGGCCTCACCAACGGCAAACCCCAATGTTGCAATCGACAACGCGCGCCCGCGTGTGGCAACGAACCAACGCGCCATTGCGACAACTGCGATATGGGAACACATGCCCTGACCGAAAAAGCGCAGTGCAAAGATGATCACGGGCAGCGCCCAGACCCATGGGTTGAACGCCATGGCCAAACAAGACAGCGCCAGCCCTACGAGCACCACCGGCCCCAGAAGCCGCACGCGGAAAAGATCGGTCAGACCCCCGGCCCAGACCATCACCGCCGCAGATGCCATTGTGCCGACCATGTAGATGCCGCCCCAAGCCCCATGGCTCAGATCAAAGGCCAACCGAATTTCCCCTGCGAAAAGCGAGATGAAATAGGTCTGCCCAAAGGACGACAGGAAGGTGAGCATGGCACCAGCCGTCAGAAAGGGCGCATTGGCGCGGAGATACTCAGTCAGGCGCATGACACCGCCATGACTCCAACATCACGCCGTTGCAAGCGGCAAACGTTTAGAAGCAGGCAGTGTTTGCGGCGCGCATTGTTAGGGAAGAACGCGGGCGTTGATCTCGTTATGGATGTCCTGGATTTCAGTTGGCCACGTGCTCTTGATGTACCCCAAGATGCTGGCGATCTCATCATCGCGCAGAACGTCCCCGAATCCGATCATGTTCGACTTGTATGTCCCTCCGACGATCGCTTCGGTGCCGTCGCGCACAATCCGCATCAACAAGGCATTGTCATGGTGCCACGTGTGACCGGTTTCATCATGTGGCGGCGCAGGAAGGTAGCCATCAGCATCACGATCTTGCCAATTGGGCTGCTGCCCTTCGAGGTTAGCGCCATGACAGCTTGCGCAATAATCAACGTAGAGCGCGGCACCTTCTGCAACGCGCGCTACGTCAGTATAAGGCAGATTGGGCCGCACATCCTCCGAGGTCCATGCAGGGGAAATCCAGATCGCACCAATGGCAATCATGGCCGCAGTCAGGCCTGTGATGATAGGTTTTTTCATAGGCACTCCTTGTAATTGTTGACGTCTATCGCGGGCTTCCCGCGCAGGAAGGTCAACTCACACCTAAGTGAAAGGCGCATTCCACTGGAAACGGGACCGCTGAGGCTTTAGGTCTTGGGCAAGACGGAGACCGACATGACCAAACCGCCCCTGACCCTATACCTTGCTGCGCCGCGTGGCTTTTGCGCCGGTGTGGACCGCGCGATCAAGATCGTTGAGATGGCGCTCGAAAAATGGGGTGCGCCTGTCTATGTGCGACACGAGATCGTGCACAACAAATACGTGGTTGATGGCCTGCGTGACAAAGGTGCGGTGTTTGTCGAGGAACTGGAAGATTGCCCCGATGACCGACCGGTGATCTTTTCCGCGCATGGCGTGCCCAAGGCGGTGCCCGCCGAGGCAGCCAAGCGCGAAATGATCTATGTCGATGCGACATGCCCGTTGGTCAGCAAGGTTCATATCGAAGCAGCGCGGCACCATGAAAACGGTTTGCAGATGATCATGATCGGTCACGAAGGCCACCCGGAAACCGTCGGCACCATGGGTCAATTGCCTGAAGGCGAAGTTTTGCTTGTAGAAACCGTCGAGGACGTGGCCACCGTTCAGGTGCGTGATCCCGAACGATTGGCTTTTGTCACGCAAACCACGCTGAGCGTCGACGATACCATCGACATCGTGGCAGCCCTGCACGCCCGCTTCCCCAAGATCGTCGGCCCGCACAAGGAAGACATCTGTTACGCAACCACCAACCGCCAGGAAGCGGTCAAGGCAATGGCCCCAAAATGCGATGCCATGCTGGTCGTCGGTGCGCCCAATTCGTCAAATTCAAAACGGTTGGTCGAGGTGGGCAGCAAAGCAGGTTGCGCTTATTCGCAGCTTGTCCAACGTGCGCCCGACATCGACTGGCGGGCGCTTGAAGGGATCGCAAGCGTTGGCATCACCGCAGGGGCCAGTGCACCTGAAGAGCTGATCACCGAGGTGATCGACGCGTTCCGGGATCGGTACAATGTGACGGTGGAGATGGTAGAAACAGCAGTCGAGAACGTGGAGTTCAAGGTGCCCCGCGTGTTGCGCGTGCCCGCATAACGGTGCGCGCAAGCACATATTCTACTGGTTGAGTGGTGATGTAGAGTGCGTGTTTACACGCACCTCTTATTTTTTCCCACCCGGTTTTCCGCCCGGTTTACCACCGAACTTGCCAGCAGGTTTCCCACCCGGCTTCCCACCGAATTTACCCGTAGGTTTCCCACCCGGTTTCGCAGCTCCCGCACGCGGTTTGCGCATGCTTTGTGAAGGATCACCTGCATTGGCGCGGGCGGCGGCACGGGCGATGTTCTTTTTGCTGTCGGGGCGGCCTTCGGGTGGGGGCGGACCTTTGGGTTTGCCTTTGCCCTTGTAGGGCTGCGCCTGAAACTCGCTTTCGGAGCGACGCGGTGGACGGTCACCGCTCGGCTTGTCGTCGTACGGCTTACGCTCGCGGGCCGGACCGTCAGATTTGCCTTGATAGGGCTTACGCTCGCGCGCTGGGCCATCAGACTTCCCGTAAGGTTTGCCCGCCGGCTTGCGATCCGCCGGTTTCGGCTTGCGGGCGCGCGGTGTGGGTGCGTCGTTCCAGTCGATTGGGGCTGCCGATTTAGGGGCCGGTTTGGCCGCAACCTCTTGAGCGGCCTCGACCGCCGGTTTTGCCCGCTCTTCGCGGGGCTCACGCTTGGGCCGATCATCGTAGGACTTGCGCTCGGGTTTGTCGCCATAGGGCTTGCGCTCGGGCTTCGGGCCGCGGTTTGCGGCAGGTCTTGCCCCACGATCAAAATCAGGCGCCTTGTCGAGCTTGGTCAGGGTCACGCCCTTTTCCAACTCCATGGAAGGTCCAACCGCGTTCAGCAAGCGCGCTACCGACGATTCTTTGATCTGCACCAGCGAATGATCCTGCTGGATGCGAATCGCGCCAATGTCGTCCTTGCTCAGATCGCCTGCACCGCAGACCATCGGCAGAATGCGGCGCGGTTCGGCGTCTGCAGCACGCCCCCCAGACACAGCAAACCAAACGCTTGGACCAAACTCTTCACGCTTTTCAGGTTTGGCGCCGGGATCCGACAATTCCTCGGGCGCGGTGTGCTGTTCGCGGAACATGCGCAGATAAGCCGCCGCGATCTGCTCGGGCGTCTTTTCCGCAACAAGCCGGGTCACTACGGTTTCCTCGGTTTCACCAACAGGTGTCTCCCATGCGGGGTCAGCAAACATGCGATCTTCGTCCCGCTCCAACACCTCATCCGCCGAAGGTGCGGATCCCCAGTCGGATTTCAGCTTGGCCATACTCAGAATGCGCTCGGCCTTCTTGCGCACCTTGGGTGTCACGATCAGCGCTGACACACCCTTGCGCCCGGCACGGCCCGTCCGGCCCGAGCGGTGCAACAGCGTTTCATGGTTCGACGGCAGTTCGGCGTGGACCACCAGGTCGAGGTTTGGAAGGTCGATACCGCGTGCGGCAACGTCTGTCGCCACGCAGACCTGCGCCCGACCATCGCGCATGGCTTGCAGCGCGTGGGTACGTTCGGTCTGAGACAGTTCACCTGAAAGTGCCACGACCTGAAATCCGCGATTCGACAAGCGGGTGGTCAGGCGGTTCACCATCGCGCGGGTGTTGGCAAAAACAATCGCGTTGGGGGCTTCGTAATACCGCAGCGTATTGATCACAGCGTTGTCAGTATCGCGGTCGCTCACCATCATGGCGCGGTAGGCGATATCGGCATGTTGGCTTGTTTCAGACTTGGTGACGACTCGGATCGCATCGCGCTGGTAGCTTTTCGCCAGCTTCGCAATCATCGGCGGCACGGTGGCCGAGAAGAGCAGCGTCTGACGGTCTTCGGGGGCTTCGCCCAGAATGAATTCAAGGTCTTCGCGGAAGCCCAGATCGAGCATTTCGTCGGCCTCGTCCAGCACAACGGCGCGACACTGCGACAGGTCGATGGAGCTGCGCATGATGTGGTCGCGCAGGCGGCCCGGAGTCGCGACGACGATATGCGCGCCACGCTCTAGCGCGCGGCGTTCGTCGCGCATGTCCATGCCGCCAACAGTTGACGCCATGACTACACCGGCTTGAGCGTAAAGCCATGCCAGTTCGCGTTTTACCTGCATTGCCAATTCACGTGTCGGCGCGATCACCAATGCCAAAGGCGCACCCGCAGGGCCGAATGCTTCGTCCTCGAGAATCGTCGGCGCAATGGCAAGGCCGAAGCCCAATGTCTTGCCCGATCCTGTCTGCGCCGAGACCAAAAGGTCCGCACCGACATATCCGGGATTGAGAACCGCCTCCTGAACCGGGGTCAGCGTTTCGTATCCACGGGCATCAAGGGCATCTTGCAGGGCTTTTTTCACGAGGGTCGTCTTCTTTGTATCAGCAGCCCGTCAGTGGGCCAAAGCGCGCGTCTAGATCATTGTCCGCCAAATGTATAGCGTCATCACAGCACACCCAGAGAGGATCCGCTATGCTTTCCCTGCAATTCCTTCTGACGGCGTTTGTCGTGGTCATCGCACCCGGAACCGGCGTCATCTATACGCTCGCCATCGGATTGGGGCAGGGGCGTTGGCCGTCGATCTGGGCCGCACTGGGATGCACCGTCGGGATCGTGCCGCATTTGCTGGCCGCGACTCTGGGCCTTGCGGCGGTGCTGCATACGTCTGCGGTGTTGTTCAACATGGTGAAGTTCGCCGGTGTCGCCTACCTGCTCTGGCTGGCTTGGCAGGCGGTGCGCTCGGGTGGTGCGCTTTCGGTGTCCGCCGAAAAGCAGGCTGAGACAGGTTTGCGCATTGCGCGACGCGGCGCTCTGATCAACATTTTGAACCCCAAGCTGTCGATTTTCTTTCTCGCATTGCTGCCACCGTTCCTGTCGGGAAACCCGGCGACCGCAACGGTGGAAATGGCGCTGATGGGCGGGGTTTTCATGCTGATGACCTTCGTGGTCTTTGTCCTTTACGGCGTGTTCGCAGCGGCGGCGCGCACATGGCTCTTGGGCAGCGAACGTGTCATGCGGTGGCTCAATCGGTCCTTTGCGGCGCTCTTCGCCGCCCTTGCTGGACGGTTGGCGCTCGAACGCGCCTGAGCTATGTCGCGGCCCAGAATATAACGATGGACCAACAATGACTCAGATACCCCGTTCCGCGCTTATCCTTGGCCTTGCCGGCGTGATCCCGTTTGCATGGGGCGCGCTTACGCTGCTGTCTGATGCGGCATCGCAGTGGGGGATGGATATTCTGGGGCCAAGGTTCATCGGGCCCTATGTGCAGCTCAGCTACGGCATGGTGATCCTAAGCTTTATGTCCGGGGTGCTGTGGGGCTTTGCCACCAAGGCCAAGGACGGGCAGGCGGCAACGGGCTATGCGCTGTCGGTCATCCCCGCGCTGTGGGCGTTCTTTATGACTGGCGGAGGGCCGGTGTCTGCCGGAACAAACCTGATCTTTGGATTTCTGGGACTTCTGGTGCTGGACTTCGCCTTCTGGAAATGGGGCCTCGCGCCGGCATGGTGGATGCAGCTGCGTGTCTTGCTGACCGGGCTGGTCGTTCTATCCCTCTCGGTCGGAGTGTTCCTGTGACCGACCGCGAAACCGTTGCCGTCTATGATGCCCGCGCAGGCGACTATGCCAAACTTGACCCTTCAGACACACCAAGCGAAACGCTCGCGACGTTCATAGCTGCTTTGCCTACACATGCGCGAGTTCTTGACCTTGGATGCGGGCCGGGTACGTCGGCGCGGCACATGGCGCGCGCGGGTTGCATGGTTGATGCGCTGGATGCCTCGGCTGAGATGATCGCGCTGGCGTCGGCCATTGAAGGCGTCAAAGCGCAACTGGCGAGTTTCGACGACATCAGCGGCACCGCAATCTATGATGGCGTTTGGGCCAATTTCAGCCTTCTTCACGCTGCGCGTTCTGATATGCGCAAGCATCTGACGGCCATCCACACGGCGTTGAAATCTGGCGGTCTGTTTCACATTGCGGTCAAAGAGGGCATTGGCGAAGGCCGTGATGCCCTTGGCCGACATTACACCTATTACACCGAACCCGACCTGACCGCACTCTTGCAAACGGCTGGGTTTTCCGTCGGTCCCTATCGACGCGGGCGTGACAAAGGGCTAAGCGGCACCGACGACAACTGGATCTCTGTAACTGCACATGCCTGACCTGTATGCCTATACCGACGGAGCCTGTTCCGGAAACCCCGGACCGGGCGGTTGGGGTGTGCTGATGCAGGCCAAAGATGGCGACACAGTGGTCAAGGAGCGCACCCTGTCCGGGGGCGAGGCGAACACCACCAATAACCGTATGGAGCTTCTTGCGGCGATCCACGCGTTGGAAACCCTGTCGCGCCCGTCCTCGCTGACCATTGTGACCGACAGCGCCTATGTGAAGAACGGCGTGACCAGTTGGATTCATGGCTGGAAGCGCAATGGCTGGAAGACTGCCAACAAGAAGCCGGTCAAGAATGTAGAACTCTGGCAGCGTCTGGACGAAGCCCAGCAGCGCCATGATGTGACCTGGGAATGGGTCAAGGGCCATGCAGGCCACCCCGAAAACGAACGCGCCGATGAATTGGCACGCGAAGGTATGAAGCCGTTCAAAAAAGGCGCGGCGTGACCCTGATCGCGTGGATCGATCATGCGGCTGTGTTGGTCTTTGCCTTGACTGGCGCTTTGGTCGCCAGCCGCGCACAGCTTGATATCATTGGCTTCGCCTTTCTCGCGATCCTGACCGGCGTTGGCGGTGGCACGGTCCGCGATGTGCTGCTGGATCGAAACCCGGTGTTCTGGATGGCGGATCCCACCTATCTGGGTGTGGCTGTGATCGCCGCCTTCGTGGTCTTCTTCACCGCGCACCTGTTCGAAAGCCGCTACAAGGCGATCCTTTGGCTCGACGCTGCGGCGTTGGCCTTTGCCGTCGCGGCGGGCGCCAACATTGCCGCTACTCTTGGGCAAAGCGCGGCCATCGTCGTGGCCATGGGTACAGTCACTGGTTGTCTAGGCGGGTTGATGCGCGACGTGGTTGCAAACGAGGTGCCGCTGGTCCTGAAACAGGGTGAGCTTTACGTGACCTGCGCTGTCGCCGGGGCGTCGGTGATGGCTTTCGCGCCAATGCTTGGCCTTAGTCAGACGACAACCGTGCTGGCCGCCGCCGCAATCACCTTTGCTCTGCGCGCAGGCTCAATCGCATTCGGATGGAGCCTGCCGGTCTATAAATCCCGCCCACCGCGCAACTGATCTTATTGCAGGTCGTTGAACGCTTCTTGAACGCGCTTGGCCGCGTCTTCGACACGGTAGGTTTGCGTGGCAAGGTTGAAGCGTAGGAAGGTCTCGCCTCCGGGGCCGAATTCGGGGCCGGGGCTGGGTGCGATGCGGGCATCCTTGCGGACCCTGCGACTGATCTCTTCGAAGTCCATGCCAGTGCCCGAGAAATCCACCCACGCCAGATAGGTGGACGCCAAAGGCAAGGAATGCACGCCGGGGATCGCGTTCATCGCGTCATCAAAGATGCGGCGGTTTTCGATCAGGTGATCAATCTGCGCGTCGACCCATTCCGCACCTTCCGGGGTGTAGGCGGCTGTTACCATCTCAAGTCCCATGCGGTTCGGGGAATAGTCCAGCGACCGAAGCCGCTGTGCCATGGCTTCGCGCAAAGTGGCGTCAGGAATGATGATGTTCCCGGTCTTCAGGCCCGCAATGTTGAACGTCTTTGACGACGCAGTCAGGATCACCGACCGATCGCGTGCGTCCGGCACGGCGACGTCGTAAGGCACAAACGTATGGCCTGGATAAATGAAGTCGTGGTGAATCTCGTCGGCCACGACGATCAGGTCGTTCCGTGCGGCAAAGGCTGCCACCTGACGTAATTCTTCGGCGCTCCAGATGCGACCCGACGGGTTCTGCGGTGAGCAGAAGATCAGAAGCTTTTCGGTCCCGTCCAGTCGCGACTGTGCATCGTCAAAGTCGATCTGGTAGGTATCGCCATCCCGCGTCAGCGGGCACTGCACCGGTACCCGTCCGGCACGTCGAATCTTGAATTCAAACTCGTGATAGACAGGATTGAAGGTCACGATCCGATCGCCCGGTTCGGACCAGACATCAAGGCACAGAGCAATCGCGTTGCCCAGGCCCTGCGTTGTCATGATCCAGTCGGTGTCAATGTCCCATCCGTGCCGGTTTTTCATCCACCATTGGATCGCCGCGTGATAGTCGGTGTTGTCAGTCCAGTACCCGAACACGCCATGATCCACCGCCGCCTGCATCGCGCGCAGCACACAGGGCGCTGTCGGGTAATCACTGTCCGCCGTCCACATCGCGATCCCGTCCGCGTTTGGAACGTCGAACTTGCTGTCCAGCACGTCCCATTTTGAACAGTGCGTTCCGCGTCGATCATTGGGAACATTGAAAAGATCGCGCATCTAGGGCTCCATTTGCTTAATGTATTTCAGTCGAACGCTACTCCAGTGAACGACAGGTGCAAGCCCCGACCTATTGCCCTTGGGACATGGATTGCCTAAATGCCTGCCATGAAATTGCCGATCCTCATCCACCCGGACCCGCGTCTGAAAAAGGTCTGCGACCCCGTGCCCGATTTGTCGGACGATTTGCGCACGCTGGCCAAGGACATGCTGGAAACCATGTATGACGCACCGGGCATCGGCCTTGCCGCGCCGCAGGTGGGTGTGTTGTCGCGGCTGATTGTTGTTGATTGCATCAAGGACGAGGAATCGACTCCGCGCCCGCTCATCATGTTCAACCCCGAAATCCTTGCCTCTTCCGATGATTTGAGCGTCTACGAGGAAGGCTGCCTGTCGATCCCGGACCAGTTTGCGGATGTGACCCGGCCCGAGGCGGTCAAGGTCGCTTGGATCGACGAGAACGGCAATTCGAAGGAAGAAGAGTTCGACGGGTTATGGGCGACCTGTGTTCAACACGAGATCGACCACCTGAACGGCAAGCTGTTCATTGACTATCTCAAACCGCTCAAGCGGCAGATGATCACCCGCAAGATGGTCAAGCTCAAGCGAGAGATGGCTCGGGCATGAGTGTTCGGCCGATTGTCGCATGGCCTGACGCCCGATTGTCCGAGGTTTGCACGCCGGTTGAAGACCTGTCTGACATCGCTGAGCTCGTCCGAGATATGTTCGACACAATGTACGACGCTCCGGGGCGTGGGCTTGCGGCGCCTCAGATTGGTGTGATGCTAAGGGTGTTCGTGATGGACCCGACTTGGAAAGAGGGCGACCGCACGCCCTTCGTGTGCATCAACCCTGAAATCCTTGCTTCTGGCGATGCCACCGCCGCAGGGACCGAGGCTTGCCTCTCAATTCTCGGAGTCTCGGCTGATGTGACACGGCCCACGGACATCACTCTTGGATACACTGATCTGGATGGCGTCCGGCACGAAACACGCCTGAGCGGATTTGCTGCGACCTGTGCGCAACACGAATTGGATCATCTGGATGGCGTCGTGATCTTTGACCGTGTGACGCCTGAAATGCGTGCACAGATCGAAGCCGACTATGCGGCGCTCGCATGACGACGCGGCTTTGCCTGCCTTGGCCGAACAAGTGCCTGCGGACACCTGCCGAGCCGGTGGACACGATCACCGATGAGATCCGCGCGATCTGGGACGACATGATCGACACGATGGAGGCAATGCCCGGTGTCGGTCTTGCGGCCAACCAGATCGGTATTCTGAAACGTTTGGCCGTGGTGGATGCCTCCGAAGATCGTGGCCGCGCCGTGCGGATGGCGAACCCGGAAATTCTGCACGCCTCGGTCCAGCTTCGGTCACACGAAGAGGCCAGCCCGAACCTGCCCGGTGTCTTCGCAAAGATCGAACGCCCGCGCGCCGTGACCGTACGTTTCATGGGGGCGGACGGTACGGTTCACGAACAGGATTTTGTCGGCCTTTGGGCCACGTCGGTACAGCACCAGATCGACCATCTGAACGGCAAGATGTATTTCGACCATCTGAGCAAAACCAAGCGCGACATGCTTTTGCGGCGGGCGAACAAGCTGAAAGGCTAGAACATGCGGATCATCTTCATGGGGACGCCCGATTTCTCGGTTCCGGTTCTCAACGCGCTGGTCGAGGCCGGGCACGAGGTTGTCGCCGTCTATTGCCAACCGCCCCGTCCTGCGGGTCGGGGCAAGAAGGACCGCCCGACACCGGTTCATGCACGTGCCGAGGCGTTGGGCCTTGAGGTGCGGCATCCCACATCGCTGCGCAATGAAGAGGCGCACCACGATTTCGCCGCTTTGAACGCCGATATTGCCGTTGTTGTGGCTTATGGTCTGATCCTCCCGCAAGCGGTTCTGGATGCTCCAAAGAAGGGGTGCCTCAACATTCACGCATCGCTCTTGCCGCGGTGGCGCGGCGCGGCGCCTATCCATCGTGCGATCATGGCTGGCGATGCAGAGACCGGCATTTGCATCATGCAGATGGAAGCAGGGCTGGACACCGGGCCGGTCCTTATGCGCAAGGCGACAGCCATTGGCGCGACCGAAACAACAGGTGAATTACATGATCGGCTAAGCGCTATGGGGGCCGAGCTGATCGTGCAGGCCTTGCAGCAGATCGACACTCTTACACCAGAGGCACAGCCTGAAGGCGGTGTGACCTATGCGCAAAAGATCGACAAGACCGAAGCGCAGATCGATTGGACCCGTCCCGCAGTTGACGTGGACCGTCAGATACGGGGTCTTTCGCCGTTCCCCGGAGCATGGACGATGATCGGTACGGAACGCGTCAAACTGTTGGGCAGTCGCCTGTCGGATCAGCGCGGCACTGCCGGGACGGCGCTGGATAATGTCTTCACCATTGCCTGTGGCTCAGGAGCGGTTACGGTCACGCGTGCACAACGTGCGGGTAAAGGCGCGCAGGACACCGAGACATTCCTGCGTGGCATGGCGGTTTCTATGGGAACGCGTTTGGGAGAGTAGGCATGTTCATGGTGCTAATGGGAACCGTCATTATCGCAGGGATCGTCGGCTATATCTGCGAGCGATCTGGCTTTACCAACAATGGCATTTTGCAAAGCATCATCATCTGCATCGGTGGGGCGTTTCTGGCCTATTTCGTGCGGATCATGTTTGGTATCGGATTCAGCTCGCCGGGTATTAACGCGATTGTGTCGTCGCTGGGTGCGCTGATCATCGTGCCGACCCACTGGCGCAGCACCGTGCGCGACCGGCGTCGGAGGTAGATGATGCCGATCCTGTTTCTACTGGTCATCGGAGCGGCTGCTGGTTTTCTGGCAACGCGCGTCATGCGCGTAGAGATGAGCACGCTCGCCACGGTGATGGTGGGGGTTGCGGGCGCTTTGATCGGTGGGATGGTGATCCGCCTGCTTTTGGCCGCAACTGGTGCGGTGGCAGGCCTTGTTGGTGCAATCCTTGGCGCAATGATCGTGATCTGGATTGTGCAGAAACTGCGATCCTGACTTTTCGCGCCTCAGCGCATGATCAGGATCGGTACCTTGCAGGACCGGATCATCTCGGTAGTGGTCGATCCGATGATAAAGCTTCGGACCCGGCTGTGGCCATAAGCGCCCATAACAAGCAATTCGTGCGCGCCAGTCGATGTGATCTGGGCCAGAACCTTTTCCGGCTCTCCGCTTTCGACGATTGTCTTGGCTTCGAATCCGCCAGCCTTGAGCGTTGCTGTGGCATCGGACAGCGATTTCTGAATGGCCGGTGTGTTCTTGCCCGCGAATACAAGTGTCACCGTAAGACCCGCGAACATGGGGCTGCGCGCGATGTAGTCGATAGCCTTGAGCGAGGAAGGCCCGCCGTCAAACGCGACAAGCACTGAATTGATCGGTTTGAACGCGCGGTTTGCAATGTAAACCGGCCTATGGCTGGCGCGGACAATGCGTTCAAGGTTGGAACCAAGATGCTCCATCGCAAGCCCTGCGGCCTCGCCGCGTTTGCCGATGACGATCATATCGCCGGTCTCTTCCTTGGCGGTCACGGTCTCAACCAGATCACCTTGGCGCAGTCGGGTTTCGACGGCGATATCCCCATCTCCGACAATGATCGCCTTAGCGTCTTCGAGTATCGCACGACCATGCTCGTGTGCCAGTTTGGCGCGGGTGGCGTCCAGTTCTGACAGTTGTTCAAGCAGTGCCGATCGCGCGCCAAGCCGGATCGCGCCAGACAGATCTTGTTTATCAACGGCGTCACGGCGACCCATCACGTGGTACACTTTGACCTTCCAGGAATTACGACCGGCAATCCAAGCTGCGTGATGGCAGACGCTCTCGGCGTAGGCGGATGCGTCGACAAGGGCGATAAGGGTGTTCGTTGTCATGGTGTGGCTCCCTAGTGGCCGAGCAATTCGTCCATCGCACCGGGCTTGTCATGGATGGCAAGCTTGTCGACGATGGTATCGGACGCCTCATTGAGACCGATCAATTCGACCTCTGCGCCTTCGCGGCGGAACTTGAGCACAGCCATATCCAAGGCCGCAACCGAAGATATATCCCAAATATGTGCGCGGCTGAGGTCGATGGTCACGCGGGCCGGGGCCTCGCGGAAGTCGAAAGCCTTCATGAAATCCTCGGATGAGGCAAAGAACAATTGGCCCTCGATGATGTAGGTTCGGTGTTCGCCGTCCGGTGTGATCGTCGACCGAACGCGGAACAGTTGCGAAATCTTCCACGCAAAGAAGATGCCCGACAGCAACACACCGACCAGCACCCCGATGGCAAGGTTATGGGTGTAGATGACGAAGAACACAGTCGCCAGCATCACGATGGACGACGATTTCGGATGGTCGCGCAGGTTCTTGATCGATGACCACGAGAATGTACCGATGGAGACCATGATCATAATCGCCACGAGCGCTGCCATAGGAATGATCGCGACGATATCCCCCAAGGCAACCACAAGGATCAGCAGAAACAGACCTGCCACAAAACTCGACAAACGTCCGCGCCCACCGGATTTTACGTTGATGATCGACTGTCCGATCATGGCGCAGCCCGCCATGCCACCGATGAACCCGGTGGCGGTGTTGGCCAAACCCTGACCGATGCATTCCTGGTTGCGGTTGGAACTGGTGTCGGTGAGGTCATCGACGATTTGCTGGGTCATCAGGCTTTCCAGCAGACCTACGACAGCCACTGCGACCGAGTAGGGAAAGATGATCTGCAGGGTCTCGAATGTCAGCGGAATGTCCGGGATCAAGAACACCGGCAGCGTGTCGGGCAATTCACCCATGTCGCCAACGGTGCGGACATCCCACCCCATAAGCACGACAACGGCGGTCAGCACGACGATCGTCACAAGCGGCGAGGGCACAGCCTTTGTCAGCAAGGGGAATAGATAAATGATCAACAGCCCCGACGCGACAAGGGCATAGGTCATCATCGGCACCCGGCTTGGATCAAGTTCAGGAAGCTGTGCCATGAAGATCAGGATCGCCAATGCGTTGACGAACCCCGTCATCACGGATTTCGACACAAAGCGCATGACGTAGCCCAGCTTCAAAAGCCCTGCGCCGATCTGCAAAAGACCGGCAAGCACAGTGGCAGCCAGCAGGTATTGCAGCCCGTGATCCTTGACCAGCGTGACCATAAGAACCGCCGTGGCAGCGGTTGCAGCAGAAATCATGCCCGGCCGTCCGCCAGTGATCGCGGTGATCACGGCGATGGAGAATGATGCGTATAGACCGATCTTTGGGTCGACACCGGCGATGATTGAGAACGCAATCGCTTCGGGGATCAGGGCAAGGGCGACCACCAGTCCGGACAACAGATCGCCGCGGATGTTGTGTGTCCATTGTCGTTTGTACTGTGCGATTGAGATCATGAAAGAATTTTGCCCATAGGCCGCAGACAGGTCTCGCGGTCTTTGTCGGTGTCGTCGTATTGGGGTTCCAGCGGGGAACTGGCCATTGGCCAGCGCGGGTGTCACCCGATCAATTTCGTGGTCCCCATACCTTGGCATGGCCAAGATGCCAAGTTGAACGGTGCCTGACTTTGCAGCTTTTGGGATATTGTCATGGTGTTTGTGGGCAAGGCAGGCATATCGGGCAGGTTTGCCCATTGGTGAAGGGATGGTAGACCTATCTGTGCGGTTATCCGTGATAGTCTGCGCGAATGTGGGTGTTTTGTGAAACTGTGCAGAGCTCTAAGTGTTGATATGACAGAGGCAGGAGGAGCACGAGATGGGACATCTGGTTGACGGCGTTTGGAATGACCAATGGTACGACACCAAGAGTACGGGTGGCGCGTTCAAGCGCAGTACCTCTCGATATCGCAACTGGATTACCGCAGATGGCAGCGCCGGCCCCACCGGCGAGAGCGGCTTCAAGGCCGAGTCCGGCCGCTACCACCTCTATGTCAGCCTTGCCTGCCCGTGGGCCCATCGGACACTCATTTTCCGTGCCATAAAGGGGCTGACAGACCATATCGGTGTGTCGGTCGTTCACCCCGACATGTTGACGGATGGCTGGACGTTTGATCCTGATTTTCCGGCTGCCACCGGCGATATGCTCTATGGGCTGCCTTTCGCGCGCGACATCTATCTCAAGGCCGATCCCAAAGCGTCTGGCCGCGTGACGGTTCCGATCCTGTGGGACACTCAGCGTGAGACCATCGTTTCCAACGAGAGTTCCGAAATTATCCGGATGCTAAACTCGGCGTTCGATGGCTTGACCGGCAATGCTGACGATTTCTGGCCCGTTGCACTGCGAGACGAGATCGAAAAGGTCAATGATCGCGTCTATGACACAGTGAACAACGGTGTCTACAAATCTGGTTTCGCGACTACGCAGGAAGCCTATGACGCGGCTGTCGGACCTCTCTTTGACAGCCTCGACTGGCTCGAAGAGCGGCTGTCACGGCAGCGCTATCTTGTCGGAGACCATATCAGCGAGGCGGATTGGCGCGTGTTCACGACGCTTGTGCGGTTCGATTCGGTGTATCATCTGCATTTCAAATGCAATCGCCGCAGGATCGTCGACTATCCTAACCTCTGGGCCTACACACGCGAGTTGTATCAATGGCCGGGTGTGGCTGAGACTGTTAACCTTGACCACATCGTACGGCACTACCACTACAGTCACGAGACCATCAATCCGTACCGGATCATCCCGATCAATCCGGTTCTTGATTTTGACGCACCCCATGAGCGTGGCAGACTGGCCGCAGCCTAGGCGGTTTTGGCGTAATGCTCGACCATCGCCGCCAAGTCTTCAGGTTGGGTGGCGATGGGCACGAAGGCACAAGCATTTGCGCACAGCTGGAAAATGGAGCCGTCCGAAAAAAAGCTCGTGTTGGTGACAAAGATCACGCGGGCATCGGGATGCCGAAAGCTGGCATAATCTGCGACGGCAATCGCGCTTCCGCCATCCAGCACCACGTCCAGAATGATAATCGGGTAGAACTGTTCCTGAAGCCGAACGATCGCGCTGTCCTGATCTTGCACGACGTCTGCAACGTGGTCATGACGCTGCAAATGGCGTTGCCAGAACTGGCCAAGTTTGGCGTCGTTTTGCACGATCAGCACATTCATTCGGGCAACGGGGCTTTCATATGAGGTGGTCATTTCTTGGGTAGAGTCCGCCTTCATTAGATAACAAACGGTTAATTGCAGGGTAATGAATGTGATCAATTTCTTAAAATAGGCGAAACATGGCCTATTTTGTTTGAAATCGTCGCGTCATGCAGAAGGCTGGCGCGATGCATTGGACCTGACTCTTGCGCTCTTGTGGTTCACCGGCGGGTAGGAAACCTGTCGCCACTTGCGGTGATGATGATCAATCTGCCATCGGTGTCGGTCACGTAAAGGTCGCACCGCGAGAACCCGGTAACGAATTCAATGCAGATCGTGCTGTCCTCCATCACGGTAAAATAGCCGTACCCCGTGCCGCCATTGTTCGCATAGGTGTAGGTGTAGCGACCATCTTCGAAAAACTTGGATTCACCATCATCGAAGAAGGTGATTGTCGTGCCGCGCAGTAATGCTTCGAGGCCGACCTGATCAAACAGAACATCGCTGTCTCTCGGAGCCCAGTTTTGGGCATAGAGCGCGACTGGAAACAGCGCGAATAATAGGGCAAACTTGAACATCTGTTGAGTGTAGTCACAAACACGACCACGGCGCAGACACGTTTACGCGACCAGACGCTCCGCTTTCTTCAGGTCAACAGACACAAGCTGGCTGACCCCCTGTTCCTGCATGGTCACGCCGAACAGGCGATCCATGCGCGCCATCGTCACTGCATGGTGCGTGATGATGAGGAAGCGTGTTTCCGTACGACGGCACATTTCGTCAAGCAGGTCACAAAAGCGGGTCACATTGGCATCGTCCAACGGCGCGTCCACCTCGTCGAGAACACAGATCGGCGCAGGATTCGCAAGAAACACTGCAAAGATAAGTGCGAGCGCGGTGAGCGTCTGTTCTCCCCCGGAAAGCAGTGACAGCGTCGACAGCTTTTTGCCCGGCGGTTGGCACATGATTTCAAGCCCGGCATCCAGCGGATCATCGCTCTCGACCATTACAAGGTTTGCTTCGCCGCCACCGAAAAGGTGCGTGAAAAGCAAAGTAAAATTGCTGTTAACCTGCTCAAACGCCGTCAAAAGGCGTTCGCGTCCTTCGCGGTTCAGGCTGGCAATACCAGACCGCAATGTCTTGATCGCTTCTTCCAGATCCAGCTTTTCACTCAGCAGCGTATCGTGCTCTTCCTGTACCTCGCGCGCATCTTCCTCCGCGCGCAGGTTCACGGCGCCCAGGGCATCGCGTTGCCGTTTGAGCCGGTTCACATCGGCATCGATCGCTTCTGCGCGGGGCAGGTTGTCGGGATCAGCCCCAAGCTTCTGCAAAAGATTGGTCGGGCTGGTTTCCTGCTCCTCCGCGATCCGCTCTGACGCTGTGTTGACCGCATCGCGCGCAGCTTCTGCGCGGGCTTCGGATCTTGCACGGGCCTCGCGTGCTTCGGACGCTTTGCGCTCAGCTTCGCGTTCGGCCTGATCTGCGGTTCTCAGAGCCGCTTCACCTGTCGACAAATTGTCATCCGACGCAGCCTTTCGGGCTTCTGCCTGCGAAATCTCGTACCCCAGCGAGTCGCGTTGCGCAGCCAGTTCCGCCGGAAGGCCTGATGCATCCTCAAGCTCCGCCTGCGCTGCCGAACGCCGCTCTGCCAGTTCGGCACTCCGCTTTTCGGCGGTTTCCAAACGGTGCCGCCATCCACTGAGCTCCTTGCTCACCTGCTGCGAGCGTCCCTTGCGGGCATCACCCTCGCGGCGGAGCTCGTCTTGCGCCGACCGGCGCGACATCATGGTCATGCGGGCCGCTTCGACCGTCATCTTGAGGTCTTCCACCTCGGCACGGGCCGACTCGAGGTCTTCAAGATCGGCCACGGCACGTTGCGCCTCGACCATCTGCGCCCGAGCGGTCGTGGCTTCGTCCTCGTGGCGTTTGACAGCAAGTGAAAGGCTTTCCAACTTGCCTTCTGCCATGTCGCGATCCGCTTCGGCACGGCTTAGCTTGCGGGCCGCGTCGGTCACCGACGCATCAGCATCCCGGCGTGCCTGACGGGCGGCTTTTTCGGCCATGGCGAGGTCCGCCAATCGCTGTGTCAGGCTCTCATGCGCAGCGCGTGCTCCATCTGCACGGGCTGACGCGCGGGCGGTTTCCTGCTTCAGCGCTTCAAGACGGTTCAACTGCTCCAGACGCAGTGCCGCAGCAGACGGGGCATCTTCTGCCCAAGCGCGGTATCCATCCCAGCGCCAAAGATCGCCTTCGAGACTGACCAGACGTTGACCGGGTTTGAGTAGCGGTTGAAGGCGGGCGGCGTCTTCTGGGTCGGCCAGACCGATCTGTGCCATGCGCCGTTCCAGAACCTCGGGCACTGACACATGGTTGGTGAGCGGCGTGATCCCCAATGGAAGCGGTTGATCGGCGTCGTAGCGCGGTAGCGCTGTCCAACCCGTGGGCCCATCGTCTTCGACCTCGGGTGCGCGCAGATCGTCGGCCAGCGCTGCGCCCAACGCTTTTTCGAACCCTTGTTCCACCTGAAGCCGGTCGAGGATCTGGCCGCCTTCAGCGGTATCCCGATCCAAAAGGCGCGCCAATGCGGTGGTCTCCGCGCTCAGCGCATTCATCTCGCCTTCTGCTTCGGATCGCTCCGCGCGGGCGTCGGCTTCGCGTGACTGGGTTTCGGCACGCGCCGCTTCGGCCTCGGTCAGGACTTGGTCTGCGCGGTCGGCCAGATCACGTGCTGCGACCTGTTCCGCGTCTGCTGCTGCCGCCGCGTCCTTGGCATCCGCCAATGATTGTTTCGCTGCCGCCATGGCCTCGCGGGCGCGCAGGGCATCTGCCTCGTTCCGGTCGAGTGTTTTCTGGCTGTCGGACAGCAAGCGATGCGCCGATTGATGTCGCGCAGCAAGGCGCGCCACGTCTTCTGTCTTCTGGCTCAGATCGGCTTCGCGCGCCTGCAAGACGGCACCCGCCTCCTGCGCGGCCTCAATAGCATCAGCCAGCTTGTCATCATGTCCCTCTGCGGCTTTGGCCAGTTCGCGGGCTTCCCATTCCAGTTGCTGGATCGTTTCGCCAGCATCCCGGTTCAGCCCGCTTTCCCGCTCCATGTCCTTGGTCATCTGGTCGATGCGGCGGGTCAGCGTTTCGATGGTTTCCGCGGCGCGGCGTTCCTGTTCGGTCAGCGTGTCACGCTGGAGTGTCAGGCGTTGCACAATCGCCGCTGCAATGGCCGCTTCCTCTCGAAAAGGGGGGAGAGCAGCATCGGCCTGCTCACGCGCCTTGGTGGCCTCGCGTGCGGCGGCTTCGGCCTTGGCGGCTTCGGTTGTCCGTTCTCGAAGTTGCCCGTCTGCTTCGGCACGGGCGATGTCCGCGTCTTTCCAACGACGATACAGCAGCAACCCTTCGGCGTGTCGCAGTTCTTCGCCAATGGCACGGTACCGGGCGGCTTGTCGCGCTTGGCGGGCAAGTTGCGCAAGCTGCGCTGCCAATTGTTCGATGACGTCATCAACGCGCAGCAGGTTTGCTTCGGTGTTCTTGAGCTTCAGCTCTGCCTCGTGACGCCGCTGATACAGACCAGAAATGCCCGCGGCTTCTTCAAGGATGCGACGGCGGTTCTTCGGCTTGGCGTTGATCAGTTCGCTGATTTGGCCCTGCCGCACCAGCGCCGGGGAATGCGCCCCGGTCGAGGCATCGGCGAAAAGCATCTGCACGTCGCGGGCGCGCACGTCCTTGCCGTTGACCTTGTAGGCGCTGCCCACGTCGCGGGTGATGCGGCGAACGATGTCGATTTGGTCCTGATCATTGAAGCCAGCAGGGGCAAGCCGGTCGCTGTTTTCGATCTGGATCGAGACTTCGGCAAAGTTGCGGGCAGGGCGCGTTGCGGCGCCTGCGAAGATCACGTCTTCCATCCCTCCGCCCCGCATCGCGGTCGGGCGGTTTTCGCCCATCACCCAACGCAGCGCTTCAAGAAGGTTGGATTTTCCACAGCCGTTCGGCCCCACTACGCCGGTCAGACCATCCGCGATGATCAGATCGGTGGGGTCCACGAAGCTTTTGAAGCCCGTCAGACGGAGTTTGGAAAAGCGCACCTGTAAAGCCTGCCTGATTCCCGATGTGAAGGACAGTCTGTCGCGGGCGTTGGCGCCGAGTCAACGATTTGGTTCCGCATGTGGTAAGTCTGTACCGCTTATCCACAAGATATTGCGGTTTTGTTAAGGATTTTTCAGCGCATGAACTCAACAGCATAAGAACGCAAAGATCGAAAGGTATTTACATTCCGTATTTTGAATGTAAATATATTCCAAATTCGGAATACAAGGAGACTCGCCATGGACCATTCCGTATCCAGACCCGCTGACACCTATTCGCCGATCTATTTTCTGGCCTCTCTTGGGGCCGGGGGCATCGCGGTCACGTTTTTCATGTTCCTGATGTTCTGGGTGCCGCATCCGGGCCAGCCGGTTCCGGTGTTCGAAGACATCGCAGCTGCCTTTGCGACCGGTGGAGTCGCCATGCAGGCCGCGATTGCCGCAGCATTGATCGGCATCGCAGTCTTTGCGTTCCTCAACATCAAATCGCTGATCTGGAACCTGCACTCCCTGTCAGCCTTCAAGAAAACCGACGCCTACGCCAAACTGCGCGAGACCAATGCCGAAGCCACGCTTTTGGCGATGCCACTCGCGCTTGCGATGACCGTCAATGCGATGTTCATCGTTGGTCTGGTTTTCGTGCCGCAGCTTTGGAGCGTGGTGGAATTCCTGTTCCCGATAGCTTTGATCGCCTTTGCCGCCATAGGCGTGCTGGCTCTGCGCATGATCGGAGCTTTCCTTGGCCGTGTCCTGTCCACAGGCGGCGTCTTCGATGTGACTGCACATAATTCGTTCGCTCAGCTTTTGCCCGCGTTCAGCATCGCAATGGTTGGCGTTGGCTTTGCCGCACCCGCCGCGATGAGCACCTCTGCCACCATCGTGGCTGTCGCCCTGATGCTGTCGACATTCTTTGGCGTCGCTGCGATCCTTTACACCGTGATTGCCGCCACCACTGCCTTTGCGTCAATGCTCCAGCATGGGACTGCACGCGAAGCGGGCCCGACCTTGATGATCATCGTTCCGATCGTCACGGTCCTTGGCATCCTCTTTCTGCGCCAAAGCCACGGCCTGCATGTTGCCTTCGACACCCATGCGCAAGCAGGTGAGACCATGGTCTTCCTTGCACGGCTTCTGTCGATCCAGATCGTGTTCCTGCTGCTGGGCGCGGTGGTGATGATGCGTCAAGGCTATTTCAGCGACTTCGTCATGGGCACCAAGACCTCGCCGGGCTCCTATGCTCTGGTCTGCCCGGCCGTTGCACTGTCGGTGATGACTCACTTCTTCGTAAACAAGGGTCTTGTCGCTGCCGGAGCGATCGAAAAGTTCGGTGTGGCCTATTGGAGTGTGACCGGCATTGCCATCGTGGCGCAGATTGTGGCCATCGCATTGGTTCTCCGGCTCAACCGTCAGCACTTTGCACGCAGCGCCGTTCCTGCCATTGCGGTGCCCGCCGAATAAGACCGGCGCACAACGAAACTGCGAGAGCCCGGATCAGGTGGTCCGGGCTTTCCACGTTTTTACTAGCCCGCGCATCGCATCGGCCAGCAAAAGTACATCAGCCCCCAAAGCGACGAAGTTTGCACCGGCGTCGATGTCCTGCTGAATGAGTGCCGGATCCCCGTCGATGATGCCCGCCGCCTTGCCCGCAGCACGGATGCGGCGCAGACCGTCCTGTACGGCGGCGCGGACATCGGGGTGGGTGGTGTCGGGCAAGCGACCCATATCGGCGCAGAGATCGGCGGGGCCAATGAAGACCCCGTCCACACCATCGACCGCGCAAATCTCTTCCAGCGCGTCCATTGCAGCAACACTTTCAGCCTGAACGATAAGACAAATTTGATTTTCAGCGGTTTCCAAATAATCCGGGATGCCATTGAACGCCGAAGCCCGCCCCAGCATATGCCCAACGCCACGGATGCCACGCGGTGGATAACGCGTTGCGGCCACGATAGCGCGGGCCTCTTCAGCGGAATTGACCATTGGGCACAGCAAGGATTGCGCACCAAGGTCGAGCACCTGTTTGATCAGCGCCGGATCGTTGTGCGGGATGCGCACAACGGGGGATACATCGTGACCTGACAGCGCCATCAGTTGCTCATGGAGCGTCACCAGATCATTTGGCGCGTGTTCGCCATCTATCAGCAGCCAATCGAACCCTGCGGTCGCCGCGATTTCCGCCGCGTATCCGGTGCCCAAGGCCAGCCACAAACCAAGTGTTGGGGTGTCTGATGCCAATGCGGCTTTGAAACGATTGAGGGGGGCTGGCATGGGTCGCTCCTTTTGACGTGATCAGACACCACCGCCTTGGGTAAGGCAAGTCACTCCCGGTGGCGCGCCAGCTTGCGTGCGGACCAGATCGCAGTGCCCCCAAAGAACGCGCCTGCGATGCCCACAACCTCGACCAGAGCTGCGGAATTCGAGATGCCACGCACCATCACTGCGACGATCAGCAACGCCAATCCGCCAAGGCTGAAGAGCAGGCGAAACCAAAGCTCGTTTTTCGTAGGTCCTGTCACGCGCCTCTCCTCCTTGCTTTGCAAAAACATAGGCGGCGCGGCGCGTGTGGCCAGTGATCTAGAACGTGACCGAGACACCGGGCAGGTTTAGCGCCTTGATCAGATCGCGCAATTCCTGGCGCGCCGCGATGTTCGAGATGTTGAGCTGCTTCACACCCACATCCTTGAGGTCGAGCAGTGTCATGCCACGGGGGAAGAGTTCGCGGAAGATCACACGCTCATTGAAACCGGGGGACACGCGAAATCCGATCCGTTTGGACAAACGTTCCAGCGCCTTTTCCATCTTGGCCTTGTTGACCATCTGTTGCGCGCCCAGACGGTTGCGCAATACAACCCAGTCGATGGGGGGCAGACCGGCCTGCGCCCGAAGCTGGCGGGCGTTCCAGACCATTTCGGAATAAACCGACGGGCCTTCGATCTTTTCGCCGGTGGCATCGGTATGGGCCAGCAGATCGAAATCCACGAAACTGTCATTCAACGGCGTAATCAGCGTGTCCGCCAGCGAGTGTGCGACCTGGCTAAGCCGCGTGTGCGATCCTGGGCAGTCGATCAGAATGAAATCGCTGCCCGGCTCAAGTTCGGCCACAGCGGCGGACAGGCGGTGATCGTAGATGTTTTCACCCGGTTGCAGCGTCTCGGGGTCGATTTCAGGAAGCTCGAGATAGCGCGGCGTGGGCAGATCCAGATCGTCAGTTTCGAGCGTCTTCATCCGGTTCGTGATGTAACGCCCCATCGTCTTCTGCCGCAGATCAAGATCCAGCGCACCGATCTTGTGGCCCATACGCGCAAGCGCCGTGGCGACATGCATCGACACGGTCGACTTCCCAGCACCGCCCTTTTCGTTTCCGACAACTATGATGTGTGCCATGTTTCTGCTCTTGCATGCTTTTGATCAGCTATGCGCATAGACGCTGCGGGTTGCAACGCCAGATGCGTGAACGGGCGCAATCCGTTGCGGAACGGTGCAGTGGCGACTCACCTTCACAAGATGCCGGTAGCGCCCCAGATCAATCCCAGCGCCATCGTCAATGCTGTCAGAATCGCGGAATAGGCCGCCAGCTTCCATGGAGAGAACGGACGTTCACCAAAGGTGCGACCATCGATCCCTGACACTACGACTTTCTTTGCAGTGCCACGGTAGCTGTAGTGCAAAATCCAGACCGGAAGCAGAATGCGCCGGTAGTGGATGCCGGTCGTGTCGGTTCTGTAGCGGTCGACTCGTGCGTTTTGTCGACCGACATGCTTCTTGATCTTGTTGCGGATCAAAAGATCCTTGTCCTGCTTGTTAAGCCGTAACCCTTTGCGCACTGGCATGGTGTGCCGCTCTGCCGCGAATCCGGCGAGGTATCCCGCCCGATAGGGGCGTAAATATTCGGGGCGAAAGTCATGCAAGATACCATCGCGGATCAGGGGCGTGACATGCTCTGATGCAGGTACAAGAAGATCGTCGAATAAGACGTCCATCTTTCCGGACACGTGGTGTCTGCGCCGGCTATCGCCAGAGCCAGTTGTGTAAGATGCCCAATACTCAATCGCTTCTCTGGAATCGAACGTCCAAAATGGGGCGTAAACGCTGGCAACGCGCCCATCTTCGGCAAAGCTTGCCAGATCGTTTGGCGCGGCAAATCGGCGGCTGACCCAGTCGGTGATGCGATGTGTGGCGTAGTCACGGTTAACCCTGAACGGCACCAGCGCCATGGTTGCATAGGCTTTGTCCTCGATCCCGAGCACAACCGGTCCGTTGCAGTAGGGGCAGTTCTCGGAGAGCGCCGAACCGGTGAAGACCACCGCGCCGCCACAGGTTTCGCATTGGTGGATTTGGTCGCCTTGCAGGCCCGGGAATTCTTCCATCGGCGCGTCGGGATTGAACGGAAACTCTTCGGCGGCTTTGTGGTCATCCTCTGTCGCCAACGGCCAGAGCGATCCGCAGCTTTTGCACAGTAGGTCCTGCTGCGCAGGGTCGAAGGCGCACTGCCCACCGCAGCTGTTGCACTGAATCTCTGATTGGCTGACTGCGCTCTGCTCCATCAATCCGATCCTAGCGCCGCCATGATTTCCAGCACGATCTGCAACCGCAGCCAAGACCGATCCAGCGCGCCCTCGAGATCGCCGCTGACATGCCAGTCCCCGATGATCGTGGCCAGAAACCATGTGATGAGCAGCCAAAACACCACCAGTGTCCAGCCGGAGATCGACCGGATCCAGCCTGCAGACCCTTGCTTCAGTTCGTGTTTCGCTTCGTAGATTGTGATGATTTTGACCACGTTCGCCATGCCGATCGCGGTCGAGGCAGCAAACAGTGCAACGGCAGCTACCAAAGGCGACAGGTCCAACGCGGCAATCCTTCCCAAGAGTGCAATTGAGCACTCCTCTTAAGCCTAGAGAAATGCGCACCAAGTCGGAAGGGCAGACTTGCCGAGCGCGGATTTGAAAAGACCATGCTACAACGAAAAAAGCCGCCCCTGTTTGGAGCGGCTTTTTCGACGTCTTTTGAAGTAGGCTTAGAAGCCGAGGCCTTCGTATTTCTTCTTGAACTTCGACACGCGGCCGCCGGAGTCCAGCAGGCGCGAGCTGCCACCGGTCCAGGCCGGGTGAACAGTCGGGTCGATGTCGAGCGACAGCGTGTCGCCTTCCTTGCCCCAGCACGAACGCATTTCGAGCATTGTGCCATCGGTCATCTTGACGTTGATGACGTGGTATTCGGGATGGATGTCTTTTTTCATCTCGGCACTCCTTACGCGTCTGCGCCCTTGAGGGGCTTGTAGTTTGCATCTTCCGCGATACGGGCCGATTTGCCACGACGCGAACGGAGGTAGTACAGCTTGGCGCGACGGACGCGGCCACGACGAACAACCTCGATGCTGTCGATGTTTGTCGAATAGAGCGGGAACACACGCTCCACGCCTTCACCGAACGAAATCTTGCGAACCGTGAACGAACCGGCAATGCCAGAACCCTGACGGCGGCTGATGCAGACGCCTTCGTAGTTCTGCACACGGGTACGGGTGCCTTCGGTTACTTTGTAGCCGACACGGATGGTGTCGCCGGCTTTGAAATCGGGAATTGTTTTCCCTAGGGCGGCAATTTGTTCCGCCTCCAACTGAGCGATCAGATCCATCGCTTCTCTCCTAATACTGCTTGCGGTTGCTCCGCAAAGGTGTGCGCGTCCTAAGAGCTCTTGGTCTTCGTCCGGGTCCGCCTGTTCCGAATGATCGGAGCGCCCGCCAGAGATCAGGTCGTCTTTGTCTTGTCATGTTCGGGAAGGGTGCGATTTTGCCATGTCCGAAGAGCACACGGAATCACCGCACCGGGCTGACACCCAGAACACGCGCCGTAAACCAGAAGCGTCGCAGTAAATCAAGGGTCGTTTGAGGAGACGGCCCCTGTGCCTTGTCTGGTGTGATCATCCGGGGCAGAGATCAGGCGATCACCTCTCCGATCAGCATTTGCGGTTGCGTGTTGGTGAAATTGGCAATGTCGGCGACCACTGGCCCAGACGCGCCAAGCGCCGCATCAAGAGCGGATTTGTCGGCAAAGGTCATCGTGGCAACAGCATAGCTTTGCGGCGGTGCATCGGGGCCACTGGCCAGCCCTTTGGTCACCAGCACGGATGCAATATGCGCGCCCATGTGTTCACCAACCATCGGCATATGGGTGCCAAGGTAATAGTCGTAGTCGAAATGGGTCTCGTCCGTGATGGGGTAAATCACCTGTAGGGAAAGTGCCATTGCTATCTCCTCCGAGTCGGGCAATGGCTTTTGCTTAGCACAAAACGCACACGCACTGCCGGATCAATCGGACGTGTCGTTCCTCGCACACCAGTCGGCCCAAAGATCAGGGCGCCGTTTGCGGGTCAGCTCTTCGGATTGTGCGCGCCGCCATTTGGCGATTTCGCCGTGATGACCAGACATGAGAACTGGTGGAATCTCTTGGTCGCGCCACTCGGCCGGGCGAGTGTATTGCGGATGCTCCAAAAGCCCATTTGAAAAGCTCTCCTCTTCGGTTGACGCCTCATTGCCCAAAACGCCGGGCAACAGGCGCACGGTTGCGTCGATCATGGCCTGAGCCGCAATCTCTCCGCCCGTTAGAACAAAGTCGCCAAGGCTGACTTCAATCATCTTGTAGTGGTCGATCACGCGTTGATCCAACCCTTCGAAGCGTCCGCAAATCAGCGTCATCCCTGGCCCTGTGGCTAGCGATTGGGCCATTTTCTGCGTCAAAGGCCGTCCGCGTGGGCTGAGATAGATCAGTGGCGCGGACGGTTCGATCCGCTCGCGCGCGGTGTCGATTGCGGCTGCCATGATATCGGGGCGCAGCACCATACCTGCGCCACCACCTGCGGGTGTGTCATCAACATTGCGATGTTTGCCTTCGCCGAATTGGCGCAGTGGCACGGTCTCTAACTGCCACAGTCCGTCCTTGAGCGCGCGTCCGGTCAGAGACTGCCCCAGTATACCGGGAAACGCCTCGGGCAGCAGCGTGATCACTTGGGCCTTCCACACGCGCACCAGGTCCGGAGATGGCTCCATCAATTCGCGCGGTTTGAGCGATGGCCTGATGGTCTTGCGGCCATGGGATCTGGTGGGCGGGGTCTTTGGATCGTCCATTCTTGCGGCCTCTTGGTGATACGACAGGCTTTAGTCCGTCGTCGCCGGAATGGCCACAGGTCAGACAGCAACAGGATTGGCCAAGGCATCCCGCATTGCGAGCATGGCATTGGGCGACACAAAGAAATGCGCCAGCGCCCCGGCCTCTGCCGGGCTCGCGCGCATCAATCGCTCGACCAGCCAGAGTTCGCGGACCTGGTCGTCGGTCAATTCGGTCAAATGGGGGCTGTCCCATCTTGCGAGGATTTGTGACAGGACCATCGCGATCTGATCATTTTCCGTCAGAAAACGCGGTGAGCCTTTGTCCTGACCCATGAGCATCTGCAAATGGGCGCGAATGATGGTTGGATCGGGTGCCATGGCTGCCAGTCTGGCAAGGGATGAAGGCAGAAGCAGCGAAGGGGAAGCTTTTTTCGTCGCGCTCTCCATCATCGGGGACGGCCCGATTTGCGGGAACACCGACAAGGTGGCTGCAGCGATGCTCAACGCGCCGAACACACCCAAAACCATAAAGGCGAATGACACCGCCACTTCCTGCAGGGTGATTGACACCACACCCGGCGACAGAGCGGCAAAAGTTAACAATGCTCGACGCTTTACTCGATCCACAACACGCTGTCCCCAATGCAACCTGTGCTAACTAGCAGTAGGGAGTGGCGGTTTCTTGCTTGAATTTTGGCGAACAAACGGCGTTTGTGCGGCAAAAGCGCGGCGCGTTTTACGGATCGGGTTGCTGGGCCATCCGGCGCACGAGGCGTTTGGCTTCTTGGATGTCTTTTTCGGACAGTTCGCTGCGGTTCAGGGCAAGAAACACATCGTGGATACCCATATCCGGCTGAACATTCTCAGGTGGCAGAATGGCCAGCTGTGTTCGGTCAAGTTCGGTTAGTTCCAACAGGGCAAGCAAAGGGTCCAATGGTCCCAGCGGCAGATCGGCCGTGTCTTCCAGAAGGAACGATGTCACCCGCGCTGGCGCGACATCTCGCGCAATTTCTTCTAGGATGTCGTCAAGGCTGCGCGCCGTGTCGAATTGGGCGCTGTACGCTTGCAAGTCGTCGGTCAGCCGCGTGCTGCGCAAGTTCTGCCACCATGTGCTGCGCAACCAAGCATCGTGGCCGCGTGTGGAGAAATAGAAAGTCAGGTCCGTCGTGGGACCAAAGCGCCGCAATGCCACATCCGTCAGGCATTTCATAACCAGACCCGAGCTGTCGTAACACTCCAAGCCATGCCTGCCGGGCATATGGCCGGACAAATCTTCAGAAGACATGACGATGGGGCGCGGGTCCGTATCGGACAGCGCATCGAAAAAGGCCGTGGCAGTCTTGGCGATCTGCGACAAGGTTCGTTTCTTCGGGTCGATCGAGAACGCGCGGGCGCAATCGGTCAGGGGTTCGAAGGCTTCCTTGAGAAAGACGCGCACATGTGGTTCCAGCAGGGCTGCGTTCTCACGCAGCATGGACTGGACGCTCGTTGTCCCTGTTTTGTGAAATCCTGCATGGATGACGATCCTTGTCGTCACGAAAACAGGCCCTCGGGCGGATCGGCGACAATCCGTCCCTGAGCAAGGTCGACCGTCGGGACAACCGCTTTGGTGAAGGGCAGGAGAACCGTCTGTTTCTGGCCCGGTGCGCGCAGCTCAAGAAGGTCGTCTGCGCCATTGTTGATCACCGCCATCACTTTGCCCAAAGGTGTCCCGCCAGTATCTGTCACCTCCAACCCGATTAGGTCGGCGTGATAAAACTCGTCATCCGGGAGTGAGGGCAGCCGCTCGCGCGGAACATAAAGTTGGGTGCCACGCAAAGCATCAGCTGCTTCCTTGTTCGAGACCCCTGACAGCCGCGCGGCAAGACCGTTTTTGATCTGTCGGGTGATCTTGACTGTATAGCTGTGCTTTCCGTCTTCGGTCTCGAGCGGTGCGTATATGGCGATGTCTTCGGGGATTGCGGTAAAGCTTTTCAGGCGCACTTCACCCCTGACCCCGAAGGACCCGGCAATCGCGCCTACGCAGACTTTTTCACTCACGAATGTGCTCCCGGTCATTTCAACAGTCTGGATAGACCAGACTGCCCTGCCGAGGCAATTGCCAGTCGCTCAGCCGCCGATGCTGAACACACGCGTCACGCCAAAGCGTACGCCCCACTGTTCGTCCGAGCCCTGTTGGACGATCGGGCTGTCTGCGGCGTCGTCGGTGAACTTTTCCCAAGTCACAGCGCCTTCAAGACCCCAGACATCATTGATCTGGTAGCGCGCGCCAAATTCCACACCGGCAGAGACCATGCCGCCGTCCGGATCATAGGCGGGCAGGGCAGCACTGGATTCGGCTGCGGTTATGCCGAAATAGGTGTCACTATAGGCATCATCGCCGAAAAACAGGCGCGGACCCATCGAAAGACGCAAACGATCAGTTGGCCGCAGGATCGCATCGGCACCGACTTCGCCAACCCAGCCCTCATGCCCGCCAAAGCCGCGGCGGACTTCGCCGAAAGCTGCGAAATGTTCGGTGCCATAGCGCATAGACACGCCCAGTTCGGCAGCCGCGTCGATATCATTCAGACCGGCCAGTTCATTAAAATCATCTGTCTTGCGTTCCTCGATGAACCGGAACGACCCTCCAAAGGTCAAACCCATGCTGTCTGCCCAAGGATCAGGGTTACCGAAGGTGCGTCCGTTGCGCAGCGACAGGTAATTGAACGAAAAGCCCAGATCCGCGCCAATGGCGTTCTCGTCAGAACCGAAATACTCCGGGTTCGAGGCGACGCCGCCACGCAGGGTGAACATGAGCTTTGGCTTGGCTGGTGCCGGCGCAGCGACCATTACATCAGGCTGTGTTGCTGTTTGCTCAGGGCCTGCAGCCAACGCTGGGGCGGCTATACCGAGGGCGAGGCTGGAAACTGTTGCAAGGCGGATGAGCATGGCGATTGGCTCCTGTAGGGCTGCATGCGGTTGAATTACCACATGGCGCGGACAGCGTGCAGGGTCAAGCAAACTGCACCCGGTCGCGCAAAATGACACGCGTGGCATGCGGGATTGTGACCATGTTTTGAATGGGAAGACGTTGGTCGGTTTTCACACCGGAAAGGTGCAGATGACCGGGTGGGCCGGCCATCTGCGAGCGCAGTCCGCGATTATTCCGCGGTTGCCTCTTCTGCGGCCGGAGCGGCGTCGGCAGCGTCTGCTGCTTTGGCGGCCTTGGCTTCGGCGCGTTCTGTTGCGGCTTTGCCCGGTACGGCTTTCTTCGGGTTGCTGCGCTCTTTCTTCTCAACAACGCCAGCCGCTTCGAGGAAGCGCGCGACGCGGTCGGTGGTCTGGGCGCCCTGGCTCATCCAGTACTGGATGCGCTCCACGTCCATCTTCACGCGCTCTTCGCTGTCTTTCGGCAGGAGCGGGTTGTAGGTGCCCAGCTTTTCGATGAAGCGACCATCGCGCGGCATGCGGCTGTCGGCAGCAACGATGCGGTAGAAGGGGCGCTTTTTGGAACCGCCACGGGCGAGACGAATTTTGATAGCCATTTGGTATTCTCCTAGGGTTTTCGAGATGACGGGAGGACCCGTCAGGATTGCTTCTGTTTGTGGTGTTGGATGACTTCCTGAATGATGAAATTCAGGAATTTCTTGGCGAACTCAGGATCAAGATCTGCCTGGGTCGCAAGCTCTTCGAGCCGCGCGATCTGTTTTTCTTCGCGTGCGGGGTCTGAGGGCGGGAGGTCGTGCTGTGCCTTCAGCACACCCACGGCCTGCGTGTGTTTGAACCGCTCGGCCAGCGTGAACACGAGGATCGCGTCCAGACGGTCGATGCTTTCGCGGTGACCCTTGAGCAGTTCTGCGGCACGGGTCACGGTATCGGGGATCATGTCAGTCAATAGCCCAGCCTTTCGGTTTGAACAGGGGGTCTTGGTAATGGGCGATTTCCATGTCGATGCCGTGCGACAACTGACTGCCGCGCAGCGCGTCGGGGCTGGGGTGGCGATAGACCACGTCGCTTCCATCGACGGTCGGGGCATCGTGATCTTTCTTGGCTCCAAGACGCTCGGCCAGACGGATGCTGTCGAGGTTCTTGGGATCAAGATAGCTGACGGCCGTGTCCCAGCCTTTTTCGTCATAGAAGTAACGGCGCACACGGTGGGTCGCTTCGAGTGCGAAACCCTTGCCCGCGCGATCCGGCCAGATGATCCAGGCGATTTCCCGTTCGGGCCATTTTGCCGGCGACCAGCCACCTGCCATGCCGACGGTTTCGTCGGTGTCCTTGAGATGCACCATCCACATGCCGAAACCCCGGATTTCCCAATGGCCGATCTCGGCAGCGTACAGCATCCACGCCTCATAGCCATTGAGCGGCCCACCCATGAAGCGGGACCGGTACGAGGCGAAAGTGGCTTTGAAATCGGGGTAATCCTCGGCCTTTGGGCTGCGTAAAGACAGCCGCTTGGTCTCCAGAACCGGAATGTCGCGGTGACCCATGTCAAAAAGCCTCCGTATTGGGGTGCCGATAGACGGTCGCGACCCTATCGCGGAGCGTAATGTCAGCCTCGCGTACAGCGCCCATGCGCAATGCCAGCGCCTGAGAGCGCGCGTTATCAGGTGCGATGAAGCTGGGCAGGCCATTCAGGTCAAAATGGTCTGCTGCGGCTTTCCGGGCGGCCAAGGCAGCCTCGAATGCAATACCTTTGCCTTCGTATTCTGCTGCGATGCCATAGCCGAGCTCGGGCTCCGGCCAGTCAAACGGATGGAAGATTCCAGAAAAGCCGATGGCGGTTTCGTCGCCCTTGAGTGTCACAAACCAGAGGCCATAGCCGCGCAAGGCCCAACCGCCTGCAGCCGAAGTGATCATGCCTTCGACTTCACGCGGGCCAAGCGGTCCACCGTTCCACTTGCTGCGTGGCTCGGCGAAATACGCACAGAAGGCCGCGTGGTCCGACAGGCGCGGAGCGCGCAGGATCAGGCGGTCGGTTTCGATCACGGGGACATCCAAACTCATACCAGCGCCTCCGGTCCTGGATGTCGGTAGAGCATGTCTTCCCCCATATTGGGGTTGTCGTAGGTCCGCTCGTAAATAGCGCCCATGCGCTCGGCAAGGCGGATCGACCGCGTGTTGCCCGGTACAATGTTCGAGGTCAGCGTCGTGAAGCCAAGGTCGTCATAGGCCCACTGGCGCACGCGGGTTGCGGCCTCAAATGCGATGCCTTTGCCCTCAAACCCGTCAAACACCACCCAGCCGACCTCGGGTTCGGGCCAGCCTTCCGGGTTCCAGATGCCAGAGATGCCCGCTGGTTTGCCGGTGGCCTTGTCTTGAATCGTGAAGTAGCCATAGCCATGCCAGTGCCAGTGGCCCACGTTGAGCGTGAACCAGCGCCACGAATCCGAGCGGTTGGTGTAGCCGCCAAAGCCTTCGGCGCGAGTGTTGTCCATCAGGAATTCGATCATTGCTTCCGCATCGGCCTTTTCCGGGCCGCGCAAAATCAGGCGATCGGTTTCAAGCGTGGGCGCGTTGGTGAGACTCATGTGTAAGCCTCCGGGCTTCCGTCGCTGTCCGGGCTGTGGCGGTAGACGATGGTTTCTTCTGGTGTTTCGCCTTCTGGCAATGGTGCGTCCGGGTCATGCAGGGCGCCCAGCCGTTCCGCGAGTGCGATCGACCGTGTGTTCGCGGGGTCGATATAGGACACCAAGGTTTCGAAACCTTGGTCCCACGCCCAGAGCATCGCGCCCATCGCCGCCTCCAACGCATAGCCCTTGCCCTCGGCCTTCTCGAGCAGCGTCCAACCCAATTCGACCTCTGGGAAGTGCGGTGGCTTGAGCAAACCGACCTGACCGATGAATTCGCCCTCGGTCGTCTCGATACCCCACGCGCCGTGGCCCATCAGGTCCCACATGGCAACTTCAGACGCCATCCAACGCCACGCCTGCTTGCGCGGGATCGGGCCGCCCATATGCACGGCGCGATCCGTTGCGAACAGATCGCACAACTGTTCGAGATCGGTCGACGTGTGACCGCGCAGGCGCAGACGCGCCGTGTTTATGATCGGGGTGGCCGTCACTTACTTCTTCTTGCCGAAACCGCTCAGGCCCGGTGGCAAACCACCCATGCCGCCCATGCCGGGCAATCCGCCTTTGCCACCCATCGCCTTGGCCGCCTGTTCCAGAGCCTTCGGGTCCATCTGGCCCATCATCTCTTCCGGGCTGCCGCCGCCCTTACCCATCATGCCTTTCATGGCCTGTTTCAGCATGCCGCCTTTGCCCATCTTGCCCATCTTCTTCATCATGTCGCCCATCTGGCGTTGCATCTTGAGAAGCTTGTTGAGTTCCGACACTTCCATGCCCGCACCCTTGGCGATGCGTTTCTTGCGGCTGGCCTGAAGGATCTGCGGATTAGCACGTTCCTTCTTTGTCATGGAGTTGATCAGTGCGATCTGCTGACGCAGCATTCGGTCGTCGATACCTGCACCGTCCATTTGCTTTTGCATCTTCTGCGCGCCGGGCATCATGGCCAGCATGCCTTCCATGCCGCCCATCTTCATCATCTGTTCCAGCTGCATCTTGAGGTCGTTCATGTTGAACATCCCCTTCTGGAAGCGCTTCATCATGCGCTCGGCCTGTTCGACCTCGAGCGTCTGCTGCGCTTTCTCGACCAGCGCGACGATGTCGCCCATGCCCAGGATTCGGCCCGCGATCCGGTCTGGCTCAAAGGTTTCGAGCGCGTCCATCTTTTCGCCAAGGCCGACAAAACGGATTGGCTTGCCCGTGACCGCGCGCATCGACAGGGCCGCACCGCCGCGTCCGTCACCGTCCATACGGGTCAGGACCACACCGGTAATGCCGATCCGTTCGTCAAAGTTTTCCGCTGTGTGCACCGCGTCTTGGCCGGTCAGACCATCGACCACCAGAAGCGTTTCGCGCGGGTTGGCAACATCGCGCACCGCTTCGACCTGGGCCATCAGCTCTTCGTCGATGGACAGACGGCCCGCAGTGTCGAGCATATAAACGTCGTAGCCACCCAGCGACGCCTGCGTTTTGGCACGCTTGGCGATGGCGACAGGGTCTTCGCCTTTAACGATGGGCAGGGTATCCACACCGATCTGGGTGCCGAGGATCTGCAACTGCTCCATCGCCGCCGGGCGGTTGACGTCGAGCGAGGCCATGAGCACGCGCTTGCCCTCGCGCTCTTTCAGGCGTTTGGCAATTTTGGCTGTGGTGGTGGTTTTGCCACCACCCTGCAGCCCGACCATCAGAATCGGGGCGGGCGGATTGTCGATTTTGAGAGCGCCGGGATCTTCGTCACCGGTCAGAACGTGCTTGAGTTCGTCATGGACGATCTTAACGACCTGCTGACCGGGCGTAATCGACTTTGTGACCGCCTGACCAGTCGCCTTTTCCTGTACCGCTTTGATAAAGTCGCGGGCCACCGGCAGCGACACATCGGCTTCAAGGAGTGCAACGCGTACTTCGCGCAGCGCAGTTTTTACGTCGTCCTCGGACAACGCGCCCTGTTTGGTGAGCCGGTCAAAGACGCCTGAAAGGCGGTCGGACAGATTTTCAAACATGGGCTTTCGCCTCCTTTGCTGCTGGCTGTGTCCCCGATGTAAGGGCCAGCAACGGTTTTACCAAACGTCAAACGCCCCCACGGGCGTGACACGCTGGTGGGGGGCGATCCCGGACTGAATCCAAGGGACCGGAAAGTCAGACTTCCCGGAGTTGAATGGCGTTTAGGGCAAAGTGGCGCGCAGAGTCAACCCGCGCGCCAGCGTTGCTTACGCCGCGAGCGCCTGAAGAGCCGCCTCAGCCTTGGCGTGCGACGCGTCGGCGTCGACCATCAGCTGGTCTGCCGCGACGAACTGAACGTCGGTGATCCCGATAAAGCCCAAAACATGCCGCAGATAGCCGCTGGCAAAGTCAAAGTCGGACCCGACCTGTGTGCCGCCGGACGTGATGGCGACAATCGCGCGTTTTCCGGTCATCAAACCCTGAGGTCCGGTTTCGGAATACCTGAATGTGATCCCTGCACGCGCAATCTGGTCGATCCACGTCTTGAGTGTGGCGGGGATGCCGAAATTATAGATCGGTGCGCCGATCACGATTGTATCGGCCGTTTGGACCTCTTGGATCAGTGTGTCAGAAAGCGCCAAGGTTTCGCGTTGGGCATCGGTGCGCTGATCCTCGGGCGTCCAGTTGGCGGTGAGCCATTCTGAGTCGATGGCAGGCACGGGAACCGCAAGATCGCGGTTGATCACGGTCGTGGGGGCAAGCCGGTCGACAATGCGTTGTGTCAGGGCGCGGCTTTCAGAGCCGGTGTGGCGGGCGGATGCGTCGATCCGAAGGACGGTTTTTGTCATGGGACTCTCCAGTCACGAACTTGTTTGTCTGTGCTGAGTACTTATGTCTTGCGTCAGCGCACGAAATGGGAAGAAATGCGCAGAACGTGTGAGTTCTTGCACAGAGGGATTTATGGAACATTGGGACGAGGTGCGCACTGCGTACCAGGTTGCCCGGCAAGGCACGGTGAGCGGTGCGGCCGAGGTATTGGGCGTTCACCACGCCACTGTCATCCGACACATCGACGCCCTAGAGGCGCGGTTGGGCGTCAAGCTTTTCCAACGTCATGCGCGCGGATATACCCCGACCGAATCCGGCGAAGACCTGGCGCGTGTCGCTCAGACAACGGAGGATCAACTCCAGCAACTGGTTGGTCGCATCCGCGGGCGTGGGGCTGATGTGAGCGGTGATCTGATGGTCACGTCGATTGTCGAGCTTTCAGATTTCCTTGTCCCGGTGCTTTCGGAATTCAAGGACGGCTACCCGGAAGTCGTGGTGCGCTATCTGACGGACGCCCGCGTGTTCCGGCTGGAATATGGCGAAGCCCACGTTGCGATCCGCGCGGGGTCTGTCCCGGACGAACCCGATAATGTCGTGCAGCCACTTACAAAGCTCAAGATCGGGCTCTACGCCTCGAAGCGCTACATTGAAAAGCATGGGATGCCCAAGGATGAAGACGATCTGCCCAATCACGTCTTCGTCGGGAACGACAATCCCGATGGGCGCGCCCCGTTTCAACAATGGCTGCGCTCCAAGGTGCCCTACGACCGCGTGGTGTTCCGGGCAACTGACACTTACAGCATGATCACAGCCGTCCGAAGTGGCGCTGGGATCGGGTTCATGCCGGTTGCGCAGGGAACAGCAGATCCCGAACTGGTCGAAGTGATGCCGGCGAAAGAGGAATGGGCCGCGCCGCTGTGGCTTGTTACCCATGTCGATCTGCACCGGACGGCTAAGGTTCAGGCGTTGCTGGCGCATCTCAAGGAAGCCGTCAAAGTCTTCGATGCGTCTGAGACCTGACATGGTCGAAGCGCATCGCGGCCACTTTGCCATGCTGGCGTTTTCGGCTTTGGTTGCGGGGTCGTTTTCGCTTGGGTCGATGGCGGCACCGCATATCGCACCGGAGGCATTGAACGCGGTTCGATTTGTGATCGCGTCAGTCATTTTAGCCGTTCTGGTCTTTGCAACTGGAGGCATCGACCGTGATGCCTTGCGTGCGCCGTGGCGCTATCTTGTGTTGGCGGTTTTCCTCGTTGCGTATTTCGTTCTGATGTTCGAAGGGCTGAAGACCGGCGCGCCTGTGTCGATGGCGGCTGTGTTCACGCTGACGCCTTTGATCGCGGCAGGGTTCGGGTGGGTGCTGCTGCGGCAGGTGATGACGGGGCGGATGGCAATCGCGCTGACGATTGGTGGTTTTGGCGCGTTATGGGTGATTTTTCGCGCGGATCTTGATGCGTTTCTGGCCTTTGGGATAGGCCGAGGCGAGATGGTCTATTTCGTCGGCTGCGTTGCCCATGCCGTCTATGCCCCGCTTGTGCCGAAACTGAACCGAGGAGAGCGGCCCGCCGTTTTCACCTTTGGTGTCCTAGTTGCCGGAACGGTCTTGTTGATGATCTTCGGGTATCCGTCGCTCACAGAAACCGATTGGGCGGCTTTGCCACCGGTTGTTTGGGTGACGATCCTCTACACCTCCGTCTTTGCCAGCGCGTTGACATTTCTTTTGTTGCAGTACGCCAGCATGCGGCTGCCATCAGCCAAGGTCATGGCTTACACCTATTTGACACCAAGCTGGGTGATCCTGTGGGAAATGGCGCTGGGCCGCCCGCTGCCACCGGTGCTGATTTTGGTCGGCGTTGCGTTGACTGTGATGGCCCTAGGGCTGCTTCTCAAGGATGACAGTCAGGTGCGTGGGCGCGTCGCGTCAGAAAGGTAGCCGTTCCAGCGTGAACCCTTCGGCCTGAAGCAGCGCGAGGACGCCATCCTGTCCCGGCAAATGGGCCGCACCGAACGCAGCGACCACGGTGTCATGCGTCTCGGTTGCCTCGATAAGGACTGGAATCCAATCGTGGTTCCGGTCGATCAGAAGCGCCTGCTCCATCGTCGCGAAAATTGCGGCTGCGGCGTCGGACGCAACAGGGCTGTAGCGTTCGGCAAGTATGGTGGACATGGCCCAGCCTTCGGCGGGGGCTTCGTCGAAATAGCTGGCCAGCATGGTTGCGAACAAATCCTCGTTGATGGCCGGATCGACCAAAGAGGACAACATCATGTCGATTTGTGTCTGTCTGGGTTGGTTCGAGAAGGCGGCAAAGATGGTCTCGACGTCTTCGAGGGCTGCGCTTGGGATGCCTTGAGTTTCGGCGATCTCTTCGATCCGGGCATCCATTCCTCCCGCCGAGAGATCACTTTGCGCCGCACAGGGCGGGATCGCCAGAAGGATCGACACGTACCACGGCTGAAACCGTGCGGCCATGAACGGTGGAACGCCCCGTGCATTCAATGCCTCAGACATCTGATCCCATTGGTCCTCGGTCAATAGTTCGGGCAGTGTTTTGTCTGGCATAAGCAGCAGACTTGGGTCGGTCGTCAGGCGGTTTTGCAGCGCAAGTTCGTCTTCATTGGTCATTTCGAGCAAAAGAAGATCGGCGCTTTCGACGGTTGGCTTGAGCCTGCCCAAAGGCGCATCAAGGCGGGGGTCGGCAAGATGCATGGTGCCAATCAAATGCAGCGTGGCATCCCCGCGTGTCGCTTTCCAGTGATTGCCGTCAGCAAAAGGCGCATCCGCCAACGCCGCGTCGAGGCGCGATCGTTCCTCCGTTCCAAGCGTGGGGCGCAGATCATTGCCTGAACAGGTCGCAAAGGCAGGCTGCGTCAGAGCCACAAAACACACAAGCGACAGCAGGCGGGCAATCATTTAGGCATCCTTTTCCCTTTACTGGCTTTGAAGCTAGGCGCTGTGCTTGTCAGCGGCAAGGCGGTCGCGCATTGATGGGACATGGAGCGTGAAGCCGATCTCTATCCGTTTGTGAAAGCCTTTCTCGAGGCGCAGGGCTATATCGTGAAAGGTGAAGTTGGTGCGGTTGATCTTGTTGGGGTGCGGGGCGACGAAGACCCTCTCGTTGTCGAACTCAAGCTGCGGCTGAACCTGACGCTGTACCATCAAGCGGTGACCCGGCTGCGATTGACGGATCTGGTCTATATTGCCGTGCCTAAGCCTTCAGGCCGCAATGCGCGCCGTGCGTTGCGCGAGAATACGATCATGTGCCGCCGCCTTGGTCTAGGGTTCCTGACCATTCGCAAGGACGGCGTTGTCGAGGCCCAGTGCGACCCCGGCCCGTATCTTCCGCGCCGCAACACATCCAAGCGTGAAAAGCTTTTGCGCGAGTTTCATCGGCTCGAAGGAGATCCCAATTCGGGCGGGGCGACGCGGCACGGTATTGTCACGGCCTACAGGCAAGATGCGCTGCGTTGTGCGATGTATCTAGCCGAAACCGGGGCTGAGAAGGGTGCCATTGTGGCCAAGGCAACCGGGGTTGCGAATGCCACGACCCTAATGCGGGACAACCATTATCGTTGGTTCTGCAAAGTTGAAACGGGGGTCTATGACCTGACGCCGGAAGGGCGTCAGGGATTGGTTGATTGGGGCGAAAGCCTCGGCTGAACGTGTCAGGTTCTATTCGATCTTGATCGTTGCGGATGCGACGCTTTCCCGATCCTGTCGGATGAAATACTGCACCACATAGTCGCCCGGAGTGTCTGGCATGGTAATCATTGCCGGGTTGCCGCTGCGGGTATAGGCCCAGCTTTGCCATTGTGCCGACCCGTTTGCTCCCACTGGGCCAACACCGATATAATCTTCGGCATAGTCTGGTCCCGTCCAGCCGATTTCGATGGTCGCACCCGGAGCGGCTGTTTCAGGCGTGATCAGGGTTGCTTCGACAGGTGTTACAGTGATCGGGGTTTCTGCAATGGCCGACCGATCCTGCCTGACGAAATACCGGATGAGATAGTCACCCGGCGTGGCGGGAACCAAAAGCTTTGCTGGCGCGCCATCGCGGGTATAGGTCCAGTTCTCCCATTGGTTTGAGCCATCCGCACCTGCGCGCCCGATCCCAAGGTAATCCTCGCTGTAGTTTGGTCCTGTCCAAACAACGTCGATGGTTGAACCAGCCGGAGCGCTGGCCGGAGCCTGAAGTGATGCCTCGACGGGCTTTAGGGAAATCGGCACTGTCGTGAGAGGCGTGCGGTCCTGCCGTTGGAAATAGGTGATAATGTAATCGCCCGGCTCAACAGGCATCACCAGATCAAGCGGGCTGCCGTCGCGGGTGTAGGCCCAGTTCTCCCACTGGTTGGCCCCGTCTGCGCCAGCGCGCCCGATGCCGATGTAGTCTTCAGCATAGTTCGGGCCAGTCCAGCCAACTTCAATGGTGGCGCCGACAAACGCCTCGGTCGGTGCGGTGATGCTTGCACTGACTGCCGTCAGTGTGATCGGCACCGTTGTGAGAGGCGTACGATCCTGCCGTTGGAAATAGGTGATCATGTAGTCGCCCGGTTCGGCTGGCATCTCAAGGTCAAGAGGGCTGCCCTCACGAGTGTAGGTCCAGTTTTCCCACTGGTTCGCGCCGCTTGCGTCTGACCGCCCGATGCCGATGTAGTCTTCAGCGTAATCAGGACCTGTCCAGCCGACTTCGATGGTCGACCCGGCGACCGCCTCTGTCGGCGCGACGATGCTGGCTGTCACATCTGTTGCGGTGAAGGCAATGGTTGCGAGCGGCGTCCTGTCCTGACGCATGAAATACGTGATTGCGTAGTCGCCTGGGTCCGATGGGATGGTCAGTTTAGCTGGTGATCCGTCTCGGACATAGACCCAGTTCTCCCACTGGTTTGCACCGTCAGAGCCGACCTTGCCGATGCCAATATAGTCCTCATTGTAGTTTGGTCCTGTCCAGTCGACCATGATATCAGACCCAGCGGCGGCGCTGTCTACGGTCTGCAAGGTCGCCGTTGCGGGCGTGACCATGATCTCGGTTTGACCCAGCGGCTCGCGCCCGTCTCGTTTGAAGTAGCGGATGACATGCGCGCCTGGTGTCGGCGGAATCAACAGATCCACCGGGTTGCCCGAGGATGTGAGGCTCCAGTTGCGCCATTGGTTTGCGCCTTCAGCATCCGCTGCGCCGATCCCGATATAATCTTCCGTTCCGTTTGGCCCGTCCCAACCCACTTGGATCGTGCTTCCTGCGACCGCTTCGGCAGGGGCAAGAACGCGCGCTGTTTCTTGCGGCTCGGGAAAGGCGATTTGCACCGTTGTGCTTTCCCCGACGGCCACGAATTGGCGCGTCATCTCGGTTTCAAGCGCAACGCTGTAGGCGATCACCGTGTAGGACGCTTCCGGCAGTTGTAGATTGAGAGGATTGCCTTCCGTGTCGCTGAGTACGGTTTCGGTATTGCTGGTCAGTTCCCAAATGACCGGACCGGTGATCAATGTGTCGGTACCTTCGATGATGGCAGTCAGCGTCGTTGGAACTACGACAGGTTCGGGTTCCGGTTCTGGCGATGCTGCGACCTGTGTCAGGGCTGCGGTCAACTGGTCTGCCGTGTCCGCAGTAAGGAACTGCCCGCCTGTTTCTTCGGCGATGCATTGCATCTGGGCCAGCGCCTCGGGGTCAGAGCCAACATCGAAGCCAATCACATGGGCGGTGAAATCAATGCCAGCCTCTTCTAGCAGACGCGCCGCTGCGCACGGATCAGGATTGCAGGTTTCCACCCCGTCGCTGACCAGAATGACGGTCGCTTTTTCCTCGGTGTAGCGCAACGCTTGGGCGGCTGCGATTACGGCATCGGTCATGGGCGTTTTGCCCAAAGGTTTGATCCCGTTCACAGCCGCAGCAATGTCCGCTGCTGTTCCCGGTGCGGGTGCGACGACGGTTTCGATGTCCGTACATTCACCACGTTCGCGGTGCCCATAAACTGTCAGGCCAAGCCCTTGTTCTGCCGGAAAATCCGAAAGCAGGTTGCCCACCACGTCCTGCGCGATGGTGATCTTGGCAACGCCATCAACCTGCCCCCACATCGAACCAGACCCATCCATGACCAATACAGTGTTGGGCTGTGTCTGTGCCGACGCCATTGTCGCAAACAAGGTCAGAGAGAGGGCAAGCAATCGTTGCATCTGTATATCCTGAAATTCAGTGATTCAATAATCGCAGAAAAGCACGTTGAAGCGGTTCTGCACAGACGTTGCGTCTTTGATAGGGCGCTTTTTTCATTTGGCAGGCAGATGGTGTATGCTAATCGTTTGGGCAGGATCATCATAACTGCGTAGGAATTGTGCACAACATGGCTGTGGGGTCGTGCAAACGGTACTTCGTGTTCCGTTTTCCAAGGTGATGGAACAGGTTTGCGTGAACAAGAAACGGAGAGATACCTGATGTTAAAACAAACGCTGGCGGCGTTCGCCACAACTCTGAGTTTTGCAAGTGCGGCCTTTGCTCAGGCGGATTTTCCGTTCGCGCTCGACTGGAAATTCGAAGGCCCTGCTGCGCCGTATTTCGTGGCGATCGACAATGGCCACTTCGAAGCGGCAGGTCTAAAGGTCGAGATCTCGGCAGGGCAGGGTTCACTTGACGCGATCCCGAAAGTGGCGACCGGCGCATTCCCCGTTGGGTTTGCGGATATCAACTCGTTGATCAAGTTTCTTGACCAAAACCCCGGTGCCCCCGTGACGGCTGTGATGATGGTCTATGACAAGCCGCCTTTTGCCATCATCGGCCGTAAGTCTCTGGGTGTTGAAACGCCGAAAGACCTCGAAGGCAAAGTTCTTGGCGCACCTCCGCCCGATGGCGCGTGGGCGCAGTTCCCGGCCTTTGCTATTGCCAATGATCTGGATGTGGCCTCCATCACGGTTGAGCCGGTTGGTTTCCCGACCCGCGAACCGATGTTGGCCGAGGGCAACGTGGCCGCCATCACCGGCTTCTCGTTTTCGTCCTATCTGAACCTCGTGCGCCTTGGCGTCCCGGAAGAGGATATCTCGACCATCTTGATGGCGGATTATGGCCTCTCGCTCTATGGCAACGCGATCATCGCGAACACAAACTTCGCCGCGGACAATCCCGAGCTGATCACAGGCTTTCTTGGTGCCGTGGCAGCGGGTTGGAAAGATGCGATCGCAGACCCGGATACGGCAATCGCAAGCTTGATCGAACGCAACCCGGCCGCCGACGCAGAGCTTGAAAAGCGTCGTCTGGAACTGTCCATCAACGCCAACGTCGCAACGGACTTTGCGATGGAAAACGGCATGGGCGGAATTGATGACGCGCGCATGGCAAAAGCCATTGAGCAAATCGCTCAGACCTACGAGTTCCAGAATGAACCGACTGCGAGTCTCTATTTCACCGATGCATATCTGCCTGACGCCAGCGCGCGTATGTTGAAATAAATCTACCATCGGGCCGGTCATGCTCGCATGATCGGCCCTTGATCTCAGGCGGTGCGCGTGTCGGAAAATCTTATCGAAATCAAAGGCGTGCGGCACGCCTACCCAACCAAGTCTGGGTCATTGCCGGTTCTTGACGGTCTAGAACTTAGTGTTCCGGAGGGTGGATTTGCCGCCGTTGTCGGGCCCTCGGGCTGCGGAAAATCCACTTTGACCAGATTGATCGCGGGTTTGATGAAACCTGATCATGGTGAAGTCTGGCTGCACGGCGAATTGGTCAAAGGGCCTAAGTCGACAGTGGGCATGGCCTTTCAAAATCCCGTTCTACTGGAATGGCGCACGATTTTGCAAAACGTGATGCTGCCGTTGGAAATCGTGCCGACCAAGCTCAGCAAACGTGAACAGGAAGACCGGGCACGCAAGCTTCTGGCATTGGTTGGTCTTGAAGGGTTCGAAGAAAAACGCCCCAGCGAATTGTCTGGCGGGATGCGCCAGCGCGCGTCGCTGTGCCGGTCGATTGTTCATAAACCTGACGTGTTGATCTTGGACGAACCGTTCGGTGCGCTGGACGCCTTCACCCGTGAAGACCTGTGGCAAACCATGCACAAAGTGAAGGCTGAAGAGCCGTTCACCGGTGTTCTCATCACCCACGACCTGCGCGAGTCAATCTTTCTGGCCGATCAGGTGGTGGTGCTGTCCGGGCGTCCTGCAAAAACCCAATACGTGATGGACGTGCACCTGACCGGGGACCGCGACATCGAACATCTTTACACGCCCGAATCCGCCGAGGCGTTGAATATCCTGCGCCACCAGATTCAGATCGCGCAGGGCCGCACCGAAGCGGAGGAGCCTGCAAAATGACTTTTCGTCAGATCCTTGTTCCACTCTCTGCGATTGTGCTTTTCGGGGTGCTTTGGGAATTTCTTGTGTGGGTGAACGGCTGGCCGAATTACGTGATGGCCTCGCCGTCCGACCTGCCGCCGGCCTATGCCCGCTATTGGGAGTTGTTCCTTGTGATGGGCTGGCAAACCCTTTGGAGGACTGTCGTTGGCCTGCTTTTGGCCATCGCATTCGGCATCTTTCTGGGGATGGTCATGGGCTTCTCGCGCACGATGCGGGACGCGCTTTATCCGCTTCTTGTGGGGTTCAACGCGATCCCCAAGGCGACAGTAGTGCCCATCGTGGCTTTGTTGTTTGTGGGGGATCACAACTTCAACACGATCCTCATCGCATTCATGATCTCGTTCTTTCCGATCGCGGTTTCGGTCTCTATCGGCCTCAGTACTCTAGAGCCGGAATACCGTGACATTCTCGCCTCTCTGGGGGCATCCAAGACTACGATCTTCTGGAAAATCGCATTGCCCAAAACGCTCCCCGAATTCTTCGGAGCGCTCAAAGTGGCCGTGACACTTGCGTTCATCGGCACCAATCTGATGGAAATCGTGTCGCCGCACGGGCGTGGCCTCGGAGCTTTGTTCGACTCCGGCAAGACGAATTCGGACTATCCGCTCATGTTCGCTGTGTTGATTGCTTTGGCGTTGATGGGGATTGTTCTTTATTACGTGGTCGTCGCGTTGGAAAAGATCTTTGCAGGATGGGCAGAACGGTCGCCGAGCTACTGAATACAAGCCCTATCAACCCTCTATTTTCGTGAAAAATTTACAATTGAACATGTTGACTCACGCTTTCGCGATGCCTAGTTATCCGCCGTTAGCACTCAGCTACAGAGAGTGACAACAGTCCTTCGGGGAGCGAGGGACTTTTAGTGGAAACTTTGAGCAAGGAGACTCGAAGATGGCATTTAAACCGCTTCATGACCGCGTGCTGGTCCGTCGCACAGAAAGTGACGAAAAAACTGCTGGTGGCCTGATCATCCCAGATAGCGCCAAAGAAAAGCCGGCAGAAGGCGTGGTTGTTGCGTGTGGCGAAGGCGCGCGCAAGGACAGTGGCGAGCTGATCGAGATGGCTGTTGCAGCCGGCGACAAGGTCCTTTTCGGCAAATGGTCGGGCACAGAAGTGACGGTCAATGGCGAAGAACTCCTCATCATGAAGGAGTCGGACATCCTCGGCATCATCACGGACGACGCTGCAGCGAAAGCCGCTTAAGCGCCCGTCGTGGTTCCAAACAAACACCTCTGACTACATTAGTGGAGACTAAGCGATGTCTGCAAAAGACGTAAAATTCAATACAGACGCCCGTTCGCGCATGCTGAAGGGTGTCAACATCCTCGCCGACGCGGTGAAGGTGACACTCGGCCCGAAAGGCCGTAACGTCGTGCTCGATAAATCCTTCGGCGCACCGCGCATCACCAAAGACGGTGTGTCTGTTGCCAAGGAAATCGAACTGGAAGACAAGTTCGAGAACATGGGCGCACAGATGGTGAAGGAAGTTGCTTCCCGCACCAACGACGAAGCCGGTGACGGCACCACGACAGCAACCGTTCTGGCCCAAGCCATCGTAAAAGAAGGCATGAAGTCGGTTGCAGCTGGCATGAACCCGATGGACCTCAAGCGCGGCATCGACCTCGCGACGTCCAAAGTTGTTGAAGCCATCAAGGCCGCAGCACGTGACGTGACCGACAGCGACGAAGTCGCACAGGTTGGCACCATCTCTGCAAATGGCGAAGCTGAAATCGGTCGCCAGATCGCGGACGCAATGCAGAAAGTCGGCAACGAGGGTGTCATCACCGTCGAAGAAAACAAAGGCCTCGAGACCGAGACCGATGTCGTCGAAGGCATGCAGTTCGACCGTGGCTACCTCAGCCCCTATTTCGTGACCAATGCTGACAAGATGACAGCTGAGCTCGAAGACTGCATTGTCCTTCTGCACGAGAAAAAGCTGTCCTCGCTTCAGCCGATGGTTCCGCTGCTCGAGCAGGTGATCCAGTCGCAGAAGCCGCTGCTAATCATTGCAGAAGACGTCGAAGGCGAAGCGCTGGCGACCCTCGTGGTCAACAAGCTGCGTGGCGGCCTCAAGATCGCTGCCGTGAAAGCACCGGGCTTTGGTGATCGCCGCAAGGCAATGCTGCAGGACATCGCGATCCTGACAGGTGGCCAGGTCATCTCCGAAGACCTGGGCATGAAGCTCGAGAACGTGACCATGGACATGCTTGGTTCCGCCAAGAAAATCCAGATCACCAAAGACGAGACCACAATCGTTGATGGCGCAGGCGAGAAGGCCGAGATTGAGGCACGCGTTGCTCAGATCCGTAACCAGATCGAAGAAACCACGTCCGATTACGATCGTGAAAAGCTTCAGGAACGCGTTGCGAAACTCGCAGGCGGCGTTGCAGTCATTCGCGTTGGCGGCATGACCGAAATCGAAGTGAAAGAGCGCAAAGACCGCGTTGACGATGCACTGAATGCGACACGTGCCGCTGTTCAGGAAGGTATCGTCGTTGGTGGTGGTGTTGCTCTGGTTCAGGCTGGCAAAAAGCTTGAAGGCCTCACAGGTGCAAACAGCGACCAGAACGCCGGTATCGCAATTGTCCGCAAGGCACTGGAAGCACCGCTGCGTCAGATCGCGGAAAACGCAGGCGTCGACGGCTCCGTCGTTGCTGGCAAGATCCGTGAAAGCGAAGACCTCAAGTTCGGCTACAACGCGCAGACCGACGAATATGGCGACATGTTCAAGTTCGGCGTTATTGACCCGGCCAAGGTTGTGCGTACCGCTCTGGAAGATGCGTCCTCCATCGCTGGTCTGCTGATCACAACCGAAGCCATGGTTGCCGACAAGCCGCAGAAAGAAGGCGCTGGCGGCGGCGGCGGCATGCCCGACATGGGCGGCATGGGCGGCATGATGTAATCAGCAGATATCCTTCGGGACGTCTGTCGATCAAGCCGACACAAGTTTTAAGCAAAGGCGCCTGCGGGCGCCTTTGGTTTTTGAAGGCAAGGTCGGCGCTTACGATTTCGTCCACAGCGCTCCAAATTCTTCGAAAGACGAATCTGGGGCGGTTGCTTCGGACACGTTGCAAACGCGCAGATGGTGTCTGGCAACTGGCAGCACAAAGCGGTAGCCAATCGCATGCGCCTTTTTTTCCTGACCATCCTGACTCTGATTGCCTTCGCGTCGAACTCGATACTAAACCGCGTTGCACTTGCGTCAGGCGACATTGACGCTGTTGCGTTTGGGGTTGTCCGTTTGTGCGCTGGCGCGGTTATGCTGGCGGTTCTCGTGATGTTGCGTGATCGACGGCTCGCGCTTGGTGGAACTGGCCGCACGGTGGGCGTGCTGTCGCTGCTGATCTATATCTTCGGGTTTTCCCTCGCCTATGTCAGTCTTGATGCGGGATTGGGCGCCCTCATTCTATTTGGGCTTGTTCAGATAACGATGTTTGCTGGCTCTCTGATCAGCGGCGAAAGACCCGCCGCGAGGCGTTGGATTGGCGCTGCAGTCGCGTTTGGTGGGTTGGTCTGGCTGTTGTGGCCGGGTCATTCTGCGACCCCCAGCCTTTGGCACGCGGGTCTAATGGCCATCGCAGGTGTGGCTTGGGGGGTCTATTCGCTCAACGGACGCGGCACCTCTGATGCTTTGGGGGCCACCGCTGCGAATTTCTGTATTTCCGCAGCCATCGCCTGTGCAGGTGCGGGTGTTGCCATCGGATTCTTCGGTGGCATCCATCTTTCAGAGGCGACAATGTTTGGTATCGCGATGGCTGTTCTTGCGGGCGCGGTGACATCCGGTATCGGGTACTCCATGTGGTACACGGTGCTTCCGCATCTGCGGGGCAGCACTGCTGCGGTCACACAACTGACTGTGCCTGTGATCGCCATTGCTGGCGGAGCTGTGCTTTTGTCGGAGTCTGTCACACCACGATTGATCGTGGCGGCACTGCTTGTGTTGGGTGGCGTTCTTCTCGCCGTGACGTCGCGGCGCTAGGGCCTTTCTAAACTTGTGTGCAGCGCGTATCTGACAGTCATGTTCCGACATTTTGCCCTGTCTCTTGCAGCTGTGTCATCTTTTGCCATCGCATCGCCGGTCAAGGCGGATTGCGTCGTTCTGTTGCATGGATTGGCACGCACAGAGACCTCCTTTGCTCTGATGCAGTCCGTTCTCGAAGCAAAAGGTTACACAGTTCACGCACCGGGGTATCCTTCGACCACGGCCCGTATCCAGACTTTGGTTGAGGAAACGCTCCCAAGCGCAGTCGCCGCATGTGGCGAAGAGCGTGTGCATTTTGTCACCCACTCGATGGGTGGCATCCTGCTGCGCTTCTGGCTTAAGGATCAGCGCCCGGCAAACCTTGGGCGGGTTGTCATGTTGGCCCCGCCGAACAATGGCAGTGAGCTGGTCGATGAACTTGGTGGGTTAGAGCTGTTCGAGTGGCTCAATGGCCCTGCGGGACAGCAGTTGGGTACTGCGCCCGGTGATCTGCCGAAATCCTTGCCTCCGGTGACGTTCGAACTTGGGGTGATTGCAGGCACACGGTCCTTGAACCCGTTCTTTTCCAGCCTCATCCCGGGCGATGATGATGGAAAGGTCTCTGTCGACTCTACCAAGGTCGCCGGAATGAAGGCGCATCTGACGATGTCCGTTAGCCATACATTCATTATGCAGGCTCCGTCTGTCATTGCGCAGGTCGATCTTTTTCTGCGGACGGGTCGATTCGACCCGGAACTGGACTGGACCCAATCCATCAACACTGAAGAATTGGTCTGTATGTTCGGAATGTGTCCGGAGCCCGCAAATGAGCCTTGAGATAACCCTTGTCGGAGCTCGCGTTCTTACCCCTGACGGCTGGTCCGAAGCTCCTGTCGGTCTGGCCGAGGGGCGACTTGTGGCCGGAGGTTCTGGGCGCGAAGTTGATCTGTCCGGATATCTTGTCCTGCCGGGAATTGTTGATCCGCATGGGGATGGGTTCGAACGCCACATGGCTCCGCGCCGGGGCGCTTTGAGAGAAGCGGAACACGGTGTTGTTGCAGCGGCGGCCGAACTGGCGGCCAATGGCATCACCACCGCTATTCTGGCGCAGTTCTTTTCATGGGAAGGTGGCATGCGCGGCCCCGACTTTGCCGAGCATGTGTTCGAAAGTGTCACTGCGGTGCGCGATGCGGTTCCCGTTGATCTGCGCCTGCAGTTGCGGCTTGAAACACATCTTCTCGACGACTTTGCCCGGGCTGAGGCAGCGGTTGACCGGTTTGGCATCGACTATGTTGTGTTCAACGATCACCTGCCGCACCAGCGCCTGGCGGAAGGGCGCAAGCCGCCGCGTCTGACCGGGCAGGCGCTCAAAAGCGGAAGAAGCCCCGAAACACACCTTGCTTTGATGCAGAACCTGCATGAGCGAACCTCGGAAGTGCCCGCCGCCCTTGATGCGCTGACTGCGCGGCTTTTTCAAAAGGCAATTGTCCTTGGAAGCCATGACGACAGCACCCCCGAAAACCGTCGGGAATGGGCCGCGCGCGGTGCGACTGTCAGCGAATTTCCTGAAACACTCGAAGCGGCGCAAGCAGCGCGGGAGGACGGTGCGCATATTGTGTTGGGTGCACCAAATGTCGTGCGCGGGGCCAGCCATGCTGGAAACATCGCAGCATCGGAACTGGTGGCGCATGGTCTGTGCGATGCACTGGCGTCGGATTACCATTACCCATCCCCCTTGCGTGCAGCATTCCGGCTCGAAGAGCTGGGCCTCTGCGACCTCGCCTCTGCTTGGGCCATGCTGTCCTCAGGGCCAGCGCAGATGCTTGGCCTCGCGGATCGTGGCACGCTTGAGATTGGCAAGCGTGCCGACCTGATCGTCGTTGATCCGACCACCCGCCGGGTAGAGGCGACCATTGCCGCTGGTCGCGTTGCGCATCTCACCGGTACGGTCGCGGAACGCTTCCTGCGCAGTTAACCCCGCTTGATGTGGTTCACATGGCCCATCTTGCGACCGGGCTTGACCTCGGCCTTACCGTAAAGGTGCAGCGCGCAGTCCGGCGTATTCGCAAGCTCAGGGACTCGATTCATATCATCGCCGATCAGGTTCTCCATCACGACATCCGCATAACGTTGACCGTCACCCAAGGGCCAGCCGGTGATAGCGCGGATGTGCTGTTCAAACTGATCCACAGAGCAGCCGTTTTGTGTCCAATGTCCGGAATTATGCACACGCGGCGCGATCTCGTTCACGATAAGGCCGCTGGAGGTGACGAACAACTCGACACCCATCACACCCACATAGTTCAAGGCATTGGCGATCTTTGCAGCGAGAAGCACCGCATCGGTGCGTTGGCTGGCAGTGAGGCGTGCGGGAACTGTCGTCGTGCGCAGGATGCCGTCGTTGTGCACGTTCTCACCAGGATCGAAGGCCGCGACGGCCCCATCCAGACTGCGTGCGGCGATCACCGACACTTCGTGCGAGAAATTCACAAACCCTTCCAGAAGGGCAGGTGCCCCCTGCATATCTGCCAATGCCAACGCGGCATCGTCGCGCGACATGATGCGGGCCTGCCCTTTGCCATCATAGCCGAAGCGGCGGGTCTTCAGGATCGACGGCGTGCCGATCTCGTCCAGCGCCGTCTCGAGACTGGTTGCATCGGTGATGTCCGCAAATGGCGCTGTCTGCAGGCCCAAATCCTGTAGAAACGTCTTTTCCGTCAAACGGTCCTGACTGACACGAAGCGCCTCGCGACCGGGATGGATCGGGGCAAGATCCTGCAACAGGTCAAGCGCGGCTGTCGGGATGTTCTCGAACTCATAGGTGATAATGTCCACCGACTGACAGAAAGCCCGCAGCGCGGCCTCGTCGTCATAGGCGGCTGTGGTTACCTGATCAGCGACCTGCCCAGCTGGTGGCGTCGCGCCGGGTTCAAAGATGTGGCAGCGAAAACCAAGACGGCTGGCCGCCACCGACAGCATTCGGCCCAATTGACCACCACCAATGATGCCAATGGTCGATCCGATGGGAAGCGCAAGCGTCATGGCGTTATCCGTCGTCAGAGGGAGTATCAGGGATGGACGCCGACAGATCGGCGCGCCACTGGTCAAGACGGGCGGCAAGATCACCATCCTGCAAGGCCAGAATGCCCGCAGCCATCAATCCGGCATTGGCTGCACCCGCAGACCCGATAGCCATTGTGGCCACTGGAAATCCTCGCGGCATCTGCAAGATCGAATAAAGACTATCGACACCCGAGAGGGCGCGCGTCTGTACCGGCACACCAATCACCGGAACCCGAGTCTTCGACGCCATCATTCCGGGCAAGTGCGCAGCCCCACCTGCACCTGCGATGATGACCTGCAAACCGCGCTCCACGGCAGTTTTGCCATAGTCCCAAAGCCGATCAGGTGTGCGATGTGCGGACACAATCTTTGTCTCGTAGGGCACGTTCAGCGCGTCCAGCATTTCGGCCGCTTCTTTCATAGTCGGCCAGTCTGACTGGCTTCCCATTATGATGCCGACTTTGATCGATTCTGACATGGCGCTGCGCCCCTTCAGGTGTTCGGAGCGCGCACTATAGCCAGATCGGATCGGGGGGCAACTCGCCCTGATATCAGGCGATGATATCCGGCAGCAGTCGATCCTCGATCTGGGCGATCTTGTCCTTCAAGACCAGCTTTTTCTTTTTCAGTCGCTGCAGGGTGAGCTGATCCGCTGTTCCGGTCTGCTGCATGGCACGAATGGCTTCGTCCAAATCGCGGTGCTCGCGGCGAAACACCTCGAGTTCGACCTTCAGGACGTCGTCTGTTTTCATCGACAGATCAGTAGGAGCATTCATGATGCAGCGCGGTCCCCGAAAAGTGGCTGAGACCAGCAAGATAACCGCATTCTGCGATTCCGCAAAGCCCTTGCGTCTTGCTTGTCGCGCCCCCATATTTCTTAGTGAACGGTCGCCAGAATGGGGCCGCACCAACACAGTCGCTTGCACAAAGGACGTGTCGATGACGAAACTGACCTTGGGATCCTATCCCCATCTGCTTGGATTCGAGCAATTGGAGCGTTTGCTAGAACGCACCGCGAAATCCGGCAACGAAGGTTATCCCCCCTTCAATATCGAACAGACCTCCGAAGGATCGTACAGGATCACTTTGGCAGTGGCAGGTTTTCGGGAACAAGATCTGGCGATCACCGTTGAGGACAGACAGCTTGTGATCCGCGGACGCCAGCACGACGACACAGCCGATCGGGTGTTCCTGCATCGTGGGATCGCCGCGCGCCAGTTCCAGCGCAGCTTCGTGCTTGCTGATGGGGTCGAAGTCGGTGAGGCGATCATGGAAAACGGGCTGCTGCATGTCGATCTGACCCTGTTGCGTCCCGAGACCGTGGTCCAGACAATCCAGATCAGGAAGGGTTAATCCATGAATACGCCATTTGATTTCAAAGATGCCGACCAGTCCAACCTTGTCTATGTGCGTCCAGTGGCAGTTGCGGACTTGCCGGATGAAGTGCGGGGCGAGCTTGGTGACGAAACAACCATCTACGCCGTGCACCGTGCCGATGGGGAGCGTTTGGCACTTGTGAAGGATCGCAAGCTGGCATTCATGCTGGCGCGGCAGAACGATTTCGCACCTGTCACGGTGCACTGAGCTCGTCTAGTTTTCTGCGCGCAGCGTCGTACCTGCGGCGGGGCATTTTAACGGCCCCGCAGATGTGGCAAAGCGAAATGGCAGCGTTTCGCTTGTCACACCTATATCGCCTCGAACCACATCGAAATGCAGGTGTGGTCCGGTGGATTGCCCAGTGTTTCCTGAATAACCGATCAGCGTACCCGCGCGGACGCGGTCGCCCGTGTTGACGCTGACGCCTCCCTGCTGCAGATGAAAATACTGCGCCAGGGTGCGGTCCGAATGCTGGATGATCACGTAGTTGCCAAGATCCTGATACTGCGCACCTGGCCCTCCGCTGCGGGAGTCTTCTTTTAGATCGACGACAATCCCATCACGCGCTGCGTGAATCGGTGTCCCTTGGGGCATATTGAAATCGACGGCAAAGCGCCGTGCGCCAAAATGGGTAAAACTGCCGTTGCAGCTCTGACCGACAGTGAAGGCCTGTCCCGGGGCAAACGGCAGCATATATGCGTGCCGATCGTCGTGTCGCGCGGTGTAATCGCCTCGGCTCCACGTGAAATTGTAACGATAGGACCAAGCGCCAGCCTGCTTCTGAGACAGTTTGAAAAGTTGCACCCGTTGGTTGCCGTCCAGAACAAAAGGACCCGCGCCGCCCTCGCTGCGCCCAAGGTTTTTCAGGTCTAGCTTGATGTCGAGCGTGACCGGCAGGAAGGGATAAAGGTTCTCAGCATAAAACGTGATCGTATTGCCGTTCTGCGCGGTCTCGATGCAAACCTTCTGAAATTTGGTGTCACACGACCGATCTGCCGCAGCGAGTGTTGGCGCACATAGGGCCAAAGCGAAAAGAAATCGTCGAAACATGGCACCAACCCCTTGTCGAGATCCGGAGACAGTTGGACATGTCGCTGTGTCGTGCGCAACCGTGTTCCGGCACAGACCGTGGCAAAAAAGAAAGGGACGGATGTGCTCCGTCCCTTCTATCTTGGTCTTACTGACCTGTGATCAGTCCAAGGCTTTCGAGTTTCAGGATCACCTGATGAGCGCAGTTGTCGACTTCGACATTTTCGGTCTCGACACGCAATTCCGGTGTTTCTGGCACGTCGTACGGGTCAGAGATTCCTGTGAATTCCTTGATCTTGCCTTCCCGCGCAAGCTTGTAGAGCCCCTTGCGGTCGCGGCGTTCGCATTCCTCAAGACTCGTCGCCACATGGACCTCGAGGAAGGCACCGAACTGTTCGATCTCTTCCCGAACGGCACGGCGTGTTGTGGCATAGGGCGCGATGGGCGCACAGATTGCGATCCCACCGTTCTTGGTGATTTCCGACGCGACATAGCCGATGCGGCGAATGTTCAGGTCGCGGTGTTCCTTGCTGAAGCCCAGCTCCGAGGACAGGTTCTTGCGCACGATATCGCCATCCAGAAGGGTTACTGGACGGCCCCCCATCTCCATCAGCTTGACCATCAAAGCGTTGGCGATGGTGGATTTGCCCGAGCCAGAGAAGCCGGTGAAGAACACGGTAAAGCCCTGTTGCGACCGCGGCGGGCGCGTCTTGCGCAATTCGGTGACCACTTCGGGAAAGCTGAACCATTCCGGAATGTCCAGACCTTCGGCCAGACGGCGGCGCAGTTCGGTGCCCGAGATGTTGAGGATGGTCACGTCATCCTTGTCGGCGATCTCGTCCATCGGCTCGTATTGTGCGCGTTCCTGCACGTAGACCATGTGTTTGAAATCAACCATCTCGATGCCGATCTCGGCCTCATGCTCGCGGAACAGCTCCTGCGCATCATATGGCCCGTAGAAATCCTCGCCCGCCGAATTCTTGCCCGGTCCAGCGTGATCGCGACCCACGATGAAATGGGTGCAGCCGTGGTTCTTGCGGATCAGACCGTGCCACACCGCCTCGCGGGGGCCGGCCATGCGCATCGCAAGGTTCAGAAGGCTCATCGTCGTGGTGGATTGCGGATACTTGTCCAGCACCGCCTCATAGCAGCGCACGCGGGTGAAATGGTCCACGTCGCCCGGTTTGGTCATGCCGACAACCGGATGGATCAGCAAGTTGGCCTGCGCTTCTTTCGCAGCGCGGAAGGTCAGTTCCTGATGCGCGCGGTGCAGCGGGTTGCGGGTCTGGAACGCCACGACCTTGCGCCAACCCAGCTTGCGGAACAGTGCGCGCAATTCGTTCGGAGTGTCGCGACGCCCCCGGAAATCATAATGGACGGGCTGCTGGATACCGGTGACGGGACCACCCAGATAAACTTTTCCTGCCTTGTTGTGCAGGTAGTTGACTGCCGGATGGGCATCCTCATCTGCACCGAAAACCTTTTCCGCCTCGCGCGCCTTGTTTGGCACCCAACGGTCGGTCACGGTCATCGTGCCAAGGATCACGCCTTCCTGATCGCGCAGGGCAATATCCTGACCAATCTCAAGGCTGTCTGCGAATGCCTCGGACACATCCAGCGTGATCGGCATGGGCCACAGGGTGCCATCAGCAAGGCGCATGTTTTCGACGACGCTGTTGTAGTCGTCTTCGCTCAGAAACCCCTTGAGCGGGTTGAACCCGCCGTTCATCAAAAGCTCGAGATCGCAAATCTGGCGCGGCGTCAGATCGTGGCTGAACAGTTCAGCAGCTTCCAGCTTGAGCTTTTGGGCGCTGTCATACGAGACATAAAGTTCAGGGATTGGGGCAAGGTTTTGCGGGTACATTATTCTGCTCACTGTCCAAATTTGGGCGCTGGTTACGCCTCCACCGGGACAGAAGTCCAGTGACAAGGCCGCGCACCTCATGAATTCGGGAAAATGTGCGGAATTTACGCCAGTTTCGAAAATGGTTTACCGAAAAGAAGCCAACGCGCCGGGATGTGGGTCGGACCTCGCAGTCAGACCCATCTCGCTTCCTACTCCGCAGCCGGTACTTCGGCACCATAGCCCAAGGGGTCTGACACGACCTTGCCGGAATCATCGCCGACTTCCGCAAGGAACCGCTCGGCCTCAAGAGCAGCCATGCAGCCCATGCCCGCAGACGTGACAGCCTGACGGTACTTGTGGTCGGTCAGATCACCAGCCGCAAACACACCGGGGATCGAGGTCTCAGTGCTATCGGGCTTGGTCACGACATACCCACCCATATGGGTTTCCAGCACGTCCTTGACCAATTCATTGGCGGGGGCGTGACCGATTGCGATAAACACGCCTTTGCAGGGGATCTCTTTGATCTCGCCGGTATCGACGTGTTTGACGCGCACGCCTTCGACGCCCTTGGGCATGTCGGTCCCGAACACTTCGTCCAGCTGGTGATGCCAAAGCGTTTCGATCTTGGGGTTCTTGAACAGACGGTCCTGAAGGATCTTCTCGGCCCGGAGTTCGTCGCGGCGGTGGATCAGCGTCACCTTGGACGCAAAATTCGTCAGGAACAGCGCTTCTTCGACGGCCGTGTTGCCGCCACCGATCACCACGATTTCCTGACCGCGATAGAAGAACCCGTCGCAGGTTGCACAGGCCGACACGCCGAAGCCCTTGAAAGCGTCTTCAGACGGCAGGCCCAGCCATTTGGCGCGGGCGCCCGTCGCAAGGATCAGCGCATCCGCCGTATACACCGTGCCGCTGTCGGACTGCGCGGTGAAAGGGCGCTTGGACAGGTCTAGCGAGGTGATGAGGTCGCCGATGATCTCGGTGCCCATGGCGCGTGCATGGGCTTCCATGCGCACCATCAGGTCTGGTCCCTGCACCTCGGTGTCGCCGGGCCAGTTCTCGACCTCGGTGGTCGTGGTCAACTGCCCGCCCGGTTCCATGCCCTGAACGAGAATCGGCTCCAGCATGGCGCGGCTTGCGTAGACACCAGCGGTGTAACCGGCAGGACCGGAGCCGATGATCAAAACTTTGGTGTGGCGTGTGTCGGACATGGCAGCCTCGCGTCGCAGAGTACGGTTTTTGTCTAGTCTTTGGATATATGCGCCCATGCGTGTCTTCGCAAATCAATGACACCGCGTCGTGTGAAAAATTCACAGTCCAGAATGTATAGAAAGATTGTTGCGCAATGTTGAAACAATATTGCGCGCAACAAACCTATGCTATAACAATGTCGAAAAATGCAGGGGTGCTTCAGGATGCCGGCACATCGGTTGGATCCAATAGATCGCAAGATTTTGGCAGAGCTTCAAGCAGACGGACGCATGACCAATGTCGAATTGGCCCGCAGGGTTGGTATTTCGGCGCCACCGTGTCTGCGGCGTGTGCGCACCTTGGAAGAGCAGGGCTTTATCCGGGGCTACCATGCCGAGGTTGATCCGCGCGAATTGGGATTTGAGGTTCAAGTCTTCGCGATGGTCGGACTGCAAAGTCAGGCCGAAGCAGATCTGCGCGCCTTTGAAGACCGTTGCCGCAGTTGGCCGCTGGTACGTGAATGCCATATGCTCAACGGAGAAGTGGACTTCATCCTGAAATGTGTCGCCCCTGACCTGAGCACGTTCCAAAGCTTTCTGACAGGGGACCTGCTGACATCGCCAAACGTCGGCAGCGTCAAGACTTCGCTTGTGATCCGCGGGGCAAAGGACGAACCCGGTGTGCCCTTCGATGTATTGGAAGCGCGGCTGGGCGGCACGGACTGACACCGCCCCAACGCAGTGATGCTTGACGTGTCAGGCGACTCGCAACGTTTCGATCACGTCGCGTGTTGTGCGCGGGAAGGCAAGATCGCCAAAGCCTTCGAGAGACCCAAGATGCGGGAACATCGACTGCAGCATGTCGCGAACAGAGCTTCCGATTTCCGCAGCTGAAACCCGTCCCGGATGGTAGCTTTCCAATTCGTGCCCATTGGCCCGAATGATCCCGTGGCTTTGCAAGGCGAAATGGTACAATTGCACCGATCCCGGCGGCGTGATGCGCAAGACCCGGTCACCGTCGATATAGTCGCTGGCTGGGGCAAGTACCGCATCGCAGTTGAGCAAATCAGCAAAACGATCTTGACGGACCACAAGCCGGGCTGCGGGACCAAGCAGCAGATCGCTTTGGTCCATGCCAACTCCCGGCATACGGAGCAAGTAGGACAGAGAGGTCGTTTCGGCGGCGAAATCCGGAAGATAGGGTGTGCTGCCAATCCATACGACGGGCTGTGGGCCGCGATGTGTTTCGACCAGATCCCCGGGAATCAGATCTTCGACAGCAATCGGGCCCATGACCGTTGAAATGAGCGTGCCGCGGGCGAAGGCGGATGCGCAGGCTTCGAATGTCGATGATGCAGGAACTGTGAAACTGGACTCGGATATCGACTGATCCGGCAGAAGGGCGGCAGCCTCGATGGTGCGGGTGAGAGGGATGTCGCGTCGAGGCTGCCCGTCGAACGTGGCAACTTTGTCTGTTGAAACAGCATAGGCGTTGAAGTCGGTCGTCGCAGCGCGATCGGTCGAGGTCTGAGCCATGTGATACCTTTTAACTCAGGTCACATCCGCGTTGGCCCCCACCAACAACACCAGAAGGACGGTGCAATATCGTTGGATAAAAGATGGCTCAGAAGTGTTTGATTCGTCAAAAATCAACGAAAATTGGCCGCGAAATCGCGGCCAATTCTTCGATATGGGGAGGATTGTCTGGGTCTTCGGAACAGCGCTGCCACAATTGGGGAAGATCGTGGCAGGTCGGCTGTATCCCGTAGGCTTGATCAGGCGCGTTTGCGGGCCAGTTGGTCGGCCTTTTCAGCCTTGATGCGGGCAAACATCGCCTTGCGGGCTGCGCCGCGCTGGAAAGGAAGCGCTGGCATGTCCTCTTTAGAGGTTGCGACGACAGAGGCGATGAATTTCGAAGTGCGCGACATTGGACTGCTCCGGTGGTGTTCCGTTGTTTCTTGATCCTAATTAACCCGCGCAATTGGGCGCGTTTGTGACCAAACGTGGACAATCCCGGTGTATTCCTGTGATTGATTTGGGCACTGCGCCAATGGCGCTGGCGCGGTTCAGAGCCGGATCACCGAAATCAAACGGCCGTAATCCGCTTCCCGTGCATGGGTCGCGCGGCGGTAGGAATAAAAGCGATCTGCGTCAGAATACGTGCAGTGCCGTGTCCATTCCGCGTCCACTCCGGCGCTGCGCAGCTTGTAAAGACCAAAGCCCGGCAGATCGAAGTGGAACTTGTCTTCATCCCCATTGACGAAGAACCGCGCGTATTGTGGGTCTTCGGCTAGAAAAGAATCGAGGAATTCGGGTCCGACCTCGTAGGCACGCTGGCTTATACTGGGTCCGATCACCGCTTTGATTGTTTCGCGATTGGCACCAAGGCTGGTCATCGCATCAATCGTTGCCTCCAAAACACCGTCGAGGGCTCCGCGCCATCCGGCATGGGCAGCGCCTATGACACCGGTATCGTGATCGGCAAAGAGCACAGGCTGGCAATCCGCCGTCAGCACACCCAGCGCGACGCCGGGCGTCTTTGTCACCATGGCGTCGGCCTGTGGTTTCGACGATCCCAACGGCCCCTCCACAACTTCCACCTTGGCAGAGTGCACTTGATGAACGCTGACCAGCTGATCTCCGGCAACCTCCATCGCATCCGCGACACGGGCGCGATTGATGGCAACGATTTCGGACTGGTCGGATGATCCAGCGCCGCAGTTGAGCCCTGCAAACACTCCGGAGGATGCACCACCGCGCCGCGTGAAAAATCCGTGGCGTATAGGTCCGAGGCTATCTGCTGTGATGATTTCCAGCGTCATGGATCCAGTCCGGGCGGCGGCGACTCGTTCACTGGGTACAGACCCAGCACTTTGAACAAGGAACCCATTTCATCGGGATGGGTCAACCGTCGATGTGCAGCCACATGCGCAGCAAGCGGTTCTCCGGTCAGACCTTTTGCCAAACTCTGGGCGCGCGGCGTGATGCCCAGCCGTTCAAGAAACACGCCTTGGTTGGTCAATTGGCTGGCCGTGCATCCCGCAATCAACGCAGCACGTGCCAACGCTTCGAAATCGACATGGGCGGTCAGGTCCGCCTGTCCCGGTTCAGCGAAAGGATCAACGGGTCGGTGTGCACGCACCGCCTGAAACGTGTCACCGTCGGAATGCCACCCGCCATAGTCAATGAAGAGCGCCATTCCACCTTGGGTCGCGATCCGGCGGGCCAGAGCATCCACAACCGCAGTGCCGTGTGCGCAGGTTTCCACAAGGGCACCCGGCTGTGTGTCGTCCAGACGGCTGTTAAGCGCTTCAATCGGTGCTGCATCACTTAGCCCTCGTTGCAGCACACCGGTTTCCGACAGCCCCACCATAACCTCGCGCCAACCTTTTGGGTCACGCTGAAACTGTCTGATTGGCAGCGCATCGAAAAACTCGTTTGCCATGACGAAAATCGGAATGTCCTCGGGCAGAGTTTCCACCGTGTCATGCCACGTTGGGTGATAAGCGGGCAGGGCGGCCGCCTGCAAGCTGCGCATGCGCGCCGATGCCTCGACCAGATGCAAATCGACTGCAGCGTGAAACCCCGGCACCTGTACCGTGGCCCGCAGGAGATCCGCGATCAGCGTGCCACGCCCCGGTCCCAATTCTACCAAGGCAAACCGATCTGGCGCGCCCTGATCCATCCAGGATTGCGCAAGACAAAGGCCGATGAGTTCCCCGAACATCTGGCTGATCTCGGGAGCTGTGGTGAAATCCCCATCGACGCCAAGCGCGTCTTGAGTCGTGTAATACCCGTGTTTGGGATGAAGCAGGCAAGCGGACATATAGTCGGCCAAGGTAATCGGCCCGGTCGCTTCGATTTGGCGGCGCAGGATTTTTGATAGCTCTGTCATGTGTCCCGTACGGCTCCGGCGCGGCGTGCGGACAGCCAGAGATAAATGCCGATCGCAATCATCGGAACAGAGAGAAGTTGTCCCATGGTCAGACCATACCCGCCGATCTGCCAAGCAAGGCCGAGAGGGTTGCCGTCCGAGACGAACTGCGCATCAGGCTGGCGCACGAACTCTACCATGAAACGCGCTGCGCCATAGCCGCCAATGAACAGGCCGACGATCCGACCCGGCACTTTGAGTGCCCCACGACGGAAAGCCAGCCACAGCAGAACGGCACCCAACAGCAGACCTTCCAGCAGCGCTTCGTAAAGCTGCGACGGATGGCGTGCGCAAATTTCTCCCAGCGTCTGTCCACAAGATTGCGCGGCCTGACCGGGAAACTGAACACCCCAAGGCAGGTCGGTTGGCCGCCCCCACAGTTCTGCGTTGATGAAATTCGAAATCCGCCCCAGCAAAAGTCCCGGCGGTGTGGCGATCGCCATCATGTCTGCAGTGGGGCGCAAGGGGAGGCTGTTTTTGAAGCAAAACATCAGCGCAGCGACGATCACACCGATCAATCCACCGTGAAACGACATGCCACCCTGCCAGACAGCAAGGATTTCCGCTGGGTTCTGCAAATAATACCCCGGCTGGTAAAACAGCACGAAGCCAAGCCGTCCGCCCAGAATGACCCCAAGGATCACCCAAGTGAGCAATTCCTCGACCTGTTCGGGGCGCATCGGAGGAGTATCATCGGCCCAAAGAGGCGTGCGTTTCACGGCAGCTACCGCGATCCGCCACCCAATCAGAATGCCTGCGATGTAAGCCAGCGCATACCAACGCAGCGCAAATTCCATCCCGAAGATCGAGATCGAAAACAGCTCTGGCGAGACATTCGGAAAAGGCAGACCCGTAGACATGCGCGCAGATGTTCAATTCTCTGCGGCGAAGTCAACCTTGTGCCGCGCGGGTGTGAGGACCATATAGAGATCAAGCAAACGCCGGAGGCAGACATGCAAACCCGAAACAAGGTATTCGAAGACCTTTCGCAATTGATGACCAACGCCATGGGCGTGGCGCAGGGCGCGAAAGACGAGGCTGAGACTGCGATGAAATCGCTGGTCGACCGTTGGCTGGCGGATCGCGATTTCGTCACCCGCGAAGAATTCGACGCAGTGCGCGCGATGGCCATGAAAGCGCGCGAAGAGAACGAAATGCTCAAAGCCCGTCTCGACGCGCTCGAAGCGGCCAAGAAATAAGACCTAGCTTCGGGGCCGGACGATCGCTTCGGCCTCGATCTCGACTTTGTAGTCGCCGATCAACTGACCGATCTGGAACAGCGTATTGGCCGGTTTGATATCGCCAAAGATGCGCCCATGCGCCTTGGACACGGCCACCACATCGTCGGCATTACTCATGAAGACACGCGTGCGGACAACGTCCTCCATGCTTGATCCAAGCGCGGTGAGAGCTGCGCTGATCTTGTCCAAGACATAGGTCGTCTGCGCGCCTGCATCCTTTGGGGCCACCGCCCGATCAACACCCGCAGTCGCCGTCGTGCCTGACACAAAGATGCGATCCCCGATCCGATGTGCGCGGCAATATCCTGCGATGTCTTCCCACTCGCTTCCCGACAGAACCCGTTTTTCACCGGGCCGGTTCGGCACGTCCTCGACCGTCATGGCGCTGGGCATCGCGTCAAGGTGATGGCTCAGATCGCCACTGGCCGTCAGGAACGGTGGCTTACGGTATTCGTCGCCGCAATCGCCGGGCAGGGGTGTTGTCACTGCAAACGCCGCGTTCAAGCGGGCCTGATCCTCTTCGTCCAGCGTGAATTGGAATAGCTTGAGGTTATCCTCCGTATGCCGCGCCTCGCCCAGCCTCGCGCCAATGATGACCCCGGCAACGGCTTCATTCTCCAGCACCCAGCGGGTCGCGACATTGGCAATCGACACGCCATGCTTGGCTGCCACATCTGCAGCCGCCTGCAACACCGTCTGATAGGCGTCCCATCCCCCGGCGGTGTCGATGAAGCGCTTGTACTTCATCTTGCTCCAGTCGGTGATCTCGATCGGCTCTGGCTGACCCAGCCATTTCTCCGATAGAAACCCGCCCTGCAATGTCCCGTAGCATACAAGCTTGACGCCCCACGCGGCACAAACCTCAGACAAGGGTCCGGTCGCGCGACGGTCCAAAAGCGAACAGGGCACCTGATTGCTGACAATCTGGATGCCATCGGCCAAAGCAAGATGCAGGTGCGCCGCGTCGAAATTGGTCAGGCCGATTTCTCCGATTAACCCTTCCTCGCGCAGTTTCGCCATCTCGTGCAGCGCGTCGAGCCAAGCTGGGTGCTCGAAACTCCACCAGTGGAATTGCAACAGGTCAACGCGGTCCACACCCAGCCGGTCAAGCCGCTCCTGCACTCCGGCGCGTACGACATCGGGCGTCATCGGGCCGGGCACCGGACACCATTTGGTGCCGACGGTGGCCTTGACCCCGCGCTTCAGCAACGCTCCGGTGATCACCTCCGCCGTGCCATAGTGGTCCGCCATATCGAAACTGTCGAACCCGGCATCCGCATAAGCGGCCAGATGATCCGCGCCGACCTCCGGATCAATGAGGTCGCCGTCTTTCTCGATATCGGCCACCTGCCAGAGGCCCACCAGCGCACGGCGGATCGTCAGGCGGTCACTCAGGGCGATGGTGTCGGGGTGGGTCATAGAGCGGTCCTTTCGGCTGTCGCCCCATGAGTTGCCGCCCTGAACCCGTTTGACAAGCCCGAAAGATCCCAGCAACCATATGCTTAACAACAGGGAACAACCGCGCGGAACCGCGTGTCAGGGGAACGATGAGCGCGGCGCAGGACGCGGACGAATTCTGGCTGTACGATCTGCGCGTCGAAACCGTGGTCGGCGACCGCACGTCCGTGTGCCGCCATGTCGAGGGCGAAAGCTTCCGTGTTGAAGGCGAATTGCTGATCTTCGACGACCAGCAGAAAGTGTCGATGTACGCGCTGGCCGCTCTGTTGCCTCTGCTTCCCGCCAAGCAACGCCCGACCTCGCCCAACGACTGGATGTCCACCGATGCAGAGATCGCCTGCCCAGACCCCAATTGCGGCGGTCGGTTCCGGGTGACACGGACGGCCAAGCGCACCTTCCGCCATTCCGAAACCACCGGCCTGCCGGACCAGCGCAGCACACCCTATTGGAAAGACGAAACATGAGCGTCGAGACCACCCAACTGCGCCCCGGCCACACCATCAGCCGCGTCATTCGCGGTGGCTGGCAACTGGCGGGCGATCACGGCCCTGTGGACCGCGCACAGGCGATCCGCGATATGGAAGCCTTTGTCGACGCCGGGCTGTTCACCTTCGATTGCGCCGACATTTACACCGGCGTCGAAGAGATGATCGGCGATTTCATCGCAGACTTACGCGCGCGGCGCGGCGCATCGGTTGCAGATCGTGTCTGCGTTCACACCAAACTTGTGCCTGACCTGACGAGGCTGGCCGACCTCCGGCCAGATGAAGTGACCGCCATCATTGATCGGTCGTTGCAAAGGCTCAAGATCGACCAACTGGATCTCGTTCAGTTTTTCTGGTGGGACCTGTCACAGGGAAATGCCGTTGACTCGCTCGATGTGCTGAAAGACCTGCGCAAAGAGGGCAAGATCAAGAACCTCGGCACCACCAATTGGGACAGGCAAGCGATGCAACGGTTTGTCGATGCCGGATTCGACATCGCCTCTGCCCAAGTGCAGTTTTCCGTGCTGGACCGCCGCCCGCAAAACGGGCTCACCGATTGGGCGGCGCAAAACGATCTGCAATTGATTTGCTACGGCACGCTCGCGGGTGGCTTCATCACCGAAAAATGGCTGGGCGAGCCAGACCCCGGGTTCCAGTTTGAGAACCGCAGTCTGATCAAGTACCGCCTGATCATCGACGAATTTGGCCCGTGGGATCGGTTTCAGGCGCTGTTGACCGCCCTGAAAACGGTGGGCGACAAACACGGCGTCTCACTCTCGGCCGTCGCCACGCGCTGGGTGCTGGATCAGCCACAAGTCGCGGCGGGTATTGTTGGCGCACGCTATGCCCGGCATCTGCCGCAGACGCTCCAGACCTTCGCCTTTGCGCTGGATGAAGAGGATCATGTGACGCTGAACGCGGTGCTGAATCAGGCCGATGGTCCCAAGGGTGACGTCTATTTGCTCGAAGGGGACAGAAGCAGCCGCCATGGCCGGATCATGAAGTACAACCTGAATACCAATCCGAACGACGCGGTGCATGGGTCGCATGGCTGACCCTATCCTCAGCATCCGGAACGTCAGCAAGACCTTCGGCGAATTCCGCGCGGTGAACGATGTGTCGCTCGATATCCATGCGGGCACAATCACCGGGCTGATCGGACCGAATGGCGCGGGCAAGACGACGCTCTTCAACGTGCTGACCGGGATGCTGAAACCCACGGGCGGCACGGTGCATCTGGATGGACAAAATGTGACCGGGTTTTCCCCTGACGCGCTGTTCAGCCTTGGCCTTGGCCGCACGTTCCAGATCCCCCGCCCCTTCGCCAAGATGAGCGTTCTGGAAAACGTCATGCTGTCACCCATGGCACAGGTGGGTGAACGCGTTTGGGGGCCGTTCCTTGGCGCAGCAAAGATGCGCGATCAGGAAGCGACCATCCGCAAACGCGCGATGGAGGTTCTGGATTTCGTCACTCTCGCGCCGCTGGCTGATCAGGCGGCAGGGCAAATCTCTGGCGGGCAGATGAAACTGCTGGAACTGGCCCGCATCCTGATGGGCGATCCAAAGCTGATCCTGCTGGATGAACCCGCGGCAGGGGTGAACCCAACCCTGACCAAAACGCTGATCGAAAAGATCGAAGAACTGAACCGGGACGGTAAAACCTTTGTCATTATCGAACATGACATGGATTTCGTCATGCAGCACTGCGACCCGGTGATTGCGCTGGCCGAGGGCCGCAAGGTGTTCGAAGGAACGGCGGATGAGGCGCAAAGCAACCCCGTTCTGCTGGACGCCTATCTTGGGGCGCAGGTCGAATGACGGCGCTGGTGGCACAGGATATCGTCGCCGGATACGTCCCCGACCTTCCCATCCTCAAGGGCGTGTCACTGACCGCAGAGACCGCCAAGGTGACGGTCATCATCGGTCCCAATGGGGCAGGCAAATCAACCCTGATCAAGGCGATTGCCGGGCTGGTGCCGGTGTCCAGTGGTTCGGTACTGCTCAATGGCGCGACTATCACAAACCCGCGCCCGGATCAGATGGGCGGCTTGGGCGTGGCCTATGTCCCCCAATCGGACAACATCTTCCGGTCTTTGACGATCCGGCAGAACCTTGACCTTGTCTTGCGAAACGCAGGCAAAGAGGCCGCTTCACGGCGCGACGCGTTGTTCACGCAGTTTCCGGCCTTGGCCGACAAGCAGACCGAAAAAGCGGGCGCGCTGTCTGGTGGGCAACGCCAGTTTCTTGCCGTTGCCATGGCACTGGCCATCAACCCGTCTGTGATCCTGATGGACGAACCCTCTGCCGGGCTGTCCCCCAAGGCGGCGCAGGAAGTCTTAGAATACGCCAAGTCCCTGACCGAACAAGGCGTGACGATCCTGCTCGTCGAACAGAACGTCAAACAGGCGCTTCGGATGGCGGATCACTGTTACATCCTTGCGGATGGCCGCAATCAGGTCGATGGCGCGGCAGATGATCTGCTGAACGATCCGGTGGTTGGGCAAATCTACCTTGGCGGCAAACGGGTGACACCGGCATGATCCAGAACCTTGTGGACGGAGTGCTGGTCGGTTCGATCCTGTCGCTGGGGGCGATTGGGTTGACGATGGCGATGCACATGCTGCGCTTTGCCAATTTCTCGCATGCTGAACTTCTGTCCATTGGTGCGTATGCCGCCTTGGTCTTTGATGGCCTCTTCGGTGCGATCCACCCTGCACTGGCCGAGGCGATCCCGCCGCTTAGTCTCACATGGTCTTTGACCTTGGCGCTGCTGCTTTCAATGGCGCTGACGGGCCTTTCTGCGGTGGCGGTCGACAAGCTGGTGTTCAAACGGGTCCGCGCCAAGGGGGGCGAGCTCTCGATGGTCTTTGCGTCCTTCGGCGTTGCAATGATCATCCGCAACATCCTTGGCCTGATCTTCGGTCTGAACCCCAAGCTGTATTCACAGGATATCGTCTTTGCCATCGTGGTCAGCCGTGATCCGTTCCTGCTGATCAAGCCGGATCAGGTGTTCACGCTGGTGGCGGCGCTGCTGATCATGTTCATCCTGCATCTCGTCCTGTCGCGCACGACCTTCGGCTATTCCTTGCGCGCCGTGGCCGAAAACCCGACCCTGGCGCAGGTGTCGGGGATCAACCTCAGCCGCATGGTCGTGCTGATCTGGCTGATCGGTGGTGGGTTGGCGGCAGCGGCGGGCGTGTTCTACGGCCTGACCAACCAGATCAGCCCTGTGCTGGGCCGCGATCTGGTGTTGCCGATCTTTGCCGCAACCATCGTCGGAGGCATCGGCAGCATCTATGGAGCGGTGCTGGGGGGCTTCCTCGTTGGTCTCGCGTCCAACCTTGCGCTGGTGATCTTGCCCTCGGGCTACAGCCCTGCGGTGCCCTTCCTGATCATTCTAGCGGTGTTGATCCTGCGCCCGCATGGGCTGTTCGGGGAAGAGCGCACATGATCGGTGTCATCTCCTACCTCGTCTTTTTCGCTACCGTCGCGTCGATCCTGTCGATTGCAGTGCTGGGGCTTAACCTGCAATGGGGCAACACGGGCCTTTTCAACGGCGGTGTTGTGGCGTTCTTCGGGGCAGGGGCCTATGGCACGCTGATCCTTGGCGGTACGCCCCAAGCCGGGCAGTTGGGCGGGTTCGGCCTGCCGTACCTGCTGGCACTTTTGGGGGGTATGGTCTGCGCAGGGATCGTCGCATGGATCGTCGGGCTGCTGACCATCCGCCTCAGGCATGACTACCTTGCCATCGCGACCTTCGGTGTCGCCGTCGCCTTCGAAACCGTGATGCGCAACACCGACGCTTTGGGCGGGGCGCAGGGCATTCGCGGGTTTGAACGGCCCTTGCGCGAAACTCTTGGCAATGGGTTCACCTACAACCTCGCGTTCTTTGCCTTTGTCTTGATCCTGCTGATCGCCACATACCTGTTTCTCGAACGGCTGATCCAGTCCCCATTCGGGCGCCTCCTTCGTGCGATCCGAGAGGACGAGACCGCCGCGCAGTCGCTGGGCAAATCACCGTCGCGCGTACGCCTTACGTCTTTTGTGGCCGGTTCGGTGATCATGGGCCTTGCCGGTGGACTCTACGCCACGTTTTATGCCTTCATCAGCCCACAAGACGTGCTTCCGATCCTCACCTTCCAGATCTGGGCGATGCTGATCGTCGGGGGCGCGGGCAACAACAAGGGCGCGGTGATGGGGACGTTCCTGATCTGGGCCGCTTGGACCGCCAGCGGCTGGGCGCTGTCGCGGTTCGCACCTTTGGAGGTGCAACTGTATACCGGGTCGATCCAGTTCGTGCTGATCGGCTTTGTCATCGTGGGGATGCTGCTGTGGCGACCACAGGGGCTCTTCCCAGAAAAACTGGTCGTGTCACAATCGGCCAAGAATAAATGAAAACTGTCCAAAAAATGAACAATAGGGAGTTACGGAATGAACGGACTTAAGACTTCGGCCCTTGCACTGGGCCTTGCTGCGGGCTTTGCCAGCTTTGGCACCGATGCCGCGGCACAAGACTGCACAACCAAGATCGGCGCTGTGCTGCCCACGTCTGTCGATTGGGGCAAGCCCATCGCCGCCACCGCGCAATACGCCGTGGACATCGCCAACGAAGCGGGCGGCGTTGCGGGCTGCCAGATCGAAATGGTCCTGCGGGATACGCAGGTTGACCCGAAAGTGGGTGTGGACGCGGCCAAGGCGCTGGTCGATCTCGATGGCGTGCAGCTCTTGCTGGGTGCCGTGTCCTCGGGTGTGTCCATGCCGATCCTGACATCGGTTACGGTGCCTGCTGGCGTGATGCAAATGTCGTGCTGTTCGTCTTCCACCGCGTTCACCCGTCTGGCTGAAGAGGGCAAGACCAACGGTCTTTTCTACCGCACCTTCGCCACATCCGGTGTGCAGGCCGCAGTCGGTGCCATGGTGGCGCAAGACGCAGGCTACAAATCCGTGGCCGTCTTCTACAAGAACGACGATTGGGGCCAGGACATTGGCGGCTTGGTCGCGGACGATCTTAAGGCGCTGGGCATCGACGTAACCGCGTCCATCGCCATCAATGACGGACAGGCATCGTTCAGGGCCGAAGTGACCGAGGCGCTCAAGGGCAATCCCGAGGCGATCTATATGGCGCTTTATCCCAAGGAAGGCACACAGGTCGTGCGCGAATGGATCTCGCTGGGTGGATCGCAGAACATGATCGCGGCGAACGCGCTGAAATCCGATGAATTCCGCGACAATGTCGGCATGCAATACCTTGCGAATTTCACCGGAACAGACACCGCGTCACCGCGCACTGACTCGGCCTCGGCCTTTGTCGACGCCTACACGGCGAAGTTCGATGGCCCGCCCAACGGTCCGGGACTGGCCAACAGCTATGACGCGACCATGATTGCCCTGATGGCGATGCATGCGGCGGGCAAAGACGCCACCGGTGCCGATATCGCCGCCAAGGTCGCATCCATCACTGACCCCAATGGCACCCCCGTCACCGCCGACGCAGCTGGGTTCACCATGGCGAAAGAGGTGCTCGATGGTGGTGGAACCGTGTCTTATCAGGGTGCCACGGGCAATGTGCAGTTCGACAAGAACGGTGACGTGTCCGCGCCTGCCGTGACATGGACCTTCTCGGAAAGCGGGATCGAAGAGCAGAAGTACATCTCGCTTACCGAGGTGAACGACTTCATGGCGTCGCTGAACTGACATCAGTATCGTATTGGCTGTGCCAATCCGACGGAGGACGATGCGATCACGCATCGTCCTTTTCGTAGCGAAAAAGCGGGGGCACTGCCCCAGTCGCCGGATGGGCCACTCCCCCGAGGTATTGGGAAAACAAAGAAGCAGGACCGGGCACGTTCTCCGTGCGACCCTGCTTAATTTTTGAACAGAGTTGATGTCCGGCTGGAAAGGCCGGTTAGGGCCCCGGATGATGCAGGCTCAGCGCAGTTGTGCATCCAACAGCACGGCGGGCCATTTTTCATGTGATTTTATCCACAGATTGTGGCACTATTCGCACTCACCACATCGGGTAGACTTCTCCACAACTTATTGCGTTTGTCATGGAAATATCGCTTTACGCGACCGCTCTGGCCATGCAGCATATGTAGTAGGGGGATGGCATTTCACCGCAGCCCCTAGAGCAGGCACCGAAGGGTAGGGCAAAGCCCGCCTTTCCGCACAGGTAACAGGAGGCGGCATCATGGCCCTGTCCGAGCAGTATCTTGAAGACGACATCCACCCGATCGATATCGTTGAGCACATCGCCGAGCATCATGACTGGGATTTCGACCGCATTGCGGAAGACCAGATAGCGATGGCTGTCGAAGGGCAATGGCGGACTTATTCGATCACCTTGGCATGGTCCCCCTATGACGAAACGTTGCGCCTGATCTGCACCTTCGACATGGACCCGCCCGCAGATCGGATGCCGGCGTTGTTCGAAAGTCTGAACTCGGTCAATGACCAGTGCTGGGCAGGCGCCTTTACCTATTGGGCGGATGCCAAGCTGATGGTCTATCGCTACGGTCTGGTACTTGCGGGTGGCAACGTTGCCAGCGCCGAACAGATCGACACGATGATCAATTGCGCTGTCATGAGCGCAGAGCGCTATTATCCGGCATTCCAACTGGTCGTCTGGGGCAACCGCACACCGAAAGATGCGCTTCAGGTCGCCATTGCAGAGGCCTACGGCCGCGCGTAACACTGGCCCCCGACGCAAAGAAACGTGGGGGGCTTCATGCAAAATTCCGATATCGCCAAGCGTGGGCTTGTTCTGTTGGGCTGTGGCAAGATGGGATCAGCCATGCTCGAAGGCTGGCTTGCCGGGGGATTGCCTGCAAGTTCGGTCTGGGTGACCGATCCGAACCCGTCAGATTGGGTGCAGGCACAAGGCGTATACCTGAATACGGATTTACCAGAAAACCCAGCCATTGTGCTGGTCGCCGTCAAACCTCAGATCATGCGCGATGCATTGCCAACGCTGGCGCCGCTGGGAAATGGCGACACGACCTTCCTGTCGGTCGCGGCGGGTATCACCATCGCCACTTTCGAAGACATGCTGGGCGACAAGACGCCGGTGATCCGGTCGATCCCAAACACGCCCGCCGCTGTGAAGCAGGGCATTACGGCGATCATCGGCAATGCCCATGTGACCGAAGCGCAATTGCAGATGGCGGAAACGCTGCTGTCTGCCATTGGTCAGACCGTGCGGCTTGAAACCGAAGATCAGATGGATGCGGTCACAGGGCTTAGCGGGTCTGGCCCGGCCTACGTGTTTCACATGATCGAATGTCTTGCCCGCGCGGGCGAAGCACAGGGGCTTGATCCCGAACTCGCCATGACGCTGGCCAAGGCGACGGTTGCAGGATCGGGTGCGCTGGCCATGCAGGCCGATGAAACGCCGAGCCAGTTGCGTGTCAACGTGACCAGCCCCAACGGCACCACGCAGGCGGGACTGAACGTGCTGATGGACGAAGAAACCGGCTTGCCGCCGCTCATCGCCCAGACCATCGACGCGGCGACGAAGCGGTCCAAGGAATTGGCCAATGGCTGACCAAATCACGTTTGATGATTTCATGAAGGTGGATATTCGCGTCGGCACCGTCATTCAGGCAGAACCCTTTCCCGAAGCGCGCAAGCCTGCGATCAAGCTGTGGGTCGATTACGGAGACGAGATCGGCGTCAAGAAATCCTCGGCCCAGATCACCGTCCATTACGACCCTGACACCCTTGTCGGCAAAAAAGTCATGGGCGTCGTCAATTTCCCGCCGCGCCAGATCGGACCGTTCATGTCCGAGGCGCTGGTGCTTGGCTTTTACGACGCCGGTGACGCCATCGTCCTCGCCGTGCCGGACAAAGACACCCCAAACGGAGCGCGCCTGTGCTGAAACTTCTGATCACCCGCAAACTCCCCGACCCGGTGTTGACCCGCGCGCGGGAGGTGTTTGACGTGAGCGTGCGCGACAACACTGCGCCGCTGAACCGCGATGAACTCACTCAAAGCCTGATCGACCATGACGTTGTGCTGCCTACATTGGGGGATGCCTATAGCGCCGACATCTTTGCTGCGGTGCCTGAAAAAAGGACCAAGTTGCTGGCGAATTTCGGTGTTGGTTATAATCACATCGACGCGACCGCGGCGCGGGCTGCCGGGATCGAAGTTACCAACACCCCGGGTGCGGTAACCGATGCCACTGCCGATATCGCCCTGACCCTGATGCTTATGACCTGTCGTCGCGCGGGTGAGGGCGAACGTATGCTGCGTTCAGGGCAGTGGGAGGGTTGGCACCCAACGCAGCTTTTGGGGCTGCACATGTCTGGCAAGACGCTTGGTGTGGTCGGTATGGGCCGCATCGGTCAGGCCATCGCACAGCGCGCACATTTCGGCTTCGGCATGGCGGTCAAGTTTTACAACCGGTCCCCGAAAGAGATGCCATTCCCGGCGGAACAGGTCGCCCAATTGATGGACCTTGCCGCCCAAGTGGATGTCCTTGTCGTCGCCGTACCTGGCGGTGGCGAAACCCACCACCTGATCGACGCAGCTGTGCTGAACGCAATGCAACCCCACGCGCATGTGGTGAACATTGCGCGCGGAGATGTGGTGAACGAGACTGATCTGATCGACGCCTTGTCGACTGGTCGGATCGCAGGTGCTGGGCTTGATGTTTACGAGTTTGAACCCAAGGTGCCGCAAGCATTGATGGACATGGAGAACGTCACGCTTCTGCCGCATCTGGGAACGGCCGCACTCGAAGTGCGTACTGCGATGGGGCTGATGGCGGTCGACAATGCGATCGCCTTTGCCAAAGGTAAGCCGTTGCCCAACGCAGTTTAAACTTCGCGCTCACCCGGGCGCGGGATTGGTCCGTGTTCAAACGGATCGCGGTGTGGCGACCATTGATTGTCATTGTTCTTGATCAGGCGCGATACGTAGTACGCGCTGGGCCACGCCATCACGAAACCAATGATGGCAGCCGCACCGATCACCCACCATGAATAATAGCCCATGGTGAACGCGGTTGTTACAAGAGTGCCGGTGATCAAGGCACCGCTTAGAAGCGAAAGTATGATGGATAGTCGGTCCATTGTATGTCTCCTTTGATAGATCAACGCGTGCCCCGCGGCGCAAGTTCCGAAGTCGCGCAGCGTCGCACTTGACCCCGGCGTGTGTGTGCAGTCTGGTCCCTGCACGCAAAAAGGACCCGAGCCATGATCCAGCCCGCCATCACCGGAAGCGGTTTGTTTACCCCAGAGAACATCATCACCAATGATGAACTCGTGGTGGCGTTCAACGCCTATGCCGACCGGATCAATTCCGAAAACGCTGATGCGATTGCCTCCGGCGACGTGGAACCGGTGCCGCAGTCCAGTGCGGAGTTCATCGTCTCGGCATCGGGTATCGAACAGCGCTACGTGATGGACAAAACTGGTGTTCTCGACCCCAATCGCATGTTCCCAAATTTGAAGGCGCGCTCGGATGAAGAGCCGTCGATCATGGCCGAAATGGCGGTCGATGCCATCAACAAGGCACTGGCGAAAGCCGGGCGCGATGCGTCTGAGGTCGATTTGGTGATCTGTGCGGCGTCGAACCACGAACGCGCCTATCCGGCGGTGGCGGTCGAGATTCAGAGCCTGATTGGCGCGGGTGGATTTGCGTTTGATATGAACGTTGCCTGTTCATCGGCCACGTTCGGCATTCAGGCGGCGGCTGACATGGTGCGGTCGGGGTCGGTCAAATGCGCCATCGTCGTAAACCCCGAGATCTGTTCGGCGCATCTGGAATGGCGGGATCGGGATTGTCACTTCATCTTTGGGGATGTGGCCACGGCAGTGGTGATCGAACCTGACGCCAACGCCAAGGGCGCGCATTTCACCATTCATGGCACACGTTGCGCGACCGAGTTCTCGAACAACATCCGCAACAACAACGGCTTTTTGCGCCGCACGCGTAACCAGATGGAAGACCGGCGCGACATGCAGTTCATGCAAAACGGGCGCAAGGTATTCAAGGAAGTGCTGCCGATGGTGTCGGCGCATATCCTTGGTCATCTAAAGGACGAAGGCTGGGGCGCTGACAGCCTGAAACGGCTTTGGCTGCATCAGGCGAACAAAACGATGAACGATTTCATTGGCAAGAAAGTCTTGGGCCGTACACCGGAAGAGGGTGAACAGCCGAACATCCTTCAGGATTATGCCAACACCTCCTCTGCCGGGTCGATTATCGCGTTCTCGAAATACTCCGACGACATGCAGCCCGGGGATCGGGGTGTGATCTGTTCTTTCGGCGCGGGCTATTCCGTGGGGTCGGTCCTGATCGAACGCGCCTGAGCACAAAAAAAGAGGGCCAATGGGCCCTCTCTCTTTTTGGTCAAAGCCGACCGCTTCAGTTCCAGAAACCTTCGTCGACCGATTTCATCTGCTCAAGCTCTTCTTCGTTGAACTTGGTCACGAAGGCATAGCTGCGATCATCTACGGCCACGAGGTTCACGTCGGACACCGGGATCATCACGTGCTTGTCCGCGATATCAAGGAACCCACCAACTTCGGCAACGATGCCGATCATCTGGCCACTCTTGTTCAGAATGATGTCCTCGATTTCGCCGATGTCGTTCCAGTCGGCGCTGACTTCGGTGTAGACCGTGTCCATCGACCAACCTTCATCATTGGCGGCGTTCGTTGTGTAGACATTGCCACCGGTGATGTCGCGTGTGCGGATCAGGTTGGTCGCGTCATCCAACGACGTGTTGTCCGCCATGTTGGTGCTGTCCATCATCTCGGAGTTGGTGTTCTCGGTCGCCATTTCGCCGGACGAATGGTTTTCGGCCCATGCGCCGGTGGTTGCGACGGTGAGGGCGAGTGCGCTTGCAAAAAGCTTGGTCATGTAATCCTCCTGGATTGTGTTGCTTCTGAGGACACAACCAACGCCGCCACACGGCGTTCCACGGAATATTTTTGCGATGTGATGGAACTTTTCGGGCTCAGAGCGAACCGGTTTCCTGCCGCCAATGCTTGCGACAGAGGCTGACATAGGTCTCGTTTCCACCGATCTGTACCTGCGCGCCCTCGGTCAGAACACTGCCCTGATCGTCTTTGCGCACCACCATCGTTGCCTTGCGCCCGCAATGGCAGATCGTGCGCACCTCGCGCAGCGAATCCGCCAGCGCCAACAGCGTGGCCGAGCCTGGGAAAAGCTGCCCCTGAAAATCGACGCGCAACCCGTAGGCCATCACTGGGACCCCCAGATCATCGGCCACGCGCGCCAGTTGCCAGACCTGATCCGGCGTCAGGAATTGTGCCTCATCGATAAAAATGCAGGCCAGTTCGGTTTCGGACAAGATGTGCGCGACCCGTGCGAATAGATCGTCAGTTGGTGAAAACGTTTCCGCCTCACGTGCGAAGCCGATGCGGGATCCAATCTTGCCCATCCCGGCCCGATCGTCGAAGGCCGCGGTCATCCGGTAGACGGACATACCGCGCTCTTCATAATTGTGCGCAGCCTGAAGCAGCAGGGTCGATTTGCCTGCGTTCATGGTGGAATAGTTGAAATAGAGCTTCGCCATATCCTGCCACATGCCCCAACCTGCACGGTCGCGCAAGAGAGCCAAGTTCAGGATGCGCCTCTGTATGGGGTGCAAGTGGTGCCCCCTGCAGAGCAAGCAGGTGCCTGTAGCGTTGCTCTGCCAGCGCATCCTGACTCCGGGACAGTGATAGGGAACGGACTGCACCCGGTGTGCCTTGACGCCCGATTAATTCGGGTCTGGACCAGCTGTGGCATTGCATTACGATGAAAGTCAGGGGAAAGAGGCGTTTATGTTCCCATCGCGAAGGGTCACTTTAAGGGGTTTGCCATGCAGTCATTCGGTCCGTACCTGAAAAAGCACACCGAATTGCTGGTCAAAGATGTCGGCATCGAAAAGGCGTGTGAACTCACCGGAAAATCAAAAGCGACGCTTGGCCGATACTACGCAGACCATGATGAACACGCAGACAGGTTCATCCCCGTGGATGCCGTTGCGGCGTTGGAGCAAGTGTCCAGCTATCCACATGTCACCTCGGCACTGGCTGAATTGAACGGGATCACGCTGTCCTTCGAACAGCGGCGCGACAATTCAAGCAACAAGGGCGGCGTGAATTCGGATGTCGTGGCGCTGAGCCAGCGCTTTGCGATGTTGATGTCTGAATATCACCAATCCATCGCGGATGGCGTAATCAGTGCGAACGAAGCGCGGCGTCTTCTGCGCGAAACGCTTGCGCTGCAACAGGTGCTGGTCGACATGAAACTGCATCTGGAAGATGAGACAGTTTGAAGGCGTCATCTCGGATCGCGGCTCCAAATACGCGGTCAGTGGAGGGCCAGTGGCCAGCCGCGCAGATGTGGATGGCTTTCTCAAGACTTTGAAGTGCGCCAAGAAATACGCCAAGGCCACGCACAACACATGGGCCGTTGTGTTCTCGGATGGTACGCCTCTCAAAAACGATGATGGTGAAGGCGGAGCCGGTCAGATCATTTTGCAAATGCTCGAACGCGAGGGGCTAAAAGATCACGTGATCGTTGTCACTCGCTGGTATGGTGGCAAGCATCTGGGCGGCGACCGGTTTCGCCATGTGCAGGATTGCGTGCGGCATTATCTTGATAACACCTAGGCGCAGCGATGGAGTTTTTCAGACGTCTCAAACTGCGTTGCATTTGGTCCTGGTCCGGGGTCGTGGCCACATGGCGCACTCAACACAGCTTTCGCAGTTGGGTCTGGGCAAATCTTGCTTCCGCTGTGTTGGCTTTCGCGTTGCCACTCACCCCCGCTGAACGGGCGTTGATCCTTGCCCTCGGCCTTTTGGTACTGGCGGCCGAGTTGTTCAATACAGCCATCGAAGATGCGGTCGACTACATCTCAACCGAAGATCATCCGCTGGCCAAACGCGCCAAAGACGCGGGCAGCGCCGGGGTTGCCGTATCGGCGATTGCCGCAGGTGTGGCGTGGTTGGTTATCCTGATTGGCTAGCTGCGCGGGCCTTGCGGCGCAGATGCCAGCGATAGATGAGCGGAGCCAAGGCATGATCGTAGACAACTGAGGCCAGTTGTTTGATCCCCGGCAATCCGACGACCTTTGCCAACCACCGATAGCGCGGCATCTCGCGCCAAAGAACAAGGAAGGCCGGTATGCCGCTGGTCAATTCACCGTCACGTAGAACGTAGAGGCGCCGCGCCGCTGTGTCTTCGTCAATGCCCCAAGCTGCACGTTCTGAGCCGTTCAGATCATCGAACTGGATCGCAAGCCCTTCGCGCTTGGCATAAGCGGCGTAGTGGTTGATCTCAAACGAACAGACCGGGCATTGGTCGTTATAAAGCACGCGCGTGTCGGACATCGGGCTGTCTCCTTTGAATAGCCATCTAGTGGGCATCCGCGTTCAGGCAACGCGACACCCTGACCTGTCCTTTGGATCAGGTCAGTTTCAAAGACAGCCGATCCTTGAGGTAAGGAAGCCGCGCTTGTGCTGCTTGGACTTTCGCCCGATCCAGATCGGCAAAGATCACCTCCGGTTCCGATCCGGCCCGAACCGCTTCCGCTCCGCCGGGTGCAGCGATCACACTGGCCCCTAGAAACTCCATCCCGTTTTGGGAACCGGCACTGTTGGCATAGGCAAGGTACACGCCATTCTCGTACGCACGGCACGGGATCATCGTGTGTGCCACCCAACCCCATTGGGCGCCCAACGCGGTGGGCACCAGCACCACCTCAGCCCCAAGGCTGGCGACATGGCGCACGGTTTCGGGAAATTCGGCGTCATAGCAGATCAGGGTGGCGAACCGCATCCCGCGATAGGAGAACAGGCTGCACCCCACGCCCGGAGTGAAATGTGTCTGCTCGAATCCTGGCGGGATACCCAGCTTTCGTTGATGCGTCAGAACTGTTCCATCAGGGCTGATACAAAGCGCGGAATTGTAAAGGTGCGTGCCATCAGCCTCTGCAAATCCGTAATGCAAGGCGATGCCGCTGGTTTGCGCCAGATCGCGCATCGCTTCAAACCCCGGCCCGTCCGCAGGCTCGGCCCTGTCGGCAAGCGTGTCACCGATGTTGTACCCGCACAGGAAAAGCTCGGGCAGCAGCACCAGATCGATGCTCTTGGCCGTCAGATCCGGCAAAGCATCACGCAGCCACGCGATGCGGTCTTCTGTTTTATCCAGCCCCGCCGGGGATTGCGCCACCGCCAGCCGAACCAAATCAGGCGTCCGTAACCAAGAGTTCACGCGGGTACTGCGTCAGGTAGTCCGACCCGGTCTCTGTCACCACAATGCTGTCGCCGATCCGCCCTGCGGTGACGCCATCCACCGAAATGCCGCCATCGACCGCAAAGGTCATTCCGGGCTTTAGAACGGTCGTGTCCCCGGCCTTCAGCTCTGGCGCTTCAAGATAGGCCACGCCAATGGACCGCCCGGTGCGATAGCCGGTCTGATATCCGCGTTCGGCATAAACCGCGTTGGCCGCTGCCGCGACCTCTTCGGCGGTGATGCCGGGACGGATAACCGCGATGGCCGCCTGCTGCGCATCAATCGCTGCTTGCTGCACGCGTGCCCCGTCCTCCGTCACGCCGCCGATGTGGAACATGCGGTCAAAGCCCAGCTTGTACTGTTTGAACTGCGCCATGTTGCAGAAACAGAAATAGACCGGGTCCAAGGGCTCATAAGCTTTGACGGACGCCCGGCGGTGGACCATCGACGCGTCCTTGCCGCTTTGCAGGATTTGCAGATTGTGGATCATCGGCGACACAAACCGCTCCCAGCCCTTGTCGGTCAGAAAACCAGCCGCTTTGCGTGTCCCGGCCTCGATCACCGCGATGGCGCTTTCGTATTCGTGGGCACCTGCCCGCAAAGATCCGTGTGCGGCAGCCATCATCGCGCCTGCGATTTCGCCCGCCTGTTTCATCACTTCGATTTCCAGCGGTGACTTGATCATCCGCTGTGCACCAAGGATCGGGCCGATATCCTTGATCTTCGCGTCCGGGTAACGCTCGTCCAGAAAGTTGCGTACGATGGCGGGCACATCGTTTTTTTCGATCCAGATCTCCGAAGGTGCATCGGGCAAGGCGCTGGCCAGCGCGCGCCCCCAGCTGCGTTGGCCGATATCCTCCCAAGTGCGGACATCTTTGACCCAGGTCATCTCGGAGACCATTTCGCTTTCCATTAGCGGGGTGATGACAATGGGCGCATCCTCGGCAGGAACGACCAGCATGGTAGGTCGACCGAATTCAATGCCCAGATAGCCCCAGAACCCGGCCAGATAGGCAATTGAGCTTTCCGAGGTGAAGACTGCATGGCTGATGCCTTCGTCCTTCAGGCGGGATTGCAAAACCGATGTGCGTTTGATCGCTTCGTCCAACATGAGGCGCCCTTTCGTCCGGTCAAAACGGATATGTTTGACCGCAGACTAGGGGGCTTATGATGATACAGATGGTGCGTTTCCGACATGCGGCGTCGGCAGACGTCACAAGGTTACAGCCGTCCCCACAGATCGTATTCCCCGGCCTCGTCCACCTCGACCGACACGATCTCACCGACGCTCAACCCTTCGGTGCCTTCGTCGATAAAAAGGTTCCCGTCGATCTCGGGCGCGTCCGACTTGGTGCGGCAGGTGGCAATACCATCGGCGTCGATATCGTCGATGATGACATCCATCCGCTGACCGACCTTGGCCGCCAGTTTCGCTTCGGAAATCGCCTGCGCTTTTTCCATGAACCGATCCCAGCGGTCTTGCTTGACCTCCTCCGGAACATGATCCGGCAGCGCGTTTGACCGTGCGCCGTCGACGTTCTCGTACTGAAAACACCCGACGCGATCCAATTGCGCCTCGTCCATCCAATCAAGCAGCGTCTGGAACTCGTCCTCTGTCTCACCGGGATAGCCGACGATGAAGGTCGACCGAAGGGTGATGTCGGGACAAATCTCGCGCCATGCGGCGATTTCATCCAGCGTCCGTGCCGCTGCAGCGGGACGGGCCATGCGTTTCAGCGTGTCGGGGTGGGCGTGCTGGAAAGGGATGTCGAGGTAGGGCAGCACGAGACCATCAGCCATCAGCGGCACCAGTTCCCGTACATGCGGATACGGATAGACATAATGCATCCGCACCCAAGCGCCCAGTGATCCCAGATCGCGGGCCAACGACAGGATCGGGAACTTCTCGTCCCGGTCCTTCCAGTCGGTGCCATAGGCGGATGTGTCCTGCGAAATCACCAGCAGTTCACGCACGCCGGACTCAACCAGCTTTTCCGCCTCGCGCAGCACCGCCTTGGCCGGACGCGAGGTCAGAAGTCCGCGCATGTCCGGGATGATGCAGAACTTGCACTTGTGATTGCAGCCCTCGGAAATCTTCAGATAGCTGTAATGGCGCGGCGTCAGGCTCACTCCGGTCGCGGGTAGCAGGTCGATGAACGGATCGGGATCGGGCGGCACCGCTTTGTGCACGGCGTCCAGCACCTGTTCGTATTGATGTGGGCCAGTGACGGCCAGCACCTTGGGGTGCGCTCCGGTGATATACTCCGGCTCTGCGCCCAGACAGCCCGTCACGATCACTCGTCCGTTTTCGGCCAGTGCCTCGCCAATGGCTTCAAGGCTTTCCGCCTTGGCGCTGTCGAGAAACCCGCAGGTGTTCACGATCACCGCATCGGCACCGGAATAATCCGGGCTGATCCCGTAGCCTTCGGCACGCAGCCGCGTCAAAATGCGTTCGCTGTCGACAAGCGCCTTGGGGCAGCCCAGCGAGACCATGCCGATGGTCGGCTGGCCCGCACGGGGCGCATCGGAAAACCGCGCCGTGGGCGCAAGGTCGGGGCGAAGGGAGGGCGGGTTCTGAGACATGCGCGGCATATAGAGATTTGCGGGTGCTTGGGGAAGGGCCGATTGCAGACAGTGGCGGGACATTCGTTCACAGACAGGGTAAAGCTGAGCGAGCATCTCTGAGTAAGAAAACCCTATGATCCTGCATTGCGTTTTTTGTGATTTCCGACCGGATGCCGACCGGGCAGCATGTCATGCCGTTTTGTCGGAGCTCGCCCAGTTCAGCCATACTCTGGATGGGGTTCTGGGCTTTGACCACGGCCCCAACGCCGATTACGAGGGCAAGTCGCCCCGAGTCTCCGATGGCTTCGTCATCCGCTTTAGTGATCGTGAGGCGCTGGCCCATTATGCCGATCATCCGACACACAAGGCGCTGGGCGCACGGCTCTGCGATCTGTGCGAAGATGGTGCAGATGGGATCATGGTCGTCGATCTGGTCACCAACGATTGATGACAGGGGAGGGATCGCAATATGCAAATTAAGCTCAATCAGATGGGTCGGACGGATCAGATTGCCCAATTGTTCAAAGACGCCTTCACTGCGTCCGAGGGTGTAGAAGAGGGGGCATTGATCCACGATCTTGCGCGCGATCTGCTGACCTCGACACAGGATGAGGATATCCGGGTCTTTGTGTCCGAAGACGGTGGAACGCTCTGCGGCTGTGCGATCTTCACGCGACTGCGGTTTGCTGGTGACGCGCGCAGCGCGTTTCTACTGTCACCAATGGCGGTGGCCACTTCGCGCCAATCCCAAGGTGTGGGTCAAAAACTTTTAACTTATGCACTGGACGCCTTGAAAGCCGAAGGTGTCGATATCGCTGTGACCTATGGGGATCCGAATTTCTACGGCCGCGTTGGGTTCGAACCCGTAAGCACTGACACTGTGCCGTCACCTCAGCCCTTGAATATGCCTGAAGGCTGGATCGCCCAATCCCTGTCCGATGCACCGCTGACCCCATTGGTCGGGCCGTCGGTCTGCGTGCCGGGATTGAACCGTCCGGATATCTGGTAAACACACGACAAGCAAAAGGGGCGGTCAAGCCGCCCCTTCTGTCAGAAAGCCTTGGGCCTCAGCGACGGCGGTCGCGGCGCGAGCTCATCGGCTGGAACGCCACCCCGACATGCGCCTCGCAATAGGGTTTGCCCTGTTGCACAGGCAGTCCGCAGAACCAGAAATTCGGCGTCGCCGGATCACCGACGGGCCATTTGCAGGTTTTCTCTGTCAGCTCCATCAGCGTCAGCTTCTTGGCCTTCTTCTCGATCGCGTTCACCTTGGCCAGAGCCTCGGGGCTGATCTCGTTGGCCGAGGGCTGCGGCGGCAAGGGCTGACCGGCAGGAATGATCTGGCGGCGCGGGCTGGCCGGTGGCGTGGCCGACTTGGTCTCCATCACCACTTCGGGTTCAGCAGGCTTGGGGGCAGGCGCAGGTTTGGGAGCTGCTGCCTTGGGTTTTGGAGCCTCCGCCTTGGGTGCCGGTTTCGCTTCGGCTTTGGCAGGACCAGCGGCCCCGGCGCGGTTCGACAGGCCCAGACGATGCACTTTCCCGATCACGGCATTGCGGGTCACGCCGCCAAGCTCCTTGGCGATCTGGCTCGCCGACTGGCCTTCGCCCCACATTTTCTTCAACAGCTCTACGCGTTCATCGGTCCAGGACATCGTGCCCTCCATCAAAAAGAGCGGCCGTTTGCGTTGGCCGCCCGAAATCTCTAAGTCGCTCCTTATTCTAATCATGCGCGGGCGAGTTACAACCCGAACTGACAGGCAAGAGGGCTCCAATGCAGCAGACTGGACAGATGATCGCGAACGAACGCCGCTTTGGACGGGTGAACTGGCTTGGCCTTTACACATTGGGCCAGCGCGAGATCCTGCGTTTCCTCAATGTCTGGACCCAGACCTTGCTTGCTCCTTTGGTGACTGCGGGGTTGTTCATGCTGATCTTCACCATCGCCATCGGCCCCCGCCGGGGCGACGTGATGGGGGTGGATTTCACCACATTTATCGCGCCGGGCATCCTGATGATGACCGTGATCCAGAACGCCTTTGCCAACACGTCTTCGTCGATTGTCGTGTCCAAAGTGCAGGGCAATATCGTCGACACGCTGATGCCGCCGCTGTCTGCGGGGGAGCTGGTGTTGGGGTATTTGGCCGGAGGCGTTGCGCGCGGGCTGATGGTCGCTATTGCCATTGCCGTGGCGCTTTGGGTGTTCCTTGGCATCGTACCGCAGCATCCGATTGCCGCGTTGTTCTTTGTTATCGTCGGTGCGGGGCTGTTGTCGGGCATTGGCATGGTCGCGGGCATCTATGCGGAAAAGTTCGACCAGATGGCAGCGATCACCAATTTCGTCGTGACCCCGCTCGCCTTCTTGTCGGGCACCTTCTACTCAGTCGAGGCTCTTCCGCCCGTGATGTATGACATCACCCATGCAAACCCGATCTTCTATCTGATCGACGGGGTACGCTGGGGTATGATTGGGGTCTCGGACAGCAGCCCCGTTCTGGGTGCGGTGATTGCTGTCGCGAGTACGGTCGCAATCAATCTGCTTGCGTGGGTATTTTTCCGACGGGGCTACCGGCTGAAGGCCTGACCCGGCCTTCCCGCCAAACCAAAAGACCTGCGCCGCACAGGATGATCATCGTCCCGATCACCGACACCGCATCGGGACGGACACCGAAGACCAGAAAATCGTAGAACGCAGCAAAGACCAGCGTGGCATAAAAGAACGGCCCCACAAAGCTTGCGTCGGCCCGTGCGATTGCATTGATGAAGCAGGTCTGCGCCGCCGCCATCAAGAACCCGATCCCCGCCAGCGCCATCCATTGCTGTGACGTCGGTGCGATCCACACCCAGATGGCCGCAGCAGAGGCGATGCCAACGCCGATCACATTATTGATCAGCAGAATTTGCAGCGGCCCCTCGCGCCCGGTCAGCCGCTTGATCACGATCACCTCGAACCCCAGCGACAAAGCCGCGCCAACCGCCAAAAGCGCGGCAGGTTGAAACGCGTCAGGCGTCGGGCGCAGCAGAATCATTGCGCCGATCAACGCAATTGCCGCCGCGCTCAGACGGACGGGTCCGACCCGTTCTCCCAAAAGCGGAATTGCCAGCAACATCCCGATCACCGGGTTCAGGAAGCTGATCGCGGTGGCGTCCGACAATGGGATAAATGCCGCCGCCGCAAACATAAGCGTCACGCCACCCCAGCCGAATGCCACCCGTAGCGTGTGCGTCGGCCACGCAATCGGTGTGAACCGCAACCGCATCAGCGTGGCGGCGACAGCAAAGGCCAGAAAGGCAAAAATGAAGCGCCCCTGACTGATCTGCAACGGGTTCAAGGGCGGCCCCAGCGCGTCTGTCCCCAGCATCTTGGCCAATAGCGTGGCGCCTGCGACGAAAGCCGAGGCCAGCAGCGTCAACAGCGCAGCAACAAGCGGATTCTGGGCTTTGGGTACGAACATGGCTCAGCCATGATCAGCTTTTCAGACGATGGCAATCACTGGTTGCGTATCGGTACAATCTGCTGAACGATCCCGACAAGGATCAGGTAAAGCGAGGTGGCGATCAGCCCCCAATGCGCCCAGCTTTCGGGGTGAAAATCGACCCAAGCTGCCCAGCCCGCAAAGAAGGTCCAGGCAAGCGCAATCGGCAATGACACGTTGCGCCAGCGCATCGTGCGCACCGGGTGAATGAACTTGAGCGGCAGGAACATAGCCACGGCCAGAAGTGCCACCATACTCAACGAGACCCAGAAGTTTGGCTCGATGGCGAAGAGCACCAGCACCAGCATATTCCAACAGCCCGGAAAGCCCTGGAACGAATTGTCCGAGGTCTTCATCCGGCTGTCCGCGAAATACATTGCCGAGGCAAACGTGATCACGATGATCGCAAACCAGCCCGTCCAGCCCGGCAGAAGACCTGATTGGAACAGTGCGAAGGCAGGAATAAAAACGTAAGTCAGGTAGTCGATGATAAGGTCAAGCAGTACCCCGTCAAAGCGCGGTGCGTTGGTCTTCACATCGTATTTCCGCGCCAACGGGCCATCGATGCCGTCCACCGCAAAGGCCACCACCAGCCACAGGAACATGATCGACCACTTCTCCTGAGCGGCTGCCAGCAGTGCCAGCATGGCAAAGACGGCTCCAGTGGCGGTCAGCAGGTGGACGCACAACGCGCGAGATTGATCAGTCATTCCGAGGTTTTGGCCGAATTGTCGAAGCGGTGCAATTGGGGGTGCGCATTTTCCCGCTATTGTGAGTTTTCCCGATGCGTCAACGCATCGGTAGGCTGCGTGGACGCAAACGCGCCCGTCCCATTACGCAACGAGCTGATGCCCGTCCCGCCCGGTGATCGTCACGCGGACAATCTGTCCCACGGGTTGTTCTGCCGCAAACCTGACTTCGGTAAACTGTTCTGTCCTGCCCATGTCTGGCGCTTCCATCAGCACGCTGTGCATCACTCCCTGCTGCGCCGCCAGATGGCGTGACACTGCAACCTCGCCCGCGGCCCGCAATCGCGCGGCCCGGTCCTTGATCGCGCGCCCGTCCACCTGCGGCATCCGCGCGGCGGGGGTGCCTTCGCGAGGCGAATAGGGGAAGACGTGCAGCCAAGTCAGATTGCATTCTTCGACCAGCTTCAGCGAGTTTTCGAAATGCGCCTCGGTCTCGGTCGGGAACCCGGCGATGATATCCGCACCAAAGGTCATGTCAGGCCGCAGTTTCTGTGCCGCCTCCGCAAAACGGATCGCGTCGTCGCGCAAGTGCCGCCGTTTCATCCGCTTCAGGATGAGGTCGTCGCCATGTTGTAAACTCAAATGCAGATGCGGCATCAGGCGCGGCTCGGTCGCAATCGCCTGCATCAGGTTCTCGTCCACCTCGATGCTGTCGATGGAACTGATCCGCAGACGCGGCAGGTCGGGCACCAGCTTGAGGATGCGCATCACGAGATCGCCGAGCTTCGGTTGCGCGGGCAGGTCTGCCCCCCAAGAGGTCAGGTCAACCCCGGTCAGCACCACCTCATTGAAGCCCTTGTCGACCAGCCGCTTGATCTGATCGATGATCACTCCGGCGGGCACGGACCGCGAATTGCCCCGACCGTAGGGAATGATGCAAAACGTGCAGCGGTGGTCGCAGCCGTTCTGGACCTGCACATAAGCGCGGGACCGCGTGCCGAATCCGTCGATCAGATGCTGCGCGGTTTCGGTCACGGACATGATGTCATTGACCTGCACCGCCTCAGTCTCACCGATGAAGTCCGCCGCCAAACCTTTCCAAGTATCGGGCGTCATCTTCTCGGTGTTGCCGATCACGGCATCAACTTCAGCCATCTTGGCAAAGGTCTCTGGTTCGGTCTGCGCCGCGCAGCCGGTCACGATCAGCTTGGCGTTCGGATTGTCCCGGCGCAGCTTGCGAATCTCCTGCCGCGCCTTGCGCACCGCCTCGGCGGTGACGGCGCAGGTGTTGACCACAACGGCGTTCTCAAGCCCCGCCTGTGCAGCAAGGTCTTTCATTGCCTCGGTCTCATAAGCGTTCAGGCGGCAGCCCAGCGTTGTGAACTTGGGCGGGGTCACGACACCGCCTCCAGCCAGTCCACCGAGAAGGTGCCAGAGAACACATGCGCGGTCGGCCCGGTCATCCAGACGCCATCCTCGCGCCAGTCGATCTCGATCCGCCCGCCATCAAGGTCGATACTCACTCGACGCCCGGTCAATCCGCGCCGCGACGCTGCAACTGCCGTGGCACAGGACGACGACCCGGAGGCCAACGTGACGCCAACCCCACGCTCCCACACCCGCATCCGCAGATGGTCGGGGCCGATGACGCTGGCAAACTGCACATTGGTGCGCTGCGGATAGAGCGGGTGATGTTCGATCTCGGAACCCCGCGCCTCAAGGTCCACCGATTCGGCGTTCTCGACAAAGAAGGTGCAATGCGGGTTGCCCATCCCTGTCGCCGTGGGCGCGCCGTCTATGGGCAACTCCAATGTGTCCATGTCATGCGCCAACGGAACCTCGTCCCAGCGCAACTGAGGCTGCCCCATATTCACTGACGTGAGCCCGTCACCGGCATCGCGCGCCAGCAAGCGACCACGCTCTGTGGTCAACACCACCTCGGGTCGTCCTGCTTCGGCCATCAAATGCCGCGCAATGCATCGCGTTGCATTGCCACAGGCGCCAGCCGTCGATCCATCCGAATTGTAGAAGATCAATCGCGCATCGGCATCACCGTCGCCAGTTTCGATCACCGCAAGCTGGTCGAATCCCACACCGCGATGACGGTCCCCGATTGCCTGCGCGAGCGCTGCCGTCATGCCAACAGGGCGCGCACGCGCATCCAGCACGACAAAATCATTGCCGAGTCCGTGCATCTTCATGAAAGCGATATCGCGCGTTGCATGGGTCATCATGGCCGCGTATATACGCCTGTCATGGACATCTTTCCAGCCCACCGCACCGCGCCCATTTCGGCAAACTGTGAGATTGGTTTGAATTCTGCCGTTTTGGGGGTTGACCACCCCGGTGCGTCTTTCTAGACAGCGCGCCAGTGGGCCGTTAGCTCAGTTGGTAGAGCAACTGACTTTTAATCAGTGGGTCGCAGGTTCGAATCCTGCACGGCTCACCACTGATCATAAAGTTTCCTTTCCCTGCTTGGGGTTGGTGTCAGAATTGACGAACCTCTTGGGAAGGTTCGCCAAATTGCGCTCGCCATTGGGGCGGGCGACGAGTTTCTCAATCGCGGAATCGGCCATGCCTTCGCGTCCAGCGGCCTCGGTGTAGCGCTGGACCAGTGCCAGTGTTTTATGTCCTGTGACTGCGCCGATCTCGTGCGCGGTTGCCCCAGCCTCGGCCAGACGGCGCGCGCAGGCCTTGCGCAGGCCATGGGCAGAGCACTGGGGCAGTTTCGCGTCTTCGGTCCAACGCTGCATGAGATTGCCCAGCCCACCGGCAGAGCGCATGGTGCCTTTCTGGGTGGCCAGGAAGGGACGGTCATTCGGCAACCTGTCCAGCACCTCAGCCAAGTCTGGGTGGATCGGCACGGACACCAGAACACCGCCAGACCGTTGCGTTTTCTGCCGCCGATACTCGATCTTGCCGTTGCGGACGTTCTTCGGCCCCAGCTTCACCGCATCGACCCGCGCCGCACCGGTGTAAAGCATCAGCGTCACTGCCGTATGCGCCAGCGTGCCGGGCTTATGGGCCTTGAAGAATTGCGCCAGCTCGTCCTCGTCCCAGGTATGGAAGCCGTCACCGCCCACACGGAACGGCTTCGTCGCCCGCGCCGGGTTGTCGCCGCGCCAGTCAAGCGTGATCGCGAAATCCATCAACTGGATCAGCCGCTTGCGCAGGTTGTTTGCTGCGGTCGGCGCCACGGCCTTATCCGCTAGGATCGTCTGCACATGCCTCCGCTGCATCAATCGCACCGGCTTGTCGCCATGCTCTTCGCGGAACTTCTCGACGATCCCCCGATAAACCTTCTGCGTGCTGGGTGCGAGATCGAGGAACTCCGGCGAGCGATACCACAGCGCGACAAGCTGGCTGACGCTGTAGGGCTTTGTTCGGTCAGCCCCGATCAGCCCGCGCGTCTTGTGCCCGTTCACCGCGTCCTCATAACGGCGAACGAAATCCTCCGACCCGTAGTCACTCCCCAACTCAGCCGAAAACCCACCCTTCCGAAACCGCCAACGCCGCTTCCCGTGCCGGTCGAAATAGGCCGTCGCGCCGGGAAACTGCTTGCGTCGTTTCATGGGCGATCCCATGGGTTATTGACCTCGTCGGTCTGCTTCTCGGTGCTGTAAATCACGACCTTGCCGTCTCGGCTGATCTCGGACCGTACGACCGGAATGCCCGCGTCCCTGTACGCCTTGAGGTATCGTGTCAGTTCGCTCTGCGTCAGCGTCGCGCGGGGCATGGCCATCGGGTGTCCCTTTCCGTCAGAGGCTGTGGTGTTGCGGCTCGCCCAAGGGCAAGCGCGGCTGATCACCTTCGCGGCGTTTCACCTTCGTCGCGTTCTTCTGGAACCGCTCCCAACCGCTCATAGTCAGAAGCTTGGTTTTCGCGGAAATCTCGACGAACTCCAGCCGGCCATCGTTCATCAACGCGCGAACTTGCGCGGCGCTCAATCCGACCAGATCACCCAGTTCTTTCGGTGAAAGCAGTTTTTCCTGTGCCAAAACCCTCTCCTTTTCATAAGGTAGCGCGAATCGGGTTGAATGCGCTCATGCGCCGTGGTCCGATAACGAAACACAACGAATAACGTTCATTTGTGCGCATAGCATTCAAATGAACGCAGCTGCAAGTGGATTGCTGTCGAAAATGGCGGATCGTCCCTATGACTACCTGAGCGCCCTCGGCGCGCGCATCGCGATTGCGCGCAACGAGTTGGGTATGTCGCAGACGAAACTGGCTGAAGCACTCGGAATCTCGCTGCGCGCCTACCAGAGCTATGAACTGGGCAAACGCTCGATCCCGGTTGAGGCGTTGGTCGAAATGCACCGGAAGTTCGAAGTGGACCTGAATTGGATTTTGTTGGGAGTTGAAGCTGTACGTATGAAACATGATATCGCCGCCCTTGAGGAGTTCGAGGTCGCGCTGGACAGGTACCTGTCAGATAGCGGCACAAAGCTGAAGAGCGAAAAACGCGGGGCGATTGCTGCGCGCTGGTACCGGTCCTTTCTGGAAGGGAAAGAGATCGCCATGGACGACGTCCACACCTGGATCGAACTGCTGAGAGAGTAACGAATGAATCTGAGGCAACCCGAGACGTGGCAGCGCCACCAACTGGCGGCAATCGAGCGGATGCAAGCCGACATAGGCCGGTACACCCGCCCAGTGATGGGCACCATGGGCACCAGCTCACTAGTTTATCTGATGACCTGGGGGCCTATGGTTGCGTTTTGGGGCGCGGACAACATGCCGTGGCTTGCCCTCACCGCAGCGGCGCTGTCTGCCTGCACCATCATGTTGTTTGCTCCTGCCTTTGCACTGGCGATCGGAGTCGAGACTTACTTCTGCCGTCGCATACGCCAGATGGAGGCGTGATGGGTGATATTATTGTTGGGCTCGTAGGAGCGTCAGGAGCAGGAAAGTCAACAATAGCCAAGACTTTGGTAGAGGAGTTCAACTTCACCAAACTGCACATCGGCACACCACTAAAGGCCATGTTAATGGCTCTAGGCTTGTCTGAATATGATGTAGCAGGCCCGCCAGAGCACAGGTCAGCCCCCAACGATGTTCTTTCCGGCAAGTCTGTGCGGTTTGCATTGAGCACCTTGGGCACTGAATGGGGTCGTGAAACAATAGGTGAGAACCTTTGGTCAAAGAGTCTTGAGAGACGAATAGTCGAGCGGTTGCGTGAAAAAACTAAACCTTGCTCAATAGTTGTCGATGATCTCCGCTATCCAAGCGATTGGGATGTAATTGCTAGTTTGGGAGGCTATATCGTAACCGTGCGACGCCCATCGGTTGAGGTGGCGAGGTCTCCGCTCGATATCTTGGCTTACAGATACGGAGTTCGGCATGTTCTGCCCAAAAGGGTGCTTTCGAAATTTCTAACTCACGAATCTGAGTATCATTGGCGGGATGCGCCAAAGGCATTTGAGGTCAAAAACACATCGAACCCCAAGAATTCGGCGGAGGCGCTAGTTCGAGAACTGGGCCTACGTCAAGATGCGGCCTTCACCTAGATCGGTTTCGGCAAATTTTTCCCTTCCCTTAAGAGTTGCTCGATGTACTGCTCGGGCCAAGAGAGTCCCAGTTTGGAATATCCTTCAATGAGCGCAGGCACGTCTATGTCAGTTGCTTCACTTGTCAAAAGCCTCAGTTCCAACTGCGAAAGCTGCCAATGTAATGCTTCAAGTGGGTGACGCCTGCCCTCATCTGAAAAGAATGGCTGCAGCTGGCCGAGACTCTGCGTTGCTGCTCTGATGTCACCTGCCATCATTTCCGCGTCTGCTTTTCCGAGAGCAGACCACAGCAGTGAGTCAACGTTGCCCAATGCTAGTGCGCGGTCGATTGCATTTTCGTACGCCTTCACGGCTTTTTTGAACTCACCCGTATGGCGACGAGCCTCGCCGACGGCTAGGTAAGCGTTGCCGACGTCGCGCAGAACGCCGCTTCGCTCTGCAAAACGAAGTGCGTTCTTGGCCGCGCGGACAGACCTATTTGGACGAAAGATCGCATAAGTTCGTGCCAAACTCCTCCAGACTCTCGATGCCACGCGATCATTCAAATCGATTCTTTTACTGGTTTTCTTCAATTCTTTGGCGGTTGACGTTGCGTTTGGCGCATCCCCCAGATCACGGTATATCGTGTTCAGGATGCGCAGAGTTTCAATATACTCGACTGGAGCGTCTTTTGGCAGGAGCTTCAAAACTTGAGCCGCGATGGTTTGAGCTTCCGAGTAACGGTTTAACCGTAACAACGCTTTCAGCCGTACTTGGTTTGATTTGAGAACCAGCTCTTTCGCTGAGATACTCGCATCTGCTTGGTCAACAAATTCGATGGCTGCAGGGTACTTTCCAACTCCAATCATGGCTTTGGCGCGATTCAATAAAAAATCTGAACCCTCTTCGCTAACCATCTCGCCCGCACGACTTTCCGCAATTATTTCATATGCTTGGCCCGCAGCTTCCGGACTGTATTCCAGCAATTTCGCTGCAACAGCTTCACCTTCGTCTCGAACCTGCGCAAGTTGTCCAGCATCGGCACGAAGCCGTAGGAGTTCAGCCTCTCGCGAAGCAACGTCTACGTCAAGAGCCTCTACCTGATTCAGAATCTGCTGCGCCACATCCCGCTGGAGACCCTGCCCTAGAATACTCGAAACTTGTTGACGAACTTCATCATGCGGCCGCAACCGTTGATCGATTCCGGCCTCAAGAAAACGAGCAGTCCTAAGCTCGTTGTGCACTGCCACAACGTTGAAATCGGGAATTCCGTTGCCCAAAGCTGAAGCCACTGCCGAAATGTCGAAGAGACCTGAAGGTATCACGCAAAGCCTCGAGAGGTAGGCTTGGGCTTGCGGCGACAGACTGTTGAACCGTGCCTGATAGGTGGGAGCCAACGTTCTTCCAAGTGCAAGCGTGACTTGATCGAGTTCTGTCCCCGACAGCCAGTCACTTAAGTATAGAGGCCTGCCCTGCGTGACTTCAATAGCCTTGTCAATTTCATGATCACCTCGGTCAGCAGGATTAAACTCCTTCATCCAAGCAAGTACGCCGTCTCTGTCTAGGCCTCGTAGTTCTAAGGCCTCGCCACCACGGTATACCAAAAGCTCTGAGATTTTTGAGAAAACCTGGGGCCCTTCTGTACGTTCGGTGTTCACAGCCAGTGAAATACACCAATTGTCTGGAAGGTCAGCGACTAATGCCAGTGTAGTGTCGACTACCGAAGAAGATGCATTTTCCAAGCCGTCGACTACTATAGAGCCACTTTGCCCGTTGTCCGCGATGGTTTGCAACAACTCCCTGAATGCGAGAACTAAATCGTCTTTTCCGGCCTCGCTTAAGGCTTGAGCTTGTGCGTCGGTGGATGCCGCGTCATCAGTTTCCGCGAGTATCGCCGCAATCTCTTTAACCGTTCCTTCTGCGTTGGAGAGTTTTGCCTTCGCTACATCGCCCAACAAGGCCATTCCCAATCTGTAGGCATTCTTGACCGGGCGCTTGGCCAACTCTGAAAAGTACTGGTTCAGGGTTGCTACCTGAACTGAATCGCTGGACGCAATCTGCGTTGAAAGCACCTGGACGACTTCGGCGGGACTTTGCGCGGGCGAGGTGATCTCCAAAGTAAGCAGGACGTCTTTTTCACTGCGAAGTCGATCCTGCGTTTCCGCCAAGGCACTAGTCTTTCCAACGCCGGAGATGCCACCCAGAAGAATTTTTCGCTTCTCGGGGGCAAGCAGTGTCTCGCGAATTGACGCGAGCTCGGTTTCTCGGCCAAAAACACCGAGACGCTCTTCATCCTTTGGTGGAAGCGAGGGAACAGTCAATGTGAACTCGAAAGTTGTGTCTTGGTCGCGCCAATGCCTAATCTGTTGGCAGCGTGTTGCAAGGGAGTCACCTATTGCTATCTTCAAGTATTGAACTTACCACTGAGCATGGTGCTCTGCTAGTCCAGCATTTCTGGTGTCAGGACGGTGAGTGCCTTATCGCTTCTAACCCCAAAGTGGAGACGAGCCCACCGTTCGTACGGATCCACTCCTCATGCGTGTTCAGTGAGAGCTTGGGTTCTATGGATTGCGACTGTTCGTTGCAGCTTTCCAGAGCGCTCGAAAAAATCTGCAAAGAAGGGGGCTACGTTCTGTACCGCTTTGAGGAAGGCCGCGGGACCGGTCTGAAAAACAAAATCGAGGCAATCAGAGTTCAACAACGAGATGGCGTGGACACTAGAACTGCTTTTGAGGCGCTTGGGTTTCAGCCAGATCCTCGCACCTATTCCGTCGCAATCAAAGCGCTGGAAGCTATTGGGATCGGCCAAGAAGTCCTCCTGAACACCAACAATCCCAATAAGATAGCGGCTCTCGATAAGGCAGGCTTTGTCGTCAAAAGGGTCAACCTAGGAATCGAGAGAGACCGCAGAGTGCAAGCATACTTTGATCAGAAAAAAGCATGTTTGGGCCACATGGATGACTAGACCTGTAGAGGAAAGCTTGGCTGGTGAGCCGTTTTCTGTGAAGCCTATGGCATGCTTCCAAGCGGCTCAAATTCTGAAGCGATACCAAGCTCCTACTGAGGAACACCCTTGGTCCTTGTTACCCTTGCCAATCCAGCTGTCTTTCAAGATCGCATTCGTGTCAGTCTGTCACGCGTTCAATTGGGATTTTTTGCAAGGCCGAATGGCCGATGAGCTTCTGAAAAAGCCTGAAAAAATCATAGAGCGTTTGGCGCATCTCTCCGCCAAGGAGTTTGCAGGCTGGTTGATGGAATATCCAAAACAAGAGCGCGTGCGAGCGATTGAAAGAACCAAATTGCTTCGCAACGTGGGAAAAGTGATCCAAGAAAAATGGAACGGTGATGCAGGGCAGATTCTCTCGGATTGCAATGGCCAACTCACAGGCAATCAGGGTTTCTTAGCTCTTCTCGACGAGTTTGAAGCCTTTTCAGCTGACCCGCTAAGAAAGAAGAGCCAAGTACTAGCGCACGATCTCCTTCGGGAAGGCGCGATCGACTTCATTGACAAAGAAAAAATCGCCCCTGCAATCGACTACCACATCATCCGTTCGTACCTCAGGACAGGAAGAGTAGTACCTAAAGACACCTCGCTGAACCCTTATCTTTCTGGACATCCGAACCCCAGGCCTAGGTTGGTGACCAAGCTGCGGGAAACAGTAGCCCAGGCGGCTGAACTTACCGCGTTTTATGCAGGAATCTCGGTGCCTGACCTGAACTATGTTGAATGGCAAATTGGGCGTGCAATTTGCACCGCCAAGAACCCCAGCTGTACGCATGTTGAGCGGGGCAATATGCCAAACGACGTTGCCAATCTGGTCGAGTTGGCGTGTCCATATTCCAGCTTTTGTGAAGCGCACTTGATTGATGAATACCAAATGTACCAAGAGCCAGTTTTCGACAAAGGATTCTACTAGGCGACTAAGTGTATGAAAATTCTACAACATATTCAAAAAGCGTCTTATCGTTTGCGTACTTGGACTGTTTAGGGCTCATCCGTCCCATATGACCTTTGACAGTTTCACGGCGAGCAATTTGGCAACGAAACCCCTGCGCCAGAAGCGATTCGACAACGATCTGGTGCGTTAATACGCGCAGTTCCTTGTAAAAGGAATCTTGGATCACTATCGCTCCCCGCCCAGTGGGCTTGATCACCCTTCTGAGTTCCGCTGACACCTCGTAAGTTGAGCGGATGTAATCTACGTAGTTCCAATAGTAATAGCTCTTCGAAGCCTTGCTAGGGTGGTTCCAGATTTCGTTTAGAAGAGACTTGCAGTAATCTCCGATAGGATAAGGTGACACGTCCTTGCCAACAATTTTAGTTGTGCCAATCAATTCCTTTCTTGTAGTTTCAGCGTCGATTCCGGAAAGATCGCATAGAAGCATGTTCGCCGGGTAGTTGCTGACGAAATAGTCCAACCGGTTCAGGTACGGCGGTGAGAAGATAGCGATGTCGATCGAATCTGTCTCAATCGGCATGGATCGCGCGTCAGCTAGTCGGACTTGAGGAGTGGGCGCATCTTGGCGAAAGTTTAACGAGCGGAGCATCTCAGCAATGGTTTTCGTCAAAATTTCAAGCTTTGTGTCGCTATAAGGCTCCCCTTCCAAGAGCTTTCGAATCCATACAGGGTTCGAGCCCTTAGTCACTTTGGCCGACTTGTTTGCTGCAATGATGGCGCAAAGGAGCACATAAGTACTGTCATCCAGTTGTGGTTCGGTTGTGCTAAAGATGTTTCGAAGCCAATTGGTTTGTGGATCGACCACTTCCTGTGGAAGCAACGAGGAAATCAGAGCCAAGTCGGGCTCGTTGAATAACGAGGCCGTCTCTGAAGAGAATGCGTTCAAGCTTGGGTTCGGGTTCCTAGAAGCAAGAAGACCGTCAAAGATTTTTTTCTGAGGTGCAGTAGTAAACCTCAACTTGGCCAACGCCACAGAAAAAGGGCTAAGTTCAATGCCGATTGATGGCATTCCAAGTTCGTTTGCTGCGCTGAGTGTGGTTCCCGCGCCGAAATATGGGTCCAGAACAATTTCACTTCGCTTTGTCGCCAATATGTTCAGCGCATCAAGTGCGAATGAACGCGAGAACGAAGCGTACACCGAAACGAAGTGTCCGAACAAATTCTTGTCATGAATACTTGGCTTGGGCGAGTGCACTCTCTCCCAAGCATGGTGCCTTTCATTTGACTTCACCGATTGGAACAAATCGGTAGGAATGTTTTTATCTCGTTCCCACAATTCGGTGGTAACCTCTTAGGTTGTTGTGCAGGTGTCAGCGATGAGCGAGGCGGGTGCCCAAATCGCTTACTAGGTCCTAGTTCATCCGCGCCGGTTTGTTAACCAGTTCGTTTCAAAGGCGCCTCAGGCCGGACGTCGGGTTTATTGTCATTTCGCAGTTTCCTCTAGAAGGGCAACCAACGGCCCAAACGCGAACCGATCGGCCGCCCGCAGCGCCGCGATGTAGCGAGCCCGATGGTCGCTATCATCCGTCAAGGTACTGCCACCTGACCAGTCGATGAAGATATCCGGTTCAATCGCGGCGAGGTAGGCATCCGCCATAATCCGCGCCCAGCGTCCGTTGCCGTTGGCAAAGGGATGTACCCAGACCAGCTTGTGGTGGAAGCGTGCAGTTGCTTCCAGCGGGTCATAGGTGCCGTTGTCGCGCCAGTAGCGGGCATCGTCGAGGCAGGTGCGCATTTCGGTCGAGATGTACCAGACCGGCACGCCGATGTTCTTCTCTGTCAAACGATAGACACCCGCCCAATCCCAGACCTGGCCGAACAACCGCTTGTGGACCTCGCGGGCGGCATCGTCGGTCAGGATGTCGAAAGACCTGGGCCGCCGGTCCAGCCAGGTCAGCCCCTCGATGATGTTTTCACCCTCCAGCTCGTTCAGCTCGCCGCGCGTTGTGATGTGCTTGGCCTTGAGGCCAAGCAGCTCGTCAGGTGTGAGTGGGGTCGCGCCGGTAGGCTCGTGCAGCTCTAAGGTCATTTCCAGAAATCCCTCGGCATCTCGCGGGCAATTTCGCTCGCGAGTTCCTCGATCATCTCTTCCTGGCTGCGCAGGCCTTCGGTCTGCTCTTCCAAAGCCATGTGCGCGCGGGTGCGCTGGATGATGCGTCTGGCCTTCTTGCGAGCTTGCGCCATGATGATTTCCTCAACCGGGCCCTTGTTCGGGACGATCCCGTAAACCAACTTGCCGCCCATGGCCTCAGCCATCTTGTCGAGCTGGTTTAGAGAAATCGTCCCGGCCTGCTCGTTCTGGATTGAGCTGTAGATGCTGTTCCTGGACACACCCAACCGCTCGGCTAGAGCCGGTGCACTCATGCCGATGGCTTCCTGGAAAGTCGCAATCCAGCCTCCAAGTGGCTTGGCGAGGGCTTGAGCCACCTGCCTGGCCTGATTGATCTTGCCTTCTGCTTGCCGTTGTTTTGCACGTGAAACGGACATCTGCCAACCTTTGGTTTTGCACATCAGACATTATTGTAATGTCAAAGTATGGCATTTCATTGCTTATCGCAATGCTAGGATATGGCATAATGCATTCATATGCCAATCCCTGACATGGCAAAACTCACTCGACTCAATGCGTCAGCCCCCGGTCCATGTCCCGATCCTGCACTTCTAGCTCTGTCTCAGCCTCTCTTCGGCGTCCCTCACTAAGCTCAAGCTCTCGTTCAACTTCGCGTCCAGCGCGTTGTAGGTAACCTCTTCGCTCAGCAAGCCACGCAACGCCTGCATTGACGCGATCTGCGAGCGTATGAGCAACGTCGCGCAGGCCGCGATACCATCCAACTGGACTTGCAGCCTCTTCGTCGAGCGCGCCTCCAAGCCGCTCAATTCCGCGGCTGAGGTTTCGCAGGCCGTCACCAACCGCTCGACGCAGGCGAGCAAGTCGCGTTCCAAGGCTGTCAGGGGTGCCGTCATCTATTCCTCCTCGATCTTGATGCAGATGACCGGCGTTCCGGCCAGTGTGCAGGTTTTCAGCTCGGTCCTGTCGGGGTCCAGCGTCAGCCAGGTCTGCTCCCCCCGGTCGATCCGCGTCAGGCCCAGTTCCGTCAGCTCCGAGCGCGTCAGCAACGCCGTCCAGAACCAGCTCGCGGCCATCATCGAGGCGATCCCCGTCACGATCAGCCCCGAGATCACCCAGGGCGAGATCGTCAGCCAGCGCCTGATCTGCTCGGTCCGTGTCTCGAACAAGCTCCTGTTCTCGTTCAGGAAGCGGCGCGTATCGTTCTCGATGGTACGCCGCGCGTCGCTCGCAATGGCCGTCAAATCGGTCCTGAAGCTCTCCAGCTGGGATGCCATCGAGGCGGCGTAGTCCTGACGTATCGTGTCCAGCTCCGCGTTCAGCTTCTCGCTCAGCCGGGTCGGCTTGCCAGTCTTCATGGAAAATCTCTCCTTTCAGGCGCCAGCGCTCGCCGGTCTCGGGGTCCCGTGCGGTCAGGTAGGTCTTGCCGACGCGGGGAAGGTCGAAGCCAGCGTCGGCAAGGGCATCGAGCATGCTGGTACGATCCTCGATCAGACCCATCGATATCTGATCGAGGATCCACGTATGCAGCTCGTCCCGCCCCTGGGCGCGGGTCGGGGCCTCGATGGTGTCGCGGACCTCCTGCGCGCGCTCCAGCTTCATCGGGTCGGCCCAGCCGTGGCGCTGGTTCATCAGGTCGCGTAAGGAGTCAAACGCGTCCTGATAGCCCGGTGGCGCGATGTTCAGGCTGCGGCCCGTGGTCAGTTCCAAGCGTGGGGTGCAGAAATGCAGTTCCACGCGGTCTTCGTGGCTGTGGCGGACCCAGAGCATGTCATATTGCTCGCCGTCCAGCCCGGCGAAGGCCAACTGCTCGAATGCGTCCATGACCTCGGCCTGCTGCGCCTCGCTGGGCGCGTCCTGAGCCGCAAAGCTGATCACGCCCGCGCGGTAGGTCCATTGGTGGCGGCTGGCGTCGATCAGCGCCTCGGTGCGGCTGGGGTCGCCGCGCAGCACCTCGGGCAAAGGGTCGCGCGTGACGGTCAGCGGCTGGCCATCGGCATCGCGGATCAGGTCGCGGTTGCCGTCGTAGGCCAGCACGCGCTCGGCCACGAGGTATCCGACCGGCCCCGCGCCCGCGCCCTTGCCATTGGGGAAGAACTTGATCAGCACCGCCGCGCCTCATCGAGGAGCTTGGCAAGCTGACGTTCGATCACCAACAGGCGGCGCGCGACGGTCAGGCTGTCGAGGTCGGTGCGGCCCACCAGCATCGCGCGGTTCAGCCAGCGCGCAATCTGGTTGAGGTTTCCGCCGATGCGCCCGACGGCCAGCACCAGCGCCGGATCGACGCGCGGCACGGGCTTGCGGCGGCGCGCCTCGGTCAAGCCAAGCGCCTCACGCAAGAGCGTTGAGGCGGGTAGTCCCGCAGCCTCGGCCTTGGCCCGCAGCTCGGCTTTCTCAGCCGCCGTGCAACGGAAGACGAAGGTCTCCGTCAGCGGCTCCTTTGCGCGGGTCTTGCCCGCGCCGGTGGGGTTCGAAGGGGAGGCTTGCCGCCCCTCGCAAGGTCCAGTGTCAGAAGCGCCAGCGTATGACATGGGTCGCCTTGCTGTTTCCTCAGACCGCATGACGGTTCTCCCCCACGGTCGGGGCAACATCCTGCGCAAGACGCGATGCGCGCTGCATCTGACGCTGTGCAAAGGACGCGATGCGGGGTGCAGAAGGCGCGGTGCATGCGCCATCCTGCGCCTGACGGATGACATCCCGCAGAAGACGCAACTGCGCCTGCCATTCCGCGCTTTCCACCGGGGCCGGTGTCCGGGCCGGAAGCCAGAAGCCCAGATGATGCTCGTGCGGCGACAGGGGCAGGCTGCGCTCCAGCGTGGTCATCCCTTCCCGGGCCAGCCGTGCATCCCAGTCCCGGACAAAGCAGATGCCCCTCGGGACAAACACCAGGTCCGGGCGCGTTCCGCCGGATAGCCCTTCATCGGGCAAATCCGGCGCGGACGCGCGCCCCTGTTCTTTTCTAAGTTCTTGTTCTCTGTTCGGGGGGCGATCCTGTCCCCCTTTGCCGGACAGGTCTGTCCCGCTTTGTGGACAGGAGTGTCCCCCTTTGGCGCGGCTAAGCGGGACAACCTTGTCCCCCTCCCGGCGGCGTTCGGTCGCCCGTCTCATGGCGGCCTCGGTCGGTCGGTAGCGCGACGATTTCCCTTTATTGGTCCCGCGCTCCACGGTCATGTAGCCTGCCGCCTCGACCTTGTTCAGCGCCCGCTTGACCGACTTGGCGTGCTTGCCGATGGCCGCGCCGATGGTCTCGAAGGACGGGCGGCTCTCGCCGGTCTCGTGGTCCGCATGGGCTAGCGCCAGGTAGAGAGCGACTCGCAGGGCGTTGTCGTCCAGCGCGTGGTCGGTGACCATCTCGAGCAGGTATTGTAGCTTGATCTTGCAGAAGGGCAGAACCTCAGACATTGGCCCCTCCCGCGATTGCGATCACAGGCGCGATCTGGTATCTATTCTGCGCAAACTTTTCGATTTGGCCGTTGACGCGGGTGCCAGCCCAGTCAGCGGCCTTTCGGTTTCTTGGCCCCCTGAAACGGTTCGCCAGAGGCCCGAAAAGCCTAATCAAATCAAGGGATGGGTTTTTCCGGTTCGCCAGCGCAAGCCGTTGATTTCCCTCACCCCGCACAGTCCTGCACGGCTCACCACTGATCTTCTCAAAAATGCAGCTTCGCATAGGGATATCCGCGGTACATCGTGGGATATTTTTGTGTCGTACCCCTTGTGGGGGCGGTCTGTCTTCCTACGTTGTTGCGAGTGATTTGCATTTTCAAAACTGAACAGGCATAGTCAACACGGAGGGTCAAAACATGAGAACGAAGTTCACCGCGCTGGTATCGGCCGGGCTTTTGGCTGTCGCGGCCAGTGGGGCGACAGCGGACGAGAAGATGAAAGTGGTCACCACCTTTACCGTTCTTGCCGATATGGCGGCGAACGTGGCAGGGGATGCCGCCGAAGTGGTGTCGATTACCAAACCAGGCGCAGAGATTCACGGCTATGAGCCGACCCCGCAAGATATCGTGCGGGCCTATGACGCCGATCTGATCCTGTGGAACGGGCTCAACCTCGAACTATGGTTCGAGCAATTCGTCTCCAATCTGGAAGATGTGCCGTCTGTCACGCTCAGCGATGGCATCGACCCGATCTCGATCTCGTCAGGCAGTTACGAAGGCAAGCCCAACCCGCATGCCTGGATGGGACTGGATAACGCTCTGATCTATATCGACAATATCACCAAAGCCTTTGCTGATGCTGACCCGGACAATGCCACGATCTATGCCGCGAACGCCGACCGCTACAAAGCCGAGCTGCGCGCCACGATCGAACCGCTGCGCGCGGCGGTCGCGGCCATTCACGAAGACCAGCGTTGGCTGGTGACCTGCGAAGGCGCGTTCAGTTACCTTGCGCGCGACATGGGATTGAAAGAGCTGTATCTCTGGCCGATGAACGCCGACCAGAACGGCACACCTCAGCAGGTCCGCGCGGTGATCGACGGTGTCCGGGACAATGACATCCCAGTTGTTTTCTGCGAAAGCACCGTCAACACCGCTCCGGCGGAACAGGTCGCGCGCGAAACGGGTGTCACCTATGGCGGCGTGCTCTATGTCGATTCGTTGAGCGAGGAAGGCGGTCCGGTGCCGACGTACCTTGACCTGCTGACCGTGACGACCCGCACCGTTGCCGAAGGTCTGACCACCGCCGTCAGCAACTAGGCGGCGCAGAACCGGATACAAAGGCCCGCAGCTGCAAGGCTGCGGGCGCACCCATGTCAGGACCAAGCGCCTGCAACTCCGTCAGGCCAAAGGCCTGCAACACTAAGGACACGCCATGCTCGATGAGCAGAGCCAGACGACCCGGACCACCAGCAGCGCGGCAAAGGGCGGCGGTCTGTCCGCACAGGACGTGACCGTCACATATCGCAACGGCCACACCGCGCTTTGGAACGCCAGTTTCGAAATCCCGCGCGGCACCGTGACGGCGCTTGTGGGCATCAACGGCGCGGGCAAGTCCACGCTGTTCAAGGCGATCATGGGGTTTGTGCCTGCCGCCAAGGGCGAGATTCGCATCCTGGGACTGACCGTCAAAGAGGCGCTGGCCCGCAATCTCGTGGCCTACGTGCCGCAATCCGAAGAGGTGGACTGGGCCTTCCCGGTGCTGGTCGAAGATGTCGTGATGATGGGCCGCTACGGCAAAATGGGGTTTCTGCGTCGCCCCAAAGCCGCCGACCACGCAGCGGTCGATCAGGCGCTGGCCCGCGTAAACATGACCGAGTTCCGCCACCGCCAGATCGGTGAACTCTCCGGCGGCCAGCGCAAGCGCGTATTCCTTGCACGCGCCTTGGCACAGGACGGGCAGGTGATCCTGCTGGATGAACCGTTCACAGGCGTAGACGTCAAAACCGAGGACCAGATCGTTGCGTTGCTGCGCGAACTCCGCGACGAAGGCCGGGTGATGTTGGTCTCGACCCACAATCTCGGGTCGGTTCCCGAATTCTGCGACCGCACGGTTCTGGTGAAAGGCACTGTGCTCAGCTACGGCCCGACCGAGACCACCTTCACCCGCGAGAACCTTGAACAGGCGTTCGGCGGAGTGCTGCGCCACTTCACGCTGGGCGGTGATGCGTTGCACGACGACGAAGACGCCCGTGCAATCACGATCTTTACCGACGATGAACGCCCCTTCGTGCAATACGGCGACAAGACCCAGATCACGGAAAGCAAACCGTGATGGACCTTCTGCTGGAACCCTTCGGCTACAATTACATGGTCAACGCCATGTGGGTCTCGGCACTGGTCGGCGCGGTCTGTGCGTTCCTCTCGGCCTATCTGATGCTCAAGGGCTGGTCCCTGATCGGCGACGCGCTGGCCCATTCGGTCGTGCCGGGTGTCGCCGGGGCCTATATCCTTGGATTGCCCTTCGCGCTGGGCGCGTTCATCGCGGGCGGGCTGGCTGCGGGGGCGATGCTGTTCTTGTCGGAACGCTCGGGCCTCAAACCTGACGTGATCATCGGCCTGATCTTCACTTCGTTCTTCGGGCTCGGCCTGTTCATGGTATCCATGAACCCGATCTCGGTCTCGGTGCAGACCATCACCATGGGCAATATCCTTGCCATCACACCCGAGGATACATTGCAGCTTGCCATCATCGGCTTCGTGTCGCTGGCGGTGCTGCTGCTCAAGTGGAAAGATCTGATGGTTACGTTCTTCGACGAAAACCACGCCCGCACCATCGGCCTGCGTCCACAACTGCTTAAAGCAGTGTTCTTCATCCTGCTCTCGGCCTCGGTTGTGGCGGCAATGCAAACCGTGGGCGCGTTCCTCGTGATCGCCATGGTGGTGACACCGGGGGCGACCGCCTACCTGCTCTGCGACCGTTTCCCGCGCCTCATCGTGACTTCGGTGGTGATCGGGTCGGTGACCAGCTTCACCGGAGCCTATATCAGCTACTTCCTCGACGGTGCGACCGGTGGGATCATCGTCTGCTTGCAAACGCTGATTTTCCTCGTGGCTTTTGTGTTTGCCCCGCAGCACGGTCTGCTTGCTGCACGTCGCAAGGCGAACGCAGCGCTGAGGGATGGGCCAAAGGACAGCCTCGTGCAGGCCGACCCTGCAAAAGGCGGTGCATGATGGACGTTGAAGCCCTGCTTTTGCCCTTCCGCTTTGCATTTATGCAAAACGCCTTTCTCATTTCGATGATGGTTGCGGTGCCCACTGCGCTGCTCTCCTGCTTTCTGGTGCTCAAAGGCTGGGCGCTTATGGGCGACGCGGTCAGCCACGCCGTTCTGCCAGGCATCGTTCTGGCCTATATCCTCGGCATCCCGCTCATCATCGGTGCGTTTGCCGCTGGCATGACCTGCGCGCTGGCGACAGGGTATCTGTCGATAAACAGCCGGGTCAAAGAGGACACGGTGATGGGGGTGGTGTTCTCTGGCATGTTTGGTCTCGGGATCGTGCTTTATGTCTCGGTTGAGACGAACGCCCATCTCGACCACATCCTGTTCGGCAATATGTTGGGGGTGGAGCCGCACGAGCTTTGGACCGCTGGTATCATCTCGGCGCTGGTTGCGGGCATGCTCCTGCTCAAATGGAAAGACTGGCTCTTGCACAGCTTCGATCCCGCGCAGGCCCAAGCGTCTGGCCTCTGGGTCAACGCGCTGCATTACGGGATGCTGACAGCGCTGTCGCTGACGATCGTCGCCACGCTGTCGGCGGCTGGCCTCATCCTTGCCATCGGCCTACTGATCGCGCCGGGGGCGATTGCGTTCCTGCTGGTGCGTCAGTTCAAGGCGATGCTTTGGGTTGCGGTTACGGTGAACATGGCAGCGATGCTGTTGGGCACCTACCTCAGCTTCTTTCTCGACAGTGCACCGGCACCGACCATCATTCTGATCCTAAGCGCGCTCTTTATTCTGGCCTTCATCCGTCGTCAGGTGCTGACCCGCCGCGCCTCCCGCCTGCGCGTCCAGCGGGGGTAGGGCTTCCCCGCTCAGGTCATCACGTCAGGCGCTGTCCGACCGGTGCGCTCGGTCAAGCCACTGATCAACGCGGTCGCCTCCGCGATGTCCTTAAGCGCCGCCTGCGTCTCGATATTCAGATCGCCCTCAGGGGCCTCGTACCGCTCCAGATAGACGCGCAGCGTCGCGCCCTCTGTCCCGGTGCCCGACAGACGCAGCACTGCGCGGCCGCCGCCCTCGAAATTGATCCGAAGCCCCTGATTGTGGCTCACCGAGCCATCCACCGGATCGTGGTATGAGAACGTATCTGCCATCGTCACCGTGCACGCCCCAAAAGTCTGCCCGGCCAAAGACTCCAGCTTCACCGTCAGCTCCGCGATCAACCCGTTGGCCGCAGCCGCATCCACCGCCTCGTAATCGTGGCGCGAATAGTAGTTGCGGCCGTAGGTCTGCCAATGGTCCTGCAGAATCTCCTTCACCGACATCTTGCGCACCGCCAGAATGTTGAGCCACAGCAGAACTGCCCAAAGCCCGTCCTTTTCGCGCACATGGTCGCTGCCCGTGCCTGCACTTTCCTCGCCACAGAGCGTCACGCGCCCGGCGTCCAGCAGGTTTCCGAAGAACTTCCAGCCCGTAGGTGTCTCGAAGCATTCGACCGCCAGCGCTTCCGCCACGCGGTCACACGCACCGCTGGTCGGCATCGACCGCGCGACACCCGCGATGCCGCGCTCGTATCCGGGGGCCAGATGCGCGTTGGCGGCCAGTACCGCCAGAGAGTCCGATGGCGTGACATAGACGCCCTTGCCAAGGATCATGTTCCGGTCGCCGTCCCCGTCTGACGCAGCCGCGAAATCAGGCCCGTCGTCGGACATTACCAGATCGACCAGCGGCTTGGCCCAGATCGGGTTCGGGTCGGGGTGACCCTTGCCGAAATCCACCGACGGCACACCGTTCAATACCGTGCCCGCAGGTGCGCCCAGCGTGTCTTCCAGAATGGTCTTGGCATAGGGCCCGGTCACCGCATGCATCGCGTCGAACTTCATGGTAAAGCCGCTGGCGAACAGCGCCCGCAAGGCTGCGAAGTCGAACAGGTCTTCCATCAGCGCGGCGTAGTCGTCGACCGGATCAACGATCTCCACCGCCATCTCGCCCAACGACACCGTTCCGATCTGGTCAAGGTCGATATCGGCCGTGTCCAGTGTCTTGAAGCTGCTGAGTGTCTTGGTTTGCTCGTAGATCGCGTCGGTGATCGCTTCGGGGGCAGGCCCCCCGTTCGAGATGTTGTATTTCAGTCCAAAATCTTCGTCGATACCACCGGGATTGTGGCTGGCCGACAGGATCAACCCGCCATCCGCACCGCGCTGGCGGATCAGGTTCGAGGCCGCCGGGGTGGACAAAAGCCCGCTTTGACCGACAATCGCCAGCGCCGCGCCATTGGCCGACGCCATGCGCAGGATCGTCTGGATCGCCTCGGCGTTGAAGTACCGACCGTCGCCGCCGATCACCAATGCCTTGCCCGCAACGCCACCGATTGCGTTGAAGATCGACTGAACGAAACACTCCACGTAGCCCGGTTGCATGTAAATGCGGGTCTTCTTGCGCAGCCCCGATGTGCCGGGCTTCTGGCCCTCGAAAGGGGTGCAGGTCTGGGTCAGGATCGTCATGCGGGTACCTCCTTGGGGTGGTCCGTCTCGTCTTGGTGAGCGGGTGCGCCGCGCGCATTGCTCATCACATCTGAAATATGCAGCAAGGCCGCGCTCTGTTCCATCGCGTCGATGGGCAGGCTCAGCCGTCGTCGCCAATTGGGGTGCTCGTTGATCGTGCCGGGCAGGTTTTGCGCCTCAAGTTCACCGAAGACATCGTCCATCTGCACCGAAACCAACGCCGCCGGAGATTGCGCCAAACCGCCGTGGATGATGTCAACGATATCTCCAATCTGCGCAGCGCTTGGGATCGCGCAAACGTCGCGCAGGCTGGCCCGTTGTTTGGCCCGTTGACTGTGGCGCGCGGCGCGGTCGCCCGAAGACAGCCAGCCTACCCGTTGCCACCAGTCAATGTCGGTGCCATGCCAGAAACCGCTGAGCGTTGGCGTGTCGTGGGTGCCGAAACAGGCTAGGCTGTAGGGCGGCAGAGTGTCGGCTGGCAGGATTTCCCCCAGATGGTTCGCTTCGAACTGCCAGACGGCATAGCTGTACAGACCCGCGTCATTCATCGCCTGACGAAAACCATCCGGCACCAGCCCAAGGTCTTCGCCCACCACCAAACACCCGGCCTGATGCGCCTCGATGGTGATCACGGCCAAAAGCGCGTCCAATGGTTGCGTGATGTATCCACCCGGATTGCCATCGTCTGGCAGCCAATAGCTGCGCAACAGCCCCAGCGCATGGTCGATCCGCAGCACGCCGCATTTCGCCATCAGCCGCCGCAGCATTGACCTGAGCGGCGCATAGTGTGCCCGTGCCAACGGCCCCGGCGCATGTGCGGCCAGCGCCCAGGATTGGCCCTCGGGGCTCAGGTGATCGGGTGGTGCACCGATGGTGACGCCGCGCGCGATGGTGTTCGCGTTGATCCAGACCTCGGCCCCGTCGGGGCGTGGACCCACTGCAAGATCAAGATAGAGGCCAAGCGCCATACCCGAGGCACAGGCGTCGCGCTGTGCTGCGTCGATCTGGGTGTCGGCAAGGTATTGCAGCCACAGATGGAATTCCGCCCGTTTTCCAGCAGCCTTGCGCGCCACTGCTCCGGGCATTTGCAACGCCACAGGCCAAGTGCGGAAATCATGCCCATGGGTTTCGCTGATCGCCTCGAACTCGGCGAACTGACGGGTCTCGTCAGAGCAGGTCTCGCACCAATCTGCAAATGCGTCCCTGTCGCGCGTTTTGAATTGCGCCTCCAACGCCGCGCGATGCCGTTCACGAAATCCGGCATAGTCTATGAGACCTGCGTCCGGTGTCGGCCCAAGCCCACCCTCAACCGCGATATGGTCGATGTTGAACATGCCGCGATGCGACGGCGAATAGGGGCTGATGATCTCTTCCATCGCCCAGCCTAGTGCGTGTAGCGGATTGACCCCCAGGAACTCTGCCCCGGCCCGTCCGAACGTGGCGGCAACTGCGCCCAGATCGCGGTAATTTCCCAGCCCGCCATTGGTGGCTGAGCGCAAACCATAAAGCGCCCCAGTCGTGCCCCAGCAAGCGTCGATATGCGCTTTCGACGCCAGATCAGGCGCGCGGTGCGGGCGCACCATGACAAAGCACCGGCCGGATTGCGTACCCGTGATGTGCAGGTCGTAATAACCAACACCCAATCGCGGAAGGTCAATCACGCCGCGCCCACGGCCTTCGCCAATGATGTCCCCTTGCTCATTCACCAGCGACCAGTCGCAGGTGCCGGGCATGGGAACGGTGATCGGGTCTCCGGCAAAGGCAATCACCTCTGTCGGCCGCGCGTCCGCAGTCTGCGCCGCCAATGCCTCGGTCACCTGTGCCGGGCTGTCTGCCTCTGTCCCCAAAGCCTTGAGCAAGGCACGCAGCGTGTCGGGACAGGTCTCGTGCCGGGCGCCATGCAAGTCGAAAAAGTCGAGGTAGATGCCTTGCGCTTGTGCCAGCGTGCGCAAACTTTCGTCGGTGTCGCTCATCTGGCAGAACCGGGCTTGAGAACAAAGGCACTGACCGATTGAGCCGGGACGCAGACCCGCTCTGCGGAAATGGGCGTTGCGGTCTGGGCAGGTTCCGAACTGTCTATGTCGCGCACCCAAACGCCCGGCGCGGTTGGTAGCAGAAGATCAAGATCGTCGTCGCTCCGATTGAAGGCCAAAAGCACTTCGTCGGTCAGCGCTTTGCCCGCCACGCTTTCCGCATTGCCGCGCAAATGCAGGCACAGGCTTGACAGTGTGTCGTCGCTCCAATTCAAAGGTTTGCCATCGAAACCGCGCCATTCCACGTCTTTGCGGCGGTCGGTCTCGCGCGTGGCCCCGTGCAGGAAATCCATCTGCCGCAGGATTGGTGTCTCGTGCCGGAACCGCGAAAGTTCTGCGGTAAAGCCAATCATCTCAGGGTCCAGCGAGGCCCAGTCGATCCATGTGGTCTCATTGTCCTGACAATAGGCGTTGTTATTGCCGTGCTGCGTGTGTCCGCCCTCATCCCCGGCCAAGAGCATCGGCGTGCCTTGGGACAGGAACACCGTGGCCAGCATGTTGCGCTGTCGCCTTGCGCGCTGGGCACAGATCGCGGGATCATCGCTTGGTCCTTCAACGCCGAAATTGTCGCTGTAATTCTCTTTATGTCCGTCGCGATTGCCTTCGCCATTGGCCTCGTTTTGGCGGTTCTCGAATTGCGTTGTATCGGCCAGCGTGTAGCCATCATGCGAGGCGGCATAGTTGACGGATGACCACACCCGCCGTCCGCGTTTGTCGAACAGGTAAGCCGTGCCAAGCAGTGCTGACCCCAATTCCTGCGCGCCATGTGCATCGCCACGCCAGAATTTGCGCACCGTGTCGCGATAACGGTCGTTCCATTCGGCGACTTTGGCGGGGAAGCCGCCCAACTGGTATCCGTCCGGGCCGATATCCCAGGGTTCCGCGATGAGTTTTACGTCCGCCAACACTGGGTCTTGCCGTAGCGCGATCATGAAGCGCCCCGAACGGTCGAACCCATCCGTTTCGCGGCACAGCGTTGTGGCAAGATCAAAGCGGAACCCATCGACCCCCATCGCCTGTACCCAGAACCGCAGACTGTCGAGGATCATGCGGATGACAAAAGGGTGCGTCACGTTCAGTGTGTTGCCACAGCCTGTATCGTTCACATAATAGCGCGGCTGGTCGTCCTGCAGGCGGTAATACGAGGCGTTGTCCAGCCCGCGAAACGACAGGGTTGGCCCAAGGTGATCGCCTTCTGCTGAATGGTTGTAAACCACGTCCAGAATGACCTCGATCCCGGCGGAATGGAAGCGGTCCACCATCTCACGGAAGCCGCGCACGCCAGCGGGGCCGAAATAGCGTGGCTCGGGCGCAAAAAACCCGACCGTGTTGTAGCCCCAGTAATTCACAAGACCGCGCCCAGACAGCGCTCCTTCGGATTTGATCGCCTGCACCGGCAGCAGCTCGACCGCCGTCACGCCCAGCTTGGTCAGATGATCCAGCATGGCGGGTGAGGCCAGACCCTCATAGGTGCCGCGCAGGTTTTCGGGCATCCCCGGATGGCGCATGGTCAACCCTTTGACATGGGCCTCATAGATCAGCGTGTCTTGCCAACCCTTGGATAATGGCTGTCCATCCAGCGGAAACAGCGCCGGGTCCGACACCACCGACTTTGCCACAAACGGCGCGCTGTCGCGGCTGTCAAAGGACAGATCCGCCTCGGGTGCGGCGTGCTGATACCCAAAATTTGCCGTGTGATCGGTGAACGCGCCATGAAACTCGCGCGTGTAAGGGTCGATCAGCAGCTTGTTGCGGTTAAAGCGATGCCCAGCCTCGGGCGCATAAGGCCCTGACGCGCGGTATCCATAAAGCGTACCGGGCTGCACGCCCGGCAGATACCCATGCCACACCGCCCCCGTACGTTCGGGCAGGGGAACACGCATCTCTTCGCGCGTGCCGTCCTGTGAAAACAGACACAGCGAGACCTGTTCTGCATGTTCCGAGAATACCGCGAAATTCGTGCCACCCCCATCGAAATGCGCACCCAACCGTGACGGCGAGCCGGGTTCAAGCGTTGCGGAAACGGTGGCGTGATAGGTCATCAGACAAGATCGGTGTAAAGGTCACAATAGGCTTGGGCAGAGCTGTCCCAGCTCACAGGATGACGCATAGCGGCGCGTTGCAAGGATTGCCACAGTTTCGGGTCGCCATAGGCGTCAACCACCCGGTCGATGACCTGCGCAATCCCGAAGGCACTCACATCTGTGAAGACAAAACCGGTGGCCGCTTTGGCAAGGATCGCAGCGACATTGGCGTCGATCACCGTATCAGCCAGCCCCCCGGTGCGCGCGACAACGGGCAGTGTGCCATAGCGCAGACCGTATAGCTGGGTCAGACCGCAGGGTTCGAACCGTGACGGGATCAGAATCGCATCGCTGCCCGCCTGAAACAGATGCGACAGCGCCTCATCATAGCCGATATGGGTAGCAACCTGACCGGGATGGGCCTGTGCCGCATCGCGGAAGCCCTGTTCGAGCTCGGGTTGCCCAGTGCCCAAAACGGCAAGCTGTGCGCCGCGTTCCACCAGATGTGGCACCGCGTCCAGCAAAGCATCCAGACCTTTTTGGTTGGTCAGACGGCTGACCACGCAGAACAGCGGACCAGAGGTGTCGGTGTTCAGTCCCAGCCGCTCGCTCAGCGCGGTACGGTTCGCCGCTTTGCGCTTTAGCGTTTTGGCCTCATAGGGCTCGGCCAAAGCGGTATCATCGGCAGGGTTCCATGCCTCGATGTCGATCCCGTTCAGCACTCCGCTCAGAACCGAGGCACGCGCCTGCAACACGCCCTCAAGACCCATACCGAATTCCGGCGTGAGGATTTCGCGCGCATAGGTCGGGCTGACCGTGGTGATCCGATCCGCGTACATCAATGCGCCCTTGAGAAAGCTCAGATCGCCATGGAACTCCAGCCCCTCAGGGTGAAACCAATCGGTCTTGAGGTGCAGCCGGTCCAGGACCTGCGGGCCAAACCGGCCTTGGAAGGCGATATTGTGGATGGTGATGATCGACCTCGGCGTGTCGCGCCCGGCCATCCGCAAGTAGACCGGCGCAAGCGCCGCCTGCCAGTCATGAGCGTGCAGGACATCGGGCTGATAGCCGTCGATTGCCCCCATTGCGATGCGCGCCCCGGCCATTGATAACGCGCCAAAGCGCAGATGGTTGTCGGCCCAATCTTTGCCTGCCTCATCGACATAAAGCCCACCGGGGCGGTCGAACAGTTGGGGCGCATCCAGTAGCAGAAGTGTAATCCCCTGTACGGTTACTCTGACGATGCGGCCGGGTCCGCCCGGCAGGTCGTCAAATCGTGCAACTTCTTCGCCCTTTGGCAACAACGGAAACAGTGGCGGATATGCGGGCAACACCACCTGTGCGTCCACATCCACCCGCGCCAAAGCGGCAGGCAATGCGCCGACCACATCCGCCAATCCCCCCGTTTTCACGAAAGGCGCACATTCCGAAGCCACCATCAGGACGTTCATGTTACTTACCCAGCTTGTCGATCATCTCTTGCGTGATAAGGCAGATGCCGCTTTCGGTGCGTCGGAACCGCTTGGCATCTTCCTTGGGATCTTCACCCACGATCAGTCCCGGCGGGATTTTCACACCCCGATCGAGGATCACGTTCTTGAGGTAGGCGCGGCGTCCCACCTCGGCATAGGGCAGGGCGACCACCCCTTCGAGCTGCGAGAACGAATGCGTCTTCACGCCCGTGAACAGCAGGCACCGATAAAGCGACGACCCCGAAATGATACACCCACCCGACACCATCGACGACACCGCTTGTCCGCGACGGCCTTCTTCGTTGTGGATGAACTTGGCCGGCGGCGTCAGTTCCGAATAAGTCCAGATCGGCCAGTCGGTGGCGTAAATATCAAGCGCCGGTTCAAAATCGGTGAGGTCGATATTGGCCTGCCAATAGGCGTCGATTGTGCCCACGTCGCGCCAGTAAGGTTCGGTCTCAAGCCCCGACATCACGCAAGAGCGGCTGAAGGGATGGGCCCGCGCGCCGCCTGCGGCAACGATACCCGGAATGATGTCCTTGCCGAAATCGTTTTCCGACTCCGGGTTCTGAGCGTCTTTTTCAAGGATCTCGTAAAGATACTCGGCCTCGAAAACGTAGATGCCCATGCTGGCCAGAGATTTGGTCTCGTCACCGGGCATTGTGGGGGGATCGGCTGGCTTTTCCACGAAATCGAGGATCTTGTCGCTGTCATCCACAGCCATCACGCCAAAGCCTTTGGCCTCTTCGCGTGGCACGGCGATACAGCCCACCGTGACCTTGGCACCAGAGCGGACATGCTCTTCGATCATCAGCGAATAGTCCTGCTTGTAGATGTGGTCACCTGCAAGGATCACTACGTATTTTGGACCATACCCACGAATGACCGAGATGTTCTGGGTCACGGCATCGGCGGTGCCTTTGTACCAGTTGTCTTCGTTGATCTGCTGCGAGGCGGGCAGGATATCCAGCGATTCGTTGCGTTCCGCCCGAAAAAAGCTCCAGCCGCGTTGCATGTGCCGGATGAGGCTGTGCGCCTTGTATTGCGTGGCGACACCAATGCGCCGGATGCCGGAATTCACGGCATTGGATAGGGCAAAGTCGATGATGCGTGTCTTGCCGCCGAAATAGACGGCGGGTTTGGCGCGGATGTCGGTCATTTCTTTCAGGCGGCTCCCCCGTCCGCCAGCCAGAATGAACGCCATGGATTGCTGCGCCAGGCTGAACCTGTCTTCTCTCATGTCTTTCCTCCCCCTTTTTGTCATCTGCGCTCTCAACTGTCTGACAGTTGAAAGAACACGGTCGCCAGCGGCGGCACGGTGATCTCGATGGAATATGGGCAGCCGTGCATCGACATCTCCTGTGCGTCAGCACCGCCCGGATTGCCCGTGTCCGTTCCGCCATAGATCGCGGCGTCCGAATTCAGCCTTTCGGCCCAATGGCCCGCATGCGGCACGCCGATGCGGTAATTGGTGCGCGGCACGGGGGTAAAGTTCGACACCACCAGAACCGGCGGTGTGCCCTCTTTGCCGTAGCGCACCCACGAAAACACCGAATCCGCCGCGTTGCCGCCGTCGATCCAGCGGAAGCCGTCTTCGGATGTGTCTTTCTCGTAAAGCGCGGGTGTCGTGCGGTAGAGCGTGTTCAGATCGCGCACGAGGCTCTGCATCCCTTTGTGCGGCGCATGGTCCAACAGATGCCAATCAAGACTGGTTTCGTTGTTCCATTCGCCGCCTTGGGCAAATTCGCAGCCCATGAACAACAGCTTCTTGCCGGGATGGCCCCACATGAACCCGTAATAGGCGCGCAGGTTGGCAAAGCGCTGCCAGTCATCGCCCGGCATCTTGCCCAACATCGACCCTTTGCCATGCACGACTTCGTCATGGCTGATCGGCAGAATGAAGTTTTCCGAGAACGCGTAGTGCAGCCCAAAGGTCATCTTGTCGTGGTGGTATTTACGGTTGATCGGGTCTTCGGCCATGTAGCGCAGGGTGTCGTTCATCCACCCCATGTTCCACTTGAACCCGAACCCCAGACCACCACTGCTGGTCGGCGCGCTGACCCCCGGAAAGGCGGTGCTTTCCTCGGCGGCGGTCAGGATGCTGTCATCGGCGGCATAGACCACCTCGTTCATGCGCTGCATGAAGGCGATGGCTTCAAGGTTCTCGCGCCCGCCGTCCTTGTTGGGCACCCATTCGCCCTCTTTGCGCGAATAATCGCGGTACAGCATGGAGGCCACCGCATCCACGCGCAGCCCGTCGATATGGTATTCCTCGAACCAGAATTTCGCGTTGGCGATCAGGAAGTTCTGCACTTCCGTCCGGCCATAGTTGTAGACCAGCGTGTTCCAGTCGGGGTGGAACCCTTCTTTGGGGTCGGCATGTTCATACAGCGGCGTGCCATCGAACTGGCCCAACCCGTGTTGGTCGGTCGGGAAATGCCCCGGCACCCAGTCGATGATGAGGCCCAGACCCGCCTGATGGCAGGCATCGACAAAGGCGCGAAACTCTTGTGGTGTGCCGAACCGTGATGTGGGCGCGAACAGGCCCACCGGCTGATACCCCCACGACCCGCCGAACGGGTATTCGGACACGGGCGTCAATTCGATATGGGTGAAGCCCATGTCGCGAGCGTAATCTACCAGCATCGACGCATGTTCAAGATAGGTCAGCGACCGGTTGCCCTCTTCCGGCACGCGCCGCCAGCTTTCCAGATGCACCTCGTAGATCGAAATTGGCTGGTCGATCTTGTGCTTTGCCCCGCGCTTGGAGAGCCAACCGGCATCGGACCACTCATACCCGCGCAAGTCGCGCACAACTGAAGCGGTTGCGGGCGGGAGTTCCGCGCCAAACCCCACCGGGTCGGCCTTAAGCGGAAGCAGATTGCCCGCGCCATCGATGATTTCGTATTTGTAGACGGTGCCATCGCCCAGACCGGGCAGGAAAATCTCGTGCACGCCAGTCGCACCCCGGCGGCGCATCACGTGGCGGCGACCGTCCCAGCCGTTGAAATTGCCAACCACGGACACCCGCGATGCATTTGGTGCCCAAACAGCGAAATGCGTGCCCTCAACGTCTTGATGTGTGCAGACATGGGCACCAACGGCATCCCAAAGCTGGTTATGTGTGCCTTCGCCCAGAAGATACTCGTCCATCTCGCCCAGCTTGGGGCCAAAGGCATAGGCGTCCTGTTCCTCCCAAACATCACTGCCGCGGGTCATGCGCAGATGGTAGTCAAACCGCTTTTTCCGGCGCGGGATCACGCCTGCGAACAGACCATCGGCCACCCGCTCCAACGTCACCAGCGCCCGACCGGTCTTGGCGTCGATTACCTCTACGCTGTCGGCCTCCGGCCGCATCGCCCGCATAACCAGCGCGCCATCCACCTCGTGCAAGCCCAAAACGGCGAATGGATCGCCATGCCGTCCTTGGGCGATGTCGTTTGCGGTCTTTGCGTCGATCAGAGGCGCTGCCTGTGTCATGCCGATTTCTCAAGCTTGGCTTGGGTCACGCTCTTGGCCCCCCAGATATCGCGGGCATAGCCCTTGATCGTACGGTCGGACGAGAACCAGCCCATGCTGGCCGTGTTCACCAGCGCCATCGCGGCCCAGTTCGCCGGGTTGCGATAAGCGGTGTCCGCGCGGCGCTGCGTGTCGAAATAGCTGTCGAAATCGCAGGTCACGAGGAAATAGTCATGGTCATAAAGCATCCCCACAAGACCATGATAGCGGCTTGGATCGTGCGGTGCAAAACGCCCCTCGGCGATTTGGCCAAGCACCCGTTGCAAACGCGGGCTGGCCTCGATCGCGGCGCGGGAATAGCCGTGATGCGTGCGGCGCTCCATCACTTCCTGTGCGGTCAGGCCGAAGAGGAAGAAGTTTTCCGACCCGACATGATCACGGATTTCCACGTTCGCGCCGTCCAGCGTGCCGATGGTCAGCGCACCGTTCAGGGCGAACTTCATGTTGCCGGTGCCCGACGCCTCTTTGCCCGCGGTCGAGATCTGTTCAGACAGGTCTGCGGCTGGGATCAGCCGTTCGGCCATCGTCACATTGTAATTTGGGGGATACACGATTTTGAGCTTATCGTCGGTGACGGGGTCAGTGTTGATCACATGTGCCACGTCATTGATCAGGCGAATGATGTCTTTGGCCACGAAATATCCCGGCGCCGCCTTGCCGCCGAAAATCTTTACTCGCGGTGTCCAGTCTGCGTTCGGGTTATCGCGCATGTCATTCCACAACGCGACAGTCTCCAAAAGGTTCATCAATTGACGTTTGTATTCGTGGATACGCTTGATCTGCACGTCGAACATCGCGTCGGGGTCAAGCGTCACGCCCATCGTCTCACTGATCCAGTTCGACAGGTTAACCTTGTTCTCGCGCTTGGACGCGGTGAAGGCTTCGATAAACGCCGCATCGTCGCGCTTGGATTTGAGCGCGGTCAGCTGTTCCAGATCAGCCACCCAGTCTTCACCGATGGTGTCAGTGATCAGATGGCGTAGCGATGGGTTGCAGCCATAAAGCCAGCGGCGCGGCGTGATGCCGTTGGTCTGGTTGATGATCCGGGTCGGGTGAATGCGGTGCAGATCGGCAAAGACCGTTTCTTTGACCAGTTCGGTGTGCAGCGCGGAAACACCGTTGACCTTGTGCGTCATTATGAACGCCAACTCGCCCATGCGCACATCGCCGTGCTCTAGGATACGTGGGCTGTCCGGGAATTCGGTCTGATGCGCATGTTCGATAGCGCGGATGATCTCAAGATGGCGCGGCAGAATGCGGCCCATCAGATGTTCGCTCCACCGTTCCAATGCTTCGGGCAGCAGGGTGTGGTTGGTGTAGGCCAGACATTTGCGCGCGAGCGGGATTGCCTCGTCCATCGGGATCGCGTGCTCGTCCACCAGAATGCGCACCAGTTCCGGACCAGCGATGGCCGGGTGCGTGTCGTTCAATTGGATCGCCACGTAATCGGGCAGCGCGCGGATATCGTCGTGGTCTTTCAAATAGCGGCGCAGCAGGTCCATGAGAGACGCGGCGGTAAAGAAATACTCTTGCTTGAGGCGCAGTTCCTTGCCGCTTTCGGTGGTGTCGTCGGGATACAGCACCCGGCTGATCGTCCGGGCCAAAGCCTCGGACCGGCCCGCGGCAAGGTAATCACCGCGGTTAAAGCTTTCGAGGTCGAACTCCTTGGCGGGCTCTGCCGACCACAGCCGCAGCGTGTTGCCCCATTCGCCCTTCCACCCGACGACCGGCGTGTCATGTGCCGTTGCCATCACCACTTCGCCGGGGTGCCAATGTGCCTTGCCTTCATGGTGTTCGACATGCCCGCCAAAGCCGATCCGATAGCGCGCTTCGGGGCGTTCGAATTCCCACGCATGGCGCTGGGTGAGCCACGTCTCGGGCTTCTCGACCTGTTGACCTTGGGCAAAGCTTTGCTCGAACAATCCGTGTTCATACCGGATTCCATAACCGAAGGCCGGAATGCCCAGCGTGGCCAGTGAATCCATGAAACACGCGGCCAAACGCCCAAGCCCACCATTGCCAAGTGCTGCGTCCGGTTCGTCATGCACGATGGTGTTGTAGTCCTGACCCAATTCGGCAATCGCCGCTTTGACCGTGTCTTCCATCCGCAGGTTCGAGATCATGTCTTCGATCAGACGCCCGATCAGGAATTCCATCGATAGGTAATAGACCCGCTTTGGCGATGCCTCGTAAGTTTCCTTGGTCGACTGGAACCATGTCTCGACCATCTGGTCCCGCAAAACGAGCGACACTGCGATCCGCCAATCATAGGTCGATGCGTTTTCGGCATCCTTGCCCAGCGAATATTTCAGACGGTTCAGAATATCGGTTTTCATGCTCATCCAGATGGGTTCCACGGTGGGTTCAAGATTTACGATAGCGCTAACATAAGTCCCTCATACCCGAAAACGCACCAAATACCATTGCGCATTTTGCAGGGGTGGTCGCCGTATTCGTCATGGTGAGGGCCATGTGACACCAGTATGTCTTTATGGAATAGACCCATTGCGGCGCAGATCAAGGCGCCGCTTTGTGGCTCGGCCAGCGCGTCACTCCGCTGTCACACTGTGGGCAAGCTGTATTTCTGGAGACCGGCCGCGTTGAAATTCTCTGGCGAAAGCCAGCGTTCGAAGCGTTGCTTCAGGCCTGGCCATTCGCTGTCGATGATCGAGAACCACGCGGTATCCCGGTTCCGACCCTTGTAATGCGTTGCCTGCCGGAACGTCCCTTCATAGGTGAACCCCAACCGCTGTGCCGCCTTGCGCGATGGCGCGTTCAGGGCGTCGCATTTCCATTCGTAGCGGCGATAGCCCAGCTCATCAAAGGCGCGCTGCATCATCAGGAACTGGAACTCGGTCGCGGCGCGGGTGCGTTGCAGGTCGGGAGACAGGTTGATGTACCCAACCTCGATGCTGGAACTGGACGGGGCAATACGTAAATAGCTTGCGTGACCCACGGCACGGCCATCGACTAGGATCGTATGCATCAGCGGGTCATCCCAAGATACCGCCTCTTCGACCCATGCGCGAAACGTGGCAGGGTCGTGGTAGGGGCCGTTGGGCAGATAGGTCCAGATGCGGTCTTCAGTGTCTGCGCGAAAGGCGTTGTAAAGATCATCCGCGTGATCCGCGCAAAGCGGCACCACAGAACAATACCGCCCCACCATATCAGTGCGCGGCGGCACCGGGCGGGGCGATGTGTCGGCAAGAGGTAAGCCAACGGGTTGGCCCAACGCGTTCAGGCGCTGGCCCGTGATCAGAGGGTCACTCACCCAAATTCGCGGCCAAGGGACTCGTCAACCGATGCAATGATCTGGTCGATGTCATCCTTGGTGGCGATCAGCGCGGGGCTGAAGCAGAGCGTGTTGTTGTACCCGGGCAGGGAGCGGTTGGTTGCACCAATGATGATGCCTTGCTGCATGCAGTCCGCGACCACTTTTTGAACCCGCTTTTCCGCCATCGGCTTGCGGGACTCGCGATCCACGACCAGTTCGGCACCAAGGAACAGACCCTTGCCACGCACATCGCCGATCACGCTGTGCTTGTCGGCCAGTGCATGAAGCTGGTCCAGCATGTAGTGGCCCATCGCCGTGGTGTTTCCAAGCAGGTCTTCGTCTTCGATGATCCGCATGTTTTCCAGCGCCGCTGCCGGGCCAGCCGTGCAGCCACCAAAAGTGGAAATGTCACGGAAATAGTTCATCGGATCGTCGGCATTGTCCTTGAACATCGAGAACACATCCTCGGTGGTCACAAGGCAGGCAATCGCGGCATAGCCCGAGGCCACACCCTTGGCCATCGTCACCATGTCGGGCTGCACGCCGTAATGCTGGTAGCCGAACCATGTGCCGGTGCGGCCCACGCCGCAAACCACTTCGTCGATATGCAGCAGGATGTCGTACTTGCGGCAAATCTCTTGAACGCGGTCCCAGTAGCCCTGCGGCGGTGTGATCACGCCGCCCCCTGCGGTCACCGGCTCGAGGCAGAGGCCGCCCACGGTGTCCGGACCTTCGCGCAGGATCACCTGTTCGATCTGGTCAGCGGCCCATTCGCCGTAATTCTCGGTCGGTGCGCCCTGATCGCCTGCGCGGTACTCAAGGCAATGCGGCACGCGCACGAAACCGGGGGTGTAGGGCCCGTACTGCGCGTTGCGCTCGTCCTGACCACCTGCCGACAGACAGCCGATGGTGGTGCCGTGGTAGTCGCGGTCGCGGTAAAGGATCTTGTGCTTGGTTCCGCCATAGCGCTTGTGCGCGATCTGGCGGATCATCTTGAACGCCTTCTCGTTCGCCTCGGACCCGGAGTTGGTGTAATACACCCGCGTCATGCCCGGCATCTTGGAAATCAGCTTTTCCGAGAACAGCGCACCGGGGATCGACCCGGCAGACCCCGCGAAATAGTTGAGCTTCAAGAGCTGGTCATAGACAGCCTTTGCAATGCTTTCGCGGCCATAGCCCACGTTCACAGTCCAGACACCGCCGGACACGGCATCAAGATGCTCTTTGCCCTTCTGGTCCCAGACCCGCATGCCCTTGCCTTCGACGATGATCCGGGGATCGTTTGTCTCGAAGGGTTTGTGCTGGATCAGGTGGTGCCACACATGGGCGCGATCGGCTTCGACCACGTGGCTCAGGTCGTTCTTGGTCAGTGTACCGTCCATGGTCGTCACCTCCGTTTGAGAATCACAATGGGCCGGATGCGACAGTCGCTCTGGCGCTTTCATCTTGATCAGAACAGGTGTCCGGCGTTAGGGCCAGACCTATTGGACAGATAAGTCCAAATAACGAGGCGTGCCGACCCGCCCTGCCAAAGCTTTCAGCGGTTCAAGACCCGTCTGTTGCTGTTGCATCCGCAGGTGCACCGCTGATCAGACCCATAAGCATGGCAATCTGTTGATCCAGCCATGCCCGAAGCTGATCGACCAGCGTTACATAAGACTCCATAGGAGCCGTCAACTGCGGCACGGTTTCGCCGACCTGCGGTGCATACACGTAAACCGCCGCAGCAATAGCGAAAAGCAGGATCGCGTAGATGAAACCGCGGCCAAAGCCACCGGAGGGTTCGTCGTCATCTTCCAAATCGGCCTGAACGCTGCGCATTTCCTTGCGTTCGTTCGAAGCGCGTAGGGTCTGATTGATCTCTTCTACGTCCGGCAGCATGTCGCGTCGGGATTTTGGGCGGTCCGCGACAGCCGAGGCCGCGGCAGCCACTGCAGCGGCATCAGGGTCTTCGCCACGTAGCTTGCGCATCCGTTCCTGCGCTTGGCGGGCACGTTTTGCTGCCTCGTCCTCGGGTTCTTGCAACCCAAGATCTGGCTGCTCTTCAAGGCTCCCGCCATGGGCCTGACGGGCGCGGGCTTCAAGCTCGGCCTCTTCGCGCAGGATGTCCGCGACCGACGGGTCCAATTCACGGCGCTTGGGTGGCGTCGATGTCGGGGTGCTGCCCGGTGCGGCCTCTTGATTGACGGAAGGACGGTCGCCGACATCCGCATCCACCTCGGGGTGCCAAACGGCATCTTTCGGGGCTTTCGCTTCGGCTTCAAGAGCTTCCGGAGTGGCGCTGCGATCAGGGGCTTGGAACCACGTGTTGCCGCAATTGGAACACTGAACGTCCCGGCCATCTTCTGGGATGACATCGTCCGGGACTTCGTACTGCGCCCCACAACTCGGACATTTCAGCCGCATATTGCCTGTTGCCCCTTAACCCAGTTGGCCTGAATTTTGCGGCCAATTCACATGCTCCTTGGTGAAATCGCACAATAGGCGTGGGTTTGCGCATGTAAATGCCTATTGTGGCTGTCCCGGCGCATTGAAACCTGCACGATGCTCAGGCACAACAACGCCGAACCAGTGGCAGGGACCAGACCGCCGTGATCGAGTTGGAAAATGTGGCCTATAGTTATGGCGGCGGAGAATTGTTGACGGATATGACCCTGAACGTGGCACCGGGGTCGTTTCATTTCCTTACCGGCCCGTCAGGATCGGGAAAAACCACTTTTCTCAAACTGTGCTACGGCGCGCTTCAGGCAACGGCCGGACATGTCCGATTGTTCGACCGGGATGTGCGTGGCCTGAGCCGGGATGACGTCGCGATCCTGCGCCGCAAGATCGGTGTGGTACATCAGGATTGCCAGTTTCTTGACCATCTGCCCGTGACCGAAAACGTCGCCTTGCCGCTTACGGTGTCCGGACAGGATCCGGGTGGTGCTGATGCCAATCTCAAAGAGCTTTTGGCATGGGTCGGGTTGACCGGTCGGGCCGATGCGCTGCCGCCCGAACTCTCTGGCGGCGAACGCCAGCGTGCGGCATTGGCCCGTGCGGTGATCATGTCGCCTGACGTGATCCTTGCGGACGAACCCACCGGCAATATCGACTGGGAGATGTCACAGCGCCTGCTCACGCTGCTGGTCGAACTCAACCGGATGGGCAAAACGATTATGATCGCCACCCATGATCTGGGCCTGATCCGGGCGGCCAAGGCACAGGTGCAGACACGCGTTCTGCGGATCTCGAACCGCAGGCTTCAGATGGCCGGAGCCGACCTGTGAGGCTCGACCTGCGCACAGCGGCACGGATGCTGCAATTTGATGAACGCGCGGATCGTGTCGTGCCACCGACGGGCTTCACCGCGCGTCTGACCTTGTTCAGCGCCTTTGCGATGTCGTTCCTCGTGGTCTTTGCGCTGGCCTTGTCCTTGGCTGCGGGTCGCGTGGCAGATCGCTGGGGCAATGAACTCGCACAATCCTCGACCCTGCGCATTTCTGCCCCCGCAGGCGAAGTGGCGACCCAGACCGAAGCAGCCCTGCGTGTATTGCGGACCACACCGGGTGTCGTCGATGCCCGCGCACTTACATTGGACGAGCAACGCGCGTTGCTGAGCCCGTGGTTTGGTGCCGATCTGCCCATCGACGACCTGCCGCTGCCACAACTGATCGACATCACCGAGACTGATGGCGGGTATGATGCCGCTGGCCTGCGCCTGCGTCTGGCCGCCGAAGCGCCTGCCGCCGTTCTGGACGACCATGCCCGTTGGCGCCGTCCCTTGATCGACGCGGCAGCCCGGCTGCGCCTGCTGGGGTGGGCGTCGATCCTGCTGATCGCCACCGCCACTGCCGCCATGGTGACGCTTGCCGCGAATGCAGCCCTTGCCGCCAATGCGCAGGTGATCGCTGTGCTGCGTTTGGTGGGGGCCAAGGACACCTATATCGCCAGCGCCTTTGTCCGGCGGTTTGCCCTGCGCGCCCTGACTGGGGCCGCCTTCGGTACGCTGACCGGGATTGTTGCGCTGATGATCGTGCCATCGGGCAGCGATAGCGCAGGCGTGCTTACAGATCTGAGCATTCAGGGCATCGGATGGGTCTGGGTTCTGCTTATCCCACCGCTGTCAGGGCTGGTCGCGTTTGTCGCCACGCGCTATGCGGCAGGACGCGTTTTGGAGGACTTGGCCTGATGGCATACGCAATCCAGTGGGTGCGCTCGCTGCTGTTCGTGATCTCGGTCTATGTGGCCATCGCGGTGGTTGGCCTTGGACTGTTCCCATGGGCCTTGGTGTCGCGCAAAGGCGCGCGCGCAGGCTGCATGAACGTTTGCCGGTACGTGCGCTGGGCTGCGCCTTGGATGATCGGGCTCAAGACCGAAATCCGGGGCACACCGCCCGACTATGAATGTATCGTTGCTTCCAAACATCAAAGCTTTCTCGACGTGTTTCTTGTCTTCTCGGCAGTGCCCGCGGGCAAGTTCATCATGAAGAGCATCCTGAAATATGCGCCTATCGTCGGTCAATACGGGCTGCGGATCGGTTGCGTCCCGGTGGACCGGGGCAAACGCGCCGCTGCGATCAAACAAATGGTCGACGGTGTGAAAAAGGGTTCGGCCACTCCGGGGCAACTCATCATCTACCCGCAAGGCACCCGCATCGCGCCGGGCGTCAAGGCCCCCTACAAGGTGGGCACGGCTGTCCTTTATGAACAGCTTGGCCAGCCCTGCGTGCCAGTTGCGGCGAATGTCGGGCTGTTCTGGCCGAAACGCGGCATCTACCGCAAACAGGGCACGGCGGTTGTCGAGTTTCTTGAGCCGATCCAACCGGGTCTGCCACGTGATGAGTTCCTGAAACTGCTGGAAACGCGGATCGAGACTGCATCGAACCGCTTGAACGAGGAGGCTGGATTCCATGCGCCGCATTGAAACAATCGAAGATCTTGAAGCGCTCTATGATGCGGCTGTTCCCGCGTCGCTGAGCAAGGTCGCCGACCATCTGACCCCAAGCTATCGCCGCTGGGTCGAAGCCGCGAAGTTCTGCGTTATCTCGACGGTAGGTGCGCGGGGCACACATGGCACGCCACGCGGTGATATCGACCCCGTTGTCCGCGTCGCTGATCCTCACACAATCCTGCTGCCGGATTGGCGCGGCAACAATCGGCTGGACGGGCTGCGTGACCTGATCGAAGATCCGCGCATCGCGTTCCTGTTCATGATCCCCGGGACCAAGACAACGGTTCGGGTCAACGGCAAGGCCTGGATCACCGACGATGCCGATCTGCGCGCGTCCTTCGAAAAGAAGAACATTCAACCTGCCACCGTCATCGTGACAGAAGTGTCCGAGGTCTATACCCAATGCGCCAAAGCGTTGATGCGGTCAGGGCTTTGGGATGGTGCGCCGCTGCCTGACGGCTTGCCGACTGTGGGAGATATCCTTGCGGACATGACCGACGGTGCTTTGGGTGGTCCGGAGTACGATGCCAACTATGAAGTGAACGCCATCCCCCGCATGTGGTGATCAGCGATGCTGGTCTATCAGCACCGGATTGCCGTCTGGGTCGGTCAGCACGATATGCGAAGGGCCTGTGCCCTCTGGGGCAGTTTCCACGTCCAGCATCAGGCCTTTTGATTTCAGGTCCGCCTGAATTGTGCGGATATCCATGAAGTCGTCCAAGGGCTGTGCCGACTGATCCCATCCGGGGTTAAAGGTCAGGGTATTCTTTTCGAGCATCCCCTGAAACAAGCCCAAAACGGTGTCTCCGCTCTTGAGCATGAGCCAGCCTGCCGACGCATCGCCACCCAGCGTTTCAAACCCGATGGCTTCGTAGAAGGTTCTTGAGGCGGTCAAGTCATTGACCGCGAGGCTGACCGAAAATGCGCCCAGATGCATGCTCTGTCCTTTCCATGTGCTAACAAGGCCGAGTGTAGCACGAAACCGGACCGTACGATGGCTTTCCAAAACCTTAACACGTGGAATGCAGGGTGCTGTCACGTTGCGCAACGAGCGGAGAGGGTCACTCCCACACCGCGATCTGAACGATGGTTTTCCGTAGTGGCGGTGACGCGCTGACCTTGAGAAACTGGTTTCATTGAGGCCCGGAAACGGGCATAGGTCCGGGGAGCGATCCCCGATATTTCGGAAGACCGTCAGCCCAACGGGGCGGCGCCGCTTCTTTCAGATTTCAGAAAAGGCTCTTTGAAGAGCCTTGATAACGCGGTTTGGAAACCGCGTGGCCAAGCGCGTTGAAACGCGCTTGGGGGAAGCCTTTTCGAAAAGGCTTCCCCCTAAACCCATGCGTTTACATGTGGATGGCACCGTCGCCGCAGGCCAGAGCCGCCTCGCGCACCGCTTCGGAATAGGTCGGGTGCGCGTGGCAGGTCAGGGCCAGATCCTCGGCCGATGCGCCGAATTCCATCGCCACACAGATCTCATGGATCAGGTCGCCCGCCATCGGGCCGATGATATGCGCGCCAAGGATGCGGTCTGTGTCCTTGTCGGCGAGGATCTTCACGAAACCATCAGCGGCAAAGTTCGCCTTGGCGCGGCCATTGCCCATGAAGCTGAACTTGCCGACCTTGTAGTTGCGGCCCGCTTCCTTGAGTTGTTCTTCGGTCTGGCCGACATTGGCCACTTCGGGGTGGGTGTAGATCACGCCCGGAATGACGCCGTAATTCACATGACCCGCCTTGCCCGCGATCACCTCGGCGCAGGCCATGCCTTCGTCTTCGGCCTTGTGGGCCAGCATCGGGCCATCAATGCAATCCCCGATGGCGTAGATGCCTTTGACGTTGGTCTGCCAATGGCTGTCGGTCTTGATCTGACCGCGCTGGGACATCTCGATCCCAAGCGCATCGAGGCCCAGCCCGTCTGTATAGGGGCGCCGTCCGGTGGAGACGAGCACCACATCCGCGTCCATCGTGTGTTCGCTGTCATCCTTGCGCAGCTTGTAGGTGACTTTGGCCTTGGACTTGGATGCGTCAACGGATTGAACGGCGGCGCCCATGGTGAATTTCAGACCCTGTTTCTGCAGCAGTTTCTGGAATGTTTTCTGGACCTCGCCATCCATGCCGGGGGTGATGGCATCGAGGAATTCGATCACTTCGACTTCGGTGCCCAAACGGCTGTAGACCGATCCCAGTTCCAGACCGATCACACCTGCGCCGATCACGATCATCTTTTTCGGGATCTTCGGCAATTCCAGCGCACCGGTCGAGGTCACGACGACTTTCTCGTCGATTTCGATACCGGGCAGGCTGCTGGCCTCGGAGCCGGAGGCCACGATGATGTTCTTGGCGTCATGCACGTCGTCGCCGACCTTGACCTTGCCCGCTTCGGGTATGGAGCCCCAGCCCTTGAGCCAGTCGATCTTGTTCTTCTTGAACAGGAATTCGATGCCTTTGGTGTTCTGGCTGATCACGTCGTCCTTGTAAGCGAGCATCTGTTTCCAGTCGACCGAGGGGCTTTTGCCTTTAAGGCCCATCTTGGCGAAGTTGTGTTCCGCTTCGTGCAACTGGTGGCTGGCATGCAGCAGCGCTTTGGAGGGGATGCAGCCCACATTCAGGCAGGTGCCGCCCAAGGTCTCGCGGCCTTCGACGCAGGCGGTTTTCAGACCCAGCTGCGCGCAGCGGATCGCGGCCACGTAGCCGCCGGGGCCTGAGCCGATGACGATGACGTCGTATTGTGCCATTTTGCGGTGTCCTTTGTATTGGGTGGGGCAAGGGGGCGCTGCCCCCGTCGCCGTTCCGGCGACTCCCCCGGAGTTTATGGGCAAGATGAAGCTACATAAGTGCGCTGAGTAGCAGGTAGAGCGTGGCTGTAAAACCAATCGCCCAGATCAGGGATCGCCACGGCACCCAACCGAAGACATAGGCGGGCACGTAGAGGACCCGCGCGGCGAGATATATGGCGCAGGCGATGGCGGTGCTGCCGTTGCCCTGTCCGGAATAGGTGATCACCATGACGGCGATGCCGAAGAGGATCAGCCCTTCGAAATGGTTGTTCATCGCCCGCTGCAGCCGCCCTGCCTTGCCGGTGAGTTGCACCGGCGTGTCGCGTGGGCTGAGCGCCTTTTTGGTGCCGACCTGCATTTGGGCTGTGACGGAGTAGGCTGCGAATTGCAGCACTTGCAGCAGGGCGGCGAGGGTGAGGGCGGTGAGTTCGGGGGTCATTTACGATCCTAGAGACTTAGTAAAACCGCCCAAAAGGCCACCAAGAAAATCACCGAACTGTGAGTAGTTTGCAGGCTCTTTACTGACATTTTTGACGGTCTGTGAAACAAGTTCGGGTGACCCATTTATGCTCACTTCTTGATTGAGCGCGGCCTGCCCGAAGGACGTCAAGTGTACGTTTTGTACCCATCCATTTGCAATTCCTCCCATCGTTCGGTGGTAAGCATGCACGCGGATAAGTCCCTCGCTCTCAAGCCACTCAAGACAGGTGTAGAAAAAGCTCGCGTAGCTGTCGTCCAACTCCAAATCACTGAATTTTAGCATCCACTCTTGAATGCCCATTTCCATAGACTTCTCCAGGATCCTTGCCATTACCAGCTGACTTTTTTGCGAATTATCCATTAAAGCATCCAAAAGCTAGCTTGCTTCAAAATGGTGCGTGAGATCATGCACCATACGCGGTGGTAGGGTGCGCGCTTGCACGCACCGTCTTTACAGATCCATCAGCAACCGGCGCGGATCCTCAAGCGCTTCTTTCACGCGGACGAGGAAGGTCACGGCGCCTTTGCCGTCGACGATGCGGTGGTCATAGCTGAGGGCCAGGTACATCATCGGGCGGATCTTGATTTCGCCGTTGATGACCATCGGGCGGTCCTGGATCTTGTGCATGCCGAGGATGCCCGATTGCGGCGGGTTCAGGATCGGTGAGGACATGAGCGAGCCATAGACGCCACCGTTGGAGATGGTGAACGTGCCGCCCTGCATTTCGGCCATCGACAGCTTGCCATCCCGGGCGCGGCGGCCTTTTTCGGCGATGGCCTTTTCGATCTCGGCAAAGCTCATCTGGTCGGCATCGCGGATGACCGGAACCACGAGACCCTGCGGCGTGCCAGCCGCGACGCCCATATGGACGAAGTTCTTGTAGACGATGTCGGTGCCGTCGATCTCGGCATTGACTTCGGGCACTTCGCGGAGCGCGTGGCAGCAGGCCTTGGTGAAGAAGGACATGAAGCCGAGGCGGACGCCGTGTTTCTTTTCAAAGAGGTCCTTGTATTCTGACCGAAGTGCCATCGTCTCGGTCATGTCCACCTCGTTATAGGTCGTCAGGATCGCGGCGGTGTTCTGCGCGTCCTTGAGGCGGCGGGCGATGGTCTGGCGCAGGCGGGTCATCTTGACCCGTTCCTCGCGCGCGGCGTCATCGGCGTTGACGGGCGCGCGTGGCGTCGGAGCGGGTGCAGATGTCTGGGCGGCAGGTGCGCTGGATGCAGCGGCCACGGCCTTGGCCACGTCTTCCTTCATCACGCGGCCATCGCGACCCGAGCCCTGAACCTGATCGGCGGAGAGGCCCGCTTCGGCCAAGGCTTTCTTGGCGGAGGGGGCGTTTTCGACATCGCCGCTGGCGCGGCCCTGGCCGGCACTGGGTGTCGTGTACTGTTCGCCACCCGCGGCATCGCTGCCCGGCACGCTTGGCGCGGCTGCAGCGCCTGCGCTGCCACCGATCACACCAAGCTTGCCACCGGCGGCAACGGTTGCGCCTTCAGCGGCGACGATTTCGGACAACACGCCAGCGGTTGGGGCGGGCACTTCGACCGAGACCTTATCGGTTTCCAACTCGCAGAGCATTTCGTCCTGCGCGACGGTGTCGCCGACTTTCTTGAACCATGTGGAAACAGTCGCCTCGGACACGGATTCACCCAAAGTGGGGACCATCACGTCAACCGATTTGCCACTGTCGCCAGAGGGCGCGGCTGCCGCTGCCGGAGCTTCGGCCTTGGCGGGGGCGGCAGTTGCTGCGCCACCTTCGGCGATATTGGCGAGCAGGGCATCGACGCCCACTGTTTCGCCTTCACCAGCCACGATATCGGCCAATGTGCCGGCAGCGGGCGAGGGCACTTCGACAGTCACCTTGTCGGTTTCCAGTTCGCACAGCATCTCGTCCACGGCAACGCTGTCGCCCGGTTTCTTGAACCATGTGGCGACCGTGGCTTCTGTCACGGATTCACCCAAGGTGGGCACACGCACTTCGGTTGTCATGTCTTAGTTCCCTTCGATCGTCAGCGCATCGTTCACGAGTGCGGCTTGCTGTGCTTTGTGTTGGCTGGCCAGACCCGTTGCCGGGGAGGCCGATGTGGCGCGGCCCACGTAGCGGGGGCGCAGGTGCTTGGCGTTGATGCGGCCCAGAACCCATTCGAGGTTCGGCTCCATAAACGTCCAGCCGCCTTGGTTCTTGGGTTCTTCCTGACACCAGATCATTTCGGCTTGCGGGAAGCGTTCCAGTTCCTTGACCGCCGAGATGGCCGGGAACGGGTAGAACTGTTCGAACCGCAGGATGTAGACGTCGTCGATGCCACGTGCGTCACGTTCTTCGAGAAGGTCGTAATAGACCTTGCCCGAACACATCACGACGCGCTTGATCTTGTCGTCACTGACCAAAGTGGTGTCCGAGTTGCCATATTGCGCATCGTCCCACAGCACGCGGTGGAAGCTGGACCCGGTGGTGAATTCCTCGGTCTTGGAGACCGCCAGTTTGTGACGCAGAAGCGATTTCGGCGTCATCAGGATCAGCGGCTTGCGGAACGAGCGGTGCAGCTGGCGGCGCAGGATGTGGAAGTAGTTGGCCGGGGTGGTGCAATTGGCCACGATCCAGTTGTCCTGACCGCTCATCTGCAGGAAGCGTTCAAGCCGCGCGGAGGAGTGTTCCGGGCCCTGACCTTCGAACCCGTGCGGCAGCAGGCAGACAAGGCCCGACATGCGCAGCCACTTGCTTTCACCAGAGCTGACGAACTGGTCGAACATGATCTGTGCGCCGTTGGCGAAGTCGCCGAACTGGGCTTCCCACAAGGTCAGTGCGTTCGGTTCTGCCAGCGAGTAGCCGTATTCGAAACCAAGCACCGCGTATTCCGACAGGGCGGAATCGATCACTTCGTAGCGCGACTGGCCTTCGCGGATGTGGTTGAGCGGATAGTACCGTTCTTCCGTGTCCTGATTGACGATGCCAGAGTGACGCTGGCTGAACGTGCCGCGCGTGCTGTCCTGACCGGAAAGGCGGACGGGGTAACCTTCGGTGAGCAACGAGCCAAAGGCCAGAGCCTCTGCCGTAGCCCAGTCAAAGCCCACGCCGGTTTCGAACATCTCTTTTCGGGTGTCGAGCAGACGCGCTACGGTTTTATGCACCGGAAAACCATCGGGCAGGCGGCTGAGGGATTCACCCACCTGAGACATGGTTTCGGGGCTGATCGCGGTCTGGCCGCGTTGGTAGTCGTCTTTGTCCTGACGGTCGAGATGGCTCCAGCGCCCGTCCAGCCAGTCGGCTTTGTTGGGCTTGTAGGTCTTGCCGGATTCAAACTCTTCGTTCAGGTGCGCCTGGAACGCGGCCTTCATGTCCTCGATTTCGCCTTCGGGGATCAGACCGTCCTTGACCAGACGTTCGGTGTAGAGCGACAGGGTTGTCTTCTGCTGCTTGATCTTCTTGTACATCAACGGGTTGGTGAACATCGGTTCATCCCCCTCGTTGTGGCCAAAGCGACGGTAGCAGAAAATGTCGATGACAACGTCCTTGCCGAATTTCTGGCGGAACTCGGTTGCCACTTTGGCGGCGTGCACCACCGCCTCGGGGTCGTCGCCGTTGACGTGGAAGATCGGCGCTTCGACCACCAGCGCGTTGTCGGTCGGGTAGGGCGACGAGCGCGAGAAGTGCGGCGCGGTGGTAAAGCCGATCTGGTTGTTCACAACGATATGAACCGTGCCGCCGCTGCGGTGGCCGCGCAGGCCCGACAGAGCGAAACATTCGGCCACGACGCCCTGACCTGCAAAGGCCGCATCGCCGTGCAGCAGGATTGGCATGACCTTGCGACGCTCGGTATCGCCGATCTGGTCTTGCTTGGCGCGGACCTTGCCCAGAACCACCGGGTTTACCGCTTCGAGGTGCGACGGGTTGGCGGTCAGCGACAGGTGGACGGTGTTGTTGTCAAACTCGCGGTCGGAGGAGGCACCGAGGTGGTATTTCACGTCGCCCGAGCCATCGACATCTTCGGGTTTGAAGCTGCCGCCTTGGAACTCGTTGAAGATCGCGCGGTAAGGCTTCTGCATCACGTTCGCCAGAACCGACAGGCGGCCCCGGTGCGGCATGCCGATGACGATTTCCTGAACGCCAAGGTTGCCGCCGCGCTTGATGATCTGCTCCATCGCGGGGATCAGGCTTTCGCCGCCATCAAGGCCAAAGCGCTTGGTGCCCATGTATTTCACATGGAGGAACTTCTCGAAACCTTCGGCTTCGACCATCTTGTTCAGGATCGCTTTGCGGCCTTCGCGGGTGAAGGCGACTTCCTTGCCGTAGCCTTCGATCCGTTCCTTGAGCCACGCGGACTGTTCGGGATCGGAGATATGCATGTATTGCAGCGCAAAGGTGCCGCAATAGGTGCGGCGCACGATGTCGAGGATCTCGCGCATCGACGCGATCTGGAGGCCCAGAACGTTGTCGATAAAGATCGGGCGGTCCATGTCGGCCTCGGTGAAGCCGTAGGATTTCGGGTCCAGTTCGGGGTGTGCCGTCTGTTCGCGCATGCCCAATGGGTCGAGATCGGCGGCAAGGTGCCCCCGGATGCGGTAGGCGCGGATGATCATCAGGGCGCGGATGGAGTCGAGCACCGCGCGTTGGATCGCGTCGTCGGTGACCTGAACACCCTTTTCCTCGGCCTTGGCCTTGATCTTGTCACCGGCGCCTTTGATCTCTGCCGGTGCGACGGGCCATTGGCCATCCAACGCGGCGGTCAGATCGTCATTGGGCATCGGTGGCCAGTCGGTGCGTGCCCAGCTTGGGCCGGTCGCCTCTTTCTTGACGCTGATATCGTCGTCGCCCAATTGCCGGAAAAACGCCTGCCATGCCTCATCGACCGCGTTGGGGTCGTTTGCGTAGCGCGCGTACATCTGTTCCAGATACGCGGCGTTGTGCCCCTGCATGAAGCTGGAAGCGTGGAAGAGATCGTTAGGGCTCTGATCCGTCATGTGTCGTGGTCCTCCCGAACCGGTCTGATCAAGCAGCAGGAAAGAGGATCGTCCGATCCGCTATCGCGCGGCTTTCTTGTTGTGCGCAAGCCGGGCACATGCCCGGCTCACCGTTTTTCACGCAGTCCGGTCCAAGGCCCGGTGACTGCCTTAGCCCTTGATCGCGGCCAACACGGCTTCGCCAAGGCTTGCGGGGCTTTCAGCAACAACGATGCCTGCGGACTTCATCGCTTCGATTTTGTCTTCGGCACCACCTTTGCCACCGGCGACAATCGCGCCTGCGTGGCCCATGCGGCGGCCCGGAGGGGCTGTGCGGCCTGCGATGAAACCAGCCGTCGGCTTCCAGCGGCCTTTCTTCTTCTCATCTGCCAGGAATTGCGCTGCTTCTTCTTCGGCCGAGCCACCGATCTCGCCGATCATGATGATGCTCTCGGTCTCGTCATCCGCGAGGAACCATTCCAACACGTCGATATGCTCGGTCCCTTTGATGGGGTCGCCGCCGATGCCCACACAGGTGGACTGGCCCAGACCCACATCGGTGGTCTGCTTGACCGCCTCATAGGTGAGTGTGCCGGAGCGGGACACAACGCCCACGCTGCCGCGACGGTGGATGTGGCCGGGCATGATGCCGATCTTGCAGGCGTCGGGCGTGATGACACCGGGGCAGTTCGGGCCGATCAGACGCGACTTGGAGGTCTCAAGCGCGCGCTTGACGCGCATCATGTCCATGACCGGGATACCTTCGGTGATGCAGACGATCACTTCCATTTCGGCGTCGATCGCTTCGAGGATCGAGTCAGCGGCGAAGGGCGGTGGCACGTAGATCACCGTCGCGTTTGCCTCTGTTGCGTGCTTGGCCTCGTGGACCGAGTTGAAGACCGGCAGGTCGAGATGGGTCATGCCACCTTTGCCCGGGGTCACGCCGCCAACCATCTTGGTGCCATAGGCGATGGCCTGTTCGGTGTGGAAGGTGCCCTGCGAGCCGGTCAGGCCCTGGCAGATCACTTTGGTGTTTTCGTCGATGAGTACGGCCACGGTGGCTCTCCTACTTCTGTCGTTCGGTCCGCGCGGAGCGGAATTATTCGTAAATCTGGCTGTAGCCGATAGAGAGGGAGACCCCCCTGTCGCGGATCCAGCTGTGCGAGACGGCGAAATGGCGTTCCTTGGGGACGCGGAAGACCCATTGATGTGCGGCTTCGTGCGGAGACGGTTTGTCCATCTCGTCTGAGAGCGCATCGGGGTATGTCGCGTCGATCCGGGCCTGCATGATGTCGCGCAGGTCGGCGAAGAACGCCTCGGTTCCAGGGTCGGGTGGGATGTTGAGCTGGCAAGCCATCGAGTCGATCCGGCGCGAGAACACGACATGTGCACCGCCGGGATTGCCGAACATGGCAGCTTCGTCAGAAGCCATCACTTGCGGCAACCCTGTGGCGAGTGCGCGTTCCTGCGCGGATGCGAAGAGCGTGTCGAAATCGAGAGATGTTGTGACACATGCCTCGCCCATCAACGCGCCTGCGTCTGCCGGATCGTCAAACGGTCCGGCAGCGACCCAGCCGGGAATGGCCACACAGGCAAGTGCGGTTATCCAGCCAGCCCGGAGCATCAGCCCTTGACCGCCTTCACGATTTTCTGCGCACCGTCCTTGAGGTCGTCGGCAGCGATCACGTCGAGACCGGAGTTCTGGATGATCTCCTTGCCCTTTTCGACGTTTGTGCCTTCTAGACGCACAACCAGCGGCACCTTGAGGCCAACCTCTTTAACCGCAGCGATCACGCCTTCCGCGATCACGTCGCAGCGCATGATGCCGCCGAAGATGTTTACGAGGATGCCTTTGACCTGCGGGTCGGAGGTGATGATCTTGAACGCCTCGGTGACCTTTTCCTTGGTCGCGCCGCCGCCCACGTCGAGGAAGTTGGCAGGCTCTGCGCCGTAGAGTTTGATGATGTCCATGGTCGCCATGGCAAGGCCCGCGCCGTTCACCATGCAGCCGATTTCACCATCCAGAGCGATGTAGTTGAGGTCGTACTTGGACGCCTCGAGCTCTTTGGGGTCTTCTTCGGTCTCGTCGCGCAGTTCTGCGATTTCCGGGTGACGGTAGATGGCGTTGCCGTCAAAACCCATCTTGGCATCAAGGCATTTCAGATCGCCGTCGTCAGACACGATCAGCGGGTTGATCTCGAGCATCTCCATGTCTTTGTCGGTGAAGAGCTTGTAGAGCGTGCCCATGAGTGCCACGCACTGCTTTACCTGCTTGCCTTCAAGGCCAAGGTTGAACGCGATGCGGCGGCCGTGGAAGGCTTGGTATCCGGTAGCCGGATCGACCGAGAAGCTGAGAATTTTCTCGGGCGTGCTTTCGGCCACCTCTTCGATGTCCATGCCGCCTTCGGTGGAGGCGACGAAGGACACGCGAGAGGTTTGACGGTCGACGAGGAGGGCCAGATACATCTCGGTCTGGATGCCCGATCCGTCTTCGATGTAGATGCGGTTGACCTGCTTGCCGGCGTCGCCTGTCTGCTTGGTCACAAGGGTGCGGCCCAGCATCTTTTTGGCTTCTTCAGCGGCTTCTTCAACCGACTTGGCAAGGCGCACACCGCCAGCTTCGCCAGCGCTTTCTTCCTTGAACTTGCCCTTGCCACGGCCACCCGCGTGGATCTGGGCCTTGACCACCCAGAGCGGGCCGTCCATTTCGCCTGCCTTGGTCTTGGCCTCTTCGGCCTTGAGGACCACGCGGCCATCCGACACCGGGGCGCCGTAGCTGCGTAGCAGGGCTTTCGCCTGATACTCGTGGATGTTCATCGGTCAACTGTCCCGTCTATTGCTTCGATTTTGGCCGATATAAGAGGGTGAAGACCGAACACTTAACGGTTTTTTTGCCGCAGGGCGGGCAAATCGGCAAAAAACCGACATTTGTGATCACAGCTAAAAATAGTGTGATCACAAATTTCCGGAGCGCGGTTGGCTTGGGTGTGACATGCACCGCGGACACACCCGAATCTTTTGAATTTATCTCGAGTTGACCGTGTCTCGAACCACAGCCTAAACTTGCTCTGATGCCGCATGCGACGCAGTGCAAACAAAAAACGCGGCACGTTGAGGACGACGCAGGTTAATGAATACGAATGTTCGCACATTCGAAGTGTGCCTGTCGACCAGTTCACGAGTCGACCCGCGCGCTTTGCCGTTTGATGAAATGGCCTGCCATCAGAATGCGTTTGTCGTGCCGTTCCGTCGGGGACATCGTGATGGGCAAAATTTTCATGCCGGGGTGTTCGACGCCTGCGGCGAAGTCTTGCGCGACACCGAGATGCGAACATTGACGCGTGGGACCAAAGCAACGCGCTCAGTGCGCGATGCTGCAGTGGCTGACGCGCAGTCCTTACCGGGCACATGGTTGTTTTGTGGGCTCATGTCGCACCAATTCGGGCATGTCATCACGCGCGGGCTTGGGCGGATTTGGGCCACGGAGCGGTTGCCGAAATCGGTAAATCTCTTGTTCGCGTCGCTGCTGTATTCAGACAAAGAACATACGTTCCTGAGGCATTTGTTGAGGACTCTGGGAATAGAAAACGACTATGCGATCGTTCAGGCGCCGACGCATGTCGAAACGCTTTATACTGCACCGGATCTTTTCAGCGAGGCGCATGAAGGTTTGGCGTCGCCGGCTTATGCCGAGTGGATTCGCAGTAAGTTGCCAAAACAAGCCCGTTCGCGGTTTGGGCGCAAAATTTATATTACGCGCGACCGGATGACCGGGACGGTGGGGCGGCATCTTTGCGAGGATGTTCTTGAGGACAATCTGTCGAACGCTGGTTTCGACATTGTTGCGCCAGAAAAGCTTGGGTTGGAGGAACAACTCGAGATGTACCGAGAGGCGGACACGGTGATCGCCGCTGACGGATCTGCGCTGCATGTCCTTCCGTTTACGTTCCGCCCCGACGCCACCTGCATCATTCTAAAGCGCCGGTCAGAGATTCCACCGCTAATCACCAATCACGTGCGGAGTTTCACGCAAGCAAAGATCGTCGAGATTGACGTGATCAAAGATGTGGCATGGCCGCTCCAGCGTGCGGACAACATTTCTTTGGTCACACTGGATTTCGAAAAACTGCGCGAAAATTTGATCGCGCAGGGAGTGGTGGGCGCGAAAGACCCGTGGCGCTGCCCTAGCCCTTCGGAGATTTTAGCATCCCGTAACCTTGGTCGGCCCCAATCTGTCGGCTTTGTCACAGACGCCGAGCGGCCTCAGTTCCTGAGGCAGTTGCGGCGCAAACGACAGGAGAGAAAGAGTATGAAGGATATAAGTGAAGAGACCACGGTTCCTGTGCTTGAGGGCCAAGCCTATATTGATGTGCTTGGGCAGTTGCATGAAAAGCTCAAACCGAACTGGTATCTGGAAGTCGGCACGTTCACTGGGAAAAGCCTGTCCCTTGCAAAGGGCAATACGATAGCCGTCGATCCAGAGTTCAAACTACGGCATCCGGCTGTGAACACGGTTGGCAAGCAGATGTTTTTCTTTCAGCAGCCCAGCGATGATTTTTTTGCGGATGGTTTCTTGAAGAGAAACAAGATTTCCGTCGATTTGGCCTTTCTTGACGGGTTGCATCTGTTTGAATTCCTGCTCCGGGACTTCATCGAGACCGAAAAGGTGATGTCGAAGAAAGGTGTGATCGCGCTTCACGATTGTTGTCCGACAACGGAATACATGGCCACGCGCGAATTCCACAGGGGCGATTGGACCGGGGATGTCTGGAAGACGCTGCAAATCCTGCAACTCTACCGGCCGGATTTGAAAATCGACGTTACCACAGCCTTTCCGACCGGGTTGGTCCTGATCCGCAATCTAAATCCGCGTAGCACCGTTCTAAGCAAGAAATACGACGCCTTGGTCAAGGAATTCATGGACAAGGAGTTGACGGATTTCGACGGTGGAATTGCTGGGTTCTTAAAAACGCTGAACCTCAAAGATCCGTCGGATGTTCTGAAAAAGATGTAAACAGAAAAAGGCGGCCAATAGGCCGCCTTTTTCAAAGTACCGAATGATCTTTGCTTTACGCGAGGCTTTCGTCGATGCCTTTGCACGCCTCAACCAAGCCTTTGACCGCGTTGACGGAGTTGTCGAACATTGTCTGCTCGTCTTTGGTCAGAGTGATGTCGACGATCTTTTCAATGCCGCCTGCGCCGATGATGGTGGGCACGCCGACATAGAAGCCATCAAGGCCGAATTCGCCATCGCAATAGGCCGCGCAGGGCAGGAGGCGTTTCTGGTCCTTGAGGTACGCTTCGGCCATTTCGATAGCCGAGGTGGCAGGCGCGTAGAAGGCGGAGCCGGTTTTCAGCAGACCCACAATCTCTGCGCCGCCGTCGCGGGTGCGCTGGACGATTGCGTCTAGCTTGTCTTGGGTGGTCCAACCCATCTTGACCAGATCGGGCAGAGGGATGCCTGCGACGGTCGAATAACGCGTCAGCGGAACCATTGTGTCGCCGTGGCCGCCGAGAACGAAAGCTGTGACGTCTTTCATCGAAACGTCGAATTCGAGCGACAGGAAGTGACGGAAGCGGGCGCTGTCCAAAACGCCAGCCATGCCGCAGACCTTGTTCGCGGGCAGGCCCGAGAACTGCTGGAGCGCCCAGACCATCGCGTCGAGCGGGTTGGTGATGCAGATCACGAACGCGTCGGGCGCGTTGGCGGCGATGCCTTCGCCGACGGATTTCATGACCTTGAGGTTGATGCCCAGAAGGTCATCGCGGCTCATGCCGGGCTTGCGCGGCACACCGGCTGTGACGATGCAGACATCGGCGCCTGCGATATCGGCGTAATCCTGTGTGCCTTTCAATTTGGCATCAAACCCTTCGGACGGGCCGGATTCGGCGATGTCGAGAGCCTTGCCCTCGGGGGTGCCTTCGGCGATGTCGAAGAGAACGACGTCACCCAGCTCTTTGAGTGCCACGAGGTGGGCAAGGGTGCCACCGATCTGTCCCGCGCCGATGAGGGCAATCTTGGGTCTGGCCATGGAATTTGTCTCCGGTCCGTTTTGAATTTGCGCTGTGCTAGTCCGACTTGGGCTATTTCGCAAGTGCGGCGGAGACGCACGTCTTGGCTGGCAGGTTGGGACGGGTCGCGATATGTCAATGAAACGCCTTGGGAAAGTGGGGGTTTCATGGACGCTCTGAGCTGGACAGTTTTTGCACTGGGCGTGCCTGCTGTGCTGTTTGCAGGTGTTTCAAAGGGCGGTTTTGGGTCGGGTGCCGCCTTTGCCAGCGCGTCGATTCTGGCGTTGGTGGTGGAACCGGCGATTGCGCTGGGCATCATGCTACCGCTGCTGATGCTGATCGACGTGGTCAGCTTGCCCGCCTATTGGAAAAAGTGGAGCTGGCCTGAAACGCGGCTTTTGCTGTGGGGCGGCGTGCCGGGCACGTTTCTGGGGGCGTTGTTTTTTGGCTGGGCCGATGACGACGCGATCCGGTTCCTGATCGGGGGGATCTCTATCGGATTCGTGGTCTGGCAATTGGTACAGGCCGCAGGCTGGGTGAAGATCGGGGATCGGCCGATGTCGCCTACGGCGGGGGTGTCGGCGGGTGTTGCGCTGGGGTTTACCAGTTTCGTCAGCCACGCGGGCGGGCCTGTTGCGGCGGTGTATCTGCTGGGACGAAAGCTGAGCAAAACGGCGTTTCAGGCGACGACTGTGATCGTGTTCTGGGCGATGAACGTTCTGAAAGCGGGGATCTATGCCGCGATGGGCTTTTTCACGCTTGAGACCCTGACGCTGAACCTCGCGCTCGCGCCGTTTGCGATTTTGGGGACCTATCTGGGTGTCCGGGCACATCACATCGTGCCCGAACGGGTGTTTTTCGGTCTGACTTATGTGTTGCTTATGGTGACCGGATCAAAGCTGATATTTGACGCGTTGAGCTAGGCGTCTTCGGCGGGTGTCGGCAGCGTTTCTGCCAGACGTTCGAACGCCTGACCGCTTGCGACAAGACAAGTGAGACCTGCGGCATTCGTGATTGCGATCGTCCATGTGCCGGTATTGGTGGAGGCGAAGACCTCGACCATGGTGTTGTTCTGCGCGAGGCCAATGGACTGGCGGGTTTCGCCATAGGCGCTGGCCAATCGTTCGATCACAGTCTCGCGTGCCGCGCAGTTTTGTTGCGCTTGTGTCAGTGTCGAAGACGCCATCAGTGCGCCGATGGCCAGCACGGTCATTCTCCAGAAGTTCTGTTTCATCGCCTTACCCCTTTGTCGGCTGTGATGAGGCAGAGCGTCCGGTGGATCGGTGAGAAAAGGGTTAACGAACCGTACGGAATGCGGGTGCAGCAGCTTTTTTCTGCGGTGCGGCACATCTGCTCTTGCAGTTTTTGCAAAAGAATGTAGCTCTCTGGCGCAACATTATTACTCAAGACTCGCTCAGGAGACCGTCATGGACATGCGCAGCCGCCCTTATCGCTCGGTTCTATATATTCCGGGATCGAAGGACCGAGCGTTGGAAAAAGCGCGTGGTTTGCCCGTGGATGCGATCATCTTTGACCTCGAGGATGCTGTGGCCGTGGATGAAAAGCCCGCCGCGCGTGAAACGCTGAAGGCGGCGCTTGCGGCTGGTGGCTATGGCGCGCGGGTTCGGATTGTGCGGATCAACGGGCTGGACACCGAATGGGGCCGGGCCGATGCCGAAGCCGTGGCACAGATGGATTGCGACGTGGTGCTGTTGCCCAAGGTGGAGTCTGCTGCACAGTTGGATGCGCTGGCCGCGATCACTGGCGACTTACCGATCTGGGCGATGATGGAAACGCCGCGCGGGATGCTGAACGCGGCCGAGATTGCGGCGCACCCGAAGATGGCGGGGATGGTGATGGGCACCAATGACCTTGCCAAGGAATTGCAGACCCGGTTCCGCGCAGATCGTCTGCCGCTGCTGACCTCGCTGTCGATGTGTCTGCTGGCGGCCAAGGCCGAGGGGCTAGTGATCGTGGACGGTGTGTATAACGCGTTCAAGGATGATGAGGGGCTGAAGGCCGAATGCACGCAAGGCCGCGATATGGGTTTTGACGGCAAGACGCTGATCCATCCGGCGCAGGTGGATATCGCCAACACCGCCTTTGCGCCTGCCCCCGAAGAGATCGACCTTGCGCGCCGCCAGATTGAAGCGTTCGAGGCGGCGGAGGCCGAGGGCCAAGGGGTGGCCGTGGTCGATGGCAAGATTGTCGAGAACCTTCACGTTGCCACAGCGCGTGAAATACTGGCAAAAGCAGAGGCAATCGAAACCATCCAAGCGGGGTAAGCCATGATGGGCCTTCTAGTTCTCGGACTGCTGATTTGGGTTGGAGCCCATATTTTCAAACGCGTCGCGCCCGAACAGCGTGCGGCGATGGGCGATAAGGGTAAGGGCGTGGTGGCGGTGCTGCTGCTTGTCAGCCTAGGCCTTATGATCTGGGGTTATCGCGGGGCCGAGTTCATCCCTGTGTGGAACCCGCCCTCTTTCATGGTGCACATCAACAACCTGCTGATGGTGATTGCTGTATTCGTCTTTGGCATGAGCGCGACGACGGGCCGTCTACGTGGGAAAATGCGGCATCCGCAGCTGACCTCGGTCAAGATTTGGGCGGTGGCGCACCTGTTGGTCAATGGCGATTTGGCATCGATCGTCCTGTTTGGCGGGATGCTGGCCTGGGCGGTGCTTGAGGTGATCCTGATCAACAAGGCCGTGCCTGTGTGGGATCGTCCACAGCCGGGCGAGGCCAAGAAAGACGTGGTGCTTGTTGTGATCACGCTGGTGATGTTTGGTCTGATGACGGGCGTTCACGCGTGGCTCGGCGTCTGGCCGTTTCCGGGGTGAGTTATGAAGATTTATAGACTTTTAACCGAAGACGACACGTCGGCCTTTTGCCACAAGGTGTCGCTGGCCCTGAGCAAGGGGTGGGAGCTTTATGGCGATCCCACCTATGCGTTCGATCATGCCAATGGCGTGATGCGTTGCGGGCAGGCGGTGACCAAAGAGATCGACACCCCATACAGCCCGGAGATGAAACTTGGCGAACAGTGACACACTCGACCGACCTGCGACCGCAACAAAGGGCGCTGCGATGACGAAAACCAATGAAGGCCGTTTCTTCGAGGATTACGCGGTCGGGCAGGTGATCCGCCACGCGGTGCCGCGTACCGTCAAGATGGGAGAGCGGGCGCTTTATCATGCGCTTTATCCCGCGCGGCATGCGCTTTATTCGTCCGATCAGTTCGCGCAGGCCTGTGGTTTGCCGTTCAGCCCGCTGGACGACATGATCGCGTTTCATGTGATTTTTGGCAAAACCGTTCCGGATGTGTCCCTGAATGCGGTCGCCAATCTGGGCTATGCCGAGGGACGTTGGGTGACGCCCGTTTGGCCGGGGGATACGCTGCGGTCAGAGTCCGAGGTGATCGGGCTCAAGCAGAATTCCAACGGCAAGACTGGTGTCGTCTGGGTGCGGACACGCGGGCTCAACCAGCATGACGAACTGGTCATGGAGTATGTGCGCTGGGTGATGGTTCGTAAGCGGGACGCGGATGCGGCGGCGCCCGAGGCTGTCGTGCCGGAGTTGAAGACTGTTTTGTCGATTGATGATTTGGCCATCCCGCGCGGTTTGGACTTTACCGATTACGATTTCGAACTGGCGGGCGAACCGCATCGCTGGGGCGACTACGCCATTGGCGAGAAGATCGACCATGTGGACGGTGTGACCATCGAGGAAGCCGAGCACATGATGGCGACGCGGCTTTGGCAGAACACCGCCAAGGTGCATTTCGATGCGACCTTCCGGCCCGACGGGCAGCGGTTGATCTATGGCGGGCACGTGATCAGCATGGCGCGGGCGCTGTCGTTTAACGGTCTGGCGAATGCGCAGATGATCGTCGGTCTGAATGGCGGAGCGCATGCGAACCCGTGTTTCAGTGGGACAACCGTTCGTGCGTGGTCCGAGGTGCTGGACAAGGCGGAAACCTCGGCCCCCGGTGTTGGCGCGGTGCGGTTGCGGCTTGTGGCGACATCGGCGGGTGGGTCGATGGAGCTAAAGGGCGAAGACGGGAAGTACCTGAGCCATGTCTTGCTTGATTTGGATTACTGGGCTCTGATGCCTGTGTGAGATACGCGCTTGCTCTCTTGGTTGCTGGTGTCCCCGGCAGTCTGATGGCCGACGAGGCGGAGGACGCCTTTGTCGAAGCAAACATCCTTGGCATTTTCTATCACGAACTGGGCCATGCCCTGATCGACGTGATGCAAATGCCGGTGTTCGGGCAGGAGGAAGATGCGGCGGATGTGGCGTCGATCCTGTTGATTGACCAGTTGTTCGAACCAGAGTCCGGGTTGGACATGGCCTATGACGTGGCCAACGGATTCTGGGCCGAGGCGGTGGCGAATGCCGAATACCCTGTGCCGTATTGGGATACGCACGGCCCGGATGAACAACGGTTCTACAACACGGTTTGTCTGTTCTATGGGGGCGACCCGGACACGCGGGACGATTTTGCCGAGGACATGGAGCTGCCCGAGGAACGGGCGGAGTATTGTGTCGAGGAATACGAATTGGCGGCCGATAGTTGGGGGGCGGTGTTCGACGAGCTTTCGGAGGGAGGCGAGCCGATGCTGTTCACTGCGGAGGTGGCAGGCAGTTTCACTGCGGGGATCATTGAAGCCGAGGTCGAGGCGCTGAATGCGGATTTCGGGTTCCTGAGCACGGTGCAAGTGATCACGGGCGAATGTGACGAGGCCAATGCGTTTTATGATCCATCGGATCAGTCGATCATCATGTGCGAAGAGTTTGAGGATCACCTTCGGATGCTGTATCGGATGCTGGAGTCCTGACCGTGCCGGGTCACGGTTTATAGCCAAGCCATAACCCAGTGACCTACATGCAAATTGACAGGCGACTCAGCGCGACGTCGGAAAATCAATATGTTGGCGTTAACGAAAGTGCGCCGAAACACGCACGATATGGTCGGTTTCCAGATTTGTGATCACAGTTTTCGTGCGTGTGATCACATAATTCAAGAAATCTGGCCTGTTGCGCCAAAAAACCGCGCCTAAGAGCGGTTGGTCGGCGTGACACAGCTTTGAAAAGCAATAAAAAGGCTTTCAGGAACCGGAAAGGACTCAGATCATGGCTGACGTCAATCGGGGCAATCGACCCCTGTCACCACACCTGCAAGTTTATCGCCCCCAGCTTACTTCTATGACGTCGATCCTCACACGGATCACGGGCAACGCGTTGATCGTTGCGGCGCTTATGATTGTCTGGTGGCTGCTCGCGGCCTCGACAGGGCCGGAATATTTCGCCTTCGCCAATGGCTTTGTCACAAGCTGGTTCGGCGATCTGGTGATGTTCCTGTCGCTCTGGGCGCTATGGTATCACACGCTGGCTGGCATCCGGCATCTGATTTGGGACAATGCCAAGATGCTTGAAATCGACAAGGCCGAGATGCTGGGCTGGATGGTGATCATCGGCTCTGCTGTCCTGACTGTCTTCTCTGTCATTGTTCTTTGGTAAAGGGGGCGCATCATGGCTTTTCTGACTGATCGCAAACGCGCCACTGGATGGGGTGCTGCAAAATCCGGGACCGAGCATTTCTGGGCGATGAAGAAATCATCTGTCGCGCTGCTTGTCCTCATCCCGTTCTTTGTCTTCACTTTCGGGGGCATCCTTGGGTCGTCCTTTGAAGAGGTGCAGGCCTACTATGCCCGCCCATTCCCGGCGATTATCGCGGCGCTGACCCTGATCGTGGGCTTCAAACACTTCAATGATGGTTTCCAGGTTCTGATCGAAGACTATGTCCACGGTATCTGGGAGAAGATCCTGATCCTTGGCATGACCTGCATCAGCTACGGCGCGGCTGCCGTTGGCGTTTTTGCAATCGCCAAAATGGCCCTTTGAAAAGCGGAGTTTCCAGCAACATGGCTGAATACGAATACGAGACGCATGAATATGACGTCGTGGTCGTCGGCGCAGGCGGCGCAGGTTTGCGCGCCACGCTAGGCATGGCCGAACAAGGGTTGCGCACGGCGTGTGTGACCAAGGTGTTCCCGACCCGCTCGCACACGGTTGCGGCACAGGGCGGGATTGCGGCATCACTGTCCAACATGGGACCGGATCACTGGCAGTGGCACATGTACGATACCGTCAAGGGGTCGGACTGGCTGGGTGACACGGACGCGATGGAGTACCTAGCCCGTGAAGCGCCCAAGGCGGTGTACGAGCTTGAGCATTACGGCGTGCCTTTCTCGCGGACCGAAGAAGGCAAGATCTACCAGCGCCCTTTCGGGGGTCACACGACCGAATTCGGTGAAGGCCCGCCCGTGCAGCGCACCTGTGCCGCCGCTGACCGTACCGGCCACGCGATCCTGCACACCCTTTATGGTCAGTCGCTTAAGAACAATGCCGAGTTCTACATCGAATATTTCGCCATTGATCTGGTGATGTCCGACGATGGCGTCTGTACTGGCGTTGTCTGCTGGAAACTTGACGATGGCACGATGCATGTCTTCAACGCCAAGATGGTTGTGTTGGCGACAGGTGGCTATGGCCGCGCGTATTTCAGCGCGACCTCGGCCCACACCTGTACTGGCGACGGCGGTGGCATGGTGGCGCGTGCAGGTCTGCCGCTTCAGGACATGGAGTTCGTGCAGTTCCACCCTACGGGCATCTACGGCTCGGGTTGTCTGATCACGGAAGGCGCGCGTGGGGAAGGTGGATACCTGACCAACTCCGAAGGCGAGCGGTTCATGGAGCGCTATGCGCCGAATTACAAAGACCTCGCGCCGCGCGATTACGTATCCCGGTCTATGACGATGGAGATCCGCGAGGGTCGCGGTGTGGGTGAAGAGGGGGATCATATCCACCTGAACCTGTCGCACCTGCCGAAAGAAGCTTTGGCCGAGCGTTTGCCGGGTATTTCGGAAAGCGCCAAGATTTTCGCTGGTGTTGACGTGACCAAGGAACCGATCCCGGTTCTGCCGACGGTGCATTACAACATGGGCGGCATCCCGACGAACTATTGGGGTGAGGTGCTGAACCCGACAGCCAAGGACCCGAACGCCGTTGTTCCCGGCCTGATGGCTGTTGGTGAGGCGGGCTGTGCGTCGGTACATGGTGCGAACCGTCTTGGGTCGAATTCGCTTATCGACCTTGTGGTGTTTGGCCGGGCTGCTGCCATCCGCGCGGGCAAGGTTGTCGACCGCGACAGCGCGGTTCCGTCCACCAACACCGCGTCGGTGGACAAGGCGTTTGATCGCTTTGACGGGCTGCGCAATGCCAAGGGCACTGTGCCGACCGCTGAACTGCGGCTTGAGATGCAGAAGACGATGCAGGCCGATGCTGCGGTATTCCGTACGTCCAAGACGATGAAAGAAGGTCTTGATAAGATGGTCGCGATTGCGGGCAAGATGGATGACATTCAAGTCACCGATCGCAGCCTTGTGTGGAACTCGGACCTGATGGAGACGCTGGAACTCACCAACCTGATGCCCAACGCGCTGGCGACGATTGCCGGGGCCGAGGCGCGCAAGGAAAGCCGTGGTGCCCATGCGCACGAGGACTTCACCACGCGCGACGACGAGAAATGGCGTGTGCATACCATCGCAAGGATCGAGGGCAACAAAACTGACCTGACATACCGTCCAGTGGTAAAAGACCCGCTGACGACGGAACAGCAGGGCGGGATTTCGCTTGAGAAGATCAAGCCGAAAGAACGGACGTTCTGATGCGTTTCGCATTCGCCGCGTGTCTGGTTCTGGCGGGCTGTTCCGTACAGCAGCAGGACCAGCTTGCGCGCGATGCGGCGCGGTCGGCGATCACGCCTGTTTTGGTCGAGCGGTTCCCCGGTGTTCCCCTTGAGCCAGCGCTGAACTGCGTGATCGACAATGCGACTGCGGTACAGATCAGGGCGCTGGCGCTGGACAGCGTGACGGGCCCCACGGAAAGCACGGTGCAGATCGTGACAGATATCGTCTCGCAACCCGAGACACTGACTTGTCTGGCGGCCGAGGGCCTGCCAGCTTTGCTTCGCTAAGGAGAGAGACATGGTTCAACTGACGCTCCCCAAGAATTCGACGATCCGCACTGGCAAGACATGGCCCAAGCCGGAGGGTGCCACCAATGTGCGCAAGTTCAGCATCTATCGCTGGAACCCGGATGATGGGAAGAACCCGCAAGTGGACACGTATTTCGTGGACATGGACAAGTGCGGCCCGATGGTTCTGGACGCGCTGATCAAGATCAAGAACGAGATCGACCCCACGCTGACCTTCCGCCGGTCCTGCCGCGAAGGTATTTGTGGCTCTTGCGCGATGAACATCGACGGGATCAACACGCTGGCCTGTATCTATGGCCTGGACGAGGTCACGGGCGACGTGAAAATTTATCCGCTGCCGCACATGCCGGTGGTCAAGGACCTGATCCCGGATCTGACCCACTTCTATGCGCAGCACGCGTCGATCATGCCGTGGCTTGAGACCAAGACGAACCGTCCGGCGAAAGAGTGGAAGCAGTCCATCGAAGACCGCAAGAAACTGGACGGTCTTTATGAATGCGTGATGTGTGCGTCCTGTTCGACGGCATGCCCGTCCTACTGGTGGAATGGTGATCGGTATCTTGGGCCAGCCGCGCTCTTGCATGCGTATCGCTGGATCATCGACAGCCGCGATGAGGCGACAGGTGAGCGGTTGGACGATCTGGAGGATCCCTTCAAGCTCTATCGCTGCCACACGATCATGAACTGCGCCAAGACCTGCCCCAAGGGTCTGAACCCGGCCAAGGCGATTGCCGAGATCAAGAAAATGATGGTCGAACGCCACGTTTGATTTTTGCAGCGCATCCTGCCTTCCGAGGTTGGATGCGCTGTGTCGCATTGGGCGGCACAAGACCCGCGCCGCATCATTTCGATAAGGACGTGGCGCGGGATGTAGGGTAGGCTATCCTTATCCTTGCAGAACATCCGGCCTCGTCCGATGTTCGCATAAGGCTCACAGGAGTAGCCACCATCACCCAACTTATCCAGATCATCTATTCTTCGCGGCCATTTGGCTATGATGAGGCCATGCTGAACGGTATTTTGCTGGACGCGCGGCGCTGTAATGAGCGGGGCAATGTGACAGGAGCGTTGGTCTGTCGTCAGGATGTGTATCTGCAACTGCTCGAAGGGCCGGTAGCCGCTGTTCAGGCCACGTGTGAGCGCATAAAGCGGGACGACAGACATGTCGAAATGACCGTTCGTTTGACCGAAAACGTGGCCGAGCGGATGTTCGGCGACTGGGCGATGTTTCACGATCCGGCGCAAACTTGGATCTGGTCTGCCAAGGATATCTCTGGCGGGGCGCTGGATCGGGCAAGCGTCGAAGAGTTCAAAACTGTTTTCGAGACCATCGCAGCAAAAGCCCGGTAAACCGCCCTCGTCACGGGGTTGCGTTCAGGGCCAATGGGTCGATAGACACCAGCTATGCCCATCCTGTTGATCCTTCTGTTGCTTGGTGTGCTGGCCTATCTCTTTTGGCGGCGCAAGACGACGACATTGACGCGAGAATGTCGGTGGCGGCGAACAGCACCCGGTGCGTGGCGCTGCGCCTTTTGTGGGGCGGAGATGGCGTCGGATGAAAGTCCGATTGTTTGTTTGCGGCGGTAAAACGAGCCGTCCTGACAAAATTGAATCCGCAGTGTTTTTCTATTGCAACCGTAGGATTCAACGGCTCACCGCCGCTGGATGTGATCGTAATTTGGTCGAATGGTTCCGTGGGTGCGCCCTGTGGTGCGCGCCGGATTTTTTGCATATTTTTAAAAAGAGAAGATGCCATGGGCTTGCACCTGTGATCGCTCTGCGGTCCTTTGATCCGAAGGTAAAAGGACCCTGCTCATGATACATACCCCAGAGGATGCAGATACGCGCCGCGCGATTGAACCGGTGATTTGTTATCCGAACGACACGTTGCCAGTGCCGGACCTTGAGCTTTATGCGCAGGCTTTGGCCGGGGCCGAAGTTGTGCTTGTGGCGATTGCAGCGCCGCGTGAGGCCTGTACGTTTCGTGTGCCAGCCGGTTCTTTCTTTCGCATCGTGAGCGTCGATGGTCCTCAGGTGGGGGATTTGAACCTGTGGAACGCGCACGATCTGTCCGAGCGGTTCTATTCCGGCAAAACCCGCGCGCTGCATGGGACGCATGTCACAACGGGTGAGCGGCTTTGGTCGTCCTTTCCGACGCTGCGCCCGATGGCGACCATCGTGGAGGACACGCTGGGCTGGTACGGGATCGACACCTATGGCGGGTCGGTGCATGACGTGATCGGCACGCGCTGTGATCCCTATACGGGTAATCTTCTGTCCGGTGTGCAGTATCACCATTGCTGCCATTCGAACCTGACGCGCGCCTTGGCCGATGCCACAGGCATGACGCTGGCAGAGGCGGAACCGCATGTTCATGATGTGCTCAACGTGTTCATGTGCACTGGGTTCACGCGGGATACCGGACAGTATTTCATGAAAGCCAGCCCAGTGCGGCCGGGCGACCATCTGACGTTCTTTGCCGAGATCGACTTACTGGGCGCGTTGTCGGCCTGTCCGGGTGGGGATTGTTCGGCCGAGCATACCAGCGATATGGCTGCGTGTTATCCCTTGCGGGTGGAGGTTTTACAGCCCGCGGAACGCGCGTTGGATGGGTGGTCATCGCCAGCGGTAAACGGCTATGACCGGAGCCACGGGCGGGGTTAATCTGGGCGCGGTGTTTCTTTGTAGGGATGCGTCGCGACGATTGTCCAATACATCAGGTAATGCAGCGCGATGGGGCCAAGCGTGATTGCCACGATCCAGTCAAAGGCTGTGCCGTGACGCGCGGCGAGTTCGTTCAGCAGGATCAGGGCAACGAGGCGAACCACCTGCCAATTGGCGGCATTTCGTTGGCCTTCGTCCCAGTCGCGGGCGAACCATCCGATCTTGTCGCCATCGCCTAGCATGTAGAAGACCACGACAAACAAGCACAGATAGATGCCGAGCCCAAGGCTGAGTGCGGTCTGTGCCGCTGCAAGTGACGGTAGGGCCATCATGCCAGCATAAGCGGCGAGCCAAATCAGGACCAGCTTGCTTCCTGCGTTGGGAAGTCCGATCCGTTCATAGGTCGAAAGTGTGTCCGGCATTTTGACCGCGACCACCGCGACATGACCAAGCAGCGCGCACATCACCGGCAGGACAAGCCCGATCTCGTTCAATGCGGCGTGGTGATGGGCGGTCAGGGTGAAGAGCGAAAGAGTGATGACGCTGAACAGAAACAGCATGCGCGGGATCGGCACACGTGTCGTCAGGAGGACGTAGATATCGAAGACCCAGTTTGGCATTCCTCTTGGGTGACAGAAGAATGTGGCGGGATTAGGAAAGGACCGGGACAATCGTGATCGCCCCGGTTTTTTAGGTCATTCAGGCAAAAGCCGCCGTGAGGGCGATTTCGACCATATCGCCAAAGCTGCGTTCGCGGTCTTCCGACGGCAACGCTTCTCCGGTTTGCAGGTGGTCGGAAACGGTCAGAACAGCCAATGCACGAACCGAGTGGCGGGCCGCAAGATTGTAGAGTTCTGCCGCTTCCATTTCGACGCCAAGAATGCCGTGGCGAGTCATCTGTTCATTCAAGTCGGGGCGTTCGTCGTAAAACACATCCGATGAATAAATGCCGCCGACATGGGTTTTGGTTCCCTTGGCTTCGGCTGCTGCAACGGCGGCCCGCAACAGGCTCCAATCCGCGCAAGGAGCGAAATTCAATTCCTTGAAAATCCCCCGTGACGGTGTGGACAGTGTGCTTGCCGTCATTGCGATGATGACATCCCGGATACCGACATGCGGCTGCATTCCGCCGCATGATCCGATGCGAATGAGTGTTTTCGCACCGTAGTCGCGGATCAATTCATTGGCATAGATGGACAGCGAGGGCATGCCCATTCCAGACCCTTGAATTGTGACAGGATGCCCATTCCATGTCCCGGTAAAGCCCAGCATGCCGCGGACTTCGTTTACAAGACGAACGTCAGTCAGAAATGTCTCTGCAGCCCATTTGGCGCGATAGGGATCACCGGGCATCAGCACGGTTTCGGCAATCTCGCCTTTTTGGGCTCCGATGTGAACGGTCATGTCAGATCTTCAGATCGTCCATGTTTTTTCCGGCAGCCAACGCGTCGTTGACCCAATTCGGTTTGCGGCCTTTTCCAGTCCAGGTTTGGGACGGGTCGGCCGGATTTTTGTATTTTGGTTCGCTCTTGGAGCCCTTTTTGGGCTGGCCACCCAAAAGCTCATCGAGCGAGAAGCCGTATTCCTTGGCCGCCGACTCGGCCGCTTTTTTGGCTTCTGAAAGGCGTCGTGTTTCGATTGTCTTGAGTGCTTTTTCTGCGTCCTTGATGAGCTTGGTCAGCTCGTCTTTGGACATATTGTTGAGATCAATACTCATGTGTTTCTCCGAGTGGGTTTCTTCTAGATCAATAAATTTTGGATACTCCTCGGATTGATTAAGTCAATTCGAGAAGCATCTTTAGTTAAATAACATCCGCTTTAGCGCTATATTAGGTTGACCGCTTTTCAATAAATCGCAAGGGCAAGTTGTTTTGACGCTGATCAGCGTCAATTTCCGCTCATGGACTGCATCAATGCGGCGGTGAAGCCGGATTCATCCATTCGGTCGAGCATGACATCAGCCATTCCGCAGTCTTGATTGACCGCGATGGAGTAGTCGTCGGATACGCCCTCGGGCAAAAAATCGGTTTCGTCGCCAAGAGCATCGAGATCCATTTCTGCCATTTCGGGAATGAAAGCTTCCATTTTATCAAGCATCTCATCCACCGCGGAACCGCTTGAGGCGGAGATGTATTTGTCCAGCACACAGGCCCCGGCGGTGCGGAAGGTGTCGTCCCATTCGGAACTTGGGATGGCAGACCGCAGTGGCTCGGGATTGCCGCCTTGCTGTTCGACCATGCGGATCATGGCGTTGTACATGGCATCGGTCATGTTTTCTGAAATTGTTTCAAGACGTTCCAAACGCGTTTCGGCAAAAGCGACTGCAGGAACGGATGCGACAAGGGCGGCGAAAATGAGGTGTTTCATAAAGCTCTTTCCAAAACGAAAACGGGTACGGCCGAAACCGTACCCGTTCAGAAGGATCAAGAAAAGCCTTGGCCCTTCTATTCAGCCGCGACCGCTTTGGGATCGGCGAGGGTGACTATGTCCATCATGATGGCGTTCAATTCAAAGTCTTTCGGGGTGTAGACTTTGGCCACGCCCATTGCGCGCAGGCGCTTGGCGTCTTCGTCCGGGATAATGCCGCCAACGATGACTGGAATGTGGCCCAGTCCAGCGTCGCGCATCTTGGCCATCATGTCTTCGACCAGCGGGATGTGGCTGCCCGATAGGATCGACAAGCCAACCACGTGGACTTCGTTCTCTTGCGCCGCGGTGACGATCTGATCGGGGGTCAGGCGGATGCCTTCGTAGTCGATCTCCATACCGCAGTCGCGGGCGCGGAAGGCGATCTGTTCAGCGCCGTTGGAATGGCCGTCAAGGCCGGGCTTGCCGACAAGGAATTTAAGGCGGCGGCCGAGTTTGTCGGCGACGGCGTTGACCGCATCGCGGATGTCGTCGAGCCCTTCGGTTTTGTTTGACACGGATTTCGACACGCCGGTCGGGCCTCGGTATTCGCCGAAGACCGCGCGCATTTCACCTGCCCATTCGCCTGTGGTGACGCCAGCCTTGGCGCAGGCGATGGAGGCGGGCATGACGTTTGCGCCTTCCTTGGCGGCGGAACGCAGGTCGGCCAGTGCCTTTTGCACCGCGTCGCCGTCCCGTTCAGCCCGCCATGCGTTCAGGCGATTGATCTGTTCCTGCTCGACTGCCGGGTCAACAACCATGATGCCGCCATCTTCGGTCTGAAGCGGCGAAGGTTCGCCTTCGACCCATTTGTTGACGCCAACCACGATGGTTTCGTTGCGTTCGATCTTGTTCAGGCGGTCGGCGTTGGAGTCGACCAGACGGCCCTTCATGTATTCGATGGCGCCGATGGCACCGCCCATGGAGTCGAGGTTCGCAAGTTCGGCACGTGCGCCTTCCTTGAGTTGTTCCACTTTGGCGTCAACAGCAGGGTTGCCGTCGAACAGGTCATCGAATTCCAGAAGGTCGGTTTCGTAGGCGAGGATCTGTTGCATCCGCATCGACCATTGCTGATCCCAGGGTCGGGGCAGGCCAAGCGCTTCGTTCCATGCAGGAAGCTGTACGGCGCGGGCGCGGGCTTTCTTGGACAATGTCACGGCCAGCATCTCGATCAGGATGCGGTAGACGTTGTTTTCCGGCTGCTGTTCGGTCAGGCCCAGCGAGTTCACCTGCACGCCGTAGCGGAAGCGGCGGTATTTCGCATCGGTCACGCCGTAGCGCTGTTCCAAAATTTCGTCCCAAAGGTCCACAAAAGCGCGCATCTTGCACATCTCGGTGACGAAGCGGATGCCTGCGTTTACGAAGAAGCTGATGCGGCCGCAGAGCGCCGGGAAGTCTTCCGCCGGTACGCGGGGCTTCAACTCATCCAGAACGGCGATGGCGGTGGCGAGGGCGAATGAGAGCTCCTGCTCCGGCGTCGCGCCCGCCTCTTGCAGGTGATAGGAACACACGTTCATCGGGTTCCATTTGGGGATATGCGTGTAGCAGTATTCGGCCACGTCCCCGATCATTTTGAGCGACGGTTTTGGCGGGCAGATATAGGTGCCGCGCGACAGGTATTCCTTGATCAGATCGTTCTGCACTGTGCCTTGCAGTTTGCTGACATCGGCGCCCTGTTCCTCGGCCACGGCGACATAGAGCGCGAGCAGCCATGGCGCGGTCGCGTTGATCGTCATGGAGGTGTTCATCTGTTCCAGCGGGATCTGGTCGAAGAGCGTGCGCATGTCGCCCAGATGGCTGACCGGCACGCCGACCTTGCCGACTTCGCCGCGTGCCAGAACATGATCGCTGTCATAGCCAGTTTGTGTTGGCAGGTCGAAAGCGACGGATAGCCCGGTCTGTCCTTTGGAGAGGTTGGAGCGGTAGAGGGCGTTCGAGGCCTGCGCGGTCGAGTGTCCCGCATAGGTGCGGATGAGCCAGGGTTTGTCACGTGTGGGTGTCTGTGCGTCGGTCATGTCGGCTCCGTCAAAGGCGGGATTCGGAATTGTAATCTTGTTGCGTGATGCGATGCATACGCGAAACTTTATGTCGCTGTCAATTCGCCGCGCTGCGGCGAGACGATTGGTGCTGCATGACAGCATATGTCACGTGCCACGCCAAGCGAAAGCGAGACCGTTGTCGCATGAATCACAGGGCGGACATGGGTCTGGTTGCGGCAGGAGAACGCGGTTGTACCAGTCATGATCTTTAGTCATTTACCCCGGCGCACTTCGTTGCGAGAGTGATCGCATGACATCGCAGGTGACACTACCTCTTTGGGCTTTTGTTCTTATCCTGCTGTTCGCGGCGGTGACGTTTGCGTCGCATTTTCTGTTTCCGTCGGTACGCTGGTTCTTTCGCAGGCGGATGGAACGCGCGGTCAAGCGACTGAACGCACGGCTTGAGCGCCCAATCCAGCCATTCAAGCTTTTGCGTCGTCAGGACATGATCCAACGGTTGATCTATGATCCCGAAATCACGCAGGCGATTGTTGAGCATGCCAAAGCGGAAGGTGTCCGCGAAGACGTGGCCTTCGAACGGGCGCGCCGGTATGCGCGGGAAATCGTGCCGTCGTTTTCGGCATCGGTCTATTTCGGTTTTGCCATCAGCGCAGCCCGCCTTCTGAGCACGACACTTTACCGGGTGCGCATGGTGCATCAGGATTCCGGTCTTGCCGATATTGACCCGAATGCGACGGTTGTCTTTGTGATGAACCATCGTTCGAATATGGATTACGTGCTGGTGACCTATCTGGCGGCGGATCGTTCAGCGCTGTCTTATGCCGTAGGCGAATGGGCACGGGTTTGGCCGCTGTCGCGTCTGATCCGGGCAATGGGGGCCTATTTCATTCGGCGGCGATCCCGCAGCGATCTGTATCGCAGGGTTCTGGCGAAATATGTGCAGCAGGCCACAGGAGCGGGTGTGACACAGGCTGTGTTCCCGGAAGGCGGTCTGAGTCTTGATGGTGGTCTGGCCACGCCAAAGATCGGTATTCTCAAATATATTCTCGAGGGGGCCGAACGGGCAAAGCGGGACGTTGTCTTTGTCCCGATCGCGCTGAACTATGACCGGGTTCTGGAGGACACGATCCTTCTGCGCGCGCAGGCCAATGGCAATCGCAAGTTCCGTGCGCGTATCAGCGTCGTGTTCCGAGCCATCCTGTGGCAAGTCTGGTTGCGGATCACTGGCAAGTTCCATCGGTTCGGCTATGCCGCCGTCAGTTTTGGCAAGCCCCTGACGCTCAGCCATGTCGCCCCGGCTGATAGTACAGCCGAGGCGCTTTCGGCGACGATCATGACCCGTATTGCGGACGCAGTGCCAGTCTTGCCAGTGCCGTTGTTGTCTCATCTGCTGCTGACATCGGGGCCGATGCCGCGTGATGCGCTGGAAAAGGCGTTCGGTCAGGCGTTGAAACGCCTTGAAGATGCGCAAGTTCATTTGCCGCGCCACAATCGTGATTATGCGGTCGAATTCGGCCTGCGCAACCTGCAGGAACGCGGGATCGTGGTCGAGGCGGCGGCCGGGCTTCGGATAGCGTCGGGCAAGGAAGACCTGGCCGGGTTCTATGCGAATTCGGTTCGGCACTTGATGTAAATCCGTTCTGCGGGTGCAAAGTAATTTCTGCAGTCGCTCGGTCATAAAATTACAAAATAGACCGAAATCTTGTTGCATAATTTCAAGGGGGGTCCTATTTCAGGGTCAGAAGCCGCGATTCTGCATTGCGGCACGACACAACATGTTTCTAGGAGGTTCGGATGGCACTGGATCAGCAGACCGGCATCGCAGCGTATGATGCGCCAGAAAAAGACTTGTACGAGATCGGCGAAATGCCCCCGCTGGGCTATGTGCCCAAGAAAATGTACGCGTGGTCAATCCGTCGTGAACGTCATGGCGAACCGGAAACAGCGTTCCAGGTCGAAGTTGTTGACACTTGGGAAATCGACAGCCACGAGGTGCTGGTTCTCGTGATGGCGGCTGGTGTGAACTACAACGGTGTTTGGGCAGGTCTCGGACAGCCGATCAGCCCGTTCGATGGCCACAAGCAACCGTATCACATTGCAGGGTCCGATGCGTCGGGGATCGTCTGGAAAGTCGGTGACAAGGTTAAGCGCTGGAAGGTCGGCGACGAAGTGGTCATCCACTGCAATCAGGATGACGGCGATGATGAGGAATGCAACGGCGGCGATCCGATGTATTCCCCGACACAGCGCATCTGGGGCTATGAAACGCCAGATGGATCGTTCTCGCAGTTCACCCGCGTTCAGGCGCAGCAGTTGATGCCCCGTCCCAAGCACCTGACTTGGGAAGAAAGCGCCTGTTACACGCTGACATTGGCAACGGCCTACCGGATGTTGTTCGGCCATCAACCGCATGAATTGCGCCCGGGTCAGAACGTTCTGGTTTGGGGGGCGTCTGGTGGTCTGGGATCGTATGCGATCCAGCTGGCTAACACTGCAGGTGCCAACGCAATCGGTGTGATCTCGGACGAGGACAAGCGCGATTTCGTGATGTCGATGGGTGCCAAGGGCGTCATCAACCGCAAGGATTTCAAATGCTGGGGTCAGCTGCCGACCGTGAACACACCTGAATACAAGGAGTGGTTCAACGAGGCCCGAAAGTTCGGCAAGGCGATCTGGGATATCACCGGCAAGGGCAATAACGTGGACATGGTGTTCGAACACCCCGGTGAATCGACGTTCCCGGTGTCCACGCTGGTCTGCAAAAAAGGTGGCATGGTCGTGATCTGCGCGGGCACCACAGGGTTCAACTGTACATTTGACGTGCGGTATATGTGGATGCACCAGAAGCGCTTGCAGGGCTCGCACTTTGCGCACCTCAAGCAGGCCGCGTCGGCGAACCAATTGATGGTCGAACGCCGTCTGGACCCGTGTATGTCTGAAGTCTTCCCGTGGAACGAGATCCCGCAGGCGCATACCAAGATGCTGCGGAATGAACATAAGCCGGGCAACATGGCCGTGCTGGTTCAATCCCCAAAAACCGGGCTGCGCACATTCGAGGATGCTTTGGCGGCGCGTTCGTAACCTTCTGCTTACTTCTGTTTGCTATCCAGACCCGCGGGCCATCCGGCCTGCGGGTTTTTTATTGGGCCGCTTGTTTTGGCAGGTGAAAGACGGCGACCTTACACCCTCACCAGAATTGGGGAGTTGGAATCAGGGAGTTTGCCAAATTTTTACCACATGTTATGGTTGTGTTAACTTTCTGTTAACTATCTCAGGGTGACGGTGTCATGGGACATGACTGGATCATAGATGTGTTGACCGACCTCAAGACGTTTGCAGTGGCAAACGATCTGGATGCGTTGGCTGCCAAGCTGGATGATACGCAATTGGTGGCACAGGCAGAGATTGGTTCACGCGGTAAAGGGATAGACCGTGGGCTTCTTGGAACGAGTGCCGCAACTGGACGACGTGATCGCACGATTGGAGTGCGCCGCTCGTCTTGAGGAATTGCAGAGCATCATTGAATGGCTGCGCGATTACTATGCAGTCGATGACATGGTGTATCATTGGGTGTCCAGCAACGGTACGCAATACGGCTGTGGGACATATGATCCAAAATGGGTCGCGAGATATCTTGAAAAGGGTTATCTGCGCGTCGATCCAGTGGTGATTGGCTGTTATCAACGCTTCCACCCTGTTGATTGGAAACGGCTGGACTGGTCTGGGAAGGCTGCCCGTGCGTTTATGACCGATGCCATGGCACACGGAATTGGCAATCAGGGGTATTCCATTCCGATCCGAGGGCCGAACGGCCAATTCGCGTTGTTCACGGTCAGCCACACTTGTGCAGACGATGAATGGGCGCGGTTTACTGAATTGAACCGACGTGATCTGATTTTGCTGGCGCATTACTTTAACCAAACCGCGCTCAAACTGGAGCCGGGCCGCAAACCAGAAGCGACGCAACCATTGTCGCCACGCGAGGTTGAAACGATGACGCTGCTGGCGGTGGGCTATAGCCGTGCCCAAGTCGCCGATACTCTGTCGATCTCGGAACATACGCTGCGGGTGTATATCGAGAGCGCACGGTTCAAACTCGGTGCGCTCAACACCACACATGCGGTGGCCCGCGCCATGGCGCGTGGACAGATCGTCGTTTGATTCAACGCGACGAACGGTTTTTCGCCTGACGCAACGCACGGTGCTGCAAGTATCCATTTACGAATAAGACCGAGCGTGCCCCCGGCAACGGAGGGCATTTTCATGATTCGATATCTCTACGGGGATCAACTGGCCAAGTACCCGCATTTGGCCCGTACCATGTTCGAGGACCGCGCCGACCAGTTCAAAACGCGGCTAGGCTGGGACGTTACGGTCAACGCACATGGGCAAGAGCGGGACGAGTATGATGATCTCAACCCGCTTTATGTGATCTGGGAAACCGCAACTGGGGTCCATGGTGGGTCAATGCGGTTTCTGCCAACGACCGGGCGCACGATGGTCAATGATCACTTCCTCGAACTGACCGAAGGCGTGCCGTTTCAAAGTCCCTTCATCTGGGAATGCACGCGCTTTTGCCTGTCGCGCCATGCCGAACCGGGAACGGCGGCGGCGCTTATGCTGGCGGGCGGTGAGGTCATGCAGGGATTTGGCGTTAAGCATTTTGTCGGTGTGTTCGATGCCCGCATGGTGCGGATCTACAATCGGATCGGGGCCGCGCCGGAGGTACTGGGCACGCAAGGCGAAGGCCGTCAGTCAATTAGCGTGGGTCTGTGGGAGTTCAGCGCGGCGGCGCAGGAACGGGTGTCGCGGGTGGCTGGTATTCCTTTGCGGGCATCGCGTGGTTGGTTCGAGGCGTCTTTTGGTGACGTGGTGCCACAAAGGGATGTGAGCGCCGCCTGACGCTGGTGCCTGTCGCGCGGGCGCTATAGGGTCCGCGCATGACCTTGCCCGCGCTTACCTATTCAGAAGATCAGGCCGCCGCACATGATGCGGTGGCTGATATGCTGCGTGAGGCGGGCATCGACCTTGATGATGGTCTGCTGCTGCCTCCGCGCGATGGCAAGGCCAAGATCATGGCGATCACCGGCAAGGCCGGATCGGGGAAGACGCTGCTTTTGGCGGAGCTTTGTAAATCGCTGCAGACCGCAGGTGTCGAGGTTGTGTCGGGCGACTATGAAGGGCGCAGGCGCAAGGACCGCCGAACGCTTGCAGTGCTGGCGCCGACCAACAAAGCGGCGTTCGTGTTGCGAATGCGCGGTGTGCCTGCAACGACCATTCACCGCATTCTTTATACGCCGGTTTATGACCCCGAATACGAGCGCATCGCCGAATGGCTGATGGGCAATGGTGAAAAGCCCGAGATCGAAGGCTTGACCGAAGAGGCATTGGCACGCGCGCAGACGTCTTTTGAATCGCACAAGTCGGTTCCGGCGGCTTTGGCCGCAGCGGGTTTGCGCGGATCGGATTTCATCACAGGATGGAAGCGGCGGGAAGACCCGTTGGACATCGGCTTTGTCGATGAGGCGTCGATGCTGGATGAACGACAGGTCGAGGATCTTCGCGAGATTTTCCCGAACCTGCTGCTCTTCGGCGATCCGGCGCAGTTGGCGCCTGTGAACCAGTCCGGCAAGATGGTGTTCGAAACCTTGGATCCCAGCCAAGTGTTGAACCTGAACCGCATTCACCGGCAGGACGCGGACAATCCAATCCTTGATTTGGCCCATGCCTTGGCCGATCCGCAGCTTGATTTCTACGCATTCGAGCGGATGGTCGAAGACATTTCCCGCACAGATGATCGGGTTGTTCTGGGGCAACGGGTCGAGGTCGATCTGATGGCGCGCTCCCCGGTTCTGGTATGGCGTAATGCGACCCGCATCCGCCTGATCAATGCGTTCCGCGCGGTGCATGGCGCACCCGAGGATTCGTTGCTCGAAGGGGAACCCCTGATTTGTGACGGGCTTGAACTGCCGTTGAAGCACCGCAAGAAACGGCTGGACCTCGAGGCACGGGGGCTGATCAAGGGTGCGCAGGTGATTTATCTTGGACCTGGGCGCAAGCCGGGGTTTTCGCGTTTGCATGTGATCGGGGCGGAAGATCCGCAGGTGTCGGCGGCGTCGATTGTGAAGATCGAAAAGCCGGACGAGGAAGAGCCGTTCATTCCCTTTGCCGCTCGCATGGGCGCGACCTTTCTGCACGGCGCTGCGGTGACCATTCACAAGGCGCAGGGGTCGCAATGGGACACTGTTCAGGTGTTTGCGCCCGATCTTGAAGTCGCGGCACGCATGGGGCGGAGTGAGGCGGGCCAGCCTTTGTGGAAACGGCTGGCCTATGTTGCGATCACCCGCGCGTCGACCCGTCTGCATTGGGTGGTGCGCAACCGGTTGTCGAAACCCACCGGACCGTTGCAGGTGGATGATCTGAGGGCCGCGCCTGCGGCCCCCTTGGCGCTTGAAGTCGAAGCTGATTTCTAGAGCTTGACGATCTGCTTGCCGGTATTGCCGCCCTTGAGCATGGCGATGAATGCATCGGGTGCGTTTTCCAGACCTTCGGCCACGTCTTCTAGATAGGCGATTTCGCCTGCCGCGACCTTGGGGCCAACGTCCTTGAGGAACGCCGGGTATTGATCCCAGTGGTCGAAGATGATGAAGCCCGAGACCTGAAGCCGCTTGACCAGAATGCTGCGCCACATTGCGGGCAGTTGGTTTTCGGGTGCGATGTTCGACCCACCATACCACGCGATCATCCCGCAAACCGGAATCCGCCCGTGCACGTTCATCAGCGGCATCACTGCCTCGAGCACCTGCCCGGCCACGTTCTCCCAGTAGATGTCCACGCCATCGGGGGCGGCCTCGGCAATCGCCTTGCGCAGGGACGCAGCGTCATCATGGGCACGGTGGTCGATGGCGGCGTCAAAGCCGAAGGTCTCAGTAGCAAGGCGACATTTCTCGGTGCCCCCGGCAATGGCGATGGTGCGCAGACCCATCTGTTTTGCCAATTGGCCGACCATGGAGCCAACCGGGCCAGTTGCGGCGCCGACAACTAGCGTTTCGCCTGCTTTGGGTTTGCCAAATTCGTTCAGGCCGACCCAGCCGGTCAGGCCGGGCATGCCGAGAACGCCAAGGGCTGTGGAGGGCGGCAGCGCCGGGTCAAGCTTGCGCAATTCACGGCCCGGCAGGCAGGCGTGGCTGGCCCAACCGGTCATGCCTGTGACCATGTCGCCTTTCCCAATGCCCTCGGCCTTGCTTTCCAGTACGCGACCGACACCTTGGCCTGTCATGGTGCCACCCAGATCGACCGAAGGCGCATAGCTTTTCACATCGTCCATGCGGCCCCGCATGTAGGGGTCAAGCGACAGGTGGGTGACTTCGATCACCACCTCGCCATTCGCGGGCGTGGGAACGGCGCCGGTTTCCAGTTTGAAGTCCTCCGGCACAGGAGCGCCTTTGGGGCGGCGGGCCAGCGTGATGCGGGACATCGTGTCGGACATGAATTTGCTTCCTCACGGTTAGGGGTTGCGCGTGTTCGGTCGGATCATCAGTGTATCTGAAAGCACAGCGCAGAAGGCAAGGGAGGGCTTGATGCACGGAATGATGATGAACCGGCCATTGTCGGTAATCGAATTGCTTCGCTACGCCGCGGAAATTCACAGTGCCGGCGAAATCGTTTCGGTGCGGACCGAGGGCGACTTGCACCGCCAGACCTATGCCGAAACTTTCAAACGCACCGCGCAACTGGCGCATGGTTTGGCGGCTTTGGGTGTCCAGCAGGGCGACCGAGTGGCGACATTGGCGTGGAACGGGTATCGCCACTTCGAGCTGTATTACGCAATTTCGGGCATGGGGGCCGTGTGCCACACGATCAACCCGCGCCTTTCGGCGGAACAGATGCTCTACATTATCGGCCATGCCGAGGACCGGGTTCTGTTTGTCGATCTGACTTTTGTGCCGATCCTTGAGGCGTTGAAGGATCACCTGCCTGCCGGTTTGAAATTGGTGGTGATGACAGATGCGGCGCATATGCCGACATCCGCGCTGGACTTGCACTGTTATGAAGACCTGATTGCACCGCATCCAACCGAGTATGACTGGCCCGACTTGCCGGAAGAAACGGCTGCCAGTCTGTGTTACACATCCGGAACCACGGGCAATCCGAAGGGGTCGCTGTATTCCCATCGGTCTACCGTGCTGCACGCGCTGTTCATCGCTGTGACGTTGCCCCGTTCTTTACATGAGGGCGCGCGTCTTTTGCCTGTGGTGCCGATGTTCCACGTCAATTCCTGGGGCATGCCCTATGCCGCGCCGATCGTTGGGGCATCGCTGATCATGCCGGGAGGCAAGCTGGATGGGCCGTCGCTGTATGATCTGATGGAAAGCGAAAAGGTCACGGCAAGCTGGGGCGTGCCAACCGTCTGGCTGGGTTTGCGGGCCGAGATCGAGGCGCGGGGCAAGCCGCCGTCGTCTTTGGATCAGGTGGTGATCGGTGGCTCTGCCGCACCGCGCAGCATGATCGAGGCGTTCGAGAAGATGGACGTTGACGTCTGCCATGCGTGGGGCATGACCGAGATGAGCCCCGTTGGCACGGCAGGTCAGTTGCCCAATTCGATGGATGACGCGCCGTTTGAAGACCGCATGGCGCTTAAGGCGTTGCAAGGGCGGCGCATCTTTGGTGTTGACCTGAAGATCGTGGGCGAAAATGGCCAGCGTCTGCCGCATGATGGCAAAGCGGTAGGAGAGCTTTACGTGCGAGGCAACGCCGTAATCTCAGGCTATTTCAACAACGACGAGGCCACCAAAGCGGCAATTGATGCCGAGGGCTGGTTCGGTACTGGTGATGTTGCCAGCATTTCCTCGGACGGTTTCCTGAGCATTCAGGATCGGTCGAAAGACCTGATCAAGTCGGGTGGTGAATGGATCAGTTCGATTGATCTGGAAAATATTGCCATGGCGCATCCCGAGGTTGCCAACTGCGCCGTGATCGCAATTGCGCATCCTAAATGGGACGAACGCCCGGTGCTTGTGGTGGTCCCGAAAGAGGGTTGTGAACCGACACTGACCGACATTCACGCGTTGATGGAGCCTCATTTTGCCAAGTGGCAGTTGCCAGATGATCTGGTCTTCGTGGAAGCTCTGCCGCTGACTGCGACGGGCAAGGTGTCCAAACTGACCCTGCGCAAACAGTTTGCCGATTACGTGCTACCGGATGTCCGCTGACATTTTGCGGAACATGCCGCCCAGCCTGTCGCGCTGGTACGAGGTGGGGCAGGACCGGATCAACGCCTTTGCCGATGTGACCGAGGATTGGCAGTTCATCCATCTGGACACGGAACGCATGGCCCCGCAAGGCGGGACCATGGCGCATGGGTTTCTGACGCTGTCGATGCTGTCGGCCATGTCCTACGACGTGCAGCCCGAGATCCCGGGCATGGTGCAGGGGTTGAACTATGGCTTCGACCGCATTCGCTTTGTCACTCCGGTGCGGGCGGGGCAGCGGATAAGGGGGCGGTTCAGCGTGGCGGATGTGGTGGAAAAGCCGGGGCGCTATGACGTGACATGGGATGTCGTGGTTGAGATCGACGGGGCCGAACGCCCCGCGATCGTCGCCAAATGGATCAATGTGTTCGAGGTTGAGGCTTAGGTTTTCATCGCGTTCAGGAGGGCGAGCAACCCTTTGCGATCACGTTCCGTGATTCCAAAGCCTGCACTTCTTCGTTGGTGAGCTGGAACCGGTAGCCTTCGAACAAGGCGTCGTTCCGGGCAACGGCCTGATTGAATGCGCTGACAGACTTGCCATAGAAATTGGCGAGGTCTTCAGCCAAGACAACGCGCACGTCGCGAATACGGTGGATCGCGTTCGCAATATGTTCTGTGCTTGGAAGGGTCGAATCTGATGTCATGTGACCGCAATGAGATCACAGAATGTGATTTCAAACAAAGGTTGTCACAGGTCTATGTGCTGCGTGCGAATGGTGTCTAAGCGGGAGAACTACACCGACGCGCGGATCGCGCGGATGTTTTCGCCGTAGGGCACGGGGTTCTGGACCGACCCGCCTTTGAATACGGCAGAGCCTGCAACCAGAACGTCGGCACCTGCGGCAATAACCAAGGGCGCGGTGGAGGGGTCAACGCCGCCATCAATCTCAATGTGAACCTCGCGGTCGCCGATCATCTCGCGCAGTTCGGTGACTTTCTGAACGCAGGAATGGATGAACTTTTGACCGCCAAAGCCGGGGTTCACCGTCATCACGCAGATCAGATCGACCATGTCGAGCAGTGGGGCGGCCACTTCGGCTGGAGTGCCGGGGTTCAAGGCCAATCCTGCCTTTGCACCCGTGGCGCGGATCGCCTGAAGCGTGCGGTGAATGTGTGGCCCGGCTTCGACATGGGCGGTGATCACGTCGGCACCGGCATCTGCGAAAGCCTGAATGTAGGGGTCGACGGGTGCGATCATCAAGTGAACGTCCATCACCGTCTTGATATGTGGGCGGATCGCGGCGCAGGTGGCGGGGCCGAAAGTGATGTTGGGTACGAAATGCCCGTCCATGACATCGACGTGAATCCAGTCAGCGCCCTGTGCCTCGACCGCTTGGATCTCGGCGCCGAAATTGGCGAAATCCGCAGAGAGGATGGACGGGGCGATTTTTACCGAACGGTCAAATTTCATGGCGGCAGCTCCTGACAAGTTGCGCAGGGCTTAGTACCCGGCGTCCCGATCCACAAGATACAAGAACGGCTCACCTGCTTCGCCGCGGCGGATATTCTCGGCTATTGCACGCGACGCGCTCGGCGCGCGGGTTTCGGATGCGATATGCGGCGTGACCGTGACTTTCGGGTGTCCCCAGAAAGGGTGATCCTGCGGCAAGGGTTCAACGCGAAACACGTCAAGCGTGGCATGGCCGATCTGGCCGCTGTCGAGCGCGGCAAGAAGGGCGTCATCGTCGATCAACAGCCCGCGTCCCGGATTGATGATGAACGCGCCCTTGGGCAGCATCGCCAGTGTTTCGGCGTTGAGCGTGTTTTCGGTGGCTGCGGTGCTGGGCAGCAGCAGGATCAGGATCTGCGACTGACGCAGGATTGTGTTTAATCCATCGGTGCCGGTGTGGCATGTGATGCCGTCGATCTGCTTTTGGCTGCGTGCCCAGCCGCTGACCGGAAACCCAAGCCGTGCAATGGCCTGACCGCAGGCGCTGCCAAGCTCGCCCAACCCGAGGATGCCGACTGGGCGATCCGCCGAAACGGGCGGCGCATCGGGCACCCATGAATGGTTTGGGTTCACGATATGCGCATCCATTCCAAGATGGTGCCGCAGGGTATGGCCTGTGACCCATTCGACCATGCCTTGGGTCAGGCCCTCGTCATCGACCATGCGGGCATAGGGCACTTTGAGGGTCGGGTTGCCAACGGCGTCCTCGACCCCTGCCCAGAGATTCAGGACCGCTTTAAGACGTGTGTAAGGCGTGAAGTCCTGCACAGGGGAACTTGGCGCGTAGACGATATAGTCGACATCTGCCGGGGGAAGTTCGATAGCCAACGTATAGTCCACGCCAATCGCATCCAGTGCGGTTCGCAAAGGGGCTTCGTATTGCGCCCAGCGTTTTTCGTGGGCGGCGAAGAGGACATTGATCGGCATGGCTTACCTCGGTCGGTGGATATGTGCGCTCTGTACCAAGCCGAACGCGAGCATCAAGACCAACATGGCTGACCCGCCATAACTCACCAGTGGCAGCGGCACGCCGACGACCGGGGCCAGGCCCATGACCATCGACATGTTGACGGCAAAGAACAGGAAGAAGGTCACGCCGATTCCGAGGATGAGCAGCGATGAATATCGGTCGCGGTTTTGCAACGCTGAGACGATGCAGAAGACGAGGATCAGCACGTAAAGGATCAGCAGTGAAATGCCGCCGATAAAGCCGAACTCTTCAGCGAGGGTGTTGAAGATGAAGTCGGTGTGCTTTTCCGGCAGGAAGTTCAGCCGCGATTGCGTGCCTTGCATAAAGCCGCGCCCTGTCCAGCCACCCGAGCCCATCGCGATCTTGGCCTGCGTGATATGATAGCCTGCGCCCAGAGGGTCGGAGGACGGGTCGAGGAAGGTGTCGATGCGTCGGAACTGGTAGTCCTTAAGCAACTGCCATTCAGTGCCTCGGCTGAGGAACACCGTATAAATTCCCCCGATGCCGGCCGCGATGACAGTGGCGAAATAGGCCCAGTGCACGCCAGCGAGGAACATCATCAGCCCACCGCCTGCGACAAGCAGAATGGCTGTGCCAAGGTCAGGTTGTGTCAGAACAAGAAAAGTCGGCAGCAGAATGATAAATACCGGGACCAGCACCCAGAACGGATGCGAGGTCTTCTTGATCGGCAGCCAATCGTAATAGGCCGCAAGGACCATCACCATGGCGATCTTCATCAGCTCGGACGGCTGCAAGCGCATAAAGCCAAGGTTGATCCAGCGCTGTGCTCCCATGCCGACTGTGCCGAAGAATTCGACAGCAACCAATAGCGCAAGTGCGACAAGGTAGGCCATTACGGACATGTTGCGCCAGAACCAGATCGGAACCATCGCGACGATGAACATGACGGCCAAACCAAGCGCGTACCGCTTCATCTGTGGTTCGGCCCACGGGCTCATCGACCCGCCCGCCACAGAATAGAGCATCAAGAGGCCGACACCGGCAATGGCGGTTAGCAGAATCACCAGCGGCCAGTTGATGAACAGCATCTTGCGCCATCCGGCAGGGACGGTCTTGACGGTATATTCAAGATAACTCATGCGCGGCTCCGGCCATCCGGGTCGTTCTCGCGCAGAACCTGTTGCAGGCGTTCCTGTTGAGATCGGATGCGTTCGCGGTCCTTGGACGGGTAAGCGTCAAGCGGTGGGTCGTTGCCATAGAGCGCTTGCAGTGTCACGTCGCGGGCTATGGGCGCGGCTGCTGCCGACCCGCCGCCGCCATGTTCGACCACGACCGACACGGCGATCTTGGGAGCTTCGTACGGCGCGTAATTGACGAACAGCGCGTGGTCCCGCCGGTTCCAAGGCAGGTCTTCGTTGCGGGTCACACCGCGTGCACGTTCTGCGGCGGTGATGTTGCGCACCTGGCTTGTCCCGGTTTTGCCAGCCATGCGGAAGGTTTCGTCGATAATGCGCGAGCCGTAGGCGGTGCCCCGTCGGTTGTTGCTGACCGCAAACATGGCGCGCCTGATCTGGCGCAGATGGTTTTCATTGAACCCAAGATCATTCCCGACGCCTTCGACGGTTTCTGTATCGCCGATCCGGCGGACAAGACGGGGTGTGACCTCTTTTCCGGTCGCAAGTCGGGCTGTCATCACGGCAAGTTGCAAGGGTGAGCTGAGCACAAAGCCTTGCCCGATCGACGCGTTGACAGTGTCGCCGATGACCCAGCCAGACCCGCGTTCCCGTTCTTTCCATTCCTTGTTCGGCACAAGCCCTTCGGTCACGGCTGACATGCCGATGCTGAATGCTTCGCCCAGACCAAGACGGCGTGCAGTTTCCGCAATGCGTTCGATCCCAACCTTGAGCGCGAGATCGTAATAATAGACGTCACAGCTTTCGCGAAGCGATTGCTCAAGGTTCATGTGGCCGTGTCCCGCGCGTTTCCAGCAATGGAACCTGCGACCTGCGACTTCCATGTGGCCGGGGCACCAGACCGTTTCGTCGGGGGCGACCACGCCTGCATCCAATGCCGCCAAAACGGTAACCATTTTGAAGGTCGAGCCCGGAGGATATGCGTCTTGCACGGTTTTCGATGCCAGTGGGCGGTGGTCGTTCTCACGCAGTTCGCCGAAATCAGAGACTGAAATACCGCGCACAAACTTGTTGGGGTCGTAGGAGGGTGACGAGGCGATGCCGAGGAGGTCACCATTGGTGACGTCCATTACGACGACTGACGCGCTTTCCTCACCTAAGCGCGCGTTGATGTAGCTTTGCAACTTGGTATCGACCGTCAATTGCATATCTGCACCCGGCGTGCCTTCGCGGCGGTCCAATTCGCGCATCACGCGGCCAACGGCGTTCACCTCGACCCGTTTGGCACCGGCGCGTCCGCGCAGGACTTCTTCGTGGCGTGCCTCGATACCCACTTTGCCGATCTGGAAGCGCGGGATGCGCAGCACAGGGTCGGGGATTTCATAGCGGGCCAAATCGCGTTCGCTGACCGGGCCAACATAGCCAACCACATGGGCAAAATCGCCACGACGGGGGTAACTGCGCGACAGACCCACCTCGGGCGTGACGCCGGGCAGGGCAGGCGCGTTGACGGCAACGCGGCTGATGTCGTCCCATGTGACGCGTTCGGCGACGGTCACGGGAAGGAACGGCGCGCTGCGTTGCATTTCAGTGAGCGCGCGGTTGAGTTCATCCTCGTCGAGTTCGACAAGCGCGGAAAGACGGGTGATCACCTCGTCGACATTGCCGGCATCTTCCTTGACCATCGTAATACGGTATGACGGCTCATTGCCGGCGATGATGATCCCGTTGCGGTCAAAGATCTGGCCACGGGTTGGGGGAATCAGGCGAATGTTGATTCTGTTTTCTTCGGCGAGGAGCCGGAACTCATCGGCTTGGTCGACTTGCAGGTGTTGCATCCGCAATCCCAAGGCACCGGCAAAGGCCAGCTGCACGCCGCCAAGGAACAGCCCCCGACGCGAGATCTTGCGGACGCTTTCCGCGGTGTCTTTTGGCGCTCGTCTCATAGCGTTCGCCCCAACCGATCCATGTCTCCGGGTGCGGATCGCCGCACTCCGAAGATGAAATAGGACACGCCCACGACCGCTGGGTAGATGGCAATCGTCATCATGACTTGCACGAAGCTCAGCATGAGCGCTCCGGGTGCAAGGATAAGGACCATCATGACCGCGCGATAGAGGATCGTGATCACAATCAGGGTACCCGCGAAGGTCAGCCATTCAAGAAAAAATGTTGTTTCCCGTTGCCGCCGTTCGCGGGATTTGAGCCATTCGGTGGCGCACACCACCAGAACCGACCACAGGCCCGGTGGGCGTTGCAGCATCATGTCGGCCAGCAGCATCACACCTGTCACCAAAAGGATTGGCACGTATTCGGGGCGGCGCACGGCCCAGGCAAACACCATCGCCACCAACAAGTCTGGGCTGGCCCATTGACTGGGCGCTGGGTTGAGCGGCAGGAGGTGGAAAAATAGGATTAGCAGCGTCAGCAGAACGAAAAGCAGACGCATACCCCAAATTTGCAGAGCCCCGGAATCCATTACTGCTCGGGCTCAGCTGCGGCGGCATCGGTTGCGCCGGGAGGTGTTTCAGGCAGGATCAGCGCCGAGGGGTTGGACACGCGGCGTGCACCATGGTCACGCAGAACGCGCAGGAATTCGAGCCGTTCATAATCCGCGGCAAGGCGGGTGCGCAGGCGACCTCCGGGGTCTTGGGCGACTTGTCCGATCAACAGGCCCGGTGGAAATACATCACCATCCCCAGAGGTGACGATACGGTCACCGGGGCGGACTTGATCGGGGTTTTCAAGAAAGTCGATGGGTGGCGCAGACGTGTTGTCGCCGACGATCAGCGCGCGCTGGCCGGAGGGTTGGATTGTCGCCGGGATGCGGCTGGTCGCGTCGGTGAGCATAATCACACGGCTGGTGTTCGGGCCGACGCCAGAGATGCGTCCGACAAGACCGGTGCCATCCATTGTTGCCCAACCGTCAACAATCCCATCGCGCGAGCCGACATTGATCAAAACGGATTGGCGGAAAGGAGAGCCGGAATCCGCCAGCACCACGCCGGTGATATAGGTCAGACGGGGGTCAAGACGCACGTTGTTCAGGTCACGCAGTTTGGCGTTTTCCTGTTCGAGCTGAAGGGCGGCCTCTTTCCAGGCGGTCATCTGGCGCAGTTCGCGCCGGAGTTCCTGGTTCTGTTCGTAGATACGCTGATAGCTGCGGAAATCGCGGACGATGTTCACAGTTGCTGTGACTGGGGCCATCGCCCAATCAAAGCTGGGAATGACCGTGTCGATCACCGCCGCGCGGAATCGCTCGACACGCGGGCTGTCGATCCGCCAGATGAAAAACAGGCCAAGCAGGCATAGGATAACAACCGCGAGCAGAAGCCTCCGCAGCGGGGTTGTGTAGTCTTCGCTATTGGTGCCGTTTTTCGCCAAAATTTCCCTTTCCAAGCGCAACCCGAAAAAAGGGAACCGGTTTTCGGATCAGGTTGCGCGCACTCTTACCATACACTGGGACAATTGGGTGGTCAGATCAGCTGTCGTAGTCAATTGCGTGGCGCAGTTGTTTTTCGTATTCCAGCGCCTTGCCGGTGCCGAGGGCCACACAGTTCAGGCTTTCATCGGCAATCGACACAGCCAGACCGGTCTGTTCGCGCAGAGCAAGATCAAGATCCCCGAGCAATGCGCCGCCGCCCGTCAGCATCACACCACGGTCGACGATGTCGGCTGCAAGGTCTGGAGGTGTGGCTTCCAATGCGGTCATCACCGCTTCGCAGATTGCCTGTACGGGCTCCGACAGTGCCTCTGCGACCTGCGCTTGGCTGATTTCGGTTTCCTTTGGGACACCGTTCAACAGATCGCGACCCCGAATCATCATGGACGTGCCACGCCCGTCATCTGGCATACGGGCTGTTCCAATGGACGTCTTGATCCGTTCGGCAGTCGATTCGCCGACCAGAAGGTTTTGCTGGCGGCGCAGGTAGTTGATGATCGCTTCGTCCATACGGTCACCACCGACACGGACGGACCGGGCGTAGACGATGTCACCCAGTGACAGGACCGCGACTTCGGTTGTCCCGCCTCCGATGTCGACGACCATGTTGCCGGTCGGATCGGTGATCGGCATTCCGGCACCGATGGCGGCGGCGATGGGTTCGGCAATCAGACCAGCCTTACGTGCGCCTGCCGACAGAACGGACTGACGGATCGCACGCTTTTCGACAGGTGTCGCGCCATGGGGGACGCAAACGATGATCTTGGGTTTGGAGAAGGTCGAGCGCTTGTGAACCTTGCGAATGAAGTGCTTGATCATTTCTTCGGCCACGTCGAAGTCAGCGATGACCCCTTCGCGCATTGGGCGGATCGCCTCGATGCTGCCCGGTGTCCGGCCCAGCATCAGCTTGGCATCTTCACCCACGGCGAGCACTTTCTTCTGTCCGTCCTTGATGTGGTACGCGACCACCGAAGGTTCGGACAGGACGACTCCGCGTCCCTTGACGTAGACAAGCGTATTCGCTGTCCCAAGGTCGATGGCCATGTCCGACGAAAACATGCCCAACAGTTTGTCCAGTCCAAACATCTGCGATTTGCCCCGCGCCAATAACTCTTAGGCCTGCGACTCTGTGGGTCGCAAGCCGAGGGTCTTATAGGTGTGGATGCACGGGGGCGAAAGGGCCAGAACGCGCTTCGCCAGCGTGAATCTGCCACATGGGCAAGGTTAACCACCAGGCGGCGGAATATTGCAGGCAGAACTGCACTCGCTGCCCATTTGTTAACGATGTGCCGGGACATTGAAGACTGTTGATGGCCTGGAAACAATTGCAGGGACATCGCCCAAGAATTTTCACGATTGAAACGCATTGATACCGCTATTCCGACCCAGAATGGCCGCAAGTCTGCTCGGGGTTTTTATGATTGGTAAACTGTTTAAAAGTGTTTTCATGCTGTGCTTTTACGCCGCCAGCTTGAGCCTCGTGGTTGGGATCTGGGATTACACCAGACAGGCCAAGGAAGCCGATTATCAATACTCCTTTGAGGAGTACAAACTGTCGGTCATCGACAGGTACGGCGCAGAAGCAGCGATCGTGTTCGCAGTGGCAGAGACGGTCAAGGGCGGTGCATTGCGCGGATTAGAGATTGTCGAGGAGACAGGTCTGCTGGCCAAGGTTGGCATATCTCTGCCCGACGCAGGCCTTGAGCCATCGGACGCGATATCCGGCGCGGTTGATCCGCTCCAAGCCTCCTTGATCCTTGCATCGACGCGCGTGGGCTTCGCCCCGGAATCGTCGCTTTACCCACGTGCTCGGGTTCTGCGCTGAGGTCGCGAAATGACAGCGCGTCGTTTTCCAGCCGCAACGTGTCGGCTGAGTTTGGCGTGGCGCGCGGCACATAGGTAATGACGGGGTCAAACACCTTGGAGTGAAGACCCATGAAGACGCATGTCAAAGCTTTGGTTGTCGGTGGCGGCGCTGTCGGCACCTCGATCGCCTACCATCTGGCCCGAGCGGGCTGGGACGACGTGATGCTGCTCGAACGGGACGAATTGACGTCCGGTTCGACTTGGCATGCGGCGGGACTCTTGCCCTATTTCAACATGTCCTATGCAACGACCCATATCCACGACTACTCCATCAAGTATTACAAGACGCTTGAGGAAGAGACCGGGCTCAATGCCGGTTTTTCGGTAGTCGGCAACCTGCGCATGGCGCAAACGCGCGAACGCATGGACGAATACATGGTTTACGCGACAACGGCTGAAACTTGCGGTGTGCCGTATGAGTGGCTCAAGCCCTCGCAGATCAAAGAGCGCTATCCGCTGGTGACTTGCGATGATCTGGTTGGCGCGATTTATCATCCGACTGATGGCTACATCAATCCAGCGGATGTGACGATGGCGATGGCCAAAGGTGCGCGCCAGCGTGGGGTGACGATTGAGCGCAAGTGGCAAGCGGACGCCTTTCACTGGACCGGTGATCATTGGGACGTGACCTGCACCAAGATGGTGGAAAAAGGTGGCAACCTTGTGCCGTCTGACGAGCAGATCATCATCCATGCCGAACATGTCGTGACCGCGACGGGCAACCACCCGCAGCGGACTGCCAAGCTGTTGGGTCTGAAGATCCCCGCCATTCCTGTAGAACACCAGTTCATCGTGACGGAACCTGATCCGGCGCTGGTTGAGTGGCGCAAGGAAAACGGCGAACACCCGGTGCTGCGCGATGCGGACGCCAAGTGGTACGTGCGTGAAGAACGTGGTGGTTGGATTCTGGGCCCTTATGAGCGTAACGCGCCCGCGCGTTTTGAATACGGTGTGCCGGACAGTTTCCGCGCTGACCTCTTCCCGCTGGATCTTGAGCGGATCGAAGAAGAATATATGAGCATGATCCACCGTATTCCGTCGTCGGAAACGGTAGGCCTCAAGGACGATTTCAACGGGCCGATTTGCTATACTCCCGATGGCAACCCTCTGGTCGGTCCGGCTCCGGGTCTGCGCAACATGTGGCTGGCGGAAGGGTTTTCGTTCGGGATCACGGCGGCGGGCGGCACCGGGTACTACCTTGCCCAGTTGATGGTCGAGGGAGAGGCCGCGATCGACATGGCGTCGCTTGATCCCAAGCGGTACGGGTCGTGGATGACCACCGAATACGCTGCGCGCAAGAACGAAGAGGCGTATGAGCACGTCTACATCCTGCACCATCTGGATGAAGAGCGTCCTGCCTGCCGGCCTTTGCGGACAGCCCCGGTGTACGATCGGCAAAAGGCGCTGGGCGCGCAGTTTGGTCACGTGAACGGGTGGGAGCGTCCGAACTATTACGGGCCTTTGGATGCGGACGACAATTTTGACCACGACGCTCGCTCTTTCCGGCGCGGTGGCTGGTGGCAATACGCGGTTGAGGAAGCGAAGGCGGTGCGCGAAGGCGTCGGCCTGATCGACGCGACGGCCTTTACCAAGCATGTGGTCAAAGGGCCGGGCGCGACCGAGTTCCTTGACTGGTTCACCTGTAACAAGCTGCCGAAGGTTGGCCGCATCAACCTAACCTATGCGCTGACCTCGAATGGTACGACGCGAACGGAATACACCATCGTCCGACTGGCTGAGCATGAATACTATCTTGTCTCTGCTGGTGCCTGGACTGCTTATGACTCGGATTACCTGCGCAAGGCAGCCGAGGACAAGGCAGGCGAATTCGGATATATTGAAATCCAGGATGTGACCACTCAGTGGGGTGTCTTTGCCATCGCTGGGCCGAAGTCGCGCGATGTTCTGAAGGAAATCGTCAAAGATGCGGATCCGGCGACCGTTCTGGGCAACAAGCGGTTCCCGTGGCTGACTTGCCGTGACATCGAACTGGGTATGTGCCCGGTGCGGGCAATCCGCGTGGCTTATACCGGTGAATTGGGTTGGGAATTGCATCATCCGATCGAGATGCAGAATTACCTTTGGGATCAGTTGATGGCGGCGGGTGCCAAGCATGACATGAAGCTGGTGGGTGCACGGGCACAGAACTGGCTGCGTCAAGAGAAGTCTTATCGTGCATTCGGAAACGAGCTTGGCCGTGATGCGACACCGCTGGAAGCTGATCTGCCGCGCTTTGTGGATCTCGACAAAGACTTCAACGGCAAAGAGGCCATGGTGGCCACAGGCGTGCGCTCCAAGTGCTGCACACTTCTGATCAACGGGCCCGAGGATGCCGATCCGTGGGGCCGTGAGGCGCTGTACCACGGGGAGACCCGCGTTGGGCGTCTGACTTCAGGCGGTTATTCAGTGGCGTTCGGGAAATCCATTGGTCTGGCCTATGTGAAGCCTGAACTGGCGGTGCCGGGGACAAAATTGCAGGTCAAGATGTTCGACCAGCTTTGGACGGCCGAAGTGGTCGAGGACAGCCCCTATGATCCCAAGAACGAAGTCATACGTATCGACGGCTGATTTGGGCGAAACCGGACGCGTTAACGCGTCCGGTTTTTCCGTGGACGAAAAAACGCCTCTGTCGGGCGCGGTGTTTTAGCCCCGGCCGAAATCTGCAGTGGTGACCACGTTGTCGCCATTGCGGTCCATACCTGCGAACCACGCGGGGACGGCATTCAGGAATTCTTCGCGTGTGACGTTTCCATCGCCATTGGCGTCCGTCACTTCGCGCAGCATGCCATTGGCAGGATTGCGTTTTCCGGTGCCGTGGCCTTCGCCGTTTTCGGCCATGTCCATCGCGCGGGCTTCGTCAAAGAGGTCGTGCTCTTCGCTAGTGAGCATGCCGTTTTCATCGGCATCAAAGGTCATGAACACGTCACCGCGCCGTTCTGTGGCTTCGGCCAAAGTGACCTGACCGTCACCGTCCAGATCCCAGTTTTCGACGAAATGCCCACCGGGGACACCTTGTTGGGCGGTTGCGGTTGTCGCTGCGAACAGCAAGGCAAGGAGGATAGGGGATTTTGACATGATGACCTCATACATATTAATTATTTGGAATATGTATGGACAGTGAACCGGGTCTGCATCCCCCCAAAGTGTCGCAGGCTCAGGCGGCGAGTTCGTCGAAGACATCCAACGCTTTGCCCGCGTACATCAGGCCGGGTCCGCCGCCCATCTGGATACAGGTGGCAAGCACGTCAGAGACCTCTTCGCGAGTCGCGCCCAAGCGGACCAGCGCTTCTGTGTGGAACAGGATGCAAGGCTCGCAGCGCGTAGCAACGGCGATCCCAAGGGCCACGTATTCCTTTTCCTTGAAGGTGAGAGCGGCGTCTTTTTTGACCGTTTTGCCCAAGGCACCAAAGGCAGCGGTTGTGTCCGGAATCGCGGCGTTGAGGGATTTCAACTGCGTCTTGGTGTCGTTGAGTTTGGTTTTCCAGCTCATATCGTGCTCCTGCGATGTATTTGTTTTGCAAGAGCATTCCGATGCGCTCCAGTCTTTGATGCAGATCAGGAGAGGACGTGTCCGACAAAAAAGAAGGCCGGGCATATCGCCCGGCCTTTCCATAGTTTTCGACTTGAGGCCAATCAGCCCAGCAGACGCCGCGCGATGACCTGCGCTTGAATTTCGGCCGCCCCCTCAAAGATATTCAGGATACGTGCGTCACACAGGATACGGCTGATTTTGTATTCGAGCGCAAAGCCGTTGCCGCCGTGGATCTGCAGTGCGTTGTCGGCGGCTGCCCATGCAACACGGGCACCAAGCAGCTTGGCCATACCTGCTTCGAGGTCACAGCGACGACCTTCGTCCTTTTCGCGCGCAGAGAAGTAGGTGAGCTGACGAGCAATCATGATTTCGACCGCCATCATGGCCAGCTTTGACGCGACACGTGGGAAGTTGATCAGCGACTTGCCGAACTGCTTGCGATCCTGCGCGTATTTCATGCCTTCGTCGAGTGCGGATTGCGCGACGCCGATGGCGCGGGCGGCGGTCTGGATGCGAGCCGATTCAAACGTCTCCATCAACTGCTTGAAGCCTTTGCCTTCTTCCATGCCCAAGAGGTTCTCGCCCTTGACTTTGAAGTCATCGAAATTGAGCGTGTATTCCTTCATCCCGCGATAGCCGAGGACTTCAATCTCGCCACCCGAAATGCCGGGGTCTTGCCAAGGCGCTTCGTCGGTGCCGGGGGTCTTTTCGGCAAGGAACATGGACAGTCCCTTGTAGTCCGTAGTGTCCGGAACAGTGCGGGCCAGAACGGTCATCACATGAGTCCGGGCGGCATGGGTGATCCACGTCTTGTTGCCGTTGATGACCCAATCGCCATTTTCGTCTTTCACTGCCTTGGTGCGCAGCGCGCCAAGATCGGAGCCTGTATTCGGTTCGGTGAATACGGCTGTCGGTAGAATCTCGCCCGAGGCAAGGCCGGGCAGCCACTTCGCCTTTTGCTCGTCAGTGCCGCCCGCGATCACCAGTTCTGCCGCAATCTCGGACCTTGTGCCGAGGGAACCGACGCCGATATAGCCGCGTGACAGCTCTTCGGAAACGACACACATGGAGTTCTTGGTGAGGCCAAAACCACCATGTTCTTCGGGTATGGTAAGACCAAAGACACCCATTTCGGCCAATTCGTCGATGATCTCCATCGGGATGAGCTCATCCTTGAGATGCCATTCGTGGGCGTAGGGTTCCACCTTGTCCAGCGAGAAGCGGCGGAACTGTTCGCGGATCATCTCAAGTTCGTCGTCAAGTCCGCAGGCGCCGACTGTCAGTTCTGCACTGCGTTCCTGCATGAGCTCCACAAGGCGGACGCGGGCAGCTTGGGTGTTGCCACTTTGGGTCAATTGCATCACTTCGGGCGTCATCAGAACGCGCATGTCGTCCTGGCCCAAGCCGATGTCCTGAAGCCGGACGATTTCACCCTGGTTCATCTGGATCCCGCCATAGATCTGCCAGAGGTATTCACCAAAGGCGATCTGGTGGATCAATTGTTCGACCTCGCCGAATTTGCCTTCCGCGGACAGCCGTTCGGCCCAGCCCTGCATCTGGCGCAGCGATTCCACGTAGGTTGCAAGCCACGCAAACCCGTGCGCTGCGGTCTGGTTTTCTTCGATCAGGGCACCGGACACGCGGCCGTCAGATTGGACCATGTCGCGCACGCGGGCATTTGCCATCTCAAGGATTGCGTTTGCCGGTTCAATCGCCGCGCCTGTCAGAGTGAGAAGGTCGGGCAGGATCGTTTCGGTGGTCAGGGTCAGGTCTTGTCCGTCATGGGCCATGAATCGTGTCCTTTTCAGCTTTGCCGCTGGATATCTACTTTGCAGGTGCAGCGCAACAAAAATACCTATTTAACCCTAAATTTGTTTCAATCTTTCGTGTTGAATTGCTGCTATGCGGCACTAAGCCGAATGCATGTGCAGAAACAAGAAAGGGCGAGTGCACCTGATTATGGTGCGCTCGCCCCTGTGTTTCCAAGCGCCTTTCGACGCAGGTGCCTTAGCCGATGGCGGCGGCTTTCACATCATCGTCGATATAAGGGACGTATTGTGCAAAGTTGTCGGCAAACATCTGAACAAGCTTTTCGGCCTGCGCATCGTAGGCTTCCTTGTCATTCCAAGTGCGGCGCGGGTCGAGCAGCATGTCTGGCACGCCTTCTACCTTGACCGGCACTTCGAAGCCGAAGTTGGGGTCCTTGCGGAATTCGGCCTCGGCGAGGCTACCATCGAGGGCTGCGGTCAGAAGCGCACGGGTCGCCTTGATCGGCATCCGCTGACCAGAGCCGTAGGCGCCTCCCGTCCAGCCTGTGTTCACCAACCAACAGGTCGCGCCATGCGACGCAATCTTTTCACGCAGCAGGTTGCCGTAGACCTCAGGACGGCGCGGCATGAATGGTGCGCCGAAGCAGGTCGAGAAGGTGGGTTCCGGCTCGGTCACGCCACGCTCTGTCCCGGCCACTTTGGAGGTGAAGCCCGACAGGAAGTGGTACATCGCTTGCGCCGGGGTGAGACGAGCGATCGGGGGCAGAACACCGAACGCATCGCAAGTCAGCATAATGATGTTCTTAGGGTGGCCGCCAAGGGCACTTTCCGACGCGTTCGAGATATACTCGAGCGGGTAGGCGCACCGCATGTTTGCGGTCAGACTGTCGTCTTTGAAATCAAGCTCGAAGGTTTCGGGATCGAAAACCATGTTTTCGATGACGGTGCCGAATTTGGTGGTCGTGGCGTATATCTCGGGCTCTGCCTCGGAGGACAGGTTGATCGTCTTGGCGTAACAGCCGCCTTCGAAGTTGAAGGTGCCCCGATCCGACCAGCCGTGTTCATCGTCACCAATCAGAACACGGTTCGGATCAGCGGAGAGCGTGGTTTTGCCGGTGCCGGACAGGCCGAAGAAGATCGCGGTGTCCACCGGGTTGCCTACCGCATGGTTGGCAGAGCAGTGCATCGGCATGATGCCCTTTTCCGGCAGCAGGTAGTTCAGCAATGAGAAGATGGATTTCTTGTTCTCGCCTGCATATTCGGTGCCGCCGATCAGGATAAGCTTCCGGTCGAAGTTCATTGCGATCACGGTTTCGGACCGGCAATTGTGCTTCTTGGGGTCAGCTTTGAACGAGGGGCAGTTGATCACCGTGAAATCGGCTGTGAACGTGTCGAGGTCTTCGCGCTCGGGGCGGCGCATCATGTGGCGGATGAAGAGGTTGTGCCAAGCGAGTTCCTGCACGAAGCGCACGTCGATCGAATGCTTGGGGTCCGCACCGCCAACAAGGTCCTGCACGAAATATTCGCGGCCCTTCATGTGTTCGAGCATGTCTGCGTACAGCGCGTCGAAACCTTCGGGTGACATGGGCGCGTTGTTTTCCCACCAGATCGTGTCGGTCACGCTGTCGGTCTTGACGACGTGCTTGTCCTTGGGGGACCGCCCGGTGAATTTGCCGGTGGTGACAAGGAACGCCCCACCATTGCCCAGCGTGCCCTCGCCGCGTTTCAGCGCCGCTTCGATCAGTGCAGGCTCTGTGAGGTTGTAATAGACATTACCAAGCCCGTTGATCTGTTGATCTTCCAGCCGGAATTCCGGGTTCACCCGTCCAAATGTCATTTGCCAAGCTCCTGTAGCCGCGCTCGTTGCGGCGGTATTGAAGAGGGACGAAGAGTGCGCGTCCCACTCACGGCGGTGCGCCGGAGATGACTGCCTCTTAGCATGTCGTTTCCAAATCTGAACAGGACGCAATCACGCAGTTAGCGCAACCAATACGGGTTTAGCGCAACCATGGCCGCTCTCCGCCGAGCGGTGTGATGCAAATTAGCCATCCGTAAGGGATTTTCCGTCTCAATATGACCGTCGCTTCTGAGTGATTCGCAAATATGAGTTGGCGCAAACGGAAAAAAGACACATAATGGCGGAAAAAACATAATTGAGAGCAGTACAAGGAACACACTCCATGTCGAAAATCGCCCTTGTGGACGATGACAGGAATATCCTGACATCGGTCGCGATCACACTCGAAGCCGAGGGTTTCGAAGTCGAGACCTACAACGACGGACAGGCCGCGTTGGACGCGTTCAACAAGAAGATGCCGGACATGGCTGTCTTCGATATCAAGATGCCGCGGATGGACGGCATGGACCTGCTTCAGCGGGTGCGCCAGAAATCAAAGATGCCGGTGATCTTTCTCACCTCCAAGGACGACGAGATTGACGAGGTTCTGGGGCTTCGCATGGGCGCGGACGACTACGTCAAGAAGCCGTTTTCGCAACGTCTACTTGTCGAGCGGATTCGCGCGCTTCTGCGTCGTCAGGATGCCATTTCGGGTGACGCCAGCGGTGTCGAGGTCGAAGAGACAAAACTGATGGTGCGCGGCAACCTGAGCATGGACCCGCTGCGGCACTCGGTGTCGTGGAAAGGGCTGGATGTGTCGCTGACGGTGACAGAATTCCTTTTGCTACAGGCGCTTGCGCAGCGTCCCGGCTTTGTGAAGTCACGCGATCAGCTGATGGATGTCGCTTATGACGACCAAGTCTATGTCGACGACCGTACAATCGACAGTCACATCAAGCGTTTGCGCAAGAAGATGCGCATGGTCGACAATGATTTCTCGGCGATCGAAACGCTTTACGGGATCGGTTACCGTTACAACGAAGAATGACCATGGCTTTGGTTGAGGGTGTGACCCACGGCAAGGACGGCGGGCGCAAGGATGCGGATGTGGTGCTCGGGGACGACTGGGTCGCCCCCGACAAAACAGTCGAGTCCGAAGTGCGCAGTATCCGCGAAAAGCGTGGTTTGTTTTCCCTCAACCGGTCGCCGCTGACCCGCAAGATCATTACATTCAACCTCGTTGCCCTCAACTTTCTTGTTGCGGGCATTCTCTTCCTCAATTCCTCACGCGACACTTTGGCAGAACAAAAAGCCGAAGCTGTCCGGGTCGAGGCGGAACTGATCGCCAATGTCTTTGAAGTGCAGGCGTTGCAGGCCCAATCGGTCAATCTTGGCACGGGCGAAGGCGTCAATGTCGCGGACACACTCGACACTCTCGAAATTCGGCCCGGTTTGCAGGTGTTCGTGTTCGATGCTGCGCGGTTTCTGGTTGGTAACGCCGATGCAACCGCACAAAGTGCCGGGCTATCCATTGCAGAGAAGCCAACGGTCATCTCTGATTTCCTGCTGACGGTCTGGAGTAGCATTTCCGCGGTCTTTCGTACAGACACCAGCCAGCAACCCTTGACGCTTGAAGATATCCTGCGACGCCAGATCGAGGAAACTGATCCAACGCAGACGCGTATCGAACGATCAGAAGGGCCGAACGGTGAAACTATCTTTACTGCGCTCAGCCCGATCGAAGTGCAAAGCGGCGTAGCTGGCACCATCGCGCTGGTCAGCTTTGCGCCGCAAATCGACGCCGCAGTCCGGTTGGAGCGCGAAAGCGTATTGCAGATGTTCGTGATCGCCACGCTTGTGTCGATTGGTCTAAGCCTTGTTCTGGCCTCAACGATTTCAAACCCGATTTCAAACCTTGCCGACGCCGCTGAAGTCGGGCGTGACCGCCACCGCCGGAATGTGTCATCCGGCAGAATTCGCATTCCCGACCTCACCGCACGCCCCGATGAAATCGGACGATTGTCCGGCGCACTTCGAGGGATGGTGGCTGCGCTTTACGACAGGATCGACGCGAACGAGCAATTCGCGGCGGATGTCGCGCATGAAATCAAGAACCCTTTGGCATCACTCCGGTCGGCTGTCGGGACGTTGCGGCTGGCCAAGCGGCCTGATCAAGTGGAACGCCTGCTGGATGTCATTGATCACGATGTGCGCCGACTGGACCGCCTTGTCAGCGACATTTCGAACGCATCGCGGTTGGACAGCGAACTGGTCAAAGAAGAAGAGGCCGAATTCAACCTTCTCGACATGCTCAAGAACCTGTCTCAATTTCTTGGGGAAGACGCAAAACGCCGTGGAATCGAGTTTATCTCTGACCTGCCGGATCGTCCGATCATGGTGCATGGCCTCGAGGCGCGTCTGGCGCAGGTTTTTGTCAATCTGATCACCAATGCGGTCAGCTTTTGCGAAGATGGTGATGCAATCCGCATCTGGGCGCGCCGTCGCGAGAACCGCGTTTTGGTCGTGGTCGAAGATACTGGACCTGGGATACCTGACGAGGCGTTGACCAAGATTTTCAAGCGCTTTTACTCGCAGCGTCCTGAAACGGATTTCGGCAACAACTCGGGACTTGGGCTGGCGATTTCGAAACAGATCGTCGAAGCGCATGGCGGTGTAATCTGGGCGGAAAACATCCGTCCCACTGAGGCGGATGCAACCTCGGAACCACTTGGTGCACGCTTTGTTGTCGGTTTGCCGCTTTAGGCCCCGATATGCCTGACCCGGAAACACTGATCCTGCATGCGACGTCCGTGGCCGTCGGAACCAAAGCAGTGTTGATAACCGGAGAATCCGGTCGTGGGAAATCTGCATTGGCGCTTGAGATGATGGCGCGTGGCGCGACGCTGGTTGCTGATGATCAGGTGATCCTGACAAGCTTAGAGTCTGAACTGGTGTTGACTTGCCCGGAACCGTTGCGGGGGTTGATTGAGGCGCGCGGCGTCGGACTGCTGCATGCGCCCTACGCTTCCGACGCTATCCTCGCGCTGGTCGTGGACATGGATCAGACCGAAACTGAGCGTTTACCGCCATACCGCACCATCACGACACTCTCAAAAACGTTTCCATTGCTTCACAATGTGGAGTCACGGCATTTTCCTGCCGCGATTTTGCAATATCTACGCGGCACCGGGCGGGCCGATTGAAATCCCTGAGTTTGGGTCAGAGAAGTGACATGATATCCCAAGGCAATCCAACGCGTGTGGTTCTCGTGACCGGTCCATCGGGCGCAGGACGCAGCACCGCGATCAATGTATTGGAAGATCTGGGTTTCGAGGCGATCGACAACATTCCGTTTCGGATGATCCCACGGCTCTTTGAAACTGAAACGCTGTCACATCCGCTTGCTCTTGGGATCGACGTGCGGAACCGAGACTTCTCACTCGCCCGCTTGCTGGACCTGCATCAAGACCTCATTCGTCAAACCGATGGTAATGCCACGCTTCTCTACCTTGATTGCCGCCCCGATATCCTTCTACGCCGCTATTCCGAGACACGACGTCGCCATCCGATGGCGCAGGCCGAAACACCCGAGATTGGCATCGCGCGGGAAATCGACTTGCTGCGACCAGTCGAAAACCGTGCGGACATTCTGATCGACACATCGCACTTGTCGCCGCATGATCTCAAGGCGGAGCTGCACGGCTGGTTCGCTGATGCGTCGTCGCAACGTCTCTCGGTCGCTTTGCAATCGTTTTCCTTCAAGCGGGGCATCCCGCATGGTGTCGACATGGTTTTCGATTGCCGCTTTCTGGCGAACCCGCACTGGGAGCAGGGTTTGCGGGAAAAAACCGGATTGGACGAAGCAGTGCAAGGTTTTGTCGCTTCGGATGCCCGCCTCGCGCCTTTTCTGAACAAGATCGTCGATTTGCTGGCATTTTTACTGCCTGAGGTGGATCGTGAGGGAAAGACACATGTCTCGGTCGGAATTGGATGCACCGGGGGGCAACACAGATCGGTTGTCGTAACGGAACGTGTTGCGCGAACCCTTGCAGAGCAGGGCTGGCGGGTGTCAATTGGCCACAAGGAACTGGCTCGACGGGGGATCGCACCCGCCGGAGGCGTTGTGTTGTCGGGTCTTGGAGGAACGGAAGAGTGATCGGGATCGTGATTGTGGCTCACGGTGGTTTGGCGCAGGAGTATCTTTCTGCGGTTGAACATGTGGTTGGCCATCAACCCGGTATGGTCGCTGTTTCGATCGACGCGGATCACAATCGGGACGCTAAGCAAAACGAGATTTGTACACTTGCCGATGAGGTTGATACCGGCGGCGGTGTGGTGATCGTAACAGACATGTTTGGCGGTTCACCCTCGAACCTCAGTTTGCGGGCTTGCCAGCCTGAAAATCGCAGGATCGTCTACGGCGCGAATTTGCCAATGTTGATCAAACTGGCCAAAAGTCGCGACAAATCCGTGCCTGAAGCGGTGCGCGCGGCATTGGATGCGGGGCGGAAATACATTGACAGCCAAGACATAACTCTGGATCAGAGCGTTTGATCACGAGGGTTCAGGGAGGCCCGGCACTATGTCCGCCACGGCGCAGCGCGTTTTGAAAATCGTAAACGAAAAGGGTTTGCACGCACGAGCGTCGGCAAAACTGGTCGAAGTTGTTGAAGGGTTCGATGCCTCTGCAGAGGTGCGCAAGGATGGCATGAGCGCGTCTGGTGACAGCATCATGGGGCTTTTGATGTTGGCAGCCTCCAAAGGAACCTCTATTGAGGTACTCACGTCCGGGCCGGATGCCGAGGCCCTTGCCACCGCAATCGAGACCCTGGTGGCTGACCGCTTTGGAGAGGGCTGCTGATCTATCGGGTTAGCAACAGCCGCTGGGAACAGGACATCACACTTCTATATGGTTGAAAGCTATCAGCATACGTCGACCGATGCGCACCCTGTGGGCCAGGTGGAGGTGCCCTATGACAAGCGCAAGCTGAGCTACGCCAATACGTTTACCAATCCGTGGAAAGCGAACACCATTCGAGCCATGGAATGGATGACGGGAAAAATCCCGCTGCTTCGTTTGGTGCGGCGGTTCGAGCGTATGGGGCCAGCAGAAGGGCAAGCATTCTGGGGCCAAGCGCTGAACCTGATGAAGATTCGCCTCGATACACCAGCTGAACAAATCGCGCGCATTCCCAAAGACGGCCCCGTCATCATTGTCGCCAACCATCCACATGGACTTATCGACGGGATGATCCTTGCCGAATTGGTTGGACGGGTGCGCACGGATTACAAGATCCTCACGCGGTCGCTTCTGACTGGTGTGACAGAGATCGAAGAATTCATGATCCCGGTGCCGTTCCCTCATGAAGAGGACGCACGCGAGCAAAGCCTTGAGATGCGAAGCCGCGCCATGGCTCATCTCAAACAGGGGGGGGTGATCGCACTTTTCCCGTCGGGTGTGGTCGCCTCGAGTGACAGTTTCTTTGGACCCGCCATCGAGCGGACATGGAATCCGTTTACCGCCAACTTGATCCAGCGATCGGGTGCAACGGTGGTTCCGATCTTCTTTCCCGGGCAGAATTCACGTGCGTACCAGATTGCGACGCAAATTTCTGCCACGTTGCGGCAGGGTTTGCTGCTTCACGAGGTGATCCACGCCTGTGGCAAACCACAGGCGCCGATTGTAGGTGAGCCGATTGCCCCCGAGGCAATCGAAGCATTTGCTGGGCGCAGCCGCGATTTTGTGGCCTCGCTGCGCGATACGACGATTGGGCTTGGAAAAAACGACTAGAGGGTCAGCGGGTCGGAACCGGCGTTTCTCCGCGATAATCGTAGAAGCCACGCTGTGTCTTGCGGCCAAGCCAACCGGCCTCAACGTACTTCGTGAGCAGCGGGCAAGGGCGGTACTTCGTGTCTGCCAATCCATCATGCAGGACGTTCATGATGGCAAGACAAGTGTCGAGCCCGATGAAATCTGCAAGTTCAAGCGGGCCCATGGGATGGTTCGCCCCGAGCTTCATCGACTGGTCAATGGAGTTCACGTTTCCGACGCCTTCATACAGCGTGTAGACCGCTTCGTTGATCATCGGCATCAAGATGCGATTCACGATGAAGGCCGGGAAATCTTCGGCTGAGGCAGCTGTCTTGCCCAGCTTTTCGACCACGCCAAGACAGGTGTCATAGGTCTGCTTGTCTGTTGCAATGCCGCGGATCAGTTCGACCAATTGCATCACAGGCACAGGGTTCATGAAGTGGAACCCCATGAATTTTTCAGGTCGATCGGTGCGGCTGGCCAGCCGTGTAATCGAGATCGAGGACGTGTTCGAGGTCAGGATCGTGTGATCTTGGAGATGTGGCAGAAGGCTGTCGAAAATCTTCTGCTTAATGATTTCCTGTTCGGTCGCCGCTTCGATGATGATGTCGGTTTGCGCAACTTGTGGCAGGTCTTGAGTGGTGACGATCCGGGACATCGCCTGATCACGTTCGGCCTGCGTAATCTTTTCGCGGCTCACCTGTCGATCCAAGTTCCGCGAGATGAGGTCGATAGAGCGTTTGAGAGCGTCCTCGTTGATGTCGTTCAGCACAACATCGTACCCGGCCAAAGCCATCACATGCGCGATCCCGTTGCCCATCTGGCCGGCACCGACCACGCCAATCGAATTGACCTTCATGCACTTGCTCCGTCCGTTTCGTCGCAACAATGACTTGTGGGGAAGGGGGCTGCAAGGTGGATCGGGGCGATACGTCCATTTTTAGCTTTAGCTCTTTGGGAACCGAATCGACGGAGGATCGTCATCGGGTGAAGAAAAGGGTGTGAGCATGGATATTTCCTCCACGCGCGATCAAGCTATTGATTATGCGCCCTGCCGGTATGGCGGGTCGCGACTCTGGTTTCGGGGGCCACGAAGGTCACTTCGCGCCTCCTACATAGCCTGCGTCGGCGGGTGTGGTGTCTACGGGCGCTATGTCCCGTCGCCGTGGTCGCAAATTTTGGAAGACCGAGTTGGAAGAACGGTGGTGAATCTCGGCATCGAGAATGCCGGCATTGACGCTTATCTCAATGATTCAGGAGCTTTGGCTACGGCGACCAATGCAAGCGTTGTCGTGATCCAGATGACATGTGCGCACAACACGTCTAACCGCTTTTATGCGACCCATCCACGTCGAAACGACCGGTTTCTAAAGGCGTCGCCATCGTTGATGTCCCTTTATCCGGAAATGGATTTCACCGACATCCATTTTACCCGACATCTTCTTGGACGATTGCATGGCGTCTGCCCTGACCGCTTCCGCATGGTCGCACAAGAGGTGCAAATGGCTTGGCAATCACGCATGAAATCGCTTGTTTCCAGAATGCATGGCGAGGTGTTTCTTCTGTGGTTCGCGCCGACCTCACTTGACGATATCAGAGCCGACATTCCGATGGAGGAACCATTCCTGGATCGGGAACTGCTGCGCGCGGTGATGCCCCATGCGAATAAACTGATCGAAGTTGTGCCGTCTGATTGGCGGACCGCGGACGAGGTCGCAACCGTTCCTCTGCTGGAGCAGCATCGGGCGCGCCATTTGCCCGGTTTGCGGGCGCATTGCGAGGTTGCCGAAGCGGTGGCACGGGCCATTGTACCGGCCCTTCAATAAAAAACGGCGCGCCAAAAAGAGGCGCGCCGCATGGAACAACAGACGCCCGTTGTTCAGCCGAGCTTTTCGGTCAGTTCCGGGACAGCATCAAAGAGGTCTGCAACAAGACCGTAATCCGCAACCTGGAAGATCGGGGCTTCTTCATCCTTGTTGATCGCGACGATGATCTTGCTGTCCTTCATGCCGGCAAGGTGCTGGATCGCACCGGAAATCCCGACAGCAATATACAGGTCAGGAGCCACGACCTTGCCAGTTTGGCCAACCTGCCAGTCATTCGGCGCAAAACCCGAATCGACAGCCGCACGCGATGCACCTACGGCGGCGCCCAGAGTGTCGGCCAGTTTTTCGATCATGGCAAAGTCACTTTCCGACCCAACGCCACGACCACCGGACACAACGACACCTGCCGAAGTCAGTTCGGGGCGGTCGCTTGCCGCAACCTTGTCTTCGATCCATTCCGACAAGCCGGGATTGTCGCCAGACGCGATGGTTTCCACCGCGGCTGAGCCACCTGTTGCGGCCGCCTCAAAGGTCGACGTCCGGAACGAAATGACCTTGGTCGCGTCCTTGGACTTGATCGTTTGAATCGCGTTGCCTGCGTAGATTGGACGCTCAAATGTGTCGGCATCCACCACGGCAGTCACATCGGTCAGAACCATAACATCAAGAAGTGCAGCAACGCGCGGCAGGATGTTCTTGGCGTCGGTTGTGGCGGGTGCAACGACATGGCTGTAATCGCCAGCAAGCGATGCGATCAGCGCTGCGACAGGCTCGGCCAGACGATGCCCGTAAAGCGCATCTTCGGCCAGCAGAACCTTGGACACCCCGTCGATGGTCGCGGCTTCGTCAGCGGCAGCTTTCGCAGTTGCACCTGCTGCCAGAATGGTGACGTCGCCCAGCGACTTTGCGGCGGTCACGGCTTTGGATGTCGCATCCATTGCCAGCGCGCCGTCGGTGATTTCGGCAATCAGAAGAACGGCCATTACACAGCTCCCACTTCTTTGAGTTTCGCAACCAGCTCGTTGACCGAACCCACCTTGATCCCTGCCGCCCGCTCTTCGGGTTCGGAGGTTTTCACGATCTCGAGGCGTGGTGTCACATCGACGCCGTAATCAGCGGCTGTCTTTTCATCCAGCGGCTTTTTCTTGGCCTTCATGATATTCGGCAGCGACGCGTAGCGCGGTTCATTCAGGCGCAGGTCGGTCGAAATGATTGCTGGCATCTTGACCTTGATTGTCTGCAGGCCGCCATCAACTTCGCGAGTCACAACAGCGCTGTCGCCGTCGATATCCACGTTGTTGGCATACATCGCCTGCGACCAGCCCAAGAGCGCCGACAGCATCTGGCCGGTGGCGTTCATGTCGTTGTCGATGGCTTGCTTGCCGCAGAGCACGAGACCTGGCTCTTCTTCCTTGACGATGGCGGCAAGGATTTTCGCCACAGCCAGCGGTTCGATGTCGGTGTGGACATCATCAGCAGCAACCACAAGGATCGCGCGGTCGGCACCCATGGCAAGCGCGGTGCGCAGGGTTTCCTGGCTTTGCTTTACGCCGATGCTGACGGCAATGATTTCCTCGGCCTTGCCTGCTTCCTTAAGGCGAATGGCCTCTTCCACGGCGATCTCGTCAAAGGGATTCATCGACATTTTGACGTTGGCGAGATCGACACCGGAACCATCCGCTTTGACGCGAACCTTCACGTTGTAGTCAATCACGCGTTTGACAGGTACCAAGACCTTCATGGGCGCGTTCCTCTCGTTGGGATCGCAGGCAAATCTGCGATTCTGACGTTTCGTTCCGGTGAAGGGATACCCAACCCTGAACAGGTGAAACAGGGCAAAATCGTCACGTTAGCGCCATCGGACGTCGCGTTTTTCAGTATTTGCTCCACGTGATGCTGTGACGCGGCATCAATCGCAAATGTTCTGAAGGGCGCGCCATTCCTGTGCAGACAAAACTGGAACGGCTTCGAAACCGCGAGGCGTTGCATCGCGTGCGGCTTGAATGCGGTCGCCAAGCGATGGATGGCTTAGGAAATGCGCGACAAAGGGACTGGCGTCTCCTCCGAGTTCACGGAAGCGCTCGAACATCGTGGCCAGCGCGGCGGGGGCGATCTTGGCCTCTACCAGCACCGCATGGGCAAAAACATCGGCGTCGGCTTCGGCCTCTTGGCTGTATTGCGCTTCGATCAGACGTTCCGCCAATAAGAGCACAGCGGCACCGCCTGCGAAATCGCCGAACAGCAGGCCTAACACCCCAAGCGATCCGGCAGAGCGCAACGCGTGGCGGGTGGGATCGCGGCTGACGACATGGCCGATCTCATGGGCAAAGACCGCCGCGACTTCTTCCGGCGTTTGTGCTTTTTCGATAAGGCCCCGGAAAAACACGATGTAATTACCGGGCAGCGCGAAAGCGTTGATCATGTCGTGATCCAGAACGGACACTGTGAGGGTTTGCGCGTTAGGCAATGCGTTTTGCAGCCGTGTTTCCATTTTCGCCAAGGCGGCCAAGCCTTCGGGATTGTCGCAAACCGGAACCGGGTTCAGACCTGTCTGATCCAATGCAGTTCTGATCTGGTTAAGCGTGACTGCTCCCAAGGCGCGTTCGCCTTCGGGTGGGATGAAGCGGGCCAATTGGTTTGCCATGGTCGGCACTAGAACGAAAATGATCAGAGCAACCGAGGCAACTGCGGCAACTGCCCAGCCAATCAGGGGGCCGCGCTTGGTGACTTTTGGCCGCTTGTGTCTGTTGGGCAAGCGCGGGGCGAGGCTATGATCGGTCAAGATAATGCGTCTCACCGGATCATTCGAGAGTTGCAGGACCATTTGATCGCCGCCGGCTTGGTCCGGGACTTCGCGAATCTCTGCCAGAGGCCACCGGATCTCGGCGCCGCTGTCGGAAAGTCCCACAAGCGACCGGATGTCCTCGTCTACGGTCAGCGTTACGACAGAAGGCGCAGAATGTGTGCCGTCGAAATACGTGCCGGTGGCGGAAAAGGCCTCTGGCACCGGACCCACACGCAAAACAGTCATAGCGATGCTCCCACGTCCAGCGCATCGGCAAACCCTTCCGCTTCGGCGAATTCATCTCTTGGGCGCTGCCGAATATTCGCCACCGCTGCAGCTGGGGCAAGTGTGAGCGACGAAAAATAATGCCGGATCACGGGAAGGGTGATGAACACGTTGGTCAGAGCCGACCAAAGCAGGAAAATGGTAAAGTAGATCATGACGCTGAGCCCGATGATGGCATAACGCCCCATCCCCGCTACCGGGGCGATCATGTCCTCGATCCCCATTTCTGTCAGCACATCTGCGGACTGGATCAACAACATAAACACACCAAGAACGACAAGCGGGAAGAAAACCGCAGCCGATGCGAGGAAAGTGCCCAACACGTAAATCATCAAGACGCGAAATGCGCTTGGGGACAGGGTGAACGCGACACCGTTTACGATTTTGGTTTCCGTAAGCCTGCGCAAGCTGTCGACGCGGTAGTGCACCAGTCCGTAGATTCCGACAAAGGCCGCGAGGATGCAGATGCCGATGCCCGCAGGATAGTTCTCGGACAGGAACGCCAAACCTCCGCCAAGCGCAATCGCAAGTGCGGCAAACATCGGTTTCATGGATGGGTAAAGCATTTTCCAACTCCCGCCTTGAGACATCCGGGCGGTTCCGAAAAAGGTGCGGTCCGTTTTGTACTTCTCCAGCCAGAACGTCATGCGCGGCAGCAGAAGACCAAGGCTTAGGATCGTCACGATCCAGTGCAGAACCGCGCGCCAAGCATAACCCAAAGCGCCCGGTTCCAACCCGAACCGAAGACCGCGCCACCGCGTTCGGGCAAGGACGTAGCGACGTGCCCTGTATTGGGCGAAGAACCAGAGTGGGATCACGCCGACTAGGCTTACGGCATAGGCTGCAAAATTGTCCTGAAACAGCGAGAAACTCGCAAACATTAGGATCAGATTCACGATGCCGATGTAAAAGGCCAGTACGACAACGGCAAAGAGAAACCCCAAAAGCTTTTCGATGGGGTCGCCCACGTATTCCAGCGGGTGACCGCCGGGGCGTATGGATGACCAATACCACCGGCGCAGGCGCGTTCGCATCCAGAAGCGGTAGAAGCCGAGTGTCAGGACGGTGAGAAAACCAGTCCTGAGCGCGAGCCAGAATAGTGTTCTACGAGTGCCAACGACCTCGGTGCGTAGGGTGTCCGGGTTAGGTGAAGGTGTTGTCTCTGGGGAAACCGCGTGGGGCCATACGCCCTGAACCGGCGCGTTTTCCGGTCCACTCGGCAAGGTCTGTCTCGGTTCTGGTGCGTCCTGCAGGGTCGCGCCAGGTGAGGCCTTCTCCCAGGGTGAAGGTGGTTGCATCCGACAGGCCCCCGTCCTTGTACTTTTGCAGCCGCACGCCTTTCCCGCGTCCCATCTCAGGTAGCTCGTCCAAAGCAAAAACCAGCACTTTGCGGTTTTCACCGACAACTGCGACCGCATCACCGTTAACAGGCTTGCACACTTTGGCGCGCACGTCGCCCTTGACGTTCAACACTTGTTTGCCCGCTCTTGTCTGTGCGACCACCTCGGGTTCGGGTACGACAAAGCCGTCGCCCGCGCTTGATGCGACCATCAGCTTGCGCTCTGGCTTGTGGATGAACAGGTCCACAATGGCCGCCTCGTTAGGCAGGTCCACCATCAGGCGCAAGGGTTCGCCCATGCCACGCCCGCCGGGGAGGTTCGCTGCCGGGATCGTGTAGAAACGGCCATTTGACCCGAATACCAGCAAGCGGTCGGTGGTTTCCGCATGGAATATGAAACGAGGGCCATCACCGTCTTTGAACTTTAATTCGCGTGTCAGGTCGATATGGCCTGTCATGGCGCGAATCCAGCCCATTTCCGAACAGACCACGGTAATCGGTTCCCGTTCGATCATCGCTTCGATCGGCACGTCTTCAACTTCGCCTGCTTCGGCGAATGTGGTGCGTCGTTCGCCGCCGGGATAATTCTTGCCGAAGGTCTTTTTGGTTTCTTGAAGCTGATCGGCAATCGCGTCCCATTGCAGATCGCCGCTTTCCAGCAGGTCTTCAAGACCTGCGCGTTCTTCCATCAGGCGGTCCCGTTCGGCGACCAGTTCCATCTCTTCGAGTTTGCGCAAACTGCGCAAACGCATGTTCAAGATCGCTTCGGTCTGCACCTCGGTCAGGCCAAGCTCGTCGTCCCCGGTGACCATTGGTGGCGATACATAATCGCGCTCGTTCATGGCGCGGACATGATCTTTGCCCCAGTCCTCGCGCATCAACGCCGCCTTGGGGTCGTCATCATACCGAATGATGTCAATCACGCGGTCGAGGTTAAGGAAGGCGACGATCAGACCTTCGAGCACCTCAAGGCGGTGGTCGATCTTGTCCATCCGGTGCTGGCTGCGGCGGATCAGCACTTCACGTCGGAAATCAAGGAAGGCACGAAGCACCTCCTTCATCGAACAGACCTTGGGTGTCAGCCCGTCGATCAGAACGTTCATGTTCAGACTGAACCGGGTTTCCAGATCGGAATTGCGGAACAACATGTTCATTAGAACGTCGGGGTCCACGTTCTTGGAGCGTGGCTCTAGCACCATGCGGATGTCGTCGGCGGATTCGTCCCGGATGTCTGCGAGGATCGGCACCTTCTTGGTTTGGATCACCTCGGCCAGACGTTCGACGAGTTTGGATTTCTGAACCTGATAGGGGATTTCTGTGACAACAATCTGCCATTGCCCCCGGCCCAAATCCTCCACTTCCCAGCGGCAGCGCAGGCGGATGGATCCACGTCCAGTCCGATAGGCTTGCGCGATGGACTCGCGGTCTTCGACGATCACACCCCCGGTTGGGAAATCTGGCCCCGGCACGTAATTCAGAAGCGTATCGTCGCGCGCGTCTGGCACCTTGATCAGATGCAAACAGGCGTCGATCAGCTCGGCGATGTTGTGCGGCGGAATATTGGTCGCCATGCCGACAGCGATCCCGCTCGATCCATTTGCGAGTAGATTCGGAAATTGCGCCGGAAGCACAATTGGTTCTTCAAGCGTGCCATCGTAATTCGCACGAAAATCGACGGCGTTCTCGTTCAGGCCGTCCAGCAAAGCTTCGGCGACGGCCGTCAGGCGCGCCTCTGTGTATCGTGCTGCGGCGGGGTTATCGCCGTCGATATTGCCGAAATTTCCCTGACCATCCACCAACGGATAGCGGACGTTGAAATCCTGCGCGAGGCGGGCCATCGCGTCATAGATCGCAGCATCACCGTGCGGGTGATAGTTGCCCATGACGTCGCCCGAGATTTTGGCCGATTTTCGGAAGCCGCCACTGGAACTCAATCGCAGCTCGCGCATTGCATAGAGAATGCGGCGATGTACAGGTTTCAGCCCGTCACGGGCATCTGGAAGCGCCCGGTGCATGATCGTCGACAATGCATAGGTCAAGTACCGTTCGCCGATGGCTCGGCGGAGCGGTTCCGCGAAGTCGCGGGGGGTCATCTTGGGGTCGTCGACATCATCAGCCATAGATGATGTGATACTCACCCCCTCTGAGGCCGTAAAGCAATTGCGGGAATATTTTTTCTCTTTCCCCTTCGGGTTGAATGGGGAATCACGGTATCGGTAAATATGTGGCAGGTGAACAGTCCGGCCCAGGGGGATAGTATGAACAAGTACATTCTGATCGCGTTTGCGGTCATGGTGATGGCATTTTACGAGTTATCCGGCGGCGCGGATTTTGAACCTGGGAACAACTCCCTCGTTATTTTCGCGGAACCCAAACCCGTCCAGCCTGACCCTTCATCACGACCTGAAATCGTTGCGCGCTCGGATACAGACACTGGGCTTGCAGGTTTGACGGATATCGCCCCCGCACGGGCAGTGATCGACCCGGTGGGCCCCAATTCCACGCCTGTCGTTGTCCCGGTGGCACTCGAGTCGGAGATTCCCGTCGAGTCGCAAGACTCTGTCATCGGTGCATCCCAAGACGTTGCTTCTGTCGATGAAATCCAGCCTGATCTGCGGTTCGTCGATGGTGACCGCGTGAACGTGCGTGGCGGTCCGGGAACCGGTTATGCCGTCGTGGGCAAGCTCTTCCGCAATGACATGGTTGAAATTCTTGCCGATGAAGGCAACGGCTGGCTTCACCTGCGGGACACTGTGACGGGTGAGGAAGGCTGGATCGCCGATTGGCTTGTGACGGCAGCCAATTAACGTGACGTCGAAGACCATTCTTATCACCGGCTGCTCTTCTGGGATCGGCCTCGATACGGCGCGGCGACTGAAGTCTCTGGGTTGGACGGTGTTCGCCTCGTGTCGCACGCAGGCAGATTGCGATGCGCGCCAAGCCGAGGGGTTTGCAGCGCCGCAACTGGATTACGAAGACCCGGCCAGCATCGCCCGGTGTGCGGACGATGTGCTGGGTCAGACGGGCGGCAAACTGGATGCCGTCTTCCACAACGGTGCTTACGCCTTGCCCGGCCCACTGGAGGATATTCCAGCACAGGGAATGCGCGCACAATTCGAGGCGAACTTTTTGGGTTGGCACGATCTGAACCGTCAGCTGATCCCGGTAATGCGGCGTGCTGGGGCGGGGCGTATTCTGTTCAATTCTTCTGTGCTCGGCATTGTCGGCATGAAGTATCGCGGGCCGTATGTAGCAACCAAGTTCGCCCTGGAAGGCTATGCGGATGTGTTGCGCATGGAGATGGCGGAGGCTGGCATTCAGGTTGTGCTGATCGAACCTGGCCCGATTGAGACCGATTTTCGCAAGAATGCGATCAAGCAGTTCGAGAAATGGGTTGATTGGCAAAAGTCACCACGGCGGGCCCAATACGAAGCCTCTTTGCTTGATTTGCTGAAAAAGGGTGGCAGCTCTGGCGTGCAGTGGCCAGCGTCGGCGGTGACCGACGCCGTGGTCAATGCGCTGACCGCCCGCCGCCCCAAGGCGCGCTACCGTGTGACAACGCCGACCCATTTGATGGCAATCGGTCGCCGCCTGCTCCCAACCCGCGCGTTGGACTGGGTTTTGTCCAAGGGCTGACTTTTCATTCGCCTTGTGGCGCGATACGGCTACATCCCCGGGAACATCAATCAAAGGACACCCCCGCCATGATGCAAGACCCGCTATTCATCATTGCAGCCATCGCATGTCTTGCCGTGGTTGCCGTTTTGCTGTTCGGCATCGGCAGCTTTGCCAAGGGCGGTGAGTTCAACAAAAAATACGCCAACAGGGCAATGCGCTGGCGGATCATTGCACAATTCGTGGCAGTGATCCTGATCCTGCTCTTTGTTTGGCTGCGAGGGGAATAAGCAATGGTCGTTCTGAACAAAATTTACACCAAAACCGGCGATGACGGTGAAACCGCGTTGGGCAATGGTGCGCGGGTGGCGAAACATTCGATGCGCGTCACCGCTTATGGCACGGTGGATGAACTGAATTCGGTGGTCGGGCTTGCGCGATTGCAGGCAGATGGCGACGTCGACGCAAGCCTGTCGCGGATTCAGAATGATCTGTTCGATCTGGGTGCTGATCTATGCCGCCCGGACATGGAAAAGGACGGCGAAGCAGAATACACACCGCTGCGGATCGTGGGGTCTCAGGTGGATAAGCTCGAGGCCGAAATCGACGGCATGAACGCCAGTCTGAACCCGCTGCGAAGCTTCATACTGCCGGGTGGCACCGCGCTGTCCGCCTATCTGCATCAATGCCGCACCGTGGCTCGGCGGGCCGAGCGTCTGACGGTGGAATTGGCGACGATGGAAAGCGTGAACCCGGCGGCTGTCAAATATCTCAATCGTTTGAGCGACTGGTTCTTTGTCGCGGCGCGGATGGCCAATGACGGCGGGAAAGCCGACGTGCTTTGGGTGCCCGGCGCCAACCGCTAGAGCGGGCCGTTTGGGTGAACCAAACAGGGCGATGCGTTGACGCATTGCCCGGCGCTGATGGTCAGCTTTCCTTGTCGGTCACGTTCTCTTTAAACGCGACTTCGAATGCTGCTTTCTGCGAGTCACTCGCTTCGGTCTGATAGCGCGTTTTCCATTCGGACATCGCCATCCCGTAGAACGCTTCACGACCCGCGTCCTTGTCCATCTCGATGCCGCGCTCATTCGCGGCTTCCTGATACCAGCGGCTCAAGCAGTTTCGGCAGAAACCAGTTAGGTTCATCATGTCGATGTTTTGCACATCAGGGCGATCTTCGATCAGGTGCTGGCGCAAACGGCGAAACGCGGCTGCTTCGATCTCAAGTTGGGTTTGTTCGTCCATCTCTTCTGTCCTCCGGTTCAATCCGTCATCTGCGCCAAGGCCGCTTGCAGAAGTGGCGCGAGGCGTTCGCCCCAAGCGGTCTGTGTGGCCTCGGTCGCGATCAGATCATTGCGCAATTCGATAAGTGTGTTCAGGCGGCCATGATGCAAGGCGTGTCGGTCAATTGCATCGCCCGGCAGATGTCCCGGATAAGGTTCGTTCCTTCCGACCACCAGATCGGGCTCTGCCTCCAGTGCTGCGATCAGTGGGTCGGACAGTCGGCGGTCGTAGGCATGCAGGATGCCGACATGCCACGGACGACTTGGGCGCGATTTGAGCTGTCTGGTATAGGAATGCACTGCCACGATCACCGTATCATTGCGCCGTGCCGCCAACGCGGATAGCGCGTCATGATAAGGTCGATAATAGGCATCCAGACGGCGTGCCTTTTCCGCGGAATCGGCGTTTCGATTGCTGGGAATGACGGACCCGTCGTACAGTCGCATCAAAAGCGTCGGATCATCCTCACCCCGGTTCGGGTCTATGACGAGGCGGGAAAAATTCGACAGTATCGCCGTTCCCCCCAAAGCATCGGCCAAGGCGCGGGTTACACCTGCCGCACCGGGATCAAAGGCAATGTGCCGGGCCATGTCTGCTTCGGGCAGGCCAAGCGTTCCTCCTAAGTCAGGCGGCACTGTGTTCGTCGCGTGATCGCAGGTGATCAGCCAACGCGAGGACCGGTTCTCTCCATGCACAAAAAACGGCACATATGTCATAGGTGTGTGATCTCCCGGGCGCATCAGATAGTTGAGTTGCGCAGGAAAGGGAAATGGGCAATAACCGAAAGCTGAAGTTAGCGGTAACATGGCAGTGTCATCTTGCCCCATCGCGCGTGATTCCAGCGAGCCCTGATCGGCAGCGGGATCGCACAAAACACAGTTGAAGGACGGAATTCCCGATGAGACGTTTGCGGAGTGTGAAAATCGTGGCCACCCTTGGCCCAGCCTCGAGCACCTATGAGATGATCCGAGCCCTGCACGAGGCCGGAGCCGACGTCTTCCGCTTGAATATGAGCCATGGGAGCCATTCTGAGATCGCCGAGCGCCATGCCATCATCCGGCAGGTCGAAAAGGATTGTGACAGTACTATTGGCATTCTGGCCGACCTTCAGGGGCCAAAACTTCGGGTTGGCGTGTTCGCCAATGGTGAAGAAGAATTGATTGAAGGCGCGTCGTTCCGGCTCGATCTGTCCGAAGAAGAGGGCTCCATCAACCGGGTTACGCTTCCGCACCCCGAGATTTTCGCGGCGCTGGAACCCGGCGCGCATCTCTTGGTAAATGATGGCAAAATCCGCCTGAAGGTCGAGGCTTGTGGTGAAGATTTCGCAGATTGCTCGGTGATGACCGGAGGCACGATCTCCAACCGCAAAGGCGTGAACGTGCCGGACGTGGTGCTGCCATTGGCGGCCTTGTCGGAAAAGGATCGTGGCGATCTGGAGTTCGTTGCCGATCTTGGTGTTGATTGGCTCGCGCTCAGCTTCGTGCAGCGGGCGCAGGACGTGATCGAGGCGCGTGAGCTTTGCAAGGGCCGCGCTGCAATCTTGTCAAAGATCGAAAAGCCTGCAGGTGTAAAAGCGTTCGATGAAATCCTCGAAGTATCTGATGGGATCATGGTCGCACGCGGCGATCTGGGGGTGGAATTGCCGGTGCAGAATGTACCGCCCATCCAGAAGCGTTTGATCCGTCGTTGCCGTGCCGCGGCGAAACCAGTGATCGTGGCGACTCAGATGCTCGAATCAATGATCGAATCTCCGATGCCCACCCGCGCCGAAGTGTCGGATGTGGCAACGGCGATCTACGAAGGATCGGATGCGATCATGTTGTCTGCGGAATCCGCTGCTGGGGATTACCCTGTCGAAGCTGTGACGACGATGAACAACGTGGCCGTCGAAGTGGAAAGCGACCCCACTTATACAGAGATCATGGAAGCTTCACGGGTCGCAAAGCGGGCCACTGTGGCCGACGGAATCGTGGCCGCCGCACGCGAGATTGCGGAAACCACCGACATCAAAGCGATCTGTTGTTTTACGTCGTCTGGGACAACTGCGCTACTGACTGCGCGGGAACGTCCGCGCGTGCCGATTATCGCCATGACCAACTCTGTTCGAACTGCGCGCCGTCTCGCTCTTACTTGGGGAACGGAATGCGTCATCACAGGTGAATTGGAGCGTTTCAAACAAGCTGTGGTCAACGCGGCCCGTGCAGCGCGTGCAGGTGGATACGCGGAAACGACGGATCAGATCCTCGTGACAGCCGGTGTGCCCTTCAACACTCCGGGCACAACAAACATCCTTCGTGTTGCACCCTGCGACGAACGTTTGATCTACAACACTGATCCGGAGTAATCTCCCCACTGTGTAACCAGTGGGAGCATGTCGGTCATGGAACCTGACACTCTTTTTGTTGTGGGCCTCGCTCTTGGGGTTCTGTCCATTCCTGCGGTCGTCTCCTCTGTCTCAAGGGGGGAACGGCCGCGGATAGCCACCATTACGTTGATGATCGCCGGGACGATGTTGGTCTGGGCGATCTCGAACAAGCCCGGGGGCTATTCGATCGAGGCGATTCCCGCGATGGTCAAACGCGTGCTGCAGGGCTTCACCTGATCCAAGTATCAGACGTTTGTGACGTTCGATCACTATAGATCAATCTGCTTTATGCCTTTAGCTATTCTCTGAAAAGCACCGCTTGTTCCGTGGAGGGGGCACGACGATGCATTGGGAGGAGAATGGCATGACACCAGAAGCGCGTCCGTGGACAGCGTTTTACGGTCCGACAGTCCGAAAGGATATCGAAACCGCATCGTATCGCACCCTTGCGGATTTGATCCGTTCGGTGTCGAGCACATTTGGCACCGCACCGGCATTTACGACCTGCCTGCCCAACGGCATGAACGGCACGCTGAGTTTTCAGCAGGTCGACGAGATGTCTGACGCGTTTGCCGTCTACCTGCGCGAGGTCGCAGGTTTGCGGCAGGGGGATCGCGTCGCGCTCCAAATGCCGAACTGCCTGTCCTTCCCGATTGCCGCCTTCGGAATTCTAAAGGCAGGTTGCATCCTCGTGAACGTCAACCCGCTTTATACGGCGGACGAGATGGCCAAGCAGTTCTCCGATGCCGAGCCGCATGCGCTGGTGATCGTGGACATGTTTGCCGACAAGATACCGGCGGCCACCCAAGGGCATCCGATCCCCAACATCATCGTGACCCGCGTCGCGGAATTCCTGCCCGTCTTGCCACGCGGGATCGTCGGGTTGGTGCAAAAGCATTGGGACAAGTCGGTCAAGCCCATCGAGGTGGCTCATATCCGCTTTCCCGATGCTGTGACGGCCGGGCGCGATCACATGCAGCGCGAACGGATCGAGGCGGATGTCTACACGCAAAGCGTCGATGCCCATGATGTGGCTTGTCTCCAGTACACCGGCGGCACCACAGGTGTGGCCAAGGGTGCAATGCTGACCCATGCCAACCTGATCATGAACATGGAACAGACGATGGAGATGCTGGAAGGCGTCGAAAAGGGCAAAGAAGTCGCCCTGACTGCGCTGCCACTCTATCACATCTTCGCCTTCACGGTGAACATGCTGGCCTTCTACTGGCTGGGCGCACGCAACATCCTGATCCCCAATCCACGGCCCCTGTCGAACCTCAAACGCGCGTTCGAGAACTACAAGATTACGTGGATGAGCGGTGTGAACACGCTGTTCAACGGGCTGACCAACGAGGTCTGGTTTACCGACAGCCCGCCCAAGTCTCTCAAGTTTTCGTCCGCCGGCGGCATGGCACTGCAAGCGGCGGTGGCGCAGAAATGGGAAGGCGTTACCGGCAAGCCTGTTTTGCAGGGATATGGTCTGACTGAAACGTCGCCGGTCCTGACGTTCAACCCACTTGGCAAGACGCGCGATGGGTCCATCGGAATACCCGTGCCCGGCACCATGGTCGTCTGTCTGGACGAAGCTGGAATGCCGGTCGCCCAAGGTGAAACCGGAGAGATCGCTGCCAAAGGTCCGCAAATCATGGCCGGGTATTGGAACAAACCTGATGAAAGTGGGCACGCGTTGCGCGATGGATGGTTCCTGACCGGGGATATCGGTGTCATGGACCCGGATGGCTATTTCCGGATCGTCGACCGGAAAAAGGACATGGTGGTTGTCTCGGGTTTCAACGTCTACCCGAACGAGGTGGAAGACTGTCTTGCGTTGCATCCAGGTATCTTGGAGGCGGCGGTGATCGGCGTTCCTGACGATGGGACGGGCGAAGCGGTGAAAGCCTTTGTCGTCAAACGCGACAACGGTCTAACCGAAGCGGACATCCGTGCGCACTGCAAAAAACACCTGACCGCCTACAAAGTACCCAAGCGGGTCGAATTCCGCGATGAGCTGCCGAAATCGAATGTCGGCAAAATCCTCAGAAAAGACCTGCGCGCCGAAGAACTGGCCCGCATCGCAGCGGAGTAAGCGGCATGGTTGGAGCTTTTGAACAGGCGCTGCTGGCGCTGATGATCTTTGTCATCATGCTCGGCATGGGGGCTTCTCTCACGCCACGCGACTTTTATCTGGCTTTGCGGCGTCCCTATGGATTGGCCATCGGGGTAATTTCGCAATACGGCTTCATGCCATTGATTGGGTTTCTGCTGGCGACCTTCCTTGTAGTGCCGGAAACCATCGCGCTGGGTATCCTCATCATGGCCTGTATGCCGGGCGGGACGACGTCGAACATCTTTACATACTTTTCCAAAGGCAATCTGGCACTGTCGGTTCTGATGACCGTCACATCAACAGTGACCGGCGTCGTGATGATTCCGCTTGTTCTGGTGCTTTATGCCTCGGCGCTTAACCTCGAGATCCCACGCGAAAATATCATTGTCACGCTGGTTTTGCTGCTGGTGCCAGTGGCCATTGGAATGTTGCTGCGCAAGCTGAGTGCCAACGTGGGCGCCGTGACAGAGTTCTTCGGCTCGGCGTTGGCGCTGTTCTTTATCCTGTTCCTGATGGTCAGCTGGATTCCCCGCAACTGGCAGTTCCTTCTCGAAACCACGTCTGCCACTTATATCGCGTCGATTGGTCTGGGGCTGTTCGGGATCACCATCGGCTATCTTTTTGCCCGCGCCCTGCGGCTGCATCCCCGAAATGCCCGAACGGTTGCACTCGAGACCGGCATTCAGAACGGACCACTGGCCATTGCGATCATCGTCTTCACCTTTCAGGGAACCGAGGCGCAAGCGATCATGGCGGTTCCCGTTCTCTATTCGCTGTTCATCGTCATCGTGTCGACCTGCGTGACCTTGATCTTCCGACGCGCCAATACAGCGGCAGAGCAGAAAATCCCCGACAGCCTGCTCTGAAACTGTTGCATCGCCCTCAAAGCCCGCCTATACGGCGCGCTCTACCCGCGGGACCGGTCGAATTGGCATACCGAGTCGCGCGCACACCGACCCAATGACAGGAGACGGAAATGCCGAAGATGAAGACGAAGTCGAGCTGCAAAAAGCGGTTCAAGGTGACGGCAACGGGCCGCATCAAGGCAGGTCAGGCTGGCAAACGCCACGGCATGATCAAGCGCCACAAGAAGTTCATCCGCGACGCGCGCGGAACCACCGTGTTGTCGAAGGCTGATGAACAGATCATCAAGCCGATGATGCCCTACGCGCGCTAAGGAGGAAGTGATATGTCCCGAGTAAAAGGCGGAACCACCACACACGCCCGTCACAAGAAGGTTATTAAGGCCGCCAAAGGTTACTATGGCCGCCGCAAGAACACCTTCAAGGTTGCACGTCAGGCCGTCGACAAGGCCAACCAGTACGCCACACGCGACCGTAAGAACCGCAAGCGCAACTTCCGCGCGCTGTGGATCCAGCGGATCAACGCAGCTGTGCGTCTGCACGACGAAGCGCTGACATATTCCCGCTTCATCAACGGCCTGAATCTGGCCGGCATCGAAGTGGACCGCAAGGTACTGGCCGATCTGGCCGTGCACGAGCCCGAAGCGTTCAACGCGATCGTTGATCAAGCCAAAGGCGCACTGGCCGCATAAGCGACCCCGAGCTTTGAAGTTAGAAAGCCCTGCTGGTTCAGCGGGGCTTTTTACGTTTCGGCATCAGACACCCCAAACCGCCGATCCCGCAACACGACCAAAGTTTCCCTAGCGTCAAAGCGTCGCTGTTGGCACTCTCAGAACAGAACAGCAAAAATCTGGGAGGAATTTATGCTCGACTCGACATTGTCTGACACAACGCAGGCTTTTCTTGATGAATTCGGGAAAGCGCTGGAAGACGGTGACATCGCCCGCGCCCGCGAGATGTTCGCAGATGATTGTTACTGGCGCGACCTTGTCACCTTCACATGGAATATCAAAACAGTCGAAGGCAAGGATCAGGTCGAGGACATGCTGAAGCACCAGCTTGCCACGACCAAACCGCACAATTGGACCATTGCCGAAGGCGAGGTGGTGACCGAGGACGGCGGGATCGTGACCGCCTGGATCACGTTCGAGACCAAAGTGGCGCGCGGCTATGGTCTGATCCGGCTGCGTGAAGGGAAGATCTGGACGTTATTGACCACGATGGTCGAGTTGAAGGGCCATGAAGAACCCAAAGGGTTTGATCGTCCGCTGGGGGCCAAGCATGGCGCCGGCAAAAACCGCGAAACCTGGGCGGAAGAGCGTGAGCGCGAGGCCAAGGAGTTGGGCTACACGACACAGCCCTACACATTGATCATCGGCGGCGGGCAGGGCGGGATCGCCCTTGGGGCGCGTCTGCGGCAGTTGGGTGTGCCGACCATCATCGTCGAACGCAACGAACGGCCCGGTGACAGCTGGCGCAAGCGCTACAAGTCGCTCTGCCTGCATGACCCGGTCTGGTATGATCATCTGCCCTACATCAAGTTCCCCGAAAACTGGCCTGTCTTTGCGCCGAAGGACAAGATCGGTGACTGGCTCGAGATGTACACCAAGGTGATGGAGCTGAATTACTGGACCCGCACCACTGCCAAATCCGCGACCTATGACGAGGCCAAGCAGGAATGGACCGTCGTGGTCGACCGCGACGGTGAAGAAGTCACCCTGCGCCCCAAGCAACTTGTCATGGCGACGGGGATGTCCGGCAAGGCGCGCATTCCTGACTTTCCGGGCATGGACACATTCAAAGGCGATATCCATCATTCTTCGCAGCATCCGGGCCCGGATCGCTACAACGGAAAGAAATGCGTTGTCGTTGGTTCCAACAACTCGGCGCACGACATCTGTGCCGCTCTTTGGGAGCATGACGCCGATGTGACGATGGTGCAGCGCTCGTCGACCCATATCGTGCGCTCTGACACGCTGATGGAGATCGGTCTGGGAGACCTTTATTCCGAACGTGCGGTCAATGCCGGTGTGACGACCGAAAAGGCGGACCTGATCTTTGCCTCACTGCCCTATGCAATTCTGCACGAGTTCCAGATCCCGGCTTATGCCGCGATGAAGGAACAGGACAAAGAATTCTACGATGGTTTGGAGAAGGCCGGCTTCTGGCTCGATTGGGGGGATGACGAGTCCGGTCTGTTCCTGAAATACCTGCGCCGTGGATCCGGCTACTACATCGACGTGGGCGCAAGCCAGCTTATCATCGACGGTGAGGTCAAGCTCAAGCGTGGGCAGGTCACCGAGATCGTCGACGACGGGGTGATCCTCGATTCGGGCGAAAAGCTTGAAGCGGACCTGATCGTCTTTGCCACGGGCTACAATTCGATGAATGGTTGGGTCGCTGATCTGATGGGTCAGGACATGGCCGACAAGGTGGGCAAGGTCTGGGGACTGGGGTCGGACACCACCAAAGACCCCGGCCCATGGGAAGGCGAACAGCGCAACATGTGGAAGCCGACGCAGCAGGATAACCTGTGGTTCCACGGCGGAAACCTGCACCAGTCCCGGCACTATTCGCAGTTCCTTGCCCTGCAGATCAAGGCCCGGATGGAAGGGATTCCAACCCCGGTCTATGCGCTGCAAGAAGTGCATCACTTAGGCTGACGCAAGCATGGTGCGGGTCATCTGATCCGCCCCAATGCACGCAGTCGTGAAAGTGCTGTTCTGGACACGCGGCTGCGGGGCGTTACACCAAAACTCATGATGTATCGCCGCACTTTCCTCGTAGCGACAGCCGCCGCGCTGTCCACACCGTTCATAGCGCGGGCACAGGCCGACGACCTGCGCAGCGCTCTTGATGCGCTGCCACAGTTACACTCGCTCCAGATCAGCCGCGGCGCAGACACGCTGTTTGCCGAAGCGCCGCGCGGTCCCGGTCTGGATCGTCTGGCCAATATCAAATCCTGCTCCAAAAGCATCGTGGCACTTTTGCTTGGCGCGGCCATCGACCGGGATGAGGTCACGTCAGTGACGGCACCCCTGTCCGAAGTTGCGCCCAATATTCTGCCCGCCAGTGCGACCGCCGGTGCAGGGGAGATCACGCTGGAAGACCTTGTGACCCTTCGTGCCGGGCTTGAGCGCACGTCCGGTCAGAATTACGGCGCGTGGGTCAATTCTCGACACTGGCTGGCCGATGCCCTGTCCCGGCCGATGGTTGCTGAACCCGGTGGGCAGATGCTCTATTCAACCGGATCGACACATATCCTAGGCGCCGCTTTGACCGAGGCCACGGGCCAAAGCCTTCTTGCGCAAACCCGCGAACGGCTGGGGCGACCCTTGGATATTGAGATCCCGCCATGGACGCGTGATCCGCAAGGCTACTACATGGGTGGCAACGAAATGGCGTTGCGCCCGACGGCCATGCTTAAGATTGCAAAGCTCATGCGGGACGGCGGGCAATATGAAAACGCACAAGTGATCCCCGAAAGCTGGATCACCGCCTCAACTGTGCCCTACGCTCGGTCACCTTGGTCAGGCCTGTCCTACGGCTATGGCTGGTTCCTGTCGCCCTCGGGCTACACGTTGGCACGGGGCTATGGCGGGCAGATCATCGCGTCGCACGAGGCTCGCAATCTTGCGGTGGCGATCACCTCCGATCCCAACCAGCCCGCCCGGTCCGGCGGCTATTTCGGCGACCTGATGCGCCTGCTGGATGGGCCTGTTCTGGCACTGGCCTAAGACTAACCTCCCTTGCCTTCGCGCGAATGCTCCGCAAGATGCGGCAAACGCAATCGCGCGGGAGTTATCATGTCCACAGCGCCCCTTTGGCTGCTTGTCGCCCTGCAAGCCACCGTATCAGCCGCCTCGATGGTGGTGGAAATCGTCGCTGGGCGGATGCTCGCGCCCTATGTCGGTATGTCGCTCTATACGTGGACCTCGGTCATTGCCGTTGTCTTGGCGGGCTTTTCCGCAGGGCATTGGTGGGGCGGTCGCTTGGCCGATCGTCCCGGCATCAACCCGATGGTTGCCACCGCGTGGGCGCTGGTTGCAGCAGCAGTCACCACGGCGCTGGCGGGTGTCGCCTTGCGTGCCTCGGCTGAGCCCGTGTTGTCCGCGTTCCCGCAACCCGTCTGGGGCATTACCGGCCTGACGCTGGCAGCGTTTTTTCTGCCCTCGCTCTTTGCAGGCATCCCGGCTCCGTTGCTGACGCAGGTGTCGCTGTCCGGCCCGTCGCGGCAAGGGCAGGCATTGGGAGCGATGTTCGCTTCGGGCGCTATTGGTGCCATCGTCGGCACGCTGCTTGCCGGATTTGTATTTATCTCGTTTCTGGGCAGCCTATGGACGCTGACCACTGTGACACTGGTCTACACGGCAGGTGCAGCACTGTGCTTTGCCTTGGGCAAAGGGTTGCGCGTGGTGCAGGGGGCAAGCCTTGTCGCACTGGTCGCGCTGGCGCTGGCCTCGGGCCTTTCAAAAGGGCCATGCAAGCTGGAAAGCCGCTATTTCTGCCTGCAATCGGTCGATGTGTCGGCGGATTCATCACACCCGACCCGCGCCATGGTGATCGACCATTTGGTGCATGGGATTTCCGCCCAAGACGCACCTGACATCATGTTCACCAATCACGCCGCGATGCTGGACGCTCTGACACGCCTTCGCGCCCCAACTGCCGATCCTGTGACGTTCCACATTGGCGGTGGCAATTACGCGCTTCCCCGAGCCTTTGCGCATCGCGGGTTTACTCAGACAACCGTGGCCGAGATTGACCCGGCGGTGACAGACCTCGCGCAGCGGGATTTCTGGTTTGACCCGACACACATTCGTGTGTTGCACATGGATGCGCGGCGAGCGCTGCTGACAGAGGATCAGCGCTACGACGTTGTGATCGGGGATGCATTCACCGATACCGCCGTTCCGCAACATCTGGTGACAGCCGAGTTCTTTGCGCTGATCCGCGACCGGCTGACACCGGAGGGTACCTACCTGATGAACGTGATCGACTATGCGGATCGGATGCAAGCGGTGGGCAGCCTTGTCACAACGCTCCGCGACGTGTTCCCGGTGGTTGAGGTTTGGACCGAGGCGCGGCGTCCTGCACCGGGGGAACGGGTCGTGATGGTGATTGCCGCAGGCGTGTCGGAAACTCCGACGAACAGCTTTTCGGTGCCTGCCCCTGAACGCACGACCTTTGCCGCGCTTGGTTCGGGCTTTGTTGATCAGCTTGCTGCTGCGGGCGTCTATCTGACCGACGATTACGCACCGATTGATCGCTTGGTCGGACCGCGCGATTAACGCGACCCGACCAAGCCCATGCCAGCGCCCTCGCCGGAGAGGCGCTGGATGTCTCTCTTATGCCGCCTTGAGCAGCATTTTGGGTTCGGTTACAGCAAGGCCAAGTGCCTGACCAACCGCCTCGTAGGTCAGCTGACCCGCATGCACATTCAGACCCGCCAACAGGTGTGGATCGTCGGCACAGGCCTGCTGCCAGCCCTTGTCGGCAAGCGCCAGCATGAACGGCATCGTTGCGTTGCCAAGTGCGATAGTCGAGGTGCGGGCAACAGCCCCCGGCATGTTAGCCACGCAGTAATGCATGATGCCATCGACGTCGTAGATCGGGTTTTCGTGCGTTGTGGCTTTCGATGTCTCGAAGCAACCGCCTTGGTCGATCGCCACGTCCACAAGCGCGGAACCCGGCTTCATCAGACCAAGATCAGCACGGCTCACAAGTTTGGGTGCTGCGGCACCGGGTATGAGCACGGCACCGACAACCATATCGGCGGTTGTGATCATCTCGGCGATGTTGGCCTTGCTTGCATAGCGGGTGCGGAAGGTTCCGCCGAACACGTCATCAAGATAACGCATGCGGGGCAGGGACCGGTCCAGAACCGTGACGTCTGCGCCCATGCCAGCAGCGACGCGGGCCGCATGGGTGCCGACTACGCCCCCACCGATCACGACAACCTGTGCCGGAGTAACGCCGGGCACGCCGCCCATCAGAACACCACGGCCACCATTCGCCTTTTGCAGCGTCCATGCGCCCATCTGCGGGGCCAGCTTGCCAGCCACTTCGGACATCGGAGCCAGTAAGGGCAGGCCGCCAGTGCGGTCGGTCACGGTTTCATAGGCAATGGCCGTGCAGCCTGAGGCGAGCAGGTCTTTGGTCTGTTCGGGGTCCGGCGCAAGGTGCAGGTAGGTGAACAGCAACTGGCCTTCGCGCAGCATCTTGCGCTCGACCGCCTGCGGTTCCTTGACCTTGACGATCATGTCTGCGGTGGCAAACACTTCTTCCGCGGTGTCGATGATCTGTGCGCCGGCATCCGTATAAGCCGCGTCGTCAAATCCTGCGCCAATGCCTGCACCCTTCTGGATCAGAACGGTGTGGCCATGCGCAATAGCTTCCTGAGCCGCGCTCGGAGTGACGCCGACGCGGAATTCCTGGGGTTTGATTTCTGTAGGGCATCCGATTTTCATGACTGTATCCTCCGACTGTGTCTAGAAGAGAGGATGCGCCTGTTTCTTCGCAATTTTGTATGGATCTTTGGCGAGCTGCAGCCCATCTTGCGAAGACCCTTCGAAAAAATAGGGTAAATACGGGAGGAAACTTGCGTCATGTCCTTAGACGACACAGATCGGCGTATTCTGCGCGTCTTGCAGCGCAAGGGTCGTATCTCGAATGCCGAACTGGCCGAGTCGGTGAACCTGTCGGCATCGGCCTGCCATCGCAGGGTTCAGAGGCTTGAAGCGGATGGGTATATCCGGGACTATGTTGCGCTGCTCAATGCCAGAAAGCTGGGAATCCCCACAACTGTCTTTGTCGAAATCAAACTCAGCAGTCAGGCGGATGAGCTGCTAGAAGCGTTCGAAAAAGCGGTCGCGCGGGTGCCGGATGTTCTGGAATGTCATCTGATGGCGGGCACTGCCGATTACATCCTCAAGATCGTGGCCGAGGACACCGAGGATTTCGCCCGTATCCACCGGCAATATCTCACGCGACTTCCCGGTGTGGCGCAGATGCAAAGCTCGTTCGCGCTGCGCACGGTGTTTAAGACAACTGCACTTCCGGTCTAACAGCTCGTCGGACCCGAGCCTTTGCATCGCAGAAAATGCGCTCTGGCATAGGTGGTTTGTGTCTTTGCTGCTGTTTTGGTATCATAACCATATACGCCGGAGCACCCGCCTGAGATGCGGCCTCCCACACTCATCCCCCCGACATACGGAGTATTCATGAGCCAGGTAAAAACGGGCGATACCGTTTCGATTCATTATACCGGAACCCTGTCTGACGGTTCGACTTTCGACAGTTCCGCAGGGCGTGACCCGTTGGAGTTTACGGTCGGCGCAGGCCAGATCATTCCCGGTCTCGATCAGGCGATTCCCGGCATGGCCGTGGGCGACACCAAAACCGTGCAAGTGTCTGCAGATCAGGCCTACGGCGAGCGCGATCCCAATGCACAGCAAGCCGTGCCGCGTGGCGAAATTCCGGCAGACATTCCGCTCGAGCCGGGCACACAGTTGCAGATGCAAACACCCACGGGTCAGGTTGTTCCGGTCATGGTGGCCGAAGTGACCGAGACCGAGGTGACCTTGGACGCCAATCATCCGCTGGCTGGTCAGGACCTGACATTCGACGTCGAACTGGTCGAAATCAAAGCGGCCTGATTACATGTCCGATCGGCCTTGCCGATCGGACCGAAGCGAGGGGCTCCGCCCCTCGCGCTCCCCGAGGTATTTGAAGCCCAAAGAAGCGGTTTTCAGGTGCGAACCCCGGCGAACTGCTCTTGCCAGCCGACGCGCTCTTCATCGCTGATCTTGCGGAACGTCACTTCCGGAACTGAAAACACATGACCCGCCGGTAGTGCCTCAACGGTTGATGCCACGTCGGTAGGCCAGTCTGCATCTTCGGCGTGCATCGCCGTCAGGAGCTGGGCTGAGGCGTCCGGGATGAACGGGCTCGAGATCACAGCGTAGAACCGGATCAGGTTGAGCGCGATGCGGATTTGCATGGCTGCCGCATCCGGGTCGTCTTTGAACGTGGTCCAAGGGGCCACGTCCTGCAGATATTCATTGCCCAGAACCCAAAGCGCCCGCAACGCGGCCGCTGATTTGCGGACTTCGATTGCGTCCATATGGGCTTCGTAATCGCGCAGACCTTTTTCGAGATCGGCAACCAACTGTTCTTCGCGCGCACCGGGAGTGCCCCCAGCCGGAACTGCCTCGGAGAACTTGGAGCGACAGAATTTGGTCACCCGGCTGGCGAAATTGCCCAGAACATCAGCGAGATCCTTGTTCACTGACCCTTGGAAATTCTCCCAGGTGAATTCGCTGTCCGAGCTTTCCGGGGCGTGGCTAAGCAGCCACCAGCGCCAATAGTCTGCGGGCAGGATTTCAAGCGCCTGATCCATGAAGACACCGCGGCCCTGCGACGTGCTGAACTGGCCGCCATCGTAGTTCAGATAGTTGAACGATTTGATGTAGTCGACCAGCTTCCAATCTTCGCCTGACCCGAGGATCGTCGCGGGGAAGCTCAGCGTGTGGAACGGCACGTTGTCCTTGCCCATGAACTGAGTGTAGCGCACGTCGTCCGCGCCCTTTTCGGTTCGCCACCACCGTTCCCAATCTGCATCGGTCTTGCCATGGGCCTCGGCCCATTCACCGGCACAAGCGATGTATTCGATGGGCGCGTCGAACCAGACATAAAATACCTTGCCCTCCATGCCGGGCCAGTTTTCTTCGCCCTTTTTGACCGGGATACCCCAGTCCAGATCGCGGGTGATACCCCGGTCCTGCAAGCCGTCGCCGTCATTCAGCCACTTCTTGGCAATGGAGGTGGTCAAGATTGGCCAGTCGGTCTTGCTGTCAATCCACTCCTGCAGCTTGCCGCGCATGTCGGATTGGCGCAGGTACAGGTGCTTCGTCTCGCGCACCTCAAGGTCGGTCGATCCGGAAATGGCAGAGCGCGCATCAATCAGATCGGTTGGGTCAAGCTGTTTGGTGCAATTCTCGCATTGGTCGCCGCGCGCCTTGTCGTAACCGCAATTGGGGCAGGTGCCCTCGATATAGCGATCGGGCAGAAAGCGTTTGTCGGCATGGCTGTAGACCTGCTTTTCGCTCACTTCTCGGATCAGGCCAGCGTCTGCGAGACGGCCTGCCAGATGCTGGGTCAGCTTGTGGTTCTGCGGGCTGGACGAGCGGCCGAAATGGTCGAAGGACAGGCGGAACCCTTGGGCAATTTCCGACTGCACGGCGTGCATCTCTGCGCAGTAGTCGGCTACAGGTTTACCTGCTTTGGCTGCTGCCAGTTCGGCTGGCGTGCCGTGTTCATCTGTGGCGCACAAAAACATGACCTCGTTGCCGCGTGCCCGCAGATAGCGCGCATATAGGTCGGCAGGCAATTGGCTGCCCACGAGGTTTCCGAGGTGCTTGATCCCGTTGATATAGGGGATTGCCGACGTGATGAGATGCCGTGCCATGTCCTATGCGCCTGCTTTGCCACTGAGGTTTGCGCCGCTTTAGCGGATCATAGGCGCAAGTGCCAGAGCATCAGTCCTTTTCTCGACTGGATCGCATCAACCGTCCGATCAGGAACGAAGTGCGAGGGGCATAGACATAGGGTGTCTTGGCCTGACTTGGGCGCGCACGCATGCGGATCAGACCGAAGATCACCAATCCGGCATGGCCCACAGCGATCATCGCAAACAGAGCTGGAGGCCCGTAGACCCCCATCAGCACCGAAGCGAGATATGGCGCTGCGATTGCACCGCAGGCATACCAGAACATAAGCGCGGCAGAGAGCTCGACCCGTTCACTGGAACTGGCAAAATCATGTGCGTGGGCGGCGGCGACGGAGTAGATCGGAAAGGTGGTCAGACCAAAGATCATGGCCGTGAGGAACACTCCGGACGTCGGCAAGTCGGTCAGCGAGGCTGTCATCACACAGGACGCGATGGCTGCAACAGACAGCCAGATCAACACCCAGCGCCGGTCGTATTTGTCGGCGAGCCATCCAACCGGGTATTGCGCCAAAGCGCCCCCTGCCACGAAAGCCGCCATGAACAGGGCTATTTGATCAAGGGCAAGTCCGACACCCTGCCCGTAGACTGGACCCACCATGCGAAACGACGCTGATGAGATTGCAGCGACGATGACACCAGCCGCAGCGAGAGGAGAACGGGCCACGGCAAGCATCGGGCGCAGTCGGGGCGCGTCCGGTGTTTCGGGCTGAGGCCGGGTGGTCAAGGCCAGCGGCAGCAGGGCTGCACAGCAGAAGATCGCAAGCAGATTGTAGCTGACATAGGCCGCAGGGGTCAGCACGCCGATCAGCAATTGTGCAATCAGCGACGCACCCATGTCTGCGATCCGGTAGAGACCCATGGCCCGGCCACGGGTCTCGTTGGTGACTTCGGCCTGCAACCAGGCCTCGATCACAGTGTAACAGCCTGCAACGCAGACTCCGGTGGCGATCCGCATCAACGCCCAAGCGACAGGGTCGGCCCACATCATGTGGCTTAGTAACCCAATGGCTCCCAGCACGGTAAAGGCGGAAAAGGCGCGCGCGTGCCCCACGGTCCCCATGAGGCGGGGTGCCCACCAGCATCCAATAAAGAACCCAACGAAATGCGCAGAGCCCAGCATGCCGATTTCGGCGGTCGTAAAGCCCAGCGTGATGCCTGAAATGGCATCGAGCGGACCGACACCACCAGATGACAGCTGCAACAGGGCAACAGACAGAAACAGTGCGGCGAAAGAGATAGGCAGGCGCATAATGGCGACCCTAGCCGACGCGACCGGGGCCGGTCGCCCATATTCGACTTATGGTGTCGTTTCCCGGGTGTGGCCCAAGGAATTTCGTACGAAATTCCTTTGCTGTGCAGAAATTTCGTACGAAATTTCTGGCTCCGGCGCGGCGGGCATCAGTCCGGCCTGTCCCCGTATCATCAGCCAATCGCGGGGTGGTGACATGCGGGCGCGCAGGCGGCTCAGGGTCCAATGGCCCGCGCCGTTATGATGCGCAGGTTCCAGCGACCAGCGGGTTTCGATCCCTGGCGCACCACCCTGACCTGGGGTCAGAAGCACGGCTAGGGGGCGGCAAGCACCTATACCGCAGCCCGCCTCGGCGGCAAGATGCAGGCGGCGGATCGGCACCATTGCGGGGGGGGCTGTCAGATCGGCCACCACCACGGGAGCATGACCGTCGCGCAGTGCGTCTTCCATGGCCCAAAGGATCATGTCCTTATTGGAGGGCGTGACAAACAGGATGTGGCCGGGCGTGATCTGGTCTGCGATGGCCTCGGGGCAAAGATATTCCGTCGCCGCTTGCTGCGTGATCCAGACCACGGGTCCGCCCAGTTGTGTGACGATCGACACGGCCAGCATGTGCCGCGCCTGCCCGCAGAGTTCGTGCACGCGGCCTAGCCGCAACGCGATTTCGGGATCACCCAGCGTGATCTGCGGCGCGGGGCGGTGAGGGCGTCGGGACAGAAGGGTGGCGGCATTGTGCATGGCAGCACTTTATATGTTCCTATTTTGTTCTCAAGAGATTCGTCGCACCCTGCGTGTCAGCCCTTGCCTCGGATCGGTGCAATTGGTCAGGTACGTCAAAGATTTGCCCTCAAGGACAAGGTTCTGTTTGTCGTGACCCCGATTTTGCGCGCCACATTGGTTGCGATTTGCTTGGCTCTGCCTGCAAAGGCGGCAGACCTGACGGTGTTCGCGGCCGCCTCTTTGGGCGACGCGATGGCCGAGCTTGCGGCAGTATGGGAAGCCGATACCGGGCAGGGCGTGACGCTTGTTCTGGCGGGCAGTTCGACACTGGCACGCCAGATCGACGCCGGGGCACCTGCAGATATCTATGTCTCTGCGAACGAAACGTGGATGGACTGGCTGGTCACGCAAGGCAGGGCTGTGCCGGAAAGCCGTGTCGACATCGCGTCAAACCGCCTTGTGCTGGTGGCACATGATCCCGCCGCCGCCTCGGATGCGGATATCACACCGGACACTGACATCGTGGGCGCTTTGGGCCCGGCGGAGCGTCTGGCCATCGCCTTGCCCGAAGGGGTGCCTGCGGGTATCTATGCCAAGACAGCCCTCACTGATCTTGGGCTTTGGGAGGGACTGCAAGCGCGGCTGGCCCCCACCGACAATGTCCGTGCGGCGCTGGCGCTTGTGGCTTTGGGTGAAGCGCCCTTGGGCATCGTTTATGCGACCGATGCAAAAGCAGAGCCGCGCGTTTTCACCGCAGGCGTGTTTCCCGAAAACAGCCATCCGCCCATACGCTATCCGGCAGCCGTCATTTCGAACTCTCCGTCACCGGAAGACGCATCCGCCTTCGTGGCATGGCTGGTTAGCCCTGTGGCGCAAGAGATTCTGAGCCACTTTGGGTTTCTTCCCGTCGGGATGGCGGAATGATCGGATGGCTTGGCCCAGAGGAATGGCAGGCGGTTGCGCTGTCGCTCAAGGTGTCGTTCTGGGCGACGTTGCTCAGTCTGCCGTTCGGACTGTTGTGTGCGCTGGCGCTGGCGCGGGGCCGGTTCATCGGGCGGGATGTGTTGAATTGGCTGGTTCACTTGCCGCTCGTGCTGCCGCCAGTCGTAACGGGCTATCTGCTGCTGCTTGGGTTTGGACGGCAGGGGCCCATCGGGTCCGTGCTGGATGACATTTTCGGAATTACGCTGGCCTTTCAATGGACCGGGGCTGCGTTGGCGGCGTCGATTATGGCCTTCCCACTGATGGTGCGTGCCATGCGGCTTGCCATCGAAGCGGTTGATCCCAAGCTGGAAGAGGCCGCGGCCACGTTGGGGGCAAGCCGGATAAAGGTGTTCAGTACGGTAACCCTGCCCCTGATCCTGCCGGGGATCATCGCGGGGGCGGTTCTGGCGTTTGCCAAGGCGATGGGCGAATTCGGCGCGACAATCACCTTTGTGTCGAACATCCCTGGCGAGACCCGCACGGTGCCTTCTGCGATTTATGCGTTCCTGCAAGTGCCGGGGGGCGAGACCAGCGCGATCCGTCTGGTCATCGTTGCCGTGGTCATCGCCATCGGTGCATTGATCCTGTCGGAATGGCTGTCGCGCCGGGTCGCAAGACGGATTTCGGGCGTATGAGCCTTTCAGTGGATATAAGGCGATCTTTTGGCGGGTTTGACCTCCGTACCGCCTTCGACGCGCCCGAAGGGGTCACGGTGCTGTTCGGGCGATCGGGCAGCGGCAAAACCTCGGTTGTCAAATCTGTTGCAGGGCTGGTGACCCCGGAGCAGGGGAATATCACCTTGAACGGCCGTGTTCTGTTCGATGCCGCCACCCGCACTGATTTGCCGGTACACAAACGACGCTTGGGCTATGTGTTTCAGGACAGCCGCCTGTTTCCGCATCTGAGCGTGCAGGACAATCTATGCTATGCCGCTCGCGTCAGTGGTCGCGGCGTGAAAGACCCAAGGGAGGTCGGTGCGCTCTTGGGGATCTCGCATCTTTTGGATCGGCGCACCCATTCGCTCTCCGGCGGAGAGGCGCAGAGGGTGGCGATTGGACGGGCCCTATTGTCTGAACCGGACATGCTCTTGATGGACGAACCGCTTGCGTCGCTGGACGGGCCGCGCAAGGCCGAGATTCTGCCCTATCTCGAAACCCTGCGGCGCGAGACCGGGCTGTCGATTCTGTATGTGACCCACAACATGGCGGAGGTGGCGCGACTGGCCACCCATATCGTGCTGATCGACGAGGGGCGCGTTGTACGTTCGGGCGCGCCTGAAGAGGTTCTGACCGATCCCGACATGGTGCGCCTGCTGGGTATTCGCGATGCGGGTGCGGTCCTGTCTGCCACTGTCTCGAGGCACTATTCCGACGGCTTGAGCGCCCTCGCGATCTCGGCCGGAGAAATTATGCTGCCAACGGTGGATGCGCCGGTTGGCGCGAAAATTCGGGTCCGTATTCTTGCGCAGGACGTCATTTTGGCCCGTGCGCGTCCCGAAGGACTCTCTGCGCTCAACATCCTACCCGCGCGCGTGCTTGCGGTGCGCCGCGGCGAAGGGCCGGGTGTGATCGTGCAGCTTCAGGCTGGCGAGGACCGCCTGCTGGCCCGGATCACCCGCCGCAGTGCCGACACGCTGAACATCATCGAAGGGGCTGAATGTTACGCGGTGATGAAATCTGTTGCCGTCTCGCAGACGGACATCGCTGTCGGCTTGCAGACCGGGCTTTAGCCGCTACGTTGCGCGCAACCGAATTCGAAGGAACGCGTGATGAAGATGAACCGACTGGGCAAAACCGATCTGATGGTGTCCGAACTGTGCCTTGGCACGATGACTTACGGCAACCAGACGCCAGAGTCGGATGCCCATACCCAGATGAATATGGCACTAGACGCTGGAATCAATTTCATCGATGCCGCCGAGATGTATCCGGTGAACCCGATTGCCAAGGAAACAATCGGACTGACCGAAGAGATCCTTGGCAATTGGTTCAAGCAAACAGGTCGTCGCAACGAATGGATACTCGCAACCAAACACTCCGGTGAAGGCATGGAACATGCCCGCAACGGCGCGCCGATTTCCAGCGAGACCGTTCCCGAAGCCGTTGAGGGGTCGCTGAAGCGGCTCAAGACCGACCATATCGATCTTTATCAGCTGCACTGGCCCAATCGTGGATCGTATATGTTCCGTAAGAACTGGACGTTTGATCCGACCACCCAGAACCGCAACGAGACGCTTCAGAACATGGCCGATGTGCTGGGCGCGCTGGGCCGCGAGATCGAGAAGGGGCGCATCCGCCACATCGGACTGTCCAACGAAAGCGCATGGGGCACGATGATGTGGTTGCAGGTGGCGCAGGCGATGGCTGGGCCGCGGATGGAAAGCATCCAGAACGAATACTCGCTCATGTGCCGCATGGCCGACACTGATCTGGCCGAGGTGATGGTGCATGAAGAGGTGTCGCTCTTGCCGTTCTCGCCTCTGGCCGCTGGATTGCTGACCGGGAAATACCAGAACGGTGCGGTGCCCGATGGGTCGCGGATGGCGATCAATGGCAACCTAGGGGGCCGCAAAACAGACCGTGCGTTTGAGGCAGTTGATGCCTATGCCAAGGTCGCGCAAGAGGCCGGGCTTGATATGGCGTTGATGGCCTTGGCGTGGTCGGCGCAGCGGCCTTTCGTGGCGTCCTCGATCTTTGGCGCGACAACGGCCGACCAGTTGGCGCACTTGCTCAGGGCTGAGGATGTGAGGCTGAGCGCAGAGGTTCTGAAAGCTTTGGACGAAACGCACAAAAAGCATCCGATGCCGTACTAATTTTTTCGGGGACTGGGCGATCAAGCGCTGCCGGTGGCTTCTTTTGCGCTAGGCGGCACCATATCGGTGTGTGCCGGTTCAGGTAGTGGGACCGGTCGGCTGCCTGTTTTCCCCAGCCGCGTCGGCAATTTGCTGGACAAGGCCCACGCGCCCACCAGTGCCGTCGCCCCAGCGCCAAAGATTGCTGCCAAGGGGGCCACGAGCAGCACCAGCCACGCCACTCCGGGTGTCAGGATGCCCGACACGTCCCGGAAACTCGAATAGACGGCGGACATTTCGGTTCGTTCCGACGGCTTGACGGCAAGGAGGAACGGCAACCCCGCAGAGACATCGAGCAGGATCAGGAAAAACGATCCCGACATCAGGCACAGCACGGTGAGCCATGGAAGGCCGGACAACAAAGCCGCAACCCCAAAGAGCAGCCCAGACATCAAGAACCCGGTGCGGACGGCATGCCGGATTGAGAAGCGTTGCATGAATCGCAACATGAAGGGTGTCACGAACAGCGCAGCATTGGAGATCGACAGCGCGATCCCGCCCAACTGTTCGCCCAACCCCGACTGGATTGCAAAAATCGGCAGATACACGACATAGACCCACCATCCGCAGGATCGGATCACGGCAAACAGCCATCCGGCTACCAGACGCGGCTGCGCAAAGAACCGAGGCAGGAATCCCAATGGATTGGTCGGCGCCCGTCGGCTTTTGGTGATGAGCTTGCCATTGCCCATGCGCATTGCAAGGAACATCAACAACATTGTCGAAGACGCGACTGCCGCCACGAGGAATGGTGCGGGTTCCCACCATTTGAGCAACACGACGCCCAAAACCGGTCCAACTGTCCATCCAGCCGCGCTGTAGAACATACGCGAGGTCTCGCACCGCCCCAGTTCGATCTTGGCGATATAGTCCAGTACATAGGCGTTGAAGCAGACAAAGGTCGTCACCGTCGCGGCTGAGGTCAACGTCAGCCCGATGATGGTTGCCATCGCTGATCCGTCGATGGCCAAAAGCGAGCCTGCAATAAAGCAGCACGCGCCTGAAACGTAGACCCAACGTCGTGGCAGGAACCGCGCGAGGAAGGGCACAAGCAGACCAGTCAAAAGCGACGCGATCCCAATTAGGAAATAGACCTGCGATACAAGCGCTGCATCTTGCAGGGCCTGATACATCCGCAGCGGAAAGACCGAGATCAGAATGCCTCTCGCCACAGCTTCCGCTGCAGCCAGCATGGCAAAGCCGCGCACGCTGGGTGCAGGTGCGTGGCGAAGCCACTCGGGTATGCGTCGTTCGTGCATGTCTTGCCTTTGAAGTCGTGCACCACGATTACCAGCCCGGCCAACTCATGCATTGCCGTCTGCGACCCAATGTCGTTTTCTTGGAGCGACACTCAAAGGTCGTTGTTGTGCGATCCAAGTCTGAAAGGTTGTCCATGCCGAAAGACAGACCCCTCGCCGGTGTTCGCATCGTCGAGATTGAAGGGATTGGTCCCGGCCCATTTGCGGCGATGATGCTCGCTGATCTTGGGGCGGATGTGGTCGTCGTGCATCGCCCTCGGTCTGGGCCTGTGATCGGATTGATGGACTGCCCCGTCACTGACCGGGGCAAGCGATCTCTGGTGCTGGATTTGAAATCCGACGCGGATCGGGACGTGGTGCTCAAGCTACTCGTCCATGCCGATGGTTTGATCGAAGGGTTCCGCCCCGGTGTAATGGAAAGGCTCGGGCTTGGGCCTGACATCTGCCACGCGGTCAATCCCCGTCTGGTGTACGGGCGCATGACCGGTTGGGGGCAGGACGGGCCGCTGGCGGAACGCGCAGGGCATGACCTGAACTACATCGCGATGGCGGGCGCGCTCTGGTCATCTGGGCCAGATGACGAACGTCCGACTGTGCCGCCGACTTTGGTTGGCGATATCGGGGGTGGTGCGCTTTACTTGGTGGCGGGTTTGCTGGCCGGGATCATCGCTGCAAGGAGCACCGGGAATGGCACGGTTGTCGATGCCGCGATCTACGACGGTGCCGCGCATATGCAGAACCTATTGATGTCGATTGCAGGCAGCGTCGAGGACGGACCATCCGCGCAGGCCAATCCGCTGGTTGGGGCACATTGGTCGCGGACCTATCGCTGTGCAGATGGCGGGTTCGTCAGCGTGCAATGCCTTGAGCCGAAATTCTATGCAGAGTTTCTTGGTAAGCTTGGTCTTTCGGAAGACACGGACTTCGTTGAACATCAGTTCAACAAAGACGCATGGCCCGGTTTGGCAGACCGACTGGCACTGATCTTTGCTGCGCACAAAAAGTCTCATTGGGAAGAGTTGTTTGATGGCAGCGACGCCTGCGTCGCCCCGGTCCTGTCCCCACGTGACGCCTTTGCACATCCGCAAAATATGGCACGGCAGACATGGCACGAGGTCAATGGCGCCCTGCAAGCCGCAGCCGCCCCGCGCTTTGATGGCCAGATACCTGCGCCGCCCGCGGAAACGCACGGCAGAGGTCAGGACACCGACGCAATCCTCACGTCATTGTCCGAACACGCTGGTTGGCCGGAACGCCCTGATACCTGATTACCCCAAAGCTTTGCGCAATTCCGACAGGTGATCCGGAAAAGATCGCGCGGTGATCCGTGACTGCCGCACCAGGTTGTCGAAATGGTCGGAGAACGCCCGAACGCGCTGGGTGTCGCGGAACGCGAGATAGTTGCTGCCCAGATAGATCACCGCGAGCAACGGTCCGAACACGGTGATCGGCGCGGAATAGACCTGTCGTGCATCGAAGAGATACACGCGCAGCCTTGGGTAGAGCGATTGGGTCAGGTTGAGCCAGTGCTCGATTTGTTGCTTGCGCACCTCGAGCGGCAGATCGGCGTAGTAGCCTGTCCCATCGACAAAGCTTTGCACCTCGAAAAGTGGCATGGCGATTTCGTAATCCGAAGCCGACTGCCGCATCCACGCCAACCGATTGGCCGATGCCGTGATCGCCTGCGCGGTGGTGCGTCCCAGATGGGGGCCGTATTCCCAAGTGAGAACTTCGTTGGTCTTGAGCATGTCCGGTAGCCCAGCGGGCACATAACGGATCTTGTAGCCTTCGGCCTCTCGGTGCCAGTCGAAGATTTGCTGGTCCACCAAGGCACGAGGCGCATTGGTCAGGGTCAATGCGTTTGCCAGCAGGTCTGTTGCGTTTTCGGGATGTTCTGAGAGTCCAAGAAGCCAGTCCGCCGAAACGCCAAGCACACTGGCACAGGCCCCCACCACATGCGCGTTCGGCAGCCTAGCGGCATCATCCCGCAAAAGCTGTGAGATTGTTGACCGGTCGATGCTGGTACGCCGAGCCAGTTCACTCTGGTTCGTTCCAGATCGGCGGATTGCGATCAGCAGGCGTGTGCGGAACAGATCGGCCCGTTGCAGCTTGTCCATCAGTAAAATCTAACATTTGGTGATATTAGTCACGGTTAAAGACAATTGTGCACTGTTGTCAGAATTCTGCAAGTCAGGCGCGGGCTCTATGGTGATCACTGGGAACTCTTGGGATCACTTTATGACAGACATGCCTTTGCCGCGATCGGCAGAGCTGCGGCGCGCAGCCGAATGGCCGACGCTTTTGATGCTCGGCATCACCTATGGCCTTTGGGGTGTCTCGACTGTCTGGATCAGCGATGTTTCGGTTTTTCTGGCCATCCTGCTATGCGCTTGGACCGGGGCCCAGCATTCATCGTTGACCCACGAGGCGCTGCATGGGCATCCCACCCGGAGCAAGCTTCTGAACGCGGCGTTGGTGTTTCCGCCGCTTACACTTGTGGTGCCGTACATGCGGTTTCGCGACACCCATCTTGCGCATCACCGGGATGAGAACCTGACCGATCCCTATGACGATCCAGAGACCAACTATCTTGACCCGGCTGTCTGGAACCGACTGCCTGCATGGCGCAAGGCGTTGTGCCGCGCGAACAATACGCTGGCTGGGCGTCTGATCCTTGGTCCCTTCGTTGGCCAGATTGCGTTCATGGGCGCCGATTGGCGTTTGATCCGCGCGGGTGACCGCCGTGTGTTAGTGGGCTGGGTTTTGCACATCCCGGCAGCCGCCAGCGTCATCTGGTGGATGACATTGGTTGCCACGATGCCGATCTGGGCGTGGTTGCTATCGGTTTACATGGCGTTGTCGCTACTCAAGCTGCGCACTTATCTCGAACATCGCGCCCATGATCGCACAACCGCCCGCACGGCAATTGTCGAGGATCGCGGGTTTTTCGGATTGCTCTTTCTCAACAACAATCTTCACGTGGTGCATCATTTGCATCCGGGCGTGCCGTGGTATGCGTTGCCAGATCTGTACCGGACGCGTCGATCCCAGTACCTCGCATCAAATCAGGGGTATCGCTACGACACCTATGGCGAGGTTGCGCGCAAGTATCTGTTCCGCGCCAAGGATCCTGTACCACATCCGCTTTACCGGGATGGACAAGGCCGCTGAGGTGACGCCATAGAGGCGCATGGAACTCTGGATCTTCGCCAGCGTCGCGGCGGCCTTGTTTCAGACCGTCCGGTTCATGCTGCAAAAAGTGCTGAGCATGGATGTGCTGAGCACTGCAGGCTCGACTTTTGCGCGCTTTGCCTACGCCGCCCCGGCAGCGATGCTTGTGACGTTGGCCTATCTGTGGGTCCGCGACACGCCGTTTCCCACGCTAGATGGCTGGTTCTGGTTCTACGCATGGGTGGGGGGCGTGTCGCAAATCCTTGCCACGGTGTGCGTGGTTGCGCTCTTCCGGCAACGTAACTTCGCAGTCGGGATCACCTTCAAGAAAACCGAAGTCATTCAAACCGCCATTGTCGGCGTTGCTCTGTTCGGCGCAGAAGTCTCTTTGGCAGGGTGGGGCGCGATCCTCATCGGGCTGATCGGGGTTCTGCTGCTGTCGCGAACGCCGGGACTGGATCAGGGGGTGTGGTCCAGCCTGACCAGCCGCGCTACAGGGCTTGGGCTGACATCCGGGTTCTTTTTCGCGTTTTCCGGCACCAGCTACCGGGCGGCATCGCTACAGATCGACAGCGAGGACGCGGTGTTGCGGGCGGCAGTGACATTGACCTGTGTGACAGCCTCCCAGTTCGTTGCTATGGCGCTTTGGCTGCGATGGCGCGAGCCGGGGCAACTCAGTGCGGTGTGGCGCGCGCGCAAAGTGGCGGTCTGGGTTGGGCTGACGTCTATGGCAGGGTCAATGGGGTGGTTTACGGCCTTCACCTTACAGACAGCGGCTTATGTACAGGCCGTAGGTCAGATCGAGCTGATCTTTTCGCTGATGGCGTCGGTGTTGTTCTTCAAAGAAAAGACTACACCGCGCGAACTGATCGGGATCGGCTTTCTGGCGCTGTCGATCCTCGCCTTCATCCTTGTCATCTAGTCGGCCATCGGTCGGCCATAGAGCCGCAGGAACAGGCTTTCTTCGTCATCGTTGCGAAAGAAAGGCACGGAGGCCGGCGGGTCTTTCTGTGTGGCGCGGGCCGCAACTTCGGCCAGAACCACCTCTGTAATGAAGGGCAGATCAAAGCTGCGCACACGGTCCAGAGCGATCCATTGCAAATGTGCCAATTCATCGGAGGCGGCGGAAAAATCGTCAGGGTCGCTGGCCAGATCATCGGCATCCAGCAGGAAGAACCGCGCGTCGAACCGGCGCGGGCGGCCCGGCGGCGTGATGGCGCGAAAGACGAATTGAAGAGGCGATGCGCTGGGCAAGTGACCAGTCGCAGCAAAGTCGCGCCAGTTGTCCGGTGGGCTCTCCCACGTCCCTGCGCGCCCGAGGATCTGGCCGGTTTCCTCCCACAACTCGCGAATTGCGGCTCCGGCCAAAGCTGTTGCACGGTCTTCTGGCACGCCATCGGTCAATCGGTTTGCACAAAGCTCGGACAACGCGTCGGCGAAGGGTACTTGCGCATCCTCGGGATCGACCGCGCCTCCGGGAAAGACGAATTTGTTCGGCATGAAGGCGGCGTTTGCACCGCGTTGTCCCATGAGCACGCTGGGTTCGTGATCGCGGTCGCGCAGCACGATCACCGTGGACGCATCACGGATGGCAGTTTTATCGATCAGTCCCGGTTCGATCACGCAGGCTTCCTTCACAGTGGCGAAGGGTCAGGGCGCGCTGTTTGCGAACCCACCCATCTGTCGTGACCATTGGAATGCCACGATTGCGCCCTTCAATCTGGGAAGAAGGTAGAGTGTCAGAGCAACGCAGCCAACTGCGAAGATCGTGAACAAGACAAGCGGTTCCGGGCGGAAGTTGACGAACACTATGTGCAGAAGCGGCGCCATGAGGTGGCCGACAATGAGAATCGTCAGATACGCGGGGCCGTCATCGGCGCGGTGGTGATGCAACTCTTCGCGGCACACCGGGCAGGTGTCGCGGACCTTGAGGTAGCCGCTCAACAAAGGGCCACTGCCGCATTTCGGACATTTCCGTCGCCATCCCCTGCGCAGCGCAGGCCAAGTCGGACGTTCGTCCTCTTCAGTTACGTGTGATAAAGTCATGATCGCTCTCCCGCGTTCAAAATGGCGGTCCCTGTCAGCGATGAATAGTGACCAAACTGTCCTTGCGGCTGGATGTCGCAAATCACGGACCTGTGATGGTGATCTGTAATTTTTTGCGACGGAAACATCTGCCTGCCCCGTGAAACGCAGTGGATGCCAAGACGACAGAGTGTCGATCTGGCCCAGTGTTGAAAAGCATCGGTCAACAGGCCGGACATGAAAAGGAAAAACAGATGACCAAGAACAAGCAGGTTTCCGCACTCGTGATTGCAGCCCTTCTCGCCACCACGGCTGGTGCGGCTTTTGCCCAAGACACTGCCTCGCGCGAGGATCGTCGCGCCGCGATGTTTGCCGAACTGGATATCAACGGCGATGGGACCGTGTCTGCCGAGGAATTCGAGGCACGCGCTGATCGCTTTGCCCGCGCCGACACCAATGGCGATGGTCTGTTGACTGCCGAAGAAATCGCGGCTGCGGGTGAAGAACGCGCCGCGCAGCGCGCCGAACGGATGATTGCGCGCCTTGACAGTAACGGTGACGGCGCATTGTCCGAAGATGAAATCTCGTCCCGCCGCGACCCCGCACGCATGTTTGAACGGCTCGATGCAAATGACGATGGCACGCTGAGTGCCGAGGAATTCGCAGAGGCCCGTATGGGTGGGAATGGTGGCAAACGCGGCGGCCTGTTCGGTGGCAAGCGTCACGGCGGTGATCGCTGAGCCGATGTCATTGTCCCGAGCGGTGTATGTGCATCGCTCGGGACACCTGATAAATTGGACCGGAAACCAGACACACGGTGGCATGACACAAAGTCAGACCGATCCTGCTGCGGAAGCGGCGTTGCTTGATGCCTACGCCGCCGGTGATGCCGACGCGGCGCGGACGCTTGCGACAAAATATACGCCACTGGTTTTTGCGCATGCGTTTCGGATGCTCAATGATCGCGCCGAGGCCGAAGATGTTGCGCAAGAGGCAATGTTGCGGCTGTGGCGGCATGCTCCGGGCTGGGACAGTGCAGGCGGCGCATCGGTGCGCACATGGCTTTACCGGGTGACGGCGAACCTGTGCATCGACCGATTGCGCAAGACCAGACCAGACGGGCTGCCGGATGATCTGGACATTGCGGATGACGGGCCGGGGTCCGAAGCGCGATTGCAAAACAAGGCGCGCAAGATGGCGCTTGAAGATGCGCTGATGCAATTGCCCGACCGCCAAAGACAGGCGGTCGTGTTGCGACATATAGAAGGTCTGGGCAACACCGAGATTGCCCAGATCATGGACATTGGGCCACGTGCGGTGGAAAGTTTGACCGCACGCGGCAAACGGGCTCTGGCCACGCTTCTCAGCGGCCAGCGCGCAGGTTTGGGATACACAGATGACACAGTCGAAACCTCGTAGTGACGACCCGCTTGAGGCGGCCTTTGCCGCAGCGCGTCAGACAACGCCACCGCTGCCGGATGGTTTGCTGGCGCGTGTCATTGCAGATGCCGCAGCGCAGATGCCGGTGTCGGAGCGGCAGCCGTTCTGGCGACTGGTCTTCGGGACATTGGGTGGATGGCCCGCCATGGCTGGGCTTGCGATGACAGCCTGCGTCGGGGTCTGGGCCGGTGGGGCGCTGACCGATGACCTGATGGTTGCCCTTTCACCGGTCGATGCTGCGGCGCTGGATATCGGAGCCGGGCTTGGGGCCTTCGATTTGCTACTGGTGGATGGCTGACATGGCGGAGAATGCAAAACCGAAAACACCTCTCTGGATGCGTGTGACGCTGTTTGTGTCCGTTGCGCTGAACCTTCTTGTCGTCGGTGCCGTCGCGGGTTTTTTCGTCACCAGTGGGCCGGATAAGCGATCCGACCGCACACGTACGGATTATGGCGCATTCTTTATGCGCGCGCTAAGCGATGAAGATCGTCGCGCGCTGCGGCGTGATTTCGAGGCGGGTTTACAGCGCCAGGGACGGGACCGCGGGGCGTTTGTCACAGAGCTTCAGTCCACGCTGGAGATCCTGCGCGCGACCCCATTCGACCGCGACGCCTTTATCACATCGGTCGCCGACCAGTCGCGCAGTCGCGCTGAGCGCGAAGAACTGGGCAAAGAGGTTTTGGTCAACCGAATTGTGGCCATGACCGACGCGGAGCGCGCCGCGTATGCCGACCGCCTTGAAGAGCGTTTGCGTGATATCGCGAACCGGATTCGCCGCTGAGCGTCGGTCTTGGCTCTGTCGTCATTGCTCGCCATGCGTCCCACCTAAAGGCCGTTCATGAGAGTTGGCCAGCAGCGCTATGTCGATCCGGTTGCGGCCATTGCGTTTGGCGGAATACAGGGCGTTGTCGGCAGCGCGTTGCAAATCCGTCGTAGACATACGGTCGTTGCGATGGGCTACGGCAAGTCCGATGCTGATCGTGGCCCGCACATGCGTGCTGGCGTTCAATGCAATCGGATTGTCAGCAACTGCGTCGCGCAACCGCAAGGCCACATCATGCGCTTGTTCTGCTTCGACGTTCGGCAGCACGATCAGGAACTCTTCTCCGCCATAGCGCGCAATGAAATCGCCATCGCGCAGCTTCGATCTCATTGTCCGGGCCAATTGCGCAAGGATCACATCGCCTGCCGCATGACCGTGATTGTCGTTGATCGCCTTGAAGTGATCGACATCAGCAATCATCATCGCAACCGCCCGTGGCTGCGCGGTCAACGCATGATCCATTCGCAAAAGGTATTCTTCCATAGCGGTGCGATTGCTGAGTCCTGTCAAAGCATCCACGTAGGCTTTCTGGGCAAGCTCTGTTGTTTCTTTGCGCTTGCGGTCCGCATCGCGTTTGCGGCGGGCAAGCCGATCGATCCTAAGCCTTAATTCAGTCGGGCTGATGGTCGTGGGCACCTGATCATCCGCCCCGAGGTCCAGCGGAGAGGCAATTTGGGAGGGGCAGTCGGTCACAAAAAGAATGCGGCTATCGCGACTGGTGGGATGGCTTCGCAGGGCCACGAGCGTATCGCGCGTCCCGTCGTCGGACCCCGTCTCGAGCAGGATATAGACGTCGCTTTCGACATCCGGGCTACGCCGCGCCAGTCGCGCGGATGTCGGCCTTATGTCGATACCGGAGGCAGCCGACACGTCGTTCAGGATCTTGTCGAACCATATCTCTGAATCCCGCGCCACGAAGCTTGCAACAGTCTTGGGGGCAAATTCGGGAACGGCCTCTGCTAGGCCACTGACAGCTTGGGTCTGCGGCTGCCGATACCATCCTTCGGACTGACCACTTGTACGCATGAAACTGCGCACCCGGGCCTTGAGATCGACACCATCACTGTTCATGTCGATCACATCATGTGCGCCATCAACAAGGGCACTGACACGCGCCGATTGATTCTCACTGCGCACGGCCACAACAACGGTGGTGAACTGCGTTTGCGTATTGCCGCGCAATGTCTTGCAGAACTGACGAAGACGGAGGCCGGGCAGGTCGTCGGCGATAATCACGACATCAGGTGGATCTTTGCGAATGAGGGCCAATCCTTCGGTTTGTGTATCCGCAAGGTCGACGGGATACGCCGCCGTGTCGAGTTGCGCGCGCATGTGGATGCGGCGGGTGCTGATGGCGTCGATGATTAGAACGGACCTTTGCACGACGACTCCGGTTGATTGGCAGGCGTTAAGACTTTGCTCACCAATTCTTTGCCGCTATTTGGTTAAAAAAGCGTTTGGGAAATATCTAAAAATGTCGATTTCAAAAGACGGGGCAGAGCAACTCGCGATCAAGGCGATTGTCTGGCTTGCAGGAAATGACGATTTGCTACCCGTCTTCATGGGGTCGACCGGGGTAGACGAAGTGGCGTTCCGTGAAGGTGTCGGGGTGCCCGAGTTTCAGGCCTCGGTGCTTGATTTCATCATGATGGACGATGCTTGGGTGATCGCGTTCTGTGACAATGAAGGCATCCCCTACGACCGACTGATGCAGGCGCGGGCAGCTTTGCCGGGCGGTGCGCAGGTGCATTGGACGTGACCGTGATCGACCCGCGCCAGATCACTGCGATCCTGTTCGACAAAGACGGCACGCTGTTCGACTTTGGCGCGACATGGAACGCATGGGCCAAGGCCTTTCTGATGCGCCTGGCAGACAACGACCGCGACCGCGCAGTCGCTTTGGGACATGTCATTGGTTTCGATCTGCAGGCTGGGGTTTTCGCGCCCAACAGTTTTGTCATTGCCGGAACGCCTGACGAGCTTGTCGCGACACTCGCACCACATTGCCCGGATCTGTCTCCGAAGGCCCTGTTCGCGTTGATCAACGAAGAAGCCGCAGCTGCGCCGATGTCCGAGGCCGTCCCGCTTTTACCTTTGCTGAAGCAGCTTGCCGCAGCCGGGTTGCGGCTTGGTGTGGCAACGAATGATGCCGAGGCGCCGGCCTTTGCACATCTTGATGCCGCGGGTGTCCGTCAAAACTTTGATTTCATTGCCGGATCAGACAGCGGGTACGGCGCAAAGCCCGAACCAGGCCAATTGCTGGCTTTCTGTTCCGCCGTTGGCGTGGAACCAAGCAGGGCGCTCATGGTTGGCGACAGCACCCATGATCTTATCGCTGGGCGCGCTGCCGGAATGGCAACGGTTGCCGTGCTGACCGGTCCGGCCAATGCGGCTGATCTGGAGCCTTTCGCGGACCTTGTATTGCCTGACATCGGTCATCTTCCGGGGTGGCTTGGCCTCAAATGATCTTGGTCCGAAATGACCAAAAGCGACCGTATGAGTCGTGTTCCGGCAGGATAAGTCACCTCTGCGGTGCCTAGCTAAAGTGGCAACGCAGGAGGACGTCATGACAGAGGCCACCACACGCAAACGACGGAGCGGAGGGCGGTCCGGCCACGCTGTGCGCCGTGGCACGTCCGTGATCGAACAGCTGCCGTGGAGCTTGCCGATCAATATCGACCGTCCGACAGAGCCCTTGACCGAAGAGGGCGTCGCGCGGGTTCACGATACGGCAATGATCATCCTCGAAGAGATCGGGATCGAATTCCTGAATCCCGAGGCGGTGCGCATTCTCAAAAAAGCAGGCTGCACTGTTGACGGCGAAAACGTGAAGATGGGCCGCGATTTCGTTATGGAATGGGTGCGCAAAACGCCGCGGTCCTTCACGATCACACCGCGCAATCCCGAGCGCCGGATCGTCGTCGGTGAGGGGCATATCCTGTTTGGCAATGTATCGTCACCGCCCAACTATTGGGACATGGAAATGGGCCGTAAGGTGCCCGGCACCCGCGAGATGTGCCGCAATTTCCTTAAGCTGTCACAGTACTTCAATTGCATTCACTTCGTTGGTGGATACCCCGTGGAACCTGTGGATATCCATGCCAGCGTGCGGCACCTCGATGTGCTTTACGACAAGCTGACCCTGACCGACAAAGTGGCCCACGCCTATTCGCTGGGCAAGGAGCGGGTCGAAGACGTCATGGAGATGGTCCGCATCGCCGGTGGTCTGACCAACGAGGAATTCGATGCCACCCCGCGCATGTATACCAACATCAACTCTACCTCACCGCTTAAGCATGATCATCCGATGATGGATGGCTGGATGCGCTGTGCGGCGCGGGGGCAGGGCTGCATTGTGACGCCCTTCACGCTGGCTGGTGCGATGGCTCCCGTGACGATGGCCGGTGCTGTCGCGCAATCGCTGGCCGAAGGGTTGAGCGCGATTGTGCTGGCCCAGATCATCAATCCCGGCGCGCCGTGCGCCATCGGCACGTTCACCTCAAACGTCGATATGAAGTCGGGTGCGCCTGCGTTCGGAACACCGGAGTACATGCGCGCCACGCAGATGACCGGCCAGATGGCGCGGTTCTATGGCCTGCCCCTGCGGTCGTCCGGCGTCTGTGCTGCCAACGTCCCCGATGGTCAGGCGATGTGGGAAACCGAACACAGCCTCTGGGCGGCCATCCAGTCGGGCACAAACCTTGTCTATCACGCGGCGGGATGGCTTGAAGGCGGGCTGATCGCCAGCCCTGAAAAATTCGTCATGGATTGCGAGGTGATCCAGCAGTTGATCCGCTACATGGATCCGGCAATCTGCGATGTGAGTGATGACGGGCTGGGCCTCGAGGCGATCCGCGAGGTCGGCAGTAATGGGCATTTCTTCGGCACGAAACACACGCAGGAACGCTACACCACTGCCTTCTACCAGCCGTTCCTGTCGGATTGGAAAAACTACGAGGCATGGGAGGCCGCAGGCAGCGTCTGGACCCCGGAGCGTGCGCACGTGATTTACAAAGCCATTCTCGAAGAATTCGAGGCACCCCCGATGGATATCGCCATCCAAGAGGAATTGGCTGCTTTCGTCGAACGCCGAAAATCCGAAGGCGGCGCGCCGACCGATTTCTGATCAAGCCTGAGTTTGCCGTTTTTTAAGAACCGCACGTCATGGTGTGTGCCAAACAAAGGGCACACACCATGCACGGTCTCATCTTCCGCACACTCGAAGCGTTTATCTCTGACGCATTCGGACCCGATCGCTGGGCGCAGGCCGTCGCATTTTCCGACCTGCCGATCACGTCGTTCGAGGCGATGCTGCAATACGATGCTGCGTATTTTCCTATTCTTCTGACGGCTTGTGCCCAAAATCTTGATCGCGCGCCCTCGGTGATTCTCGAAGATCTGGGCGCGTACCTGATCACCCATCAGAATCACGCGTCGGTCCGGCGGCTGATGCGCTTTGGTGGTGACACGTTTTCCGAACTGCTGCATTCGCTTGATGATCTGCCGGGCCGCACCCGCCTCGCGGTTTCGGGCCTTGAGCTGCCCCATGTTCACGTCCGGGAACCGATTCCGCGGAATTTCACAATACATTGCACCGGAACCCCAACCGGGTTCGGCCATGTTCTTGTTGGATTGCTGCGGGCGATGGCTGATGATTACGGAACGCTTGCCGTGCTAGATCATCGCGGCGTGCGCGACGGGGCCGAGATCATCGAGGTGCAGGTTATCGAAACGGCCTTTGCGGATGACCGTGGGTTTTCACTGGCCGAAACCGAAGCGGCACATCTCGGATGATCTCAGTGACGGACCTCCTGCTTGCGATCCGCCCCCTACATGTCTGCATTGGGCCCACAGGGCATATCCGGCAAGTCGGCAAAAGCTTTTGCAAACTTGGCATAGATGACCCGACAGGTTCCCGCTTTCTCGAAGTGTTCGAGATATTGCGCCCTGCCAAACCGGCGTCGATGTCCGAATTGCGCGACTTGGCAGGCCAAGTCCTGCGCCTGCGCCTTCGGGCAGAGCCAGGGCTTGGATTGCGGGGATTGGTGGTCGATGATCGGGCCGACGGAGCAATCCTTGATCTGTCGTTCGGCATTGCCGTGGTCGACGCGGTTCAGCGCTTTGGCCTGACCGCTCAGGATTTTGCCCCCAGTGACCTGGTGATGGAGCTTTTGTTTCTTCAAGAAGCCAAGTCCAGCGCGATGGCCGCGTCCTTCAGCCTGAATGCCCGTTTGAACGGGGCCCGACTGGCAGCTGAAACCGATGCGTTGACCGACGGTCTGACAGGGCTGCACAACCGTCGCGCGTTGGATGGTGCCTTGGCGCGGCTTGGGCAATCCGACACCGAATATGCCATCCTGCAAATGGATTTGGACCGCTTCAAACAGGTGAACGACACGCTCGGGCACAGTGTCGGCGATGCCGTTCTCAAACGCGTTGCCGCGATTGTGCGCAGTCAAACCCGGCAGGACGACCTACTCGTGCGCGCTGGGGGTGACGAATTTGTTGTCGTCTGCCCCGGGCTGACGGATGACCTGCGGCTTACGTCCCTGGCAGCCGGGCTGATCCGCGCCATTTCCGAACCTGCGATGATTGACGGGCAAGACGTTACGATAGGGGCAAGCATAGGGATTGCCGTATCGCGCATGGTGGTGCGCTGCGATCCAGCGACCCATGTCTCGCGTGCCGATGTCGCGCTTTACGCCGCAAAAAGGTCTGGCAGAGGGCGGCATCTTTTCTGGACTTCCGGCATGGGCGACAGTCTTGCGGACCTCGATCTGCCTGCCGCACAGTCTCGGGGCGGATAACAGCAAAGCGCGCTTGAAACCCTTTCAACCGTCGCGCATGTTCGCAACCATGGGTCTGTTGTTCCGCCTCATTCTTCTAAGCACAGTTTTTGTCCTGAGCGTCGTTGAGGCCCCGCTTCAGGCGCAGACCTCTGATCAGCCCACGGGCACGATCACTGTGGAGGACAGTGCAGAGCAGGACGCGGCCATCGCCAATCGCATCCGCGAAATCCTGATGGAACTGGACGGTTACGAAGACGTCACCGTCACAGTGAACTCTGGCATCGTTACGTTGCGCGGCACAGCGCTGGATGGTCCTGCGGTTTCTCGTCTGAATGAAATCGCAGGGCGTGTTCAAGGTGTGGTGACCATTGAAAACCGGGTGCAGGAAACCACCGATGTGGCGCGCCGCCTCGACCCCGCTTGGGAGCGTTTCCGGGCGCGGTCCGAGCAATTTATCAACTACCTGCCTCTTCTGGCCGTAGCGGTCGCGGCGTTTGCCCTTGTTGTCATGGTCGGCTTTCTCATCGCCCGTATGAAGCGTCCGTGGGACCGGATCGCCCCCAACGCTTTTATAGCGGATATCTACCGGCAAGTGATCCGCATCGCGTTCATTCTGGGTGGCCTCGTGATTGCCCTCGACATTCTCGGGGCCACTGCGCTGCTCTCCACCATCCTCGGCGCGGCCGGGATCATCGGTCTCGCCATCGGGTTCGCGGTACGAGACACGGTCGAAAACTTCATCGCGTCGATCATGTTGTCGATTCGCCAACCCTTCAGGCCCAATGATCAGGTCGAGATCGAAGGCGATATCGGCAAGGTCATCCGACTGACGAGCCGGGCCACGATTCTGCTCAGCTTTGATGGCAACCACATTCGCATACCCAATGCCACCGTCTTCAAAAGTCGGATCGTCAACTATACCCGGAATGACGAGCGCCGGTTTCTGGTCAGTCTTGGCGTCGCATACGACACCGATCTGGCCCGCGCGCAGGACTTGGCCCTTCAAACTGTGGCCTCACTGCCTTTTGTGATCGACGAACCCGCCCCTGCTGTCTGGATCGAAGATCTGGGGGACAGCGCGATCATACTGAACGTGGCAGGCTGGATCAGACAGCACGAAACCAGCTATCTCAAGGCTCGCAGTGAGGCGTGGCGCCTGTGCCTCGCTGCATTTGACCACGCAGGCATTGTCATGCCGGAAACCACCTTGCGCATCGTCGGAGTCGGCGATGCCCCCGCACTGCAGCCTAGTCCACACCCCACCACATCGAACGCCGCCGCCATCGCCGCGGCCACCGCCACTGTCGGAGATACAGAAGCCGCGATGGACAAGGAGCTTGAACGGATCGTCGCCTCGGAACGCGCGGAAAAACCCGGCGGTGACCTTCTCAAGAAAGACGCGCCGGAAGAGTAGAAAAATTTTCGGATTCCGGGTCTTGATCCCGATCACAGAGCGGCGTAAGTACGCCCGCACGGTTGGGGTGTAGCCAAGTGGTAAGGCAACAGTTTTTGGTACTGCGTACCGTAGGTTCGAATCCTACCACCCCAGCCAGTTTCCTAGAATGTATGAATTTCAAGGGCTTAGCCGCACGTCGATTTTGTCGTCCGGAACACTTTGCCGGATCATTTTTCCGGCCCACGCCTCGTTCCCAATAGCTAATGACTCGTAAATCGCCGATAACTTGTCGACAATTGGTTCAGACCGGCAAGTTTGCTGTATCACCCCGCTTCGAACTCTTCGTGTGCCGCAGCGGTAAATTAGCGTTTTAAGGTCAAAAAAACAGGTGTGCTTCAGTGCTGAGAAGGCTGTCCTATCCTCGCTGTTGCTCGCCGAAACTACTTGGATCCTCCTCCGCCGTGGAGTTTGTAGTGTCACCGCTTTGCAATCTTGCGGCCTTTCGCAATGCGAACACTCAACATGGATCGGCAAAGCGAGTGGTGCCCTTGTGGCCGGCTCACGTTGCCGACCCTAATGCACGTCGATAAATGCTGCTGTAAACAGGAGATATGCCGCAGCGCGTTTCCCGGTGGACGTGTGGGCGTCGAGGCGGCACATTGGTAAGAAAGAGGAAAATATGATCACCGGCGAACTCAAGTCCAAAGTAGAAAATATCTGGAATGCAATGTGGACCGGTGGGATCTCAAACCCTCAGACGGTTATGGAGCAGTTGACGCTGCTTCTCTTCCTCAAAGGCCTTGATGACGCACAAACCCTTGCTGAACGTCAGGCAAGGGCGCGCGGCGTTGCTTTGGAACGTGATCTGTTCCCAGACGACCTCGATGGAATACCTATTGTTGACGATCAGGGCGTAAAGGTCGCTGATGGTCGTGCATATTCAGATCTACGTTGGCCTCGTTTCACGACTTTGCCGCCAGCGGAAATGCAGGAAGCCGCCGAGAACCACTTGATCCCATTCCTTCGTCGGCTTGGATCGGACGGCGCGCCGCTGCGCAAGCACATGGCCAGCGCTCGTTATGAAATTCCGACGGGTCGGCTGCTGGCCAAGGTTGTGGACCTTGTGTCAGATTTGCCGATGAAGAGCCGTGACACCAAGGGCGACCTCTACGAATACATGCTTTCGAAGGTCGCTGCTGCAGGCCAGAATGGTCAGTTCCGGACGCCGCGTCACATCATTGAGCTTCTGGTGGCGATGACGGAGCCACGCCGTGATGACGTGATTTGTGATCCCGCGTGCGGCACAGCTGGTTTCCTGGTCGGCGCGGCGGAATACCTGCGCCGCAACGATGCCGACGCCTGGACCGATCCGGACGCGCGTTCGCACATCGAAAGTGGCATGTTCCACGGCCATGACTTCGACGGCACCATGCTCCGTCTTGGCGCCATGAACATGGCACTGCACGGGTTCGAGGACGCTTCTATCGTCTACCGCGACAGCCTCACGCAAGAGCACGGCGACGAAGCGGAGACCTATTCCCTGATCCTCGCCAACCCGCCCTTTGCTGGCTCTCTGGATGCTGAGGTGGTAGCCAAGGACCTCACCCGGATCGTCAACACCCGAAAGACCGAGCTGCTCTTCATGGCCCTTTTCCTGCGCCTTCTGAAGCGTGGTGGTCGGGCGGCGGTGGTCGTGCCAGATGGGGTGCTCTTCGGTTCAAACAAGGCGCACAAGGAGGTGCGGCGCATCTTGGTCGAAGAACAACAGCTACAGGGCGTGCTCAAGCTGCCGGCTGGTGTCTTTCGCCCCTATGCCGGGGTCTCGACCGCCATCCTGCTTTTCCAGCGGACAGATTCGGGCGGCACCGACGGTGTATGGTTCTACGACATGCACGCCGACGGCCTAAGCCTCGACGATAAGCGCAATTTCCTCGTGCCTGAAGATAAACTCGGCCCCTGGGCGGAACTGGCCGAGGACGAGGCGAAGCTCAACGATCTCCCGGATGCGCTTTCCCGCTGGAAAGAGCGCGAGGGGACGGAAAAGGACAACCCGCGCACAGCTCGAAGCTTCGTCGTGCCGAAGGAGGAAATCGCCGCTGCAGGATATGATCTCAGCCTCAACCGCTACCGTGAGATTGAGCACGATGTGGTCGAGCATGAGCGTCCCGCCACAATACTCAAGCGGCTTCGAGCAATGGAACTCGAAATCTGCACCGGTCTGGATGCGCTGGAAGCAATGCTTGGTGACGGTCCCGCAAAAGAGGCCGCCGAATGAGCACCGGCGAAGCCTTCGGCCGCACGATCCAGCTCTTTCTGGTGGATGGTAAACCCACAGGCCTGCGCAAGGCGTCGATCCACGGCTGGACCGGCGTGCTCTTCGTCTCCGGCGCTTCCGCGTTCGGCGACCTGACCGCGCGCGACGAGGTGGACCGCACCGGGGTCTACATCCTCTCTGGTCCAGACCTCGACACGGCAGGCAGCACGCGCGTCTACATCGGGTCAGGCAACTCTGTCTCCGACCGGATCAAGCAGAGTGCGCTGAAGCGCGATTTCTGGGAAACCGCCATCACCGTCACCACCAGCGACGACGACATGTCAAAGGGGCATGCTGAGTATCTGGAGGCGCGGTTGATCGAACAGACTGCGAAGGCGGGCCGGGTTACTCTCGACAACGGCACCCATCCCGATACCAGCCGGCGCCGCCTGCCAGAGGCCGATATCGCCAACATGGAACAGTTCCTCGCCAATCTGCGGATCATCCTGCCGGTGATCGGGCTCGACATGCTCAAGCCCCAGCCAAAGGCAGTGACCCATACGGCGCAGCCGGTCGAGGAACGCACCACCGGTGAAGTGCAGTTCGAGATCCGGCATAAGAGTGGCGTGAAGGCCACGGCGGTGGAGGAAGAGGGCGAGTTTATCGTGCTCGAGGGATCGGAAGTGCTGACCGGCACAGGCTATGTCCAGCACGATACGGCAACGGCGACCAAGGAGAGGCTACTCGCAGAGGGCGTCCTTGTTCCGATGGAGGGGACGCAGGAACCGGCCAAAATGCGGTTTACTCGGCCCTGGTCTTTCACCAGTCCGTCGGCCGCGGCTGCGGTTGTGTTAGACCGGCACAGCAATGGCCGACTGGAATGGAAGGTGAAGGGCGCGAGCCAGTCCTACCACGACTGGCAGCAGGCGCAGGCGGCGAAGCAGGAGGCAGCGGAATGAGCTGGTCACGTGCAACGCTCAAAGAAGAGGCGAGTGTCATCACCAAAGGCACAACGCCAACTACATTGGGCTACTCCGTCACGAGTAGCGGTGTTCCCTTTCTCAGGGCACAGAACCTGGTCGATGGGAGTGTGTCAGTCGGTGCCGACCCGCTCTTCGTCTCAAATGCAACCCACCAAGCACTCAAGCGCTCCAAAATACATCCGAAGGATGTTCTAATCTCGATTGCGGGGACAATTGGGCGAGCCTCAATTGTGCCGGATGACGCTGAAGAAATGAACTGCAATCAGGCCGTTGCTATTGTCAGAACCTCTGAGAAAATCGACCGTCGCTTCATGCTGCACTGGCTTTCAAGTGCAGACGCTCAATCGCAGATGTCGAAGAGCAAAGTCACCGGGGTCATCTCAAACCTGAGCCTCGGTCAGATTGGGGCGCTGCAAATCCCCCTCCCGCCCCTCGAAGAGCAGCTGCGGATTGCGGGGATACTGGATGCTGCTGACGCCCTGCGCCGCCGCCGCCGCGAAGCCCTCGCCCTGCTCGACACCCTCCCGGGCGCGATCTTCGCGGAGATGTTCGGGGATCGGCCAGACCTGCCAACCGCGAAGATTGATGACGTCATCGTCAACGGTCGCACTGGTCCGTTCGGAAGCCAGCTACTGAAGTCCGAGTTTGTCGAAAGCGGGATACCTGTTCTCGGGATCGACAACGTAGTTACCAACAAATTCGTAGAAGAAACGCCGCGATTCATTACTCAAGAGAAATACAAGGCGCTTCAGCGATACACGGTGATCCCCGGTGATGTGCTCATTACGATCATGGGAACTTGTGGACGATGCGCTGTTGTGCCTTCAGATGTTCAGACAATGGTGAATACGAAGCACCTGTGTTGCCTGACTCCAGACAAAGATCGAGTGGACTCTGAATTCCTGCGTGCTGCGTTTCTTTTTGATGATGACGTCCACCGCCAGCTTGAACAGCAGACCAAGGGCTCAATCATGTCCGGCTTGAATATGGGCATCATAAAAGGGCTTTCGATAAAGATTCCGAACTTAGAAGAACAAAAATCCTTTGCCGCGCAGCTACGTGGAATCAATGATCTGATTGATAAAACCAAAGCCCATTACCAAGAGCTCGAAACCCTCTTCGCGTCCCTCCAATCCCGCGCCTTCGCCGGAGCGCTCTGACCCCGGAAAACCGCCATGACCGCCAGCAATTTCGCGCATCTCGAACCCGACTTCCCCGCTGTCCACGCGGCGGCGAGTTCGGCGGAACGACTGGCGATGTCGGAGCCCGAGGCGGCGGCGATCCTGGCGGGCAAAGCGGTGGAGCTGGCGCTCGGCTGGGCCTTCGCCCATGACGCGGGCCTGACGCCCCCCGCCCAAACCGGCGCGAGCCGGATGATCAACGACCCCGACCTGCGCACGATCATGGGGCAAAAGGTCCACGCCAAGGCGCGCTTCATCAACCTCGTCCGCAACAAGTCTGCGCATGAGGGATCGAATTTGAAGCCCGAGGGCGCGCGTCAGGTCGTCGAGAT
>NZ_JFKD01000020.1 GCF_002115725.1 Marivita cryptomonadis
GCTCTTGTGGCGTGAACCATATTGGGCGGGTTCAGAATTGTGCTGCCAGCGGGATGATCGACCCACTCTTTCAGGTCGAAACGCCAGGCGGACGGGCCGGTTAAGGGCACGTAGATTTCCGGCGCGAGGTGCTTGTGGTCGCGGTAGTGCGTCCAAGGGGCCAAAAGGAATAGACCAAGCAAGTGCTCGGACGAGTGAACGAACGCATCCTGCGGCCCCAGAAGCAAGCTGTGCATATTGCCCGAGCGGTATCCATCGCCCACATCGTCGCCCGCGTCGTAGTAGCCGCCGTCGTCCACCTTCCATTGCAAATGATCCTTGGCCAACAGCAAGGAAGACTTCAGGTTCTGAAGTTGCGGGGAATCGATGGCGGCTATGGCATCGTCGAGAAGAAGACGATGGGTCGGCACTTGGCCCTGCGCCCTGCCGGCTTCACCCGTGACTTCTAGCGCGGTGCGGCAGGCCACGCGCATTTCCTCGATGGCAAAACCGTTAGCTTCGACATCTTTGAGACACTGAATCACTTCCTCCAACAGAGAGAAGGGCGGCATCGCGTTCACGCCGATATCCTCCTCATACGAGAAAAAGGCCGTGTGTCAAAGAAGGATTCCCCGCTCAATACTTCCGCGCGGCCGCTTCCGATGCGACACGAGGCACCAGCGCCTTGACCAGGTTCGTCATGTCCAGCGTGCCGGCGGGCTGACCGTCGCGCATCACGATATACCGGTGTGACGTGTCCCCGCCAGACCGGGCGATCATGCTTTCGAGTGTAGCGTCATACCCTACCTCGCCATGGGCATCGGGCGGCACCGGCTGACCATCGAGCGGCGTCATGATCGAGCGCACGCGCAGCACCCGCGCGCGGTTGATGTCGCTGACGAAGTCCTCGATGTAGGGATCGTTTGGATTGAGCAGGATATGCTGCGGCTCGCCCTGTTGGACGACATATCCGTCCTTGAGGATCACCAGATGGTCCGCCAGTTTCAGCGCCTCGTCCAGATCGTGGGTAATGAAGATGATGGTCTTGTGCAGTTCTTTTTGTAGCTCGAGCAGCAGGTCCTGCATGTCCGTGCGGATCAGCGGGTCAAGCGCCGAGAATGCCTCGTCCATCAGCATGATCGGGGAATTCGAGCTCAGTGCCCGGGCGATACCGACGCGCTGCTGCATCCCGCCGGAAAGCTGGTGCGGGTAATGGTTGCCAAATCCGTGCAGGCCCACACGGTCGAGCCATTTATCGGCCTCAGCCAGATACTCTCGCTTTGAGACACCCCGCACGCCCAGCGTCGTGCCCGCGTTTTCCGCCACGGTCCGATGCGGCAGCAGCGCGAACTTCTGGAATACCATCGACATGACCTGCCGACGCATATCGCGGAGCTTCTCTTCACCATAGGCCAGCACGTCCTCGCCATCGACACCCACCTCATCTGCCGCTTGGTCCAGCTGTGTTTGTCCTTCAGCCACATCCATCGGCTGTTTTTGAGCGCAGGGTTTTCGCGGACCTCGGCGCGCCGCACTTCTTCGAGCGCAGCATTGGCCAGCTGGATGACATGGAACCGATCGAAGGTGATGGCCGCTTCCGGCAGATGCCGACCCACGCCTGCGATATAGGACTTGCTCATGTCGATGCAGGCCGCTGTGACGAGATCAGGGTCACCGCCATGCTCCCGGAGGTCTTTGGCGAATGCCCGGACCGTGTCCGCGTCGCGACCCTCACAGGCAAAGAGCAACCTGCCAACGTTCAGGTCATGGAACAGGGTGATGTAATTGTGGCCCCGCCGCGATGCCGTCTCGTCGATCCCGACAGCCGTTACATCGCTGAAGTCCTCCTGAGCGCGCGCCGCGGGAACGTAGTGCTCGAGCACACGCCATATCCGGTCGTCTCCGATATTGAGCAGATCAGCGATGGTTTTTACCGGCATCTCCCGGGCGAGCGCGATCACGAAGGCGTCGAACAACTGGCTGAACCCGCTGCCGCTGCGCGCCCAGGGGACCGGCACCTGTCCGGTCTTCCCGCATTGACCGCAGGCGACGCGAGGTACGGCGGCATGGATGAAAGCCTTGTGCTCAAAAAAGCGCAGGTGTTCCCAGGTCCTCGGCCTCGTGTCGTGCACCGGCTGATCCGCCGCACCGCAAGACGGGCAGGCAAACCTGCTCCCCGCTTTGAAGCGCACATCGAAGTGGATCTCCTTGAGATTGGCGTCGAAACGCACGTCCGTGACACTCCACGGGGCCCGAAGGCCAAGCGCCATTGTGAACAAGCTCGTCTCGGGTCCCATCGCTCCTCCGTGTCAGGCCTCCACGCTCCCACCGTCCCTTCACGCGGGCCATAGCGCAACAGATCAGGCGCGTCTGGCGCTGCGATATATACGGTCTCCGCGCCAGACGCGCCTCACGTCCCGACTACAACATATGGTATACCTGCGGACGCGTCGCTCACCATCAACCCACACAGATCGCGAAGGGACCAGAATAATCCACCTTTTCGCGGGCAGATTGGGCAAACCGGTTGCGCCACGGCAGTGGAAACCCCGCGTTGTCCGTCATGATGTCGATCAGTGCATAATCGGTGAGTTCATCATAGCCGCGCATGCCGTCGAGGAAGACATAGGATCGACCCTTGTAGAGACCGCCATGGGGACACCCGGGAAGGTCTGGGACAAACAGACCATTTCTTTCGAGGTCCACAAAGCCTGAGCGCGTGACATAGGCAAAGGGCGTCTCAAGCAGGGGCAGCAGTTCATTCCATGGGAGCATTCCAAAGCCATCTCGCAGGCCTGTACCTGCTTCGCAAACTTCAAACACTGCAATCCCTGCATAGGTGTCCTGGACATCGACGGCGTAATGCAGGCGCGAGCCCGTGTTGTAGATGACATGCAGTCCGGTCTCGATCACGGCTCGGTCCTTTTCAGCTGATCAACCTCATGAGCGAGGTCCTTGATGGCCTCCACCAGGAGGCTCACGAGATTGCCGTAGGCCAGACGCAACACGCCTTCGGCCTCAACGACGGCCTCTGGCGCGACGGTCTGTACCTCTTGTGCGATGAGGCCCATCTGCCGCGTGTCATTACCTGTCATTGTGAAGGTGACGCCGTTGAGCGCCTGCACTTTGGCCAGCGCATCTGCGATGGGTGCGATGTCGGATTTGAGCCGCGCGTCTGAGGAGGAGACGAAGTTCGAGGCTGTCACCGCGCCGGAGAAGGTCGCCCCGGTGAGGCGGGCAAAGGCACTGGCGTGGCTGCCATCGAGCAGGTCTGCATCGATCCCGGAGCCGGACCCGTCCACAGTGACCAGCTTGGCCAGCACCTCGGCCGCGGTATCGGGAGACCCGTCCGCCCCTGCAGGACCTTGTGGGCCTGTGGCGCCGGTCGGTCCAGTTGGGCCAGCTGGCCCCTGCGGACCTGTCGGGCCAGTTGCGCCGGTATCGCCCTTGGGCCCTGTGGCGCCCTGAGGCCCGGTTGGACCCGCAGGGCCTTGCGGCCCGGTCTGCCCCAGTTCCACGACGGTTTCCGAACCCGAGACGCGTTTCAGGAAGAGCTTGCCATCGGCGACATTGACAGCGAGTTCGCCCGCGGCCAGTTGCGCCGTCCCCGGCACGCGGCCTGCCACCGTGGTGCGTTTGATCAGAAGCGCGTTGGCCATGGTTCAGAACGTGCCTCCGTCGAGCGCAATCCCGTCGATCGACCCACCGCTGATCGTGACATTGCTCGCAGCTTGCGTGGCGATGGAGCCGAGCCCGAGGTTCGAGCGCGACGTTGCCTTGTTCGGGAGGTCAGACAGGTTCGATGCGGCCGAGAGCTTGCCCGCCAGCGCATTGGCAACGCTGGTGACAAAGTTCAGATCATCGCCCAGGGCGGCAGCCAGTTCGTTCAGCGTGTCCATGGCACCGGAAGCAGCATCGATCAGCGCGCCGATGGCGGCCGCCACAAAGGCGGTCGTGGCAACCTGCGTCGTGCTGGTGCCATTGGTCGCCGTGGGCGCAGTCGGCGTGCCGGTCAATGCGGGCGACGCCAGCGGCGCCTTTGCGTCCAGGGCAGATTGCAGCCCTGTCACTTGCGCGATGGCATGGCTGTGCGTTGAGGGCGTGAAGCTGGACGGTTTGCCGGTGATGCCACCCCAGGGCACGCTATCGGCAGTCTCCGCCGCATCGACCTTGCCATCGGCGTCACTGTCATAGGTGGCTTTGAGCATGTCGCCTGCCCCAAAGCCCGCAAGGGCTGACTGGACGAAGGCCGTGGTTGCGATCTGGGTCGTGTTCGTGCCGGATGTGGGCGTCGGTGCGGTCGGCGCACCGCTCAACGCAGGTGACGCCAGGGGGGCCTTGCCGTTGAGTGCCGTCTGCAGTCCCGCTACATCGGCGATCGCATGACCATGCGCATCATCAGATTTGCCATCGAGCGCCGTCTGCAACCCGCTCACATCCCCGATTGCGTGGCCGTGGCTTGCCGCTGCCTTTCCCCCAAGTCCCGCATCGAACTGCGACTTGCGCACAAGGTCGGTTGCCGCGGACGCGTCTTGCGAGGATTTGGGGACCACGAAAAAAGTCTTTGCGCCGGTAACGGTTTGGGTGTTGCCGAGATCCATGAACGCCCCACGCCCGCCAAGCGGCAGGATCGTGGTGGCATTGCCTGATCCATCATCCCCCTTGCCGACATAGAGCGTATCGCCGACCTCGTTGTGATCATGATACGGCAAACATGTGAACAACGGCCCGAAACCCCGACGAAATCATGGCAGGCGAGGCTCCTACCGCTGTAATCCGCGGGAACGCATTCAAGCTAACTTTCGCTGACAGCCGTGTGGCGCGCCTTGCGCCATCCAAGCATTCCTTAAAGCCGTGGCAGAGTGGGGCAAGGAGAATGCCTTCCTATCTCTCCTGCTAGGCTTTTAGGGCTGCTCACCAAGTTGGCACACCAGGGATTGGGCCATTTCCAAACGCTACACAACCACCTTGGCCGGCTCATCCCAAGCTATTCTGAAAAGGTCCGATGACTGCCAGATAAATCACTTCTGGATCAACCAGCGCGGACCGCATCAAGGTGGAAATTGAAGTTGTCGTCCTGCATGAGCGCCTTGCATCGGGCGAAGCGGCCGGTGGCGTAGGCCCAAAAATCCTCGGCCGGGTTTTCGTCGGCCAGCTGGATCAGGCCCCAGAGCGTCCAGAGCAGGTCGCACATGGCTTTGTAAATAATCATCCTTCCTTGCTCGGCCACGCTTGGTGGGCGGCCGAAATAAGCAAGCATCATTTCAGCGTCTTGCTTTGCGTCCATGCCTGCTTCGACGGAAAGGTCACCGAGGTCCCAGAGCGGATCGTTCATACCGGAATACTCCCAGTCGACGATCCACATGACGCTGCCGTCATCAAGGAAGTTCTCGCACAGCGGATCGCAATGGCAGGGCGCGAGCGGCAGATCAGCCTTTGCCAGAATCTCTTTGACCGGCGCAGCCGCCGCCACGACGTCGTGATAGCCGTCGGGCAAAGTGACATCCTTGGTCGACAGCACGTTGAGATAATCTTCGATCATCGCGAAGAGCTCGAAGCGGAACTCGAATGTCTCACCAGAATTATGAAGTTTCGCGAGCGCGGCACCGGCACGGGCGGGCGAGCCGACACGGGCGTTGAAGAGCTCGGGCGTCATGGTTGCGATACCCGGCACGGTTTCGGTGATCATAAGGCCGGTGTCTGGTTCGGCGTAGACCACCTCGGGCGAAACCCCCGCACGTGCGGCGGCGTAAGCGTTGTGGGTCTCGACCGCGCGGTCGATATAGGCTTCAGTGCCTTCTCCCGGGATGCGGACAATCACCGAGCGGTCGCCCATGTCGACGCGGTGGACGCGGTTCGTAAGCCCGCCGAGACGCGTGATGCTGTCGACGGATGAAACATCCTTGAATTCCGGCGCACGGCGTAATGCCTCCATCACCTGTTCCTCGTGATCACTCATGGCATCCCTCCTATCCTTTCAACGCTGCGTTTTCGGGGTCGTAGACGGGCCCTTCGACCTGCGTGATCTGGTGGCGGTCGCCGAAGACCTCGAGCGTGAAGTCGCGTGTCTCCCAATGCGCCTTTTCCAGGTATCCGCGCAGGATGGTCTTCTGCACCGTGTGGCCATAGCCGACCGAGGTGGCGAGCGACACGACCCGATCTCCGAGCAGGATGGTCTCGCCGCCAGTTAACGGAAGGTGAGCATCCGTTACAAAGGTGCAGAGCTTGCGGATCAGATCGCCGTCTTTCTGTGCCTCAAGCACGTTGTGGCCCTTGAACTCACCCTTGGCCTTGAGATGGACACGGAACCCGACACCGGCTTCTACGGGGGTGTAATCGGGTGTGACATCGCCGGACCAATAGATGTAGCCCTTTTCCATCCGGAGACTTTCGATTGCGCGGTAGCCGACATTGACGATGCCAGCCTCCCGCCCGGTCTGCCAGAGCCTGTCATAGACATGGGCCGCGTATTCTGTCGGGATGTGAAGCTCGTAGCCGCGTTCACCGACATATCCGATCCGGGCTGCCAGCACAGGTGCTGCGCCGACGATGATCTCCCGCGCGGTAGCAAAGGGGATAGCGGCGTCCGACACGTCGCTTTCCGAGGCCGCTGCGAGAACGTCGCGGGATTTCGGGCCGGCGAGGTTGATCACCGCTTTGCCCGAGGTGACTTCGATCAGGTGGACCGATCCATCCGCGGGCATGTTGCGCCGGATCCAGTCGCTGTCATGCACGCCGAAGCCCGAGCCGGTGACCATGTAGAAGCGATCCGCACCCAGACGGATGAATGTCACGTCGGCCTCGGTGCCGCCCGTGTCGTTGCACATCTGGGTGTAGATGACGGAGCCTGACGGCTTGTCCATGTTCGACACGCACAGATTTTGCAGAAGGTCTAGCGCGCCCGGACCAAGGATTTCGAACTTGGCAAAAGACGTCTGGTCGATCAGCGCAACCCGTTCGCGCACCGCCTTGTGCTCTTCGGCGGCAAATCGTTTCCAGCCGGGGTCGAGGAAGTCGAGCTGATCGACGGGTGGAACGCCTTTGGGTGCGAACCAGAGCGGACGTTCCCAGCCGTTCTTCGATCCATAGACAGCGCCCGCGTCCTTCAGGCGCTGGTAGAGCGGGGAGAGGCGCAACTGCCTGGCGGTTTCGTGTTCCTGGCCGGGATAGCGCATCTTGTAGTGATGCGCGTAATGCTCAACCGCGCGGGGGTACATGAATGCCCGTGTCCCGTGATGCGGCCCGAACCGGCGCACATCGAGCGGCCAGAGGTCGAGCGAGGGCGACCCGTCGACGACCCATTCCGCGATCATCTCACCGGCGCCGCCGCCTGCAGCAATGCCATAAAGGAACCCGGTGGCGAGCATCAGGTTGTCGAAGCCGGGCTGCCAGCCCATCACAAAATCCCCATCGGCGGAATAGGGAATGGGCCCGTTGATGACCTGTCGAATGCCCACCTCGTTGACGACGGGCGTTACCTGCCCCGCCAGTTCGGCCAGAGGCAGGAACCGGTCGAGGTTTTCCGGCAGCAGTTGCCGCACGAACGGGCCCGGAATCTCCGGATCGCCAAAGGGCAGCGTGCCTTCTTCGTAGCCGCCGATCACCAGTCGCCCGCCGACATCGGGCTTGTAGTAGACCAGCCGTTCGGGGTCGCGCAGCGTCGGGTAGTGACCGATCTCAGAGCCGGTGGATTCTGTGACGATATACTGATGTTCGACGGCGCAGGCGGGCACGCGGATGCCAAGCTTTGCCCCGATCTCGCGGCTCCACATGCCGGTAGCGAGGATGACGTTTTGCGCCTCATATGTCCCGACGGGTGTATCGACCTCAATTATGCGGCCACCGCGCAGAGTAAAATCCGTGACATCCACACCCTGCCGGATATCGGCCCCCTGGCGGCGCGCCGCGCCCGCGATAGCCTGACACAGTGATGCCGGATCGACATAGCCGTCGGACGGGATATAGGCAGCCCCTTCGAGGCCCGTCTCGTCGATCAGGGGAAACAGCTCTTTCGCCTCGGCCGGGCTGATGATCGACATCTCAAGATCGAAGCTGCGGGCCATCGTGGCGAGGCGTTTCGCCTCGAGCATCCGATCCCGCGTGGCGGCAAGGCGCAGGGAGCCGGTCTTCTTCCAGTCGAATTGCAGCCCCTCTTCGTTCTGCAGCCGGTCGTACATCTCGACCGATTTCTTCAACATTCGCGTCGTGTTGCGAGACGACCGAAGCTGGCCGACAAGCCCCGCCGCATGCCACGTCGCGCCTTCGGTCAGGTTCGCGCGTTCCAGAAGGATCACGTCTTTTTCGCCCATGCGGGTCAGGTGATAGGCGATGGAGCATCCGATGATGCCCCCGCCAATGATCAAGTGTTTTGCCGAATGCTGTGCCATGTTCCTAGCCTCTCACCCGATCCATCTTGGGATCGTAGAGCGGACTGAGCGTCACCTCAGCGGGCACGCGTTCGGTTGCGACCTCCAACTCGTAGGTGCCGTTCAGCACGTATTCTCGGTCGATGGCCTCATTCGCGCGAATATAGCCCATGCCGATGGAGCGCCCTAGCGTATGGCCATAGCCACCGGAGGAAAGCCAGCCGCAACGTTTGCCATTGCGGTAGATCGTTTCACGCCCCGACAGGATCGTGTCGCAATCTGCGGTGAAGGTGGCGAGGATCTTTTTGACCCCGTTTTCGCGCTGCGCCGCAACGGCCTCGCGCCCTTTGAAGGGAATGTTCGATTTTATCTTAACCGCCCAGCCCAGCCCGGCTTCGTCCGGCGTGTGGTCTGGCCCGATGTCGGAGGACCAGGCACGGTAGCCTTTTTCCAGACGCAGGGTTTCGATGGCCCGGTATCCGGCGTCGCGCAGCCCATGTTCGGCCCCGGCAGTGTGCAAGGCGTCATATACCGTCAGCGCATATTCCGTCGGCAGGTGGAGTTCCCAGCCAAGCTCACCCACATAGGTGATACGCAATGCCAGCACGGGGCAACCGGCGATCCCGATCTGCCACGCGCTGCCGAAAGGATGCGCTGCGTTTGACACGTCGGCACGGGTCACGGCCGACAGAATGTCGCGTGCCTTGGGGCCGAAAAGCGACAGCACCGCGTTCGACGAGGTGACATCGACAAGCTGCGCATTCATGCCCTCGGGGATGTTGCGACGGATCCAGTCGAAATCGTGCGTGGCGTAGCCCGTACCGGTTACGATGTAGTAGCTGTCCTGCCCGGTGCGTACACAGGTCAGGTCACATTCGATCCCGCCACGGTCGTTGAGCATTTGGGTGTAGATGATCGAGCCGACAGGCTTGTCTACGCGGTTTGCCGCGATCCATTGCAACGCGGCCTCCGCATCTGGGCCTTGCAGGATGAATTTGGCAAACGAGGTCTGGTCAAATAGTACAGCCGATTCCCGCGCGGCACGGTGCTCACGCCCGACGGGATCATGCCAGTTCGGACGATCGAACGTGTAGATATCGCGCGCCTCTTCGCCCAGCTCTGCAAACCAGTTGGGCCGTTCCCAGCCAAGCTTTTCTCCGAAGACAGCGCCTGCGGATTTGAGCCTGTCGTAAAGCGGCGACCGGCGGCAGGGCCGCCCGCTTTCGTGTTCCTCGGATGGCCAGGCCATCGTGTAGTGCTTGCCGTAGGCCTCAAGCGTCCGCGTGCGCACCCAGTCGGTGTCGGTATGAGGCCGACCGAATCGGCGGATATCGACCGGCCACAGATCATAGGGAGGTGCGCCTTTCGCAACCCACTCCGCAAGCGCCATCCCGGCCCCGCCACCGGCGGCGATGCCGAAGGCATTGAACCCCGCGCCGATAAAGACATTCGCCATTTCGGGCGCTTCGCCGAGAATGAAGTTGCCATCCGGCGTAAAGCTTTCCGGTCCGTTGATAAGCTGCTTGACCCCGACCGTTTCGAGCTTGGGCACGCGCGGCAAGGCCAGTTCCATCAGCTGTTCGAAATGGTCGAAATTCGAGTCCAGAAGCTGGAAATCGAACGGGTCCGGGATGCCGTCCTTGGCCCACGGGATACCGTTCGGTTCGTAGCCGCCCATGACCAGACCCCCGACCTCTTCCTTGTAATAGGTCAGCCGGTCCGGATCGCGCAGCGTCGGCAGGTCGGAGGGCACGCCGAAGGCCTCGGTCAGCATGTATTGGTGTTCGACCGAAACAAGCGGTACGGTCACTCCGATCGTCTTGGCCAGTTCCCGGGTCCATTGGCCGCAGCAAAGAACAAGCTTTTCGCAGGCAATGTCGCCCTCAGCGGTGCGGACGCCGACAAGCTTGCCCCGCTCGGTCAGGATTTCCGTGACGGGCGTGTTTTCCCTAAGAACCGCGCCGTTGGCACGGGCCCCTTTCGCCAGCGCCTGGGTGATATCCGACGGGCTCGCCTGCCCATCGGTCGGCAAAAAGGCCGCGCCGACGATGTCTGAGATATCCATCAGTGGCCAGAGGTCCTGCGCCTCCTGCGGCGTCAGAAGCTGCATGTCGAGGCCGAAGGAATGCGCCGTCGTCGCCTGGCGTTTGACCTCGGTCCAGCGTTCATCGTTGCAGGCCAGCCGTAGCCCGCCATTCATCTTCCAACCGGTCGCCAGGCCGGTTTCCTCTTCGAGCCGGTCATAGAGCTCGATGGAATAGCCCAGAAGCTGTGTGATATTGGCGTTCGAACGCAGCTGGCCGACCAGACCGGCCGCGTGCCAAGTCGAGCCGGAGGTCAGCGCCGCCTTTTCCAGCAGCAGAACCTCCTCGCCCATCTGCGCAAGGTGATAGGCGGTCGAGCAGCCGATTATGCCGCCACCGATGATGAGGGTTTTGGCGGAAGAAGGGAGCGTCATGACGGATCCTCAGACGTTATGGAAATCTTGCAGCGCGGCAGTCAGCCGCGACATGTTCTCGGCGGTGTAGGCGGCGAAATCGAAGTCGAGTTCGGAATGGATCTCGGAAGTCATCGACCAAAGCGTCTCGCGCAGGAGAGAGGTGCATTTCATTGCCTGGTAGGCGCGCCAATGGGTATCTGCGGGCAGTTCGAAATACTGCTCCAGCATGTCCCGCTCCTGCGCCTCGGAGAAACCGTTGTTCCCGGCGAGACCCGCCAGATCGAAAAGCGGCGTGTTGAAGCCGCCGTATTCCCAATCGATCAGCCAGAGCTTTTCGCCGTCGTCCAGAATGTTGGCGGCCAGCAGGTCGTTGTGACCGATCACCAGCGTCACCTGGCCGGTTGCCGCCTCCAGCTTGTCCAGTTCGGCCATAAGAGCGGGCAGCGCCGTCGCGTGCCGCGATCCATCGGCACGCAGCCGGGTTGCGTAGGTGCGGTTCACCTGAAATGGCCAGAACGCCAGGACCGGTGAGGTCAGATGCGCGCCAAGGGCGTGATGCATGTGTTTCAGCAGATCCACGATGCGCGGCACGTTCTTCGGATCGCGCGCCATCCCTTCGCTAAAGGTCTGCGCTTCAATGAAGTCGAGAACCAGCACGCCAGGCTCGTGATGGTGAACGCTGGGCGACACACCAGCGGCCTGCGCAGCGCGGCTCAGCGTAAGTTCGTTCCACCGCATCACGCCATGTTCAGGGATATCGGCACCCAGCCGTACCACGAAACGACGGTCGCCGTCGGTGACGCGCAGGTTCACATTGGTGATACCGCCGCTCAGCGGCTCGATCTCGGTTGGCGTATTGAAGCACGACAATCCCGTCGCGCGTGCGATGGCGTCCATGGTCACAGGCCCAACCTCCGTTTCTGCTTGTCAGCGAGCGCGTGTACGATCCGGTCGGCAATGATCGCGATCACGGCAACCGACAGACCAGCAACGATCCCCTGCCCTGCGTTTGCCTTGGTCAGCGCGATGTAGACTTCCTGCCCGAGGTCACGCGTACCGACGAGCGCGGTGATCACCAGCATGGACAGCGCCAGCATGATCGTCTGGTTGAGCCCGAGCAGAAGCTGCGGCGTCGCCAACGGCAGCTTCACCCGCCACAGAAGCTGGCTTGGAGTGCACCCCGCCATGCGCCCGGCCTCGAGCAACTGCGGCGGCACTTCCCGAATCCCATGCGCCGCGTAGCGGACCGCCGGAGCCAGCGCGTAGAGCACCACAGCGATCATCGCGCTGAAATCGCCGACGCGGAAGAGCATGACCACCGGGATCAGGTAGACGAAGGACGGCAAGGTCTGCAGCGTGTCCATGAGCCCAAGGATGACGCGCCCTGCCCCGGGCTTTTGCGCCGCCCAGATGCCAAGCGGCGTCCCGATCAGGATGGCGATGAAGACCGACACGCCGCAGAGGTAAAGTGTCACCATCGCTTCGCCCCAGAGGCCCGAGGCTGCGATGAAGAGCATCATAAGCGCGGCGGCCAACCCCAGTTTCCACCCGGCCACACGCCCGACGATCAGGCCCATCGCCAGAATGCCCCAGAACCACGGGATGCCCGCGAAAAACTTCTTCACAGGCAGAAGAAGCGTTGTGAGCAGCACGGTCTTGATGGTTTCGAGCGTGTCGAAGAAATTGACGTTGATCCAAGCCATCGCGTCCGACCAGAAAGCTCCGGTGCTGATCTTCAGCGCGTCTGGGTAGTTCTGTATTGCCGGAATGATTTGCCCGAGAAGATAGGTCACGACCACGATTGCAAGAACCGTCGTCGTCCACGGGTGCCGCTGCACCACCGATCCGGTGCGGGGATGCGACATCCGTCGCTCGCTGAAGGCCTGGCTGGCACGGTCGAGCGCGATAGCCATCACGACAATGGCCAAACCCGCCTCGATCCCCGCACCGATATCGAGCCGACGCAGGCTCGCCAGCACGTCGAACCCAAGCCCACCCGCACCGATCATCGACGCGATGATGACCATGTTGAGGGTCAGCATGATCACCTGGTTGACGCCGACCATCAGCGTTGGTGTGGCCGCAGGCACAAGCACCTTCCACGTCATCTGCCGCGGCGTCGCACCCATCATGCGGCCCGCCTCGAGCAATTCCTCGGGTACCGTTTTCAGAGCCACGATGGTCACGCGGATCATCGGTGGCATGGCATAGATCACCGTCGCCACAAGCGCCGCCACCGGACCAAAGCCGAAGAGAATGAGAATGGGCACAAGATAGGCAAAAACCGGGACAGTCTGCATCAGGTCCAGAATTGGGCGCAGAAGCGTTTCGACCCACGGCATGCGATAGGCGAGGATGCCCAGTGCGAGCCCACCAACTGCTCCGATGGGCACCGCCACAAGCACTGAGGCAAGCGTAATCATTGCGCTGTCCCACTGCCCGAAGACGGCAAGGTAAAGGAAACACACGCCCACGAGCAGCGCCAGCGCCCAATCGCGGGCGTAATGCCCGATGGCGACGGCAATGGCGATCACGGCGATCCAGCTCAGCGACGGCGCGATCTGCACCGCGCCGTCCCCGATCCCGGTCTGGAAGCCCTCGATCAGCAGGTTGCGCAGGAACTGGTAGGGCAGTTCGATCATCCACGCGATGGCGCGTGTCAGGTCGCGAAAGCTGAACAGTCCGAAATGCGCCTCGTTCACCAGCCAGTCGAGGAAATTGCTGATCTCCGTATCGAGGTTCAGTTGCAGTGCACTTGGAAATCGGATCACCCATCGGGCGTCCAACAGCTTGTAAAGCTGGAACGAATACGTCGACAGCGCCCATGTCAGCGCGAAGAGGCCAAGCCAGAAGAGCCGTCCGCGCGTGATATGCCGCGACAACGCCAGCATCAGCCGCGGCCCACCAGCACGTCGATGACGGCACGCGACGTGATCTGGCCGATCACCTTGCCGTCTTTCATGACCTTCATCGGCGCATCGGCGCGCTCCACCTCGTCGGCGATGGACTCGATGGTCGCGTCATGCGCCACTTCCCCGGCAAAACGTTCGGCCGTCGCGGGCTCCATACGGCTTTGCGCGCGGATGACCTTGGCACGGGCCACGTGGCGGGTGAAATCGGCAACGTAGTCGGTGGCGGGGTTCTGGACCAAATCCTCGGGCGTGGCGATCTGTTCGATCACCCCGTCCTTCATCACCGCGATGCGGTCGGCCAGACGGATCGCCTCGTCGAAGTCATGCGTGATGAAGACGATGGTCTTGCGCAGCATGTTCTGTAGGCGGATGAATTCATCCTGCATTTCGCGCCGGATCAGCGGGTCGAGCGCAGAGAACGGCTCGTCCAGGAACCAGAGGTCAGGCTCGACCACGAGGCTCCGGGCGATACCGACACGCTGTTGCTGTCCGCCGGAAAGCTCGCGCGGATAATACGCCTCGCGCCCATGCAATCCAACAAGTTCGATCACCTTCTGCGCACTCTCGCGCCGGGTGGCCCGGTCGACGCCTTGGATTTCCAGCGGGAAGGCCACGTTCTCCAGCACGGTGAGATGCGGCATCAGCGCGAATTGCTGGAACACCATCCCCATCTTCTTGCGCCGGATTTCGATCAACTCGGCCTCGGACGCGCGCAGGAGATCCCGCCCGTCGAATTCGATCTCGCCCGCCGTCGGCTCGACAAGCCGCGAGAGGCAACGCACCAACGTGGACTTGCCCGAGCCCGACAGCCCCATGATGACGAAAATCTCGCCCTGGTGGATTTGCACATGCGCGTCTCTGACCGCGCCGATCACGTTCGCCTCGGCCAAGGCTGCGGCGTCGGGAATCCGGCCATTCGCCAGCATCGCCTCTGCATTCGCTCCGTAGAGCTTCCAGACATGACGGCAATCAAGAAGAACGGGCTTGTCCATGCACACCTCGGGCATCGCTTTCGCGCGGCATCATCAAGCGGCTGCGCGAAAACCCACGTCTTTCAGGGATTTTGAGAAAACAGGGCGCGGTGAACCGCGCCCACGGGACTCTCGGGCTTACTGCCCGATCCAGCCTCTCCAGGTGGATTCGTTCTCTGCCATCCAGGCCGCGACGACCTCTTCGACCGACTTCCCGTTCAGGTCGACATCGGCCACCATCGCGCCCATGTCCTCGTTCGAGATCTTGAAGTTTTCGATCACTGATGCGGCATTCGGCCATTGTTCGGGCAATCCGGCCCAGGCCGCTTTCCAGATCGGACCGGTCGGCTTGCCGCAATCATAAGCAGCATTCGGATTCACACCAACCGACGGATCGTTGTAGCACTCGGCCGAATACGGGGGGAACTCTACAAAGCTGCCCTCGTATTTCGCCGGAGCCCAGTGCGGCGCGTAGACCCAGAGCACGATCGGATCTTGCCGCTGGTATGCCGCTTCAAGCTCGGCAAAAAGCGCAGCGTCGGTGCCAGCATGCACCACTTCGAAATCCATGCCAAGTGCCTCGACCCGCTCTTCGTCGAATCCACCCCAAGTGACCGGGCCGCCGAGGTAACGTCCGAACGGCGCGGTTTCGGCAGTCGCGAATTCCTGAGCGCAGGCATTAAGAGCCTCCCAATCGGGAAGGCTGGGGCAGCGGTCTTCCATGTAAGCGGGATACCACCACTCTTCGATCGCTATCATCCCGGTTTCACCCATATTAACGACGTTGCCTGTGGCAACCGCTTCATCCAGCGCCTCGCGCCCGGTGGTTTCCCAGATCTCCATCGCCAAATGTAGGTCGCCGGTTTTCAAGCCCGCGAATTGCGCGATGTAGTCGGCCTGAACGTATTCAACGTTGTTGCCAGCTTCCTCTAGAACTTCGCCCATCAGCGTCGTGGTGATCAGCTGGCCGGACCAGTCATGCAGCGTCAGTTTGATCGGATCGCTGGAATCCTGCGCCAGGGCCGGTGTCGCGGCAACGCACAAGGCGGTCAGAGCGGAAATGTGTTTCATAAATTTACTCCTTGTGGGCGCCGACGCTCTGGTTCCGGGATTTATTGTGTCGCACCGGCCTGATGCGAACATTCAACAAGAACGATTTTCAAAATCAACAAAAATCAACAAAACAAAAAATAATTTGTCGTTTTTGATTATGAAGCGCCCTATACCTGTCCACATTCCATCTGTGCCCGTGAATGAGGATGTGACCGTGACAGACCTGCAAACCCGATTGGAAGCTGCCTGCAGAATCGCCACCGAGGCGTCTCCGGTGGCATTGCAGCGGTTCCGCGGAGCACTCGATGTGGAGTCGAAAGCGGATGAAAGCCCCGTCACGATCGCGGACAAAGAGACAGAGCGTGCCATACGCACCGCACTCGAGGCGGCATTTCCCGGCGAAACCATCTTTGGTGAAGAGTTTGGCCAGACCGGTACACAGAATGAGATTTGGATTGTCGATCCCATCGACGGCACGCGGTCGTTCATCACAGGACTACCGCTTTTCGGGATGTTATTGGGGTATGTCGCCGAGGGTGCGGTCAAGCTGGGTGTGATCAACATGCCTGCCCTTGGCGAGCTATACGCCGGAGCGCATGGCATCGGGGCGACAATGAACGGCGCGCCGATCAGCGTATCGAACTCCCAATCGCTGTCCTCCGCACGGCTCTTACTGAACGAGGCAGACAAGATGGCGGTCGATGCACCCACACAGTTCTCGCGCATGATCACCGCGGGCGCACTGCGCCGCCTAGGTGCGGATTGCTATCCGCATGCGCTGGTGGCCAGCGGGCATGCCGACGCGGTGGTCGATTATGGCCTGCAGCCCTATGATTACCTGCCGGTAGCCGCTGTCGTTGAAGCGGCAGGGGGCGTTATGACCGACTGGGAGGGCAACGCTTTGACGCTGACGTCAGACGGACGGACTCTTACGGCAGCCACACCCGAACTGCATTCCGACCTTCTGGAGCTTGTGCGCCTATGACCTCGCCCACCTCAAAATACAGCGACGAAATCCTTCGCCGAGTAGACATGATGGGCACCGTGACCGTACAGGAGCTGTCGCAGATCATGGGGGTGTCGGACCAAACCATCCGTCGGGTCACGCGTCCGCTCGCTGAAAGCGGCGCGCTCAGCAAAGTGCATGGCGCACTGGTGTCAAACAAGTCGGCCCTTGATCCCCCTTTCTTGTCCCGTATGAACCTCAACCGCGAGGCGAAGGTGGCCATCGCTCAAGTGGTGGCGGAGATTGTCAAGGACGGGGACAGCCTTGCCATCGACACCGGATCGACTTCAGCCTTCATCGCGCAGATGCTACGCGAGCGACGCGAACTCACTGTGGTCACCAATTCCGCCTTTGTAGCAAGCACGCTGGCAATGATACCAGGCAACAATGTGTCGATGGCCGGCACTCAGTTGCGCGATCATGATGGCGCGTCATTCGACCGGTCCGCATTTCAGGTGGTCGAACGCGCCCGCGTCGATTACTGTATTTTGTCAGCGTCAATGGCTCATCCTGACAAGGGCTTCCTTGTGCATGAGCAATGCGAGGTCGAGATGGCCGTCGCAATGATGGAAAGCGCCGCGCGATCAATAATGGCGGTCGATGCCTCGAAGTTTCAACCGCAGGAACGAAAACCCGCCCTGCGGCAGCCAAATCTACGCGATGGTGACATACTGGTCACCGACGTTGCTCCTCCTGATGCGTTCAGGGCCTCATTTGCGCATCTTGACGTCCATATCAGCTCTATTGATGCAAAAATTGGCTGATGCCCGTGGTTTCGCCGACCCCTCCAGGCATTCGAAATCCAATCAGGTCATACTGTCCCCGGTTGACTTTGGGGATCACCCCTTCCCGGCTCAGCTGTTGCACCCGGCGTTCTGACAGGTCGAGCAGCTTGGCGATCACGCCGATGGGTTGGCTTGTAGAAGACATAAAGAGCTTCCAGCCCCGTGATTAAAGCCATGATATTGCTGCGATTATACTGGATAAACACCCGGCCCAGAGCGAAGCTGATCACACCAAACGACACAACGCACGGAGCCGCCCCGATGACCATCCGCCTTAACCCGCAAACAACACCCCGCCACCAGCTCCGCGCCGAGAAGGCGCAACGTAACCGCGAAGCTGCGCTCAACGCCTTCCTCGGCAAGAAAGCCGAGATCGACGACATGCTGGCGCGGCTCAGTAGCCTCAGTGACAACCACTTCAACACCGACCCTGACGCAATCACTTGGGGCGACGTCGGCACCCTCGAGCATTACGCCCACCTCCTGAAGCGCATCACGGACAGCGCTTTCAGCGAAGGCGAGCACGCGGAGTGAGCACCATGGACACCAGCACCATTCGATTGCCGATCCGCAAGCTGCCCGAGCAGTTTGACCGCAGCCGCATGACCACGGTTCTCGACGAGATCGAAATGGCCCTCATGGATGACGGCGGTGTTTACGGACGCGCCCATACCGACAGCATGACGATCACCATTGACGTACCGACCGATCAGTTGATCGATGCCGCCGCCTGCCTGAAGGACCTCGGCCTGATCTGACGTCGGGCTGACGCCCAAACTTCGGCCGCGCGCCCTGCGCGGCTTGGGGTCGTAGGAAGGGCCGCATTCTGCGTTGCCCGCAAACCGGAGATCACCATGACCCAGCTTTCCGACACCCAAGCCCTGATCCTGAGCGCCGCATCCCAACGGGGCGGTCACATCGCCTTGCCCCTGCCAGCGCATCTGCGCGGCGGTGCCGCCGCCAAGGTGGTTCAGACGCTGATAACAAAGGGCCTCGTCGACCAGGTCGATGCCGATATGATGGGATGGACGCCTCCCTTGGCGCAACGCCAGACTGCAGGTCTGGAAACAAGGGAGTAAAGTATGACTGTCACGGTAATCGGTGTGGACATAGCCAAGCGTGTCTTTCAGGTACATGGCATCAATGCGGATGGTAAGACTGTGCTGAAGAAGAGACTGACACGAGATCTTTTTCTCGCCGAGATGGCTCGGCATCCGTCCTGTCTCGTTGGACTGGAGGCGGGCTCTGGCGCGCATCACTGGGGCCGTTGCCTGGCCGAACTGGGCCATGATGTCCGGCTCATGCCACCGCAATATGTTAAGCCGTATGTAAAGGGCAACAAACACGATGCCTCGGATGCCGAGGCATGCTGTGAAGCCGTGCAGCGCCCCGGGATGCGTTTCATCCCGGTCAAGACCGAGGCGCAGCAGGCGACATTGATGTTGCATCGGGTGCGGGACCATTTCATCCGTCGACGCACCGGGGCAATCAACGCGCTCAGAGGTCACTTGGCCGAGTTCGGTTTCGTTTCTGCCAGCCAACGCGCCGGATTGAATCGTTTGCTTGCTGCTGTGCTGAACCAGACCGGGTTTACCGGAGACGTTGGAGTTCGTCACTCAGCGGCTATTTTAGCCGTGAGCTCTGCGTTGTAAAAGTTCCTTTCTGCGGTTGCGGGTGAGATATATCCGAGCGGTCCAAAGAGGCGTTTCGTGTTGTACCAATAGACCCACTGCAGGGTGGCCATTTCGACGTCCTTCTTCCCAGACCAAGGCCCCTCATGCTCGATGACTTCGGTCTTGTAGAGGCCGTTGATCGTCTCTGCGAGAGCATTGTCGTAAGAGTCTCCAACGCTGCCAACCGAGGCACCGATTTTGGCGTCTTCAAGACGTTCAGTATACTTGATGGACAGGTATTGAACGCCGCGATCACTGTGGTGGGTGAGCCTGTCACGATCCGGATTTCGGGCAGCAAGCGCCTGGTCAAGAGCGTCTAATACCAACTTGGGCATTGCCAACTTATTTGGCGGTCCGCGAGTTCGGCCGGAAGAGCGAATATCAGGCGGTCATCTCAAGGGCGTAGTGGCGCCACAGGTCATGGGCATCGGACCTGGCATGGCGATAGGAGTTGGCGGAAAGTTGATAGCGGCGGGGGCGGAAGAGAGTGTTGATCTGGTCGTGGGCGTCGAGGAACCTCTGCGCTTGCCTGGGCGACTTGAACCTGCCCATCAGTTTCTCACGCTTGCGGGTCGGGCGGTGCGATCCTTCGATGCGGTTGTTCAAGCCTTTGTGCGCTCGGTGATCTGCCCCCGGCGCCAGCTCGCGGATCGGCTTGACATAACTGCGAAGCTTGTCGCTTACGATGACCCTCGGCGCGCCGAACCGGCCGATTAACCGTTTGAGAAAACGCCTTGCAGCCTTGGCGTTCCGTCGTGGCTGGACCAGAATATCGAGCACGTCTCCGTTCCCGTCGACGGCTCGCCACAGCCAGTGTTTCTTGCCGCGGATCGCTATGACGACCTCATCGAGATGCCACTTGTCGCTGGCGCCTGGTCTGTCGCGCTTGATGCAGGTGGCGAAGTGGCAGCCAAATCGGTTGACCCATTTTCGGACCGTTTCTCGGCTGACGATCACACCGCGCTCCGCCAACAGGTCCTCGACATCCGCTGTGCTGAGCGCGAACCGATGGTACGCCCAGACCGCGTAGGCAACGATTTCACGGGCAAAGCGGTAGCCTTTCAGGCGCGGCATCTCGGACGGTATCTTCATCCCACACGCCTATCCAACAGAACCATCCCGAACAAGTTGGCGATGCCCTAGTATGATATAGCCGATCATATTGCTCCTCCGGTGTTCGTGGAGAGCCAGTCAGCGCCGGCATGTTTCATACTCCGGATGCCGCCAGACTTCTACTTCGAGACGAGGCAAGGACGCGCGTCCCAGAATGTCATCACTCAGTTTTTCGGCAAGCATGATCGTGGGCGCGTTGGTGTTTCCGTTTGTGACAAACGGCATGATTGACGCATCGACCACGCGCAGCCCGGAGAGCCCGTGCACCCGCCCGCTGGGGTCAACCACCGCCCCTGTGTCGGTTGCAGCCCCCATCCGGGCGGTGCAGGACAGGTGCCATTGCGTGGTTGCGTGCGCATTCAGGGCCTGATCAAGATCTTCATCCGATTGGGCATCATAGCCAGGGAAAATCTCGTCCCCTTTGAGATCAGAAAAAGCCGGTTGATCGACAATATTGCGCACCAGCCGGATCCCTTTGCGCATGATGTCCCTGTCGCGGTCGTCCTGTAGATAGTTCACCATGATGCGCGGCGGATCACTCGGCTTGTTCGAGCGCAGTTCGATTTTGCCCCGGCTGTGCGCGCGCATCAGGCCAACATGAATTTGAAAGGCGTGCTCCTGAAGCGGCTCCCATGTTGCATCATCCACCGCGATGGGCGAGATGATCAATTGCAGGTCCGGATATTCGACACCCGGGCCTGATCGGATGCATCCCAATCCTTCGAACAGGTTCGAAGCCACGATGCCGCTGCGTGTCGTCAACCACTGAACACCCGCCGCAAGCTTGGCCAGCGGTTTTGTCTTGGGCCAAAAGGAAACAGGTTGCTTGCACTTGTACTTCAGCACGAAATCGGGATGGTCATTCAGGTTTTGCCCCACGCCCGGAAGGTCATGCAGCACGTCAATGCCCATCTCCTGAAGATGGTTTGCAGGACCAATGCCAGACAGCATCAGGATATGGGGGGACCCAACTGCGCCTGCGCTGAGGATGATTTCTTTGCGCACATGCACGGTCTGCGCAATCCCGGTGTCGTCGGTATATGCAACCCCCACGGCCTTGGTCCCGTCAAAGATCAGGTTTTGTACGTGCGCCTGCGTCTTGATTGTCAGGTTCGATCGCTTTCGTACGGGGTCAAGATAGGCGCGCGCTGTGCTCCACCGCTCACCTTTGAAAACGGTGCGATCCGAGACCCCAAACCCTTCCTGGCCAAACCCGCTGATATCGTCGGTGGCAGGATACCCGGCCTGTTCCCCGGCTTTGAGAAACGCCAGTGTTAGCGGGTCTTTGGGATCAGCGCGGTGCACGTAAAGCGGGCCTGTGCCCCCACGATATGCGTCTGCGCCGCCGCCATAGGTTTCCATACGCTTAAAGTAGGGCAGTACATCGGCATAGCCCCAGCCCTTGCAGCCAGCCTGACGCCAGCCTTCGTAATCCAAGGCATGTCCGCGGATGAAAACCATTCCGTTGATCGACGAAGATCCGCCTATGACCTTGCCTCGGTCATGCTGAATACGGCGTCCGTTCAACTCGGGCTCGGGTTCGCCCTGAAAGGCCCAATTGTGTTTGGTGCTGGTCAGGTTTGACAGCACAGCGGCAGGCATCTTCAGAGAAAGCGCCGTGTTTTCAGGACCGGCCTCCAGCAGCAAAACTCGATTGCTTGCATCACTGGTCAGGCGATTGGCAAGAACACAACCCGCTGATCCCGCTCCTACAATGATGTAATCAAATTCCATGTCGGTTTTCCCCTGGCATAATGGCGGACCCGGCAACGTATCCGGGGCTCAAGACGTGCTGATGTGAGCATCCTTTATCGGTCTTGCATACAAAAAAAACTTACCTTTTGACAATAAACTTACTAGTAGTTAGCTAAAGAAAATCACTTCCTGCTGGAGATTTCATATGCAGCAATTCACTGATACCTGCTTTTCTGCGCCGTTTTCACCTACCCCAACGCTCCCTGGATCGATTGACTTGAGTTTGGCGCAGATCGACACCTGGATGACGTCCCCAGCCAAAGGCGGCGATGGCTGGGGAGAGGTAAAGACATGCCTTTTCGTTTGCGTGACAACCAGCGAAGGACTGGTCGAATGGGGGGAGGCCTTTGTCCTGCCGTGCCGCGAAAAAGCCGTGGCCGAGATCATCCATGCGCTTGGGCGTTCAGCGGGAGAGATGCAAGCCGTCTCGCCCCAGGCCTTTCGCAACCACGCCGTGCGGGTCGCGGCGAAACACAGAAGCCTCGATTTTGCGGCGGCCAGCAGTGCGCTGGAAATGGCCTTGTGGGATATCTGCGGCAAGCGGGCTGGAAAGCCGCTTTGCACGCTTTGGGGCGGAGATCACAGCCGGGCCATTCCGGTTTACGGCAATATCTGGAGCGACACACAATGGGATGCCGGTTCACTGGAAAGGCGCGCAACCGAGCTTGTCGCTCAAGGATACGGGGCCGTGAAAATCCACCCGATGCTGAACCACTCGGCACAAGAGGCAGCGCATTGTGTGACCCGGGTACGAGCCGCGATTGGCGATGACATTCACCTGATGGTCGATCTGGATTCCCAGGATGATATCGCCACGCCATTGCAGGTCGAAAGGTTGATCGGCTCCGCCCGGCCGTACTGGTTTGAGGAACCGGTCGATGGAGAGGAGATTCAATCGCTTGCCAGAGTGCGTCGGATCACTGGCTTGCCGATTGTCACCGGTGAGAAACAGAGCGGCCTGACAAATTTCCGTAATGTCTTGGCGGCAGATGCTGCCGATATCCTGAACCCTGACATCGCGGGGGTGGGGGGGCTTCTGGACATGATCCAGCTATCAGAACTGGCCGACCGGCAAGATGTGAAGATCTCGCCGCATTGCTGGAATTCCATGACAGTGGCCGCTGCTGCGATGTTGCATGTCTGCGCCGCAATTCCCAATGCCGAAATGGCCGAAATCTATCCAGAATACATCGCGCACGGAGAGCTGTTTGCCACCACTGGATTCCAGCTGAATGGGGCACACGCGTATCTGTCGGGCAAACCCGGGCTGGGAGTGGAAATCGATACGTCAGCTCTGGAAAGCCTCTCTCATCACCATCATTCAACCTGTCTAACCATTGTAAAGGCTGCCACTTGAACGCGTCCGTTGAATTCAGGGCCAAACTTGCCTGTCTTTACGCAGGCGCGGTGTGGGGGCTGTTCTGGATCCCTCTCAGGGCGCTCGAAGAAGCTGGGCTGCACGGGCTTTGGATCACCTTCGTCTATTTTCTTGTCCCGACGATATGCCTGTTGCCCGTTACCCTGTGGCGATGGCAGCATGTCCGCAAGGGCGGCATAAAATTGCAGATAACAGCGATGCTGTCGGGTGGGGCATTGCTGCTCTATTCGACCTCGATCGTCTACACGGACGTCGTGCGCGCCATGCTGCTGTTCTATCTTACACCGGTCTGGGCGACATTGCTGGCGCGGATCTATCTGGGCGATGCCGTTGCTCTAACACGCATCATCGCAATGGTGCTGGCAATCGCGGGGATGCTGACAATCTTTGGGCTGGGCGCGCGGTTTCCCGTGCCGCAGAATGCCGGTGACTGGTTGGGGCTGGGGGCTGGCATGCTGTGGGCACTTGCAATGGTCCGCATCCGTATGGACCAGGGCCATTCTGCAGTTGAGTTGACGGTCGGATTTTTCCATTGGTCGCTGTTCTTTTCCGCCGCGGCGGCACTGTTACTTGCGCCACATGCCATGCCGAGTGTCGCCCAGACTCTGCCAACGATGCCCTTGCTGATCGCATTCATGGCGTTTCTGGTTCTGCCCGGAACCTACGCGTCGCTCTGGGGTCCGAAATTCCTCAGCCCCGGCATCACCGGCCTTCTGTTCATGACAGAAATCGTGGTCGGGGCGGTTTCGGTGGCCCTGCTGGCCGGAGAACCATTCGGCATCCGTGAACTGACCGGTGTCATCCTGATCTCGGGCGCAAGCATGCTCGAACCGCTTCTGGCCCTGCGCCATGCCCGTGCATAAGCGGGCTGATAAGCCGGAGGCCGCTTTCTATGCCTGCAGGGACCGGTCCTTGAACGCCTTCGAGCCGAGGGCAATGTCGGCCACGGTTTCGATCTTCTTGCGGGCTTCTTTGTGTTTCGCTGCGCTGCTTTCGTCATAGGGCAGCATTTTCGAGACCGCGTATTCCATCTCGGAAATTGCGGCGCTGCTCGACACCGGTTCCGGTAGCAGGCCCGCGCGCACCCAGATCCCGTCGATCAGCACACCCAGATGCCGCGCGGCATGCTGGGCTTCAGTTTCGGGCAGGAAGTGCTTCAGCTCATGCACAAGGTTGCTGCGGATCCGTTCGTTATTGGCAATCTGGACGCGCTGGCACCCAATATTGTGCGGCACTTCCGAGATCAGCGAAACCCAGGAGTGGCACACGCTTGGATTGAAGATCGTTTGCGAAAAGTTGGCAACGATGATTGCCCAAAGCCGTTCGTATGGCGTTTCGGCATATCGGTACAGCTCGACGACGGATTCACTCAATAATGTGTTCGACCTGCGGAATACAGCTTCAAGCAGCGCGCTTTTGTCTTTGAAATGATGCAGGACGACGCCTTTCGAAACCCCTGCGATCTCGCCCACCTTGTCCAGTGTCGCCTTGCGCAACCCATATCGAATCACGGCCTCAAACGCCGCCCGGGAAAGCTCCGCGCGTCTGATGCTTCGAATGGAATTGGATCGCATCTGATGAAAACCCCACTACTACGACGTTGCGCCTCTGGTCAGATATTGACCGCAAACGCCAAAGCTTTCAACTGTTGACATAAAAACCTTCTAATGGTAAGTTTTTATGACAATAAGACCAAAACAGAACCGTGCGTCAAATCTCAAAACCGGGAGGAACCATGGAAAAGATATTGAGCGCCGCGCAAGGTGCTGCCCTTGCTTTGCTTGTGTCGGGGGGGGCCGCCATCGCGGCTGACGTTCCGGAAAGCGATGACCCCATCAAGGTCATTCTGAATGACTGGACCGGACAGCACTTCTCAACCTATGTTGCAGGCGAGTTGCTGCAGAAGATGGGCTACACTATCGAATATGTCAGCGCAGGCGCCTTGCCCCAGCACATAGGTCTGTCGCAGGGGAATCTTCATTTTCAGACCGAAGTCTGGAGCAACAATGTCGGCGATATCTATCCCAAGGCCGTTGAAAGCGGTGAGATCGTCGTTCTGGGCGATCTCGGCCTCGAACCGAAGGAAGGCTGGATCTACCCGCCCTACATGGAGGAAAGATGCCCCGGCCTGCCGGACTACAAGGCTCTCTATGACTGCGCGCAGGCCTTTGCCAATGCCGAGACATTCCCGAACGGGCGACTGATCACATATCCGGCGGACTGGGGAACGCGGTCGCGCGATGTTGTCGACGCCATCGGCCTGCCGTTTGCCGCAGTCGCAGGCGGCAGTGAAGGGGCAATGGTCGCCGAGCTTACATCCGCGATTCAGGCCGAGGACCCGATCCTGATGATGATGTGGCAGCCGCACTGGATCTTTGCGGCGCATGAGTTCAACTGGGTGGAATGGAACCCGGTTGATGGCGAATGCGCCGAGGAAACGCAGGAAAAGGACACCGCCTGCGGGTTTGCGCAGGCAACGGTGAACAAAGTGGCCTGGAGCGGTTTTGAGGACAAATGGCCGGCCGCGTTCAGGATGCTGTCCCTGATGACCCTGACAAATGCCGACGAGAACGCCGCCATTCTGGCGGTCGACAATGAAGGCCGCGACGTGCGCGAAGTCGCGACCGAATGGCTCGCGAACAATGAGGCCACGTGGCAAGGCTGGGTCGACGCGGCGATGAACTGATCCTGCCGATTTCCTGGATCGGGGCGGTTCCCTTGACGGTCCGCCCCGAACGCCGATCTGGCTTCCATCGCCAGACATGAACGATCCGGCAACGATTCCATCGGGCGTGGCCTGATCCAATTGGCGGCCACCTTCGCCCAGCCCTTCGATCCGGAGCATCGAATGAAAACCCCGATCAACAACCATAGCGAAGTCAAGCTGTCGTGCCGGAACGTCTGGAAGGTCTATGGCGCTAAACCAGAGCAATTCTTCGGCGGGTCTGAAGGGAAGGCCCCCGATGCCGGTAAGCACGCCGATGATATCCACGCCGCGAACCACATTGTGGCCAATGCGGATGTTAGTTTCGATGTCCATGTCGGCGAGATCTTTGTCATCATGGGGCTGTCGGGGTCGGGCAAGTCCACGATTGTCCGCTGCCTGTCGCGGCTGGTGGAACCGACGGCAGGGGAAATCCTGCTTGATGGCGAAGACCTTCTGAAGAAATCGGATGCCGAACTGATCGACATCCGCCGCCACAAGATGGGCATGGTGTTTCAGAGCTTCGGCCTGATGCCGCATCTCAATGTCATCGACAACATCGCCTTTCCCCTGAAGCTGCAGGGCGTCGACGAAGCGAAATGTTATGAACAGGCCGCCCGCGTCATCGAACTGGTTGGGCTGGAAGGGCGCGAAAGCAACTTTCCCAAGGAACTCAGTGGCGGCCAGCAGCAGCGCGTCGGGATTGCCCGCTCACTGGCCGTTGAACCGGATGTCTGGTTTCTAGATGAGCCGTTTTCAGCGCTTGACCCGCTCATCCGCAAGCAAATGCAGGATGAATTTTTGCGCATTCAGTCGAAGCTGCACAAATCCATCGTCTTCATCACCCATGACTTTCAGGAAGCCCTCCGCATTGCCGACCGTATGGCGATCATGCGCGACGGAGCCGTGGTGCAGATCGGCCGCCCGATAGACCTGATCCTGAACCCGGCCGACGACTATGTCCGCGAGTTTACGCAGGACGTCCCCTGGGAACGCATCCTGCGCGCCGAGGATATTCTGGACGCTGAAACGGCTCTAACGGAAGGGCAAGAGCGTGTCGCGCAAGGGACCCTGGTTGAACCGATTCTGCCACGGCTCGCGCAGAGCAATGCCGGTGTGATCGTCGAGGCGGCGGATGGTTCCGTGCTTGGCGTTGCCACCGCACGTGGCCTTGTCCGTGCGCTTGCCGGGGGCTGTGCGGCCCCATCGGTCGCGCAGGAGGTTTAGGGCCATGCCATTCAAACTCCACCGTGGTGATCTGCATTGGCTGTGCGTGATTGGCGTGATGCTTGTTTGTCTGGCCCTGAAGAACGAATGGGACTGGCTGGCAACCTATCCCGAGAACTGGATACTGCCCCTTTCGGACTGGCTGAATGCGATCATGAACTGGATCGTGAAGTATTTCGGCTGGTTCTTTCTTGGTATCTCGTGGCTACTGGAATGGCCGATCAAGGCTGTCAGGTTCGCGCTCAACTCGCTGCCATGGTCTGTGACCACATTTCTGTTCTGTGTTGTCGCCTGGGCGGCTTCAGGATGGAAACTTGCGGGTTTCACCCTGTTTTCGATGCTCTACATGCTGGTCATCGGGTATTGGTCAGAAAGCATGAACACGCTGTCGCTGGTCGCCATTTCGGTGCCGCTGGCGATTCTGGTCGGGTTCGCCTTCGGGGTCTGGGGTTTCTTTTCCGACCGGGCCGAACGCGCGATCATGCCGATGCTCGATGTGCTGCAGACGGTGCCGTCCTTTGCCTATCTGCTGCCGATCCTGATGCTGTTCGGCTTCGGCACGGTGGTGGGGTTGATCGCCTCGGTCCTTTATTCCTTTCCGCCGATGGTCCGGAACACGATCGTGGGGCTGCGCGGAGTATCGCCCGAGGTGATCGAAAGCGGTCTGATGTCGGGCGCAACGCCCGGGCAATTGTTCTGGCAGGTGCGCGTGCCGTCATCGCTCAGGCAGCTTTTGTTGGGGGTCAATCAGGCGACGATGGCCTCGCTCAGTATGGTGATCATCGCGTCGATCATCGGCGGGACGGCCGATATCGGCTGGGAGGTTCTGTCAACGATCCGCCGGGCCGAATTCGGTGAAAGTTTGCTGGCGGGGATGGTGATCGCGCTGATGGCCATGGTCATCGACCGGATTACCGCCGGGCTTGCCGCCCGGTCTGGCGACTATGATCCGGAGGACAAGACCTTTGCACAGAAGCACCGTTCGTGGATCATTGCGGTGCTTGGGGCCGTCCTGCTTTTCGTTCTGTCCCAGATCATCGGGGCATTGAACGAATGGCCCCGCGCGTGGGAATACAGCCCCGCCCGGCCGATGAATGACAGCCTGACCTATCTGGTCGTCAATTTCCGTGATCAGATCGAGACGATCAAGAAACTTGCCTTCTTCTTTGTGATGTTGCCTGCCAAGATCGGCCTTCAGGGTGCGGTCAGCCCGTTCACCTGGGGGTTTGAGCTGATGCTGGCCCACAAGATTGCCTATGCCGCTGGCATGGCCGCACTCGCTGGCTGGGCTGCATATCGCGGCAGCGTCAGATCCGGCATCACCATTCTTATCTTTGCGATCCTGATCTATTTCGGCCTGACAGAGGTGCCATGGCCCGCGGTCATGCTGATCTGCGCGGTGGCTGGATGGAAGATTGGCGGACGCGTTCTCGGCATCGGAACGGCACTTGGGCTTGGGTTCATCGTCGTCACCGGCATCTGGCCCGAGGCGATGCTCTCTGTCTACCTCTGTGGCATCGCGGTGCTGATTTCCTTTTTCGCGGGCACGGCAATCGGTATCTGGGCGGCGCATAACGATGCCGTGTCGGCCATCGTGCGGCCGTTCAATGACACCTTGCAGACCATGCCGCTTTTCGTGCTGCTGATCCCCTTCGTGATGGTGTTCAAGATCGGCGAGTTCACGGCCCTGCTGGCGATCATCGCCTACGCGATCGTGCCGGCCATCCGCTATGCCGAACACGGGCTGCGCAGTCTGCCGGCCAATGTGATCGAGGCGGCGACGATGATCGGTGCCACGAACCGGCAGATGCTGTGGCAGGTCAAAATCCCGCTGGCCTTGCCGGTGATGATGCTGGGGCTGAACCAGACCATCATGTACGGCATCGCGATGCTGGTGATCGCCGCCCTTGTCGGGACCAACGGGTTGGAACAGATCGTCTATATCGGCCTTTCCGACGGCGATTTCGGCGTCGGCATTACTGCTGGGATCGGCATGGCCATCATCGCTATTATCACCGACCGGATGACCCATGCCTGGAGCCGCAGGCGCCAGGAAGAGCTGGGGCTGAATCTCGGATGAGCAGGCATGACGATCTTCCCCTGACCAGTTCACACTGGGGCACTTATCGCGCGCGGGTGGGTAATGGTCGGGTGCAAGAGCTGTTGGCCTTTGAACATGATCGCGATCCTTCGCCCATTGGTCCCGGCATACTGGATGTACAGCACGGCCCCACGCGGGTGGATGCGCCGATGGTGCGGGAAAGCTGGCTGACGGGTGGGCCGGGAACCCGGACAGACCTGCGCGGTACTGATCCTTTTGTTGAAGTGAGCTGGGACAAGGCCAACAGGCTGGTCGCACAGGAACTGAACCGAGTGCGCAAGACGTTTGGCAATCAGGCTATCTTTGGCGGCTCTTATGGCTGGGCCAGTGCCGGGCGGTTCCATCATGCACAAAGCCAGCTCAAGCGGTTTCTCAATTGCATCGGTGGTTTCACCCGTTCCAAGTTCACCTATAGCTTCGCCGCCGCCGAGGCGATGGTGCCGCATATCCTTGGCAGTTTCCGCGATTATCTGGACACCTGCACCAGTTGGGATGTGATCCGCGATCACACGCAACTGTTTGTCTGTTTCGGTGGGGTACCGCTGAAGAACGGTCAGATCAGTCAGGGCGGCACCGGCTGTCATATCCAGCGCGACGGTCAGCTTGCTGCCGGAAAGGTCGGCATTGATTTCGTCAACATCAGCCCGCTGAAATCCGACGTGCTGGATGATGTGGGCGGCGATTGGCTGGCCTTGCGTCCTAATACGGATGTGGCATTGATGCTGGGGCTGGCTCATACGATCGAGATCGACGGTTTGACTGACCGATCCTTCCTTCAACGCTACGCAGAAGGGTTTGACGCCTTCCTGCCTTATCTGATGGGCGACGCCGACGGCATACCCAAGACGGCGGATTGGGCCGCTGAAATCTGCGAGCTTCCTGCGGACACGATCCGCGCGCTGGCCCGGCGTATGGCGGCGGAACGCACGATGATTTCGGTCAGTTGGTCGCTCACCCGGCAGGACCATGGAGAACAGCCCTTCTGGATGGCGATCACGCTGGCGGCAATGTTGGGTCAGATCGGGCTGCCGGGCGGCGGTTTCGGCTTTGGCTACAGCGCGATGAACTTCATCGGGGGCAATCATACGATTATCCCCGGGGCGTCCTTTCCTCAAGGTCAAAACCCGGTTGAAGACTTTATCCCGGTGGCCCGGATCACTGACCTGCTGATGTGCCCCGGACAGTCTTTTGATTTCGACGGCAGGCGCTACGAATACCCTGACACGCGGTTGGTGTGGTGGGCGGGGGGCAATCCGTTTCATCACCATCAGGACCTGAACCTGCTGATGCAAGCCTGGCAAAAGCCAGACACGATCATTGTCAACGAATGGTGCTGGAACCCGCTGGCCAAACATGCCGATATCGTGCTGCCCTGCACCACGCCGCTTGAGCGCGACGATATGGCCATGACCCCGCGTGATCCTTACGTGGTGTCCATGTCCAGACTGACCGAGCCCTATGGGAAGGCCCGCGACGACTATGACATATTCGCTGATATTGCCCGCACGATGGGTTTCGCAGATGCCTTTACCCAAGGGCGCAGCACGGCCGACTGGCAACGCTGGATCTATGATCAGACACGGCAGAACTGTGCCGATCAGGACATTGAAATCCCTCCTTATGATCAATTCATCGAACAACGCTGGTTCAAGCTGGATGATCCGGCCAGGCCTATGATCATGCTGGAGGATTTCCGGGCTGATCCTGTTGCCAATCCGCTGAGCACCCCCAGCGGCAGGATCGAGATTTTCTGTCAGACCGTGGCAGATTTCGGCTATGAGGATTGCCCCGGGCATCCGGTTTGGCGCGAGCCCTACGATTGGTTGGGCAATGTCGGCGCGTACCCGCTGCATCTGATCTCAAATCAGCCACGCGACAAGCTGCATTCGCAGTTTGATCATGGTGGGGTCAGTCGGGCCAAGAAAGTCGCCGGGCGCGAACCGTTACACATCCATCCCGATGATGCCGCGATGCGAGGCTTGAAGGATGGCGATATCGTGCGGTTGTTCAATGACAGGGGGGCCTGTCTGGGTGGGGTCGTGATTGATGCGGCCATGCGCCCCAGCGTGGTGCAGATGAGCACGGGCGCCTGGTATGACCCGGACGATGCGGGCCTGTGCAAACACGGCAACCCCAACGTGCTGACCCGTGACAAGGGCACCTCGAAACTGGGTCAGGGGCCAAGCGCGCATTTCTGCCTGATCGAGGTCGAGCGCTACACCGATACCCCGCCGGTTGTTACCGCCCATGAGCCACCTTTTATCATCCGCCCCGACATATCTAACGATTCAGAGGATCAGACATGAGCAACCTTCAAGAAGCCTCCGACCTTGAAAACAACGTGTCCATCAGCGCCCGGCGCTTTGAGGAATCGCCGTTTATTGAACGCACGGATAGCCCCGGGATGATCCGCGGTGTCTACGCGGGCCGCTATTTTCCGATCTTCATGGGCGAGGATTACTTGGATAAATACTGGTGCCTGCGTCAGAAGGCGCTGATTTTCGACGTGCCGGAAAAGCCCGTTGAAATCTCGGGGCCGGATGCGGTGCCGTTCCTGGAAAAAGTGTTCGCCCGCAAGATTGGCACCATGACCGCAGGGCGGGGCTATTACGCCATCGCCTGCACGCCGCAGGGCGGCGTTTTTATGGACGGCGTGATGTTCCGCTTTGGCGAAGACCGGTTCTGGTATGTTCAGGCCGATGGCCCGCTCGAGGCCTGGCTGATGGCGCATTCCGGTGGTTTAGATGTCACCATTTCCGACCCGCACAGCCGGGTCCTGCAAATCCAGGGGCCTGCATCCATCGACATCATGAAAGCCGCGTCCGCAGGGGCGATCGACGAGAGTATGAAGTACTTCCGGTCAGGCTTTTTCGATCTGGGCGGTCAGACCCTATATGTCTCGCGCACGGGCTTTACCAATGAGCTTGGGTTCGAAGTCTACACCGATGGCGCCAACACCGATCACCTTGCCCTCTGGGATCACCTGATGGCCTGTGGCGAGCCGCATGGCATGGAATTCTCGTCCACCCGCGCGCTGACCATTCGCCGGATCGAGGGTGGAATCCTTGGCAATCTCACCGACATGACGCCGGACATGACGCCCTTCGAGGCGGGGCTGGCCCCTTTCATCAACATGGACAAAGGCGATTTCGTCGGGCGCGACGCGTTGGTGGGAAAAGACACGCGATGCTGTTTATTTGGCCTGACCTGCGCCTCCGAGACTCCGTCGGCGGGCAGCGTCGTGATGGACGGTGATACCGTGGTTGGCCGAATTACGGCTGGTGTTCAGTCGCCGACACTTGGGCTTGGCGTTGGTTATGTGCATTTCAAGGCACCCGGCGACTGGGTCGGTCGCACCCTCACGATGCGCCTGCCTGACGGCAGCGTGCATGAGGGCAGGATCGTCCAGCCCCCCTTCTTTGACCAGGAGAAACGCATCGTGCGCGGCGTAGACCGCACCATCCCTGAACGCCCTGCAATCTGATCATGAAAAGCAAAAAACATCATGACTGACACAGACATTCTGCAACCACAGGATTGGACGTTCCCCGTGCCTATCGCCTATGGGCCGGGGCGGTTGTCGGAAATCGGGCAACGATGCGCCGCATTGGGGCTGTCCAACCCGTTGATCGTGACCGACAAGGACAGCCGCGATTTGCCCTTCATTTCGCAGTTGCAGACCTATCTGGGCGAAGCCGGGTTGTCTTCGGCGGTCTTCTCGGATATCTCGCCCAACCCGCGGGATGATGAAATCGGCGCCGGCCGGCAAACCTTTCGTACGGGCGGTCACGATGCGATTATCGCTATTGGCGGCGGCAGCGCCATGGATGGCGGCAAAGCCATCTGTCTGACCGCCGGAAACGACATGGATCTCTGGGATTTTGAATGGGAGAAACCGCCGGCGAACATCGGCCCGGACCAGGCTTTTCCAAGGCTGATCACCATTCCGACCACGGCGGGCACCGGGGCCGAAACCGAAAGTACGGCCATGATCACCCATACCGGCAAGGGCATGAAATTCTGCATCTGCCATCCCGAATTGCGCCCGGCTCTGGCCCTGCTGGATCCGGAACTCACAGTCGGCCTGCCCGCCAACCTGACCGCCTGGACCGGGGCCGATGCGATGGTGCACGCGATCGAGGCCTACCTCGTGCCGGGCTTTCACCCGCTTTGCGATGGTCTGGCGCTGGAAGGTCTGGCGCTGGTGGCTAAGTGGCTGCCGGTGGCGGTGCGCGAGCCTGAAAACATGGCGGCCCGCGGCGGCATGCTGGCCGGGTCCTGTCTGGCAGGGATCGCCTTCCTCAAAGGCCTTGGGCATGTGCATGCGATCTCGCACATGGTGGGCGCGGAATTCAACACGCAGCACGGGTTGACCAATGCGATTATCCTGCCGGTTGTCCTGCGTTTCAACCTGCCGGGCATGGAGGGCAAGGTGAAACGCATGGCCCATGCGATGAACCTCGAGGATGCGTCGGTTGACACCTTCATTGCCGAGATCGAGCGGATGCTGGACGACCTCAACATTCCCCACGCCCTCAGCGAGATCGGCGTGCCTGCTGATTGCGCGGACCGCATCGCCGAAAAGGCCTTGCAGGACAGCGCGGCAGGCACCAACCCCCGCACCGCCAGCCTCACCGAGATGCGCACACTTGTCGAAACAGCCATCGCCAAGGCGCGATGAACAAGGATATGGTGTTAATGGATAATCTTCTGAAATTCTATATTGGCGGGCAATGGGTTGCACCGGTCTCGGACGCAACAATGCCCGTCATGAACCCGGCCACCGAAGAACAGATCGGCACCGTGGCCATGGGCAATGCCAAGGATGTAGACAGGGCCGTTGCCGCGGCGAAATCCACATTTGACAGCTTCTCTCAGACCAGCAAAGACGAACGCTTGGCGCTATTGTGGCGACTGAAGGCGGTCACTGAAGACCGTTTCGAGGATCTCGCCCAGGCCATGCGCATGGAAATGGGCGCGCCAATCTCTATGGCCCGCGATGCGCAGGCCGATGCCGCGATTGGCCACCTCCAAGGCTTTATTGATGCGCTGGAGACGCTTGAGGAGCGCACGACACTTGCCAATGGCGATGTTCTCCTTCGTGAACCAATCGGTGTGTGTGGCCTGATCACGCCGTGGAACTGGCCGATGAACCAGATCGCGCTCAAGGTCATTCCGGCGCTTGCAACGGGGTGCACCTGCGTTCTGAAACCCTCGGAACACACGCCGGTCTCGGCCATGGTTTATGCCGAGATTATTCACGAGGCGGGCTATCCTGCGGGCATTTTCAACTTGGTGCATGGCGACGGAGTCAACGTTGGCTCTGCCTTGTCCCGTCACGCGGATGTGCAGATGATGTCCTTCACCGGCTCAACCCGTGCGGGTACAGCTGTGATGCGTGATGCCGCTGAGACGGTCAAGCGGGTGACTCTTGAACTGGGTGGTAAATCCCCCAACCTTGTCTTTGCGGATTGCGATCTGGAAGAACGCGTGAGCGCATCCGTGCTGGAATGCATGTTCAACACCGGCCAATCCTGCGATGCCCCGACACGGCTTTTGGTGGAGAGGTCCTGTTATGACGAGGCTCTGAAAATCGCTAAACACGTGGCGGACAACATTACGGTCGGCGACCCCACCGAAGAAGGCGATCACATCGGCCCGCTGTTTGATCGCATTCAGTATGACCGCGTTCAGACCATGATCCAGGTCGGGATCGATGAAGGCGCCACCCTTCTGTCGGGAGGCTTGGGCAAACCGGACGGGTTTGAAACCGGCTGGTTCACCCGACCGACCATCTTCGTCGATGTCCGTAACGAGATGAGGATCGCTCAGGAAGAAATCTTTGGCCCGGTATTGGTGATCATCCCGTTCGAAGATGAGGACGATGCCATCTCTATTGCCAATGACACGCCATACGGGCTTGCCGCCTATGTTCAGACGGGCAGTCCGGCCCGCGCGGAGCGCGTCTCTTCCCGCCTCCGCGCCGGTGCTATTCACATCAACGGCGGGGGATTCAACTATGGCTCGCCCTTTGGTGGCTACAAACAGTCCGGCAATGGTCGCGAAGGCGGTTTGATGGGATTGGAAGACTATCTTGAAACAAAAACCCTACATGGGATCGCCTGACCGGAACTGGCTGACAGGAAGGAAGTGATGACAATGACTGCACGCATCCCGCGCCCCCGCCGAAGCTTTATTTTCACGCCGGGGCTGCGGCCCGATATGTTTCCCAAGGCGTTGGCGTCTGGGGCGGATATCGTCTGTGTCGAGCTGGAAGACGGGATTGCGCCCAAGGACAAGGCCGAGGCCCGCCAAAAGGCCCTTGCCCTGTTCGAACAGCCGCAAGCCGATGACGGCGTGGAACGTATCGTGCGGATCAATTCGATGCGTGAACGGTTCGGGATTGAGGACGTGCAGGCCATCCTGGCGACTGGTACCCCGCCACCCGCCCTGATGTTGCCCAAGGTCCGCACGCCCGACGAGGTGGTGATACTGGACCAACTGCTGACCGAGGCTGGGCACGAAACCCGCCTGCATGTGATTATCGAGACCAACGAAGGGCTAGAGGCAGCGTTTGAAATCGCCAAATGCTCGGATCGGATCGACGCGATGTTTTTCGGAGGCGTGGATATGGCTGCCGAACTGCAATGCCAGAACAGCTTCGAATCTATGATCTATGCGCGCAGCCGCGTGGTTCATGCCTCGGCAACGGCGGGCCTTGATGTGATAGATGTGCCTTTCCTTGATCTGGATGATCCTGAGGGCATGCGCATCGAGGCGGAAAAGGTGCGCGATCTGGGATTTGCAGGCAAAGGCTCGGTTCACCCCAAACAGATCGCCGTGCTCAATCAGGTGTTCACGCCACCGGCCGACAAGATCGCCCGCGCGCGCCGGATTATTGTCGAGTTCGAGGCTGCGGATACAGGGCTTGTGGTGATCGACGGCAAACTGATCGAAAAACCTGTTCTGCGTGAAATGTATCGAGTTGTTGCCATTGCGGACCGGATGGGAGGATAGTTAATGGAATGTTGCGGACCGGGCTATGCATCGCCTGCGGAGGCCATCAAAGCCCCGCGCGAAAAGCTACTTTATACGATTGCGATCTACACCGGAACCGGCATTCAAAAGCCGGATTATCTGGCGACAGTCGATGTCGATCCTGACAGCCCGACCTACAGCCAGGTGATCCACCGGCTTGAGATGCCGGGGATCGGGGATGAGCTGCATCATATGGGCTGGAATGCCTGCTCATCGTGTCATGATGACCACTCTATGAGCCGCAAATACCTGATCCTGCCGGGGGTGCGGTCGAACAATCTGCATATCGTCGACACCGCCACCGATCCGCGCGCCCCGCGCCTTCACAAGGTCATCGAAGGGGTCGAGATCAAGGCGAAGACCGATCTGTCTGGGCCCCACACGGTGCATTGCCTTGGCTCGGAAATCATCATCTCGTTTCTGGGTAATGCCAAGGGCGTGGCGCCGGGGGGTTATCTGCATCTCAACAAGGATTTCGAGATTGTCGGCCGTTGGGAGAACTCGATGGGCGAGATTAAGTTCGGCTATGATTTCTGGTATCAGCCGCGCCATAACGTCATGGTCAGTTCGGAATGGGCTGCGCCGAACACCTTCATGCCTGGGTTCGACCTGGAGGAGGTCGGCCACCTCAAATACGGGCGCGAGCTGCATTTCTGGGATTTTGAGAAACGCGAACCCATTCAAACCATGTATCTGGGCGAAGATGGCCTGATCCCGCTTGAGGTGAAGTTTCATCATGATCCCGACAGCACCCATGGGTTTTGCGGGGCTGCGCTCAGTTCCAATGTCATCCATTGGTGGAAGGACGGCGCCGGGGCCTGGCAATGGGAGAAAATCATTGATGTCGAGAATGAACCGCATCCCGAATGGCCGATCCCGATCCCCGGCGTGATGTCGGCGATCCTGATCTCGATGGATGACAAATATCTCTATCTGAACAACTGGCTGCATGGCGACATGCGCCAGTATGACATCAGCGATCCACATAATCCGGTGCTGACCGGGCAGGTGTGGATGGGTGGCTTGTTGGGCAAGGCGCCTGAGGTGAATGGCGTGAAAATAGCCGGCGGGCCGCAAATGTTCCAGCTCTCGCTTGATGGGAGGCGGCTTTACGTGACGACTAGCCTCTTCAGCACCTGGGACAATCAGTTCTACCCAGAGATCCGCGAAAAAGGCGGGGTGATGGTGATGATCGACTGCGACCCGGAAAATGGCGGCATGCAAATGAACAAGGACTTCATCGTCGATTTCGGCAAGGAACCGGGCGGCCCCGCACGCTGCCACGAAATGCGGTATCCCGGCGGCGATTGCACAAGCGATATCTGGCTATGACACTGCGCCGGACACCGCATAGAAAGCCACGCGCATGACGACCTACACCGTGACCATCGCCAACCGCGACAATGCCACCTATCAGGTCGACGCCCGCCGACCGCTGCTGGATGCCTTGCGCGACCAAGGCGTCGATCTGCCTTACGGGTGCAAATACGGCGGCTGTATCACCTGTGCCGCCAAACTAACCGACGGCCAGGTCGACCAACGCCGCCAGGTGGCGCTGAACAATCGCCAGATTGCTGAAGGATATGTCATCCTCTGCGTGGCGCGCGCGACCAGTGATATCACCCTTGAAATCGGGGTGGAAAGCCATGACCGCCTCTACCGCAATCCGTTTCTCGATCCGCTAAAGCCGCATGAACTCAAGGCGGATGTCGCCGCGCCGAAGGAGACCTGATCATGCCCGATGCCGATGTCGATCACATCTACGATTACGATCCGGCCTTCCTCGCCGATATCCTGAAATCGGTCAAAACCATCGCCATGGTGGGCGCCAGCGCCGACAAGACCAAGTTCAGCTATGGCGTGCTGCGCGTCCTGCATGAGACCGGGTATGACATGATCCCGGTCAACCCGAACCCAAAGGTCACGGAAATCCGCGGGATCAAGGTTTACCATTCCCTGCAAGAGATCGACCGCCCGGTCGATATGGTCGAGGTCTTCCGCCCCAAGGAAGAGCTGTACGGCTTTGCCGAACAGGCGATCGAGATCGGGGCAAAGGTGTTGTGGGGCCAGATCGGCGTCTACGATGACGCCGCCGCCAAGCTGGCCGAAGATGCCGGCTTGAAGGTGGTCATGAACCGTTGCCCCAAGATCGAGCTATTCCGCCCCTTCTGGAAACCAAGACTCGACCTGAAAATATGACCTCTCGCCGGGGTGTATGCACCATAGTTGGCCCTGGTCCTGGGCTTGGAACGGCGCTGGCGAAACGATTTGCGCGCGGCGGATATGATCTCGGGCTTGTCTCTCGGTCCGAGGAAAGCCGCGTCGCAGCACAGAATGCAGCCTTGGCAGAACGCCCAACCACTCAGGTCTGGCACCAGCGCGCCGATGCCAACAGCCCTGTCTCCCTCGAACGGGCGCTCAGTGCCCTGTCGGCGGATGCAGGCCCGATTGACGTGCTGATCTACAACGTCCGGGGCACGTTTGCCAGATGCGAACCGTTGGACATGACCTATGACATGCTTGAATACACCTTCCGCCTCGAACTAGCAGGGGCTTTTGCCGCCGCGAAGGCGGTGTTGCCCGAGATGCGCACACGTGGACACGGCACGATCTTTTTCTCAAGCGCAACGGCGGCATTTCGGGGCTCGGCCACGCATCCGATCTATGCAATCGGGAAGTTCGGCCTTCGCGCGCTGTCGCAGAGCCTGACAAAGGCCTATTCGAAAGATGGGGTTCATATCGTGCATATGCGCCTTGATTGCGATCTTGACGTGCCGACCATGAACGGCATCTACCGCGTGACCCGCGATCAGGCGGGCTTGGCGGATCACAAAGATGTCGTTGAAACCTATTGGCTGACACTTCAACAGCCCAAAGGGGTCTGGAGCAACGAAGTCGAAATCAGGCCGCTTACCGAAGCATGGACCTACTAGGGGACCACAGGGATGTATAGACTGTTTTACGCACTCAAGAGCGCCTCGATGGGCGTGCGCGTTTTGCTCGAAGAGATCGGCGCGCCTTATGAGCTTATTGAGACATCGGTGAAGATGGACGAGCCACGCCCGCCCGAGCAGTTGGCCGTCAATCCCAATGGCTGGATCCCGGTGTTGTTGTGGGAAGATGGAGCGATGTATGAATGCGCCGCGATCACGATGTTTCTATGCGACCGGCATTCCGAGGCAGGGTTAGCTCCGGCCACTAATAATCCAGCGCGAGCGAGGTATCTGCAGACGCTAGTCTACTTCTCCAACTCGGTTCAGAACGCTTTTCAGCTGACCTATTACCCGGACCGATTTGTTGATGCCGTCGGCGACGAACCAAGTGCGCAGCGACGTGGCAGCCGGAGACTGAGGGAAACCTGGACGGTGATCGAAGATCAAATCGGCGACAATGAATGGGTGCTTGGCGATCAATTCAGTGCGGCAGATATCTATCTTTTTATGCTCACGACATGGCTGCGCGTGGCCAAAGGACACCCGACGATGTCAGAATTTCCCAATGCCAAACGTATCGCCGACAAAGTTCTGATAAGGCCAAGCGTGCAACAGATCTACAAACCCTGGATCGCAGATCCGCAGTACTAACCATTTGTCCTAGGAGCGCCGGCTGAAGGCCGCGAGATTGCAGCGGGCACACTGCCAGATGTCTGGGCCAACATGCGGGCCCGGTCGTGGCACCTAGGCCGACAGGCACAATAACAACGGGATCCCAATCATGTCGCCCTTCCCACATCTCAGCGACGCAGCCCTGAACTTTCTCGATCAAGGCGTCCGAGCAAGAGACAGATCGACTCGAAACCTACCCGCCTTGCGGGCAAAAGCGATGGAGTTGGCCAAGGCCGAAGCTCCACGCATATGTCAGGAGCATGGCGTTAATCAAGATGAAGTAACACTTGGCGGGGTGCGCTGCTTGGACGTGCGCCCAACAACCCTGCGGGTCGACTGGCCCATACTCTATGGTTTTGGCGGTGGCATGGTCGAAGGAAGCCCGATAGAAGACCTGCCGATCATAGCCCCAATTTCGGCCCTGACCGGTGCAAGGATCATTGTGCCGGACTACCGGCTGGCACCCGAACATCCCTGGCCGGCAGCCGTTGACGATGGCTTTGCGGTCTACCGGGTCCTCGCCGACCGGCCCTTTGCCATCGTGGGGGAGTCTGCAGGGGGAAACCTGTCGCTCGTCTGGATGCTGAAAGCGAAAGCCGAAGCTTTGCGCTTGCCCGATGCTGCCGCCCTCCTGTCGCCATGGTGCGATTTGAGCAACGCAGGCGAGAGCCTGACCTTCAACGATGGCCGCGACCCCACATTGACGCGGCGCAACTCGGATATGGCGGCGAGCTATTATGCTGGGACCAACAATGTGGATCAGCCATTGATTTCACCAATCAACGGCATGTTCGATTCCGGCTTTCCTGCGGTCCTGATCAGCACTGGAACCCGCGACCTGCTGCTAAGCCAAGCGGTTCAGCTGTCACAACGGCTGCGCGACAGCGGAGCGAGGGTCGATCTGCAAGTGTGGGAAGGTCTTTGGCACGTCTTTGAATGGTATGAAGACTTGCCCGAGGCACAACAGTCAATCCATCAGATCGCAGACCACCTGACCCGGGTCATGGCCGGTGACTGACCATCAGCGTCCCATTGCGGCCTCAAGAAATGCACGCGTTCCCAGTGCGATACGTGCCACGTTCCCGATCTTTTCGCGTGCAGCCCGATGATTTTTGGATGCTTTCTTCATCCAATGGCGGAAACCGCATCAGGAAATACTCAAGGTCGCCGATTACACGGTCGCAATCGAGCGGTTCGACCCGCGAGCCAACCCGCACCCAAATGCGGTCAATCAACAGGTTGAGCTACCGCGCGATGATTTTGACTTCATCTCTTGTAACAAAGTGCTTCAACTCATGCGAAAAATTTCTGGACATGCGCGGATAGTTGGCAATCTGCACGCGTTGGCATGACCTGTTATGGGGAACCTCTGCCATAAGTGACACCCATGCCTGGCAGACTGCCTGATTGAAGATCGACTCGTGGAAATTCGCGATAATGATTGCCCAAAGCCGCTCATAGGATGTCTCAGCGTGGCGGTAGAGTTCGACCAGCGACGTGCTGAGCATTCCGTTGGTTCGGCGGATCACGGCCTCAAGCAAAGTGCTCTTGTCTTTGAAATGATGCAAGACGACACCTTCAGAAACGCCAGCGATCTCGCCTACCTTTTCAAGTGTAGTCCCACGGAGTCCATAAAGGACCACAGCCTCGAATGCCGCCTTTGAGAGTTCGGCGCGTCGGATGCTGCGGATCGACCTTGATCGCAATTGGTAGTTTCCTTTGTCAGTTTTTTCTGCGGACAGTAAATCCGAGAGAGTCATCCTTGTCTGACTAAGGCAATCAGAAACTCACCGAAAGAAAAGAACCCGACTGCGCCGTCGCTACGATAGTCTTCCTAGCGTATCGGTTCTCGACCTGCGCAAACCACCGAGTGCTTCAATCATTTGGAGTCAAGCCCGAGCGCGCAACCAAGAGGCGGTTGAGCCAGTCAGGATCCATTTCCGGAACTGACGAGAGCAGGAGCCTTGTATAATCCTCCTTCGGATCAGCAAATATCTCCGCTTTCGCTCCACGCTCGACCACGGCACCATGCTGCATCACCACCACCTCATCGGCGATGGCTTTCACCGTGGCCAAATCGTGGGTGATGAACATGTAGGCAAGGTTGAACTCGTTCTGAAGCCGGTCAAGCAGTTTGAGGATTCCCTCTTGCACGATCTGGTCCAGGGCGCTGGTGACCTCGTCGCAAATGATGAGCTGCGGTTCAGCGGCAAGGGCCCGTGCGATGCCGATGCGCTGTTTCTGCCCACCCGAAAGCTCCGACGGCAAGCGGTCGATGTACTTGTCGGGTTCCAGTTCAATCAAGGCCAGAAGGTCGCGGATGCGAGAATCCAGCGCCTTTCCTTTCAGACCCAGATACATTGCTGCCGGTCGACCGATCAACTCGCGCAGGCGAAGCTTTGGGTTCAAGGCGGTGTCCGCCATCTGATAGATCATCTGGCATTGGCGAAGTTCGTCGCGGGAGCGGGCCTTGAAACTGGCGGGCAACGCTTTGCCGTTGAACAGGACCTCGCCTTCTCGCGGTGGCAGAAGACCTGTGATAACCCGCGCCGTGGTCGACTTGCCCGATCCGCTCTCACCCACGACGGCCACGGTGCGTCCGGCGTGGATGTCAAAGCTGATATTTTTCAGCACATCGACCGCCCCATAGCCCGCCGTCACATTGCCAACCGAGGCTACCGGAATTCCGGTTGCAGACGGGTGTTCGGCGCGTGCAAAGCTGCGCACGGCCCAGAGGCTGCGGGTATAGTCCTCACGCGGGGCGGCCAGCATCGAGCGGGTGTCGGCCTCCTCCACCTCATCGCCCCTGAGCAGAACCTTGATCCTGTCGGCCATCTGAGCAACTACGGCAAGATCATGCGTGATATAGATCGCCGCCGTGCCAAACTGGCGTACGATGTCGCGGATAGCAGCCATGACCTCAATCTGGGTGGTGACGTCCAACGCGGTGGTTGGTTCGTCAAAGATAATTAGGTCTGGACGGCAGGACATTGCCATGGCGGTCATCGCTCGTTGTAACTGCCCACCTGAGACTTGGTGCGGATATCTGAAACCGATCGCATCCGGGTTGGGCAAGCGCATGCGACGGTAGAGGTCCACTGCGTCGTCCTCGGCCGTCTTACGCGGCATGACACCATGCACGACCGGCGCCTCGCAATACTGGTCGATCAGCTTGTGCGCGGGATTGAAGCTCGCCGCTGCCGATTGAGCGACATAGGCGATGCGCTTGCCCCGCAGGCCCCGTCTTCGAGTTTCGGAGGCGGTCCGCAGGTCGATCCCGTCAAAGTCGATTGTCCCGCCCGAGATGCGACAACCGTCCCGGGCAAAGCCCATTGCAGCCAGACCCAGAGTTGACTTTCCAGCCCCGGATTCCCCGATCAGGCCCAGCACTTCGCCTTTATGTAGGGTAAGGTCCACACCCTTGATAATCTCATGCCATGCGTCACCGGAGCGGCCTTCGATTTTAAGGCCCTTGATGGTCAGAAGCCTTGTGTTTTCCATGGCCTACTCCTTCAAACCGCTGGCGCGGTGCAATTGCCAGTCCACCACGAAGTTCACCGCCACCGTCAGCAGCGCGATGGCCCCGGCGGGCAGCAGCGGGGTGATGTCGCCAAAAGTGATCAGCGTCGCGTTTTCGCGCACCATGCTGCCCCAGTCGGCGGTCGGTGGTTTGATGCCAAGGCCAAGGAACGACAGCGCCGAGATCGCCAGGAACACAAAACAGAACCGAAGGCCGAACTCGGCCACCAGGGGGGCCATGGCGTTCGGAAGGATCTCGCGCCGGATCAGACGCCACATGCCTTCGCCCCTCAGACGGGCGGCCTCGATATAGTCCATGACAACGATTCCCTGGGCGACCGAGCGCGCCAGACGGTAGACACGCGTGGCATCAACAGCCGCGATGACGAGGATCAGCGTCAGAACCGATGTCCCGAAGATCGTGAGCAGCAGGAGCGAGAAGATCAGGGCTGGAATGGCCATCAGTGCATCGACAAAACGCGACAACGATTGGTCGAGCCAGCCTCCGACGAGCGCCGCCCATAGGCCAAGGAACGAACCCACAAAGAAAGCAAGCGCAGTGGTGGCAAAAGCGATGCCCACGGTATTGCGCGCGCCATAGATCAGCCCGGTCAGCATATCACGGCCCAGCTTGTCGGTGCCGAGATAGTGGGGGGATGCCCACGGCAAGAACTGGGCGCCAAGAACCTCACTCTCGCCGTAAGGGGCAATCAACGGGGCAAAGACAGCGACAAAGATGTAAAATAGGATGACCGCCAGTCCGAAGGAAGCCGTCAACGGCATGTCGCGGAACGTTGGTTTGTGATGGGCCGGAGCCACCGCCTGCAATGCGGAGCGAGCGGAAACACCGATCATGAAGAACAATGCCAGGCCGACGATTATGGAAATCAGAATGATCATGCGCCTATTTCCTGTGCATCAGGCGCGGGTTGGTGATCGTCGAGAGCACATCCGCGAGAAGGTTGAGCAGGACGTAGGCCGATGCAAAGATCAGCGTGATGGCCTGCACCACCGCGATGTCGCGATTGGACACGGCATCGATCATCAACTGCCCGAGACCGGGATAAACAAAGACCACCTCGATCACCACGACCCCGGTGATCAGGTAGGCAAGGTTCAGCGCCACCACGTTGATGATCGGGGCCAGTGCGTTCGGCACCGCGTGGCGCAGCACGACACGCATCGGTGACATGCCCTTCAGCCGCGCCATCTCGATATAGGGGCTGGCCAGCAGATTAATGATCGCGGCCCGCGTCATCCGCATCATGTGCGCCGTGACCACAAGGGTCAGCGTCAGCGCGGGCAAGAAAGCCATGTACAGCATTTCGCCCGTCGTCGTGCTGCCGGTGATGCGCACCATCGACGGGAAGAGGCCCGATTGCGCCAGCCACAAGATCAGCGTGTAAGCCACGAAGAACTCGGGAAAGGAAATCGCGGTGAGGGCCAGGGCGTTCGATGCGCGGTCGAAAATCGAATTGCGCCAGAGCGCTGCCAGAACACCAAGCAGCAAGGCGAAGGGAACAGCCAAGGCCGCCGCATATAATGCCAGGAAAAGTGTATTTCCTAACCTTGCGCCAACCAGTTCCGAGATCGGTTTCTGTGTCGCCATCGACATCCCGAAATCGCCTTGCAACACGCCGGCCAGCCAGTTCCAGTAGCGCAGCGGCGCCGGATCATTGAGGCCAAGCTGCTCGCGAAGTGCCGCGAGGGTTTCTTCGGTGGCCGATTGACCCAGCAATTCGCGCGCGAGGTCGCCCGGCAAAAGCTCCGTCGCGCCGAAGATCACCACGGAAATGATGAAAAGGGTCAGCACACCCAAAAGCAGCCGCTGCCCGATCATCCGCCAGATCTCGTTCATTTCATCCCCCCGTTTGCATGCATGGCCTGCGGTCTTGATGCCGCAACGGCCTCGAGGCTCTGGCAAGGTCGTCTCGCCAGAGCCCGTTCAGATGATCGGAAGGATCAGGCGAACCACCACCGCTCGACCGCGCGGAACCCGTCGAGATCCCAGTTCGCGCCGACGACATCGGGCGTTGCGACCGCGTTCGAAACGCCCATGACGAAGCTTGCGAACATCGGGATCACAACGCCGCCTTCGTTCGAAACGATGGCTTGCATCTCGTGGTATATCTCCGCCCGCTTGGCATCGTCCAGCTCCGACCGCCCTTGCAACAGCAGCGTGTTGAACCGCTCATTGTCCCAATAGCTTTCGTTCCAGGGCGCCCCCGCCGCATAGGCGGTGGAGAACATCCAGTCGCATGTGGCGCGACCGCCCCAGTATGAGGCAACCCATGGCTTCTGCATCCAGACGTTGCTCCAATACCCATCGTTCGGCGCACGTTCGACGGTGATATTGATGCCGGCGGCCTTGGCCCGTTCGGCATAAAGCGAACCGGCATCCGTGGCCCCCGTGAACCCGGTCTCGGCAACCCAGAGCGAAACGTCGAGCGAGTCCAGCCCGGCCTTTCCAAGATGGAACTTGGCCTTGTCGGGGTCATAGCCGTTCACCGGCAGGTCCGCCGCATAATACTGCTGCGTCGGGCCGATCGGGTTGTCGTTTCCGACCGCACCGTAGCCATAGAGGATCTTGTCAACCATTTCCTGGCGGTCGAGGGCATGTTTCAGCGCAAGCCGCACGTTGTTGTCGTCGAACGGCGCCGCCCGCGTATCCATCGGGAAGCAGAAATGCTGGTTGCCGGTCACCGAAAGCACGCGGATCGATGAGTTGCGGGACATCATCGAAACCGTCGTCAGATCGACTTGGTTGATGACGTCCACTTGGCCGGTCAAGAGCGCGTTCTGCCGCGCCACTGGATCGGGCAGAGCCAGCAGCAACAGCCCGTCGAAATGGGCGCGATCCGTCTTCCAGTATCCCGAATGCCGGGTCAGCGAGGCGCTGATGCCGGGTTCGAAATCGTCGACCTTGTAGGGGCCGCATCCGTCAGGCGAGGTCGGATCGATCTTGCCGTCCTTCGCGGGCATGATCGGCAGGTGATAGTCCGACATCAGATAGGGGAAATCGGCATTCCCGCCGCTCAATTTGACAATGACTGTATTCGGCCCGTCTGACTTCATTTCGACGATCGGATCGACGATCGGCTTGGCAGCCGACGTGCTCTCCGGGCCGCGGTGGTAGTTGATCGACGCAATGACGTCATCAGCTGTCACGGTTCCGCCGCTGTGGAAGGTGATGCCTGATCGGATCTTCAGCGTCCAGGTCATCGCATCGGGGCTGGCCTCCCAGCTTTCCGCAACTTCCCCGACCAGAGAGCCGTCGGCTGCGATTTCCGTCAGGTAGTTGTGCCGCGCTTGGGCAAAGACCTGAACGAAGTTCGTATCCCACACGCCGGGATCGTAGTTATCGGTCGTGCTGCCCGAGTTGAAGCCAATCCGCAGGGTCCCGCCCTTCTTCGGTTCTGTTTGCGCCATGGCCATACCGGCCGGCAGCACCAACCCTGCTGCCGTCATTGCCATCCCGCTTTTCAAGAGGCCCCGACGGGTCATTCCGCCTTGGCCGATCAAATGTTTGGTCATAAGTCTCTCCTCCCTTGGTTTTCTAAGTTGCGGCACCTTCCTCCTCGAAGGTCACCGTGGTCTTTTCAAACTCAGTTCGCGATGGGCACCTCAAACTTCGTTACTCTGAGAACCGCATCAGACCGTATGGACTGCATCCTTGAACTGTTCCCGAAGGATGTTTTTCTGCACCTTGGCCATCGCATTTCGCGGCAATTCCGGTACAAGGATGAGCCGTCTGGGCTGCTTGAATCGTGCGAGCGTCCCCTGAATCGCCTCCATGATCTGCTCTGGGCCCGGCGACTGGCCGGGCGCGGCCACGATCAACCCGATGACTGTCTCGCCCAGGTCACGGTGCGGCACGCCGATGACAGCGCTTTCGAGCACGCCTGGCTGGGCATCCAGCACCAGTTCGATTTCTTTGGGATAGATGTTGTATCCGCCGGAAATGATCAGATCTTTGTTGCGCCCCAGAATGTGGACATAGCCGTCTTCATCGATCTTCCCCAGATCGCCAGTAATGAAGAACCCGTTGCCTCTTAACTCGGCGGCGGTTTTCTCGGGCATCTGCCAATAGCCCTTGAATACGTTTGGTCCGCGAACCTCAATCTGTCCCACAGTGTTCTCGGGCAGAGTAGCACCGGTTTCTGGGTCAGTTACCATCACCTCCACCCCTGGAAGAGGCAGTCCGACCGTGCCCGCGCGGCGCTCACCGTCATAGGGGTTTGACGTGTTCATGTTGGTTTCGGTCATCCCATAGCGTTCGAGGATATGGTGCCCCGTACGGTCCGCGAACTGGACATGGGTCTCTGCAAGAAGTGGAGCTGAGCCAGACACAAACAGTCTGATGCCGGACGCTCGGTGGCGATCAAATTGTGGGTGATCCAGCAGCCGTGTGTAAAAGGTCGGAACACCCATCAGAACTGTTGCGTCGGGCATGAGTCCGACCAGCTGATCGACATTGAATTGAGGCAGGAAGATCATTGATGCCCCTGAAACCAAAGTCACATTGGTCGCTACAAAAAGACCGTGTGTGTGAAAAATCGGCAGGGCGTGTAACAGCACGTCGTCAGGCGTGAATTGCCACTCCTTCGCCAAAGTCTCAGCATTCGACAGAAGATTTCCTTGACTGAGCATGGCACCTTTTGAGCGCCCAGTTGTCCCGGATGTGTATAACAATGCTGCAAGATCTTCAGATGAACGATCTACCGTAGGAAACGCTTCCGGCATCACCCGCGCGCTTTCCATCAACGTCCCAGTTCCGTCCTGGTTCAGTGTTTCCAGCGAAGCCCCAAGCCGAGTGGCGATAGGTGAAAGCGCCGCTGCCACCTTGCCGTCACAGACAATCATCCGCGCGCCACTGTCTTCGATGAAATAGTTCAATTCTTCAGAGGTGTAGGCCACGTTCAGCGGTAGGAAAACCACTCCCGCTTGGACGCAAGCGGCATAGAGGGCCAACGCCTCGTGCGACTTTTGAACCTGGGCTGTTAGACGATCACCGGCTTGCAGTCCGCTTTGTGTCAGAAGATGAGCAATCTGCGCGGCGAGACTAAGAAAAGCGGCATAAGAAACGGTGGTACCGTCGACCAGTCGCAAAAGCGGTTTGCTCTCGCCTGCATGCCTCGCGAACAATCGGTCGAAGAGCGGGTTGGTCATACTGTCTTTTCCGTGTGAAGAAATTTCTCTGCCTGCGCACAAAGCGCACGCACTTGAGGTGAGGTGGCGACCTCACCTGTCGTGGCGAACCGCTCGTGGTTCTGCGCTACTTGGCTTAGGTCGTAGAGATAGTTGACCATCAGGCCTGCAGACTGACCGAGACCCTTCTCAGAGCGATCCGCATCGGCATGGACTTGATGAAGAATAGCCCCGTTGCCCAGGTGGAAACGTGCCACGGCATCGAAAGGCATCCCTTTGCGGTCTTTCGCGTGGGCAAGAAAATAGGCACCAAGCGCGCAGAGCGCCTGTACATCGACATGTTTAGTATGGACACCCGTTTCCGACAGCCATTCGGTGAATCCGGGCATCGGGGACAGCGTCACAAATGTACGGATTCCGGGCAACTCTTGGGACAGATCCGCAGCGACTTGCTTGATAAGCGAATTGCCAAAAGAAATGCCAGCAAGTCCAGGTTGGCAATTAGAGATTGAATAGAATACCGCTGTATCTGCCTCTGCTACAGACTTTTCCTCGCGGGTTTCAGACAAGAGCGATTGAATGGAATTTGCGATGCCTTGTGTAAGGGCGACCTCTACGAAGATCAGCGGTTCATCCGGCATAGCTGGATGGAAGAAAGCAAAACAACGTCGATCTCCAGGCTCCAGCCGCCGCCGCAAGTCATCCCAACTGTCGATCGCATGAACGGCTTCATAGGCGATGATCTTTTCGAGGATGTGTGCAGGGCTTTCCCAACTGACCGGTCGCAGCACCAGAAAGCCACGGTTGAACCACGACACAAAGAGGTGCCGAAAATCCAGGTCCAGCGCTTCAAGATCTGGCTCGCCCCGGCCCAAACGCAGAAAATCGGCCCGCATACGCACCAGACTACCTGTCGCTCCAGGCACCCTGTTCAGCCTACGGATCAACTCCTGCCGCGGCGGCTCAGCTGCAGCGGCGAAGTCTCGGTAGGTGGCCCTTGAAGGAGAGGCTTCATACAAATCCAGCGCTTGACGCACCTTGTCCGCGGAAATGTTCATCTCGACTGACAACATCCGGAAGAAGGCAAGCTTGCCCGCATCGTCAAGCTTGGAGTAACCTGCCAATATGGTGGCAGCTGACGCGAGTCCTGATGCTTCCCCCGCACTGCCGACCAGTTCGAACGCCAGTTCGGCAATTGATTTCTCGCTAGGTCTTGCAAGAGCAGGCCACACCTTGCGTCGGTCGAAGACGCTCGCCAGCAGATCGGCCAATGATGTCATGACCCGCCGCCGACAGTGGCTAGTGGACGGCAACAGGGTTGTGTCATGTTGACCATTCCCCCGCCTGTCCGCGCCTGCTGGCTCGGCCAGATGTTCGAAACTTGCCTCATATTTGCGATCATCTGCAGCACTTCTCCTAAGTGAGCCATCGCAGCGCCGATCTGGTTCTGCAAATATTCCGGCAGGCGGCTATAGACTGCCCAGATATCCCTTAAACTTACCAATAGTCATTAAGCATGCTAATGGTCATAAATATGATGTCAAGTAAAGATTCGGTGTCCTTAGGGCTGAAAATTTTCGCCAGCGTCGCGCTTGGTGCCTACGTTTCTGGGGTCACTGCATAAAAGTGACCTCTCCGTTCGCTCCGAGAGCGGACGAAGACACTCCAAGTGTGACGCAGTTCTATTTTCATGCTGCTTTGGGCGCGATTGGCCGCTCTTTGGCGGCGCGGCGGCGCATGGAGGCAGGCGAGTTCCCTCCTACACAGGAACTGGCCGAGGACGTCGGACTGGCCGAGAGCCATGTCAGCCGCCAGCTGCGGTTGGCGTACCTCGCGCCTGAGGTGCTGAAGCGGCTGACCTGCGGGCGCGAGACCTCAGCGGTCAGCCTGTACGATCTCTGTTTTCTGGCGGGGAAGGCTTGGGGGGAGCATGTAGAACAGGTCGTTGGCTCTTGAGCGGTACATCGACGTGATCGGCCCTTAGCCGACCTTTGTCCGGGGCTCCGTCCGCCGCGGTGCGGCCCGTCGAACCAGCCATTTGCTGCGGATGCAAAATCTTGGCCCTGGCTAACTCACACATCGCGGACCAAGCTGCCTGATGCTGGAGCAGCGACGTTCACGTCGGCGGCACGATCGAGTAACGATTTGCCTTGCGGCAGTGCAGCACGCCTTCGCCGAAGCGGTCGTTCGTGCACGGCTGAATGGGACAGATCCGAACCGGTCATTCGCCGCGCGGCAGCTTGACGTCTCACATGCGGGACTTTTCTGCCGAATGCTGAGGCAGCGAAACTTGTCTCCGCGCTACGGTGAATTTTTGGAGTCTGGCGCGGAACTGCGGCGCGGTCTCCCTCAATCGTTCATTGCGCACAGTAAAACTGGTCCAGTTTGGAAGCGGTCGTTCGCTGCGCAGGGCTAGCGCATCTGGATCATGCCAAAACCTGTAACAGATATTTTGCTTATGTGGTTGATGAACTGCTTTACGATGCCTTTGCTCGAACCGGATCAGCCCTATGAGCTGGAGTAAGCAACTCTGCGATACCCGCGATCAAGATGAGCGACGTACCCGTAACCTCGCGCCAGCCAAAAGGTTCATCCGTCAGCAGTCCAGCGCTGATCACCCCCACGACCAATTCAGAAAGAATTAGGATACCGAAGACACCAGTCCCTATCCTTGCAGGTGCCCAGATTATCACAGCGGTTGTGGGAAGAACAAAAAACAAGGAAAGGCCGAGCAGAAGCGGCAGACTGGCTAGCACGACAGGCAAGGACGGCCGGGACCCAATCGAGTTTGCTAGAATGGGATATTGCCACAAGGTGGCGGCAAACGCGAAGACAAACACAACAAATAGCAAGGGAAACACGCCGTCAGGTTGCTCAATCTCGGTTCTGGCAGCACCTGCTGCAACAAGCATGCCACCGATCAGGCCAAACCAGTCGCCGAGCTGTGTAGGCACAGGTAGACCAATGTCTAAACCGATAGCGATCCAGGCACCCGTCAAACCCAGAGCGATACTTACCGCGCGGTGCCAGCCGGGCCTTCTACCCAGAAACACCACTTCTATCAGGGTCGCCCAGACGGGAGAGAGATAAAAGAAAACAAGTGCACGAATGACGTCGGTCACGAGAAACGAGTTCGCATAAAGAATTACGCCGCTTCCAAGCAGGAGACCGCAAACCCAGTGCTTTAGGCCAATCGGTTGTCCACATGCAACGCGCCAAAGTGCTATTGGGCCCAGTACCATGAGACAGATCACGTACTGCGCTATCGTTCCCCATCCACCGGTGAGGCCCGCATCAAGTAGCAAGCGCTGCGGCAGCCAATAGAGACCCCACGACCCGGCCGCCACCGATACCATGGCGCAGATCAGAATGAAGCGGGGGTGTCGCAAAGGCAGTTCCATTAAATGCTGGCTCCAAATCCGATCAGTTTGAGACCAACGGTAGGCGTGGGAAAACTTCGGCGTAAGATCGATTATTGACAATTTCCGTCCATTTGCGCCAAAGTTCAGTAATGAATCTGCAAAGAGACTTGCCAATCGAGACTGCAATCCTGGCTACAGGTGAAACCGGTGGCGGAGTGCTCTACGGCATGGTCGACATGCTTTCTTCTGCCGGAAATCTATGGCCCGACTTCGTCGGCACAGGGGCACGGCAAACTCTTTTCCAAACGCAAGTCGTCAGCAATCAACGAGACGCCTTTCGGTGTGCGAATGGGGTTCCGATCATTGCAGACTACACGATCGAAGATGACATCGTTCCAGAGATTGTCGTGGTTCCGGAAATCTGGCGGCCACCAGAGAGACATCTCGCCGAAAACGATGCCAAACTTGCAGCTTGGCTACGAAAGTGCCATCGATCCGGCAGTCTGATATACTCCAGCTGTACTGGCGCCATATTACTCGCGGCAAGCGGTATACTTGATGGGCGCGCGGCAACAAGCCATTGGGCCTACAAGGATTATTTCAGCAGGCACTTCGACGCCGTCAACTATGTTCACGGCTCCTGCCTTGTAACTGCAGACCCATCGGGCCGTATTGTTACGGCGAGTGGATCAACATCCTGGCAAGATCTCGCGCTCCACATTATCGCACGCCATTGCGGCGCGGAAGAGGCACTCCGCATCGCAAAAGGCAGCCTTCTTCGTTGGCACGAAGAAGGTCAGAAACCCTACGCGGCGCTGGTTCAGCGAACGACCCATGAAGACTGCGTCATCATTGCCGTCGAAGATTGGCTTGGAGAGAATTTCCAACAGATCGCACCGATTAACGGCGCCATAGCATTTTCGGGTCTTTCCGAAAGAACTCTGAAGAGACGGTTCAAGCGTGCGACGGGAAGCAGCCTGATAAACCGGATCCAGTGCCTGAGGGTCGAGGAAGCAAAGCGCCGACTTGAGTTGAGCAACGATGCGGTTGAAGAAATCTCAGTGGCTGTTGGATACGATAACACCTCATTCTTCGGCCGGCTCTTCAAGCGACTTACAGGCGTTACCCCGGGCACCTACCGACGTATGTTTCAACCTGTTGCCCAAGCCGGGAACATACCGTTTGATCGAGCATCTGATCATACTTGATCGTGCTCCTTTTTCCGTCGTTGCCAGCGACGCGCCAAGGATTTGCGACCGATCTCTGTAGCATCTGCAAATGGCGCGAGCTCGAATGAAGCAAACTGGATGATCCCATCTGCTTTGGATCGAAGCTGACAACAGCTTTTGGGTGCAACGTCGACCACTGGGGACCATATGCTCGGGTATTTTCTTCGAAGGCCTAAAAGTCCCGATTGTCCGCGACCCGGACATCAGTGTCCGAAGAATGGCTGCCGCTGAGCCGAAGGGCTTTCTTGCTGCGTAGCATCTGAATGCGAGTGTCGGTCTCATTGCTGCAACCGTGCGCATCGGCAATGGGTCACGCCCGCTCTGGGCTCTGAGCTGCCTTGCGCTGGTGCAGCGAGTACGCCGGTCGGGTGGCAATTTGAATGTCAGCTTCCATCGGATTCACCCCTAAATCTCGCGCCCGCAGAGAATGTCCGGAATCCTGAAGGTTTTTCGATGCGGGCCGGGGTGCGACATTTCCTTCCGGCGGGGCGTGCGGCCCGCGTTGACAAACCTCGGAAGGAGGAAGCCGCGGGGGCTGGTTGTGACCTATGGGGAAAGAGGGCTGGCGGGTGAGGCTGCCATTGCCACTGGCGCGCTGTTTCCCGTGTCGAGTGCGCCCGCCGCAGTGCTTTTCTGCCACCCAGTTCCCGTTTGTTGCGTAGATTGGGTGGTGAGAACGCAATGCAGGTCGTCTTTTTGGATGTTGGCCGCAAGCGTGTTTAGCCGATCAGCCAGAGACGATCGAAACATATCTAAACGCGAGGGCAAGCATCGGATCATGCGGCCTGCTCCCTTGGTGGCGCGCGTGACATCGGTATCTGACCGCTCCGGAAGATCTCGATGATGCGCATAGGGCCGCCGCAGCAGGGACACGGCTCGCGCAGGGTGAGAGAGGTCGGCTCGGGCTCCAACTCTGGCTCGGTGGTTTCTTCGGTGCGTTGAGCGCCAAGCAAAGCCCGGATCTTCCTGATGTTCGTTTTGCGCGCTGAACTGGCCAGCAGACCGTAGTGGCGGATGCGGTGGAAGCCTTCGGGAAGGACGTGGATAAGGAAGCGACGGATGAACTCAGGTGTGGCCAGACACATGACCTTTTGACGATCACCGTGTTTGATCCAGTAATCCTTCCAGCGGAAAGCCACGGTATTGGCATCCGCACTGACCAGCCGATGGTTGGAGATCGCGACCCGGTGGGTGTAACGGCTCAGATAGGCCAGCACGGCCTCAGGTCCGCCGAAGGGCGGTTTGGCATAGACCACCCAGTCGGTTTTGCGGAACGGGGCGAGCCACTTCGCGAAGGCATCCGCTCGCGCCAGGCAGGCGAGATTGCCAAAGAAAGTGAGCTGGCCTGCACGGTACAACTCGAGAAGGCCTTCCAGGAACAGGCGCCTGAACAGCCGCGCCAATACCCGCACATGCAGGAAGAACCCTGGCTTGCAACCGACCCATTTGTTGCCGTCCGGTGACAAACCTCCGCCCGGGACGATCATGTGGATATGGGGATGATGGGTCAGTGCAGATCCCCAGGTATGCAGCACACTGGTCATGCCGACCTTCGCACCGAGGCGCTTAGGATCGGCCGCGATAGTCATGACGGTTTGCGCTGAAGCGCGGAACAAGAGGCCGTAGACTGCCTTCTGGTTCCAATAGGCGAACCGGGCAATCTCTGCGGGCAACGTGAAGACGACATGGAAGTACTCTACGGGCAGCAAGTCTTCGGCCCGCGCCTCCATCCAATCGCGTGCCGCTGGTCCCTGGCACTTGGGGCAATGCCGGTTTTTGCAAGAGTTATAGGCAATGTGGTGGTGGCCGCATTTGGTGCAACCTGCCACATGCCCGCCGAGCGCCTCGGTTCGGCAGGCTTCAATTGCCGACATCACCTTCAGTTGGCCAAGACTGATGTGCCCAGTATTGGCCTGCCGATACGCAGGCCCGTAGTTCCGAAAGATATCTGCGATCTCCAGTCGTGGGCGCGGCAACCGCCCGCGCCGCTACTCCAATCCCCGCCTGACGGTGTGATCCTGCAGCTTCTCCAACATCTCGTAAGGACTGACGGTGCCGCGGATGGTCTTGGTGGCGACATGGGTATAGCGCGCTGTCGTGCTGAGCTTGGAATGTCCCAAAAGCACCTGGATCACCCGCACGTCCGTTCCGGCCTCGAGCAGATGCGTTGCAAAGCTGTGGCGCAAGGTGTGCAGAGTGGCGGGCTTGTTGATCCCGGCCATGTGTTTTGCGGACGTGAAGGCCCGGTTCAGCTGACGCGGTGACAGGGCCATGATCTTGGGTTTGCCCGGAAACAGCCATCCTTCGGGCCTCGCTTCCCGCCAGTAGTCACGCAGCAGATCAAGCAAGGCGGGCGACAACATTGCTTTGCGATCTTTGTCATTCTTGCCCTCATCGACATGGATCAGCATCCGGTCGCTGTCGATGTCGGAGACCTTGAGATTGCAGACCTCGGACGCGCGCAAGCCAGCCCCATAGCTGATCCCCAAAGCAGCGCGATACTTCAGGCCGGGCCCCGGCACCGCCGCCAATAGGTCGCCAACCTCCTCGACACTCAAGACAACGGGCAGCTTCTTCGCCTTGCGCCGGAACTGCATGTATCGCTTCATCTCTTCACGCCCGCAGGTCATGCCGAAGAAGAACCGTAGTGACACGATCCTGGCGTTGAACACGCCCGTCGAGACCCCACTATCGGTCATGTGAAGCTGATACGCGCGGAGCTCATCTGGCGTCGCAGTATCGGGTGAGCGCCCTATGAACTCAGCAAAATACCTGACTGCCCTGATATGGCCTTGCTGGGTCTTCGGTGACATTCCGCGAATGCGCATATCTTCAATCATCCGCGCACGCAGCGGGCTCATCTTCTCCTCTGTCATGGGAACCTCCTGTCATCAGAATGAGAAACCTCAATCGTCAGACAGGTTAGCAAAATCGCAAAATACGCGGCCTTAGGAACAGCTCAACACCCCAGCCACAAGCGCCATTGCCGCGATAGCGGCTTCGTCCTTCCGCCCATCACGTTCGCCACGACCTTCTCGACACGCTCAGCTCTGGCTGGCGGCTGCGAACCGCAGAACATCCCGCGAGATGCGGTAGGCGCGTGGCCTGCCGGGCACCCGGCTGGGCATCTTGTACTGGAAGCCACGCTCGCCGCCGGGCTTGAGTAGATCCTGAACCTGCAGGAGATCGAAGAGCCGGCCCGGATCCGCCTCTGCGGCCTGCGCGATGCCAGCCATCGTGGGCGCGGTGAGGTAGACGAAGCTGTCGTCGAACCACCCGGTCTCGCTGATCGGAACGGTCCCGTCCGGTTCTTCCAGCGACACCAGCGCCTCGTCCCGCAGGAGGTCCCGAACCGACGTGGCCGCGCGGCTGAGCAGGGCGCGATCCTGCGCCGACAGCACGCCGCGGTGCCTGGCGATCCAGCTTTCAAGGAGCTGCACGCAGAAGGTCTGGAGCCTCGTCTGGAGCGGGCCCTGCGGCCCGGCCAGGAAAGACTTCATTCGTAAGGTTACCAGATTCCCCGCTGCGTACATCGCCCCGCAAGCGAGCACGACGCGCTCGGTTTCAGTGTCAAGGGGCAGATCATCCGGTCCGGCCACACTGTCGCGAATGTCATCGGTTCTGATACCAAGGTACTGACCGCGTGACCCGACGCCCCACTCGATGCTCGCCCGCAGGAACTCTGGACCGAAGCTGCCTGCATGCTGCGCTGTGAACCAGTCTAACGCCTGGCGTGGGCTAAAAGGCGAGGAAGAAGGGACAACGGATCCGCGAAAGAAACTCACGAGGTTCGTTCCGATTCACTCGCATCTGTTGGAACTGGGTCTGGTGGAACATGCCGCGCGCATGCGGGCACAGGGCGAAACGTTTCTGTTCCCAGATGTTATCCCGAAGCCACGGACGGGCAGCGCACGCAGCCTCAGCCCTGATCCCGCTGAGGGCGTGGAAAAATTTGGCGAAAGCATCGACGACATGTGGCGGAAGGCGCTGAAGATCGCGCTGAATGGGAATCCAAGAGAGCTCTGCATGCATAGCTTGCGACACTATGTTAATGACACCCTGTTGCACGATCCCGATGTGCTCGACGTGACCAGATACGACATCACCGGACATGCTTTCCGGCGGCAGGATCAAAGGCCCCACAGCCAGATAAATGAACAAACGTATCGTGACGATGTCAGCGTACGCATCAAAGCAGATGCGATCGAACGGTTACCCAGACTGTTCTGATAACAGAAACGAACCTTAGTTGAGGCGAGAGCAAATCGTCTGTTCGGGCGGATTTGTTATTCGGAGAATAACTACTGCCGCCCGCCTGCATGTGGATCACAGGCGGGCGGATCCGGACCGGATCAGGCGGCGCGATCGAGGGGCCGGTAAGGCGCGGACCAGTCCGCCTCCCGAACAACCGTCCTTTCCTCGTCGGTTTCCAGCCGGTTCGCCACTGCGGGCATCTCCCCCGTCACATCTCCGGGCTTCCGGGGCGCCCTCTCCGGCCTGACCTCTGACATGAGCTCCTCGAGCGCAGTACCCTGCAGCAGGCCCTTGTCGCAGAGCGCGGTGGCGATGGCTTCGAGGACCGGCCTCTGGGCCTGCAGGATCCTCAGCGCCCGCTCTTCAGCGCGGCGGAGGTGGTCCTCGACGCGGGCCGCGAGCGGCGGGTCGAGGCGCAGGCGGGCGACGATGGTCTCGGGGTCACCCAGCCAACTGAGACGATCGCCGAGACCCCAAGCGGCCTCGAGCGCGACGGCCATGTTCGTTGCGCGGGCGAGATCGGAGTCCGCGGCGCCTCCCGCCCCCGCAGAGGCCTCTCCGAAGACGACGCGTTCCGCCGCGCGACCGGCCATGTCGACGGCGAGCGCCGCTTCGAGCTCGGCGCGGCGCTGGTGGATCACGCGCCGTTCCGCATGGGTGACGCCGCCATCACCCTGAAGCGCCAGCACGCGGGGCGTCGCGACACCGGTGGCGGCACCGACCAACGCGTGACCGGCCTCGTGCACGGCCACCTGCCAGCGGACGGCCTCCGGCATGCGGGGCCTGATCTCCGCGAGGGCGGCGGAGAGATCCTCCACGCTGAGCGGACGCCGGGCGCGCCGGGCCTTTGCCCGGGCTGCGCGGACAAGGCCGGCGACATCGGCGCCGCTCATGCCCACGGCCTGCGCCGCGACGGCGGTCAAGTCCGCATCGCGCAGGTCGGGCCAGGCCTGCCAGCGCAGCGCTTGCGGCATCAGCTCGACCGTAGGGTGGCGCAGATGGAGGATGCGGTCAAAGCGGCCGGGGCGGCGCAAGGCGGGGTCTACCCTTTCGACGTGGTTGGTCGCGGCCATGGCCACGACCCCCTCCTGAGCCGCATAACCGTCGAGGCACTCCAGCAAACTTCCGACGACATATTCCGTCCAGCTGGCATTATGGTCGCGGCGGTTCCTGTCCCCGAACACGTCGATCTCGTCGATGAAGATGATGCACGGCCCCTCGCTGGCGGCCTGCGCGAAATCCGCCTTCATCGCCCGGAGCAGGTCGGAGGACCGCTCCCCCCGCGCCTGCCACGTGGCGAGCGACGCAGCGATCATGCCGATCCCCGCCTCGCGGGCGACCTGGCGGGCCGTTTCGGTCTTGCCTGTGCCAGGAGGGCCGGCGAGAAGGAGGCCGCGGCTGACGTCGCGCCAGGGGATCTCGCCCGCTTTCCAGGCGCGCAGATCCTCGACGAGCTGCTCCAGCGGTACGCGGACATCGTCAAGCAGCGGGAATGCGGCCAGGCCCGGCCCAGTCTGGGTCTCTTCGGGGGCCAGCGCGGCGGCCAGCGTGGCGACGGCGCGGTCGGGGTCGGGCCAGCGCAGGGCGAGGAGCAGATCACCGTGGGTGAGCCGCGCGACCGGTGCGTCGGTGGGCAGTGCGCTGAGCGCGGTGCCGGGGTTCTCTGCCTCCGGATAGGCATCGACGAGAAGCTGGGTCAGCATACCGCGGTCGAGGGGCGCAAGCGCGATCGTCTCCGGCTGAAGCACCTTGAGCGCCTTCGGCGCGGTGCCAGCCGCAGGGGCGATGACGACCGCCGGGCGGCGCGTGTCGAGCGCCAGACGCAGAGAGCCGCAGAGCGCGCTGACAGCCGGTTCAGCCGCGTTCAGCTTGCTCGACGCGGCCTTCTCGGCGGTCAGGACCACGGGAACCGGTGCGCCCTTCGGCCAGAGCGCGTGGGGCCGGGCGACATGCTCGATCAGCTGGATGAGATGCGCATCGAGCGCGGGGTCGGCGGTGGTGATCAGGGTCACAGCACCCGGCGCAACGAGGGCCCGGACCATCGCGTCGGCGGAGCCGAAGGTCGCGGCCAGCCGCACCGCGGCCAGTGCGGCCTCAGGACGAAGGCGGTAGCGCTTGCGCGGTGCCGTGGCGCCCTCCGAGACGGGGGGCAGCGCGTCGGCGAATGCTCCCATAGACCCATCGGCCTCGGCCTCGATCCGGTCGAGAATACCGTCGAGATCCCAGCTATCATTGGGAGAACTCGACCGGGCCGCGTCCGCCCGAGGGATGGTGCGCCCGGCGTCCGCTTCGGCCTTCTCTTCGCCGCCGGCCTCGGCGGTAGTCGCGACGGGGGCCTCCGCGTCGTCATCCTCGGTGGGGCCGGAAGCGGTGTAGGCGGTGACGGCCCAACTGGCGGCCCGGGAGAGGAGGCAGTGCCGAAGCTTGGCAGCGAGGATGGCCCAGTCCGGGCTGTCGGCGACGGGCGGGGCAGCGGGCGGGGTCGAGAAGGAGGTCGTGGGCTGCGTCATGGGAGAACTCCGGAGCAAAGGGGGGGGGCGTCGGCCCGCCGCCAAGGGGTGGGCCGAAGAAGGATCTGCGGGTGGGAAAGTGACCCGTCGGTCAGGCGGCGAGGTCGAGGCAGTCTGGCCCGTCTGCGCGGCCGGGGATTGCGTGGGCGTGGCCGAGGCGCATGAGGGCCACGTCCAGAGACGCGCGAGGATGGCGGCGAAGCTCAGGGATCTCGCTCGCGTAGATCGTATGGCGCGTCTGCCAGTCGGCGGTGAAGCGCACGGCCATGTCCGGCAGTGCGACCATCGCCAGAATGTCGAAATCCGCCGCGGAATAGGGTCCGCGCCCGGTTGCTCCCCTCTCGGACCGCTGCTTCAGGTTGAAGACATAGTCGCCGCTGCTATTCGTCGTATGGCGCGTCTTGACCTGAATGCGGACGGGCGAACCGTTGGGTAGCATGAGAACACGGTCGTGGCGTTCATGCTCGGGCGCGGGAAAGATGCGTTCGCCGAGACGCATGAACAGGGCATCGACGAGCATCTCGGCGGCGGCCCCCAACCACTTCGCATAGCGACACAGGTCTGCGGTGGGCATTTCCGGGTAGGCCGCCAGCGCCTCACGGGCGTTCCGGGTCTCGGCGGGACGGGTCGGCAAAGTGATGCCGGGCAGGAAGGGTTGTTGGGGCATGCGCGCCTCCATCGTTCGGGCAGAGGGAAAGGGGGCCTCGGGCCCCCTTGCGAGGTCCGGTGCGGCTCAGGCCGCGAGCCCGGGTGCGTCGTCCGTGCCGTCATCGTCTGGCCCAGCTCCCCTTCCTCCGTAGTCCGCCATCGACATGAGCTGCGCGACACCGCCGAAGAAGCGGTCCTGCAACGCGCGCACCCGGCGAATCGCAGGCGCATCCCCCCGGACGAGCAGCAGATCGGCACTCCCGGCCATCACCGCGTGCATATGCTGGCGGTCGCCATCATCCTCCACCGAGAGGAGCGCCAGGAGGGCCTTCGCCAGCAAGCGCAGGGGCCTGTCGAGGTCGCGCTGTTCCGGCAGCGCGGTGACCTCTGCGAGCCGGGCGAGAAGATCTTCGCGGGCTGCCTCTGCCGCAGCCAGGTCCGCGGCGACCTCCGGGGCGAACACGTTGTCGCCCACAACGTCGCGCTGGATCCGCCGCTCCGCGGCGACACAGGCGTCGAGATCGCGCAAAAGAGCGCTGAACGCGGCGCTCACCTCGGTATGGGCGACCGGGACCGCATGATCCTCCCCGTTCGCCGCCGGGCCTGCTCCCATCAGAAGCTGCGGGCCCGCCGTCGGCGGGCTGTCCTGCGGACCCTCCGGCTGGTCGATGTAGGACCCCAGCGCGTCCAGCGCCGCATCGAGGACTTCATTGCAGAACCGGTGGCCCTTCAGACCGGTGGGCACGCTCCAGGCCCAGCGGGCCACCTGGAGACTGGCGCGGGTGCGGTCCACCTCGATCGGGTCATCGGAGCGGATGACGGTCGCGATCAGCATCGCGACCCGCTGCAGACCGGCGGTCTGCAGCGTGACGAGGGGCTCGGCGCACAGCGCCTCGCAGTGCGCGAGGACGCGAGCCCGGGCCTCGTCGACGGCGGCCCGATAGGCGGAGAAGGCCGGGTCGAAGCCGGTCTCGTCGCCAAGGTCGCGCTCGGCGGCGGTCAGATCGACCAGCGCGCGGGTCATCGCGCGACTGCGGATGAGCTGGCTGATGATCGAGTTGGAGGAAAGCGCGGAATTGAATCCGCCCGCGCTGCGGGTTACGTAGTTCTTAGCCATGACGAGTCTCCCAAAAGACACGTTGTGGTCAGGGCGGGGGCAGAGGGTAGGATCTCTGGTCTCGCCCGCTCATCGGGCGCCCGGTGACCATGTGATAAAGTTGGAGTCCTGTGTTCCAGATGTCAAGCATAGTTGAAAAAAAGATTTTCACCATGTATTTGCGTACCTAACTGTTTATGAACAATATTACGTCGGACAGTAAATTGGATAGACCGACGGACAGTGTGAGTTGGTAAACCGGGAGGCTTCTCGGAGTGGCGCGAGAGATGTCCCGCGCAACGCGCTCGGCGCGACTGGCGCGGGGCTCGGTCAAGGCCTGCAGTTGAAAAGTCATATCCATTGGATGGGCGGACGCAGTTGTTATATATGTGAAAATCGTCGGATCGCTTGAGCCCTACCTGTTCACCTGGATGGGTATGGCGGTCGACGCCAGCCAAGGAGACGCGCATGCCGGACAACACCACAAAACATGAGGGACCCGCTGCGGATCAGGTCACGCCTGAAGATGCGCCGCAGGCGCAGGCCGATCCGCTGCTGGAACAGGTCCGCACCCGCCTGCCGGAAGACTACGAGCTGATCGGCCCCTTGATCCACCAGATCCGATCGGCTGGTCGCACGAAACCGCTCTGTGGCCCGGTGCTGGTGCGCTCGCAGGCCCGTGGGGCCGACGGAACCGGCTGGAGTCTGGACGTGATCTTCCAGACTTTCGACGGGGGCTGGCAGAACGCGGTGTTACCGATGCGGGATCTGCTGAAAGCGCCGGCGCGGGTGGTGGCAGGGCTTGTTGATCGCGGTTTTGATCTCCGGGGCAAGCCCGGCGAGGTCTGCGATCTGCTGCGGGCGATGGAGGTCGACCGCGTCAGTCTGGCGGTTGGGGTTACCGGCTGGGTCGGGACAGGCTTCGAGCGCTTCATCCTCCCTTCGGGTGAAATCGTCACCGGGTCAGAAAACTCCGATGCGGCGGGCGTCCTCTTCACAGGTGCCCCCCGGGTCACGTCACGGCCGATGGCCAAGGCGGACCGTGCTTTGTCAGCCGCACAGTGGGTCGAGGGGGTCATCGGGCGGAAGCCAGATAATGCAGTGATGCTGGGTCTCTGCGCCGCGATCGCGCCGGTGCTTATGCCAGTCAGGGCGGAAGAATCGTGGTCCTTTCTGCTGCATCTGCACGGCAATGACGGGGCCGGCCGGTTGAGCCGCGCGGTGGCCGCGAGCGTCTGGGGACAGCCGACCGAGCTACACCTGACTTGGTCCGAGCCGCAGTCGCGCCTCCTTGCGGCGATCCGTGGGGCCCGGGACGGTCTGGTGCTGATCTCGGGCTATGAGCCGCGTCATCATCGCAAAATCCCGGCGATCGCCGAAGCTCTGGCCGGGATTGACGCCGCCGGTCCCGGCCGGGTCGTCGTGCTGTCGACGGGCATGGTTCCGCTGCTTGGCGGCGACGGAAAGGCCCTGCCGGGGCAGGATCTGCGCAACATCATCGATATCGATTGCCGTTCCTGGGAGGTCGATGACCCCGAGCGGGTCCTGGCGGTCGCAGCGCAGCATGCGGGTAGCGTCGGCCCGGAAGTCCTGCGCGCGAGCATCGACTGGGGGTTGGCGACGCACGCACATTCTTCCTACCTGGGCATCAAAACAGAGGAGATCAAAAAGACCATCACAGGACGAGAAGATCTACCCCTTGACGCCGAAACCGACCGCGTCGCCCTTGCCTGTGGAGCCATGTATGGAGCGGGGCATCTGGCCACCTTGCGCATGTCGCGTGCACTGGCTGGGCGGGAGCATCTGCTCCAGAAAAGGCTCAAGATTTTCTGCGTAAACCTCCTCGAAAGCTGGGTCGCCAAGCATCGCGGTCTGCTGTCGGCGCAGGATCGCGCCCTTCTCAGCCGCGCCGCGACCGCCATTCGTGACCTCCTGCGAGACGAGGCGCTGGTGTCGCTGGATGCCCCGGAGGGGACCGTGCCACTCAGCGACATCGGCTGGTTCGACGACAGCTTCGTTTACCTCACAAGTCCCACCGTCGCAGGTATCGCGCGAGAGGCAGAGGCTGACCTTGGGCGCCTCTTCGATCTATTGCAGGTGCAGGATCTGCTCAAGCCCGGCGGCGAAAGGGGGTATCAGTACAAGCTGCCCAGCCGCGTCCCCGGCAGACCACGCGCCTACCGCATCTCAAGGGATGTTTTAAGGTTCGCAGCTGCCGGCTAGTGGCGAGCGCTTCAGGAAGGTCGTGGCGAACGTTATGGGCGGACTCCGGTCATTCGCTTCTTACGTGTTCCATCCCGGATGATCACATAGCCCCTCGTCGGTCAGCGCTTTTCGTGGCACGCTGGGTTATGACGGAGGCGCGGGACGGGAGAGCGACATGCTGATCAAGCTTCATAGCCAAGCCACGACGACGCCGAAGGTCAGAGCGGCTCTGTTGCAGAAATCGGCTGATGGTCAAGCTACCCCTTTCCCCGGACACACTTATGGGCATCTCGAAAAATTGCAGTGACTACGCTGCCTTCGTAGGATGAGGGGGCGTTCGGCTGCTGGAGGATGACGATGGCGCAGATGGGGCTCTTTGATCTTTCAGACCGCTACGCGAGCCTTGATTCCAAGCGGGACCCCTTGGTTGAGATTGACGCCATCGTGCCTTGGGAGGAGTTTCGTCCGACGCTTGAGCGGGTCTGGCGGAAGCCTGAGGCGGAGCGGAAGTCGCGGGCCGGGCGCAAGCCGATGGACGCGGTGGTGATGTTCAAGACGCTGGTGCTGGGCGCGCTCTACAATCTGTCCGATGACCAGATCGAGTATCAGGTGCGCGACCGGCTGTCCTTCATGCGATTTCTTGGTCTGGGTCTCGAAGACCGGGTGCCCGACGCCAAGACCGTCTGGCTCTACCGCGAGGGGCTGGCGCAGGCGGGTGTGGTCGATGCGCTATTCAAGCAATTCGACGGCTATCTGGCGCGACAGGGCTACATAGCGCGCGGCGGGCAGATCCTGGACGCCTCCATCGTGCCGGTGCCGCGCAATCACAATACGCGTGAGGAAAACAAGGCGATCAAGAACGGCGAGATGCCGGAGGGCTGGGCCGACAAGCCTGCCAAGCGGTCGCAGAAGGACACGGATGCTCGTTGGACCAAGAAACACGGGAAATCCTACTACGGCTACAAGAACCATGTGAACGTGGACCGCAAGCACAAGCTGGTCCGCCGCTATCACGTCAGCGACGCGGCCCTGCACGATAGCCAGGCGGTGGATCACCTGCTCATGCAAGGCAACACCGGCTCGGACGTCTGGGCCGATCCGGCCTATCGGTCCGAAGAGATGGAGGCCAAGCTGCGCGCCCGGGGCCTGAAGAGCCGCATCCATCGCAAGGGCAAGCGGGGCAAGCCGCTGGGGGCCTAGCCTCGCCGATTCGCCTCGGTGAATCCGGGTCTGGGCTGGAAGGAGGCTGGGTAGCCGCGTCCTGGGAGGACCCGAACCTACTGTTCAGCGGGTCGCGACGATCAGGTTCGGACTTGCAGGCCTCTGATCTCACGCTAATTTTTTCGCATCCGTGAAGAACAACACAAGGGAGATCCTCATGCCCGACGGCAGCACACCCACGTCACGCCGAAGCGTCGTCGTTTCGGAATTCACGAACTCGGTCCTCGACCCGCAAGCCCCCATGCTTGGCCCGATCGAGAACGGCGGCACGATCATCGCCAACACGGCGCCGGGCTGCTGGGGTCCGATGATCACCCCGCGTCTACGCGGTGGGCATGAGGTGACGACGCCCGTCTTCGTGCAGGGCGCCGAGGTGGGCGACGCCGTGGCCATCCGCATCCGGGACATCACCGTGACCTCGATCGCCACCGCGTCCGGGCATGACAGCTCGCCCGAAGGCTTCTGCCTTGGCGACCCCTATGTCGCCGCGCGCTGCCCGGTCTGCGACACCGTCTGGCCGGAGACTCATATCGAGGGGATCGGCCAGGATGCCGTGAAATGCGACGCCTGCGGCAACGCGGTGAAGCCTTTCGAGATCGTGCAC
>NZ_JFKD01000021.1 GCF_002115725.1 Marivita cryptomonadis
GCCGACGACGACAATGTCTATTATCTGACCGGCTATTACGACTATCTGCATATGGAATTTGGCCGCCCTACCATACTCGTCGTTCAGCGCGAAGGCGAGAGCCTTCTGATCACGCCCACTATCGACCTCAACACGGCCCTTGCAAACGCCCGGGTCGACAGGGTTTGCGCATGGAACGACGGCATGGGGTCAGAATGGCGCGCTGAATTGCCGGATGCACTGCGCGGCGCGGCGCGAGTTGGGATTGAGCCGGATCACATGCCACCGTTGGTGCGGCCTTTTGTCGGGTCTCAGGTCGATGAGGGGCGGATCGAAACGGTGACGCCCCTGCTGGCCGAGATGCGCATGATCAAGACGCCTGACCAACTGCAACTGGCCCGCCATGCCGGTCAGGTCGCCAATGCGATGATGGCCGCCGGGCGCGCGGCGATTGGCGATGGTGTGCCCGAATATGAGGTGGCGCTCGCCACGTCGCAGGCCGGAACGCGCAAGGCCGCCGAACTGCTGGCCGCTCACTATGACGACGCCGATATGTCGCCGAATACGCATTTTTTGCAGATCATGGCCTCGGGCGACACGATCACCAAAACCCACCACCGCGCCACTACGCGGATCATGCGCCACGGCGAACCGGTGTTCCTGTGCTTTTGCGGCATGACCAATTTCCTCCGCTGGGATCGCCAACTTATTCGTCGCTGCCCGTAAGTGCCCCATTCGGCTCCGATCACGTGGTCATTTCGAGGACATAACTTTGCCACAGATCAAAGGCATCGGCTCTGGCGTGGCGGTATGAGGTGGCGGAAAGACGATAGCGGCGAGATTTGAATATCGTATTGATATGGTCATGGGCGGACAGGAAACGCTGCGCCTGCCTTGGCGACTTGAACCTGCCCATGAGCTTCTCTCGCTTCCGCGTTGGTCGGTGCGAGCCCTCGATCCGGTTATTGAGCCCTTTGTGGGCGCGGTGCTCGGCGTCCGCGGCCAGTTGCCGGACCGGTTTGATATAGCTGCGCAACTTGTCCGTGATGATCACGCGGGGCTGGCCAAAACGGGCGATCAGTCGCCGTAAGAAGCGCCTCGCCGCTTTTGCGTTTCGCCTGGGCTGAACCAAAATGTCGAGCACATCTCCGCGCGCATCCACGGCTCGCCACAACCACATCTTCACGCCATTAATCGGCACGACGACTTCATCGAGGTGCCACTTGTCTGCCGCAGCGGGCCGGTCGCGCTTGATGCAATGTGCGAAATGCCGACCAAACCGGTTTACCCATTTGCGAACGGCTTCCCGGCTAACAATCACGCCTCGCTCCGCCAGCAGATCCTCTACATCCGCCGTGCTCATCGCGAACCGATGGTAGGCCCAGACGGCGTAGGCGACAATCTCGCGCGGAAAGCGGAAGCCTTTCAGGCGCGGCATCTCAGCTGGTATTTTCATGACAACCAGCTAAGCCCCACAGCAGCCAACGACAAGTTGGCAATGCCTCGCTGACTGCAAGACAAAGGGGCTGAATCTCGAGGACACAAGGATAAAACTCTCCAAAAGGTTGAGCCTTCTGATCGGCATTTCCGCAATCGTCCTCGCTATGGCCTGTCACACGGCGTCCAAGCTCATGGGCACAAAATACCCCGCCCGCAAAAAGCACGGGTACTGTTCAAAGTCGTGGTTCAGGACCGGTTTCGACGAGTTGCGACGCCGCCTCAGAACAATTGAGGGCATACCATTCTTCGGTAGGAAATTAGCCATCAAGAAGCAATTGAGGATCAGAGTCGCGTAGTGTGGTTACGTAGTCTGGCTTGAACAACTCTCAAAGCATTGAAAGTACTTTATATAGTGGAGATTTGGGTCCCACCGCGCTGCAGGGTTTTGTATTATTGCATTGAAGGGAAATAAATCAAAAACTTTGGATGATTGAGGATGCGATTCGCGATAAGGAGAAGAAGAAAGATTTTGGGGAGACGTTTATCGAACTCGCAAGAAGTGTCTATCAGACAAACGATGAGCGGGCACGGATAAAGAAAAATATCAACATGCTGCTTGGCTCTGACCTTGTAGAAGAGAAGTCTTATTCAGAATACTAAATACCGCCTTTCTTTACCCGACATTCCCCAAGTGGCCTGCCTTCTGACGTGAAGATCGCCTGACTGCGCCACCTGATCAAGCGTTTTCCGCCCCGAGCGGCGTCTGTGGTCGCGCGCACGTCCGAAGTTGGGCGAATTGGCCCGCAAACCCGCAGCATCCCGGCCCGGCGGCGACGTTTTTCAGCGCATCGGGCAGACTTGTCCTGCCGCTTTCGTTCAGTTTTGGCTTGGATCGCGGTCACGCGCATAGCGGTCACGCGCATAGCGGTGGCGCTCGCAATCGGCGGATGGCGGCAAGGATGGCGCGCACCATCGGGCCGGTGACGGCCACCTCGGCCAGCTGGAAGGTGATGGCGCGGGCGTGACGGACGACGCGGGCGCCGATCTTGATCAGCTTCAGTTGCAGGCTGGTGAGGGACCAATCGGCCATGGCCTCGGGCAGTTCGATGCAGCGCAGGAAGGTTGCCAGGTTGTAGGCCAGCGCGTGGAGTTGCAGCCGCACCTCGTTGTCGCGGAACTTCCGGCATGACAGCCGCGTCCAACGAAAAGCGTATTTGCCTTCCTTGATGTGCTGCTCGGCCGTGCCGCGCTGGTTGTAGAAGCGCACCACCCAGTCTGGTTCCATCGGCAGGTTGGTGACGATGAAACCCACGCGCGGGAACAGCTCGCCCGGATGCCATTCGATCTTGGCGATCACCCGGCGCGGCTTGTCCCAAGACGCCGCATGATACTCGAAGTCTTCGTAGAAGCGCTTGACCTTGGTCTGCGAAGGTCGCCCAACGGGTCGGGTCAGTCGATGAGCGATCTTCTCACGCAGGACATTGTTGGCAGGCAACCGGATGGCGTAGAAGTACTTCGCTTCTTCCAGACGTTCGTAGATCGCGGGCATTGCATAGGCGGCATCCGCCCGGAAGAACCGCATGATGTCACGCTCGGCATACCGGGCGATGACAGGATCGAGAACGTCGCGCCAGCCATCGGCGCTGTGGACGTTGCCGTTGCGCAGGGCGCAGCGCTCCAGCATGCCGAACTGGTTGAACAGAAAGTTGGGGTGGTAGCAGGTGCAGTCGAAATGCCCGTTCCAGGCCGCCCCCTCCTGGTCACCATGGGTCGGGCTGACCGAGCTGTCCATGTCCAACACGATGTACTTCAGCCCGTTGCGGTCATGAAACCGGTCGATCCATTGCCCGTTCAGGTCGGCCAGCGCCGCCCGGTTCTCGGGCAAAGCCAGTGTCTCGGTCTCGAACCGTCCCATTTGCGAGGCGGATGCCGCTTGCACGTCGACGGCCCGACCACCAACGACCTGACGCATGACCGGATCGAGGGCCAGCTGGTCGGCGTCGTTCACATCCTCATACCCAGCCAGTCGCCCGAACACCGACTGCCGGAAAAGGCCGTCAAGCCGATGGACCGTTTTCTTGCCGCGTCGGGTGTCGCGCAATGCTGTTGCCGCCAGATCGGACAGACCGAGCGCGTCATCCAACTCGCGCATCACCAGAAGACCACCGTCGGAACTGAGCTGCGTGCCGCGAAATTCCAGCCGCACACGCCGGTCGAAATCGACCCGATCTGCCTGCTGTGAGCCCGCACCCTCTGGGTGATCCATGAAACAAGCCCCTCACAGCATCTAGCTCCATGATTTATATAGGAATTAACAAAATCACGACAGCAAAATCAGCGAGTTGCTTGGGGAATGTGGGTTGAAAACCCTGCAATTTGGTTTGGCCATGAAGCACCGCAATCGCCCACCCGAACAAGATGATCTTCTTCGCCCGCGCCTCGTTGACCTGATCGACATGCGCCACGAACTGGTGAAGCTCGCCGCACTGATCGATTGGGAGTTCTTCGATCGGGAGTGGGCGGGGTTCTTCCCATCGACGACCGGTCGGCCAGCCACACCCCCGCGTCTGGTGGCCGGGCTGATGTACTTGCAGCATCTGCATGGCCTGTCCGATGAGGCTGTGATCGACCGCTGGGTGGAGAACCCGTATTTCCAGCACTTCACCGGTGTGACGTTTTTCCAGCACAGTCCTCCGATCCATCCGTCGTCCTTGTGCCGCTGGCGCGACAGGATCGGGGATGAGGGCGCTGAGTGGCTTCTCACAAAGACGATTGAAGCGGGACGTGCCACTGGCGCCGTGAAGGACGAGAGCCTTTCTCAGGTGTCCGCCGACACCACAGTCATGGAGAAGAACATCGCCTATCCGACCGATGCGCGGCTCTATGAGAGAGCTCGGGCCAAGATCGTGGCTCTGGCCAAAGAGGCAGGGATCACCCTACGCCGAACCTATGCACGAAAGGCACCGCGTCTGGCCAGGCAGATTGGACGGTATGCGCATGCGCGGCAGTTCAAAAGGATGCGCAAGGCATTGAAAACCCTGAAGGGATATACGGGTCGGGTGATGCGTGATCTGCGTCGCCAGATCGATTTCATCCCGGCGGGCGCCATTCGCGAAGCCGTACTTGATGCCTTGGCTCTGACCTCGCGCCTGCTGCACCAGCCCACAACAGGGAGTGGTAAGATTTATGCCCTGCATGAGCCTGACGTCGACTGTATCTCCAAAGGCAAAGCCCGGGTCCGATATGAGTTCGGCACCAAGGTCAGCATCGCCACGACGATTGAGGAAGGCTTCGTGGTCGGCATGCGTGCTATGCCGGGCAATCCTTACGATGGGCACACATTGACGGAGGCCTTGGAGCAGGTGCAAATCCTGACCGACCAGTGTCCCAGCCTCGCGGTTGTTGATCGCGGCTATCGTGGACATGACGTGGAAAAGACCCAGGTGCTGATCGCAGGGTCCAAACGCGGACTGACGCCTGCACTGAACACGCTGCTCCGACGACGAAGTGCCATCGAGCCTGAGATCGGACACATGAAAAGCGACGGCCGTCTGGCCCGATGCCCCCTCAAGGGACTGAACGGTGATGCAATCTTTGCCGTCCTGTTTGGGTGCGGTCACAATCTACGCAAGATCCTGAGATATCTCAGGTCTCTTTTTGTCTCCTTGCTCGCCGCAATGCTCAACACAATCCAAATTACGGCAGCCAATACTGCCCGCAATCAACCGCGATAAACACCCATCATGGCCTAAATTGCCTTGTTCAAGGTCGACTATTTGGAGTGTGTATGGAGTAAATTGGAGAATCTTGCAGTTTGACTCTGCAGGTTGGCCAGATTTTGTGGCATCTCAGTCTGCAAACTGTATTGATCAAGGTTCGCGCAGCGCCTCGCGGGTCTTGTAGAGCGGCTTCAGAAGGTATTGCAGCACCGTCTTCTCGCCGGTGTGCAGTTCGACCGTGGCCTGCATGCCAGGGCGGATTTCCAACTGCCGCTGGCGGTCGGTGAGCGATGTCTTGTCGACCCGCACCGTCACCTTGTAATGGGCCGGCGCATCGGGGCGGCGTTCGTCTTTGAACGTGTCCGCAGAGATCACGTCGACCCGGCCCTTCAGCGATCCGTAGATGGTAAAGTCATAAGCCGAGAGTTTGATCGTTGCTTCCTGACCGGGGCGGATGCCCGCGATGTTCTCGGGCGCGACCTTGGCCTCGACATAGAGCTCCTCACCCAGAGGGATGATCTGCAGGATCTCTTCGCCCGGGCGCACGACGCCGCCGATCGTCGTCACACCCAGCTTGTTGACGACCCCGTGCATTGGGCTCACCAGAACCGTTCGGTTCAACTGGTCCTGCGAGGACCGCAAATTCTGACGCAATGTCGCCAGTTCCTTGAGCGTCTCGGAATATTCCTGTGCACGGGTCAATTCGGTGTGCGTGATGATCTCGTCCATCTTGATCTGCGCATCCGCATGCGCCTTGCGGGCACGGGTCACTTCGATCAGCGCGACCACCTTCTTTTCCAGAAGGTTCTCCATCAGGTTCTTTTCCTGCGTCGCCTGCTCCAGCACACGGCGCGCGCCGTCATAGCGAGAGTTGAAATCCAGCTGCCGCGCGGCCAGAAGCGCCTGTTCCGAGGCGGCCATTTCGGGGCTGCGCTGGCGCAGTTCCCACGGGATTTCAAACTGCACCAGACCGGCCATCTCGGCCTCGATCCGCAAGCGGCGGATGTCCAGCGCGGTGATCTGATCTTCGAGATCGTCCACGGACGACCGAAACTGCGTTCCGTAAAGCCGGGCCAGCACGTCGCCGCGCATCACCTCGTCGCCTTCCTTGACCAGCAGTTCGGCCAGAATACCGCCTTCGAGGTTCTGGATGATCTGCGGCCGCGAGGTCGAGATAAACTCACCGTCGGCACGCACGATCTCGTCGATCCAGGCATAGGCGGCCCAGACGATGAACAGCCACACCGCCGCGCCCGACAGCCAGATCACCATCGACGGTCCGCGCAGGCGGCGGCCAAGCTGGGCGTTGAGATCGGTCGTGCTGACAGCCATCGCTTATGCCTCCTGTGCCGTGCGCAGGTGGTTGAGCACCTGATCGCGCGGGCCATCGACCACCAGCCGCCCCGACGCCAGCACGCTGGTCCGGTCGGCAAGGGCAAGGATCGGCACGCGGTGGGTGGCGACAATCGCCGTCCGGTCCGCCAGCCATGTCTCCAGCCGGGAAATCAGCGTCTTTTCCAACGTCTGGTCGAGCGCCGCTGTCGGTTCGTCCAGCAGGCACACATCGGGGTCCTGCAGCCACAGCCGCGCCCAGCCGATCGACTGGCGCTGCCCGACGGACAGGCCTTCGCCGCCGTCCCGAATGGGCAGGTCCAGACCCTGCGGGTGGCCTTTTACGAATTGACCCAGCCCAGCGAAATCAAGCGCCTCGAACAGGCGGTCATCGTCACGCTCCATCATGTTGAGGTTCAGGTTGTCACGCAGCGTGCCGTGGAACAGCCGAACATCCTGCCCGAGATACCCTAACGACCGGCGGATATCGCGCATGTCGATCTGGTTCATGTCGGTGCCGTCAATCAGGATCGACCCGGAGGTGGGCGCGTAAAGACCAGCCAGCATCTTGAGCAGCGTGGACTTGCCCGACCCGTTGGTGCCAAGGATGGCCAATGTCTGGCCGGGCTGGATCACGAGGCTGGGAATGTCGAGCACCGAGGGCATTTCCGGATCATAGCGGAACGTCACTTCGCGCAGTTCGAACCGGCCTTCCAGCTTTTCGCGGCGCAGGTACTTGCGGTTCTCGGCCCGGTCCTGCGGCAGCCCTGCAATCCCGTCCAGCGCATCCAGTGCCGCCTTGACGTTGCCCCAGCGCGCCATGATGCCCGACAGCTGCGTCAGCGGGGCCAGCGTGCGCGAGGTCAGGATGCCCACGGCGATGATCGACCCGACGGTGAACTCTCCGGCAAAGACGAGGTAGGTGCCCGCGATCACCGCACCCACATAAGTGGCCTGCTGCACGCCCTGGCTCCAGAAGGTCAGCGCGGCGGCAAGGCGGCGTTGCTCGGAGGATTTCAGCGCCTGCACCGAGGTCAGCTCTTCCCACTGGCGGGCAAAGCGGTCTTCGGCGCGCTGGGTCTTGATCGTGTCAAGTTCGGTCACGGTCTCGTTCAGCAAACGGGATTGCTTGGTCGACGCGCCCTGCATTTCACGGGTGATGCGGATCATCTTCTTCTGCAAAAAGAAGCCCGGGATCACCATCAGAACGGCACCGGCGACCAGCACCCAGACGACGCTTCCCGCGATGAACCAGACCATCAGCAGGAAGAGCACGATGAACGGGATGTCCGCCAGCGCGCCAACGGTAGAGGCGGTGAAAAATTCGCGCACCGAGGAAAACTCTCGCATCGATGCAAAAAGCTGCGAGGGAGACCGACCCGCCGCATCCGACCGCATGCCCAGCAAGCGGTTCAGGAGCGTCTGCTGCACACCGGTTTCGATCTGCCGCCCGGCTCCGTCCAACAGCGTGGACCGCGCGACCTTGAGAAACGCCTCCAGCATCAGCGCCATTGCGGCACCGATGGCCAGCACCCAAAGCGTGGCCGAGGATTGGTGCGGGATCACACGGTCATAGACCTGCAACGAAAACAGCGCGACCGACAGCGCGAGAATATTGGCGACGAAAGACCCGACAGCGACTTCGCCGAATTGGCGGGTGTAGTTGCTGAAACTGCCCCAGAACCAATGGCTCTTGCGTCCATCATCCGTATGGGTGTCGACAAGCGTCTGCACAGGCGCTTCGCCCCGCACGAGAACACCGCTGTAGAAAGGCGCGAACTCGGCCACATCGACGCGCTCGGTCTTGTCCTTGGCAGACGGATCCCAGATCGACAGGGTCATGCGGTCCTGCTTGAGCACCAGCACTGCCTGCCCGTTGGTCATCAGCGCAATCGCGGGCCAGTGGTTCGGCGTCGGGCGCGGCACATGCAGCCCCTGCGCCAGCAGGCCGGCGGCCTTGGCGCCTGCGATCAGCGCCGCTTCGCCCACAAGACCGTTCTGGTCCTGATGCAGGCTGATGGCCTCGGTGATGTCGGACGCCACCGTCGTCAGGCCCAGACGGCCCGCGTAGGTGCGGATCAGTTCCGTCCGGGCGCGGACGCGATCGGAATAGCGCGGTGCGCGTTTGGGTTCGTTGGCTGGTTTGATCCCCTGCGGGACCATGCGCAGAACAGCGTTTTTGGCGCGCCCCGACAGCAGGGTGATGTTACTGACGCCGCTCAAATCTTTGCTCCATCGGCAAGAACGCCCAGCCGCTTGGCGGCGTCCAGTTCGGCACGTGCGGCCTGAAACTTCAGGTCGAGTTGTTTTTCCAGCGCCCGCAGGAAGGTCTCGTAGACGCTGACCACGTCCATCACCTGACGCGTGCCCGCATCGTATTGGCGCTGGAACAGGTCGAGATTGGTTTTGGCCTGCGCGGTCAGCCCTTCGGCCTCGGCCGCCTGCCGCTTCAGCGCGGCGATACTGCGCTGATCGGCTTCGATGGACCGACGCGAGATATCCTCGGCCTCGGTCACCTTGCGATCTGCGGTGATCTTGGTGGCCTCGGTAGCTTGCAAGGACGCGCCTGTGCCAATGCCCAGCATCTGTTCTGTGTTTACGCTCAGGGCCAGTCCTTCGCCGCCATTGCGCACGCTTCCTCCCGCTGACAGACCGGGCAGATGCCCAGCGCGGGCGATCTTGGCCTGCGCCAGCTGCCGGTCGCGTTCCACCTTGGCGCGCAGGACGTTAAGCGACTGATCCGAAGGGGTGCTGCCCATGCCGCGCAAGCCGCGCTGACCGGACAGAGAGACCGCCGACATCGCGTTCAGTTCAGCCACCGCGCGGGTCGTTTTTTCGCGCGCCGCTGCATCCCGGGCGCGCAGATCGGCCAGTTTCTGTTTCAGCACGTTGAGATCGGAAAAATCCGACACGCCGCCCTGAACACGTTCGTTCATGACCCATTCGAAATGGCCCATGTCCTTGAGCGCCTGACCGTAAAGATCTGCCGCCGCACGGCCTTCTTCGGCCTGAAGATACAGCACCAACCCGTCATAAACACGTTTGTTGCTGCTTTCCGACAGGGCAACAGCGGCCATTTCCACATCCGCCTTGGCAATGTCGCGCTCGGCTGCCTTGCGGCCGTTATCGAAGAGGACCTGGTTGATCACCAGATCGGCCGCCACATCGCTCAGAGAGGTCAAAGTGATACGCGGGGAAATCGTCGGCCACCAGTTCTTGGACGCCGCTTCGGCGCGCAACTGCGCCACATGCAGTTCCGCTTCGGCCACGCGCGCATCGGCAGCCAGCACACCCGCAGCAACCTCGGCATAGGGGCTTCCAGGCGTCAGAACGCTTTGCCGCGCGGCCAGTTCTGCGATGATCGGGGAAGCCTCTTGCATCGTGACCGCTTTGGGAGCGGCCGTCTTGGTCTCGCCTGTCACATCTGTGCGCAGGTCCGGCTGCGCGGAAAGAAACCGTGACACGGCCCCGTCGCCCATATCCTGCATACACCCCGAAAGAGCCGTTACCGCGAGGACTGCCCCTGCCATGACCCTTGTATTCTGCCTCATCTCGATCGAGCCCCCCGCCTTTGGCTTTTTTGTTTCGGGGCCCGGGCCATCGCTTGATGGCCCGAACAGTCTATCCTTTTGCTCAGATTGTGACGTTGTTGATATCGTCGTCGATCAGAACCGTGGCATCGCCCAGTTCGTAGACGTCGTAGTTTTGACCATTCTCAAACCGCGATCCGGTGCGGGTGGCTCCGGTGATGCGCACGGTTTCGTCCGAGTTGCCTAGAACACGCACGGTGTTGTCTTCGCCGGTCATCGCTACGATCTGCGCTTCGGTGATCGTCAGCGTCGCCTCTTCGGTGAATTCGAGGTCGATCACGTCGATCTCGCGCCCACCGATATTGCTGGCGAGACTCACGTTGCTGCGGCTGACATCCGGGTCGCCCAGCACCACGTAGGTGCCTGTGCTGTTGCCTGCGCTGTCGGTTGCAGTGACCACGAGGTGCGATCCATCCGGCACCACGTTGTTGAAGGTGTAGCTGGTCTCGCCAGTAAAGCTGTTGTCCTGATCGTTAAAGCCAACGGTTTGGACGCCGCCTGCACCGACCCGCACGATGGACACATCGTTGTCCGTGGTTTCGAGAATGATCCCGCGCGGTGCCTGGCTTTGATCCCATGTGATCGCCGTCATGTCGGGCGCATCGGGGGCCACGTTGTCCACCACCATGGTTTCGGTGATCGACTTGGTGTTGCCCGCGCGGTCGGTTGCCGCGATCTGGATCGACACGTTCTCGCCATCAGACATCGGGATCACGCTGGCGGGAACCGCCACGGACCATGTGCCGCCGCTGACCTGCGCGCTCAGGCGCTGTCCACCGATGGTCACTTCAACGGTTGAACCCTGCTCGACCTGACCTGTGAGGGTAAAGCCCTGTGCTGCCTCGGCCTCGCTGACAATGCCATCGGCGCCGCCTGGTCGGCTGTTCGAGGTGAGCGGGACAACCTCCGTATCGACCTGGAAGGTCTTGGTAGTGGTCGCGGTGTTGCCTGCACGGTCTTCGGTGCTGATCTGAGCAGTGGTGGTGTAGGTGCCATCCGGCAGATCAAGACCCGAGAAACGCGCGGTCCAGTTGCCCGCGGCATCGACGGTGGCCATACGGCTCACGCCTTCGACAACCACAGCCACGGTTGCGCCGGGTTCTGTTGTGCCGCTCAGCGTCACACCCTGGCCTTGTTCCGCATCGTTGACGATGTTGTCTGCTGTGACCGGGTTTGCACTGACCGCAAAGTTGCGGACCAGAGTGTCGACCATCACGGTGTCGGACCGCGTCAGTTCGTTGCCTGCCGCGTCAACGGTATAGGCAGTGATCTGCGCTTCGTATTCGCCGGGGCGAATTTCGCCCGCCGCATAATTGGCGCGCCAGATGCCGGATCCGTCGGTCTGTACGGTTTTGCTGACTCCGTCCAGAGTGACATCGACCATTGCGAACGGCGTCGAAGTACCGGTGATCACAACGCCATCGGACGCTTCGACATGGTTGATGACATCGTCGGTTTCGATCGGCGCGGGGCTGATCGTCAGCAGGCCCGCATCCGTGTCGAAGATCACGCTGCGTGTTTCCGTTGCCGTATTGCCCGCCAGATCGGTCGAGCTTGCCGTCAGGGTTGCTGTCTGTTCGCCGCTGGGCAGTTCGTTGGCCGTAAACGTCACCGTCCAATTGCCCTGTGCATCGACGCTGGCGCTGCGCGACACACCGCCCAGCGTCACGGACACCGACGCGCCCGGCTCTGTTGTGCCGGTCACCACCATGCCCTGCATGGCCTCTTGCGCGTTCACGATGCCATCTGCACCGCCCGCCTGGCTGGTGATGTCAAAGTTGCGCACCCATGTGTCCAACACGACCTGCCCGGTCGCGCTGCTGGTGTTGCCCACTTCGTCGGTTGAGGTTGCGTTGATTGTCAGGTTCTGTTCGCCCACCGGAATTTCCGTGGCGATGAAGGTCACCGTCCAGTTGCCCTGCGCATCGACCACGGCGGTCCGGGTATAGCCGTTCATCTCGACCACAACAGACGAACCCACATCGGTGGTGCCAGTGATCTGAACACCATCGCTGCGCTCTTCGGCGTTGATGATGCCATCGGTTTCGATGGTTGTGGTGTTGATCGTGACACCCGACACGGTGTCGATCTCGACGCCGTCGTTGATGGTGGTGGAGTTGTTGAAACTGTCGGTCGCGATGACGCGGATCGCTTCGACATACTCACCGCGCTCGAAGGTCGAACTGGTTAGCGTCACGCTCCAGTTGCCCTGCGCGTCCACCTCAGCCACATGGCTCACGCCACCCGCGATCAGAACAACTGACGCGCCAACTTCGGTCGTGCCTGTTACGGTCACGCCTCCATCGAACTCGGACACAGTAATGATGTCGCCGCTCGATGTAGTGCCGCTAGTGATTGCCACGGGGGGAGGTGTCGTATCGATAGTAACGGACGGGCCGGTGAGATGAACTTCGCCGGCAAGGCCACTAACCGTCACTTCTGCTCTGTAGTCTCCATCGTCCGGAAAATTCACACCGTCAAATACAACGCGCCAATTTCCTTCCGCATCTGTGACCGTGCCTAAAGTCCGATCGCCGATAATAATGACTACTACATCGTCAGGATTCGCTGTGCCATCAACCAGAATAAGTCGATCGGCTTCGGTAAGGTCATCACCACCGATGACGTAAGCACCGTCATTGACAGTTGGCGCGCTGATTACGGCATCATCTCCGCTGCCCTTCGAGAAAACCGCTCCCGCGGCAAGCGCCGCGCCTCCAGCCAGTAGTCCGCTGAGCAGATTAGAACTGCCATCATCTCCTCCGGCAGCCCCATAATCCGGAGCAACGACGTCAGCGCGATCTAAAAAAATCAATTCATCCTGGGGGCTCCACTTACCCCAAGACGCTACCTCTGCATACTCAGCAAAAAGTGCCTCACCATCGCCAACAGCGAACACTACTTCCGTCAGCTCACCGTCTGAGCTCAGGTAGAGGTGAATCATTTCGTCAGAGGCAAAATAATCTTCGAGAACGATTGACCGTCCATCAGACAAGACAATCTTTAAATCATCGCCTAGTTTTTCATATCTCTGAATATCAGCCTTGTTCACGTTAAACGAAATTGAATCAATATCTTGTGCATAAAGAGAATTATGAATGGCGCCCGTATCAACTATGTCGAGTCGAATGTCTCCATCACGTGTGCGAAATACAAATTTTATTACTTTCTGCATTCGATTGCCTCTTCTAGATCTTGCTCTCCAAAACTGTATTCAGGCGCCAAACTTTTTGCCAACAACAGTTATCTGGTTGAGGGAAAAACCAAAACAAATGCATTTGGAGAACTTTATTTATTTCCTTAATATCCCAAGTTACATTGAAGCGCCTGTTGAATTGATAAAGCTCAAAGCAGTCGCCAGCAAATTCATACAACGCATAACTGTACTTCAAAGATTTATGTGCGGTACGCCAGCGGGCAGCACCTAATTGGGTCAATCCACCATGCTCGACAATAAACAGCGTAGGCACTGTTGTTGCTGTTGTTAAAACCTGAAAGCCGATAGCCACAATAGCTGACATTCTCTGCGGTTACGATCTAGGTTTCAGCCCTCAAAAGCGGCACACGATTGCTGAGACGAAAGCTGTAACGGCAGTGACCACCCTCTGTTGAAGGCTGGATTATCACATTCAATAGTGCATATTTCACCACCTTCCGAAACTTAATCAAGAGAAAGGATACAAAATAAATTACATATGTCTACATTTTTTTTGCTGTTCACTACAGGGCAGGGGAATCACTTTTGGAGCCGTCAGGCCGCGTGAGGGGGCTTGCGTCTGAGCCGAGGTTGGATTCTGTGGTGTAGGGCAACCTTACGGAGCCCTTTTGCCGATGCAGATTTTTCTGTCCGCCTTCGAAGACGTCCTTGATCAACGCGCCAGCAACGCGCGCCATGACCTTGCCGAATTGCTAGTGATCGCCTTCGTCTCGGTCCTTTGCGGAGCGAGCTCCTGTGCAGAGATGGCAGCGTTTGGTCGCGCAAAAGAGCATATTTTCAGGGACTTCCTGAAGCTGAAGCATGCAATCCCATCACATGACACCTTCTCGGATGTCTTCCGCATGATCGACCCCAAGGCGTTGGACGCGGCCTTTGGAAAGGTTCTTGCCAACGTTGCGGCGTTGCTCAAGGACGGTGATGTGATTGCCATCGACGGTAAGGCCCTGCGTGGGGCCCGCGATGCGGGAGAGAGTGCTCGGACGCGGATGATGGTCTCGGCTTATGCGGCGCGGCTGCGCCTGACGCTTGCCAGCGTACCGGCTTGATCGGGGCTCGGAACTGGAGGCCGCGATCGAAGCGCTCGGCCTGATCGCGCTGAAGGGGAAGGTGGTGACCGCCGATGCTCTGCACTGCAATCGCCGTACGGTTGAGGCGATCAACGCGGGTGGTGGCGATTGGTGTCTCGCCCTGAAGGGCAACCAGGAGTCGCTTTTGTCCGATGCGCGCGGTTGCTTCAGCGGCGTGATCGATCCTCGGCAGCAGGCGATGACCGAAGAAAAAAATCACGGGCGCAAGGAGGTCCGAAAGGCGACCATCGTATCGGCCAAGGCATTGGGCGAATACCATGAATTCCCAGGATTGAAGGCGTTTGGACGGATCGACGCCAGTCGCGAAGTAGATGGAAAGGTAACTTCTGAGACGCGCTATTTTGCGCTGTCGTGGATGCCTACGCCTGACATCCTTCTCGCCACGGTCCGGTATCACTGGCTGATCGAAAACGCCCTGCATTGGCAGCTCGACGTCTCCTTCCGGGAAGATGCCGCACGCAACCGCAAGGATAACGCCCCGGGCAACATCGCCGTGCTTCGGCGGCGCGCCCTCGATGTCGTCCGTCAGGACAAGTCGAAGTCATCGCTCTCGATCAAGCTCAAGCGCGCCGGCTGGGACGACGCCTTCCTGCGATCCATTCTTACAAACATAGCAGAGGCTTAGCGCCAAAAGCGATTGCCCTGCCACTCTACGCGACTTCACTTAATTTAAGTGGTAAATGTTTGCGCCCCTAGCACTCATGATCGCCGAAGGGCATAATTGATTCGGTGTTCACTCCCGCGGCATAATCCATGCCAGGATTGCGCCGAAATGGCCGCTGCCAAGCCTACCGAAAGCAAGATAGATCGTAAGCAGCAAGGGATGTTCTTCTGACTGGACGTCCACACGGCGATGATTTCGGTCGCCGCTGTGGAGGACGAGCGCGGAGGAAAGATCACCAAACCAGTTAGCTCACTTGGCAATCGTGGGGTGTAAGCGGCTCGCCAGAAAGCCTCAACTCAGCCGCGATGTAAGATTTTGTAATCAAGATTAATGAAGTCGACAAAGCAGGAAATTTTGTATAACGTTGAGCAAAGACATGACACCCCCCCTTAAGTTGGTCGATGAATGGGATGCATTGTGCGATATGGCAAAAATTGACGTTAGTCTTTCATCGTAAAATATCAAAACAAAACATAAAAAACCTTAATGATATGACTCACTCTTTGCTACCGACTTGGTGCCGATGCGTAACTTACTTGTTTTTGGGGGCGCTAATAATTTCAGCATCTTGCGGCTCCGTGAGGGCTCAAGAGGAGCTAATAGAGGCGGTTGGGCTGTTTGAAGACAAAACCGCTACAGTTCAACTTCAGGATATCAGCAATAAAGATTTTAAAAAATCCGATCGATATATTAACTTGGGATATAGTTCCTCTGCGTATTGGTTAAGAGTTCGGATCCAACAACCTCTGGATGGAGGCAGTGTAGCTTTAACAGTAAGCCCTCAAATGCTCGATGAAGTCCTCTTGTTTGCGCCAGCGCCAAGAAGTGCGATGGAGTCTAGAGTAATAATAAATAATATTCCTTACGAGATAAAGGGGAGAAGTTCTGGAATAGCCCCGCGCACTTATATTTTACTGCCTCCAGAGCTGGGAGAGGAATACTTTCTGAGAATTGCATCATCAGGATCATTATCGCTAACATTATCAGCGAAAAGTACTGGTGATACAATAAGAGCGATCAACATATTGCACTTGGCGCAATTCGGTTATCTTACTTGGGTGATGCTCATTTTCATTTGGGCTGTTCGTGCCTATAATTTGTTTAAAGACCCTATACTTCTGTATTCATTGCCTTTGCTGTCACTTTGGATTATTCATAATTTTTATTCCTTTGGCTATATTCCAATTTTATTTGAAAACTATGAATTCAAATACCTTGCTGTGATCTTTAGGTTTGTAGTGCTCTCACTTTCTTTGAGCGTGTTCTTATTTCACAGAAATATGATTCTTCAACACCAGCCTTCAAGGCATTTGATGTTACTAATTGATTCGCAGATTTTCTATATTATGCTGATGTACTTGATTTTTTTTGCATATGATCGGAGTATTGCTTTAAAGATGAATGCATATTTTCTGGCTGTATCTCCCATTCTATTTCTCATCACATCGATATCCGCAAAGAAAGATTCCTTGGTGGGCTTGCGTACTGTGAGAGTGTTTTTTACAGTAGTCTCCTTTATGAATATATTTTGGGTGGCTCGTCTTGTTGGCCTAAATATGGATTATGTTAAATTTCAAAGCAACGCATTACTCTATGGAATATTTTCCACAATTTTAATGTTTCATGTGCTTGCAAAGTATAGCAAAGAGGCGAGCAGACTTGTAAAAATTGATAAGGAAAGGATATCCCACCTGAAGCAGCGAGAATTAGTTGAGCTTGAAAAAAACAAGACTTTGATTGGCTTCTTCGATATGCTTACACATGAGACAAAAAATGCATTATCCATAATTTCCATAAATGTATCATCCATGCATTTGGACGCAGATAAACGAAAACGCGTTGATCGAGCGATATCAGATCTTAACAAAGTTATTGAGCGTTGCAATCAATCAGCGCGCTTGCCAAGCATCTATGAGAAGATTGAAGTGCATAGTTGCGATATTTTAAGTATTTTGGAAGATATATGCGTTAATCAACAGGAAAGATCCAGAATTTCAATTCATTCAGTCTCACAACCCTTTATAATGGGGGATCAAATTTTTCTGAAGGTTATTTTTTCTAATCTTTTGGAAAATGCCTTGAAGTATTCACCTGCCGATTCTAAAGTAAATATTGCTTTGGAGGAGCAAAAGGGGGCTGCTGTTCTTGTGTTTGAAAACGAAATGGGTGAGGCTGGAATTCCAGATGCAGAGAAGGTATTCCAAAGGCTCTATAGAAATGCTAAAGTTCATGGAAAGTCTGGATCGGGCCTTGGCCTTCACATTTGTGACAGTCTTGTACGTGCCCATTATGGGAGTATACGCTTTGAGTCTGTTGACGGTCGCATTAGATTTATTGTGAGTTTCCCATGCATAATATAGTCATTGTAGAGGATAATTCGGACCTGCGCGCGTCTTTGATTGATATTCTATTATCCGAATCTGCGAATGTTTTTGGGTTCGATAGCAGTGAGGCGTTTTTGACAGGGTGCTCGCTGCAAACAGTAGATGTCGTTTTGCTTGATCTAAACCTGCCAGGTGAGGACGGGATAGCGCTCGCTAAAAGGTTGAAGCTTTTGGCGCCACATATTGGGATCGTCATGTTGTCAGCTCGCAGTTCTGCCGACGAGGTCGGTCTTGGTTATAATAGTGGTGCCGACATTTACCTAGTTAAGCCTAGTTCCACTCCTGAGTTGAAAGGTGCTGTTGATGCACTGCTGCGTCGGACAGTTTCTTCCAAAGGTAATGAGGAAAAAATTATGTTGGACCTGAGATCGATGACGATCTCAGGTCCTGATGGCGACGTCACTGTGTCAAACGCTGAGGGAGCGTTGTTGAAAGAGTTCATATTAGCACCAGAAAACCGTCTGGCAAAAAACGAAATTGCACAAATACTTTGTATAAGTGATGATGCAAAGTCTGGCACACTCGAAGTGAGAATTGTGCGTCTTCGGAAGAAGCTAGCTTTAGTGGGTGCGAATGGAAAGATTATCAATGCTGTTAGGGGGTGGGGGTACCAGTTGGCGGCTACGATAGTGCTAGCTTAGAACTCATACCAAACAGCGTGAAGGTTGACTCATTGGGATTCCCAAGGCGGCGAAAACATGGCTCTATGGTGCCGGGCTGGCAGGACGTGGCAATGGGTGCAGCAATAGGTTTACGGGCGGCAACCACAGAAGACCCTAGAAACGCGAACCAGAGCCGCAGGCTGCGGGCGCTGGCTGAGATCTACGATTGCGGTAGTCGATGCGACGCGGCACGGATCGGCAGTGTAGGTCTGCAAATCGTGCGCGACTGGGGCCTGCGGTTCAATTCCCGCGGCCCGGAAGGGTTGATCGAGGGCAAGGCGCCCGGCGCGCGAGCCAAGCTCGACGATGCACAACGACAGGCGCTTGCGGTGATCGTGGAGAGCGGGACGATCCCGTCGATACAAAGGGTGGTGCGTTGTCGGTTGAGTGATCTGGCACGGTGGCTTCACGCAGAATTTAGGGTGTCGCTTGATGAAACGACCGTGAGCCGGCAACTCAAGAAGCTCGGCTATGTCAAGCTCACGGCGCGGCCCCGCCACCATGCGCAAGACACCGACGCGCTGGAAGCGTTTAAAAAAGGCTTCACCACCGAGCTGGAAAAGGTGCGCGCAGGCCTCCCGCAAGACACTGCAATAGAGGTTTGGTTTCAGGACGAGGCCCGCGTCGGTCAGAAAAACAAGATCACGCGCCGGTCGGCGAAACGCGGAACACGCCCCTCGGCACCGCATGATCAGCGCACCATCTCAAGCTATATCTTCGGGGCGATCTGCCCGGCCCTGGGCAAGGGCCCAGGGCTTGTTTGGCCGGTTTGCAATATCGATGCTATGACCCTGCACCTCGCCGAAATTGCCCGGACCGTCGCGCCGAGCGCACATGCCGTCGTGCTCATGGATCACGCCGGATGGGATATGACCGTCGCACTCGTTATACCTGAAAGTATCAGCATCATCCCATTGCCCGCTAAATGTGGCTATTTCGTGATTTGTGTGGGTGGATTGGTTTCCGGTCATTCGACGATGGCCCCAGATGTTGTGCGGTAGGGTGAGGCTGGCAGGTGGCTGAGCTTGCCTGCGATCAGGTAGGCCATGAGGATTAGGTTTCGGGCTTTGCGGTAGCCTCTAGCTCGGGCCTTGGCCGCTTGGATCAATCCGTTGATGGCCTCGACCGAGCCATTGCTGAGGTCGCTGTCGAAGCCGTTGAGGATGCCATCCCAGTGCGCCTTCAGGGTCAAGGCAAGCTTCTTGAAGGGGGCCAGCTTGCTGCGTCGCGCCCATCGGAACCAGGAGGAGAGCTCCTAAGTTCGACAGTAAATCGCCTAAGTGATTGATATTGTTATGGCGGGATCTGCCATTGTGTGACTACCGAGAAGGGATCAAGCGGGTTTTGGTATATCGAGGGTGTCGAATAGCTCCAATTGTTCTGGGGTGATTGTCGACAGGCCGTTGAGGGTGCGCTCGCCAATTTTGGACGTATGGCGCTGGATGCGTTCGAGTAAATCGAGTGCGGTGCGCGGGCTCGCGCTGTGACCCTTGGCCTTCAGGCGCATGCGCATGACGCGGTAGAGGACGAGCGCGAGGAAACAGATCATGGCGTGAGCGCGGATGCGATCGGGCAGCCGGTGATGCACCGGCGCGATCTCGATATCCGATTTCAGAACGCGAAAGCCACGTTCGATGTCCGCGAGACCCTTGTAGCGTGCGACTGTGTCAGCAGGGCTGAGGTCGGGGGCGTTGGTGATCAGCGCCAGCTTGCCGTCGAAGAGTTCCGCAGCAGCAATGGCATCGTCATCTACCGACCAGCTGAAGTCATCTGCGTAGAGATCAGCCTTGAGGAAGCGCGTCATCTCGGCCTCGGCAACTGCTCGGGTAAAGCGGCTGTATGCACCGCGATCTGAGGCACGGCGTCCTCTGGTGACTTTGCCCTCGTCTTGCGCTTTGATCTTTTCCGTCATCTTTTCGGCCATCGCCTCTAACTCGGCGATGCGCGCACAACGTCGGTCACCTTGTTCAGCGGCTCGCACGGGATCATGGGCCACGATCAGGCGGTGACCGGCAAAACGATCTTCAGCCAGCCCATCTTCAAACGTCATGTTCTTGAAGGTCTCGATTATAGCGTGTCTTGTCTGTCCGGATTCATGTTCCCACGCGATCTGATCTGTGATTCCATGTCTGTGAGCAGATATGGAGGTCGCAAATGGGCAAACCACATCCTATTGCGTTGCGCGAGCGGGTTGTCGCCTTTGTCGAAGAGGGCAATTCACACCGGTCGTCAGCCGCGCACTTCCGTGTGTCGGTCAAGTTCGTGAACGACATGGTCAAGCTGAAGCGGGAAACCGGTAGCCTTGAGCCGAAGCCTCAAGGCCACCGTGGTCATGGCAAGCTGGCCATTGTGGCCGGTTGGGTACGCGAGCAGATGGAAGCCCGCCCTGCAACAACGCTGGACGAGCTTCGAGCCATGCTGGAACGCGAACATGGGATCAGGGTGCACCGTTCCTCTGTGGGCGGCTTGCTGCACCGGCTCGGGCTCTCGCATAAAAAAAGATCTGCGGGCCAGCGAACAGAAGCGGCCCGATGTGGCGCGGGACAGGACCATCTGGATTACGCGTCGCCAACCCTTCATGCGCAACCATTTGGACCGGCTCATCTTTATCGATGAAACCAGCCTCAAGACCAACATGACAAAGACCTGCGGACAGGGGAATCGCACTTGAGCTTTGACAGTTGTGCCGAACTGGATTCTTGAGGTTTCATCATCAGATGGAGCTTCGAGATGCCGGCATTATCCAATTATTTCAATGACGAAGACGATCCCCGCAAGAGCAACGCGCCACGGCATAAGTTCTGCGATCTGATGACGATCAGCCTTTTGTGCGCGCTATGTGGCGGGGAAACCGCGGTCGACATGGAGCATTTTGGGCAGATGAAGGAGGATTTCCTGCGCGAATTTCTGGAATTGCCTCACGGGGTCCCCTGCCATGATGCCTACTCGCGGCTTTTTCGCTTGATGAAGCCGACCAGCCTACAGGCGTTTTTCGACAAGTTCCGGCGCGACTTTGCTGCGGCCCATGCCGAGCATCCGGCGATCGCCATCGACGGCAAGGAGATGCGGCGCAGCTTTGACAAGGCAGCCGCCCAGTCGAACTTGAACGTTGTCACCGCCTTTGCTCATGGTGCGCGGCTGAGCCTTGGGATGACGCAAAGTGCCAAGGGCGGCGGGGAGATTTTGGCTCTGCGCGAGCTGATTGAGATACTTGATATTCGTGGCATCACCATCACGGCCGATGCCTTGCACTGCCAACGAGAGACCTGTGACCTGATCGTGCAGGAAGGAGGTGACTATTGCATGCAGCTCAAGCGCAATCTGGGCGATATGCAAGCCGACGTGCGGGCCTTTGTGGCCGATCAGGATATTGAATACAATGATCAATATACCTCTGTAGACGGTGACCATGGCCGGGTTGAGGAGCGGTCACATCGCGTCTACGACGTGCCGGACTATCTCGCTGAAACCCATCAATGGCCACATCTTGGTGCCTTCGTTCATGTCGTGTCCACGCGCACAGCGGGCCAAACGGCCAGCAGTTCCGAGCGGCTGTACCTCCTGTCAAAATGCGTCACGGCTCAAGCAGCCGCCACGCTGATCCGTGGCCACTGGGAAATCGAGAACAGCTTGCATTGGTCACTGGATGTGGTGATGAACGACGATCAGCACCGCGCGCGGAAAGACAACGCGCCTGCCAACTTCGCCGCGCTACGACGGATCGCATTGGGCATCATCAAGGCGAATACCGCAAAAGGCTCAAACCGCGTGAAGTTCAAAAAGGCAGGCTGGAGCAATGACTTCCTGCGCACACTCATCCAAGGCTTCTGAAGCGCGATTGCCCTGGACCTGCGGATGGAGCCAACTCGGGGAACGGCTGATCGAGCATGCTCCCGCAGGGCGCTGGAACACTCAGACATTCATCGCAGGTCTGCGAAATGATCGGATCGATGCCACTGGCGTGATGAATGGGGCGATGGATCGGGAGATGTTCGAGCTTTACGTCGAAGGCATCCTGGCTCCGACATTGCGTGAAGGGGACGTCGTGATCCTCGACAATCTGCCAGCCCATAAAAGCGCTGTGGCTCAGAAGATCCTCGAGGACATCGGCGCATGGTTCCTCTTCCTTCCGAAATACAGCCCTGATCTCAACCCCATAGAAATGGCCTTCTCGAAGCTGAAGGCCCTCATTCGGAAGGCCGCGGCACGTACCTATGACGACCTTTGGAAGGCTGTCGGAACCGTATGCAGCCTGTTTACGCCGGACGAGTGTTACAACTTCTTCCGAGCTGCTGGATATGAAACCGATTGAACCGGACACGCTATAACGTAACCTGCGATGGATGCATCTATAACGTCCATGTTTGATAGCATGTTTCCCGATGCGCCCTTATCAGGGTGGATCACCTCGGAGAATTCTGGAACATTTTCAGCCCCGGTAAAAGCAGTTCCTTGACCGAAAGCATCAAGAGCGAGTGACTGCCGTGATCCTCGCCCACAATCTGCTCCTGTAGTCCGATCGATGGCGCTTTTTGGATCGAGCCCACGTCGAATTTCATCAAGAACCCGGGTGCCCCAAAGCGTGCTGGGGAAATGACCTTGGCTGGCGGATATACCGACGCCGGGGGTCGCGCGCAGCACCCACGCGCCAACGCATAGGTTCCCAGTTGCTGATACCCCGCCAAGAGCTCCGCTCTCGGGGTCGCGAGCGAGGAGCGTGAAGGTCATCCGCGCTTTTCTTTGCCAAGTTCACCTTACGTGTGATTACTTTGTATCGGGAAATTTCAAAAGTGATCAAGAATGAAAAAATCAGAAGAAAAGTCAGCCCGATTGTCAGAACGCATTCTGGAGATTTTTGACGACCTGACTAAATCAGAGCGGCTGCTCGCCGACCACTTTCTCGAGAATCCAGACAGCCTTGTTCTTCACACCGCCGCAGAGATATCTGGGCGGGCCAAAGTCTCAAAGGCGACCACTGCCAGGTTTTTCAAGCGGCTTGGCTTTCCAAGCTTCAAGACCGCGCAGCGGTTGGCGCGTGTGGATCGGAATGACGAGACCTACAATAAGAACGTGTATTCTGCCCCCGTACCAAGCTTGAGTGGTCGCAGTGATCTGGCTGATCACTTGGCCTCTGACGTGCAGAATTTGATCCGCACAATTGAGGCGATCCGCAGTGACGAATTGCGGGCCGCTGTCACCTATCTGGCTGGCGCCCAGAAGATATGGGTTGTAGGATTCGGTGACAACTATCCCCTGGCGCATTTCGCGCGCGCCCAGTTGATCAAGGTGAAACCCGATATACGCATGATCCCTCTGGGCGGTTTTTCGGTACCCGAGGAGTTTGCCTCGATCCAGCCCGCAGATTCTGTGCTGGCTTTGGCGATCGGTCGCAGAACTCGAACGCTGAGATCGATCATGCAATCGGCGCGCCTGGCGGATGCAAAGACAATATCGATTACCGACCTGGCGAGTTCCGGAAACCCGGAACTTGCTGAGGTGACACTGCGCTGCAGAACAAGTGGACTGACCTACTTCGACTCCCTCGCGTCGCCGGTGTCGGTGATTACATATCTTTGCATGGCAGTTGCAGAACGCATTGGACAAAACGCCATTGAAAGGCTCAGGTACATAGACGCGATCCACTCAGAGTGGGGTGATGCCGGCTAGCAATGAGTCAAACTTGAGTGGTCCGTCGCCAAGCGTTCGCCAAAAAGAGTCATTACTGAAAAAAGACTTGTCATGAATGCAATATTTTTGACGGGCATATGCTTGGCGCTTAAAAACTTTGTTGGGGCACATGCCACAAATCTTGAACTGAATTGGTCAGCGCCGCCCCCGAAGTCGGCGCACCCGGAAGTTCTGCCTTGCACAGTTCTTCCATTCTTGGCTGGCGAGCTGCCAGATGACACGCGAACAGAGAGGACACTCATATGAAGCTTTTTGGACGACCTTGGCGGACGACTGCTGGAGCGATTGGATTGGTCGCCGGGTTAGCGAACACGGCTGCGGCGGATGACATCGTATGGGCGCGATATGGGGACATCGACTCGCTTGATCCGCACCGCGCCACCAGCACTCTGTCGCTGCAGGTGTGGAGCCTGATGTACGACACGCTGCTGGCCACCGACGCTGACGGATTGCCGGTTCCGCATATAGCGAAGTCGTGGCAATCCAATGCTGAAGGGACCGAGTACACCTTCTCGCTCGAAGAGGGCGTGATGTGTCACGATGGCACCCCGCTCGACGCAAACGACGTCAAGTACACGATCGACGCAGCGTTCAGCGAAACGACACCCAGCGTCACCAAAGGAAGCTGGGGCCCAATTTCCGGTGTTGAGGTTCTCGATCCACTCACAGTCAAACTCACGTTAGAGACGCCGTTCGTTGCCCTGATCCCGTTCCTCGCGGACAGTTTCTCGTCAATCATCTGCGACAGCAATGCAGGTTCAGACGGCTTCGGAACGAACTCGGCCATCGGGTCCGGCCCGTGGAAACTGGTATCGTGGACCAGAGGCGACCGGATCGTTCTCGAAAAGAACGCCGACTACAAGAATTTCGGCAAACTCGCTGAAAATCCTGGCGCTCCTTATGAAGACGGCCTGATCATCGCTGTCGTCCCCGAACCGCAAGCCCGACTTGCCGCTCTTAAGACGGGAGAGGTTCATATCGCCGAGCCGCCGTTTGACGACGTGCCGATGATTCAGGACGAGGGCGATTTGTCGATCATCGTCGCCGAGAACACCGGGCAGAACGTCTTCTGGGAATTCGCCGTGCATCGTCCACCGTTCAACGATGTTCGCGCCCGTTTAGCGGTTGCGCATGCGACAGATGCTGCCACGGCGATCAGCCTGATCTACGGCGATCTGTCGATCCCGGAAAATTGCCCCGTTTCGCGTGGCGTGTTCGGCAATGATCAGGATTTCTGCGCACAGTACCGCCCGGCCTACGATCCAGAAAAGGCAAAGGAATTGTTGGGCGAACTGGGCTATAGCATGGACAACCCGTTGGAGACCGCGTTGCTGGTCTGGACCGGAGGGAACCGTCAGAAACTGGGTGAAGTCTTCCAGGCTCAGTTGGCCGAGGTTGGCATCAAGGCCTCCATCGAGATCATGGATATCGGCTCGCTTAACGCGCGGGTGCGCCAGGAGAACGAGAATACCGAGGGCACGACCGGGTCGATGGATATGATGACCTGGTCTTGGTACGACCCTGACATTCTCCATGCCCTGTGGCATACGCCCGGTGCCTATCGCGGTTACACCTCGCCGGAGTTGGATGCGATGCTGGCCGAAACCCGTGTTCTCACAGACTCGGAGGCTCGGAAGGCCAAGGTACAAGAGGTCTTCAAGTACCTGCTTGAGAACGCGATCCACGTCCCTCTCTACACGCCTGGCTGGGAATGGGTCTTTGCCGTACGGCCGGAGGTGGAAGGATTCTTCGTAGCACCGTTCGTCTATCCGAACTTCTCAGACGTGAAACTCGGCGGTTAACTGTCCGAAAGCCCGGGGCGCGGCATCACGCGCCCCGGGTTGTATAGCGCAAGAGGCAGATTTTCATGTGGCGCTTTCTCAGCACGCGGATCCTCATGGGGGTGCTCACGATCTGGATCACGACCATTCTGGTGACCTTGCTGATCCATGCTGTGCCGGGCGATCCGGTGCAGATCATGTACGCCCAAAGCCAGGGCACGACTCCCGAACAGATCGAAGAAGTACGCCGTTCTCTGGGCCTCGACCGCCCCATTCCCGTTCAATACGCGATGTTCATGGAGCGGCTAGTGCAGGGGGATCTGGGCAACACAATTCGTGGTGGCCAACCCGTATTGGATGTCATCATGCAGCGCCTGCCCAACACCCTTGTGCTGGCCTGTGCAGCCATGTTCATCGCAGTGCTCATCGGTGTTCCCATTGGTTTTCTGGCGGCCTACCGGAAGGGCAGCCTGACCGACATCACGCTTATGATCATCGCCATTGCCGGAATTTCGATGCCGCACTTCTGGCTCGGTTTGGTGCTTCTGTTTTTCTTCGCCGTGGAACTGGGCTGGCTGCCAGTCAGCGGGAACGGCTGGCTCAATCTGGTCCTGCCAGCGCTGACACTCGGCCTGTCGAACGCCGCCATCTTTGCGCGCCTGACACGCTCATCGATGATCGATGTCATGAACCAGGATTATGTCCAGACCGCCTTGGCCAAAGGTTTGCCCAGGGCGCTTGTCTTGCGGCGTCATGTCCTTCGTGCTGGCCTCCTGCCAGTTGTTACCATGATGGGATTGCAGTTTGCTTTCATGATGGGCGGGGCTATCGTCGTCGAGAACATTTTTTCGTGGAACGGTGTCGGGCGCATGGCGGTCGAAGCCATCTTCCAGAGGGACTACCCGATCATACAGGGCTTCATCCTGACCTTTTCAGTCGTCGTCGTTCTGGTCGCGATCACCATCGACGCGCTTTACGCGGTCCTCGATCCCAGAATCCGGAGGTCCTGAGATGAGCGTTGCCCCTGATATCGACGTCTCCAAAGCCCCACCGGGTTTCCTGTGGCGACTTGTACGGTCTCCGAGCGGCGCGATTGGTCTGGTCATCGTCCTGCTACTCATCTTCTGTGCGCTCTTTGCCGATGTTCTGGCACCCTTCGACCCGAACAAGATGGGCTCGGGCGGGAGGTTTATGCCTCCCAGTGGCGACTTTCCGCTTGGAACCGACGAATTCGGACGGGATATGCTGTCGCGCATCCTTTTCGGCAGTCGGATTACCTTGCTTGTGGGGGCTGTCGCCGTGGGTATTTCACTGACCATCGGTATGACGGTCGGCATGATCGCTGCCTTTCGCCGAGGATGGGTCGAAGCGTTACTGATGCGCAGCACCGACGTACTTTTTTCCTTCACCGAGACTCTGATCGCACTCAGCTTCGTCGCAGTGCTGGGTCCGAGTTTGCAGAATGCGATCATCGCCGTCGGAGTGGCAGGCATCCCGTTTTATGCACGGACATGCTATTCGGCGGCCCTTGTCGAAACATCGAAACCTTATTTCGAGGCGAGCATTGCGGCGGGCGCTCAGCCTACCCGGTTGGTTTTGGTGCATCTTCTGCCCAACGTCATGCCGACCATGATCGTAGTTGCGACGCTGGGTGTGTCGACCGCAATTCTCGCGGCAGCGGGGCTTAGTTTCCTTGGTCTTGGCGCGCAGCCCCCCACCTCGGAATGGGGATACATGCTTGCAGGGTCACGCGATTACATCAACCGCGCACCCTGGCTGATGACGATACCGGGTATTGCCATCGCCATCACGGTTCTTGGCTTCAACCTGCTGGGCGACGGGCTGCGCTCCAGTCTCGACCCGGTGGAACGGAAATGACTGCACTGCTTTCCGTCACGGATCTCTCGGTCGTGATTGGGTCAAAGACTCTAGTCGACAAGGTCAGTTTCGATTTGGCTTCGGGTGAAGTCCTGTCCATCGTCGGCGAAAGCGGATCGGGAAAGAGCATGACCGCCAAGGCGCTGATGGGATTGCTGCCGCCCAAGGTAAACGCCTCAGGGCGAGCCATGTTCGACGGAATGGACCTGCTCGCGACCGGCGTGCAGCCGCCCCGGGGCACGGGCATTGGGCTGATTTTTCAGGAGCCTATGACAGCTCTGACGCCGGTTCTGACCATCGGTCTGCAGCTGACCGAGGCCCTTGTGTCGCATGGTATCTGCAACGCCGGTGAGGCCCAGCGGCGCGCCATCGCCATGCTGGATCGCGTGGGCATTCCGTCCCCGGAGGACAGGATGCGGCAATACCCGCATGAATTGTCCGGGGGTATGCGTCAGCGTGTAGTCATCGCGATGATGATGTTGCTGGACCCCCGCATTCTTATCGCGGACGAACCTACCACCGCGCTTGACGTAACGGTTCAGGCGCAAATCCTCGATTTGTTGCGCGAGATCGTAACAGACACCCAGATTGGCCTAATCCTGATCACCCATGACATGGGCGTGGTCGCGGAAATGGCCGACAACGTTCTAGTGATGAAGTCTGGAAAGGCCGAAGAATTCGGCGCGGTGCAGCGCATCTTTGCCGCGCCTGAGGCGGACTACACGACAACGCTTCTGGACGCGGTCCCGCGAATTGACGCCTCCACCTCGCGCAAACCCGCGCTCACGGAGCCGCTGCTCAAGGTAGGTGGCATCAACAAGACCTTTGCCAAACGCGGTGTGATTTTTTCCAAGGCCGCGCGGCACAAGGCGCTTGACGACGTGTCACTGACCATCCATCGCGGCGAGACTCTGGCTCTGGTCGGGGAAAGTGGATCGGGCAAGACAACCGTGGGGCGGGTTATCGCGCGCCTGACTGAGGCCGATACCGGTACGGTCACGCTGAACGACACTGATCTATTGGCGCTTTCTGGGCGCGAGTTGCAGGACAAGCGGCGCGCGGTCCAGATGATTTTTCAGGACCCTTATGCCTCGCTCGATCCGCGTCACACGGTGGGTAGTACCATCGCCGAGCCGTTGATCATCCATCAAAACCTGTCGAAATCAGAGCGCAGCGAACAGGTCCATGAGCTCCTTGAAAAGGTGGGGTTGAGCGCCGACATGGCACAGCGTTATCCGCATGAATTCTCGGGTGGCCAACGGCAGCGCATCGCCATCGCGCGTGCCATTGCGGCCAAACCATTGCTTGTAGTTGCCGATGAGCCGACATCGGCGCTGGATGTTTCCATTCAGGCAAAGGTTCTGGACCTGCTGGAAAGTCTGAAGCGCAGCGAAGATCTGACATTGCTATTTATCTCGCATGATCTCGCGGTGGTCCGACAGATCGCCGACCGCGTTGCGGTTATGCGAAATGGTAGGATTCTTGAGTTGGGACCGTCCGCCGAACTCTTTGCAAATCCGCGGCACCCCTACACACGGGCCCTGATCGATGTCGCACCGGTGCCCGACCCGACCCGAAAACGCGGAAAACGCCCCGTGCTCAAGGGTGATTATCCGACAGGCCCCTTGTCCGAGATCGGGCCGGGCCATTGGGTCGCGACATGACGATTGGCATTGCTGCTTCAGGACGTTGGGCTGGTGCAGGGATCCTGTCGGGCCTGCGCGCGGTAGAAGAGGCCGGGCGCGGCGCGATCGGCGGGTTCGTCAGCTTGGCCGTGTTGACCGAGGAGCAGAAGCTGTTGCGCGCTGAAACCCAATATGGCGGTGCGCAGAGCTTGTTTGACGGCGCGCCATCAGACGAAATTTTGCAAGCCCCATGGGCCGGCCTTATTTCAAGCGGCCCCAACCGCCCCGCTCCATTGTCACAGTTCGTTGCGGCTTTGCCACGCGTTGGGATTGTCACCGGCCACCGTTTTCCGCACGCGCAGGCAAACGATGGTCAGGCGCTTAACAGTCTGGTCCTGTCAATGATGCAAGCTGGTATCCCGCCCCAAGTCGCGGTGGATAACGCGATTGCACAGCACCCTGATTTCGACGCGGGCTTCCTAGCGCTCTCTGTTCACGGAGAGATCGGGCTCGGCAACATGCCGGCGGTCGCAAGCCTTAAGGACCAAGGCAGTCTCAAGACCCGTTGCGCTGAAACTGGTAACACGGTCGCGACGCTGCACAATGCAATTCGGCCACACAGGGCGATCGCTCTCTTGGCGAACGAGGTCGCTTTGGAGGAGATGCGTTTTCGTGCGACCAGCCGTGAGACAATCACCATATCTGCCGGAATCCCCATCGTCGTTGGTGACACGCCCGAGATTGTCATCGATAACAATCATAAGGCCCTTCGCGTCATCCACCCAGAAGCTTCGGATGCGGGGGGGGAAACCGCTTTCGGTGTGGGTGACCACGTTAGGATCACGAAATTGGGAAAGATGATTGGCTGGTTAGACCAAGAACCCTTTATGGTAGTCAGCCAAGGTTTGATTGTCACTCTGGATGGCGAAACGGCAATTGAAGTTTCAATTCGCACTGGCAGTACGAGGAGATAGCGGATCAAGTGGCTGTGTATTTTCGACGACACAGTATCGAAAGAGCGTCAACACTCGCGCCAAAACAGTTCGCCGCTCGATTAGAAAGGCAAACCCGCTGTGCGTTCAGCACCTCAAGGTCAGCTTTACCAATTCTCCAAATAGCCCGCTGCGATGCGGCTAACTTATGCTTCACTGCCCTCATCTCAATTCCCACGGCTTATAGCGTGTCCGGTTCAATCGGTTTCATATCCAGCGGCTCGGAAGAAGTTGTAACACTCGTCCGGCGTAAACAGGCTGTTCCTTGGCTCCTGCCTGGATCACCTCGGTCAGTGGATCAGGCGAAAATTCCGATGGCAGTGCAAACGGGACAACGGTAGATTTGGCCATGGTGGCATATCCTTTCTCTCTGAGAACGACGGCGTCTTGAACACCGCCATGATATGCCGCCTACCTCAGCCCATCACCAACTTTCGGGCATAACTCGGTGAAGCTGCACTGCGGCGCAGTCTGACTCGATGAACGGCTGGTATGCGCCGTCTGCATCCACCTCGAAGTCGTTGGTTAAAGCTCATCTCATAATTGCCAAAGACCATTGGCAGGTTGCCAAATTTTGAGGGTTAAGTATGCTTAGAGGGTGCAAATATCTGCTACACAAATTGCTACACAGACAAAACTGCTGGATGCACACAACTAATTGGTAATAAACATTTATTTTTCAATCTCCGCATCCACCTGAAGGACTTCGTCTCCGCCACTTATCTTGTTGAACATAGTGGCAGTCCTCAATTTTCCATATCTGTTTAAATTGGGGTAGACTAAGAGGTGCAGGTCACCTCTCGTCCGCCACGGTCCTTCGTCCCTAACCGCAAAATGTGGTCATGAAGGACGGGCATCGGTCCTTTTGAAATCCCGGAGACATGGGCCATTGTGCACGAAATCGTCGCGGACGATCAGTGCGCGTCGTTGGGCAGAAAGATATCGTTGCAGAAACGGGCCAGAGCATTGAACGCGTCGAGTGGTAGGATGTGTGCGACGTATTGGTCGGGTCGAACGAGGATCATGCAGCCGTTGTTGCGATTGACGCCGCGCATTTCGAAGATGTCTTGCCCAAGTTTGTGATCGACGCAAAAGACTTTTTCAAAGTCAAGCAGCCCGTATCGACCTTTGGCTGGCCGCAGTAGGGATGGCATGTCCTCGTAGTTCAGTGTCGTAAATTCCTGCTGGAAGATGGCGCGCAGATCAATCAGTGCGTCGATGTCCTCGCCCTTGCGGTTGAAGCGCCGCAGCGGAGAGTGCGAATCGGTTTCCAGCCATGTGCACAAGGTGGCAATCGCCCCGTTGCCTTGCCCCATGTCGTCCTTGCCGGCAAAGGCATATAGCCGCCAGCGTCCATCGGCCTCGGCAATGTGGCCCAGCTGCAGGGGCTTGGCATCGGCCAAGCGCAGCACAGGGGCCGAATGAAAGCGTTTGCCGATGATTTGGCCTGTTGCAAGGTGTTGATGTTCTGGCGCTGCGATAAGGTTGGACGGGTCATAATGCACAGCCAGCCCGCCGGTAAACTCTAGATTTTCGATAAACTGCTTCTGGAAACGCGGCATTTCCGAGCCGTCGAGTTCTGACTCGCCCGGAGGTGCGCTCATGATCCGCGCCCATTTGTGATCGGTCTCGACAAGGCGTTTGGCTTCTTCCAGCCGTTCGGCGGAATAGCTGTGCAAGAGGCTCGCATGGGACCTTCCGGTCAACACATGCGCCAGTTTCCAACCAAGGTTGAAGGTGTCGCCCATGGACACGTTCATGCCCTGTCCGGCCTTGGGGCTGTGGGTGTGACAGGCATCACCTGCGGTGAAGACACGCGGGGTGCGGGTGGCCGTTTCGCCCGCAGGCACATCGTCGAATTTGTCGGTCAGGCGATGTCCGATTTCATAGATCGACCACCAGACAACTTCTTTGACGTCGATGGTGTAGGGGCGCATGATCCGGTTGGCAGCGGCAATGATGTGATCCGAGGTCAGGTTGCGGTTCGAAACCCGTTCGTCCGGGTTGAGCTTGTCCAGCTCGACATACATTCGAAACAGGTAGCCGCCCTCGCGCGGGATGATCAGAACGTTGCCTTCCTTGGCGGACTGGATCAGGCATTTCCGGCGGAGGTCTGGGAAGTCGGAATTGGCGAGGATATCCATCACCCCCCAAGCCTGATGTGCTGCGTCGCCATGCAGCTTGCCGCCGATCGCTGTGCGGACGTTGCTGCGTGCACCGTCGCATCCAACGACATAATTCGCGCGCACCGTGATTGTGTCGCTTGCAGTGCCATCTTCGGTCACCCTGCCCAGCGTGACGGTCACCGGGTGGTCATCGGTTTCCGTGTCGATCTCAAGATCGATGACGCGCAGCCCGTAATGGGGTTCGAGCCGCGTCGGCGATTTCTTCATCACATCGAGAAACAGCTGGTGGATGCGCGCCTGGTTCACAATGGTGTGCGGCATCTCGGACTGATCGTCCGCGACATCCTGTGCAATACCAACCCGGTGGATGTTCTGAGGCGCTGCCGGATCGGGTTTCCAGAAGGTGGTCTGGTTCACCCAATAGGCCTCTCGTTTTACCTTGTCGGCAAAGCCAAAGGCTTGAAACATCTCCATCGACCGGACGTTGACGCCGTCGGCTTGGCCCTTTTCCATTGGTCCATGTTTGGGCTCGACGATCATTGTGGTGATCTCAGGGACACCAGCCAACTGAGCGGCAAGGCAAAGACCGGCAGGGCCGCACCCGGCGATCAGGACATCGACTTTTGCGGGCACCACATCACTGCGCAAGGGATCGCGATTGGGGGCAGGGGCTTTGACGTCGGGGTCGCCCGGTCTGAATCCATCGACATAGTATTGCATGGTGGTGGTGCTCCGTGCTTGCCCATCGTGTCTGCATTTTAGTATCTATACTTACCAATTTTGCAACCGTAAAGGTATGTACACTTACCTTTTTATGTGGTGCTGTCGTGATGTGCTGTTTTCAGTGCAGATCAACCAATGGGGGCCTCATGAACGCAAAGAACATGGCGGGGCATGTGATCCGACAGTTGCATCAGATGTCGACGCAGGTTTACGCAAGTCACATGCAGGCAGCCGGGTTCGACCTTACCCCGGTGCAATTCGCTGCAATGGATGCGTTATCGGCACAGCCGGGATTGGATCAGGCCACGATTGCCGCCAGTATCGCCTGTGATCGTGCGACGACAGGCGGGGTCATAGATCGGCTGGAGCAGAAGGGCCTTGTGGCGCGGGTGGTGAACGAAAAAGACCGTCGCGCCCGTGTCGTCACACTGACAGATCAGGGGCGTGACCTGTTTCAGCAAGCCTTGCCGATCGTTGCGGGATTGCAGGTTGATATCCTTCAAGCGCTCAGTCCTGACGAAAGGAGCGATTTCCTGCGCCTTGCGAAAAAGGCAGTCCAAGGCGCGCAGGATGGGGATGCGCTACGGACATGACCACCAGATCGGCGGACGACCGGGAAGAACTAGGTGACATGCAGTTATGGCGCGCTGGCTCAGTCGCGCGGTTGGCCAATCGTGGCGGACAGGATCCTATGTACGTCTTCGTCGGTACAGCTGTCGCCAGACCAAGCGACAAACCCATCTGGGCGCACCAATATGATGCGGCGCTCCCAAGCGGTGAACCAGTCTGCTGCACAGTTGGGGATGGCGAGGGGTACAGCCATGGCGTCAGCGGCCCGGCTAAACCCCGCCGCGTTGGCCGGATCAGCGCACAGCAGTGTAAATCCTGCGCTTAAAGCAACACCTGCCGCGCGCCCTTCCGGCCCGGCTGGGGGCAAGTGGTGGCCTGCGCGTGCAACAAAACTGTGCGATCCTTTGGCACTGGGCGTGCCTTGGCTGCCCGGCACGATCGGCGAGCCTTCGTAATTCGGTTCAAAATCCTCGACCCCGGAACCGCCTTCGGCACGCGCTTTCCACGCCGTCTCGAAGGCGTCGGTGTCCTTTGTCGGGCTGTGTTGGTTAAGGAACTCGCGGTCTTCGCGAATGAAGTTCTCGATGAAATCCCGTGCGGTTGAGGCGAACACCGGTTGGCGTTCCGCGCTGTAGCTGTCGAGGAGTGCATCACTGCCCCAGCCTTTGATCCGTGCGGCCAGTTTCCAGCCCAGATTGCGCGCGTCCTCAAAGCCGGTGTTGATCCCGTAGCCGCCATAGGGGGGGTGACTGTGTGCGGCATCTCCGGCAATGAACGCACGTCCAGCGCGATAGGTGTCGGCAAGTGACACGCGCAAGTCCCAGTGGCCGATATGGTCAAACTCGAGCGCGAATTCCTGCCCCACTGCCTTGTGCAAGAGACCGCGGAAATCGAAATTCTCGGCGGTTGTGCCGTAGGGTACAGGCGCGTGGAAGAACCATGACAGCCCGTGATCGACCCGCCCGAAGAACAACCAGTAGCCTTCGTAGTCGGGGTGCAGCACGTTGTAGAACGCCTTGCCCGGATAGCGCGTCAGCAGCTCGTGCAGTTCCTCGGACCGGAACACCAAAAGCGCCATCATGCGGTTGTGGTCGGACAGGGTTTCACTGATCCCAGCGTGTTCGCGGATGAAGGACCGGCTGCCATCGCAGCCGACCACGTAAGATGCGTCGATCACTTGCCGGCCGTCACCATCGCGTTCCGCTATGGTCAGTTGCACGGCAGTGTCGGTCATTTCCAGTGACTCACCGTACCAGCCGTACAGAACAGTGATTTCGGGTATTTCCGCGGCTCGCGCCCGCAGCACGCGTTCGGTGGCGTATTGCGGCAGACGGGCGTTTGGCGCGAAGTAGTAGTCTTTCACGTTCGACCGGTTGAGCCAGTCATAGGTGTGATCGGAAAGAAGCGTGCCGTAGGCGGTCATACCCCCGATGCCGCCGCCTTTGGGGATTGGATGGGCGCTGTGCAGCTCGTCCTCACATCCCCACGCTCGGAAATGTTCTGACGTACGCTGTGTCAGGTTCTGCCCTTTTGGGATCGGCTGCGGTTCGGGATAGCGTTCCACCACGCACACCCGGATGCCGCGCTGGCCCAGTTCGACGGCAAGGCCAAGGCCGACTGGCCCGCCGCCGTTGATCACAACGTCAAAGCTGTCTCTCATGCCATGCCTCCCACGCGTCCGGGTTCGGAATAGATGTGTTTGGTTTCCAGGAAGTCATATAGCCCCTCTGGTCCGTGCAACCGCCCAAGGCCGGATTTTCCGTAGCCGCCGGTTTCGGCCTCTGCAAACAGCCTCAGATGCGAATTGATCCAGACCGTGCCTGCCCGGATCGCCTGTGCCATCCGCAAGGCGCGGTGGTGGTCAGCGGTAAAGACTGACGCGGCCAGACCGTAGGCGGTGGCGTTCGCCTTGGCGACTGCCTCTTGTTCGTCAGTAAAGGTCTCGATCGACACGATGGGGCCGAACAGTTCCTCTTGCACCAGCGGTGACGCGATATTGTCGATGCGGAAGAGCGTCGGCGTCAGGAAGGCCGAGTCCGACAGGGGCGCGCCTTTAAGCACGATCTCGCCCTCGTCACCCGCCTGTTCGATCAGACGTTCGATCCGCGCACGGTTGCCCATGTCGATCAGCGATCCCATCTGGCTGTCGGGCCTATCACCGGGGCCCACGCGCACCGCCTGAAATGCGGCGGTGATGCGGGCCTCGAACTCCTTGGCAACGGATTCGTGCACAAGGAACCGCGCGGCGGCGACGCAGATTTGCCCGGCCATTGCCAGCGCTCCGTGGGTCAGTTCATGCGTGGCCCGGTCCAAATCGGCATCGGCAAAAATGACCGCTGGAGCTTTGCCGCCCAGTTCCAGCCCGACACGTTTGAGCGTTGGGGCTGCCGCGGCCATGATGGCCTGCCCGGTGCGGCTGCTGCCGGTAAAGCTGATCACGTCGATATCCGGCGACGCGGTCATGGCTTGACCGACCTCGATGCCGTTTTCGTTGACGGAATTGACCACACCTTTGGGCAGCGACGGAGCTTCTGCAATGGCCTGCATGATGCGCGCATGCACCAGCGGCGTTTGATGCGCGGGTTTTATGACAGCGGTACAGCCTGCGGCCAAAGCCGGAGCGAGCGAGCGCATGAGCAAAGTCACCGGTGCATTCCACGGCACAATGATGCCCGCCACCCCAGCCGCCTCGCGATGAAACAGCGACAGGCTGCCGGGGGTGATTTCCTGCATGGAGCCGCGAATGTCCCGTGCAAGGCCCGCGTAATACCGCGTCTCGGAAATTGCGGCCATGGTTTCGCCAAAAGCTTCGGCGCGGATCTTGCCGTTTTCGGCGACGACCAGATCGGCAATTTCGTCTTTGGCGGCCTCAAGCCGGTCGGCGATTTCCAGCATGGCTTGTGCCCGCAGACGCGGGGCATGCGCCCAATCCGTGCCAAAGAACGCTGCGCGTGCGGCTGCGGCAGCGGCATTGGCCAGATCAGTGCTGCCGCGGTGGTATTGGCCCAAAGGCAGCAGCGTGGCCGGGTTCAGGCTGTGGTCCAACGGGCCATCGCCAATCCAGTCGCCAGCGATGTAATGCCGTGCGGGGTCAAGGGTCATGTGGTTCTCCGGGTCGGTCATCATTCATCAGGCGCTTGCGCGGGCAGAAGGCAGTGTCAGAGCGTCCGAGATCGCCTCGGCATGGTCGCGGATGGCGTCCCGCAGCGCGGCCAGCTGGTCTTTGGTCAAGGTGGTCTCTTCGGTGGACAGGCAAAGCGCCCCGATCGGCGTGCCATCGCCTGCAAGGATGGGGGCCGCAACACCCACCAGTCCGGGCGTGACTTCACCCCGCGCGGTAGCGACCCGGTCACGGCGGATGCGCTTTAATTCTGTGAGCACTGCGTCTTTGGTTGAACCAATACCCGACGTGACAAAGGCATCCAGAAAATCACTGACCAGCGCCGCCCGATCCTTGGGCGGCAGAAAGGCGACAATGGCGCGGCTGACCGCCCCTTTGCCAATCGGCATCGGACGTCCACGCGGATAGGATGAACGCGGTTCTGGCGCCGATACCTGTGATGCAACGCATAGCATTTTCTGGTCGTAGAACCGCACGACAAAGGCAGAGCCGACAAACGCAGTAGCGAGCTCGTCCAGATGTGGATCGGCAATCTTGATCAACGGGTCGGACCGCCGCATCAGGAAATCCAACTCGGTCACGCGCGGGCCCAAAGTGTAGCCTGCTTGCGGCAGTGACACGAGGTATCCCGCATCCTTGAGCGTCTTGAGGTAGCGATAAAGCGTTGGGCGCGAAAAGCCCAAGGCCTGCATCATGTCTTCCGGTGTCCATTCGGGGGTCTCTTCCGAGAACAATCCGAGGATGGCCAACAGGCGTTCACCAGAGCCAGATACCGATCTCATTGCGCCTCCTCCGCTGCCAAGGGTGCAGCGCGGCGTCGGAAAACCTCGCTCCCGATGAGAGCCAGCCCCAACACCACGCCTGCCGCATCCGTCAGGATTGCGCCTTCAAATGCGCCAGCGGGCACCAGTGCCATCAGCCCAGTGGCAACGAACAACAGCCGTTTCACAGGCGACAAGCGGTCCGAGAAATACCCCGCCAACCCAGCCGAAACCAACCAGACGCCCAAGCCTGCGGTGATCACGGCAAAGATGATCTCGCCGGTTTCACCGATCAGGATCAGCGATGGGCTGAACACAAAGAGCACCGGGATCACGTATGCCGCCCAGCCAAAACGCATCGCGGCCCAGCCGGTGGCCATTGCGGGGGCCTTGGCAATGGCGGCGGCGGCAAAGGCGGCCATTGCGATGGGGGGCGTGATCATCGACATCATGCCGAAATAGAGCACGTAGAGATGCGCCGCGATGGGTTCGATCCCCACTTCGATCAGGGCAGGGGCAACCAGAGCGGCCAGCAGCACATAGACGCCCAATGTGGGCAGGCCCATGCCAAGGATGATGCAGACCACTGCCGACAGCGCCAGCAGCAGAACCGCGCTGCCGCCGCCGACCTGTACCAGCGCATAGGTCAGGTTGAAGCTGAGCCCGGTGATATTGAGCACCCCGATCACCATGCCCGACGCCGCCGAGATCAGCAGGATTTCGACCACCCCATGCCCGGTGCGGGCAAAGCTGCCAAACAGGGCGCGGAGTGTCGGACGTACGCCGCGATAGCCAAAGACCAGCGCGGTCGCACAAAGCGCCAGCGCCGACCAAAGGGCCGCGCGTTCGGGTTGGTAGCGCAGCCAAAAGAGCAGGTAGATCAGGACCGCAAAGGCAGAGGCGAAATGCAGGCCGACAAACACGGTGCGACGGGCAGGGATCTCGGATTCGGGCACGCGCTGGATGCCCATCTTAGCCGCTTCCAGATCGGCCTGGATGAACAGCGCCACGTAATAGAGGATCGCGGGCAGCAAAGCCGCCATCACGATCTGGCTGTAGGGAATGGCCAGAAACTCGGCCATCAAGAAGGCCGACGCGCCCATAACCGGCGGCATCAGCTGACCTCCGGTGGAGGCCACGGCCTCGATCGCACCCGCCTTGTGGGCGGGGTAGCCATCGCGCTTGATCATCGGGATGGTGACCACGCCGGTGCCCACCACGTTGGCCACGGCAGAGCCCGAGATCGACCCGAAAAGGCCCGAGGCCAATACCGAGATTTTCATCGACCCGCCGCGAAACCGGCCCATGCCGATCATCGCCGCGTCGGTGAAAAACTGCGACCCGCCGGTGATGCCCAACAGCACACCGAACAGAATGAAGGCGATCACCACCGTTGCAGCGACGGACATGGGAAGGCCCAGAACGCCGTTTGAATCGACCGCCAGATAGCCAGTCAGCAATTGCCAGTTTTGCGGTCTGCCCTGCAAGCGTCCGGGGATCAGGTCTCCGAACAGCGCATAGAGTAGGAAGGCTGCGATGATGATGACCAGCGCCCAGCCGGTGGCGCGGCGCAGCGACTCCAGCAGCAGCACTATGATGATGAGGCTGGGAATCCAGAGCTCGGGTGGGCGGGCGAAGATCATCAGCACGAGGTCGGGATATGTGACCGCCACATACCCAAGGGCAGCCATCGACAGGCCCGCAAGGATCAAGTCGTAGAGCGGCACGCCGTCCCGTTCGGTTCCACGTCGGGCGGGCAAGGTGAGAAAGGCCAGCGGCAGGGCAAAGAACAGCACACCTGCGAAGAACTGCTGCGGATAGAGGTCGAGCCCCAGCTTGCGCTGTACCGACAGCGCCCAACCCACTGCCAGCAGCACAAGGCACGCCGCAAAGAGATCGGCCAAAGGGGTCGCAAGGCGTGCGGGCAGGGCAGGCATGGCTGTCATGATATCCGTGATCGTTCGAGGTCAGGCAGATAAAGCGCGCGCCCGCAGTTCGGGGCACGCGCCGGGGCTTAGTTCAGGCCCACTTCCTCGAAAAAGCGCAGCGCGCCGGGGTGGTATTCGGCAACGCCCTGTTCGCCTTTCATGTCTGCGGGCTTGAAGGCGCGGAACGGCGGGAAGGTGTCGGACATGACTTGGGCGTTTTCGTACATGGCCTTGGTCATCGCATAGACCACATCATCCGACGCGCCCGCGTGGGTGAAGACGACCTGCGGGAAGGCGATATAAACCGTGTCTTCGAGCACGCCGGGCATCGCGCCTGCGGGCAGAGTGGTGAAGAACGCGGTTGGCCAATGTGCGCGGGCCGCGGCCAATGCGGCATCGCTTTCATCCTCGACGCCCAGTGCGCGCAGGCCACCCACGGCGGCATCCGCCTCGCGGACCTTGCCGGCGCCATGCGCAAAGATAAACCCGACCGTGTCTCCCGCCATGAAGGCATCAGCCCCGGCCACGACGCTGGCGACCGAGACTTTCTCGACATCGTCGCGGGTCATTCCGGCGGTGGCATAGAACGCGGCAAGCTGTGGCAGGATGGTGTTCTGCGCGGTGTAGCCATCGGTCATCGGCTGGCCCTTGAGATCCGACACCTTCATGATGTCGCTGTCGGCGCGCACGAAGATCGCTTCGACCAATGGCATCAGGTGCGCGACGACGCGCAGGTTCGGGTTGGTGCGGCCCTCCCACCATGCGTCGCCGTTGACGGCATAATCGACCTCTTGCAGGTTCGCGACGCCGAATTCGATGCCGCCCTGATCAATGAACGGAATGAACTGGTTGGGGCTGGTGGCAGGTTGGATCGTGGTGTTCAGTCCGGCAGCGTTGGCGGCGTTCGCCACGGCAGTGCCGATATTGTGGAACAGTGATCCCGGGTTCGATGTGGCGATGCCGACATTCTGAGCGCTTGCCGATGTGGCAAGGGTTGCGCCTAGAAATACCGCCGCCGCGGTGAGTAGCGTCTTCATGGTTGTCCTCCCAATTGTGGTTCTCGTTTGGGTTAGAATCCCAATTATTGAGAATAAGTTGACTTTACGAAGTGGTGGCGGAATATCAAGCCAGAGATTCAGGGAGGATGTATGTTAGACCAAACGGCGCGCCCCAAGACGGGCGGCGAAGCGCTTTTGATGGCCCTGAAAGCCTCTGGCATTGACTATCTGTTCGCCAATGCGGGAACGGATTTTCCACCGATTATCGAGGGGCTTGTGCAGCTTTCCGAAAGCGACGCGCCAACTCCGATCACGGTTCCGCATGAAACGGCGGGCATGGCGATGGCGCATGGGCATTGGCTGGTCACGGGGCGTCCGCAGGCCGTTATGGTCCATGTGAATGTCGGTTTGGCCAATGCCGTGATGGGCGTGATCAACGCCGCGTCCGACAATGTGCCGGTCTTCGTGCTGTCGGGCCGCACGCCGTTGACTGAAACGGGGCGCAAGGGTGGGCGGATGACACCGATCCAGTACGGGCAGGAGATGTATGACCAGACCAGCCTTGTACGTGACGTGGTCAAGTTCGACTACGAACTGCGCTATCCCGAACAGGCTGACAGCGTGACCAAACGCGCGGCGTCTCTAATGGTCAGCGCGCCGGAGGGGCCGGTCTACATGAGCCTGCCCAAGGAGCCCCTGACCGAGGCCTTGCCGGACGGGTTTGCGCCTGTGCCGGTTCCCGCAAGCGCGCAACCCGCAGCGCCTGACGCCGAGGCGATCGCCACATTGGCCGCGTGGATCAGTGAGGCGAAGATGCCGGTGGTCCTGTGCCAACGCAGCGATCCGCAAGGCAGGGTGTCTGCTCTGTTGTCGCGCTGTGCCGAGGCGTTCGGCCTTGCCGTGTCGGAACCGTTCAGCATCCGCAATGTGCTGGCCTCGGATGATCCTGCCCTGCTGGGCTACAATCCCAAAGCCGCCACGGCAGAGGCCGATCTGGTGATCGTACTGGACAGCGGCGTGCCGTGGATCGAAGCGGTCAGCGCGCCCGGCAAAGACGTGCGTGTCGCGCATATCGGCCCGGACCCGTTGTTCCGCCGGATGCCCGTGCGCGGCTACCGTACCGATCTGGCGATCACTGCTGATCCGGTTATGGCGCTTGAGGCGCTGTTGTTGCATGAGCCGGACACCACTGCCGTTGCACGGCGGCAGAGCGTTCACGCCAAGGTCGCATTGCTGCGTAGTGCTTTGCCAGAACCCGATGCAGGTGGCGACGGTCCGATGAGTGCGGAATGGATGAGTGCCTGTATCTCGGACATCATGAATGACAGCGCAGTGGCGTTCTCGGAACTGGGGCTGCTGCTGCCCCATATGACCCTGAAAGGCCCAAACCGCGTGTTTTCCAACGTCCATGCCGGTGGTCTTGGTTGGGCCATGCCAGCCGCGCTGGGTGCGCAACTGGCCGACCGGGACAGGTTGGTGATCGCCTGTGTGGGTGACGGATCGTACATGTTCGCCAACCCGGTGACCTGCCACCAGATCGCCGAGGCGCTGAGCCTGCCGATCCTGACCATCATCAAGAACAACGCGATGTGGAACGCCGTGCGGCGGTCGGTGGTCAAGGGCTACCCCGATGGCGCTGCGGTGCGGCAGAACCGCATCCCGCTGACCTCGCTCGAACCGTTGCCCGACTTCACGCAGGTGGCCCGTGCCAGCCGGGCGCATGCCGAACGGATCGAGAGGGGCGCAGACCTGCCCGCAGCCCTGCGCCGCGCGGTCGAGATCATTCGCACCGAACGCCGTCAGGTGTTGCTCGATCTGTCGGTTGCGGCATCGGACGATCATTGATGGATCCTGTGTCTTTGGCCTTTGCCTTTGTCGGCATCCTGCTGGGCGGCTTCCTGAAAGGCGCCACAGGGGCGGGCGCGCCGGTTGTGGGTGTGCCAGTTCTGGCCATCGTGTTCGACGTGCCGATGGCGGTGGCGATCTTTTCGGTGCTCAACCTCTGCACCAATATCTGGCAAAGCTGGGCCTTCCGATCTGAGGTGACAGAGCATCGCTTTGTCTGGGGCTTTGCGGCGATGGGGGCCATTGGGGCCGTGCTTGGGTCGATCCTGCTGGCGTCCCTGCCGGTGCCGCTGTTGATGGGGGCGCTGGCGGTGGTGGTCTTTGCCTATATCGGCCTGCGGCTGGCGCGGCCCAACTGGGTGCTGCCACGAGAGCGCGGGCGGCAGATGGGGCCTTACGTGGGTCTGATCGGTGGCGTCATGCAAGGGGCGGGCGGGTTGTCCGCGCCGGTGTCGATCACGTTTCTCAATGCTCTGAACCTGCCGCGCAAGGAATTCATCGCCACAATCGCGATCTTCTTTCTGGCCATGTCGCTCACACAGGTGCCCGCGCTTTGGACGCTCGGCATCCTGACATTGGACCGCTTGTTGCTGGCGTTTCTTGCACTGATCCCGATGTTTTTGGGCATTCCCATCGGGTCATGGGCGGCGCGGTTCCTGTCGAAGCAGGCGTTTGACCGGCTCATCTTGTCGCTTCTGGCGGTGATCGCGGTCAAGCTGATCTGGGACGCGCTGCAGGCGGGGCTTTGAACGACAAACGCCACCCCCGGATGGGGATGGCGTTGCGCTGAAGTTGGAAGGGGCTCAGCCCTTCTTGTCGCTCGTGGGAAGGACCCCGTCCATGTTGACGCCGATCTGATCGCCGATCTTTTTCATCGCAGGCAGCGCCACCGCCATATCGAGGATCGAGTCGATGGTCTGGCTGACCGGGGAGGTGCTGCCACCGCCTTCGGTCCTGCCAAGCCCGGTGACGTGGTTGATGTTGATCCCACGGATCTTCTCGGCGGGTTTGACCATTTCGGCGAGGATCTTTGGCATCGCGTCCAGCCGTGCCTTTTCCAGCTCCATCGACATGAGTTCTTTGGATCGGGTGTTCTCGGCCTTGATACGCTCGCCTTCGGCCTCGGCCTCGGCGGTCTTGTAGACCTTCATCGACGCCGCTTCTTCGCGGCGGATGACACCCTTGGCCTTGGCCACCTCCTGATCCGCGATCGAGGTGATGCGCGCGCGTTCGGCGTTGGCTTCGGCATCCTGTTGAGCGGCCAACAGAGCCAGCGCCTTGCGCCGTTCGGCCTCGGCCATCTCGCGCAGGGTCTGGATTTCTTCCTCGGCCTTGACCAATTGCGCACGGGCCATCGTTGCCTCTGCACGCGCCTTGGATTCCTCCTCGCTCTTGGCAGCGGTCTGGATGACCTTTTCCTGCTCCGCGATTTCAAGCGCCCGCAATTGCGCGATCTCGGCTTCGCGGATCTGCAATTCGCGCTGGATCGAGGTGGCCTGGATTTCCTGCTCCATCCGGATGCGGGCTTGTGCGGCCTCGCGTTCCGCTTCGGCCTTGCGGCGCGCGACCTCGGTCAATTGCGCGGCCAACAGGGTTTCGATTTCCTGCGTCTGCGCGATCTCGGACCGGCGTTCCTCCAGCTCGATCTCCAGCCTGCGCTGGCTTGCCTGAACCTCGGCGCGGCGCACGGCGACAGCGGTTTCACCTTCGATCTCGGCGCGTTCCTTCTTGGACTTGGCGATCACCTCGGCCAGCTTACGCATACCCACGGCGTTGAAGGCGTTGTTCTCGTCCAGCGATGAAAAGGGTGTCTGATCGAGCGCGGTCAAAGACACGCTGTCGAGTTGCAGCCCGTATTTCACCAGCGTATCGGCCAGTGCCTCATGCACCTCGCGGACAAATTCGGAGCGGTTCTCGTGCAATTCGTCCATCGTCATCTGCGCCGCAACCGACCGCAGGGCGTCGACCATCATCCCGTCGATCAGCGCCTTGAGCTGATCCGGCTGGAACGTGCGTTTGCCCAGCGTTTGCGCCGCACGCACGATGGCGGCGTCTTCGGGCAGGACCGAGGCGTAGAATTCCGCGCCTACGTCAATGCGCATCCGGTCCTTGGTGATCAGCGCGCTGTCGCCCGCGCGGGTGACCTCCATGCGGATGGTCTGCATGTTGACGCGGCTGATCTCGTGAAAGAACGGAATGGCCAGTGTGCCCCCGTCGATCACAACCTTCCGACCACCGACCCCGGTGCGCACAAGGCTGATTTCGTTGGTGGCGCGTTCATAGAACCATGCGGCCAGCACGACCACGACGGCGGCGATGACCAGAAGCAGGATAATCCATCCAAGGGCTGTCATGTGTAATCCTCCCTAAATGCTGATCAAAAGACCGGCGGGTAATGGCGACCGCCGCGTTCGAGCGTGATCCACCTGAGTTCTGTAAAGGCATCCAGCGACCAGCGCCCGCCATAGCGGCCCACGCCAGAGGCCTTGACCCCGCCGAATGGCACCTGCGGTTCGTCATTGATGTTCTGGTCGTTGATGTGGACCATCCCGGTCTCAAGCCGCCCGGCCATTTGCAGGGCACGGCCTTCATTGGCGGTCCAGACAGCGGCCGTCAGGCCGTATTCGGTGTCGTTGTTCATCTCGATCGCTTCCTCCTCGGTGCGGAACGGGGCGACGATGACAACGGGGCCAAAGGTTTCGTCGTGCCAAATGTCCATCGACCGGTCGACATGGGTCAGCACCGTGGGTTCGACAAAGTTCTCCCACGCGTTGCCACCTAGGGCGAGATGCGCGCCTTTGGCGACCGCGTCGTCGATCAGCGCCTTGACCCGGTGTGCCTGACGCGTGTTCACCAGCGGGCCGATGACGTTGGTCTTGTCGTTGACATGCCCGGTCTTGAGTTTGCCCGCGCGGGCAAGGAATTTCTGCATGAACGGCTCGTAGACGCTGTCGTGGATCAACAGCTTTTCCGTAGACATGCAGACCTGGCCCTGGTGCATGAAACTGCCGAAATTCGCGGCTTCAGCGGCTTTGTCGAGATCGGCGTCTTCCAGCACGATCATCGAATCCTTGCCGCCCAGTTCGACGCAGCACTTCTTGAGATGCGCACCGCATTTGGCCGCGATGTGGCGACCCACGGCGGTGGAGCCTGTAAACGAGATGGCCTTGACCCGGTGGTCTTCGATCAGGGCATCGCCCACTTCGCCCACGCTGTCGCGCGAGCAAGTGATGACGTTGAACACACCGGGGGGAACACCTGCTTCCTCAAGAACCTCGGCATGGAACAGACCACCTGAATAGGGCGTGTCCTCGGACGGTTTCAGCACAACGCAATTGCCCGCAGCCAGCGCCGCTGCATAGCCGCGTGACGTCAGGATGCCGGGCATGTTCCATGGCGAGATCACACCGACCACGCCCAAAGGCCAGCGGGTCGCCATCGACACCTTGCCATCTGCCGAGGGCAACACTTCGCCGGTGGACTGGTAACAAAGCGATGCAGAGGTGCGGAAAATCTCGGCCACGAAGCCTGCCTCGAAAACCCCCTTGCCGTACCAGCCGCCGCCTTCGTGCATCACGGCGTGGATGAAATCGTCCTTGCGGCTTTCCCAGACATCCGCGATGCGCAACAGCATCTTGGCGCGCTCTTGGAAATTGCGTTGCGACCAGTCGGGGAACGCGGCCTGTGCTGCAGAAATGGCGCGGTCCATGTCGGTGGCGCTGCCATCGGGGATGCGGGCAAACAGCGAATTGTCCGATGGGTTGAGGTCATCAAAGGTGCGGGCGGCGGGCACCCAGCTTCCTCCGATATAGAGGCCTCGGATGGAGGGCGCAGAGGAGGTCGTATCGAGCATGGCGTTATCTCCTTGGCTTGTAGGTTTCAGCACGGCGGGCCGCGGCTTCGATCTCTTCGATCATGGCGCGCAGCCGGTCCGAGGATGAGGCAAAGTCGGGAATGGCAGGCTGCGCGGGGCGTGCAGGGGCTGTTGGTTGCGGTGGTGTCGCCGGCTTTGGCGCGGGCGCGGCCCCATTCCGACGCGACGATGCGGCGTTGGCCTTGGCGACCATATCCGCGATATTCGGTGCGTTTGGTTTGGGCGCCGGTGCTGCGCCGTTTGTTACGGGTGTCGGCTTTGGTGCCGGTGCGGCAGGTTGCACAGGTGGGGCTGGTCGCGCGGGAGCGCTGACCGATTTCATCGCCGCCGCTGCAATGTCGCTTGGCTTTGGTCCCGCTGCAGGACGCGGTGCGGATGGTTTGGGCATTGAAGCCTGTGTAGGGCCAGGGCGCTTTGCCCCGGTCGCCGCGCCACTGCCGCCCAGATAGGCTTTCTGCACGGCCGGGTCATTGGCCAGCCGCTCTGCATCATCCTCGTGCACGATGGTTCCGTTCTCCAATAGATACCCGCGATCCGCGATGCGCAGGCTTTGCTTGGCGTTCTGTTCAACCAGCAAAATGCCCAGCCCGGCCTGTTTCACCACGCGCAGGCTTTCGAACAGGTCTTTGCACAAGAGTGGCGACAGGCCGAGCGATGGCTCGTCCAGCGCGAGGATCGACGGGTTTGACATCATCGCGCGGCCGATGGCGACCATCTGCTGTTCGCCACCCGACATGGTGCGCACGGTCTGTTTGCGGCGTTCGCCCAGCTTCGGGAACAGCGACAGCACCCGTTGCAGGTTGCCCGCCTCGTCATCCCGCGCCCGTTCGGCATAGGCCCCAAGCGTCAGGTTTTCCTCGACCGTCAGATCGCCGAACACACCACGGCCTTCGGGCACCAGTGCGATCCCGGCCTCGACGATCTTGTGCGGTTTCTCTCCGACCAGATCGCTGTTTTCCAGCAGCGCCTCACCTGACACACGCCCTTCGCAAATCCCGCAGACCGCTTTGAGCAGCGTCGATTTCCCGGCGCCATTCGCACCAAGGATAACGACGATTTCCCCCTTGCCGACACGCAGCGATGCGCCGTCCAAAGCGCGGTGCTTGCCATAGCTGACGGACAGATTACGGACGTCAAGCATCGTCATCCCCCAGATAGGCGCGGATCACTTCGGGATCGGACAGCACCTGTTCCGGCGTGCCCTCGGCGATCTTGAGGCCGGTCGACATAACCACGCAGCGATCACAGAGCGACCGGATCGCGTCCATCACATGTTCCACCAGAATGATCGTGCGGCCTTCGTCGCGCAGGCGCTTGATGAGGGTGATGCCTTCCTCAAGCTCGGTCGGGTTCAGACCAGCCAGCCATTCGTCGAGCAGCAGCACCTTGGGTTCAGACGCCAGCACACGGGCCAGCTCGACACGTTTCGTGTCGATATAGGTCAGCTCTCCAACATGGGCATTGGCACGACGGTCCAGCCCCACCAGCGCCAGCATCCGCAGCGCATGGGCATCCGCCTCGGCCCCCCAGCGGCGGCGATGGCCGAACACGGCCCCGGCACGGACGTTTTCCAGAACCGTCATGGACGGCAGCAGGCGAACCAGTTGGAAGGTCCGGGCAATGCCACGGCGGGCAATGTCCGCCGCAGAGAGATGCGAAATCGGTGTCCCGCGCAGGGAAATCGTGCCCTCGGTTGGCTTCAACGCGCCAGAGATCAGGTTCAGCGTGGTGGATTTGCCCGACCCGTTTGGGCCGATCAGGCCCAGCACTTCGTGCTCGGTCACGTCGAAATCCATGTCGTTGACCGCCACCAACCCGCCAAAGCGTTTGGTGGCCCCGCGCAAGGACAGAACGGTGGGTCCGGTGGTCATGCAAACGCCTCCCGTTCCCGCATCTTGCGTTTGCCGCTTTCGATCAGCCCGACAAAGCCACGCGGCAGCAGGTAGACGATGACAAGGAAGCTCAGACCCAAAAGCAGCGTCGTCTGGTTCGGGAAACTGGCTGAGATCGCCTCCCACAGCAGGGTGAAGGGGATCACGCCCACCAGCGGCCCCCAAAGCCTGCCAGTGCCGCCTAGCAGGGCCATGATGACGACAAGGAAGGACAACATCGGAGTGAATGCCAGCGCGGGTTCGATGTAGATATAGCGCGGTGCAAGCATCGACCCAACCACGGCAGCGGTCGCGCCCGAGACCATGAACAGCAGGATCTTGGCGCGGGATGTATTGATCCCGGAATGGCGCGCCACTTCTTCATCGTCGCCGATGATGCGCAGGGCGAAGCCAAGGCGTGACCGCCCGATGGCCCAACCGGTCAGGTACACGATGGCGGCCAGCACAAGCAGTTGCCAGTAGATGTGCACTTCGGTGATGTCGGTCAGGACATAGAGGCCTTTCTGGCCCGACACGTTCTGCCCCCATGTCACCACCTGCCGCACCAGTTCGGCCAGACCCAGCGTGAAGATCACGAAATAGACGCCGGACAGGCGCAGCGTCGCAAGACCTACCAAGGCCGCTAGAACCGCGCCCAGAATGGCAGCGATGGGCAGCGTCACCCAGTAGTTCAGCCCGTTTTCGATCCCGATGGCGGTGGTGTATGTGCCAAGGCCAAAGAACGCGGCTGTGGCCAAGGAGATGTAATGCGTCGGGCCAGAGAATAGCGCCCAGCTTGTCGCCAGCACCGCGTACATCGCGATGGTGATGCCGATGGACAGCATGTAGGCGTCGCCAGTCAGTGGTAGGCAGGCAGCGACCGCCAGCAAAACCGCCGAAAGCGTGATGGATTGCCAGTCGCGTTTGGTCAGGCTCATGTCGTGCGCCTCCCGAACAGGCCCTGCGGACGGAAGAGCAGGATCAGGACAAACAGCAGATACGCCGCCGCGAGTGTCAGGCCGGGGTCGATCAACGTGGCGACGAAGGTCTCAAGGATACCCAGCAAGAGGGCCGCCACGATGGTGCCGCGCACATCACCGACGCCGCCCATGATGACGATCACCAGCGCCTTGAGCGTAAACATCACGCCGGTCGAGGCATCGAGCGTCAGGAAGGTGGAAATGAGTGCACCGCCAACAGCCGTCACCGCCCCACCCAGCGCAAAGGCAAGCGCCGACAGTTTTGGCACGTCGATGCCCACAAGACGGGCGCTTTTCGGATCAACCGCGATCGCGCGGATCGACATGCCTGCACGGGTGCGGTTCAGCCAGAGCCACAGCCCGCCGCAAATGATCACCGCCGCAACCGCCGCCGTCACGCGGTTCAGCCCATAGGTGTCGCCGATCAGGGTGATGGGCCGGGCGAGATAGGAATATGAGAAATAGTCGCCGCCAAAGAGCGCCAGCATGATGCCGACGGATACAAAGGCCAGACCAAACGTGGTCAGGATCGCGTCGACCTCAAGCTGACCATGCGACTTGGCGCGTTTGACCAGCGGGCGCAGCATCACGACATAAATCAGCCAGTTCAGCCCAAAGGCCAAAGGCGCCACGATAAAGATCGTCAACAGCGGGCTGACCTGTGCTGCCGTGTAAAACCAGAAGGCCGCAAAGCCGCCTGCCACAAGGAATTCCCCGTTTGCGAGGTTCATGATCCTTGCCATGCCGTATTGCAGGTTCAGCCCCATCGCGATCAGCGCGTAGGTGCCGCCCAGCAAAAGCCCTGTGATCAGAATGTCCATGTGGTCTCCGGGTTAAGTGTGGATGGCCCCGGACATGCCGGGGCCAACGCGGGATTATTCCCAGCCGGTCTTGGGGATTGCGGCAACCGCACCATCGCGACCGGTCGAGGCCACGCCTTTGAACACGCCGTCCTGCCACTGACCCACGGTCCAGTATTCGGCGTTCGAGTTGTTCTCGTCCCAAGTGATCGGGCCGATGATCGTGTCGAAGTCGTTGTTGGCGATGTATTCCGCGACAGCCGCCTTGTCGGTGGTGCCAGCGCCTTCGATGGCTTGCTGCAGGATCTGGAACGACGCATAGGCCGGGGCCGAGGCCCAGAAGTCAGGCTTGGCCCCTGTCACGGCCTCGTGACGGGCAGCATAGTCCTTGAACGCGTCACCATCGGCAAACACGCCGCCAGCACCCAACACGCCTTCAGCTGCCGCACCAAAGCGCGCACCGTAGGACGGGAACGCGGTGGCCACGGCGGTGTAGAACGCCTTGGGCGCGAGACCCGCGATCTGCGCCTGTTCGGTCAGGCCGAACGTGTCAGGCGGGTAGGACCAGGCAACAAACGCATCGGGGTTGGAATCCCGTGCACCGTTGATGACTGGGGACAAATCCTGTGTGCCCAGCGGGTAGGAGGAGTCGTAGACGATCTCGAACCCGGCAGCCTCGAATTGCGGACGCGCTGCTTCGGCCAGTTCGATGCCGAACGCATCTGCCACGTTGACCATGGCCACGCTGTTGCCGATCTCTCCGGCGTCGCGCATCTGGGTCAATACGTCGACGACGCCACCCGCAAGGCCGGTCGCGCCGCCCAGCAGGAAGTACATGTTCGGGAATTTGCCGGACAGGTCTGCAATCTGGTCGGAAATCGCTGTGTGCGTGACCATCGGATAGCCGTAGCGTTCAAAGATCGGCGCGGACGCGATGTTCAGGCCAGTGCCGTAGGGTGCAAGGATGAAATCCGCCTCGTCCTGTGTGGCCAGTCGTTGAACCGCTTTGATGGTTTCGCCCGGGTTGGTCTGGTCATCGTATTCGATAATCTCGACCATCATCTTGGTGCCACCCACGTCGATGCCACCGGCTGCGTTCACGTCATTGGCCCAAAGCTGCACATTTGGCCAGAACGTGACCGCGCCACCACCGGCGAGCGGGCCGGTCTTTGGGCCTACCGCGCCGATTTTCAGCGTCTCTTGCGCGGCCAGCGGGCCGCTTAATGCGGTGGCAACGGTCAGGGCCGCGGCCAATCCGAAAAGGTTTCTGCGTTTCATGTGTCTTCCTCCCTTATTGATTTTGATTGTTGGTCTCACCCTCGGGCGAGGGCTGGTCGTGAATGGCGATCCATTGGCATTCGGTAAACTCGGTCACCGCATCGCGCCCGCCGAACCGGCCATAGCCCGACGCCTTGACGCCACCGAAGGGCAGGCGTGGGTCGTCATAGACGGTCGATCCGTTGACATGGCCGATCCCGGTTTCGATCTGGCAGAGCATGTCCGTCGCGCCATCCGTGTCGCGGCTGAAGACGGACGCGACGAGGCCGAAATCCGTGTCATTGGCGATGGCCAGCGCCTCTTCGGCATCGGCCACACGGATCACGCCGGTCACCGGGCCAAACGCCTCTTCGTCATACAGCATCATGCCGGGTGCCACCCTGTCCAGCACCGCAGGCTGCAACCCGCCGCCCGACAATTCCCCGCCGGTCACCAGAACGGCACCCTTGGACACCGCATCGTCGATCATCGCCCGGACCCGCACTGCTGCGGCTGGGCTGATCAGCGCGCCAAGCGGGCTGGCCTGTCCGGGCGCGAACCGCAACGCGTCGGCCTCTTGCGCCAACCGGGCAACCAAAGCGTCCGCGACCGAGGTGTCAGCAATCACCCGTTCCGTCGACATGCAGATCTGGCCTTGGTTGAAGAAACTGCCATGCGCGATAGCGCGGGCGGCAAGGTCGATATCGGCATCGGCCAACACCACTGCCGTGCCTTTGCCCGACAGTTCCAGCAGGCAGGGCTTGAGATGCTTGGCTGCATTCATCGCGATTTCGCGCCCCACTCGGGTCGAGCCGGTGAAATTCACACGCCGCACCGCTGGATGGGCGATCAGTGCCTCAACCACCTCTTCGGCATGGTCGGGCGCGTTGGTGATGTAGTTCAACACGCCGTCGGGCAATCCGGCTTTGCAAATCGTGTCCGCCACCCATTCATGGGTCTTGGGGCACAGCTCTGAGCCTTTCAGAACCACGGTGTTGCCGCAGGCTAAAGGTGCTGCCACGGCACGGGTGGCCAATGTGACTGCCGCATTCCACGGGGCAATACCAAGCACAACGCCCGCTGGTCTGCGGCGCAGGATATGGCCGTCCACGGGGCTTTCCGTGCTGTCCAGAAGATCGGCCAGATCGGACGTTTGTCGCAGCATGGCTGCTGCAATGCCGACGTTGAACCGAACCCAGTCCGGGGACGATCCCACCTCGGCGCAGGCAATCTCGACCACCTCGTCTGCATGCGCCTCAAGCGCGTCTGCTGCGGTCTGCAAAAAGCCGATCCGGTCCTGCACCGGAGTCGCTGTCCAATCGGCAAATGCACTGGCGGCAGCAACGGCGGCGGCACGTGCTTCGGCCGCGCGTCCGGCGGCGGCGCGAGTCACCACGGCGTCCGACACGGGGTCGCGTCGTTCGAACGCAACAACCGGATCAGGCGCGACGTGTCGCCCGGCAATTATCAAGCGGGTTTCGTACAGATGCTCCTCCCCAGGCTCACTGAACGCGGCCGTCTCCCCACGGCTGTTTCATAAAATCGTTCGGAGTTACCCAGAGTAAATGATACTCTGCGGCAATAAATTATTATTTTGTGGGATTCTTGATGCCAGACCTGCGTTTTCACGACTCCGCAACCGTGCGCGCGGGGGCTTTGAATGGGGGCCTGCGCAGCCGCATTGTCGGTCTGGCAGAAAGCCTGCGCGGCCCGTCATGGTGTGCTGTTCTGCTCGAAGAAGGCGGTGCCGTTCTGGCTGGAGAGGACGAACGGATCGACGCGCCGGTACTGGCGTGGCGTCCGTGGCACGAGACCTCGCGTCTGCGGTTCGATGCCGGGGCGGTTGGCACCTACGTACTGCTGAGTGCAAGCGCCTTGGGCAATACCATCGGGCACTTGCCTGAAGCCCGAGACCTGCGCGACGTTGCTGATCACAAGCTGACGGTGCCGCTCACCCGCGCATCTGAACGTCGAGGAGCGTTGCGTACTGCCTTTGCTGGTATCCGCCGCGAGCTTGAGGAGGATGCGGTGGCGGCGCATGTCGTGGTCGAGGCGTATCTGCGGGTGATCCTGATCGAACTTCTGCGCTCTGCGCCAAGCTATTCTAACGGCCCACAGGGGGCCAGCCCATCGCACCGCGCGTTTACCCGGTTCAGCACATTGGTCGAACGGCATTTCCGTGATCGCTGGACCGTGTCGCTTTATGCCGAAACTCTCGGTGTGACCCGTGACCGGTTGGGCGACATCTGTCAGCGCGTGCGTGGGTTTGGCCCCAAAGACATCATCGACCGTCGCGTGATGATCGAATCGCGGCTCTTGCTTGAGACCTCTGGCCAGTCCGTGAACGAGATCGCAAGCGCGCTGGGCTTTGGATCAGCAGCGCAATTCAGCCGGTTTTTTGTTCGTCACGCAATGCAACCGCCGGGGGCGTATCGAGTGGCGTTTCTCAAGGGATTGGAGCAAGGCGTTTCCGATCCCGCGCGGCCGTTTGATTGGCCCTGACAGTCACTAGTGTATACAGGATTTGCGAATTTCTGCGTGGTTCGGCGGATAATTCCCTGATTGACAGGTTTCTGTATACAATCTACCACATCGATCAGAACGTCGCTGGGGAGAGCGGTGGGCGCTCTGAGGGGGGGGCATGTCTGATCGCAAGACTCAGTTCGACAAAGCGCTGCTTGGCCTTCGGTCGCTTGTGATGAGTGGAGAATTCGCTGGCAGCGCGCGTCTGCCGGAGGTCGCCTTGTCCGAGCGGTTGGGCCTGTCGCGCACGCCGTTGCGGCAGGCGATGGACCATTTGGTGGCCGAAGGGTTGCTGGAGCGTATCGAAACCGGTGGCTGCCGGGTTGCCCGTTTCACGCTGGACGACATCAACGATGCGATCGAACTGCGTGGTGTTATCGAAGGCACCGCGGTGCGGCTCGCGGCAGAGCGCGGGGCGGACCCCAAAGTGCTTGCCGAGGTGGAGCGCGTGTTGGATCGGATCGACGCGGCACTCACGCAGCCCGACCACATCGACTTTGACGCCTACATCTCGGAAAACGCCAGCTTTCACCGCCTTTTGGCGCACCTTTCGGGCAGCCAACTTATGCAGCGCGAGGCGGATCGGGTGAGCCGTCTGCCGCTGGCGTCACCAAGCGCGTTTCTGCGCGAACAGGAACTGATCCCGGATTTCAGCGCGTCGCTGTTGCGCGCGCAGCACCAACACCGCGCCATCGTCGAAGCGATCCGCGCCCGGGAAGGCGCCCGCGCCGAACATCTGGCACGCGAGCACGCCCGTCTTGCGCGGCGCAACCTTGATTACCTCGCCAATGCCGGACCGGGGGTCGCCACGCGCGTGCCCGGTCTGTCTTTACTATCCGCAGAATAAGATCCTCAGGAGGAGAACACGTCTATGCCCAGCTTGTCCGACAAGATGAAAGAATGGGGAAACCCCGTTGAAATGCTTCGGAATTCCCAGATCGGAATGTATGTCTACCCGGTTGTAACCCCGGAATTCCGCAACTGGCGGGTCGAGCAGGAAGCATGGCGCAAGACCGCCGTTCTGTTCGACCAGTCGCATCACATGGACGAGCTGATTGTCGAAGGACCTCAGGCTGAGGAATTTCTGGCCTATCACGGCATCAACGCATTCGGGAATTTCAACCTGAACCGCGCCAAACATTACGTTCCGGTCACACCGGCTGGTCACGTGATCGGCGACCACATCATCTTCCGTGAGCGTGAGGACAAATTCATCCTCGTCGGTCGCGCACCGACCTCCAACTGGCTGATGTTTGCGGCGGCTTGGGGCAAATGGAACGTCCGGATCAAGCATGACCCGCGCTCTACTTCGCGCCCCGAGGGCGAGCGCGTTCTGCGCACCCATTACCGCTATCAGATTCAGGGCCCTGACGCGCCGAAGATCTTTGAAAAGATGAACGGCGGCCCGATCCAAGACATCAAGTTCTTCCATGTCGATTGGATCAATATCGGCTCCAAGAAAGTACAGGCGCTCCGTCACGGCATGTCCGGTGCGCCGGGTCTCGAAGTGTGGGGCCCGTATGAGGACAAGCACTACATCCATTCGACCATTCTTCAGGCGGCGAAAGACGCGGGCGTTGATCTGGTTCAGTGCGGCAGCCGTGCCTATTCGACCAACACATTGGAATCTGGCTGGATTCCGTCGCCACTGCCCGGCATCTACACCGGTGACGGCATGATGGCCGACTACCGCGACTGGCTGGGCACCGAGATGTACGAAGCGGCAGGTGCCATCGGCGGCAGCTTTGTCAGCGACAATATCGAAGACTACTACGTCAACCCGTTCGAACTCGGCTACGATTTCTACATCGGTTGGAAGAAAGACGATTTCATCGGGAAGGACGCGCTTCTCAAGATGAAAGAAAGCAAGACCAACCGCAAGAAAGTCACCTTTGAGTGGAACAAGGAAGACGTGCTCAAGGTCATCGCCTCGGCCTTCGAGGATGGCATCCCCTACAAGTGGATCGACTTCCCGCAGCCGAACTATGCTTCGTCTTCGGCCGATATGGTCATGCATGGCGACAAGATGGTCGGCATGAGCATGTTCAACGGCTATAGCTACAACGAACGCTGTGTGCTGTCGCTGGGCGTCGTGGACCAGAGCGTCGAGATCGGTGACATCCTGACCATGCGCTGGGGCGAATCCGACGACACCGCGAAAACATCTGCCGAACAACACAAGCAGGCTGAAATTCGGGTGCGCGTGTCGCAGACACCGTATTCGAACGAGGCCCGTTCGAGCTATGCTGAGAACAGCTGGCGGACCAAAGCAATCTGATCGCAACGCTTTTCGGGCGGTGCCCACGCAGAAGGGGCACCGCCTGTCACACCGGGTCTGACGAGGTCAGACCCTTTATGGGAGGAAGATATGACACTCAGAACAACGTTTATCGGGGCTGCTCTGGCTGTGGCTGCTGCTGCACCACTGGCCGCGCAAGAACTGAAATTCGCCAACTTCACGCCGCCGTTCCACACGGTCAACGCCAGCGTGATTGAAAAGCTCAACGCCGATCTGTCGGCGGCCACCGGCGGCAGCCTGACGGTGCGCGGCTATCATGGCGGTGAACTGGGCGCGGGTCCGGTCGAGCAATATGTCCGTGCCGTGCAGGGTGTGGCAGATATCACATGGGGTCTGCCGGGCTATACCTCGCAGCAATTCGAGAAGACCATGATCGTCGAATTGCCGGGTGTCGTGCCTGCGGGCAAGACAGGCTCGGACACTTTGTGTGATGCGATGGACGAGATCTCGGGCGAGTTTCCGGGCACCGTGCCCGTAGCGCTTTGGACATCCGAGCCGAACATCATGATCATGAAGGACAAGGTTGTTCGCACCCCTGCCGATCTGGCCGGCCTCAAGATCCGCGTGGCGGGTGCAACGGCGGGCAAAGTCGCTGAAGCCTTGGGTGCAACCCCGGTGCAGATGCCGATCAACCAAGTTTACAATTCCTTGCAGACCGGCCTGATCGACGGCGTGTTCACGGGTGCCTCGACCCTCAGCGATTTCAAACTCGACGAAGTTGCCGATGCCTTTACGCTCAATGCTCCGCTTGGGCGTTTGGCCTTCTTTGCCGTGATGGGCCAAGGCTCTTACGACGCGTTGTCCGACGAGGCGAAAGCCGCGCTGGATGAGGCGCGTGGATGTGCGCTTGGCAACAACGCCGAAACTGCATGGAACGCGACGGCCGATGCAGCACTCGAAGCGGCTCGCGCCGATGCAGGCAACACATTCGTCGATCTGACCACCGAAGAGGCGCAGGCTTTCGAAGATGCTGTTGCAAACGTCGTCGCCGAATATGTCTCGAGCGTCGGAGGCGAAGCAGCCTTGGCTGCGATGCAAAACTAAGTGTTGGAGCGGATACGCACCCTTGCGGACAGGCTGATTGGCCTGTCCGCCGCTATTGGATCGACTGCGCTGCTGTTTATCGTGGTCGTGGTTCTGATCGACGTGGTGGGGCGGGCCTTTGGCAATCCTCTTTACGGCGGTCAGGACATCACGACGATGGCGACAGTGATCCTTGTCTTCGCGCCTATGGCGCTGTGCGACCGCTTGGGCGGGCACATTTCGGTTGATCTGTTCGAACGCTATTTCCCGGACGCAATGAACCGTCTGATCGACATCTCGGTTGCCGCCATGGGCGCAGTGATCTTTGCCGCGCTGGCTTGGGCGACATGGGACAGTGCGAAACTGTCGGTGATGCTCAACCTGTCGACCAATCTTCTTTATCTGCCCAAGGCGTGGTTCCAATGGGCCTCCATCGGGTTTCTGTGCCTCGCAGCTTTGGGCCTTGCACTTCGCGCGCTTGAGCTTTCGATCACTGGCCGAGACATCCGCAAAGAGACCCAATCATGAGCGCGTCCGTGACAGGCGTGGTTGGGATGCTTGCTCTCTTTGCGCTGCTGGCGCTCCGGGTGCCGGTCGCATTTTCGATGTTTGTCATCGGCTTTCTGGGCATCTGGGCGCTCAATGGACTGAACGCCGCCACCTCGCTTTTGGCATCCGAGGCGTTTACCCTCGCGTCCTCGCCTGAACTCGTGGTGATCCCGCTGTTCATCTTGATGGGCAATGTCGCATCGCAGACCGGCATGAGCCGCCAATTGTTCGACGCCGCCTATGCCGTGATCGGGTCGATCCGCGGCGGATTGGCCTCTGCCACCGTGATCGGCTGCGGCGGGTTTGCGGCGCTGTCAGGTTCATCTGTCGCGTCTGCCCTGACCATGGGCAAGGTCGCGCTGTCGGAAATGGACCGATTCAAATACGATGACCGGCTGTCCACCGGAGTGGTTGCCGCAGGCGGCACGCTGGGCATTCTGATCCCGCCCTCAACCGGCTTTGTCATCTATGCTATCCTGACCGAACAATCCATTGGTCGCCTGTTCCTTGCGGGAGTACTGCCCGGCCTTCTTTTGCTGAGCATGTTCGTGCTCGTGGTGACCGTACTTTGCATGATCCGCCCCGAATTAGGGCCAGCGGGGCCAAAGACGGCCCTGTCCGAAAAACTCCGCGCGGTCAGTCGGGCAGGCCCCATCGTTCTGGTGATCTTCATCACCATCGGCGGCATGTACGGTGGGTTCTTTTCGCCGGTCGAGGCTGCAGCCGTGGGGGCAGGGGCTGTGATCCTGATTGGGCTCGTCACCCGTACAATGACGCTACCCATGCTCTGGGCCGCCTCCAAAGACAGCGTTGTGACCACAGCCACGGTGATGCTGATCCTCATCGCCGCACATATGATCAATCCGTTCCTTGCGCTCAGCCATATGACCGATTTGGTGGCCCAGGCCTTTGTGGCGCTGGATCTGGGGCCGATGGGAAGCCTGCTGTTGATCCTTGGCATCTACATCGTGCTGGGGTGTTTTCTTGAAGGGTTCGCCATGTTGGTGCTGACCCTGCCGATCTTTTTCCCCATCGTGTTGGAAATGGGGATCGACCCGATCTGGTTTGGTGTGCTGGTGGTGCTTTCGCTTGAAATGGGTCTGATCTCGCCACCAGTTGGTCTGAATGTGTTTATCGTGAAATCCGTGGCCCCCGGCGTGTCACTGGGGCGGATTTTTGTCGGGGTGATCCCGTTCTGGCTGATGATGCTGGTCACGCTGGCGATCCTTGTGGCCTTTCCGCAAATCTCGCTCTTCCTGCCAAACACCATGTTCAATTGAGGCGCTTATGACCGAACCCTGCTTTGACGTTGCCCATCTTGGCCATGTGGAGGTCCTGACCAACAAGTTCGACGAGAGCCTTGATTTCTTCACCCGTGTTTACGGGTTGAAACTGTCAGCTCTTGAGGGCGACAGCGCCTATCTGCGGGCGTGGGACGATTACGAGTTTCACACGCTCAAACTCACCAAATCCGACACCACCGGTGTCGCCCATATCGGCTACCGCGTGTCCTCTGAGGCGGCACTGGAACGGCGTGTGGCCGTGATCGAGGCGTCGGGCTACAAGACCCACGGCTGGATTGATGGCGATCTGGGTCACGGGCGCGCCTACCGCTTTGAAGACCCGTTTGGCCACGTGTTCGAACTCTACTGGGACACGGTGAAATATGATCCGCCCGAGAATGACAAACCCGCGCTCAAGAACATGTCGAGCCGCTTTCACGCGCAGGGTGTGTCGCCGCGTCGGATCGACCATTTGAACCTGCTGGCCGAGGACGTGACCCAGTTTCGGGACTTCATGCAGACCTGTCTGGGCAGCCGCGTGACCGAACAAATCCGTCTGGATAACGGGCGTCTTGGCGGGTGCTGGTTCACCATCAATAACAAGACCTACGATCTTGCCTGCACCGAGGAACACGGGCGTGGCCAGAACCGCCTGCACCATGTCACCTACGCCACCGATCAGCGCGAAGACATCCTGCGCGCGGCTGACATCTTTCTTGAAAACGGCGTTCACATCGAAACCGGGCCACACAAGCACGGCATTCAAGGCACGTTCTTTCTCTATGTCTGGGAACCGGCGGGCAATCGAGTGGAGCTGGCAAATGCGGGCGCGCGCCTGATCCTGCAACCCGATTGGGAAACCGTCACCTGGACCGAAACGGAACGCAAGAAAGGGCAGGCGTGGGGGCTCAAGACGATCGAGACCTTCCATACTCACGGCACACCGCCGGTCGAAGGCTGAAAACAAACCGATGCAGGCCGCGCCACAGGACATCGTCGATGCATGGCTGTCCCGTTTGGGGCTGCCTTCCGACCTGACTGTGACCCTAGACAGCCTGACCAAGATCATCCGTGCGCATCTGGACCGGATTCCATTCGAGAACCTGACCGTCTTTTGCGGGGGCGTTCCGGAGATTGAGATCAATGCCCTTGCCAACAAAATCCTGCACGCAAAGCGTGGGGGCTATTGTGCTGAACTGAGCCCGCTGCTCTGCGCCGGATTGCGCAGTCTGGGCTTTGACGCCCGTCTTTGCATGGCCCGGGTTATGTGGCAGCGCGACGTGCCGGGGCCGCGCAGCCATTGCCTGTGTCTCGTGCGGCTCAATGGGGCCGAGTATCTTGTCGATGTGGGGTTTGGCGGGCCGGGGCCGACCGAACCCGTGTTGGTTGGTTCAGACACACCCGACCTACGGACGGAAAAACGCGCCGGGCTTGGCATCGTCTTGTCCCGTCAGGTCTCTGAAGGTGACTGGCGCGATTTGTATACGTTGACCGACGAGCTGACGACGATGTCGGATGTGCAGGCGGGCAACTGGCTTGCCGCCACTTTGCCGGGGTCGCTCTTCACGCGCACATTGGTCGTCACGCGCCAAACGGGCGACACGCGGCTGGTTCTTGATGGGGCGACGTTTCGCAAATTTGCAAAGGGCAAGTTGGTCGAGGTCGAAAGTTTGCAAACTCCGGACGCGGTGCTGACCTGCCTGAATGAAAACTTTGGGATCGACCCGCCGCCGGGAGTGACAGACGCATTGGTGCTGAAAGGCATTTTTTGACCAATTGGTAAAAATGACCAGCCTCGCCGCTGGAACACAGCCTGACGCTATCCTGTGTGTTTCGATTTGCCGATCTGGTGCAATAGGTCGACCAGCAAGGCCTGCGATTTGGTCGGCATCCAATCGAACCGGGTGGTGATGCCGATAGAGCGCCCGGGCCAGTCCCCGGCAACGTCGATCCGCGCCAAAAGGCCCTTTTCGATTTCCGCTTCGGCCTGAGCGCCTGACACGCAAGCGATGAAATCGCCGGTGCGCAGCATTTCGCGGATGAACAGAACAGAGCCGCTTTCGATCAGGCTTGTCGGATAGGGACAGGCTTTCGCTTTGAAATAGGCGTCGAACTGATCGCGCGAAGGCGACCCCAGACGCGGGACGACCCAAGCGCGGTCGGCAAGCTTTTCCAAGCCAATGCTGCGGTTGGCCAGCTCATGGTCCGGAGCACAGACAAACGCGAGGTGATCGTCGAACAGCGCATCCTGCCTGATGTCGGCGATTGGTGTCGGGACACGCAAGGCTCCGACGATCATGTCGACGTCCCCGCGACGCAATCCCGTCAGCAGGTCGTCATACGGGCCGTCGTTGATCTCGATCGTCATGCGCGGGCGGAGGCGGCGAAACTCGGAGAGAGCCTGAGGCAGAAGGGCGGATCGTGACAGCGGAAGCGCACCGATGACAATGCGCCCCCCGTCACGCCCGTCGAATTCCGCCAGATCGGCATCGGCTTGGCTCAGTTCGGCAAGTGCGAGACGCGCTGTCTGCGCCAAAGCCCGCGCAGCTTTGGTTGGTTGCAGACCGTGCTCTGCGCGTTCGAACAAGGGGTTCCCGGCCTCTGTCTCCAATTGGCTGATGGCGCGATGGACCGATGGTTGCGACAGGCCAAGCCGCTTGGCCGCGAGCGTGAAATTTTCGGCTTCGGTGACCGCGATCAAGGCGCGCAGTTGTGCGACTGTCGCTGTCATCGGCAGACGTGGCGAAAGACTGGCCAGCATGGGGTCAAGCAACGCAAAGGCGCGTTTGACCCTGCGTGCAAGGGTCTGGCCGCGCGCGTTGGCAAAGACCCCCTGATAGGTGCGTGTGAACAACGCGCCACCGGCCTGCTGTTCCAACTTGTGCAGCGTCTGGCTGACGGCAGGTTGCGACACGGAACATATGTCCGAGGCCCGCGTCAGGGTGTGTACGTCTGCCACCGTGAGAAACACACGCAGGTGACGCAGGTTTCTGGATATCACTCAGCCTTGCTCCACTGGATTATAGAAATTTCATCTATTTTGAGGCCTTTTGTGAGATTTCCATAGGATAGCTATAGCTAAAACTTATGAAGCTCTACGGCAATGCAAATTGCGTCTTGTGTACCTTCAGGCGACAAGACGAAGATGAACAGGGAGACAGTCATGACAGCCAAGAAGACCGCCCTCGTGATATCTGCCCATGCAGCCGACTTTGTGTGGCGGTGTGGCGGGGCCATCGCGCTGCATGCTGAGAAGGGCTATGACGTGACAGTGGCCTGCCTGTCCTTCGGTGAGCGTGGCGAGAGCGCGCGGCTTTGGAAGGAGGGGAAATCGCTGGACGAGATCAAGGCCATTCGGCGAGGAGAAGCCGAGGCAGCAGCGGACGCACTCGGCGTGGCGCGACTAGAATGCTTTGATCTGGGAGACTACCCGCTGCATCTTGAGAAGGATGACAAGTTCCGGTTGGTCGATCTGATCCGCGAGGTGCAGCCCGCGTTCATGCTCAGCCACAGCCAGTATGACCCCTACAACACCGACCACATGTACATGACGCAAGTTGCGCTTGAGGCGCGGATGATTGCGCAGGCTTGGGGTCATAATCCCGGTGAAAAGGTGCTTGGCGCGCCGCAGCTTTATCTGTTCGAGCCGCACCAGACCGAGCAGATGGGATGGAAGCCGGATGTTTTCCTCGACATCACATCGGTCTGGGACAAGAAGCGCAAGGCGATGGAGTGCAACGAAGGGCAAATCCATCTGTGGGAGTATTACACCCGCGTCGCGCAGCAGCGCGCCAATCATTTCAAGCGCAATTCCGGGGGCCAGGCCGGTGGCCGCGATTGCCGGTATGCCGAAGGCTTCCAGTCGATCTTCCCTCGGACGGTTGACGAACTCTGATCTTGATCGCGCCCGGTTAGTGGCGCAGCCGCATTATGTGGAACAGGCCGCGCGCCGCATTCATTGCCAAGGAGCCCCCTATGCCCGTTGTTGTCCAGAACATTCCACGTGCAGATCCGTCCCTGATTGACGCCCTCGCCAAGATGGGAGTGGCCACTGTCCACGAAGCGCAGGGCCGGATTGGTTGCCTGCACTCCTCCCTGCGCCCGATCTACCGTGGAGCGAAGATCGCGGGGTCAGCGGTGACGATCTCTGCGCCGCCCGGAGACAATTGGATGGTGCACGTGGCCATCGAACAACTGCAAGCGGGGGATGTTCTGGTGCTTGCGCCGACCTCTCCCTGCGACAGTGGTTATTTCGGTGATTTGCTTGCCACCTCAGCGCAGGCGCGTGGCTGCCGTGGGCTGATCATTGACGCAGGTGTGCGCGATATCGTCGATCTGGAGCGCATGAACTTTCCTGTATGGTCCAAGGCCATCTCGTGTCAGGGCACTGTCAAAGAGACCCTTGGTGATGTGAATGTGCCTATCGTGTGCGCTGGGCAGACGATCTGTGCTGGCGATATCATCTGCGCCGATGACGATGGGGTCTGCGTGGTGCGCCGCGAAGATGCGGCTGATGTTCTTGCGGCAGCACAGAAACGGCTTGAGGCCGAAGAGGTCAAGCGCGCGCGTCTGGCAAGCGGTGAATTGGGGCTCGACATTTACGACATGCGGCCGCGCCTTGCGGCCAAGG
>NZ_JFKD01000022.1 GCF_002115725.1 Marivita cryptomonadis
AAATTTAAATCTAAGCAACTGTGAACAATCCAGAAATCGATCAGCTTACTTAAAGATTTATGGCGGACAGGAAGGGATTCGAACCCTCGAGACGGTCACCCGCCTACGCACTTTCCAGGCGCGCGCCTTCGACCACTCGGCCACCTGTCCGAGGCGGTGTTTAGAAGAAAGCGTTGGGGGGATGCAAGGGCGATTGTTGAGATAGATGGGAAGTTTTGCTCAAACCTTGCGCAGGCGCATCCACAGGCCGAGAAACACCAGCGCGATCACGACCTCCAGTGCGGCGGCTCCTAGAATTGCCGGTCGGGCGACGTTGCTGTGCCATGCCTGCACACCCGTTGCTGCGACGCCGAGGAACGCAAGCGCGCAGATCAGACAGAGCGTGGCAAGAAACGGACCCGGTTCAAGCCTGCGCGCAACGAGCACAAGAGCGCCCAACGCCATCACTGCAGGCGCAAATCGGCGCGCCGGGAAATCCATTCCCGGCACATAGGCCACGGCGTAGAGCTTAAAGTACGTGTCCGGTGCCAACAGCAGCACCACTCCGACACAGACGACGAAACCGCCAACCACCAGAAACGCCACCCGGTGCATCACGCCTCGAGCGCGATGTTCACACGGCGGTTCTGTTTGCCTTTGTTTTCGATCTTGCCGAAGACAACCCGCCCAATCTCGCCGGTGCGGGCCACATGGGTGCCACCGCAGGGTTGCAGGTCGACCTGGTCGCTGCCCTCGCCGATCCGCACCAGACGCACCTGGCCGCTGCCACGCGGGGGCTGCACGGACATGGTTTTGACCAATGATGGGTTGGCATCCAGCTCGGCATCGGTGATCCAGCTGTCGCTCACGATCAGGTCACGGTCGATCAACCGGTTCAGCGCATCTTCAATCGCGTCTCTGTCTTCGGGCGGCTCGGGCATCATAAAGTCCAGCCGCCCACGGCCGGGCCCGATGGCCCCACCGGTGACCGGCAAAGGGATGACCACTGACAACAGATGCAGCGCGGTGTGGACGCGCATGTGTTTGTACCGGCGGTCCCAATCCAGTCTTTGCACCACGTGTGCACCAACCGGAGGCAACCTGGCGGGTTCAGCAGGCACCAGCACGCTTTCGCCCGCAGGCCCCTTGACCGTCGTCGCGACGGCCAGTGACACGCCGTCCCAGTCGATCCATCCGCTGTCGCCCGGTTGGCCACCACCGGTTGGGTAGAACAGCCCCGTATCAAGGATGATCCCGCCCTCGTCGGTATAGCCGGTGACGCGGGCCGCAGCTTCTCGGGCATAGGCATCACTACGATAAAGCGGAGAGACAGTCTCTGTCACGATGTGGGCTCCTCTGGGTCATTGGACGGCGCGGTCGCAGGCCGCGCACCCTGCAGGCTTTCGGGGTTACGCAGCCAGATATCCCGCTGGGCAAAGGGTATTTCGATGCCTTCAGCCTTGAAGGCCTCGGTGATCTGGTGATTGATCTCGGTCCGAACCACAAGGATTTTGGTCACATCCCGCAGGATCATGCGCACGTCGAAATCCAGCGCATCGGCGCCAAATCCTTTGAAATGCACAAAGGGTTCGGGGTTCATCAGGACCATCTCGTGGTTGCGTGCGATCTTGTAAAGAATGTCCTCGACCTTGCGCGTGTCGCTGCCATAGGCGACGCCCACATCCACCACCAGACGACCCAGCGTGTTGCCGCGGGTGTAATTTGTCACCGAGTTCGACACGAGGTCGGCATTCGGGACAATCACCTCGGTCCGGTCGAAGGTTTCGATCCGGGTCGAGCGCACGGAGATATCGCGCACTGTGCCGTGCTGGCCGTTTACCTCGATCCAGTCGCCCTCGGAAATCGGGCGTTCGATCAAAAGGATGATCCCCGACACGAAGTTCTGAACGATGTTCTGAAGCCCGAAACCGATCCCGACGGACAAGGCACCAGCTACAAAGGCCAGCGCCGTGAGGTCGATGCCTGCCGCAGTGATGGCGACAATGACCGACAGGAAAATCCCAAGGTATCCGGTGCCCGATACGATCGCGGTCTGACCGCCTTTGTCGAGCCGCGTTTTCGGCAGCACTGACCCGCGCAAGCCCCCTTGCAACAGGCGGGTCAGAATATAGCCAATGACAAAGACAAAAGCGAAGGTCAGGAAATCGGTGGGCGAAATCCGGGTATCACCGAACGAAAACCCAGCCTGAAACCGCGACCAGAGCTCTGTCAGATCAGCCATCCGCGCGCCCCAGATCAAGGCAAGGACCGGCATTGCGACAAGTGTCAGAATGCTGCCCGACGCGACAGGCAACAGGCTTTGACTTTCATCCAGCGGTGATCCGGTGAACAGATGATACAGATCCCGGATCAGGCGCTGCAGCATCAGCAGCAGCGCAAACAGCCCCAGCGTCAGGATGGTCGGAAAGATCAACGCCTCTGCAATGTTGAAATACCCGATGGCCGACAAGAGCGGCCCGACGACGCCCACCAGCATCGCGCCCTGCCCCGTCAGCCGGGCCAACCGGGACGGAAAGGACAGTTGCGCCACCTCGTCCGCGCCGCCCATCGCGCCCGGTTCGGTCTGCGGACCGGTGTGGCGCAGGATTTGCCCAAGCCGGAACAGGATCAGTCCACACAACAGATGGATCACAAACCCAAGTACAACCTGGGTTTCGTTGGCCAATTCGCCGATCTCGATCAGGTAGGCGAAAAACGTGTTCAAGGCGAGAAGCCAGGACAGCGAGTTCACATAGTAGCGGGCTTCGGTGCGGCGTTGTTGAGACAAGGCAATCGTGTTGATGTCGTCATCACTCGAAAAGGTCTCGGCAGCCAGCCACCGCGCGACCAGCACGACGAACAGCATCAGCGGCAAGACAAAGATGATCTGCGTGCCGCGCGTTCCCAACAAACCGCTCATGTTGAACGCCAGCACAAACAGCAGCAGACCACCAGTCGGCAACAAAAGCCGCAAGAGTGACAGCAACGTGCTCCAGACACCGGTGCCACGGCGTGTCTTGGCCCGCAACCACGACCCAAGCCGGTCGATCAGCTTCGGCGCGCGGAAGACCAGAAGAACCGACATGCCAAACAAAAGCAGGATGACCGGCAATTGATCAAGCAGCGCCTTTCGACGGACCTCGTTTGACCAATTGTCCTTCACTTCGCTGGCGATTTCGTTGAACGGCACAAACAGGCTGGTGACCGCCGGTCCCCACAGCCTTGGGTCCAGAGGCCCGGAATCGCGCTGCAGCAATCGTTCCGTCTCGCGCGACCTGATGATTTCATCTATGGCGTTGATCAGACCATCTGCGCGACTATACGCCTCTTCTGCGCGCAACAGCGGCGCTTGAAGCTGGGTGATCTGGCGCTGCAACTCTTGCCTGCGCTGCGAAATCTCTTCGGGTTCCGAGCCGTCCTCGGGGGCCGGCCCCAACGCCTCGAGCTGCGATTGCAGCGTCGACAGTCGGGGGTCGCCAGCATTCTGCAATCCCAGCAACCGGTCGCGATACGACGACACGTCCGATCTGAGCGCCTCAAGCGCCTCTGTCGACGCGTCCCGCGACTCGATTGCCGTTTCGGCGCGTGACGCCACCTGTTCCCACGCCGTGTAATCCATTGGGGTGGATTGCGCCCAGACTGTCTGAACCGCGAGCAGGAAAAGAAACGTCGCCGTTCTTAGCGCTGCGAAGTGGCGGGTCATTGGTCCTCGAAGACCTTGGGAATATCCAAAGGCGCTGCATCAAGCCATTTTGGCACCGGCAGACCCTTTTCCTTGAGGAAAGCCGGGTTGAACAGCTTTGATTGATAGCGGGTGCCATAGTCGCACAGGATCGTCACGATGGTGTGGCCCGGCCCGAGATCCTTGGCCAGACGCATCGCACCCGCGATGTTGATGCCCGACGACCCGCCGAGGCAAAGGCCTTCTTCGGCCAGCAGATCGAACACGATGGGCAGCGCGTCATGATCAGGGATCTGATAGGCAAAATCGGGTGTGAACCCTTCAAGATTTGCGGTCACGCGCCCCTGCCCGATCCCTTCGGTGATCGAGCCACCTTCGGATTTGAACTCGCCGGTGGTGTAATAGGAATAAAGCGCAGCCCCCATCGGATCAGCCAGACCGATCTTGACGCCCTTGGGTTGCAACACCTCGGCCACACCGGCCAAAGTTCCACCCGAACCGACGGCACAGATGAACCCATCGACCTTGCCATCGGTCTGTTCCCAAATTTCGGGACCGGTGGTTTCGATATGCGCCTGACGGTTCGCAACATTGTCGAACTGGTTAGCCCAGATCACACCCTCGTTGCTGCGCCGCGCCATTTCTTCGGCCAGACGACCGGAATACCGCACGTAATTGTTCGGGTTTTTGTAGGGCGCCGCAGGCACCTCGACCAATTCTGCACCCGCAAGGCGCAGCATGTCTTTCTTTTCCTGACTTTGCGTTTCGGGGATCACGATCACGGTCTTGAACCCCATCGACGCCCCCACCAGCGCAAGGCCGATCCCGGTGTTGCCCGCAGTGCCCTCGACAATTGTGCCGCCCGGTTTCAACGTACCTTTGGCGATCGCATCCTTGATGATGAACAGCGCCGCGCGGTCCTTGACCGATTGGCCCGGGTTCAAGAACTCCGCCTTGCCCAGAATGGTGCACCCGGTCGCTTCGCTGGCCTTGCGCAGCTTGATCAAAGGAGTGTTGCCGACTGCTTCGGCCAGTTCGCCTGCAAAACGCATGGTGCCCCCGTCAGATGTGTTTCCTCAGGGTGTAGGCCCGCCGGAGAAGGAACTCAAGCCGACGCGCGCAATCTGCCACGTTCTGCCCCCAGCCAGTACAGCATCATGATCAACGGCCCCGCGTTGATCTCTCCGCTCTGGACAAGGCCCATCGCCGTCTCGAACGGCAGCACATGACTGCGAATGTCCTCATGCTCGGAGGCGAGGCCACTGCTTGATGCGGTAAATTCAGAAAGATCGACAACGCCCAGAAAACAATGGAAAAATTCCGTCGAATATCCGGGGGACGCATAGACCTGCACCATCGGCTCCAGATCACCCAGCTTCAGCCCACTTTCTTCCAGCGCCTCGCGCCGGGCGGTGTCGGCGGGGTCTTCGCCCGCATCCACAAGCCCCGCGATGGGTTCGAACACCCAAGGCTGCGGATCATCGCGCCACAAGGGGCCAAATCGCAATTGCTCAATCAGCAGAATGTGATCTGTCGCTGGATCGTAGGGCAACACCAGCGCCGCGTCGAACGCAAGAAACGCCTCGCGGGTAACACGCCGGCTTCGCGTGCCATCAAATCTCTTGTGATCGAATTGGAATTCAGCCAGTTCGAAAAAGCCACGATACCCCTCTTCGCGCTTATGGATCGTCACATCCCCGTCGGCTCTGCGAAAGCGCCGCGTGGTCTGGCCTGCATCCCGGCGCGCCATCATCCGCGACCAGTGCCGGGCCATCAGGAAAGGCCGCAGGTTCGAAGCGGTATCGGCATCATACCGCGCGCGCCGCGCCATCACATCGCGTGCAGCCCCCACCGCCATCTCACCCCAGCCTCGCACCCAGTCGGCCAGAACCCAATCCGTTCCACGAATCTGATCTTGCGACATCGGATAAAAACACAGCGCTGTGACAGGATCAAAGTCGGTACGGACCGTCACTTCGCTAAGATGATAGGAAAATGCGCCTTCGTAATATCTTAGCCGCTCTTCTTCATCTTCCGTCACAGCATCTAGAAGGACACCAACAGCGGAGGAGCCGAGGGCTTTCTCGATCATCGGATAGGGTTGGTCCTTGACCCAGAAGACAGCGTGATCGGCAAGTGCACCCGGTCGCAACCGATCTGACAATGCCCCTGATGCGACACCCAGAACCGCTTCGAGCAGCGGAATATGACACAAGGTGCCGTAGAAAAACAGCGTCGACAAAGCGACCTATTTCCAGCTTCGTGCTGCGTATTCGGAAAAGTAGCCAGTCAGCAGCGCTCCGATCAGCAGCGTCGAGATCATCATCGGGTTCATCAGCAAGCCCGCATATTCGATACCGATTTCGAAAATCGCCGAAAACGCCTCGACCGGTCCGTCATACCGCCGCTTCATCGACAGGTTGAACATCTCAAGGCTGGCATGCACGAAGACGCACCAGAAGATCAGTGCCGCCACACCTGTCAGCCCGTTGGCGATGGCATCCTTGGTCCCGCGCCCAGCGCGCGTTCCAACGACGATCCACCCGACAACAGCCCCGATGACCGCGTTGTAGATCGAGAAATTACCGAAATACGTGCTGGCCGGCAAAAGCGTCTTCAAGACTTCCGAGGCCAGATACCCCAAAGCTGCGAGGCAGAGAGCTGCGACGGCTTTGGCGGCTGTGGGCATATTAGCTTGGTCTCGTAATGGTGATCTGCGTCACATCACAGTTTCCGCTATGGAAGGTCGCCGCGCAAGAGGTCAGATAAAAATTCCACATTCTGCGGAAGCGGTCGTCAAAACCCAGACCCGCCACCTGATCCCACTTTTCGTTGAAGGTCTCATGCCAGCGACGCAGCGTCTGGCTATAGCTTTCACCAAACTCGATAGATTGCGCGACCTTGAGCCCCGCCGCTTCGATTTCCTGCCGCAGCACGCCCGGACTGGGCAGCATGCCACCCGGGAAGATATATTTCTGAATGAAATCAACGCCTCGATTGTAAATCTCCCAGCGCGATTCCTCGACCGTGATGATCTGCAATGTCGCGTGTTTGCCGGGTTTCAGGCAGTTTTTCACCGAATTGAAATAGGTTGGCCAGTATTTTTGGCCCACGGCTTCAAACATTTCGATCGACGCGATCCCATCGTACTGGCCTTTTTCATCGCGGTAATCCTGCAACTTGAAAGTCACACGATCCGACAAACCGGCTTTGGCGATCCGGTCCACGGCATACTTGTACTGCTCTTCGCTGATGGTCAGACCGGTGACCTTGAGCCCCCGCTCCTTGGCCGCGTATTCCGCGAAACCGCCCCAGCCACAACCGATTTCCAGCACATGATCGCCAGGCTGCGCACCCATCTGGTCGACCATGCTCTTGTACTTGGCGATCTGCGCCTTTTCGGTGCTTTCTTGACCGGTCTCGAACAAGGCCGAGGAGTACGTCATCGTGTCGTCCAGCCAAAGCGAATAGAAATCGTTGCCCAGATCGTAGTGGTAACTGATGTTCTTCTTCGCCTGCCGTTTGGAGTTTGACTGCATCCAGAAGCGCAATTGTTCATACCAGCGGACGAATGTCATACCGGGAAAGCTGTCGTAGACATCGTTGTTCTCGCCATGCACGAAATCCATGAAGGCCTGCAAATCAGGTGTGCTCCACCAGCCTTCGAGATACGCATCGCTGAACCCCAGATCGCCATCGCGGATCAAGCGGGCAAACAGGTCGTTGTTGTGCACATGCACCTCTGCCACCGCGCCCGGCTCTGCGCCTTCAGCCCGAAAATGCCGCCCGTCGGGCAAGATGAAATCCACACGCCCTTTCCGAAGCCGGTCTGCCATCGCAAACACCTGTGCGAAATAGCGCGGCAAATTGGGTTGGTTTTCGGTCGATGTCAGGATCATGCAGGTCTTCCGCTGTCTGGGTCAGGTGACACTATTCATAGCCGCGCAAGGCAGGCAAGTGTTAACCCTAGGTAGTCCAGCCCTGCCAAAGACAAGATATACCGGACGTTAAGTAACGGATTTTATTCAGCTTGCGATAAATTTACGTAGTCCACCGCAGCCAGGCAGTTACTGCGTCAAAAATCCCGGTTTTCATAGGCTGACAGCGCCCGTTTGCGCCCCACGTCTGGCGCCACGATAGGCTCGGGATACGCATCATCCGGCGACATCGACCACGACCGCGGGATCGCGGCGTAATAGGACAGCGCATCATCGTGCGGTGCGCTGTAGTCTTCCGCCAACCACCGGCTGACATAACCACGATCCTTGTCGAACTTGTCGAGCTGCGTCACCGGGTTGAACACCCGAAAATAGGGCGTCGCATCCGGGCCTGATCCTGCCGACCATTGCCAGCCCATCGCGTTTGACGCCGGATCCCAGTCGATCAGACAGTCTTCAAACCATTTGAGCCCGATCTTCCAATGGCACATCAGGTGCTTGGTCAGATAGCTGGCCACGATCATCCGGCCCCGGTTGTGCATCCGACCCGTCACATACATCTCGCGCATTGCCGCATCGACAAAGCGGATGCCGGTGCGCCCCTGCTTCCAAGCTTTGACCTCGGCGCAGCGTTCATCTTCGTTCCACGGGAACGCCTGCCATTCCTCGCGCCAGTTGTCAGTCAGGATGCGCGGCGTGTGCCACATCAGGTGATAAGCGAACTCGCGCCAGACCAGCTCTTTCAAAAAGGTCTCCGCCCCGGCCTTGCCATCCTGCATCGCACGCTGACCGGCATGCCAGCACTGCGCCGGGCTGATCTCGCCCAAAGCAAGGTTCTCCGACAGGTTCGAAGTTCCGTCTATGCCGGGCAGATCCCGCGTCCGCACGTAGTCCGCCACTTTAGACGCCATAAACGCCCCCAGTCGTGACTGCGCTGCCTGCTCACCAAGCTGCACAAACGGGCGCACCACATCTGCCCCCCGGTCCATCGCGGCCCCTAATGCCCAATCCTCCAACGCCTCGCTCTCGGGCCATGTATCAGTTGCGGGCAAAGACGATGGCGCAGCCAAAGGCGCGTCCACCGACCGATCCCGCACCGATTTCCAGAACGGCGTATAGACCTTGTAAAAGGTCCCCTGCCCAGTCTCGACCGTCCACGGCTCGAACATCAGATGCCCGACATAGCTCTTGGCCTCAACGGCCGCATCCGTCAGCGCCGCCTTCACATCGGTATCCCGCTCGACCGAGTCAGGATCATAAGCGCGCTGCCAATAGACCGCGCCCGCGCCGACCTCCTTGGCCAGTGCCGGGATCACGTCCCGCGCATCGCCCGAGCGCAGGATCAGACGGCTGCCTTTGTCGGCCAGCGCGTCAGCAAAGCACTCCAGCCCCAGCCCCAACCGCCATTTCGGCGCGGCCCCCAGCCCGTCCACAAGATCATCACGCAGGAAAACCGGAATGACCGGACCACCGCGTTGCACCGCCGCCGTCAGTGCCGCGTGATCGCTCAACCGCAGATCGCGCCGGATCCAAACCAGTGTCGGTGATGTCATTGCCCTGCCCTTTGCCGGATTATTTCCGCGCGACCTAGCCGCGCCGCGTCAAAGGTCAAACGCGCGCGATGTCTTCTTCGTTTCACAAATACCCCAAGGGAGTCCGCCAAGGGCGGACGTGGGCAAAGCCCCCTATAGCACCGCGTCTAACGCCTCGATGGCCTTGGCGACCTCGGCCTCCGAGGTGTAATGCACGAAACTCAGCCGCAACACCCCCTTGCCAATGTCCACACCCATCGCCTCGAGCGCGCGGACAGCATAGAAATCACCACCGCCACACATGACCCCGTGCTGCGCCAGTTCGGCCGCCACCTCTTCCCCGGGACGGTTCAGCGCCAAAGCCACTGTGGGCGCACGCACGCTTGCGTCCGAAGGGCCGATCAGCCGCACGGAATTGCGGTCCTTCACCGCATCAAGCAGCGGCTGCAATAGCTTCACCTCATGCGCGCGCATCACATCATGCACACCGCGCGCAGACACCCCATGATGGGTCGCCAATGCGTCCATGTAGTCCGCCATCCCGGCACAGGCCGCCACCTGAGCATGATCCGGCCCCGCAGGGGTAAACCGTTTATACAAGCTACCCGCATTGAAATAATGCCCTTGGTTCGGCAAGAGCTGCCCCAAGGCGCGCCGGATCACCATAATGCCCTGATGAGGCCCGTAGGTCTTGTAGCTTGAAAACAGATAGATATCCGGCCCCAGATCGCCCACATCGACAAACCCATGCGGCGCATAACTGACCCCATCGACGCACACGAAGGCCCCCGCTGCGTGACACATGGAGGTGATATCGAGCACCGGATTGATCTCGCCCACCACGTTCGAGCAATGCGGGAAACAGACCAGCCGCACGGACTCGTCCAACAGGTTTTCCAGATCATCGGTTTCCAGATGCCCGGTCTCGGGGTTCACCGTCCACTCGCGAACCTCGATGCCCTCATCCGCCAACCGCCGCCACGGCCCGGTATTGGCTTCGTGATCCTGATTGGTGACAATGATCGCCTCGCCCGGTTTCATGAACTGTCGGAACGCCTGCGCCAGCACATACGTGTTCTGGGTGGTGGACGGACCAAAGCTCACCTCGTCCGTCTCGACCCCCAACAAGGCCGCCAATCGCGACCGCGCCTCGTCCATCTCTTCTCCGCCCAGACGCGACGCGTCATAGGGCGCATAGGGTTGCACCTTGCGCTCAAGGTAGAACCGCGTCAGCCGGTCGATCACCTGCCGACACGTATATGAGCCACCAGCGTTTTCGAAAAACGCCTGCCCCTCAAGGGCAGGTTGCGAAAACGCGGGGAAATTCGAACGCACAAAGTCGATATCGAGCATGGTCTTGGTATTCCTCGAAAAAAGCACACCGACCTCGGTCGGAAACCGGTGCCACTAGGCCACAAAAAATCCGCCCCGACCAGAGCCGGGGCGGAAGATATCTTGTCGTCGGTCAAATCAACGCGCGCGACGTTCGGCCTGAAGTCCTTTCCAGATCGCAACACACATCGCCAAAAGAACGACAGTGAATGGCAAGCCGGTGGAAATGACCATGGATTGCAACGACTGCAAGCCGCCTGCCGACAGCAAAAGCACGATGGCCACCGCACCCTCGAAGATGCACCAGAACACCCGCTGCGGCACTGGCGCATCGACCTTGCCGCCTGCCGTGATCGTGTCGATCACCAATGACCCCGAATCCGATGAGGTCACGAAGAAAACGATCACAAGGATAATGCCGATAAAGCTGGTGATCGAAGCCAAGGGCAACCCGTCCAACATCTTGAACAGCTTAAGCTCAAGCGGAGCGTCCTGCGCCGCTGTGTAGCCGTCCTGCAAAACCTGCTGGATTGCCACGCCACCAAAGACCGACATCCACAGCACGCAGACCAGCGACGGGATCAACAGCACGCAGATAATAAACTCGCGCACGGTACGGCCCCGGCTGACGCGCGCAATGAACATGCCGACAAACGGCGACCAGCTGATCCACCACGCCCAGTAGAACGAGGTCCAGCCCTGCATGAAGTTGGTATCTTCGCGGCCCACCGGGTTCGATAGCGCCGGCAGATAAGTCAGGTAAGCGGCAAGGTAGTCGACAAAGCCAGTCAGAATGGCCAGCGTCGGACCCGCGAACAACACGAAAAACAGCAGCAAGGCCGCCAGCCCCATATTGATCTCCGACAGCACTTTTACGCCGCCATCAAGGCCCCGCATCACTGAAATCAGCGCCACGGCGGTGATGCCCGAGATCAGGATCACTTCGGTGGTCGATCCGATCGGCACGCCGAACAGCTCGTTCAACCCGGCATTGGCCTGCGTTGCGCCCATGCCCAGCGATGTCGCCAGACCGAACAGCGTAGCGAACACCGCCAAAATGTCGATCACGTGCCCTGGCCAACCCCAAACGCGGTCGCCAAGGATCGGATAAAACGCAGACCGGATCGTCAGCGGCAGACCCTTGTTGTAAGAAAACAGCGCCAGCGCCAAGGCCACGACTGCGTAGATCGCCCAAGGGTGCAGCCCCCAGTGAAAGATCGTCGCCGCAAAGGCCAGCCGCACAGCCGCCTGCTCATCTCCAGCAGCCGCGCCCAAAGGCGCCCAATCTGAGCGCGCGCCGTCTTCGGCAGCCGTCCCGCCAAGGGAAGACGCGAAATGGCTCATCGGCTCGGACACGCCGTAGAACATCAGACCGATGCCCATACCCGCCGCGAACAGCATCGCGAACCAGCCCACATAGGTGTAATCGGGCGTCGCTTCATCGCCGCCCAATCGCACTGACCCGACCGGCAGCACGATAAGCAGCAGGCAGAACAGCACAAAGATGTTGGCGGCGCTGAGAAAGAACCAGTCAAACCCCTGCGTCACGGCGCTGAACATCCAGCTAAACGCCGCCCCCGCCTGCTCTGGCAAGGCGAGTGTGTAGAACACGAACGCAATGATACAGACCCCCGAAACCATGAAGACGGGGTTGTGAATATCAAGCCCGAATGGCCCGATCTGGGTTTCAATATTGTCCTGACCGATTTCGTAATCGGTCTCGATGATCTGGGAAGACCCCTCTGGCTCAGGTATTCCCTGACTTGCTGAAGTATCGGTCATCAACCGTCCCCTTTTGTTGGAATTGTTTTTTTGGCCACCCTGACAAACGCACAATGCTGTCGCGGGTTCCCTGAAAAGCTTAACGAACCACCATGGCCGACACGCTGGCCCGCTTGGCCACGGTGCCGCCATTGGACGGCCAGATATAATCGGTGAGGTTCGGCACATGGCTTGCCATGACCACAAGGTCCGCCCCGGTCTCCTCTATCGCCTTGAGCAAGGTCGGATCAAGATCGGTGGTCGGATCGTGGCTGGTCAGCGCCAGCCCTTCGGCCGCCACACCCCGCGCCCGCCCTTGCTCTGCTGCAAAATCCGCCATCTTCTGCGCGAATTCCTGCGGTGTGTGCGCCACCGATCCCGGAGTCGCAGCTGCCACACCCACATACACCAATGTAGCGCTGTAATGCTGTGCCAGATCCGAGGCACAGCGCAGCGCCCGCTCCAGCTTGTCCACATGCGCCAGATCCACCGGCACCATGATACGATTGAACATCGTGTGTCCCTCCTGCGTGTTGTGCCATCGCGCGCGGCAATGGTCTTTGTGTGTCCGCCAAACATGGCGCGGTCCTTGGCACCAAGCACTCGGACAGACACAACGGGCGTCGGGTTTTCCCACAACGCGACAACACCCTAAAGGAAACCGCCGCCCCGATGCAAACCGAAGCGGCGGAAAATGTCGCTTTTGCAACATTAAAGTGGTCCCAGAACCCCCAACTTTAGCGGGGTTTTCACCGGTTCAACTTGCAAACATGTCGCTTTTGAACCCAACTGGAGCCGCAAAAATCAGGGTTCTGCGACAACCTGATCCGTCGGAATACTGGCACGGGACGCCGCCAGATGCGCCGATGTGGCAGGCACACCCGCTTTCTCTCGGCGACTGTCACGCCAGATCGCCTTGAGCACCGAAATCCCCATCAGCACCATCACAACCGAGAACGGCAAGGCGCCGATCACCATGGCTGTCTGGATCGCACTCAGGCCACCAGCCACGATCAACCCGCCAACGACCAGCGCAAGCGCCGCCCCCCAGAACAGGATATGCGGCCGCGCCTTTGGGCCTTCGTCACCCGCCGCGTTGATCGTATTGATGATCAAAACAGCCGAGTCCGCAGACGTCACCAGATAGGTCAGCAACAGGATTACGACGATCACGGACATGATCCATGCAAGGTTCTCGGACAACATGAAGGCCAGCATCGCAAACAGCTGGTCCGACTGACCTGCCCCCACAATGGCCCCATCAGCGCCGCCATTGAGTTCCAGATCAATCGCAGTGCCACCCACGATGGCAAACCAGACAAAGCACATGAAGGCCGGAATCACGATGGCCCCCAGCACGTATTCCCGAACGGTGCGCCCCTTCGAGATACGCGCAAGGAACACGCCCACGAACGGCGCAAAGGCGATCCACCACGCCCAGTAGAAGATGGACCACGCCCCCTGCCAACCGGACAGACGGCTGTCCGTTGCGGCAGCATAGGTCGCCGCGATGTCAGCTTCCGACAGCGATGCGGCGGCCGCAGGCAAACCTTCGGTAAAGGACTGAAGCGACCCCCACGGGCTGGTGGCAGAGCCATAGACCGTCGCAAGGTCTTCCGGCGACAACGCCTGTGCAGCGGCAGGAACCGAGGCCATGAAGGCGTCCATCGGCACGGGCGACCAGACCGTCAGGATATTGCCGGGGATCGAGATGATGTAATCCCAGATGCCCAGCACCAAGGCTTGCAACCCAAAGAAGGTCGAGCCAAAGACCAGAAAGAAGGCAAGAATGAAGAAACTCAGCCCCATATTGATGTTGGACAACCACTTGATGCCCTTGCCCACGCCAGACAGCGCCGAAAGCGTCGACGCCCCCATGATCACCACCAAGGCGGTAACAATCGCCATGGTCGACATCTTCTGTCCACCGTCCTCGGTGGCGGTATAAAGCCAATCGCCAAAGCCGATCCGCGACAGGCCGGACACGAATTGTTCGACCCCGAAACCCAAGGTCTGCGACACGCCCAGCACCGTTGCCACAACCGCAACCACATCGACCACATGGCCTGTGGTGCCCGACAAGGACCGGCCAAAAATCGGCACCAAGGCCGAGCGAATGGTCAACGGCAAATCACGACGGTACGAGAAATAGGCCAGTGACAGCCCAACGATGGCATAGGCAGCCCATGCGGCAAGCCCCCAATGGGTAAAGGACCAGACATAGGCCTCGCGAACGTTCTCCGCGCTGCTGCCCGCGGTCAGGCCCTGAATGGTGCTTGGATTGCTGCCCCAGTGATACAGCGGCTCTGCCGTGGCAAAGGTCAGCATCCCGATGCCGATACCGGCACCGAACATCATGGAGAACCAAGAAAAATTCGAAAACTCTGGTTTGTCTTCGTGATGCCCCAGCTTCAACCGCCCCGATGCCGGAAGGACCGCAAGGATCAAACAGACCGCGACAAAGAACGCCATCACCACGATATACCAATAATTGAACGTCGCCAGGATCACACTGTTGATCCCTGACAAGACCGCGCCGGACTGTTCGGGAAACGCAACAGCCCAAAGGATCAGCGCGCCGACCAACAGTTTTCCGGTGATGGTGACCAGCTTCGCAAAGCCTTTGTAGAACCCGTCATCTGCCGTCTTGATCGGAAGCTCCATAAGGGGCGGTTTCAATGCCATAAGTTCAGTCCTCCCAAAAATTTCTCATTATTATTAAGCAAAGCCTAGCATGAAGGCCGCTTTACGTCACCCTCCGGCTGGGAAAACCACGGGGCTGGTCATTCCCTTGGGGGGCCGCAAAAGAAAACCGGGGCAGCACAGGCCACCCCGGTCGGTTGGTTCAGCAAGGTTCGAGCGATCAGCCCGCAGCCACGTCGACCACAACACGGCCCTTGACCTGACCTTTGAGAATGTCTGCCCCAAGACCCGGCAAATCAGCAAGCGTCGCCGGTGTCACCATCGCCTCCAGCTTATCCATCGGCAGGTCTTTGGCGATCCGCTGCCATGCCCGTACGCGGTTGTCATAGGGTTGCATGACGCTGTCGATCCCCAACAGGTTCACACCGCGCAGCAGGAACGGGATCACCGTCGCCGGAAGGTTCGCACCGCCTGCCAGACCGACGGCGGCAACAGACGCACCATATTCCATCTGCCCCAATACGCGGGCCAGCATCGCACCCCCCACAGCATCGACACAGCCGCCCCATGTCTCGGCCTCCAACGGCCGCTTGACGGTCTCGTTCAGCTCGTCCCGCGCCACGATCTGTGTCGCACCAAGCGACTCCAGATAGGCGGCTTGCTCAGGCCGACCGGTCACCGCCGCAACCTTGTGACCCAACGCGGCAAGGATCGCCGTCGCCACCGAACCCACGCCACCGGCAGCCCCGGTCACCAGAACCGGCCCCGGCTTGATGCCATGGTCCTCCAGCGCCATCACCGCCAGCATTGCGGTAAACCCGGCAGTGCCCACCGCCATCGCCTGACGTGTATCCAGCCCCTCGGGCAGCGGCACCAGCCAATCGGCCTTCACCCGCGCCTTCTGGGAATACCCGCCCCAATGCGCCTCACCAACACGCCAGCCGGTCAGGACCACCTTGTCACCGGGCTTGTAGCGGTCGTCCTCCGACGCCTCGACCGTTCCGGCAAAGTCGATGCCCGGCACATGCGGATATTTCCGCACCAGCCCGCCACCGGGACCGATGCACAAACCGTCCTTGTAATTCACCGTCGAATACTCGACCGACACTGTCACCTCGGCCTGGGGCAGGTCATCGAGCCCGATCTCTTCCACCGCCGCCAAAGTCTTGCCGCTCTCTTCGTCCTTGCGAACCATCAATGCCTTGAACATGCCTTGCTCCTTTTCATCTTGCCAAAAAAACTCCGGGGAGTGTGAGGGGCTGGCCCCTCACTCCCCAACTCCACAACGCGCTCAGACCCAGAAGGTCTCCCAAACCTGCGCCGCGCGCACCTCGTTCGGCAGCACGACATCAAGGTCGGTGCCCTCGTCCCAATGGGTCATGCGCACCATGCCGATGGCCACGTTGGTGCCAAAATCCGGGCTCCACGCAGCACTTGTGACCTGACCCACCTGCGTGTCCCCCGCCATCAGCGGCCACGGCCTGTCACACGAAGGCACGCGCTCGCCATGAATTTCAATGGCCCGGATCTGCCGGATAGGCCCTTCTTGGGCCACACGCAGCAGCGCATCGCGCCCAACACAGCCGATGGCCGTCTGCGTGTTGCAGAACTTGCCCAACCCGCACTCATGCGGTGTGTTGTTGTCGGTCATATCATTGCCGTAGCTCAGCAATCCACCCTCGATCCGTTCGATCAGGTTGGGACAGCCCGCATGCACGTCCAGATCACGCCCCGCCTCCATCAGCGCGTTCCAAAGCGGCATGCCCAGATCGCTGCCCTCGACATAAATCTCGAACCCGCCCTGACGCGAATAGCCCGACCGCGCCACAGCAAGCGATCGCCCTTGGAAATCCAGCATCTTGTAACGGAAAAACCGGATATCACGCACCTGATCGCCAAACACCCGCGCCATCAGATCGTCCGACTTCGGTCCCTGCACAGCGAGCGGCGACACGTCCGGTTCATCCACCAGCACATCCAACCGGAAGCCATAGGCCAATCCCTTGACCCAGAACAGCAGATCGCTGTCAGCAATCGAAATCCACCAACGGTCTTCGGCCAGCTTGACCGCCACCGGATCGTTCAGCATCCCGCCGGTCTCATCAACAATGGGCACATAGAAACACTGCCCCGGCAGCATCGACCGCAAATCGCGCGGCGTGAGCATCTGCATCAATCGCCCCGCATCAGGACCGCGCAGCTCGACCTGCCGCTCGCAGGCCACGTCCCAGACCTGCACCGCCTCTTTCAGATGGCGGTAGTCTTCCTCGACCGACCGGAACACCGTCGGCAGAAGCATATGATTATAAACCGTAAACGCACTGACCCCGGCGGCTTCGACGCCATCGGAAAACGGGGTCCGCCGCAGTCGACGGGAAGGGGAAATCAGAGCCATGCGCACACCTCATGCACAGAACTCGGGATGGTGGGCGGGGCGATGCGCATCGCGCAAGCGCCGACCAGCAGACCGAAAGGTTACAACCAGGGCCCGTCTTCGGGCATGATGAAAAGATCGGTCACGGGCGCTGTTGCCCCCGCAGCCGTCAGCATCGCGTGGATCTGCCCGCGATGATGGGTCTGGTGATTGAAGAAATGCATGATGCAAAGATCAATCGACTTGACCAGGTCGCACCCCAATGCCCCGGAATACCAGCGAAGATCGCCTTTCAGATCAACGGCGTTCAGCCCTTCAGCCCAACGCAGGATGCGCGCGTCCATCCTGTAGCGGTCTCCGGCCCAGACTGCCGGGGTCGGTGTCAGGTCGACGCTGTCGGAAATCCCGGCCTCTGGCCTTGGTCCGCCATCGAAACGCGACATCCAGATCATGTCGCCCCATAGAAGATGGTTGGCCGTGCTGAAGATCGACCCGAAAAACGCCTTGCGCTCCTTGCGCAGCTCGACTTCGGACAGCGTGTCGAACGCCGCCCGCAGTTGCTTGTTCTGCCACGCGTTGTATCGCGCCATCGTCACGCAATATTCCGGGAAGATCATCATCTTACTTGGGTCCGTGCCAGTCGATCTGGCAAATCTCGGCGCTGCGTCCGTCAAAATCCCAGACCCGGCCATAGGCGCGCACCTTGCCCTTGGTCGCGGTGGCGACGGTGATGTCCGGCCCCATCCAGTACTGCGTGTTCTTGACCACGAGGTCTTCGTCAGCATTGGCCCCACCGACCGGGTGGACAACCCCTTGGATCTTGCGACCCACGGTGATGTGACGGGTCTTGCCCTCGGTCTCGTAGGTGACGGGCTGACGCTCGGCCCCCAGGAATTCGCCCACGAGTATTTGGAACAAACCCGTTGTGCCCTTGGCAGCGCCGCTGAACACCTTGACCAAAGCGTCAAAGGTCGGATCGTCCGCGCGGTCATCGACAAACAGACCGACTTTCCAGTTGCCCCGGCTCATCATGCCCGGGATCTCGATCAACAGGCCGATGTTCAAACCTGACAGGTCGATATCGCCGTAGTGACCGGAATCGATCCGCACCCCGCCCCATGTCTGGCAATGCCCTTCCGTGGGCGGATGCTTGCCAAGACTGATCACACAGGGGCAGAACACCGTACAGTTACAGTTGAGGATCAGCTCCCCCTTGATGGCCCAAGGCTGAATCTCCGGCCCGGGCCGGTCCGTGGCCGGATGGCGGTTGTCCAGCTTCTCCGCCACGTCCAAACGATCACTCATTGCATCTCTCCCTTAAGATCCCAAAAGCGCCACAACGAGGCCGGTCCCGATCAGGACACCCCCCAAAGGCCGGGTGATCCAAGCCCCGGCGCGCAATTTCTCCAACGTCATCACCACCGTCGCGAGCCCCATGAAGCCCAGCGACATCACACCGCCGACAAAGCCCAGCAACATCAGCGCCCAGCAGCATCCAAGGCACACCGCGCCAAGACGCAACCCGTTGCGCCATGCGCCTTCATCCCAATGCGCCATGAAAAACGTGATCGGCATCCGGCACTTGGCCAGACACGCCTCTTTCAAGGCGCTGAATTGGTAAGCCCCGGCCAGCACCAGCAATCCTCCCGACAGCAGCGCCGAGCGGCTGTCGCCGAACGCGCTGACCCAGCCAAGGCTGAAAAGCCCGATCTGCAATCCCGCAGCCAAGGCGGAAAATCCAAGCCAGACCGCCAGATACCCGGCCAGTAGCCCGCCCAGATCGGTCTGGGTCGACCGTCCCAGATCGTCATACGCGGCCAGCGCAGGCAGCGCCGTCGGCGCCATCATCGCCCCCGACATCAGGCCCCACATGACCCAAAGCCGCAAGAAACCGGCCGCGTCCGGTGTCGTGGTGCAAAATGCCTCCCAGAAATCGCCGCCGAACACCCGCGCCATGTCGCGCAAGTCCGCAGGCACCGCCATCAGCGCCAAAATCAACCAGCACAGCAGAACCAGCCCATAAAGCGCAAGCCAATGCGGCGCGCTCATCTGTCTGATCCGGTCTGCCAGCATGCACATTCCTCCACTCAGCCGCGACTCGGGGCTTGCCAAAATAATTGTCAGACATTTAAATGCCTGACAAATGAAAAATGCACAGCCCGAGAAAAGCCTGTCCGCCCAGATCGCGGACGCCATCCGCACCGCGATTGTCGACGGGCGGCTGCTGGTGGGCGACCGCCTGCCCTCCGAGGCGGAACTCGCCGATCAGCACGGCGTGTCCCGCGCAACGGTACGCGAGGCACTGAAACGGCTGGCGGCGCAATCGCTGATCCGCACCGAACGCGGCGCGTTTGGCGGGGCGTTCGTCAATCACCTCTCCTACGAAGGGGCCCGCGCGCAGCAGGTCACGACATCAACGCTTCTTCTGGGCATGAACGCGATCAGCTTTCAGGTTGCGTGCGAGGCGCGCTATGCGTTGGAACGCAGTTGCACGGCCCTTGCTGCAGAACGGCGCACAGAGGCACTTTTGGATGCGATGCGGACCGAGATCGAAACACAATCTGCCCCTGACCTGTCGGACGAGTCGTTCTGCGCCTCGGACGTCGCTTTTCACCGGGCCTTGGTCGATTGCGCAGGCAACGAGGTGCTCAGCTACCATCTGGCAGGCAGCGTCGAGGCGATGCAGCCCTTGATGAACATGACTACTTTCACCGCGCGCAGCCGCGCCGAAATCATCGACCTGCACCGCGCTATTGTGACGGGGCTGGAGCGCCGCGATGTGGCGTCTGTTGACAGCGCGCTTGCGACGCTCGAGGCGTACACGATCACGTTGGGTCAATCGGTGCTCAAGGCCCGCGCCACGCGGTAAACCCTTCAAAGGGTTTCTTCACATCCTTCAAAGGATGTGGCTCTCACCTCTCCATTGCGCGCAATAACATCCTTCAAAGGATGTCCTTCGATCCTTCAAAGCATCGAACCCGCCTCAGCCCAACAAGGCAAGCCCCGGAAAGGTCTCTAACAGCCAGAACGCAAAGGACGTGAACGCCCCCGTGACCAGTGCGATGCCGACGATCACCAACAGACCGCCCATGGCCAGTTCGATCTTGCGCATGTGCTTTTTGATGCGGTTCATCACACCCATCGCACGGGTCAGGAACATCGCTGCCAACAGAAACGGAATGCCCAGCCCCGCCGCATAAACCGCCAGCAGCAACGTGCCCCGCGTCACCGACGCCTCGCTTGCGGCCATTGACAGGATCGCTCCCAGCTGCGGCCCGATACAGGGCGTCCAGCCAAAGGCGAAAGCCAATCCAAGTACATAGGCCCCAAAGGCCGACCCACCCTGTTGACCTGCCTCCAAACGGGCTTCCTGATCCAGAAACGGAATGCGGAACACTCCAAGAAAATGCAGCCCGAAGATGATCACAACCACCCCAGACACCTGCGCCAATTGTGTCTGGTACTGAAGGAACAACGATCCAAAGGCGGAAGCAGTGAACCCCAGCAGGATAAAGATCGTCGACAGGCCAAGCACAAAGAACAACGCCGCGAGAATGCCTTTGCGGCGACCTTCACCGCCCGCTTCGATATCGGCCACACTCACACCTGACATGTATGCCAGATAAGGCGGCACGATGGGCAGCACGCAGGGGCTGAGAAATGACAAAGCCCCCGCCAAAAGTGCGATGCTCATAGCCGGGAAGAGGGCGGCGTCGATGATCTGGAATTCCAACATAGAACCGACATATGCCAAGCCTTGGGCGCTGTCACGCGACGCGGGGTCACATCATCGTGCCATCCTTGCACCCGCACTGTGGACAGCGGCACCAGACAGGCCTAAATCGCGCGTATGAGTGAAGATTTGGATGCCACCGGGCTGCTGTGCCCCCTGCCCGTTCTCAAGGCGCGCAAGCGCTTGATGGGGCTTTCGTCGGGCAGCGAATTACGGGTGCTGACGGATGATCCGGCAGCCATCGTCGACATGCCCCATTTTTGCAACGAGGCCGGACACACCCTTGTCAGCAGCGACACACAGGGCGACGCCATGCTTTGGGTGATCCGCAAAGCCTGACCGCGAAACGCAAAACGCCCACGCAGTATATGCAAGGGCGTTTTGAACTGTCATTTGCTGCGGCTTAGCGGCCCAGAGACCACCATCCACGCCGTTTCTTCTTGGCACTGTCCGCGTCGTCCCCTGCTTCGGCATCGGCCCCAACAGGTTCGGGTTCTGGCGCAGCGACCGGCGCTTCAGCTTCGGGTTCAACCGCTTGTTGCTCCGTCACTTCCGGTTCGGCAGCAACCTCCGGCACCGGCGCGGGCTCTGCCACGGGCTCGGGCGCAGGCTCATCTGCCGCCACAGGTGTCACAACTTCCGGCACAGGCGCGATCTCTTCCGTCGGGATCACGGCAACAGGCTCTTCAGTCTTTGCAGGCTTCTTGGCACGGGTCCGTTTTACAGGCGCCTTCTTGGGTTTGGGCGCAGCCTCTTCGGCATCTGCCACCACCTCAGAGCCTTCCGGCGCCTCAGCGGCTGGTTCGGCCTTCTTGCGGCTACGGCTGCGCGGCTTTTTCTTGGGCGCGTCCTCTACCGCCGGAGCCGCATCAGGTGCTGCAACCGCATCTGTGGACACGGCATCTACCGGAGCTACCGCCTCGACGGCTGCAACCTCTGTCTCCGCTGCGCTGTCCTTGGCGGCTTGTGCAGGCTTGCGCGACCGGCTGCGGGTCCGTTTGGGCTTGGCCTGAGCCGCATCCTCTTGGGGAGCTGCGTCAGTCGCCGCTTCGGCGACAACAGCCTCTGCCGCGACAGGTTCCGATGGTGTTGCCTCGTCCCCGCTATCCGCGGTCTCGTTTGTGTCCGCGTCGGTATCCGTATCCGCCTCACCGTCATCTTGACGATCACGGTTGCGATTGCGGCCACGACCTCCACGACGTGACCGGCGACGGCGCTTCTTGGGCTTGCCATCGTCCTCTTCGGACGTCGGCGTTGTGACGACCTCAGCTTGCTCTTCGTCCTCTTCGTCCTCGTCTGCGGCGTCCTCGTCCACCTGATCCATGAGCGACGTGTCAACAGACACGACATGCACAGGAGCTTCGGGCACGACACGGGTCGCGGTCTTGAACTTCTCCATCGAGAAATCCGGGCTGACCAGATGCACATCGCCTTCGATGCGCACGGACAAACCATAGCGGGTCTCGATCTGGGCCACGTGTTCGCGCTTCTGGTTCATCAGGAAGTTGGCGATAGAGACCGGGCACTTGACCAGAACCTCACGCGACCGGCGGCGCACGCCTTCTTCTTCGATCTGACGCAACACCTGCAGCGCCATGTTGTCATCCGACCGGATCAAACCAGTCCCGTGACAGCTTGGGCAGGGCTGAGTCGTTGCCTCGATCATGCCGGGGCGCAGACGCTGGCGCGACATTTCCATCAGGCCAAAGCCGGAAATCCGGCCCACCTGAATGCGCGCACGGTCGTTCTTGAGCTTGTCTTTGATCCGCTTTTCAACAGAAGCGTTGTTCTTACGCTCGTCCATGTCGATGAAGTCGATCACGATCAGACCCGCAAGGTCGCGCAGACGAAGTTGGCGTGCCACCTCTTCTGCCGCTTCAAGGTTGGTCTTGAGCGCGGTTTCCTCGATCGAGCCTTCCTTGGTGGCCCGACCCGAGTTCACGTCGATGGCCACAAGCGCCTCGGTCACACCGATCACGATATAACCGCCGGACTTGAGCTGCACCGTCGGATTGAACATGCCCGACAGGTAGGATTCCACCTGATGGCGCGCGAACAGCGGCATTTGGTCGGCGTAATGCTTCACGTTCTTGGCGTGGGACGGCATGATCATCTTCATGAAGTCCTTGGCGATGCGGTAGCCGCGTTCGCCCTCGACCAGAACCTCGTCGATGTCGCGGTTATAGAGATCGCGGATCGACCGTTTGATGAGGTCGCCTTCTTCGTAGATCTTGGCCGGCGCGATGGATTTCAGCGTCAGTTCACGGATCTGTTCCCACAGGCGCTGCAGATATTCATAGTCGCGCTTGATCTCGGTTTTGGTGCGCTTGGCACCTGCCGTCCGAATGATCAGGCCCGCGCCTTGCGGCACGTCGATCTCATTGGCGATCTCTTTGAGCTTCTTGCGGTCAGGTGCGTTGGTGATCTTGCGGCTGATGCCACCACCGCGTGCGGTGTTGGGCATAAGCACGCAATAGCGGCCCGCCAGCGACAGATATGTGGTCAGCGCTGCGCCCTTGTTGCCGCGCTCTTCCTTGACGACCTGCACCAGAAGGATCTGGCGCACCTTGATGACTTCCTGGATCTTGTAGCGCTTGGGGCGTGGCTTGCGACGCGGTCTGATATCTTCGTGTGTGTCATCATCGGCGACGGATTCGATGTTTTCATCGCGGTCCGCAGGTTGGGACAGATCGTCGACGTCGTCGTCCTCATCATGCAGATCGGTCGCGTCAGCGCTGTCCGCCTCATCGGGTTCTTCGACCGGAGTTTCCGCCACCGTTTCCATCGGTGACAGCCCTTCGGCCTCGTCCTCGTCATCATCGCCACTGAAGTCGATGGTCTCCATGCCAGAGATGTCGTCCGACACCTCTTTGGTGGTCACGGCATCATCACCTTCGGCTTTGGCTGCACGTGACCGGTTGCGGCCCCGGCCCCGACGCGACTTGGGCTTTTCGTCTTCATCCTCGCGCCGTGCCAAGCTTTCGGCATACGCGCGCTCTTCTTCCATCAGCGCTTCACGGTCCGCGACAGGAATCTGATAGTAGTCGGGATGAATTTCCGAGAACGCAAGGAACCCGTGGCGGTTGCCGCCATAGTCTACAAACGCCGCCTGAAGCGACGGTTCGACCCGTGTTACTTTTGCGAGATAGATGTTGCCAGCAAGCTGGCGTTTGTTTTCGGATTCAAAGTCAAATTCCTCAACCTTGGTTCCGTCGACCACCACAACGCGGGTTTCCTCCGCGTGGGTGGCATCGATAAGCATTTTCTTAGGCATAAATTCCGTGCGCACAACCGCCGCCGCCCCCACCTTTCGGGTAGGAACAGGGATCGGGTGTGTCTTGTCATGGCGAGTAGGTGCGCAGCGGCTGGCCGGGGTGAAATGCCCCGTTGCTCTAGCCTCATGTCCTGCGCGCGTTTCATCGCGTTTCTTCTCCGACGCATGTCACAGGGGTGACTGCATCCGTTACGAACCTGATGTTCGGATAAACCGCAGGTGTTTGTAGAAGGCCTTACGGCCATACCAGCGTGCTCTGAACTCAGGACATTTTGCCGACGCACAGAACAGCGAAACTCTTTGGCCCGCACTCCGCGAAACGGATTGGGCTAACGACCACAATAAGGGCAGAGCCGTCCATTGCACAATGGGCAATCTTACCTTTTCTGCATATGTTCTCTGTCTTATGACACCATGAGGATCCAAAGAGCGCCCAAATCAAGGGAAACCACCGCATGAGCAAAAGCCTCGCCCGCGTACGCACAGCCCTCGAAACATTGGGACTGCCCGCAGATATCCACGATGTCGGACAGGCCCGCACCGCACAAGAGGCCGCCGACAGTGTAGGCTGTCACATCGACCAGATCGCCAAGTCGATCATCTTCCGCGCCGAAACCAGTGGCGATGCCGTGCTGTTCCTGACTGCAGGTGGCAACCGCGTCGATTCGATAAAGGCGTCCGTCTGCGCGGGCGAACCGTTGGGCAAGGCGGATGCAAACCTTATCCGCGCACAAACCGGCTTTGCCATCGGCGGCGTGTCCCCGATCGGACATCTTAATCCGATCCGCGCGTGGCTGGACCCCCGGCTGCTGGAATTCGACGTGGTTTGGGCCGCTGCGGGCACACCGCGGCATGTTTTCCCACTCGATCCAGCAGTTCTTCCAAAAATCTCATCCGCTCAAATATTTGATTTCACGCCATAAAATAAGTAAATGTAAAAAACATTCACATTCTCTCTTGCAAACGAGGTCAACAATTCCGATCTGTTCAATGTGAAAGACATTCACATCAAACAAACAACGGAGTTGATAATGAGCACGATCGCCGCCCCCGCTTCTCTTCCGGCCCGCATGGGTTGGTTTTCCCGCGCCGAGGCGTGGCTGGACAACAAAGGTAAAGGCGCTTGGATCGCCGCTATGGTCCTTGGCTTTATCTTCTTCTGGCCGGTCGGCCTCGCCCTTCTTGCCTACATGATCTGGAGCAAACGCATGTTCAACAAATCCTGCAACAGCCGCCGCATGTCGACCAAATTCACCACGATGCGGTCATCCGGCAATACCGCCTTTGACGCCTACAAGACCGAAACCCTGCGCCGCCTCGAAGAAGAGCAGGAAAATTTCGAAGCCTTCCTCAAGCGCCTGCGCGATGCCAAGGACAAGTCGGAATTCGACCAGTTCATGGACGAGCGTGCAAAATCCGCTAAGGAAAGCCGCGAAACCGCAGACGCGTAAACCTTGCACAACCCACCGGTGGCCCCATATCGGGGCCACGCCCCTCATTCAGTGAAAGAACGGTTTTTCGACAATGTACGCCACCGACGCCTATCCCAACCTGCCCGACCCGATGGTCCAGCCCGAATTCTACGACAGCGTCACGATCAAGCGTGGTCTGGCCTGGTTGATCGACGCAGCTTTGATCGCGGCGCTTCTGGTGCCGGTCGTCGTGATGACGGCGTTCATCGGGCTTTTCTTCCTGCCGTTCCTATTCTTCGTCACCGGCTTCATCTACCGCGTGGCCACCATCACCGGACGCTCGGCCACGTGGGGCATGCGCCTGATGTCGATCGAATTCCGCGACAGCCGTGGCGAACATTTCGACTTCAGCCAGGCCTTCATGCACACGCTGGGCTACACAGTGTCGATGGCGATTTTCCCGCTGCAACTGATCTCGATTGCGATGATGTTTCTTACAGAACGGGGTCAGGGTCTGACTGACATGCTTTTGGGCACTGTTGCGATCAACCGCCGCGCGTAACCGGATGCGTCAAATCCGTTGACAGACTCACCGTCATTTGGCATCGAAATCGCGATGTGCCGACGATGGCGTCGTTGGAGCAAGACCCACATCAAGCTTTCCACAGAAAGCGTATCGTCCTGAACGCCCGGATGTGATGCCGGGCGTTTCGCATATGGTCCCGGCAGATGCTCGGAGACTTGACTATGTTCGATACCCCCAACCGTCCTCAGACCTTCACCTGCCACAACGGCGACAAGGCCCCCCTGCCCTTCGCAAAGGCCGAGTACGACCAGCGCGTCGCGAGCCTGCGGGCCATCATGGCCAGCCATGATTTGGACGCGGTGCTGCTCACCTCTATGCAGAACATCTCGTATTACTCGGGCTTTCTCTATTGCAGCTTTGGCCGTCCCTACGGCCTTGTCGTCACCCACGACACCTGCACCACCGTCAGCGCCAACATCGACGGCGGTCAGCCATGGCGCCGCGCGCATTGCGACAACGTCATCTACACAGATTGGGAGCGCAACAATTACTGGCGCGCGGTCGCGGCTTTGGTCGGCAAAGGCCGTCGCATCGGCGTCGAAGGCGACCACCTGACCCTTGCGGCCCGCGCCACGCTGGACACGTTTCTCAACACCCCCGAGGTGATCGACATCGCCCCCGACACGATGCGGTCACGCATGGTCAAATCCCCTGCCGAAATCGCCCTGATCACAGAAGGCGCACGCGTTGCCGATGTGGGCGGCTATGCTATCCGTGACGCCATCCAAGCCGGTGCCCGCGAGATCGACATCGCCATGGCAGGCCGTGACGCGATGGAGCTTGAGATCGCCCGCAGCTTCCCCAACAGCGAGATGCGCGACAGCTGGGTTTGGTTCCAGTCGGGTCTCAACACCGACGGCGCCCATAACCCGGTGACGATGCGCGCATTGCAGCACGGCGATATCCTCAGCCTCAACACCTTCCCGATGATCTCGGCCTATTACACCGCGTTGGAACGCACCCTGTTCCTGGGTGAACCCGACGCCGACAGCCTCCGCATCTGGAACGCCAACGTCGCGGCACATGAACTGGGCCTCAGCCTGATCAAACCCGGCATCTCCTGCGCCCAGATCTGTGACGAGATCAATCGCTTGTTCGCGCAGGAAAACCTGCTCCAGTACCGCTCTTTCGGGTATGGCCATTCCTTCGGCATCCTCAGCCACTACTATGGCCGCGAGGCGGGTCTGGAGTTCCGCGAAGACATCGACACAGTGTTGGAGCCGGGCATGGTTGTGTCTATCGAACCGATGCTCTGGATTCCCGAAGGCACTGCCGGGGCAGGCGGTTACCGCGAGCATGATATTCTGGTGGTGACCGAAGACGGTGCCATCAACGTCACCGGCTTCCCGTATGGGCCAGAGCACAATGTGATCGCGTAACAACCCAGCAAAACCGTGGTCCTTGGGCATGCCCCGAGGGCCTCACGACCCAGAGATCACCCTCTCGCGATACCAATCCAGCACATAGACCCGGATCGCAGAGGCCAGACCCACTTCTATGTCCCGCCCCTCGTCGATCTCTGCCGCCAGCGCGTTGATCGGCATGTCCCGCGCTTCGGCAATATCCCGAAATGCGCGCCAGAACGCATCCTCCAAGGACACGCTGGTGCGGTGCCCCCGCAGCGTCAGCGACCGTTTGACGGGCCGTCCGCTCATGTCGTGGATTTGCCGTCCAGATCACGCTTGGCCTTGTCGGCCCGCGCTTTCTCCAGATCCTTCTGCGCCTTGCTGCGCCCGAATTTTGCAGAGTTTTCGTCTGCCTTGGCGCGCTTGTCGGAACGTGCCTTCGTTTTGCGAAACTGGTTGAGGTTGGTGACATTGCTCATGGTGAGAACAGTACTATGCCCACCGCGAAATTCCAGCATTTCGCTCACATTGGTTTAGCCAGCCACCAAACCTGCTCATTCGGATAATTCTTGGCCCACTCGGCAGGCACAAAATCCTGCGAACCTTTCACGGGTTCGGGGGCGTAAAGCTCTTTATAATCGACCACGGCGAAACCGATCTTGCGAAACAGCGCAAACCAGTCGGTAATCGTCAGGTTGAAGGTCACGCCACTTGGATCGATCTCGACGTCGGTCCAATCAGCGCCCCACATATCGCGATACCGTCTGTGCAAGACTGGCTCGCAAGGCGCTCCATTCATCGGCGTGCAGATGATCGACAATGGGTGATTGCCCAGAAAAACAAGACGTCCCCCCGGTCGCAACAGCCGCCACGCTTCGCGCAGCCAGACTTCGGGCCGGCACCAGATCGCAGCCCCGTATTCGGAAATGGCAAAATCAAAAGACTCGTCCGGCAGCCCGGTCGCTTCGGCGTCGCCTTCAAGAAAGGTGATGTCTGCGCCATGCACCTGGGCCAACCGGCGCGCGGTGTCCAATTGCGCGGCGGTTACGTCGATCCCAGTGACCCGCGCACCCAGACGCGCCATCCATGCCGACACATAGCCAGTGCCACAGCCCAGTTCGATGGCATCTTTGCCGGTCATATCCTCTGGCAAAAGTTTCAGGTCGGCTTCTGGCGACCCCCAAATCCCCCATCTCGGGTCTGAGGCCCACAGCCGTTCGCCGGGCGCGACCCAATTTTCGGCATCCTTCTGCCAGACATCGCGGTTGGTCGAGATATGGTCTTTGGTCATTTCAAAATTCTTTGCGAGAAATAAATAAGCTGCCGCAATATCTCGCGGCAGCCTCATAAATCATAGCAAAAATGCTGAGCAGACCAATTCGGTCAAGCTGTGCGTGCGGTTGTTCGGGGTCGCACGTACCAATACCAGACCCGATATGCCTCGAGCGCGGCAAGTGGGCCGAAGTGGACAAGAGCCGCAGCAGGACTGCCCCAATCATGCAGCGAAGCCCAGTGTACCAACGTCAAAACGGCTGCCGGATAGGTCCAGCGCTGAAGGGTTTTCCAACGCGGCCCCATGACGCGCACGAAATAGTCAGTTGAGGTCACGGCAAGCGGAATAAAGATCACGAAAGCCAGCCACCCGGTCCAGATGTAAAGCCGGGGCAGTTCGGTGATGACCGTGTCCAAGGACGCCTTGTCGATCAGGTAGAAGGCGGTATGCGCGGCCGCATAGGCAAACGCCGCCACACCGAAATACCGCCGGTTCTTTTTGAGCCATCGCGGAAATGCGGCGGATTTGAAGAGCAAGATCAGCGGCGATGCCAGCATCGCGATGATCATGAACCGCGCGGCGAATTCGCCCGTGGGGTGAACTAGGATGTGATAAATTTTCGGGTTGGTTGACGTGGCAAGATCATACGTCATGCCAAAAGCCGGCAAGGCCAACACAAGCCAAAGCCAATAGGGATAGAAACGCGACATGGAACAGTCCTGAATAATGATGGTCACATGCCTAGACTCACGCAGGGCCAATTACTTTCCGTCGCAAAAAACCAAAAAAAAGAGGACGCACCAAGCGTCCTCTCCGTTTCTTTTTGCAAATGCTCCTGAAACATCCCCCTGAAAGGGCGATGCAAATGGCGCAGTTTGCTTACCCTTTCGGACCAATCATGTCCTCGGGACGGACCACGCGGTCAAAGGTTTCGGCATCGACAAAGCCCAGCGCAATCGCCTCTTCCTTGAGGGTCGTGCCGTTCTTGTGCGCCGTCTTGGCAACCTTGGTGGCGTTGTCATAGCCGATGGTCGGTGCAAGTGCCGTCACCAGCATCAGCGATTCCTTCATCAGCTTGTCGATGCGCGGCTCGTTCGCTTCGATTCCGAGCAGCATGCGCTCGGTAAAGCTGTCCGCCGCGTCGCCCAGCAATTGCATGCTCTGCAACAGGTTATAGGCCATCATCGGGTTGTAAACGTTCAATTCGAAATGGCCTTGGCTTCCGGCGAACTTGATCGCCGCGTCATTGCCCATCACATGCGCCGCAACTTGCGTCAGCGCCTCTGCCTGCGTCGGGTTCACCTTGCCCGGCATGATCGACGAACCCGGCTCGTTTTCGGGCAGGATCAATTCGCCCAGACCCGAACGCGGGCCAGAACCAAGGAAGCGGATGTCGTTGGCGATCTTGTAGCACGATCCCGCCACGGTCGCCAAAGCACCCGACATGAACACCATGGCGTCATGTGCGGCCAGTGCCTCGAACTTGTTGGGCGCAGTCACAAACGGCAAATCCGTAATTTCGGCCATATGCGCCGCTACGGTCTCACCCCAACCCTTTTTCGTGTTGAGGCCCGTGCCAACAGCGGTGCCGCCCTGCGCCAGCTCGTAAATGCCCGGCAGGCAGGTCTTGATCCGCGCGATGCCCTGACGGACTTGATGCGCGTAGCCCGAAAACTCCTGCCCCAGCGTGAGCGGAGTCGCGTCCTGAGTGTGTGTTCGGCCAATCTTGATAATGTCTTTGAATTCTTCGGCTTTTTGCTCAAGTCCCGCCGCCAGCTTTTCCAGCCCCGGCAGCAGCGTGTCGCGCACCATCATCGCGGCGGCAATGTGCATCGCGGTCGGGAAGGTGTCGTTCGACGACTGGCCCATGTTGCAATGATCGTTCGGATGCACCGGGTCTTTCGATCCGATCACACCACCCAGAATTTCAATCGCGCGGTTCGCAATCACTTCGTTGGCGTTCATATTCGACTGGGTGCCAGACCCGGTCTGCCAGACAACCAGCGGGAAGTTGTCGTCGAACTTGCCGTCGATCACTTCTCCTGCCGCCTGAATGACCGCATCGGCCAGACGTGCATCCAGATCGCCCGACGCCTTGTTCGCTTGTGCACAGGCTTTCTTGATCACGCCCAAGGCGCGGACAATGGCGATGGGCTGCTTTTCCCAGCCAATGGGAAAGTTCATGATCGAGCGCTGTGTCTGTGCGCCCCAATATTTTTCGGACGGCACCTCAAGTGGGCCAAAACTGTCGGATTCGGTGCGGGTCTGAGCCATCTGGGTCTCCTCGGTATGCAGTTGCATGCCGTTTAGCCGCAACCGGCACACAGAGCAATTGTCAAACTGGCGCAGGCGCTACTTGCGGAACGTGTCTAAGCTCACGACTTCGGCGTCTTTGCGATTGGTCTCAGACGCATCGTTCCCCTTGGACTTTGCGCGATCCTTGCTTTCTTTGGTCGGACGGGCCGTGGGCACCAAGGAACCCTCTTCCGGTCCCTCCCCTTCCATGCTCTCGAACCGCAGGCCGAATTCAACTGACGGATCGACAAACGTCAGCACCGCATCGAAGGGAATATACAGCCGCTCGGGTGCATCGCCGAAATTCAGGGTCACGGCAAAGCCGTCTTCCGCCACTTCAAGATTGTCGAACCAATGCTGCATCACCACCGTCATTTCACCGGGGTACCGGTCCGACAGCCAATCCGCGATTTCCACATCCGGGTGCCCGGTGTCGAACGTGATGAAAAAATGGTGATCACCGGGGAGGCCATCCTTCTGGACGTCCTCAAGAACGGTGCGGATCAATCCGCGCATCGCCTGATGCATCAAGCTGCCATAATTGATGCCAGTCGTCATCGCCGTCATCCCCTGAGTCTCCCCTGATCATATTGCATTAAATCGAAAACAAAAGGCTTGGCATGCTGCAATGTCATGCAAAGGGCGGAAATCCCTCAGCCGAAGACAGAACTGATTTCGCGCAGGATTTTGCGGCGGATCGCGCGGGCATAGTCCCTGTGCCCCCGCGCGGTTTCGACGAACCCGTCGGCGGTGATCACGTTACGCTGATAGAAATTGGTGATCGCCCGCCCCAGCCCTTCGATGGCCAGACCGTTGACCGTCACACCCGACCTTTCCGCCGCGCGGCGCATCTGCCGCACCTCTCCGCCCGCATTGGGGGTGCCGTCACCTGACATGTCGATCACCCGGCGCGCGCAGTTCGGGCCACTGTCGAAATGGCGCAGCGCATGGCGCAACGCTTCGGCCGGGGCTGTGTTGGACATCACAAAGGCGCGCGGCAGACGTTCGACAGCCGATGCAAACAAGTGCACATGGCTGGGACTGACCATCTGGGTCCAATCAAGACTGACCTCCTGCGCATCCACACCGGACCACTGGATCACGCTCAGCGCCACCTGATCGCGCACCAGAATCTCGGCGATTTCGGGATCACGCAGGGCGGCGGCAAGACCGTCGATCTGAAGCCGGTATTCCCCCGGATCGACCGATTGTGACACATCCATGGTCAGAATCAGCGCCGTGCGGCACGCATGCACCGGTTGGGCGAGACATAGACATATGAGAAAAGCGCGCCAAAGCATCAGGTGCATTGATCCCGTCCCGCGCGACAAGGTCAAGCGAAAGGCGCCCGCCCGGATTTCACAATGTCTTCAGGCAAGTGCCCCGCACATTCCCAGGGCATGCCTTGGCAAAGCGTAGATATGGGGCAATCGCGATGCTCGCGGCATTCTACCACGCGGCGCCGACCTACGGATAGTCCGTGTTCACGCTCTTGGACCGCTATTGGCGCGCAAGCCGGATCGGGGATGCTCAGCTTCAGTCCGCACCTGACGGTCAACTCCACCCTAGAGTCGCCCCGGTTCAGATAGCCGCCATATCTGCAATTCTTCAACGAGCGCACGGTCGTGACTGGTCTTTCAGAAGACTGAGCGTGGCACTACAGCGGCCACCGAGATTGGGTTTTTCGGGGGAGTAAAGTGCAGGCTTCTGTTGCCAGGTGCCTGCGAACCCCGCCTTACGCTGCTAGGCGCAAGGGCTTAATTTTCGATATTACCGACCGCTTACGCGGCAAGTGCTACCGGAGCATTGTTGTCATTTGCAACTATACTTTGTGAACCGATAACGGTGGTATCTCACCGAGACAAAGCAGACGTGTTTAGACGTTCGTCGATCCTGTTTCGACCCCATGATCCTGCAAATGACAGGGTGTTTGGTGGAGTCGCCGGGTACCGCCCCCGGGTCCGAGCCGCTTATTGAACGCGCGTTTATGTCTATAGTCCCCGAAGGAACATCATGAATATCGGAGTTTTGCCGCCCGAATTCAAGGGGCATCTGGCGCAATCGCCCGGACTGACGCAAGATGCGCGAAATCACAAGGATCACGCCAATGGACCAGAACCAGACAGTGTCGTTCACCCAGATGAAGGATGGCACCAAAGAAGACTACGAGCTTCTGGAAAAGCTGGAAAAGCCATACCTGTCCCTTACCCCGGATCGCATTCTTGATGAATTGCGCCGTCAGGGCGACGTCAGCCTTGAAGGCTACCGCATCACCCGCCTGCAACATGGGTTGCAATCGGCCACGCGCGCCGAAGCGGACGGGGCCGATATCGACTGGATCGTTGCCGCCCTTTTGCACGATGTGGGCGACGGGCTGGCCCCACAGAACCACGACCGCTTTTCCGCCGAAGTGATCCGCCCCTTCGTGCGCTGGGAAGTCGCATGGGTGGTCGAACATCACGGCATCTTCCAGATGCTTTACTACGGCCACCATTACGGCTGGGACCGCAACGCGCGTGACAGGTTCAAGGACCACCCCTGCTTTCGGTCCTGTGCTGATTTCTGCGAACGCTGGGATCAGTCGTCGTTCGACCCGGACTATCCGATGAAACCGCTCGACCACTTCGAGCCATTGGTCCGCGAGGTCTTTGCGCGCAAGGCCTATGACCCCACCGTGATCCGCGAAGGTGAGGTTGTCGGCCTGCCCTGAGCAACAGCGCCGTATTTGAATTACCGCCCGGTGGGAACGGCAGGGTGCCGTCGGTCCCGGGCCAGCCACCATTCCGCAATCAGGGCGTTCGGCACCCAGCATATCCATGCCAAGACGGGGGACGCATCCACGTAGCTCACCCCGTTCAGCATGTATCCCGCCAAGTATATCCGCAGCGTGACCCCCGCCAGCGTCAGCGCAAAAGACCGGATCATCCAGACACGATGCTGCGCAAATTCACGCCGCCGCGCGTGATAGACGGCTTTGGCCGTCGTGCCGATCCAAAGGACCGCAAGGATCATAAAGCCCAAACCCGGCACCCATCCGCCCGGCGCGAACAGCCCTAGCCAAAATCCAGCCACACCGCTCACCAAGACGCACAGCGCATACAGTCGCCCTGTCCAGCGATGCAGCACGGGACGCCGGGCGCGAAGTTTGGGCATGAATTGCAGAACACCCGCGACCAAGGCGACGGGTGCCAACGTCACATGAAGGGCGAAAACCATGCGCCGCGCTTCAAGGTGATCTTCAAAGCCCGGAAAAGACAGATCAAATCCAAGCCCAAGAAACCGCCACGATCCAAGCGCCACAAGACCGCTCAAGACAGCCATAAGGAAAAACGGGAGGCGGGTTGTCATGGCTTGGCACCTGCAAAAGCAATGTTCGATGCTAGGCACGCCCCCGACAGGAGTCGAGGAATTACGGGCCCACCCCCAAAAGCCACAGACGGACGCCTCAAAATAATGCACCCTTTCATGCAAGACGCGCCGCTTGCATCATTTGCGCGGGTGGTGTGAGCTTTGATCAACACAGATAAAGGGCTCCCGTGACACAGACCCGCCTCTTCACGGCCAAGCAAGGCCAGACGATATTTCAGCCCGGTCAGGAGTGCCCCGGTTTTCTGGACCTGACCAAAGGGTCGATCCGCGTCATGCTGACGGGGGCTTCCGGGCGTGAGGTTGTGCTGTACCGGGTACGCCCCGGCGAGGTCTGCCTGCAAACCTTTTCCTGCCTCGTGGACGGGCACACTTACGGGGCCGAAGGCATTATCGAGGCCGATATCGAAGGCACATTGATCCCCGCGAGCCTCTTTCGGCAACAGATGGAGGCGGACCCTGAGTTCCGCCAGAAAGTGCTCAGCTCCGTCGCGCTGCGCTTTTCCGAATACCAGCAACTGGTCGAGGATGTGGCGCTTACCAATTTTGATGCGCGGCTGGCCAAGGCGCTGTTGCGGCTGGCCGACGCGGACGGCACCGTTCACGCCACCCATGCCGCATTGGCCGCGGAAACCGCATCGGGCCGCGCTTATGTCTCACGCAGGCTGGCGGCGATGGCGCGCAATGGCGTCGTCGAACAACTGCCCGATGGCATCGCAATCATGGACAAACGCGCTTTGGAACAGATTGCCGCAGACCCCCGGTGACTCTGTCACCGTCACACAGCCCGTCCCTTTGCTAATCTCCCCGCAGGAGCATGAAAAGGAGACCACCATGACCAAGAACGAAGGAACCATCGACCGCGCCCTGCGTGTGATTGCAGGCCTTGTCCTGCTATCGCTCGTCTTTATCGGACCGCAGACCATGTGGGGTTTGATCGGTATCGTGCCACTGGCCACCGGCCTGATCGGCATCTGCCCGCTGTATTCGATCCTCGGCATCAACACCTGCCCGATGAAGAACTAAGCGAAAGGGACGGTCGTCTTTCCTGCGACCGTCCTTTTTCCACCAGTCACAAAAGTTGTGATTGGACCGACCATCCGCAGTTCGGCATCCTGACGGGATGAAAGCAGCCTTAGCCCTTTTGATCGCCGCCAGTCTCATCTTGCCTCGCGCTGCCACTGCCGAAGAGATCGAGGTCGATCTTGAACTGGTGCTGATGGTCGATGTGTCCCGGTCGATGACCGAACGCGAGTTGGAGATTCAGCGCAAAGGCTATGCCGAGGCGCTGCGCTCGGACGCGGTATTCGCCGCACTTCAGTCGGGGCTGCTGCAAACAGTGGCGGTGACCTATGTAGAATGGGCCGGCACGCAGGAAGTCGTGATTGACTGGCGCCTGCTCCAGACCCGCGAAGACCTTGACGCCTTTGCCGACATCCTCACCTCGCGTTTTGATCCCGCGCTGCGGCGCACGTCGATCTCCGAAGCGCTGATCTTTGGATCGCGCCTTATCGAAACAAACAAATACAAAGGCTTACGGCGCGTCATTGATATCTCGGGGGATGGTCCGAACAATCAGGGCCGCACCGTGACCGTCGCCCGTGATGCTGTTCTGGCCAAGGGCATCATCATCAACGGCCTGCCGCTTCTGACACGCGAAGGCATGGACACATCCTGGCACCTCGACAACCTCGACATCTATTACGAGAGCTGCGTCATCGGCGGGCCGGGATCATTTGTCATCCCGGTCTTCGATTGGGATGATTTTGCCGAAGCGGTGCAGCGCAAGCTGGTGCTGGAAATGGTCTCACGCCCGCCAGAGGCTCAGATCATGCAGGCGCAGGCCCCCCGGCTTGACCCAACAGACTGCCAGATCGGCGAGAAAATCTGGCAGGAGCGCCGCCGCTACTGGGACAGCCCCTGAGCACCCGGAAGGTTGACGATCAACAACCACGCCGCGAACACCGCCTCGAACAGAAAATAAAGATGCGCCTTGGGAAAGGGCGGCTTGTCGAGCAACAGGGACAGCCCCCGCCCCAGCCCAGCACCCAGATAGACAAACCCCATCATCGCATAAGCCCAAGGCGTGCCCAGCCATAGGCATGCAGCGCCCACGATCACGAACATGCCCCCAACCGAGGCCCTCAATTCCGACAGGCCCATCGTTGTCTCACCGGTCTGCAAATCCAGCACCCCGGCCGTATAACGCGGTGCCAGCATGCCAAACGCGCCCAGCGCGATGGTCAGAAGGGCAGCAACGATGTTCAGAATATCGATCATGGTCATCCTCGTGGTGTCCGGTGTTAACCGCACACATAGCCCACCTTTCCCGCGCTTCATCAAAAAATTGGCGCATTGTTCTGGCACTGATACACTCGCCCAAAAGCAAGAGCAGTCCGCCCATGCCAGCCCCGCCCCAAACCGTGCGCAGCCGCAAGGTGTTCTACATTCCTGGCTACGACCCCTTCCCGGCTCGCCGGTATCGCGAGCTGTACCGTACGGAAGGTGCAAAACAGGCCGAGATTTCGGGCTACGGGCTGCATGTCGAGGCCACAACCGGCGACGGCCCTTATGGCTGGCACGCCTCCGGCCTGATCGACGACACCAGCGTCACCGCCGATTTCGAGGTGCTGCTCTGGTCCGACATCGTGCGCGACAGCATGTCGAACAGCATCCCCAGCACCTATTGGCAACTGATCCGCACAAGCTGGATCTACATCGCCTCAGGCACCCTGCGCCGCCTTGCCGTGCTGCCCAAAGGCCCGCTGGCGGCGGCCCTCTACCCCATCGGCGTTCTGATCCTGCAACTTCTCGCGGCGGTGCTGGCGGCGCATCTGGTTGGCTGGGCTCTGTCTACGCTCTTTGGTGCTGCGACCCTTTGGGCCATCGGCCCCGGCGCAGTTCTCAGCTGGGGCACATCGCTGCTTTATTGGACACCGTTCTTTGCTATCGTGGTACTGGTCCTGCGCTGGTTCAAATCGCAGGACCGCCGGATCTACGCCTATTACCTGATGCACGATTACGCCTTCTCGGCCAGCCAGAACGGAGCCACGCCCCCTGCTCTGCAAACCCGCATGGACGAATTTCGCGGCACCATCGCGACATCACTCCTGCAGGATTATGACGAAGTGCTGGTGGTCGGCCATTCCTCGGGAGCACATCTGGCCGTGTCGATCCTCGCCGACATCCTGCGCGACACCCCCAACCGACCGGCAAGCCCGGCGCTATCCTTTCTCAGCATCGGCCACGTGATCCCCATGGTGTCTTTCCTGCCCGACGCTTGGGCCTTGCGCCGCGACCTACAATTCCTGTCTGAACTTGACGAACTCGTCTGGGTCGATGTCACCGCACAGGGCGACGGGTGCTGCTTTCCGCTGTGTGACCCGGTGGGCGTATCCGGTGTCTCGACCGCTGACAAACAATGGCCGTTGGTGTTCTCGGCGCAGTTCTCGCGCACGATGGCACCCGAGCGATGGACGGCGCAGCGGCGGCAGTATTTCAAACTGCATTTTCAGTATCTGTGTGCCTTCGAAAACCCTCTCGACTACGATTACTTCCAAATCACCGCAGGCCCGCTGACCTTGGGAAAGCGCTATGCCACCCGTGCACCATCTCCCAGCCGGATCGACGTGCCCGTGTCGAAATACACGAACACCGCGCCGTGACCCCACCCAAGCCCATATCGCGCCCGGATCGCGTGTCGCTTTGGCGGTATCTAAAGCTGTTTCGGCAGGACATTCTGTCCGCCCAACCAGACCGGCTTTACGGCGCGTGGATGGCCGAATTCCGTACACCGTTCTTTCGGTCCTACCTTACAAATGATCCCACTCTGATCCGGACCATCCTGAACGACCGGCCACGCGATTTCCCGAAATCCGACCGCATCGGCGAAGGGCTGCGCCCGCTTTTGGGTCAATCGGTGTTCCTGACCAACGGCCCCAAATGGGACCACCAGCGCCGCATCATCGACCCAGCCTTTGAACGCGGGCGTCTGACCCAAAGCCTGCCCGCCATGTGGGACGCCGGTCAAGCGATGGTGACCCGCGTGCTGGACCAGATCGGCACCGGAACTGACATCGAGATTGAGGAAGTTGCCAGCCACGCCGCAGCCGATGTGATCTTCCGTACGTTGTTTTCGATCCCCATCGAAGACAAGATCGCAGCGCAGGTCTTCCACGAATTCCGCACCTACCAGCGCAGCCAGCCGATCCTCAACCTTGCCGCCTTCGTCCCCCTGCCCCGCTGGTTCCCCCGCTTTCACCGGGCCGAGACCAAACGGGCTGCCGAACGCATCCGCGCGCTGATCACCCAGCTTGTGGACGCGCGACGGGACGCCATCGCCAAAGGCACTGCGCCCGATGATCTGGCGACCCGGATAATGACGACAGCAGACCCCGAAACCGGCCAATGCTTCACCGCCGCCGAGATGGTGGATCAGGTCGCAATCTTCTTTCTGGCCGGGCACGAAACCAGCGCCAGCGCGCTGTCGTGGGCGCTTTACTGTTGCGCGGCGGCCCCCGAGTGGCAGACACGCATCGCCGAAGAGGCCGAAGCACTCAGCGACCCAAAAGACGTCAAACGCCTGAAAACCAGCCGCGACGTGTTCCGAGAAACGCTGCGGCTCTATCCGCCTGTTCCTATGATGGTGCGCGAAACCACAAAGCCCGAGAGTTTCCGCAAACGCGCCATTCCAAAAGCCGCGCAGCTTGTCCTCAGCCCGTGGCATCTGCATCGCCACACGAAACTCTGGACCGACCCCGACACCTTCGACCCTGCACGCTGGCAATCCGACCAGACCCGCCAATCCGCCCGCGATGCCTATATGCCGTTCAGCGCTGGCCCCCGTGTCTGTCCCGGCGCAGGGTTCGCGATGGCGGAAGGCCCGCTTTTGCTGTCCATGCTTCTGCGCGCCACAGCAATCACGCCTGTGACAGGCAAAACGCCTCAACCTGTCGCGCATCTGACCGTCCGGGCGCGCGACGGGATCTGGCTTCGCGCCCAACCTCGGCGCAGCCCAGCCACAGAAGACGCGGCATAGCCATTAGGTTAGCGCTAACCGTTTGGCAAACCTCTATCTTTTTAGAATAGGCTGATCTAGGACAACGCCAACCACACCATTCCAGCTTGGGGATTTCACATGACCGACACCGCAATGGCAGACCGCATCAAAACAGGCGCAGGCTTTATCGCCGCCCTTGACCAAAGCGGCGGGTCCACCCCCAAGGCGCTGCGCCTCTACGGCATCGAGGAAGACGCCTATAACGGCGATGCCGAGATGTTCGCCCTGATCCACGACATGCGCTGCCGCATCATGACCGCCCCCGACTTCACCTCTGCCAAGGTCCTGGGCGCGATCCTGTTCGAGCGCACCATGCGCGACACGGTCGACGGCGTGCCGGTTCCCACGTACCTTTGGGAACAGCGCGGCGTGGTCCCGTTCCTTAAGATCGACAAGGGCTTGGAAGACAAAGCCGATGGCGCGCAGATCATGAAACCGATGCCGGGGCTAGAAGCGCTGCTGGCCGATGCCAAAGCGATGGGCGTCTTCGGCACCAAGGAACGCTCGGTCATCCACGAGGCCAACGCCGCAGGCATCAAGGCCGTGGTCGCGCAGCAGTTCGACGTTGCCAAAACCGTCTGCAAGGCGGGCCTCGTCCCGATCATCGAACCCGAAGTGGACATCAACAGCCCCTCCAAGGCCGAGGCCGAAACGATCCTCAAACAGGAAATCGCAGCGCATCTCGACACTTTGGGCGATGGCGAAACGGTGATGCTCAAACTCACCATCCCGACCGAAGACTGTCTCTATGTCGACCTTGCCGATCACCCAAAAGTGCTGCGCGTGGTGGCTCTGTCAGGGGGCTACAGCACCGACGATGCCTGCGAACGGCTTGCCCGGAACCCCAAGATGATCGCCAGCTTCTCGCGTGCGCTGGCCGAAGGGCTGACGCACCAGATGTCCGAGGCCGAGTTCAACACCGCCCTAGGCGCGAATATCGACAAGATCTTCAACGCATCGAAGTGATCAAGAATGTGACCGGCGGGTACTTGTCCTGCCGGTCGCTCAACGGCCGCCCTGCCCGGCATAGGTGATCCGCCGCAGTACCCATTCAAACGGCCCAAGCCGGAAGGCGCTGCGCCAGACCACCAGAGCCACGATCAAACCACATGTCACGGCGATGGCGATCAGAACAACCTGAGGCCTCGGCACCGCGTCCCACAAGCCCAGGCCATAGCTGGAAAACACCGTCGACAGGATGATCGACTGTCCCAGATAGACGCTCAGGCTTGATCCTCCAGCCACCAGAAACCGTGACAGGACCGGTCCCGGCGGTCGCGATATCGCGGCAATCGCACCAAGATACCCCAATGTCGACACCGGCGCCGCGATCAACAGCACAGCACTAGCTGCCGTGATACCATGCGCATGCAACAGCCATGACGCCAGCAGGCTGAAACTGACACCGGGCACAAGACACCAGCGCCGTGCCCGCGTCCAAACCGGGTCATCCGAATTGTCGATCAGTCCCGACTTTACAGCAGCCAGCCCGAGGCAGAACCAGCCCAAAGCAGCAACGCCCTGAAAAATCAGGACAAACGGCGACATGACGGCATAGGCAATGGTGCGGAACCCTATGGTTTCAACCAAGCTGCCAGTGGTCATCACCTGACGCTCCAGCGCCACGATGTCTTCAGGCATCTCGCCCGGCGATGACACGAAGGAGGCAAACGCCAAGGTTGGAAGGATCACCAGCGCAGCACCCAGCTTGGTCAGTCGCCCCGGCTGCCAATTCCGCATGAGGTACAGGATCGACCCGGTGACCGAATACACCAACAAGATATCACCGGGGAAAAACAGACACCCATGCAGCACACCGAACAGAAAAAGCCCGATCATTCGATTGCGATAAAGCTTGCTGAACGCATGGCCATTCCGCACGGCCGACCGCATCAGGAACCCCAGCCCAACCCCGAACATGAACGAAAACAGCGAATAGCTTTTAAAAAGCGCAAGGCCATCGACCAACCAAAGGGTCACCATTTCAGCGGTGGTTTCTGCAACCGGAGTGGCCAGACCACTGAGCAGCGAAAAGGCCATGAACTGGACATTGACCACAACGATCCCGAACAGCGCGATCAGGCGCAGATAATCCGGCATCAGGGCACGTGTTGGACCGACCATCGGCTGCCCTCTCAATATACGGATCAGTCAGACAGCCAAAACGGGCGGCGCGGTCATCCCGCCTTTTTCAACTCTTCCACTGTAGAGCCATACCCACCACCGCTGACATAATCAGTTTCGGTCGCTGACGAATGTCGGCCCAAAGCAGTGTTGCGATAGGGGAAACGTCCAAATTTGCGGATCACTTCACGATGCGCACGGGCGTGCAGCAGGTTGCTGGCCCCATGTTCCGGCATCCTGTCCAGCATCAGACGCACACAGCGGTCCTGATCGGCAAGGTTCTCGGAATGCATTAGCGGCAAGTAAAAGAACTGCCGCGCGGGTTCGTCGATTTTGACATCCCAATTCTTGCTGATCGCCTGCTTGGCCGCCGCGAGCGCAAACCGGTCGGATGCAAAGGCCTTTCCTGTGTTCCGGAACATGTTGCGCGGGAACTGGTCCAGCAAGACGACATAAGCCAGTGTTCCACTTGGATAGGTCAGCCACAGCGCGTGACGGCCTTCCATCGCGCCCTCCCAAGCGGCTCCGAACCGGTCACGGATTTCCTGATCCAGCGCCTCTTCAGATTTGTACCACCCACTTGGTCCGACCTCGTCGAGCCAGAAACTCAAAACGTCTTCAGGCGTGATCATCGCTCTCTCCCGATCCTACGCGCAGTCCCCCACTGTCTGGCAGAAGCTAGCCAAGAAACGAATCGTGAAACAGTCACTTTTCATGTCATTGCCGACACATGGTGCATTTCGTGCCTGAATGAGCGGCGTCAGACGGCGCCTGCCTCTTTTTTGGCCTCAGCCGCATCCTGCGCTTCCGCCTCAGCTTCGGCCTCGGCAGTTTCGATCGCCCATTCAGATGCGAATTCCACAGTTACAGGCGATGCGGTGGGCATCATGCCCTGATACGCGCTGGTCTCATCCGAGGACGGAGCCCGACGCTGTGTCATCCGGTAGAACGCGTAGCCCGTCAAAGCCAGCAGCACAAAGGCCAGCAGGATAAAGTATCCCGGCGGTCCCATGACCTGCATCGCGTAACCGATGATCACCGGACCCGCTATGGCCCCGACGCCATTGACGAACAACAACCCAGCCGAGGCCGCCGCCATATCCTCGTGTTGAAGGAAATCGTTCGTGTACGCGATGAGCAAGGAATACAGCGGGTTCGACAGCCCTCCGATCAGGAATGCAGCTGCGACCAGCACGTAGAAATTCCCGCCAAAGAACATCCCCATAAGCGACGCGAGACCCGCAATCAGCGCCGACAACGCAATCAAGACACGTCTGTCGAACCGGTCCGACAACCAGCCCACTGGATATTGGAAGATCAGCGCGCCCACATAAAACGCGGCAGTGAAAATCGGGATCTGTCCGATGCTTAGCCCCGCTTCGGTCGCATAGACCGCCGCCATCCCGAACTGCGCGGCAAAAACGCTGCCCATCAGAAACATGCCGACACACCCCAAAGGCGACACGTTGTACAGCTCGACCAGCGTCATCCGCTTGGTACTTTCAAACGCCGGAGTCGGCGAGATTGACAGCAGGATCGGTGCAAAGGCGATGGAAACCAGCACCGATGGGATCACGAACAAGAGATACCCCGACGGGTCCGGCACCACGAGCAAACCCTGCGCGATGATAATGCCCAGCATCTGAACGATCATGTAGGCCGACAGCGCCTGACCCCGGTTTTCATTGGTGGCTGAATTGTTCAGCCAGCTTTCGGCCGTCACGTAAACGCCGCAGAAACAAAAGCCGATCACCACACGCCCGATGATCCACGCTATCGGATCCTGAATCGTCGGAAACAGCAACAAAGCCGCGGACACGAATGACCCAAGCGCCGCAAAGACCCGCACATGGCCCACCCGCCGGATCATGTCCGGCGTCACCCGAGACGCCAGCAGGAACCCGGCAAAGTAAGCGGACATCACCAAGGACATCTCGACCGAGGAGAACCCCAGTGTCGAGCCGCGCACACCCAAAAGCGAGCCCTGCAAGCCATTGCCCAGCATCAGCAAAAGCATGCCCAACAGCAGCGGCCACGATGTTCGGATCACGGTTAACACTTCTTGTCCCTTCGGGTTCTTTATTTCTGTCGCAGTGGCGTCGGATCATTCCGGCGCACGAAGCCTGCCTAGTCTCACACAACGTCTCAGACCTACGCGCGCATTGCGACGGTCGCAATGACAGGGGCGACTTTTTTGGGACCAGTCACGAACGCATGAGTTTTCGCGACGTGCCAACATGCGCAGACACAGGCTGCAGGACCAAAAATTCAAACGCTCGCGATCTGTCTCTTGCCCGATCCCCCAACCTAAATCACTGAATTTCATTGTCACATCGCCATTCCAAGGGCAGGCTTGGTGCATTGCTACGGACAGATCCTTAAAAGGCGATTGAGAACTTCCAATGACAAAAATGATGACAGGCGGCGCGGCCATTGTAGACGCGATCTTGCAACATGACGTCGACACGGTCTTTGCATTGCCGGGCGTGCAGACCTACCCCTTGATGGACGCGCTTAAGAAAGCCGAACCCTCCATCAACGTCATCGGTCCGCGCCATGAACAAACAGCGGCCTACATGGCTATGGGCTATGCGCGGGCGACAGGCAAACCCGGTGTCTTCTCTGTGGTGCCCGGCCCGGGCGTTCTCAACACAGGGGCCGCCCTGTGTACCGCTGTCGCCGTCAATGCACCTGTCTTGCTGCTGACGGGTCAGGTGCCCTCTGCTTTCCTGGGGCGGGGCCGTGGGCATTTGCACGAAATCCCCGATCAGCGCGCAACGCTTGCATCGTTCATCAAATCGGCCGAACGTATTCCCAATGCGACCGCAGCCCCCCGCCTTGTCGCGGAAGCCTTCCACAGGATGACCAGCGGGCGACCCGGCCCCGTTGCATTGGAAATGTGCTGGGACACCATGGCCCAGCCTGCCCCCGTTGCCGAAACCGGTTCTGCACAACCTGCACAAGAGACCCCACCCAACCCCGCGGCCATCACCGACGCGGTCGCGTTACTCAAAGGGGCCAAACACCCGATGATCATGTTGGGGTCCGGCGCGCAACATGCCGGGGCCGAGGTGCTGGCCCTTGCAGAGCGCTTGAATGCCCCGGTCACGGCCTTTCGCGGCGGGCGCGGCATTGTCCCCGCCGATCACCCGCTCTGGGTCAATTCCGTCGAAGCCTATGAACTGTGGGGCGACACCGATGTGCTGATCGGGATCGGATCTCGCTGCGAAATGCAGGCGATGCGGTGGCGCGGCATGATGGATGCCTCCGACCGGATCACTGCCGGGCGCAAGCTGATCCGCATCGACATAGAGCCCGAAGAAATGCTGCGGCTCAAACCGGATGTGGGCGTTGTGTGCGACTCCGCCATCGGCGCTGCGGCCATCGCGGATGGGCTCGCGGCAGACGGTTTTGCCAGTTCGGAAAACCGCCAGCGGATCGCGGACGCGCGTAAAAGAGCCGCTGAATTGATCAACACCATCCAGCCACAAGTGTCTTATCTGGACGTCATCCGCAGGGTCCTGCCCCGCGAGGGTATCCTTGTGAAGGACATGTGCCAGGCTGGCTACGCGTCCTATTTCGCATGGCCAGTTTACGCGCCGCGCACCTACATCACCTCCGGTTATCAGGGAAACCTCGGGTTCGCCTATCCGACAGCCCTTGGCGCCAAGGTGGGATGCCCGGACAAACCTGTGGTGGCCATTCTGGGCGATGGCGGTTTCATGTTTGCGGCATCCGAGCTTTCCACCGCCGCGCAACATGGCATCGGCGTCGTGGCGATTGTGTTCAACAACGGGTCTTACGGCAATGTGGCCCGCGACCAGATCACGAATTTCGACGGCAGAACCATTGCAAGCGACCTGCCCGGCGTGGATTACGTGAAACTGGCCCAAGCACATGGCGTGACCGCGCATCGCGTCAGCACCCCGACCGAGCTGGAGCCGGTTCTCGCAAAGGCCATTGCGACAGGCGCGCCAGCCCTGATCGAGGTGCAGGTCGATCTGGCAGAAGAGACAAGCCCTTGGCCGCTCATTCTGCGCGCCGATCTTCCCTATACGCCTTAGTCCGGCCTGCTTTCAGGGGATCAAAAGCGAACTGTCGCCGTAGGAAAAGAAGCGGTAGCGCTCTTCGATGGCATGCGCATAGATCTCGCGCACCCGGTCTTGCCCCATCAGGGCCGAGACCAACATCATCAGAGTCGACTTGGGCAGGTGGAAATTGGTCATCAACCCGTCGGTGACCTGAAACTCGAAACCCGGGTAAATGAAGATGTCCGTGTCCCCTTCCCATTGCTGGATACTGCCGCCCCGTGCTGCACTTTCGATCAACCGCAGCGCAGTGGTGCCCACCGGGATCACCCGCCCGCCTGCCGCCTTGGTCGCCGCGATCTCGGCTGCGGCGGTCTCGGACACACGACCCCATTCGGCATGCATCTTGTGGGTGGTCACGTCCTCGACCTTCACGGGCAGGAATGTGCCCGCACCAACATGCAGGGTGACGAAACTCATGCCGACGCCACGGGCGTTCAACGCGGCCACCAGCGCCTCATCGAAATGCAGTGATGCGGTGGGTGCGGCCACCGCGCCTGAATTGCGCGCCCAGATCGTCTGGTAGTCTTGCTTGTCCTGCGCGTCCGCTGGCCGTTTGGCCGCAATGTAAGGCGGCAAAGGCATCGCCCCCGCCTCGGCCAGCGCCGCATCAAAATCGTCGCCCGTCAAATTGAACCGCAACAACGCCTGCCCGTCGCGGCGATCCTCAAGGCAGGCAGTCAGGTCCGACGAGAACACAACATCCTCGCCTTCGCGCAGTTTCTTGAGCGGCTTGACCAGCGCCGACCACGTCCCGTCTGCCTGCGGCTCGAGCAGCGTGACCTCAATCTTCGCCTCAGTCGCACCCGCCTCCCCCACACGGTGCCGCACCCCGAACAGCCGCGCCGGGATCACCTTGGTGTCGTTCAGCACCAGCCGGTCCGTGGGGCGCAGAATGTCGGGCAAATGGTTCACGATCCGATCGGCAATCACACCCGCCTCGACATGCAACAGCCGCGCCGAAGACCGAGGCGACGCAGGCCGCGTGGCGATCAGGTCTTCGGGCAGGTGGAAATCGAAATCGCTCAGTTTCATGGGGTCAGTCCGGCGCTGTATCTGTGGCCGCAGCCCATACCTAACTTGGGCGCGCAACAAAAGCAGGGAGCACGCATTTCGTTCAGAGTGACGCGAATGTCCGTTATGAGCCCAAACAAGCGATTTGCAGCAAGCCTGCAAACGTCTGACCTACCGTTGCGCGCGCAAATACATCAAAATTTTTGGGTGGCGTGCACTTGATAGAATTTGGCAAAAGGGTGTCCCTTCGACGCCAAATTGTTACGAGAATAAAACGGGTTAGCGACATTATCTCTCCGCATCGAATTGATTGCCAACAGATTGATTGGCAAAAGAATCGAGTGGAGTGCTAACACCGGCATCAAGTCGGCTCTAACGGCATACACTACGAAGGCGATGTTACTAGCAATGGCAATTAATCGAAGCCTCGACATGTCGCGCATGCAAAACGTCATGAGCACCAAAATACATGCAATTCCACCGATTAGGTCCGTCATAAATCACCATAAATTCAAATATTTCAGTAGTTTATTTTCAGGGCCGGTTCACAAAGCTTCGCGATGAGAACGCAGTAAAACCGAGACGAAACGCATGCGCCGCTAGTCAAATCTATTAGAGCACTGTGCCAATTGAAAAATTTACGTTCTTTCCTTCTACACTTGACGCAAAGTAAGCGCAGGTCCGGAAAACCTGACCCCCGGCCTGAGTTCCCGTGAATTAGGTGTGAAGTTCGGAGACTTGGACAATCTAAATTTGGTTTTCAGTTGCATTAAGGTCGGAGGTGACCAAAACATGGGCGCTTCTCACGGCTTTGGATAAGATTGAAGGCACTGGTTCGGCTGGGCAGTCAATGGCAGGTTTGTCCGCGCTCCCGACTTTGGCCTAATGCCAGATACACTTCAGCATACACCCCCTACTCCCCCACCACCGGCGGCGGCCTGCGGAAAATCTCGCGGAACATCCCCGGTGTCAGCGCCGAGAGCGGGTTCACACCGACATTGGGCTGGTTGGCAGGCCCTGTCAGGTTGAAGTTGAACCCGATCAGCCCCTCGCCCTTGCGGGTGAAGATGCTGCCGATACCATTGAGGAAAAAGATCGGCGACAGAACCCCCTGAAAATCCAGCGTGCCCGCGCCAAGGTTGTAGGTGCCGTCCATCGAAATTCCCATCGACGGGCCAGTCGCGCTTGACCGGGTCAGAACCAGTTGATCCGGTGTCAGACGGAACCGCGCCTCAACCTCAGAGAACAAAATGCCCGGCCCTTCCAACTGATCGAGCAACCCCACGATACTGATCGCGTCCAAGAGCGACGCAATCCCCGGCGCATCCCGCAATCGGGTGTTCACCACATCCAACGCCCCGTCATAGGTGCCCGGCTGCCCCGCCACCGGGGCCAGCGCCAATGTCATGTCTCCTCCGGCCACGGTTTTCAGAATACCCGCCTCGCGGATCACCTTGCCCGCGTCATTCGACCGGATGCGAAACGCCGTCGACCCCGCCTGCGGCAAAGCTTCTCCGGTAATTGGGGCAGCCCCGTTGACGCTGGCCGTGAAATTGCCCGTCAGGCCACCACCTGACCGCAAATCGCCCCGGAAATCGGTCAGACGGATGCTGTTGGACACCTGCAACTGGTCCAGAGCAAGCGTCAAAGGCACCGGTCCCCCCCGTGCCGCACCACCTCCTCCTGCCCGACCGAAAGGGGCGTTTCGCAAATCAACGCTGCCGCCCGTGATCCGCACGGCGGGTGGCACCCCGGCGCCACGCCCAGTCAAGATGACTGGCGCATCCAGCCACCCCCCGGCCCGCACCCGGTCAAGGTCGATGCTGCCCAATGACCCGTCCGCGTTCAACGTGATCGCCCCGCGCGCCTCGAGACCCGGAGCGTCCAGCACCAGCCGGTCAATGCGCGCGGGCTGTGCCAACACACCTGCCACCTCAAGCGTACCCGAGGTGCCGCGCGGCAAAGTCCAACCCAAAGGTGGCAGCGACAGACCGACACCGCTCAAGCGCGATGTCAATGTGAACTCGGGCGGAGCGCCGCGCCGCAAGTCGACCCGCAGATCGGCAGGGCCAGAGCCGCTCACGGTGCCCTCCGGCAACGCCACACCGAAGGCCCGCGCCGCGGCATCCGACAGGGTGACCGTGCCCTCGACCGTGCTGCCGGTCTGCGGCTGGCCCGGCTCGGGTATGGGCAAGGTCCAAGACCCCTCAAACGGCACACCGGACAGCGACGCCTGACCTGACACGCGCAGCATGTCATTGGTCACCGAGACGTCCAGCGCCCGCGCCGTCAGGCTGCGATTGGGAATGATCTGGTCGCTCGCCACCTCGACCGCACGCCCGCGCACCTCGAGCGTCATGTCCGGCAGGCGCAACCCCCGCCGCAAGGGCAGCTGAAGCGTCCCTTCGAACCGCACACGGCCCGACAACAGGTCCACCGGGCGTCGGGCCTTTTGCATGATCTCCAATGGCGGGCTGTCGAGATAGGACAGCAGCGCCTCGACCGCACCTTCGCCAACAAGGGTGACCTGACCATCCGCCGGGCGTTGCCGCGTGTCGGGAATGACGAAACTGCTGCCGTCCACCGTGATCGGTCCACCTTGCTTGGGCTGAATACGTCCACTGGTCAGCCGCACGGCCAATCGGTCATCATTCAAGGTCAGTGTCCCGGTGCCCTGCTCCACCACTGGCAGGGTGCGCGTATATCGCACCTGCGCCTGATCGAAGGCTGCATTGAGATAAATCACCGGGCGCGGTCCCTCCTGCGAGCGCAGCGCGAACTGCCCGCTCTGGATCACGCCACCCTGAATATTGTCCACCACCCAATTGCGGGTGCGCGGCGCCATCGCCACTGGCCAAAGATGCAAGAGCGCCTCGGGCGTGAGACCCCCGAAACTGCCGTCAAGCGCATAGTCCCACGCATCGTCGGACGCGCGCAGCTTGCCCGTCATGCGCAGCGGAACCTGCGGATCGTCGATCCAGACCCGTCCCAGATCCAGCTCGAATGGATCAAGGCGCAGGCGGAAGTCCAGCTCGGCCCGGTCCAAGGACAACGGCACATCGAACAGAGTGTCGGGCGCTGCTTCCAACCGGCTGAACCGCACCTGCCCCAACATCTGCGACGGGATGCCGTCGCGCAGATCGGTCAGGGTTGCCCGCCCCTCGGCCACCGCGCGGACAAGATCGCTGTCCACCGATAATTCGGTAAAGCTGATTTGCGACCGGTCAGGATCAAAGGTGAAATAGCTCTGCGCCGAATTGAACGGGATCGGCGGCGTGTCCGGTGTCGGCTGCACCACGCCCGCGTCGATCTGAAGTGTCGCGTTCAGCGCCCCCAACGATCCGTCCGCGCGCATCGCAGCGCGCAATGACCCCGAAATCGGCGCTCTGAGTGCGCCCAGCCACGCCAGCGCCGGACCCTGCGTGGCGATGTCCTGCGAGGGCATGTCGTCAAGCGACACCCCAAACGCCACTTCGGTCTCGCCGATGGTCGAGGACGCATCGAGCTGCAATCGCGTCGCGGTCGCCCCACCGCCCAGCAACGCGAAATCCCCCGACAGGCGCAAAAGGTCGTTCTGGCGTTCCAGTCGCAGCCGCCCGCCATCCACCGTCCAGCCACGTCGTGCGCGGGCATCCTCGAACCGCAGCGTCAGCGCATCGGCTTCGACCGATTGCAGCCGTGACAACCGGTCATCCATCAGCAGCCGATCCACCTGCGCCACCAGCGTCGGCACATCCGGCGCTGTGCCATCCAAGGCAAACGCATCCCCCAGCGCCAGCCCTAATTGGCCCGCCCGGTTGCGGGTCAGGGTGACGAAAGCGCCACTGACACTCAGATCACGCAGCACCACACGGCGGCGGATCAGGTCATGCAGCGCCAGACCGATCTCGATATCCGACAGCACCGCGACAGGCGCACCAGTTGCGGTCTGCACATCCACATCCAGCAGGATGACACGCGTTCGACCATCCTGCTCCAGCCGAAGCTGCACATCGCCGAACAACACCTCATAGCCCGGCAAGGCCGCCGCCAGCCGTTCTTCGACCGTGTCACGCACCCAGTCCGGGGCCGACAGGCTACGCCCGACCATGGCCCAACCGGTGCCCAGCACGATGAGCAGCAGCACCAATCCGACGCGCACAGCCCAGCGTCCCCGCCGTCTGCGGGGCGACACGGCTGTCGACGTCTGCGATTGTTCCTGCTCGGTCACTGGAAGCGGCGCCTTTTTGCGTTATTCTTTCCCGAAGCGGGGAATTCCCCGATCCGTCTTCATCTTCTTAAAGGATAGCGCCATGAGCGATACACTGGAATTGGCTCCGGATTTCACCCTGCCGGTCCACGGCGGCGACCACGGCGAAGTTTCGCTGAAGGATCTGCGCGGCACTCCGTTCGTGCTGTTTTTCTACCCCCGCGATGACACCTCGGGCTGCACCAAGGAAAACGAAGCCTTCACGGCGTTGGAAGGGGAATTCGCACAGATCGGCGTCAAGGTCTTCGGCATTTCCAAAGACAGTCTTGAGAGCCACGAGAAATTCATGGCCAAGAAAAAGCTGACCGTGCCGCTGATCTCGGACGAACACGGCACCGCGTCCGAGGATTTCGGCGTGTGGAAAGAGAAGTCCATGTACGGCAAGAAATTCATGGGGATCGAGCGGTCGACCTTCCTGATCGACGCCGAGGGCCGGGTCGCGCGCGAATGGCGCAAGGTCAAGGTGCTGGGACATGCCGAAGAGGTGCTCGAGGCGGCAAAGGCGCTTTGACGGGGTCGTATCGGATCGGGCCGCGCCCGATCCGACAGGGGCGCGCCTGCGGCGCGCATGAGGGCTCTTCCCTCATACCTCTGAGGTTTTGTGAAACAAACAAGCAAAGGGCTTTGTCTTGAACTCCGAAGCGTCATGCGCGATGAGCCAGACATGATGACTTTGTGTGACATGGCGGTGGATGTTCTGACCACCGCAGAAGGACGTGAAAAAACGGCCAAGTCCCGGGACTATGCGGCGCACTGGTTTGCCGCGCGCAATGCCGGTACGCCGATCCCGATCGGCACTGCCGCACCACCGCTGCGCCCATCTCGGCCCGATGCGCCGGAACTGCTGGATCCCCGCGATGTGCCCAAGCGCAAACCCGGCAGTCCGCAGGGACGGATCGCACTGCTGCACGCAGTGGCGCATATCGAATTGAACGCGGTGGACTTGCACTGGGACATCATCCCACGTTTTGCCCATGTCCCCATGCCGATGGGGTTCTATGATGACTGGGTCAAGGCGGCGGACGAGGAATCCAAGCATTTCAACCTGATGTGCGACTGCCTTGAAGAACAGGGCGGCTTTTATGGTGCCCTGCCTGCCCATGCGGGCATGTGGCGTGCAGCCGAAGATACGGTGGACGATTTCATGGGGCGGCTTGCCGTTGTCCCCATGGTTCTCGAGGCGCGCGGTTTGGATGTAACGCCCGGCATGATCGAGATCTTCCGCAAGGCCGACGCCACCAGCGCGGTTGCTGCATTGGAAACCATCTATTCCGAAGAGGTGTCCCACGTCGCCTATGGATCGAAGTGGTTTCACTTCTTGTGCGGGCGGCACGAACACGACCCGAAAGATGCGTTTCACACCCTTGTGCGGCGTTATTTCAAAGGCGCGTTGAAGCCGCCGTTCAACGAGGAAAAACGCGCCGAAGCCGGCTTGCCGCCTGATTTTTACTGGCCTCTGACCGAAACAAACTGACTTGCCCTGCCCTTGTGGCGCGTCAGCATCGTTTTGTAAGCCCCGAAAAGATCGGCGAAATCTTGCCAATTCGGCGTCAGATCGCCCGCTTGGGCAAGCGATTGGTCCAAAAACGTTGCCAATTCATGAATCGGTCGGTAAGGCCGTAACAGATACGCGCCCGGAGTTGGGGCTCAAGAGGCGCGACCTAGGGACGGGAAAGAGGAACATACAGGTGCGCACACGTCTTGCGATCAAGCTGCATGGCATACTCGAACGCTTTTTTCCGGAACGCCGTTTGTTTCTGCGCTCCGACACTGACACCCGGTTCATCCGACTGAAATCCAGCACACAGGCGCTCGCGTTCGGCGGCGCCTCTCTTGTTCTGGCATGGAGCATCATCGCCACGGCCGTGCTTTTGATGGACTCGATCGGCTCTGGCAATTTCCGCGAACAGGCCCGGCGCGATCTGGAAACGTACCAGATGCGCCTGAATATCCTGTCGGAAGAACGCAACGCCCGTGCCGCCGAGGCAATCGCCGCGCAGGAACGCTTCAACACCGCTCTGGAGCAGGTGTCAGTGATGCAGACCAGCCTGCTCGACGCTGAAACCCGGCAGGCCGAACTGGAATACGGGCTAGAAGCGGTGCAGCTGAAACTGCGCGACGCAATCCGCGCCCGCGAAGATGTCCGCACCGAACTGGCGTCCCTCATGACCGAGATTGAAGCGGGCGGCACTGGCCTTGCCTCTGCGGGCGCAATCGACAACACAACGCTTGATTTCCTGTCGGCCGCGTTGACCCGCACCGCAGAAGAGCGCGACCAGGTTGTTGCCGATGCACAGGACGCATTGATCCGCGCCGACGAGATGGCAACCGAGATCAAACTGATGGAAGAAAAGAACGACACCATCTTCCGCCAGCTTGAAGAGGCGATGACCGTGTCGGTCAAACCGCTCGACAAAATGTTCGAAGCGGCGGGCATGAACCCCGACACGATCCTTAATCAGGTGCGTCGCGGCTATTCCGGCCAAGGTGGCCCATTGATGCCACTGAGCTTCTCGACACGCGGCGAAGACACGTCGGAAGACGTGCTGCGCGCCAATCGTATCCTGAACCAGATGGACAGGCTGAACCTGTACCGGATTGCGGCCGAAAAAGCGCCCTTCGCGATGCCGATCAAAGATTCGTTCCGCTTTACCAGTGGATTCGGATATCGCTGGGGACGCCTGCATGCGGGCACCGATTTTGCCGGTGCACATGGCACGCCGATCTACTCCACAGCGGACGGTGTTGTGACGTTCGCGGGCTGGCAGTCAGGATATGGTAGGCTCGTCAAGATACAGCACGAGTTCGGCATCGAGACACGCTATGCTCATAACTCAAAACTCTACGTGACTGCGGGCCAAAGGGTCTCGCGCGGTGATCGAATTGCTGCTATGGGGAACACTGGACGCTCCACTGGCACACATCTTCACTACGAAGTCCGTGTCGGCGGCAAACCTGTCAACCCCATGATCTACATCAAGGCTGCAAACGATGTTTTCTAAAAGCAAAATCAATGAGCCCGGCCCCAAGGCGGACGAGGCAAGCATCCCGAAACCGGCCATGCCCGATCCGTCGCGGACTGCAACTGAATTCAAGGCCTCCGCGCCCAAGGCCAAGCCAGCGGCCTCGATCCTGTCAAGCGATCTGCACATCACCGGCAATCTCAAGACAACCGGCGACATCAATGTCGAAGGCACCGTCGAAGGCGATATCCGCGCGCACCTGCTGACCGTTGGCGAAAGCGCCACCATCAAGGGTGAAGTGGTTGCCGACGATGTGGTCGTGAATGGCCGTGTCGTAGGCCGCGTGCGTGGCCTCAAGGTTCGCCTGACCGCAACAGCGCGCGTCGAGGGTGACATCATCCACAAGACCATCGCGATTGAATCCGGTGCCCATTTCGAAGGCTCGGTGCAGCGTCAGGACGATCCGCTCAACGGTGGCAAAAAGCCCGTTGCAGCCGCCCCTGCCCCTGCCGCGTCGAACGGCTGAGTTTAGACGTTACCTCGTCGGACAGGGCCGCCTTCGGGCGGCCTTTTCTTTTGGGTCAGCTGCGTGTCTCAGGTCGCTGAAGCGGTCGGCGCGCGCGGCGCTCGCGGTAGACAATCATCAGCCCTCCGATGACGATCAACAGCGCCCCGGGCCAGAGGTCATCCACCGGCGCTTCGTCAAAGAACAGCCAGCCCAGTGCAAATGCGATGGGGATGCCGAAATAGCTGAACGGTGCCAAGTTGCTGGGTTCGGTCATGCGGTACGCCACCACAAGGCACAGCACGGCCGATCCGCCAAACATCCCCATCAGAACAATGAAAGCCAGATCCTCGACACTGGCGATGGGCGAAAAGCCCCCAACAGCAAGGGCAAGGCAAAACGATCCCACGGCGGCAAACGCTGAACTGTGCAGGTTGAAAAGCGGTGTCGGAACCTCGGGGTCGATCAGCCGGGCGGTCACGCCGCTGAACGCATAGAGGAACGCCGCCGCAACCGGCAGCACCAGCGCCCACGTGAACGCATCCGTGCCCGGTTGCAGGATCATCATGACCCCGACGAACCCGATGGCCACCGCCAACCAGCGCACCCAGCCCACCCGTTCGCCAAGGATCGGCACCGCCAGGGCTGTGGTGAAAATTGCTGTGGTGTAGGAAATCGTCGTGGCGGTCGCAAAAGCCATGATCCCAAGCGACAGGTAGAACATGAGCTGCGCAAAGGTCACCGACAGGCCTCGTACTGCTGCCAGCTTCCATTGCCGGATGCGCAGCGACCGCGTGCCTTTGCGCCAGCTTGCCGTCATCCAAAGGGCGATGAGGCTGGGGACCAGTCCGAACAGATTGCGATAGGCTGAAAGCTCTGCTGCGCTGTAGCGGCCTGACAGGTGTTTGATGATCAGTCCCATCAGGTCGAACAAGACCAGGGCAGCGATGCTGATCAGAATGGCGAGCACCGCCTTGTCCGACTGTTTCTGCATGGAGACCTTTTCCCAAACGTCTCTTCCAAGGACCACGTTTCCACGCCCCTGTCGACGCAATTGCGCCCGCTCACAACACCCGTTTTAGAAACGCCCGCGTGCGGGGCTCTTTCGGGTCGGAAAACAGGGTCTCGGGTGGACCTTCCTCAAGAATGCGCCCGGCATCAAGGAAACAGACCTTGTCCGCCAATTCGCGGGCAAAGGCCATTTCATGCGTGGCCAAGATCATCGTCATGCCTTCGGTTCT
>NZ_JFKD01000023.1 GCF_002115725.1 Marivita cryptomonadis
TCGGAAACCTTGCGTTCCTCCCTGCCTCAAGGGAGGAACGCGAGAGCGGCCCTTGGCCGCTTCACGCTGTGATCTGACATTCCGGAGACACCTGAGATGGGTATGTCGGCTTGTCGCGAAGCAGGACGGGGCCAAAGCATTCTGCGATCCAGCCACCGGGCTTAGGTTAAAACAAGAATTACACAGGTGCGAGATATCAACCTATGGTCGCCCACGCTGCTCAACCCATTTGCGGCAAAATCCGAGAAACGCCATCTCAGGATTACGCGGTGCCTGTGTCGCCCAACGCCGCCATTCCTGCTCGATCATATGTACGTCCCAACCTGGGGCTGCAGCACGTGCCATGTCATAGACTTCAGGATCAAGTGAGGGAATTTTAGCTTCTTCGGATATTTCGGCTCCAACCGTACCCCGGCTCCGCACAAGGAGATGATCACGATCATCGTCAATGCGGATACGGTAATCTGGCATGTGGCTGTATTCCTCGTCTTCCTTGGCGATCGTCATCACAAGGCGGCGAAATTCGCGCAGAGTGGAACCTGAACCACATTTCTTCTGCAGCACCTCCATGGATACGCGCCATTCTTTCTGACGACCACAATGCTTGCGGGCCAACTCATATATACGCCGCTCAAGGGGCTTGCGCAGCCTGAAATATTCCCGGCTAAGCGTGAGAACTTCTTGGGCGCGGATTGCATTGAAGACCCAGTCACTGAGCTTCACCTCAACCTCCTGCATGCGTCCATCCCGTGTTTCACGCACGATCCTCGCACGCTCAATCAAACCAAAAGTTTCAAAGATTTCTTGACCACCAGTGGTGATGTTCGTCGATATACGTGTGCCCGCAAGTCTTTCCATAGCAGCCTTGAGCAAATTGTAACCACGTCCAGTGGTCATGCGGTTGGTAGCTTTGAGGAGATCAGCGGCTTGGAACCGAATTATCTGTTGGGGCTCCTTGCCATCATTCATGCCCTTTATGAGGCTCGAAATGCAGTAGATCAGGATATCACGGTCATGGACAGTGGCAAGCCCATCTACAGAAGGCTTGATCTCAATGGTCACCCCATTGTGCTCATAGCGACGCGGCCGGATGTCAGGCTTCGTCGATAAAGAAAAGATCGGATGTTCCATGGACCCCATGTCACCCTTGGGCGCAGCATCAAGAATGTCGCAGACGAAAAAGTCGCCTTGTGGATGGCGATCGGGAAGCAAGGGGTAGTCTGTTGTCATGGGGCACCTGAAACGACACTTCACACACAGGACACATTACAACGACACTTCACACACGCAAAGCAAAAACGACACTTCACACACGGTCACTTCGACACTTCACACACATCCCACCAAAAAAAACAGCACTTACTACAAGTTACGAATCAAATTCCAAAAGGAACCGAGGAAGTTTTACGAATCACCACTTTACACACGGTGAATCACCACTTTACACACGGTGAATCACCACTTTACACACAGCAAGAGTCTGTAAACACCTGAAATATATAAAAAAATCGTCCTTTTTTCACTCCGTAACACAGATCTAACACTCATTTAACACCACAAAGCATCGAGGCATTGAGAGGTGGTCCTTGTTCTTCGTCCACGCTAGTTATCCGACGAAGTCATTCGCCAGACACAAGACCTATCCCCACATTCCCCAAGTAAGGCGCTAATTTCGCTGTCGTGACCGTGTTGTTTCCGATATAAATCATGGTGTTAGTGGCTGCGAGGGGCGCGTTTCCACACTACACGACTCTCTTCCGCTTTGAGATGGATTGCCATGGATCGAGAGCGGCGATTGGATTGCTTCGTAGGAGCCTTCGCACCTCGTCGAAACCAGTGCGGAACCAGGACTTCGCATAGTGACCGTGAGTCTTGCGTGTCAGCTTTCCCGTACCGATGAGTGCTGAGGCGGTCTTGTTGGCCCAGGCGATGGCCATGGCGACGATTGCCAGCAGCAGGCTCAGCTTTTCGGCGGTCTGCATCCGGGTGTCTTCCAGGTTCAGGCCGCGGGTCTTGGCGTCCCCGAAGAGACATTCGATCGACCATCTGCGCCGGTAGGCGTTCAGGGCGTTCTGATCCGGCACATTGCTTGCAACGATGAGCAACTCGCCACCCTTGATGCGTTTGGCGGCGAAAGTCAGTGTCAGCGCCTCCGCGTCCCCCTGGGCCGGGAATGTTGCCTGGAATTTCCGCCCGGGCCGACGTTTTGCAAGCAGTGAACGCAGTCTCAAACGCTTCCCGTCCTCAGTGATCACGATCATCCCCGCCTTTACACGGATCGCGAACGGGATGCCGCGCGCCTCGAGAAAGTTGAGCCATTCCAGACCGATGAACTCCCGATCTGCCAGAAGGAGCTTAACCGATCCGGCGCCAAACAGGGCAAGGTAACGCCGCAAAAGTGCGATGCGTTCCTCGGCATTGCTGCTCCCGGCCTTGTCCAGCACCGTCCACATCAACGGCACCCGAAACCGCTGCGTCGTGATCGCCAGCATCAGGATGTTGACGTCGCGCGCGCCGATCTTCCAGTTCGTCCGGTCGAGACATAGATGCCAGGTCCCGGACAGGCCGAGGAGACGAACCACGAGGCCTGCCGACCAGTCCTCGGGTAGACTGACGTGCTGGAAGAAGCGTTGCAGCCGCCGATAGGTCGATGCAATCAGAACCGATCCCGCGCGCTCGCAGGCAAGGTGGCTGAGGTTCACCGTGCGGGCGCTGACCATAGCCACGATCAGAAGGCTCAGCGTCTCGAGCCGAGATTTGCTCAGCCGTATATGCGGTGACAACCTCGACGAGAGGGCGGTGATAGCCTGAGGAGTCATAATGGCGTCCTTTGCCGGGAGGGAGTCCTCCAGAAAACCACCTTTCGCAGCCCTCAACCACCCAGTGTCGTGCAGTGTGGCGCGTTTCATGGATCACCCAGAGGGTGCGGGCTCGCAGCGGGCAGATCGGGTCGATTTCGACCCTCGTGTCCGGGTGGAGTTTCACGGCACGCAGCTCAGTTCCGACGGCGGCCTGCTGTTGATGCGCGAGTTGGATGATGCGCTTGGGCTGTCCGATCTGGCGGCAGCAGCACTACGCGACACCCGGCACAGCAAGAACACCGTCCATCGTCTTGACGGGCTGTTCCGGCAATCGGTGTTCGGGCGACTGGCCGGATATGAAGACGTCAACGACGCTGACCGGCTGGCCCTCGATCCAGTCATGCGTCAGGTCGTGGGCGGCCATGCCGTTGACGCGCAAGCTGCCTCGGCCTCGCAGATGGGACGGTTCGAGACCGAGACGCTAGCCCTGCCCGAGAACCGGGCGGCGCTGGCCGACCTGAACGGCCAATGGATCGCGTGACGGTGACATCGCTCACCGGGGCGGGCAACGATGCCAGTGCCGCGGTCTTCAACGGCCAGACCAATGCCGGCGCCATTACCTCGACAGTTACTGGAGCCAATGTTGGAATCTTCTCGTTCAGCGGTGAAATTCAAAGCGCGTCGGTTGGTGTATCGGGCAACAGCATCGGCGCCACCTCGGTGGGTAACTTCACAACAAGCTCGGTAATCCGCGCAAGCCGCTGAAGACCATGAAATAGGAAGACCCCCGGCGCAGGCGGGGATCTTCGGCATTTTTACCTTTGAATCAGACTATATCGTAGCTATTGCAAGATCTGGGCGTCATCGCGAGGGATGGTTCGAAAGTTGTGTGTCCCTTGCCATAGAATTTACTGCAGCCCTGGGGAGAAATGTCCCGGAAGGATCTCAACTTTAAGGTCTGAGGCAGCATAAGTTCAGTCGGTTACACACGCTTCATGGCGTTTCCCTGACATGAAGCGTACATTGGACATCGTTTGTATCGACCGCTATCAACCAAAAAATAACTGGGCAGGCAGCCATGACAGATACTCCTTCCTCGATAGCCCGCACTGTACTGACTATTGAGGCACGAGCGCTGATGCAGCTGTCTGAGGAACTTCCCCAAAATTTCGATGAGGTGGTTTCTCGTCTTCTCAGGTTACAAGGTCGGGTAATTGTCTCCGGCATGGGAAAATCTGGACACGTGGCAAATAAAATAGCTGCCACACTGGCTTCAACAGGGACTCCTGCACAAGCCATACATCCCGCAGAGGCAAGCCACGGTGATCTTGGCATGATCACAAAGTCAGATGCAGTCATTCTCATCTCGAACTCCGGTGAGACGAAAGAACTGGTTGACATAATTGCCTACTGCACCCGATTTGATATTCCACTCGTCGCGATGACCAAACGTAGCAATAGTACACTTGCACGTGCAGCAGACCACGTCCTTCAATTGCCTGATGTTCCTGAAGCCTGTGCGTTACAATTAGCGCCTACGACCTCAACCACGTTGAGCATGGCACTCGGGGACGCACTGGCGGTCGCCTTGATGCAGCATCGAGGCTTCGACCGTGAAACGTATCATTCATTCCACCCAGGAGGTACGCTTGGAGCGCAACTTTTACGCGTTTCCGCTATCATGCATCGAAATGGAGCTTTGCCAATAGTCAGCCCTGACACACCAATGGGTGAAACACTGGTGATAATGAGCACCAAGGGTTTTGGAGTAGCTGCAGTGATCGAAGCCGGCATTTTGAAAGGTATTATTACTGATGGTGACTTGCGCAGAAATCTTGATGGGCTCACGGAACGAACAGCTGGCGACGTCGCAACATATAGTCCACACAGCATTAATCCTGATGCATTATTGACAGAAGCTCTCGCCCTGATGAACGCTCATAAAATTAGTACATTAATGGTAACGGATGAGGGCTTTCTCCTTGGTCTGGTTCATATTCATGATCTCTTGCGGGCAGGTGTCGCATGAGTGTAGCCATCTTTATCCCGGCGCGTTACGCATCAACACGTTATCCAGGTAAACCACTCATCGAATTAACAGGAGCGACTGGAATCAAGAAAACTCTGATCCAGCGCACTTGGGAAGTAGCGCTGAAAGTATCTGGGGTCGATAGTATCCATGTGCTGACTGATGATGACCAAATTGCAGAAGCCACACGGGCTTTTGGTGGAAATGTCTTGATGACGTCCTCAAAGCCGTGCAACGGTTCAGAACGATGTGCCGAAGGGCTAGCACAGCTCGGGTTCAGGCCAGACATAGTAATTAATCTTCAAGGTGATGCACCATTAACACCACATTGGTTTGTTGAAGCTCTTATTGATTCAATGCAGCATGAAACTCAAGTGGTAACGCCCGTTGTCAGATGTGATGTGGACACTTTGACTAATTTTGTTGCTGACCGGAAACATGGGCGCGTCGGTGGTACAACCGCTGTCATGCGCAGTGATCACACCGCGCTTTATTTTTCAAAAGAGGTTTTACCCTATATCAATGAATTAGCAGAGCCGCCAGAGGTCTGGCATCATGTTGGTGTATACGGTTATACACCCCAAGCGCTGCAAGCATATGCATCTTGGAAAGAAGGCCGTCTTGAGCGTGCGGAAGGACTTGAGCAACTACGCTTTCTCGAAAACGATATTCCAATAAAATGTATTCCAGTTGACGCACGAGGACGGATGTTTTGGGAACTTAACAATCCAGTAGATGTAAGCCGGATTGAAATGGTTCTTCAGAAGGAAGGGATTGTATGAACATCGTAGAAATTGGGAACATGTCTGTTTGTAATACAGCTCCTTTTTCACTTATTGCTGGCCCCTGTCAGCTAGAATCTCTCGATCATGCGCGAATGCTTGCTGAAAAAATCGCAATGGCGGCTGATGCTAGTGGCACTCCTTGGATTTTTAAAGCGAGCTATGACAAGGCAAACCGCTCTTCGCTCAAAGGTGTACGGGGTCTTGGAATTGATGAAGGGCTCACAATTCTAGGCAAAATCAGAAAAGAGTTCCAAGTTCCCGTTCTGACTGACGTTCATGAAGCTGAACAGTGCGCAGTTGTAGCGCAAGCTGTGGATATTCTTCAAATCCCAGCTTTTCTCTCACGACAAACAGACTTGTTGCTAGCTGCTGGGCAAACTCAAGCTGTAATCAATGTAAAAAAAGGTCAGTTCTTAGCGCCGTGGGACATGGCGAACGTTGCCGCCAAAATCGAATCTACAGGCAACAATCGCATCATGTTATGCGAGAGAGGAGCAAGTTTTGGGTATAACATGCTAGTCTCTGACATGCGATCTCTCCCAATTATGGCTCAGACAGGATACCCAGTGGTGTTTGATGCTACACACTCGGTGCAACTCCCAGGTGGGCAAGGGGAAAGATCGGGTGGACAGAGGGAATTTGTTGCACCACTTGCACGTGCCGCTGTTGCCGTCGGGATTGCTGCTATATTTATTGAAACGCACGAAGCACCAGAAAATGCACCCTCCGATGGACCAAACATGATTCCAATTGACCAACTTACTGAATTGTTATTGATCTTGAATCAAATAGATCGCATTGCAAAACTTGCTTGAAATATAGTGGTTTTGGATCAGAGCCATTATCTTTTCTCCTGCGGAATGGAAATCCTTGTCCGAAATTAAAGGTGTGTATTTAAAATCTACGCTAGTTTTTTGGATAATCTTTTTATAAGCCACCTTCGCCAGTAAGATCTGAATAGTAGTCTTCGGTAACTTTTACGTTTTTTGTATTTTTGCTTGCGGCGGCCCTTCTCCAGAGTTGATGTGCCTTCTGTCCTATTTTTTTGAATAACTATTCGAGGATTGCAAGCATAACTTTCAAATTTTAAGATTGCATCTGGCCAATCTGATGGCTGCACGACTGGCCCATTATAAAAAGCCAAGTAAGTGGCGACTTCTTTAGAAATCATGTACCCTGTTGCCAAAAAAGGTGGAAGCATTATACGATATGCACATAAGCTTCGCTTGAAAAGCAAACGATCGCGTGTCTTTACATAAGTGTTTTTGTGATCGAACAGCAGCAGGCCACACGGGGGCTCAATCAAGTTTGGACCAATCTCGAAGAAAGGATGCATAGGAGCTGCGTCATCCTCCAACACGATTGCCGAAGGGGCTTCGCTAGAGGCAATGCGTTCATAAATAAGTCTATGCGACAGTGCACACGCAAACTCCCCATCAGACATTGGCCGCCCCATGCGCAATTCCGCACCGTCTCTGTCGATGAGTTCTTCATACATTTTGGGCAATCCATGCCGGCCATCCACACCCCAGATTATTTCAAAGGGCAAACCATGTGCAGTGAGCAGTTCTACCAATGGGCCAGAACGCTGCGCATCTTTGAGACTTAGAATGTATATTGGAGGAAATGTCATGCAGCTCAAGTATTTGCGCTTTTTATGTTTTTTTGAGGGTATTCTTAGCTGTAGAAACCTGCGGTGCTTGATGCTCTAGGCCGTCGCGCTGACGCTCGATTTAGTGCCAATGAACGAGGACCACCGCTGTACTGGGGCATGCTTTTGAGACGGCGTGCTGCTCTGATCATGCTACCATCTTAACCCCCTTAGTGGCTCCAGATTCAAGAGCCTTTCGGTTGGCATCTTTGTAAGCTTCGCTTGAACCCTGATCCACCTTAACTTGGCTGTCCAAAGAGGCTGAAAGGATCGTTCTGGTGCAGGACAATCTCAACACCCACTGGCCAGCCTCGCTCTACGAGGCGTTCGACCCGGCCGAGGCCGCCGGATCGCAGAACGGTTCGAGTGGCACTACACACCGAAACATGGCTCCTGGTTCAACATCGCTGAATGCGAACCGAGCATCCTCGCACGCCAGTGCCTCGACCGCCGCATCCCCGATCGCGGGAAACTCGAAGAGCAGACTAGGGCATGGGTAATACCTCGCAAACAGGGCGGCACAGCCGTCAAATGGTGCTTCTCAACCGAGGACGCGCGCATGAAACTCGCCCACCTCTATCCGCAGATAAGCTGAATCGCAGGACTAGATGCGGAACTTTTAAATTATTCATTTCTTGGTGGGACCGGATCATTGATTTTGCTGCGGGTGAATATGGCAGGCGTTGATTTTGGTTGGGCAATATCAGCAGGGTTGCCCCACACAGAAACGAATATGGCAGCGCGACCAGATCGACTTAAATGGGCAGGTTCCACCTCGATAATGCGCACACGTAGGTCCGCTTTGCGTTCAAGGGCAGGTCGTACGATATCAGTGGCTCGTGCACCCAACTTTCCAGCCAAAACAAGTCTTGATTTGCCGAACCCAAATGGCAAACGAGAAGGTCGCTCAACAAAGACCGAAACTGACATGTCAAGGTTGAGTACCAGAAACGTAGGGTCACCTGGAGAAATACCTGCAGACACAGGATTAAGATTCAAAGCGATCGCCGCTTTGTGAATGATAGGTTGCATGCTGCCTCACAGTCCTCAGTTTCTCTGAGGTTGGAATCAGTATACCTGAGTGCAGCTGCTCAGTGGACCCTTGATTTGTTCAAGACGCAAAATCTACATCGATATTTCGGGCTTTGAGCGCCGCTAAAACACCACCCAAAACATTGCGGGCGTTGATCCCCTCTTGCAACGCGGAGTTTATGTCCTCATCTGTTGCCGTTGCATCACGAATATCCAACACGACGCGCTTGCCGGTCCGGACGTCATAGACCACTTGCCGACGCCCACTCACGCTTGACCTTAAGCCGACGAATTCAGAGCCATTCTGTGCATGATAAAACATGAAGACACCTTCAAACTTCTTGTGGATAAAATAGTTAAAATTGTCCAAAAGTCATGTACTTGCCAGACACTCTTCATTTCGATTGTGTTCAAACAGACACATCTCTCTAACCAGATGTATAACCATATACCAGATTTTGAGGTATGCGCCGTCCCCGCCCCATTGGGATTTCGCTTGCGAGCTGGTTCTCGGTGCGCGCGGCTGGCGTTTTTGCCTTCGTGAGCGCTCAGAATGAGCTCACTGGGGACTCCCGGATGAGTTCATTGTGAGGGGATGGGGACCGCAGCGTAGGCCCATGGCATCAACGTATCGATGTCCTTGTCGAGATGACCATTGGCGAGCCTGGTGAAGAGATCTCGCAGGTAGGCATAGGGTTCGACGCCGTTCATCTTGCAGGATCCGATCAGGCTGGCGAAGCGCGCCCAGGAACGGCCGCCCTCGTCGTGGCCGGCAAAAAGCGCGTTGCGGCGGTTCATGGCCGGGCTGCGGATGGCGTTCTCGACCAGATTTGAGTCCATGTCGACATGGTCATCCTCGAGGAAGAGCCGGAAGCCGTCCTGGCGCCGCAGCATGTAGGCGAGCGCCGCGCCGAGGTCTGATTTCCGCGAGACGCGTGCGGCCTGGGCGGGCAGCCAGGCGAAGAACTGATCTACCAACGGCCGGGACAGGTCCTGACGGACGGCACAGCGATGATCGGGGGCTGACCCGCGGATCGCGTCTTCGATCTTGTAGAGCGCAGCGATGCGCACCAGCGCCTCGTCGACGATGGGCGAACCCTTCTTTGGTTTGGCCTTGATCAACTTTCGGCGACCGTGAGCCCAGCAGAGTGCAAGCTTCAACGGCTCACCACCCTTGCGATCGGTCTTGGCCAGATGCGTATAACCCCCGTAAGCATCGACCTGGATCGTGCCGTTGAAGCCAGTCAGGATTTCATCGGCATATTCGCCCTTTCGGCCGGGCCGATAGTGGAACACCACCCCGGGAGGTGCGGGGCCGTTCCAGCCCCGGTCATCGCGCAGCACCGCCCAAAGGTAGCCGGTCTTCGTCTTGCCACGCCCCGGGTCCAGAACAGGAGCGGTGGTTTCGTCGACATAGAGCCGGGTGCTGCCCTGTTTCAGCAACACCGCCATTCGGTCCACCACCGGCGCGATCAGCGCACCGGTCCGACCCATCCAATCGGCGAGGACCGATCGGTCGATCGGCACACCGTGCCGCGCCATGACCACAGCCTGACGGTTCAGGGGCATGTGCTCGGAATACTTGGACACGGCGATCTGGGCCAACAGCGCCTCGGTGGGCCAGCTGCCCTCCAGAAGATGCGCCGGGGCTTTCGCCTGAACCACACCCGCGCGCCCTTTGGGGCAGGCGTATTTCGGGTGGATCGTGACGATCACCTGATAGCGCGCCGGGATGTAATCCAGCCGGTCGACCCGATCCTCACCGATCTTGACCATGTCGCCACAGCCGCATGGGCAGACGATGCTGTCAGGCTCGATGACACGCTCGACGCGCGGCAGGTGTTCCGGCAAGGCGCGCGCCTTGCGCTTCTTGCGCGGCGCCTTCTTCTCGGGATCGGTCTCGCTGGCTGCGATCTTCGCCTCGACCGCGGCAATCTGTTCCTGGGTCTCGGCGATCGCCGCTTCCAGATCCTCGAGAGCCAGCTCGAGCTGCGCGGGGTCCAGCTTTTCCGATTTTGGCCCGAACTTCGCATGCCGGTATTGTCCGACCTGACCTTCCAGCTTCTCGATCAGGGCCTTCAACTCGGTGATGAAGGCGTCCTTCTCAGCCCCAACCGCCTGTTCATGCTGGCGGGCAGCACGCTCGACCGACAACTCGAACTGTGCTGCTTCGAACGCCTTCACAACCTCGGGCGGAAGGTCCGGAAACTGGCTGAGATCGAAGGGCTGAGACATGCGGATTCATAGCCGATCCGGACAGGAAAGGCCAATAAAACAACGTCGAAACAGCTTGGTAAATCATCCCGCCGCAATGGGTGGAGCGACCCGCTGCGCAACGATCCGGCGCCAGTCCAAACCTTCGAACAGAGCTTCGTGCTGGGCCCGCGACAGCCGCATTGTCCCGTCCTGAACCTTCGGCCAGGCAAAGCTGCCTTGTTCCAGGACTTTGTAGATCATCACGAGACCATTCGTCGGGAAAACAGTCCCCGGGACTGTTTCCTGATCCGCCTCATCTTCCCAGACCAAGATTTTCAGTCTGTCGCCGCGTTTCGAACGGAATATGATCGTCACCCCGGAATGCGGATCGAGCTTCAGCTCGGTCTGCACGATCAGCGCCAGCGCCCGATGCCCGCAGCGGAAGTCCACCGGACGCGTCGCAATCAGGATCGGCTGGCGCTGTCCCGCGACGATCATGCCGGTCCTCGCAACGCACGCGCCACAGCTGCTGCCCGCCCTACCGGAACATCGCCCGGCACCCGAAGCACGAGGTCGTTCCCGATCTCGATCGTGATGACGCTGCCGGTCCGGCCGGCAACCATTGACGGACACACGTCCTCGGGCTCCAACGAAACCGGCACAAAGGCCGGCAAAGCGTCAGACGCCACACCGGCCATGGCGTCAGCGGGCAGGACGACCCTCGCGCGCCTGACGCCGCCAATCCGAGAGCTGATGCGCTGCCAGATCATGCCTACATGCCACATCCGCCACCCGCGCGCCCGGCTGAAAGCTCTCTGCCACAATCCGGGCTTTCACATCATCCGGCCAGCGCCGATATCCACGCGTCCGCTGCACAACCTCGATGCAACCGTCAAACCCGTCCCCGCCATCCGCCATCATCATCTCCTTCTGAATGCTCAGAACGAGACTCGCCGCTCGGTCAGCGTCGGGAAACCGCAGAAATCAATGGGGCGGGAACGGCGCATACATTTTGAGCCATGTTCATGGCCCTGATCTTTTTGGTCATGGTCAAATTCCTGTTCCATCATCGCCGGGTTGTAGGCACGTCGATCTGACCCATGCGATCCCGCACGCAGGCCCCGCCGTTCAGGGCGGGGTCAACCTTCATTGTCTTCCATTCCCAGACCGCCTTGGGTCTTGTGTTGTGCGCTCCCAGAAGACTTATCTACAGGTTGCTTGTGTTAGTATGTGTTAGATTCTGTGTTAAGGACCTGGAAAGTGCTAATTTTGATTGACTAATCAGTTTGTTATCCGATGGATGGGTAACTGAAAACACGAATCTTGGTAACCGAAAACACGAATCTACGACCTCTTCTGCCCGATTGTCACCCTCAACACGATCTGTTCATCTGCGATGTTGCGGATGCGGTGCTCAAGGACGTGATGCAGCAGATGGAACATCCATTTTACTCGCTTTCGAAGAAGCCTGAAACCAGCGTAAAGCGTTATAAAAATGGTAAAAATTGGCTTGAGATAACGCCAAGCATTAAAGGGTTGGCGACGATCTATGACAAGGATATTTTGATCTACTGCATCAGCCAGATCATGGCTAAATTGAAAAAAGGAGAGCAGGTCTCTCCCCGTGTTCGGATCAATTCACGCGAGCTGCTGATTTTCACGAACCGAGGTACTAGCGGGCGAGAGTACCTGTCGCTCATTGATGCGCTGGATCGGCTGGAAGGTACCAGGATCAGGACAAACATTGTCAGTGGCGATGAAGAACAGATCGATGGGTTTGGCTTGATTGACGCATCATCGATCCGACGCAAGCATGGAATGGACGGTCGACTTCTCTGGTGTGAAATCAAGCTGTCGGACTGGGTCTTCAATGCAATCCGGAACGAGGAGGTTCTAACTCTTCATCGCGACTACTTTCGCCTTCGTAAGCCAATTGAGCGTCGCGTATACGAAATAGCCCGGAAGCATTGTGGTCAGCAGAAAGCTTGGAGAATAACGCTAGCCAAGCTGCTCCTGAAGACCGGCTCACAAAGCCCTGAAAAGCGTTTTCGGCAGATGATCCGTCAGTTGGTCGAACACGATCACTTACCAGATTATCATGTCAGCTTTGACGATGATGATGACATGGTGGTCTTCACCAACCGAGGGACCATGGCCCCTGCCCCACTGCCAGATAATCGTGTTCCTTCATTGAGATCTGAAACCTATGAGCTTGCCCGTGAGGCTGCGCCAGGATGGGATGTCCGTCATTTGGAGATGGAGTGGCGGGATTGGATCGTTGAGGCCCCTCGTGACGCAGATGCGGCCTTCGTAGGATTTTGTCGGAAGTGGTTTGGCAGACGAGGTCGGCCGAGTTGACGGGAGCCATTCAAGCAAGACAGATGCATATCCGGTAATCAATTTAATCCGGTAATGGATTAAATTGAGGTAATATAAATACGTGCTGATGAAGCGTTGGGCGCTGTATCGACCCAAGGGCTGTGAATCGGTCGAGGCGGGACTATTTCGGCGGCCTGTTAGGGCCGACAGGATGTCAAAGGTTTCAAGGGCGCGCGGCCAGCCCGGCGTCACCCAGCTGCTCGCGATCAGGCAGATCGCGCAGGCTCTCCATCCCGAAGGCCGCAAGAAACGCGTCTGTGGTCACAAAGGTATAGGGCGCCCCTCGACGCGGCGCGCGCGGTCCGGTTGCAATCAGGCCGTGTGCATGCAGCCGCCCGATCAGGTCACGGCTGATCTCCTTTCCGAAGATGTCCTTCAGCCCATCGCGGGTGATCGGCTGGTGATAGGCGATGGCGGCCAGCACCGCGACGTCGAACTCGTTCAGGTCCAACAGCTGGTCGCCGACATCTGCCGCGATGCGGATCGCAGGCGCGTAAGCGGTCCGCGTCCGGAACATCCACCCCCCGGCGACTTGGGCAATCTCGAACGCTCGGCCTTGCAGATCGGCGGCCAGATCCTCGACCAGCAGATCAACCGAGGCCGCCTGCCCCACCACGCGCGCCAGGTCCTCGCGCGGTACAGGCGAGGCGGAGGCAAACAGCACTGCCTCGACCCGACGCATCCATTCCCGCCAGCGCAACTCCGGCGGCAGGTCCGCCAGTTCGCGGTCAAGCTCGGGCTCTGGGCGATCCTTGGCCACGCTCACACCCCGTAAAGGCGAAAACTATCGCGACCTGTCAGTTCGCGCACCGCGCCGAGATCAACCAACCGGTCACAGAGCCGCCGCGCGGCGCGGTCCGGCAAGGGCAAGGCACCGGGTGCCACCGCGTCCTGTGTCAGGAATATCTCGACCGCCTCCCCGGCCCCCTTGGCCCGAAGCTTCGGCGTGACGGCTTTCAGAAGCGCAGCCCGGCGCGCGAGGTCGACAGCGAGACGCACGGCGTCGACCGCGGATGCGGTCACAGCGCGATGACAGGCCAGGCGAAGGTCATCGCCTCGCTTGCGCAGGTCGGCGCGTTTCACTCCCGCCGCCAGCAGAGGCACGAGATGATCCCAACCGAGGGCTTGCGCGAGCGCGGCGTCCGCGAGGATCAGCGCCGGGACTTCGGCACGGGGTGCCTCCGTCAGGACAGCCTCCAGCACCACTGCGGCACGGGTCACCGGCGCCCCTCTCCCCGCATCGAGCCACGTGCCGATCTGACTTGGCTTCAGGGTCGGCAAGGCTCGACCCAGCGCCTTGACCGACACCGGCCGGTCAGTGGCGCGACGCCACGCCAGATATTCCTCCCCAGCCGGGCCGGGCAGGTCGCCGGGCCGCAACAGGTGTACCGCGTCGCGCAACTCCCCTGCCCGCTCCGGACGACCCGAAAACGCGACACAGGCCTCGGCCGCGCGCAACGCAAGCCGATTCCGCAACAAGGCTTGGGGTACCGCATGATGTCCCAGCACAACATGCAGGTGACTCAGCGCAGCGCCCGACAAAAACGCCACATCTTCAAGGGTTTCACCTCGCGCAGAGGTGATCCAAGAGGGTTTCTTGGCTATCCTGTCGAGGGTGTCGATGGGATCATGCCGGTCAAATGCCATGGTTGAAGCCTATCCCTGCGCGGCGCTTTTTGCCAGAGAATTGCACACAAACCGCCCTTTCTTTTGGTTCTCTAGTATGTCCAATAAGTTTGCATTATCGGACGTAATGAGATAGACTCCCCGACATCTCAGTGTCGTTTTAGTTTCATGGGTGGATTCGGTCGAAATCGCCTCTCTCGCCCTCGAAATTTCCATTTAACCGGTGGACTGGGCTTTTGCTCAATCTCTGGACTGCGAAGGGAGGACGCGAAATGGACAATAAAAGCAACATCTTCGGGATGCCGGGGGCCAAGCAGATGCTCGGAGCCCGAATCTACTCCACCACGCCCCCAAGCGCATAATCCAATAACGAAACTATAATCCGGAAATGAAACAAGAACGTGAATGTCATGATATCAACACGTTAGAGTCCACCAATGGAACAAGAACGACATTTAGTTTCATCACTGGATTTACTGGAAAATGGCCTCAGAGGACGAGAAATCGACATCATCAAACTCTGGTGCGGCGAGGATCGCTCAGGACGACGAGAGAGATCAAGAAAAAAGCGGCGACATCTCCCTACCCGCCCACGTCGCGGGCTCGGGCACGCTTGACCGCCTGGTCGATGCCGCCCGTGACTATGCCCGCGCCGCGACCTCTGACAACACGCTTAAGGCCTATTCCAAGGACTGGGCCAATTTCTCGCGCTGGTGTAGGATGAAGGGCGCTGAACCGCTGCCCCCCTCGCCGGAGATAATCGGACTCTATTTGGCTGATCTGGCTACCGGGTCGGGCCCCTCCCCTTCGCAGTCCGCGCCCGGACCGCAATCGGCGTCCCGACCCCTTTCGGTCAGTACGATTGAGCGTCGCCTGTCCGGCCTTGCTTGGAACTATGCGCAACGCGGCTTCAGCCTCGATCGAAAAAACCGGCACATCGCCACCATCCTCGCCGGGATCAAGCGCAGGCACGCACGCCCCCCAGTGCAAAAAGCGGCAATCCTGGCCGAAGACATCCTGGCGATGGTGGCCACCCTTCCGTTCGACCTGCGCGGCCTGCGGGATCGGGCGATCCTGTTGATCGGCTATGCGGGTGGCCTGCGCCGCTCTGAAATCGTCAGCCTGGACGTCCACAAGGACGACACGCCAGACTCGGGCGGCTGGATCGAGATCATGGAAAAAGGCGCCCTGCTCACGCTCAATGCCAAGACCGGTTGGCGCGAAGTGGAGATTGGCCGAGGCTCCAGGGATCAGACCTGCCCCGTGCATGCGCTCACGCAATGGCTGCACTTTGGACGCATCGACTTCGGCCCGGTCTTCGTTGGGATCTCGCGGGATGGCAAACGCGCATCCGAGACCCGTTTGAACGACAAACACGTCGCGCGCCTGATCAAGCGCACGGTCATCGATGCGGGCATCCGATCCGAGCTGCCTGAGAAAGACCGCTTGGCGCTGTTCTCCGGCCACAGCTTGCGCGCGGGTCTGGCCAGTGCCGCCGAAGTCGACGAACGCTACGTCCAGAAGCAGCTCGGACACGCCTCAGCGGAGATGACCCGCCGCTATCAGCGCCGCCGGGACCGGTTCCGGGTAAACCTGACCAAGGCGGCGGGGTTGTAAACCAACACATCTAGTGAATATCGGACTCGTCACTTGATCGATACCTTGGGAATCCAATATAATGCGTGATGACTGATGATTGATGCACGACAGGAAACCCATGCGAACCACTCTCTCTCTAGATGACGATGTCCTGCTCGCGGCGAAGGCCATTGCGGGGCAGCAGGGCCGGACCCTCGGCGAGGTCGTCTCAGAGCTTGCGCGGCGATCTTTGCAACGATCCGTCTCCCACACCGAGCGCAACGGCATTCCACTCCTGGCGGTGCGCCCAGACGCGGCCCCCGTCACGCTGGACATGGTAAACGCGCTTCGTGATGAAGCGCCGTGACCTATCTTCTCGATGTCAATGTCCTGATCGCCCTGATCGATCCTGCGCACGTCGCACATGACGATGCGCATACCTGGTTTGCCAGCACTGGCCAGCATGCCTGGGCTACCTGTCCCATCACGGAAAATGGCGTCCTTCGCATTGTCGGAAATCCCAAATATCCGAACTCGCCAGGCTCGCCCGCTGTCGTCTCGGAGATTGTCCAGAAGCTACGCAGTCTTCCCGGCCATGCTTTCTGGGCCGAAGAACTCAGCCTGGTCGCATCCGACATCGTAGACCCTGCACGTGTCCTGACCGCGGCGCAGGTCACGGACACCTATCTGTTGGCCCTTGCTAGCCACCGCAGCGGCCTGCTTGCAACCTTCGATCGTCGGCTCTCTGTGGAAGCCGTCACGAAGGGCAAGGCTGCGCTTCACCTCATCCCCAGCGGAAAGCGGGCGTGACCTAATGACCGTCACAGAAAGCGCGGCGTGTGCTTGGCGTGCGTCCATGCAAGCGACGTCAAAACCCAGATCGGTCAGGCCATGGAACAACCATGAACTCCAGCTGCCGGTCTCAAGACCAACTTTCTCAAGTTGTTTGGCGTAGGGGTGCAGCACTGTGGCAATGTCTCTCGGATTGGTCGGCACTTTTCCGCGCCAGACGCACTTTCCAGACACATCAGCGATATGAACCTGCGTCTCTTTCTTGGACACATCAAGGGCGGCAAACATGGGCATAGGGGTATCTCCTTCAAAGCTTCTATCCCTGCAGCTTGCACCATCCCTCCGATCAGCGCCGCCGCGATTACCTCATGTCTCAACCGAGGATCAGACCCCCCTGCCCCAGTCGCAGGCCCTGAAATCCGCAGGCTGCGCCGAGATCCATGAAGAACAGGCCTCGGGCGGCAATCGTGCGCGGCCGGTGCTTGCGCGGGTGTTGGAGCGCATCGGCAAGGGCGACACGCTGGTCGTCGTGCGAATCGACCGCCTCGCGCGATCCCTCTCGCATCTGCTGGAGGTGATCGAGCGGCTGGAGGCGAAGGGAGCCTTCTTCCGCTCGCTGACCGATCCGATCGATACGTCCTCTCCGCAGGGCAAGTTTACCCTGCAGGTCCTGGGCGCTGCGGCCGAGTTCGAGCGCGCCCTGATCCGGGAACGCACCAAGGCCGGCCTCGCCAGCGCGCGCACAAAGGGCCGCGTGGGCGGGAACCCTGGGCTGCGTGCCAAGGACCCTGCTGCTCTTCGCAAAGTGCGGCTGGCGCGACAGGACGGCTATATGGAGCGTCTGAACGAGACTGCACAAGATTGGGTGCCCCATGTGCGCCGGTTGCGCCCCGACTTGGCCTGGGAAGACGTGGTGCGCATCATCAACGGCCCCTTGCCCGAGGCGCGTCGCTGGACCCAAAGCCGTCTCTTGCGCGCTGTGAAGGCCTATGTCCGCAACGGCTTCCTGCCTGCCGAGGTGCTGGCCCGCGCCGGGCGCCACGAAACGGACGACCGCCTGCCCGCCATCGTCGCCGCCATCAAGGGCGCGGATCCGGGCATTACGCTCCAGGCGATCTGTGAACGGCTGGAATCTATGCGCGAACGCACACCACGTGGACGCATGAGCTGGCAGCCGTCGTCCGTGAGGATGCTGCTGGAACGGGCGGAGCGAATTGGGTTGTTGGAGTGAGTTTTGGCGGAAAGCCTGTTCATCACTTCAGGCTAATTCACAAATCAGGCTGGAACGTTAGCGGCACAGTGATTTAACCTTGCAAATCTTCCACGTGATGGAGTAATTGCAAGGTATGTATATGCGCCAAACTCATCAACTTGTGCAATCCGCGCTTGCGAACCAAGCCGCTATTGTGCTCCTCGGTCCCCGGCAGGTTGGGAAGACCACGCTTGCTCTCGACATCGCTTCGGAGCAACCATCGGTATACCTTGATCTTGAACGTGACGCGGACCGGCAGATCCTGACCGAACCAGATCTCTATCTGGATGAACAAACGGGAAAACTCGTCATTCTCGACGAAGTGCAGCAGATGCCCGGCCTCTTCAAGAGCCTGCGTGGTCAGATCGACCAGCGCAGGCGGGCCGGGTTTCGTACGGGGCAGTTTCTGCTTTTAGGGTCAGCCTCCAATGTTCTCCTGCAACAATCGGCAGAGTCCCTCGCTGGAAGGGTCCGGTATATCGAAATGCCCCCTCTGCAACTTACCGAGGTTGGGGCTGATCAGTTGAATGCGCTCTGGTTACGTGGTGGCTTTCCTGAGAGTTTCTTGGCTGCCAGCGATCAGGCCAGCATGGACTGGCGTCTAGATTTCCTGCGCACCTATCTGGAGCGTGACATCCCTGCCCTCGGGCCGCGTATTCCAGCCGCAACCTTGCGGCGCTTCTGGACCATGTTGGCGCATGTGCAAGGCGGCCTGCTGAATGCTGCTGCCCTCGCAGAGGGGCTCGGTGTGTCGGGCCAAACCATCGGTCGTTATCTCGATCTGCTCGTCGATCTCATGCTGGTGCGGCGGCTGCAGCCCTGGCATGAGAATGTCGGCAAACGCCTGGTGAAATCGCCAAAAATCTATGTGCGGGACAGCGGGATCGTTCATGCGCTGTTGAGTATTGGTACAACCGAGGGCTTGCTCGGGCATCCTGTCGTCGGCGGCAGTTGGGAGGGGTTCTGCATCGAGACCCTTCTTGCCGCGGCGCCCGCCGGCACCGAACCCTTCTTCTATCGCACCTCTGCCGGAGCCGAACTTGATCTGGTTTTGCGTTTGCCGGGTGGCGACATCTGGGCCGTCGAGATCAAGCGCACGACAGCGCCGAAGGTTTCTCGTGGTTTCCACACCGGCGCAGAAGACGTCAAAGCCAACCGGAAGCTGCTGATCTACGCCGGAGAGCGTGATGTCCCCGTGGCAGAAGATATCCGGGCAATACCTCTCGAACAGGGAATTGGGCTGTTGAGAGCGCTTTAGCGCAGCGCTGGCTTTTCTCGCTGCGCGCCTGCGCGAGTTCAAAGGTATTTTCTTGTTTGGGTCAGTTTCAACAGAGTTTCCAATTTTCCTTGGTATCTTTCTCGACCGCCGGACGTCTCCCGGTGCGGCCCTGTTGCATGGAATGCACATGGCAGGTGTCAAGCGACACTTACTTTTACGACCTAAGGCGACACCCAGTTTTACGAGGTGTCGCGCAACGAAGCGGCCTCGGGAGCGTGCGCTGCCGTCAACTCGCAGAGCGAGACTGATCAAGCGTGCATCCGGGTCCGGAGGTCTTCTTCGTTTAGGGTGCACCGACGGTGCCGCGGGTCACACCCCATCGATCAGGATGTCCAACGCGCGCTTCAACGCGTCGCGCTGGTCCGCCAGAGACCCAACCCGGTCTAGCAATTCTGCCCTCGGAACTGCGGCGAGCTCCTGAACGCGGACAATCCACGCAATCCCGTCATGGTCGACAGCAGGCGTAAGGCCTGGGAAGGCAGCATAACGTCCTGCCTCGCGCAAGGGCGCAACGATTCTGGTTGCATCGATTCCAATCAGGTCGGTTTGCAGATCCACAACCAGCTGCCCTCCAGTGAGGCGGAAAAGATCGAATTGTGCCATCCTGTCCTCGTCTCAGAAGCTGCGGAAGCCAGCTAGGGGCAAGCCTTCTTTGGCAATCTCCTCGGCATAGGCATTTATCGCGGATTGGTTCGCCTCACGCCAAAGACGATTGCGTTCGACCTTTGCGGCCTCGATGATCGCCGCTTCGGCGAGGCGCGACATGTTGAGACCGAGCGATCGAGCTGTTTCCGCGACCTCGGCATCCAGCGTCAGATTGACTTTCACACGACCCATATCGATCTCCTGGAAAATACGTATGAAAAAAGAGCATAAATCAGGCGCCCTACTGGAGCAAGACCAGAGCGACGCAATCGCCCTGCCCACCCATGTCGCTTGCTCCGGCACGCTTGACCGGCTGGTTGACACCGCCCGCGATTACGCGCGCGTTTCTCGCGACCACCTCTGATAACAGCAATGTCGCGCAAGAAGACGACACCGACAAAAAGGAGGCCACGACACCGCGCAACGACATCGATACTTGATCACGCCGCCACAAAACGGCATCTTCTAAACATGTCATCGCCAACCACGAGCAATGTAGCGCAATCCCATCAGCAATGTCGCGCTACACGCTCTAACTCCGCCCTGAATGGCGGGGCCTGCGAGCGGGATCGCAAGGGTCACAAAAAAACCACGCCGGGATCGGCGTGGTTTAGTTTTACAGCGGTTTGATATCCAAGGAACTAGATATCATCTGAGTTTAGAGCAACGAGCACGCTGTAGGATCTACATCAAGAGTTGAGCGTGAAGATGTGTCAAGAGCATGCCAGAGAAAAACGCGAAGGTGTAATCACACTCGGTCATGCTGTTCCAATAGTACAACAACATATTCGTATTAACTCCCTACGGGTGTTAACCACGGAGAGAGCCGGGAGTGTCCGGCGCGTAGAGCGTGCCGCTCACATCAATGCAAAATCATCGCAACAGTAGCTGGGGTGTGGACAGACTAACGAAGTGCTTCAAGCATGTCTGCTGCGACATCTTCCCAGCTCCGCAGTTTTGCAGCCATAATTTTTTCCTCCAAGTTCTTGCGCAGACCATCCTCGGCAAGCAGCCTGTAGACTGTTGCCGTCATTGCGCTGATCGAATGAGGGTCGAAGTACAGCACCATGTCTCCGCCAACTTCAGGTAGTGAACTGGTCTCAGACACCACGGCTGTTTTGCCGTAACTCAGGCTCTCACCGACTGGCAGTCCCCATCCTTCAAGAAAACTTGGCATCGCCGTAAACAGGCAATTTTGATATAAAAATTCCAGTTCTTGATCTGATGGACTGTAGACTCTCTCCACCCATCCATGCAGGTTACCTGTCTGAGCCATCATGTTGTCAAAATCGTCATTGAGCCAGCCTCGATTTCCGGCAAAGACAAGCTTGGGCAGTTCGATATCATCTCGATGACGTAGGCGATCCCAAACCTGCGCGAGACCCCACATGTTTTTACGTGCCTCCATCGTTCCGACGCATAGGACATAAGGTCGTTTCAGCAGGCCGCGAATTTTATCGTCAATATGGGTTGCTTGGGCCAGTCGTGAATGCATGTCTTCATTTCCCGGTGTAGTGGGATCTCGTTCCTGTGCTGGCAGCGTGGTAATCTTGGCTGTGGCGAGGGGCACCACATCAATCCTTTGGTCTGTTCCGGAAGAGTTTAGGAATTCTCTAAGGTCCTGTGCTGTGGCCTTGGAATTGGCGAGGTAGCTGTCAACGAAACCTGTCGTTTCAAATAGCCAGTCATAAAAAATCAATGACTGCTTGTTGCCCGAAATCAGTTCAGGCGCTTTGATCTGAATAAGATCGTGGATCAAGAAATTGCATGTAATGCCCTGAGATTGTGCTTTTTTCATCGGCTTGAGCGGGGTTGACCAAGACGCATCTGCAAGAATGAGATGATCCCCTGGCTTTGCTACTGCAAAAAAATCCTGAAAGGGCTTCTGAGGATGAGAAGGTGCCTTGGTGGCTTTGGACGTTCTGGCTGATGCCTGCCATTCTTCCAGAGTCGAGTTGCGTTTCTCAAAATGCCTGTGGTTCCCTAATGCAGCGTTAAGATTGCGAATGGCTGCGTGCAGGGTTCGCTTGATTGGTTTGTGTCCATAGCGCTCCAAGGTTGGGCGTACATAAGTCGGTTTCTTGAGATGAAGCCCGGCACTTAACGCTTCTGTTGACAGCACACCGCCTATCGTGTCGATGGCTTGATAGGATACCACGTTGTAGGCATCGGTTGTTGCATCGTGGAACGACAAGAATACTTTCTCGCCACCAATCTGGCGCGCCGTGTACTCAATCAACATTACAGTGACCCGTTGAATTCCGGAAAGGCGGCGGCGTTGCTCTATGTAGGCCCGCAAATTTGTTACATCGAAGAACACGTGTCGCACGTCGGACCTCCCAAATCACACGGAGGGTCTAATGCCCCCCTGCCCTTGCTTTGGCAAGCTGGTGGGCTGCAAGCTCCGATCCATTGTGGAACCCCACGCAATCAACTACAGGGGCAGTATGACAGAAACCACGTTCTACCATGCTTTTGAAGCGGCCTTTCGAGGGAGCCGATCCGAGATTCTTGGTCGTTTGCAGGGGTATGGTCCCTTTGTCTCGCCGCTGTCACAAAGTGGGATATCAAGGTCAGCGTTGGATTTGGGGTGTGGACGTGGAGAGTGGCTGGAGACCCTCAAAGGTTTCGGCTTTGACCCCTATGGCGTGGATCTCGATGAAGGCATGTTGGCAGATTGCGTTGCTGCAGATCTTCCGGCAGAGCGACGGGATGCTCTTGAAGCGCTTGCCTCGACCGAGGATGAGAACCTCGGCATCTTGTCGGCCTTTCACCTGATTGAGCATTTGCCCTTTGATGCGGTGCGTACCATCGTCAACGATGGGCTCCGTGCATTGGCACCGGGTGGCCTTCTCATTTTGGAAACGCCAAACCCTGAGAATATCGAGGTCGGTACTGTTACCTTTCACAATGACAGTACGCATGTTGCGCCTATCCCCCCCAACGTCTTGAAATTTCTGGCCGAGCACGCAGGCTACGCAAAGATCAAGTTGCTACGTCTGAATGCAAGTCAGCTGCAGGATCCGAACGCCGTAGGATTGAGTGATGTCCTGTTCAAGGCCAGTCCTGATTACGCATTGGTGGCCCAGAAAGCGGGTCCTGATAACGTGATGGCGGCGATTGAGGCAGCATTTGCCACAGCAACGGGCCCATCTGCCCGGGACCTGGCTGAGGTCTATGACAAGGCGCTCAGTGAGTTGCGTCGTGAAAACGAGGGCCTTCGGAGCCGCCTCGAGATGCATGACATCCAGATCGCCCAGCTCAAAAAAACCAAGAAGACCCGGTTTTATTATCGCTCCAAGAAAATTCAGAAGCTCGACAAGCAGATCAAACACTGGCTGGATATGCGACGGGAGCGCCGCCGTCTGAAGATGGCTGACGCGCGACGGTCTGCATCGCGTCTCGTGGCTGAGATCGATCGGACACAGCCATGGGCCCCCGTCTCCCTGCGAGATGCGCTGTGTTGGCGGATAGAGGGGCCGATCGACAGCAGCTACAGTTTGGCGCTCGTCAACCGCGAGTTCGCGCGTGCGCTTGAGCGTCAGGGCGTACAGGTGCAGCTCAAATCCACAGAGGGACGGGGCGAATTCGATCCGGATCCTGAGTTCCTTGCCGCCAATCCGGACATTGGTGCCATGCTGGCGGCCAATTTTGATCCAGTCGATACGGTCAGCAGAAACATGTATCCGCCACGGGTCAGTGATATGCTAGACCCTCTGCCGGGCCTGCACTGTTACGCGTGGGAAGAAACAGGGTTTCCCCCAGACTATATTACATCTTTCAATGATACGCTGCGGTATCTGACGGTAACGTCAGACCATGTTCGCAAGATCATGATCGATAATGGAGTTTTTGTTCCGGCTTACACCGTGGGCAACGGTGTGGATCATTTTGAGACAATAGCGCCGGAGCCGGTTGATGATATACCTCAGGCGGGTCGGCTTTTCTTGCACGTCTCTTCCTGTTTTCCCCGCAAAGGAGCCGATGCGCTTTTGGCAGCTTGGGCGCTGGCGTTCACAAACCGGGATGACGTGGCGCTGTTGATCAAGAGTTTCCCGAACCCTCACAACGACATTGCCGATCAGATCGCAGCGCTGCGTTTGACTCATCCCGATCTGGCTCCGATCGATCTGATCGACGGGGATCTCAGCGACGGGCAGATGCGCACGCTTTACGGGGCCTGTGATGTCGCGGTTTTCCCGTCGCGCGCGGAAGGATTTGGGCTGCCTGTGGCGGAAGCACTCTTGATGGGCAAGCCGGTGCTCACCACGGGCTGGAGTGGCCAGATGGATTTTGCCGACCTGCCACTTGTTCAGAAAATCGACTATCGCTTTGAGCAGACCCGGAGCCATCTGGAAACAGGTCTCAGTATGTGGGCGGAGCCGGATCGCAACCATATGGCTGAACTGATGCGGCAAGCGGCCAAGGCCCCTGCCCCGACAGACACAGAGCGCGCACAGACGCGGGAAGCTCTTTTCGAGAGGTTTGGCTGGGACAGGGTAGCTGAACGCAGTGTCGCGGCTCTGCGTCACGCTGCAGCGCGTCCCCAACCAGTGCCACCGCGGGTCGGATGGGTGACAAGCTACAATGCGCGCTGTGGGATCGCGACCTATTCCGAGCATCTGATCCGCTATCTGGGTCTGCCAGTGCATGTCTTGGCGGCCTATGCCAAAGACCCGGTCATGTCAGACGCGTCTCTGGATGAACCCATCACACGGTGCTGGAAGCAGGGTCGTGATGACGAATTATCAGACCTCTTATCGGCAATCCGGGTGGAAGACCTGCAGACGATCTTGATCCAATTCAACTACGGGTTCTTCAACTTCACCCATCTCGCGACGCTGATCGAGGCGTTGAAAGAGGACGGTCGGCAAGTGGTCATGACCTTGCATGCTACGGATGACAGCCCACATCCGCCCGAGACCCAGCTTGCCTCGATCCGAGAGGCACTGGCGCGATGCGACCGAATTCTGGTGCACAAGGTGAGCGACGCGAACCGGATGAAGGATCTTGGTCTTGTCGAGAATGTCACGCTCTTCCCGCATGGCGTGTTGCCGGTGATCAGCCCCCCTGCCCTACGCAAGCAGCCTGAGACAGCGCCCTTTACGATCGGAAGTTATGGTTTCTTTCTTCCCAATAAAGGGCTGCCTGAATTGGTGGAGGCCGTGTCGATCTTGCAGGCCGGAGGCCGCAATGTGCGGCTGCGCATGATCAATGCGGAATACCCTGTCGGGGACTCGCGAGACTTGATCGGAAAGGTCAAAAGCCAGATCAAGCATGCGGGACTGGGTGATGTGGTTGAGGTGGAGACACGGTTCCTGCCCGATGAAACCGCGCTTGAAAAGCTTGCCGAGTGTGATCTGATCGTCTTCGGGTACCAGCATAGCGTGGAGTCGGCCAGTGGCGCGGTGCGCTACGGCTTGATCTCAGGCCGTCCGGTGGCTGTAACCCCGTTGGACATATTCTCGGACGTGTCGCCATATTGCATAGCGCTGCCCGGGATCGCTCCGACGGACATGGCACGGGGGATCGCCACCATTATTGACCGAATGCGGGGAGAAGGCGCGGATCTGGACCCTGAATTGCAGGATATGCTGGACAGGTCCCGGACGCATTTCTCTGAGCGCTCCTATGCAGTGCTCGGCCCTCGCCTCAAGGGCATGATGACGGCGCTTTGGGATGATCAGCAAAACGGCCTGCGCCACTCGCTCAGATGAACGGTACGATCTGACCCATGCGATCCTGCTCACAGGCCCCGCCGTTCAGGGCGGGGTCAAATTTCTGCCCGCAGCTGCTGCTCAAAGACCTTTTTCTGCCTTGTAGAGCGCCCAGGCTTCTTCAATCACAACGCCTTGCTGCACCCCCCGATATTTGGCTTCGGCGGCGATGTCTTGCGCAACATCGGGCATCACCTTGGCATGTACTTGTCCTGTGCGTGGGCTGGGTTTGCGACCACGCCGCTTCTTGGCGTCACGATCTACAAACCCATGTTTCTCTGCAGCTTCGTCCGAGCGAGCGACAGTTTGTGGGCTGCTGTCCTTGGCTTTGCTGCGCAGCTTGGCTGGTGAGATCGATATTCCGAACGGGTTCTTTTCAGACATCTTCAGTCCTCTCCCGCAAGACGTTTGTAGACCTGCATCGCAAAGGCGTGCGCATTGTCGCGTGCGCCATCCATGTTTCCCTGTGCCGGCATGGTATGTAGGTCCCCACCGAACGCAAAAAGTCCGGAAAATGCCGCGCGCTCCATCAATGGAGGATCAATCATGTCCACGCCCTGTTCCCGCAGGGATGCCTCGATCCCCTTGTGCTGTTTGGATTGGATCGCCTTGGTCATGGTGAAAATGACAGCATGTGGAATTTTGCGGTCGAGGGCTTCTTCTTCTTCTGCAATGAGTTGGAGCGCACGGGCCCCAATGGTCGCATCAAGTGTTGTGGCCCGCATCGGGGTCAGGACCAGATCAGCTTGACTGATCGCGCGGGATACCAGTCGTGAGGCAACCCCTTCGAGATCAACGATCACAACCTGACCATCGCTGTCATGTGCCTTGATGGTGCGCACAATATCGGCTTCGGAGATATCTGACAGCACTTTGATTCTGGGGGGGAGGTCCGATTGAGTGGCCCACAGCGTGAGTGACTTGTTTGGGTCGCAATCCAGCATTGTTACGGGTACGCCCTCGTGCGCCAATTCTGTGCCAAGAAGCACGGCAGCCGTGGATTTTCCCGCCCCTCCTTTGGGTGACGCGATGACGATGGCCGGCATGAATCCTCCTGATATTTTCTTGTTGCCACAATAACCAGGTAAGCAAGAATATCCAATTTTTATTTTTATCCAGTAAAAAATTTTACCGGATAAAATATGTTACCGGATATATAAGAAAACCGGGTATTTATTAATATCGGGTATTTAAAAATACTGGATAATCGTAAATATCCGGTTATTTTAATTATCCGATTTCAGCAAATACCTGGTAGTTATGAATATCTGGTGAAAAATAGAGGGGCGCCCCAACAGCGACAATCGGACTGCTCACCATTGTCATTTGGAGCGTTCGTTCATGACCGAGAGAAGTCCGATCCCGCGGCCAGTTGCCAGGAAGGGCGCCGGACATGGCGTAATTTTACCAGGCTGCCGCGCTAGCCAGGTCGTTCAGGGTGGGGTTAGAGCGGACGTTCTTGCTGCTCTGTACACTGGCGAAGAATACTGGCGTCGAATACTGGCGAAGCACGGCGATCGGCGGGCCGCCAACCGACCCTGCGCAATATGACGGCGACCAAAGAACGCCCTTCCAGAAACAGCGGTGCGGCCCACCATACTTTTGCGCCAGCCGCCTGCTGGACACGCCTTTCAGCCTGTTCACCAGTTTCGAGCCAGCCACCTTCGGAGGGCAGTTGTTCCATCCCGGATGATCAGATAGCCCCTCGTCGGTCAGCACTTTTCATGGCACGCTGGGTTCTGACCGAGGCGCGGGACGGGAGAGCGATATGCTGATCAAGCTTCACAGCCAGGCAACGACAACGCCGAAGGTCAGGGCGGCGATACAGGCCAGCAGTCCGAAAGGTATGGGCGCGCTTGGAACAAGAAAATGGGCATGCGATCAGTGCGGCTTCGTCCACCACAGGGACGTGAATGCTGCCCGCAACATTCTCGCGCTCGGGCATGAGCGTCTCGCAGGAGGAATGCCCGACCTTTAGGGCGGGCAGGATGTCAAGAAATATGCGCAGCTTTCTGGTCTCCACATTCAAGCGGTTGTTGAAGGTCACTCTTTCATCGGATGGAGACATCCTGGAAAGACGTGTTCTGCGAGAGGGGCAGGGCGTTTATTTTGGGCTCGCCCAGGCAGGGCGCCGTGTCTTTGTGGTGGAGAGAAACCTTGATATCAACAAGCGCCCCATGACCTTGGGCGCTCCGAAAAACGTTATTCGAGCATATGTCAAATCTCCCAGGGGTGGCATGATACGCACCCCTGTCTGCTATGGCTCCAGCGCCTTCGATGATCTGCACCAGATTACATACGACCAGCAAAATCTGTTTGTCACATCGGCACGACATCCCTTCCTTCTGAGACGGTCGATTTGGGGCAAGAGCATTCAGGGACTCGACCTTGAGGCGGTGGTCCCTGCCCATCTGCAAAGACCGGATGCCAAGCGAAAGGATACATACCATTTCAACTCGGTCAGCGTTGACAAAGAGAGCCTGCTGGTCTTGTCCCACAACTGGGACCGGCCCAGCTTCGCGCTGCGCCTCTCTTTGCCGGCTGCAAGGCGTGGAAAAGCTGTTCGGACAGCATGGTACGAGGGGATCGGGACGTGTTGTCACGATATCCTGGCTGCAGGTGGGGCGATCTGGAGTCTGGATAGCGGCGGCTCCGCACTTGTCAGGATAGATCCCGCAAACGGTGCCTTGAAGCGCTTTGTCTTAAAGAGCCAGGCCGGTGATCCGTTCCCACGTGGACTGGGGCGTTGGGACAACATGTTACTTGTCAGTTATGGCTTTAACAGTGATGATCGTGCGGCACGAATGGAGAGTGGGTCCATGCTGGCGCTGTTCGATCTGACCCAGCAGCGCTTTACAAAACATCTCGATCTGGGAGCCCATGGAAATACCTGCGCAATTCTAGCGCTTTAGACATGCTGCCATTGCGCCCGAAAATGAATTGGCCTCCCGCTCATCCCATGCTTTACGTGTCTGTTCATATACCAAAGACGGCAGGCACCAGCTTTGCCAAGGCCTTGGGGCAGGCCTTTTCCGCAGATGAGCTCTTTCTGGACTACCGGCACGCTCGGGACCACGCCGGGATTGCCGCGCAAGGTATCAGCGCGGTCGAGACACACCGCGCCTGGCTGTCGCCAAGCTGGCTGGATCTCGTGCGGCGTTACCGTCAGGATCTGAACGCCATGCCGAACACGTGCCGGCTGGTGCATGGACATTTCCCGGCGCGCAAATATCATCGGTTCATGACGTGGCGTGTACCGTCTTACATCACTTGGGTCCGGGACCCCTTTGCCCGCGCGATATCCAATTATTTCTACTGGCAGACGTTTGATCCTCATACAGTGCCGGACCCGCTGGTCCGGACGGTCCTGTCGGAGGGTTGGAGCCTTGAGGACTTCCTCTTTCATCCAGCCTTGCGGGATTATCAATCACAGTTCCTGCGCGGCCTGCCATGGCACAAGATCGATTTCATCGGTGTTGTGGAACGGTTTCCGCAGGATCTGGAGAGGCTGTCGAAGATGATCGGACGCCCGCTGGATGTGTTTATGGAAAACACCGGGCCTGTTTCGGGGGCGGGCGAAACCCATGGGGGGTTGCGCACCCGGTTCATGGAGTTTCACCAGGTTGATGCCGCACTCTACCGTTTCGCTGTCGAACGCTCCTGCCGGGAGGGAATCTGACGATAGGGTTCGGCTTTCACACAGGTCGCCAATGCGACGTGCCGACAACAAAAATGTGTTTGGCCAAGTGCGTAACGTGGTTCTTCTCACGGTATGAGTGGTGTGCCAGCAAGATGCTCGCTCCAGCAGTCGAGGTTGGGGTGTGGCTTATGCGACACATGGTTTTTCAAAGAATTCAACAGTTAAAGAAGGTCATCTGTGGGTATGGAATTCGCGCTACAAATGCTCTTGTCCGGTTGTATGAAACCGTATATCACCATTACCAAGTCGAGCCCAAAATCTGTCCAGCGAGATGGCTTTTGAGTAACTGCTTGTTGAACTGGGCTTTCGGGTCCTAAACACTGAAGGAAAAATTCATGGCGTTAGATCTGTCCACACTGACCCCGCAAGAGCAAGTCGCATCCCTGTTCGTTGGGTATTTTGACCGTGCACCTGCGCCGTCAGGTTTGAACTACTGGGTCGGCGAGCTCACCAGCGGCAACATGACGATCACCGAGATTGCCGCCTCGTTCGGAAATCAGCCTGAGACAACCGGTTTGTACCCCCTGCTCGGCGCTCCTAACCTGGCCACTCAGCAAGGTTACCTCGATCTTGTGACGGACATTTTCAACAATCTGCTTGGCCGGGATCCGGCGAACGGCCTCGACAACTACTACGTTCAGCAGTTGATCGGTGGTGCCGACATTGGCCAGGTGATCGTAGACATCATCAGCGGCGCTCAAGGTGCGGACAAGGCGCTTCTGGAGAACAAAATTGAGGTGGGTCTCGACTGGGCTGCTGAAGCCCTCGATAACAACATCGCGACATCAACCAATCCGTTGTCAGAAGTCGTTAATGGGCAGCTGATCATTCTTGATGAGGCGGCTTATAACAGTGCGCGCAGTGTTCTTGACAATGTGACCGATGATCCAGCGACCGTTGCTGCTGCAAAAGCTGAAACAGCAGCATTTATGGCTGCCAGCACATATATCCTGACCAACGATGTGGATGTTGCGAGCGCAAATGTATTCAATGCGCAGCCCGCATACACGCCGGGTGGAACTGATTTCATCAATACGCTGCAAGATGAAGACGTTCTGACAGGTACAGGTGACAACCCGACTTTGAATGCCATCATCGGCACAATTTCTGAGGAAGGCACTGAATCCGAAATCGCGCCGACGCTCAATGGGATTGAGACAGTCAATCTGAGGGTGACAGATAACGACGTTCAAAGGCTTGATTTTCAGGATGCGACAGGTTTGAAGAACCTGAACGTCAACCGTATTACAGACACCGGTACGACCCTTACACTGGATAATTTGGCGGCGTCCACAACTAGTGTCAGTGTGTCCAACGCGACAACAGATGGAGAGGTGCATTTCCTGTGGCGTGAAGATGAGCTGACCGCTACAGACAATGAACTGGATCTAACCCTCGATCAGGCGCGTCTCGGTGGAAATCATTCGACTTTTGGCCTGACAATTGGTGAAACAGGCGATTCAGCGGAAGATCAGGGTTATGGTTTTGAGACTGTAAATATTCAGATCGATGGATCTTCCAATATCGACCGTATGCTCGTGGGTGCGAACTCCGAAGAAGATACGGAAACAGACACGGATCAGACAATCAATGTGTTTGCTGACGCTGCTCTTGAGGTCAATGATCTTGTTGCGGATGGGGCTGAGTTCATCAACCTGACGGCGAATGCTGACGTTCAGATCATGGCAGATGAAGACAATCTTCTGGATGCCAACAACGATGGTATTCAAACAGCTGACTTGCAAGAGTTGACCATTATTGGTGCTGCAGATGTGTCAATCGATGGCCTTGACGGCGATACAAGCTGGAATGGCACGCTGGGCGATACGAACAATGGTGATGGTGTCACTGTAGATGCTTCCACTATGACTGGTGATCTCCAGTTGGGCGCAGACATGTTGGGTGATGATGAATCTTCGGTCACCTCTGGCTTCGGAGATGATGAAATCATTGCTTATGATGGTCTTGCCGGTGATGTTGCGACAAATGCTGGCGAAGATTATGTCGGGGTTGATCTGTACATGTATGGCACCGCCAGCATCGCGACTGGGGATGATGACGACGAGGTCGACGCTGCGGGTGTTGACATGCAGGCTTTGGCAGATGTTGAAGCCAACGCAAATTCTTCGTTTGGAGAGGCGCTGGCCGCATCGATCGACACGGGTGCTGGTGACGATGTGGTAACCGCTGCCAATCTGCAAGGTGCAAGTGATTGGAATAACGGTGATTTGCTGGACAGCAATGTGGACGATACTTTCTTCATTGTCGGCGCGAGCATTGTGACTGGCGACGGCAATGATGACGTCATGTTTGATACCGCTTCTGAAGGTGCTGTGATTAACACCGGGTCTGACAATGATCTCGTTTCGGTTTTGTTTGACGGATCAACCACTGTTCTGGCCGAAGACACTCTTGATACTCGCGAAGTCGATCTTGGTGGTGCCCAAGATTTTGCAGGCGCACATCTGATGCTTGGTGCGGGTGATGACATTGCTGGGTTCGAGGAAGAAGACTCCACTTCTGGGGATGCAGCATCAACAATCGTTGATACCGATGCGCATCTTGATGGTGGCGCGGGCGCAGACATGATGAATGTAGTTGCCCTTGATGTGGTGAACGTCACGGCGATTAACTTGGGGCTTCTCGGAGATGAAAATGGTGAAGCTTTCAACACCTATGTGGATGGTGTCGAGACTCTCAACCTGACCGTTGCAAACCAAATCATTGATGACGCCAACCTTGATGTCAGTGAAAATGACGACAAAGACACAGACGGTCAGATCAATGTTGACGTGCTGCGGTTCGATGGTGATCTCGCAACCCTCAATCTTGTCTCCGAAGAGCAGGCGCTGGAAGAATTTGTTCTGAACTCTCAGGAGCAGTACCAGGCAGGTACGGCCACGAAGTTTGTGGTCAATAACCTGCGGGAAGATGTTGCTGTTAGCTTGTCCGCAAATGAAGCGACAGGTGTGAATAGTGGTTTGCTGGAAGATGACAGCGTCACAGATGTTACATTGCTCGTTGACTTGGCAGACGCGTCTGGGAATGATGACACATTCACTTTGGATGTGGGTGCGCCGAACGCAACCTATGCAGGCGCGGACAACGTCGATCTAAACCTCGAAATGGGAGAGACTTCTTCGTTCCCAGCTGGCAAGGTTGCGGACACCGACTACATGGCCGAAAATGTCGTTTTGAATTTTGCTTCAGGCTCGCATGCTGTGGATCTGAATGGCTTCGGCGACGATGACTTTGCCAATAGCGATGAAAATGTCCTCACATTCCTGCAGTGGCGCAATATCGATCCAATCAACAATCAGCTGGAATCTGCCTACAATGCAGCGCTTGCAGCAGATTTGGCTGATGGCACCAATGATGGTTTCGTGGGTCAGGGTGTTCAGATCGAAACCTCTCTGACTATTGCAAATACAGAAGCTGGTGAAGCATACACTGTTGTCAATGTGAATGCAGATGCGATTCAAATCACTGGTGGTGCAGCGGTTGATCTGACTGTTGATGCTACCAATGATTACGACGTCATGACGGGCACCGCTGATGACCTTGTCAACATGACCGCCGATGTCGTTGATGATGAGGACATGATCGACTTGGGTGCTGGTCGCGACACTCTTGTTATCGCTGGCAACAATAGTATGGGTTTCGACGACACCGTTCAAACTGAAAACGATGAAGTCTGGATCAATAAATTCGGGATCGAGATCCTCGAAGTTGATACTGATGTGACAAACCCTGCAGCAAATAACAAAATTGCTGGTTCTTACTATATCGTACTTGATGAAGAAGCGTTCGATACTGGTATCGACACGGTTAACTTTACTGGGATGGGCGATGTCGATCATACAGTGGTTATTGGTGAAGATTTTGATGCTTCGTCTGTGACACTGGATGTGGCCGAAGATACAGGCAATGTTGCCCTGATCCTCCGCAATCTGCAGGACACCCAGGTCACGCTGGTGGATGGCCTTGATATGTTCGCAGATGGTGGCGCAGCATTCTTGCTTGATGACGAATTTGATCTTGCTGGTGTCGATCTTGCACTAAAGGTTGCAAACGATGAAGCGCCGACAACCATCATCAATGGTGATGGCAACTTGACCGCTGCTGACGGCACTATTGAGCTTGAAGTGGAAGATGGTACATCGGGGGAGTTCGACAGCATCACACTCGTCGACAACTATGATCAAGCAGCTGGCGCAGATAATGGTGCTATCACGCTGACGACTGCTGACGACTGGACGAAAAATGACGTCATGTTTGTCATCGATGCATCTGCTATCACCAACGATGATCAGGATAATGGTGCCGGTACAGATACCCCAGACGATGGTATCATTGGCGATGACGAATACGCTGCATCTATTCTTACTGGTGGTGTAACGATTGACGCAAAGCTCGAGACTGATTCTTCGCTTCTGATCGCTGGGTCGGAAAACAACGACACCATCACCGGTGGTGAGCAGAGTGATGAGATTAGTGGTGGACTGGGCGATGATACTATTTACGGCAGTGCCACGGGGGCTGTAATCGCAGGCACTCCGATGGTGAACACCGTTACAGTTGCAGCCGACACCTATAATACAGGTGATGAAGTCACAATTACCGTAAATGGTGTGGACTTTACTTATACCGTTTCGGGTGGAGACGTTGTTGCAGATGTCACCAATGGATTGATCGCTGCGCTGAATAACGCGGATGTTGATACAGATGCCGATGCAGACATTGGGGCTTCAACTACCAATGCAGCAACAGGTGTGATCACCATTACAGGCATTGATACATCCAATGGTCTGAATCTTGGCGAAGAGTTCACTGTGTCTTCCAGTGCGACAAACTTTCCAGGTGTAAAAGAAGTCACTACAGTTGAGTTGGCAGACGAGACCTATGACGCTGGCGATTTGGTGCGTATTACCGTTGACGGCGTCGACTACGACTATGTTGTCCCCGCCGATGGCACAACGCGTGACACAATTGCAACGGCTCTGGCAATTGATATCACAACAAACTCACCAACCGCATCTGCTGTGGCTTCAAATGGTACGGTGACTGTCACTGCGGATGATGTTGGTGATCCCATGGCCGTGTCATCGAGTGTTATTGATGAAGATCCTGTTGTGCAGATCAGCGAGACGGATATCACAGGTCTGCTTCTGGGTAGTCAGCTTGATGTTACAATTAATGGTGACACGTATAGCGCGGTATTTAATGTTGACGCGACTACAACCGCTGACAATTTCGCTACCACCTATAGTGCGGCCATTTTGGCTAATCATGGTGTTACCGTTACAGATGCTGCGGGTGTTCTTACATTCACAGGTGCTGCTGATGGGACGTCATTCACTGTAAGTGCGAATGGCAGTGTCATATTGCCTGGTGATACAACCACACCAACAGTTGGTGACACGGTTACTGACAATACCGATGCCAGTGTAGGAATTGTAGCTGGTGCTGAAGCCGCCGGTGCAGACGCAAATACACCTCCAAGTGTTACAGATGATGTAGACGGTGTAGCGGCTGTCATCGCAGACGAAAGCGCTGGCGACGTTCTGAGTGGAGATGTGGGCAACGATACCATCTATGGCTATGGTGGTGATGACACCATTGACGGTGGTGATGGTGATGATAATCTCTTCGGTGGTGATGGTGATGACTTGATCGTCACGGGTACTGGAAACGACTCTGTTGATGGTGGGGAAGGTTCAGACTCCATTGATCTGAGTGGTTCGACAGGTACATATGATGCCGGCAATGGGGTATTCATTGGTCGCGACACGATTATCTACTCGACCGAGGCAGAATCTCAGACAGTTCTTGGTGGTGGTACTGGAGTGGACGCTGTCACTGGGTTCAACGTTGGTACTCTCGTGACTACAGGGACTGATGCCGATGGAGCCGGCTTTGATGACACTGATGAAGGCGACTTGATTGATTTGAGTGGTTTTGTCGGTGCCGGCTTGGCTGATGGAGACGGGGTTGCTGCCGGTAATCAGTTTAACTTCACAACAGCACTGGAAGCCGAGAATGCCTTGACTGGTATTAATAATGAGGTTGTCTTCATCTCCAGCCAGAACCTTCTGGTTGTGGATACGGATGGCAATGGTCTCATTGAAGAGTCTGACTTCCAAGTGGAACTGTCTGGTGTGACGTCTCTGTTCGAAGATAACTTCTTGCTCTAAGCGTTGCGCTACTCCTTCTAAGGGGGAGATAAAATTTAAACCCCCGGCTTTCGTCGGGGGTTTTGCTTTCCAAGCGTGCGAAGGGTGTGACCTTTGCGTTATCCTGTTACTTCTATCCTCACTTCAAAAGGTGATCATCATGACCGGCACTCCCAAAGTGACCATCGACGGTAAAGAATATGCATTGGATAGCCTCTCCTCGGCTGCCAGAACTCAAGTTAACAACCTGCGGGCTGTTGATCAGGAGATTGCGCGCCTCAAGCAGCAGCAAGCCATTGCACAAACTGCTCGGAACACATTCGCAAAAGCCTTGCAGGCTGAACTCCCGAAGAACGCGTAATTAAGCGAGTACGAATGATGCCTATCTAAGGCTTGGGATGGTCCGGTGTCGAGATGGTGTCTGGGCTCAGGTAGGTCGAACCGCCAGTCACTTTGTGATGTGCACATTCCACGCCAATCGGCGGCCCTCACAGAGGGGTATTTGTTCAGGTAAAGACGTCTGAGCATTGGTCTAAGATATGTACACGTATTTCTGGCTTGCTTGTTCGTTTGCTCGTAGAGATGATGCGAATTGCTTTAAGAGACCGATATGTGTACAAATTCACGTGGTAAAATCGGGATGGGCGAACAATTTTTTTCGTCGATCTGCGATTTGTGAAAGGGCCCAGCTCCATGGAAGCAACGTCACCCCTTGCAAAAGCGTATGGCCGGTTCAAGGCGATCATCTTTGCCACTGTCATCTTCAGTTTCTTCTCGAACCTGCTCATGTTTGTCGGGCCGCTCTACATGCTTCAGGTCTATGACCGCGTGTTGGCCAGCCGGAACGAGAATACGCTTCTGATGATCACCGGCATCGCGGTGTTGTTGCTGATCACCTACGGGTTCCTGGAATTCATACGATCCAAGATGCTTGTGCGGGCAGGATTGCAGTTCGACGACATGCTGGCGAACCCGGCCTTCAATCGTGTTGTGCGCAAGCAGCTTGCGGCGCCGAACTCGGGTGCGCATGCAACGCTGCAGGATGTGGATCGGGTTCGGGAATTCTTGACGGGGCAGGGGATCCTCGCGTTTTTCGACGCACCTTGGGTGCCTTTGTTCCTGGCACTTTGTTTCGCGTTCCATCCTTGGCTGGGTTTCGTGGCGACCGGTGGTGCGCTGATCATCTTCGTTCTGGCGCTGACCAATGAATTTGCGACGCGCGGTCTTTTGCAGGATGCGGGTAACGCCAATATCGGTGCTGCGCATTTCGTCAACACGACGGTTCAGAACGCAGAAGTGATCCGTGCGCTTGGGATGGAAAAACCGCTGACCAATCGGTGGCTCAAACAACATGACGATGTGCTGGCTGCTCAGGCAAAGGCGAGCGGGCGGGCCGGGGCGATCATGGCGTCCACCAAGTTCGTACGCATGTCCTTGCAGATTGCCATTCTGGGCACTGGCGCCTACCTGGCGATCCATCAACAAATCTCACCCGGCATCATGATCGCCGCCTCGATCGTTATGGGCCGTGCCCTTGCGCCAGTGGAGCAGGCTGTTGGACAGTGGAAGCAGTTTGTTGCAGCCCGCCAAGCGCACAAGAGGCTGACGGATATCTTCGCCGCGCTTGATGACGAAGAAGATCGCATGCAGCTGCCGGCTCCCAAGGGTAACCTCGCGGTGCAAAATCTTTTTGCCACAGCTCCCGGGACAAAAACCGCTCTTCTGAAGGGCGTTTCCTTCAGCGTGACACAAGGAGAGATATTGGCGATCATTGGCCCGAGTGGATCGGGCAAGTCAACCCTGGTGCGGCACATTGTTGGTGCCATGCAACCCGCATCCGGAGCAGTCCGCCTGGAGGGAACCGAACTGCACCACTGGGACCCGGACCAGCTGGGTCGATACATGGGATATATGCCGCAGGACGTGAAGCTGTTTCGTGGCTCTGTCGCAGAGAACATCTCGCGTTTTCTGAATGATGTTCAGGACAGTGAAATTGTCGCTGCCTCGACGCTATCGGGGGCGCATGACATGATCCAGACGCTGAGTGATGGCTACGATACCGATGTAGGGGATGGTGGGAACGCATTGTCTGGAGGGCAGCGCCAACGTGTCGGACTTGCGCGGGCAATTTTCCGCGAACCCAGCCTGATCGTATTGGATGAGCCAAATTCAAATCTCGACTCGATGGGAGAACAGGCGCTCATCGCATGTATCCAGGAGTTGAAGAAGCGTGGCAAAACCGTGGTTCTTGTCACACACAAGACCAACTTACTGGCCTTGTCTGATAAAGCTTTGATGTTGGTGAACGGAGCGGTCGAGAAGTTTGGGCCAACACGTGAGATTTTTGGTCAGGCGCAGCAAGGCCAGCCCAATAATGACGGGCCCGCCGCCAAACCGACACCGGCCATTGTCAACATGACAGACACGTCCCGCGGATGACACATACGTCCCTGGATCAGACCAACACGTACCGCTCTTGAGGAGCTTGATGCCAAATGGTGAAGAAACCTAGCCCGAAACCCGTTGCTCTTGCGGGCTACGTCCTTATCTTTCTGACTTTCGGGGTCTTGGGAAGCTGGGCAGCCGTTGCCAAACTGGACAGCGCCGTTGTGGCGCCTGCCATCATCTCTCTGGAAGGCAATCGGCGTGTGGTTCAGCATTTCGAAGGCGGGATTGTCGAAGACATTCTCGTCGCCGAGGCGGATACAGTCGAGCAGGGGGATATCCTGTTGCGCCTGAGCGCCGTCGAAGCGCAGTCCAATCTCGAGGTTCTGTCCACCCGTCTGGATGTGTCGCGCATGATTGAGGCGCGGCTTTTGGCGGAGCGGAAGCTGGCGCCTGACGTCGTGTTCCCAGCTGACCTTGTGTCCGGAGACAATCAAGTGGTGGTGGCTGTCAGGGACGACCAGACCGATCTCTTCCGGGAAGGCAGGTCGATCCTTAAATCACAGGAAGATATCCTGCGGGCGCGCCGGGAACAGATCGAGGTGCAAATCGAAGGTCTGGAATTGCAGAAATCTGCCTTCCAGCGCCGCATCGACAACTATACCGAAATGCTGGATCGGATGCGCGACGGAGAAAGCCGTGGTCTCATCCAGGGCAACGTGCTCAGTCAGCGGGAAGACGAGATGATCGAGATCGAGGCCAATCTCGGGAAGGTCATCTCGGAGATCGCTCAGGCGCGCGCCAGTATCGGTGAGACTGCCCTGCAAATTCTGCAACTGAACCAGGAATACCGTCAGAAAGCCAATACCGAGCTCGAGCGGATCCGCGCCGAGATCAGCGAATTGCAGGAGCGGCGCAAGGTTGCCATCGATGTTCTGAACCGAACCGAGATCCGGGCTCCGGGGTCGGGGACCATCCAAAACCTCAAGGTGCACACGGTCGGGTCCGTGATCCGTCCCGGCGATGTGCTGATGGAGCTGGTGCCCGAGGATGAAGAGCTGATCATCAACGCCCGCGTGTCGCCGATCGACAAGGACAACGTGGCACCTGGTCTGCTTACAGAAGTGCGCTTCACTGCGTTCAAGACCAAGCTGACGCCGATCATGCTGGGCTCGGTGGAGAGCGTGTCGGGGGATGTTATCACTCCGGACAATCCCAATGATCCGCCGTACTTTCTGGCGCGTGTCGCGGTGGATGAGAATGACATCCCCGAAGAAATCCGGGATCGTATCACTGCAGGCATGCCGGTGGATGTGATCATAACAACTGGCGAGCGCACCGTGGCGAACTTCATCGTATCCCCGTTGATGGATGCCGTGCGCAAAAGTATGATCGAAGAATAACGTCTCGCTCCAGGCGCCGTCGGCGGGTTGTCCGGGGCCGAAGAGCGCGTACAGATCTCATGCCCGGCTTTCCGCGTGACGGACCAAGCCGGGCATCTCTTGTACTTGGTCTTTTACGCGGTCAGCTCGAAGCTTTCAAAATCGCTGCGCAACCCAATGGTTGTGACGACGCCGCCGTCATCAAGGCTCCAGCTCATAAGATGCAAAGGGGCGTTTGGATTGTTCACGACCGTATCAAAATCCAGGAATACGTAATCGTCGTCTGTTTGGACGACCTCAAAATTGTCCAGACGGTCGAGCATGAAATGAATAAATGCGGCAGCGTCCTTGTCAAAAGCGCGTTTATCACTTTCGGCATCTGCAAGCGACACTGCCGTGTCAATGAGTGTCTTGATGGAACGGTCTGCCGCGAGCTGTGGCAAAGGGGTCCAGGGCACGATTTCCATGTTGTTGTCGAGTGCGGTGTCTGGCGAAGAAACACCTGGCCCGATTGGCGTGGAGGTATTGTTCGTGACCTCGAGGATGTCGAAAGAGGCGAAAAATATCTCCCCTTGAACGACGAAGCTCTCAAGGGATGTCTGCCAGATTTGAAGCAGATCCTCGACCCCTTGAACAGAGATCGTCACCAGATCCTTCGTGTTCTGCTCAGTGTCACTCTTGGGAAGGACATAGGGCAGGTCTTGGGACGCAACGCTGTCCGGTGCGGACAGCGTGGAGTTTTCAGGTGACGTATCGGCGATGATCCTGGTGCCGAAGGCCCCGCTGATATCGCTGTTTTGCGGTGCCACAAGACCTGCCATCTTGACGGCCTGATCCATTGCAAGAGGGACCGATGTCGCTGCACTGACCTGGCTTGCCGTCAAGCTCTGCTCAAGGGGGGCGTCCAGTCCCCAGATCGAATTTTCGGTCTGACCCGCATCCAAAAGGCCTGAGGTGGCATCCGTTGTGACAAGGACCTGACCCAACACAGCCAGTGCATGCTCCGTCTCTTCCAGGATGTCTGCAAGCGGTTCGGTCAAGCTGCGTTCAGAGACCAGTCCAAGAGCGAAAGCGATGGAGCTCAATCCCAAACCAAACGAATTGGGCGCAATAGCCAGCCCGGAGTGGCTTACCATGTCTTTTGGGGCCATGCTGTTGGGTTGAAACGAGGATGCTGCCTTATGATCCTGCATGGGACCTGAATCGTCCTCTTTTTGAGGGACATAAACGGGACCGTGCGGTGTGTCGGGGCGTGCAGTTTCGATTGCATTCGAAAATTCAATGAGCGTGTCCGCAGAAGGTCGACCAGCGTCATCGTCGGGGCTGTTCACCGGCAGAACAAGCTCCTCGGAGGCCAGGAGCAAGCTCCAGACCAGGGCTGCGAGGATTGTCGAGGGGTGCAGGCGCAATGTGCCACTTCGATCAAAGCGGACAACTGTATGTCCCGCCATGATCGTGTCGTCCGAAGGGGTTTGGGGCAGGGCGTTGCGGGTGAAATCCGATACAAGATCGTTGAAATCATGCCCCCTCAAAGGGTGCTGAAGGTTTGGATTGTCAAGAAGATAGAGGCCATCAATCCGGCAAAAATGAATGAAGACGTCACCTGATTCGTGACAGAAGACGAACCACGGGTCGCCCTCATCACTGAGGCCGCGGTCAATCTCAATGGCAATGCCTGCGGCCTGCAAAAGCGCCTTGACGCGAAACAGGTTTGCCAGCTCCTGATTGCTCCAGTCACGCACCGACGGCACATCTGCGCGCGTGTGCCATGAGGTTTTGGGTCTGTCGAGTTCGATCGCGCCGTCGGGCGTTCTGTGGAACCGTACCGTTTCATCACGGTCTTCACAAAATCGATCGGTCGACAGGGCCGTATCCCTAGGTTTGAATGTCAGGATATCAGCCATAAAACACCAAGGTTGCGACGTGGAGGGTCAGGTGGGGTACCGCGGTCTGCGTGGAGGCTCCGAGCAGGAATAGCCTGGTATTTTTCGAGTCCCTACACCGTCATGCCGCGGTTTCGTCAAACAGAATCTTATAGGTTGTTGGTTGATAGTGGCGCAGAAGGATGCGCACGAATTCCCGCGGCTCCTGGCCCAAGGCCTGAGCCCACTCACCGTAGCGATGTTCTGGAATCTTGCCACGTCCCGTTTCAAGCTGTGAGATGAAGGTGTAGTAGTCCAAGGACAGCCGATCAGCCAGATCCCGTTGGGAAAGCCCTTGGTCTTCACGCATGGCCTTCAGCAAAATGCCCAGAGCAAGTCGTTGCTCCTTGCTTTCCTCGGGCGTTGTTTTGTGTAGCTCGGCGAGCATGAGCTTTCTCCTTGAATCACACCGGCGTGGCAGCGCCAAGTATGGAATTAGCACGTTTCATCTATACAGTATGTATAATATAGCCGGGATATTACCAATTGTAAAAGTCTTGAATTTTGCAAAGCAGGGTTTGCAGGTTCGCTTCGTTGCTCCAGGCCGCCGCGCTAGCCCCGCCGTTCAGGATGGGTTAGAGCGGAGGTTCTTGCTGCTCTGTACACTGGCGAAGAATACTGGCGTCGAATACTGGCGAAGCACGGCGATCGGCGCACCGCCAACCGACCCTGCGCAATATGACGGCGACCAAAGAACGCCCTTCCAGAAACAGCGGTGCGGCCCACCATACTTTTGCGCCAGCCGCCTGCTGGACACGCCTTTCAGGCTGTTCACCAGTTTCGAGCCAGCCACCTTCGGAGGGCAGTTGTTCCATCCCGGATGATCAGATAGCCCCTCGTCGGTCAGCGCTTTTCATGGCACGCTGGGTTCTGACCGAGGCGCGGGACGGGAGAGCGATATGCTGATCAAGCTTCACAGCCAGGCAACGACAACGCCGAAGGTCAGGGCGGCGATACAGGCCAGCAGTCCGAAAGGTATGGGGGCGCTTGGAACAAGAAAATGGGCATGCGATCAGTGCAGCTTCGTCCACCACAGGGACGTGAATACTGCCCGCAACATTCTCGCGCTCGGGCATGAGCGTCTCGCAGGAGGCATGCCCGTCCTTTAGGGCGGGCAGGATGTCAAGTCGGACAGGTTTGTGATCGGGTTGAGGGGGTGACCTCGCCGCAAGCTCAGGCTATGCGAAGAGCTGCGCTCGCACGCGGCGAGCACGCTCCCGGTTCCCACCCACTTTCCAAAAGCGTGGCTTCAAAGATGGCGATCAATACCTCCAAGCAGCATGGAGACACGGAAAACAACAAACTCTTCACGGTTCAGGACCGCGCAAATATCTTGTGGTTCTGGCATGGCTATCTGAAGAAGCGGGCTCACTGGCTCCTTGTCGTGCTTGGCATGATCATCGTTCAGGGTGTTGTGTATCAGCAGTTTCTGTCTCTGACAGAGAGCGGCCTGAGGGTGATCTTTGACAGCGGTGTCGCACGGGATCTGATCCGAATTTGCGTTTTGGTCTTTGCGCTCTTCGGGGTCCGGGCGCTTATGTCCTACCTCGTCCCCCGCCTGTCTATCTGGCTGGCATCGGGGGCTGTGCTTGAAATGCGCCAGGACCTCATCCAACATCTGATGACGCTTGATCTTGCGTATTTCGAGCGCACCCCGCCCGGGGAGATCATCATGCGCTTGGGCAATCAGGCGCAAGACCTCAGTGCGTTTGTCGGTCAGCAAACAGTCAATGCCGTGCGGGATCTGACCACTGTGGTGATCGTCTCGGGGTATCTTGTCTACAAGTCTCCCACGCTCTTTCTCACGGCGGCCGTCGTCATTCCGCTGATCGTCGTCATGCTGCAATTTGTCTCGAAGCGCATCAAGGACATCCAGGCCAAGGCCCAGAATGCCATGGGGGCCTACATGAGTGGCCTGGAGGAGATGTCGAACGGGATGCGCACCGTCAAGATTTCCGGTCAGGAGGCCAATGAACGCAAACGCCTCTATGCCGCGACAGAGGAAATGCGGGGGCTTGCGATCAAGCTTCAATCTGCGCAAGCGATCGTGATGCCGGCCATCGATTTGATGGCGGCGTTTGCCTATGTGCTTGTCATCGGGGGTGGCGGGTACATGGCCTTGTCCGGAGATTATGGCCTGGACGGGGCAGGGATCATCGCATTCCTGATTGGTCTGGTCCTGGTGTTCGACCCGATGCGGATGCTGGGGCAGTTTTTTGCCCGGTTGCAGGCCAATCTGGTGATCCTTCGCAGTGTCCGAAGCCTTTTTCAAGAGACCCCGAGCATTCGGGACATGCCCGGTGCAACGGATCAATTCGACACCAGCGCGGATATCGTATGTGACGGGGTTTCTTTTCACTACAGCCCAGATGCGCCCCTTTTCGAGAACTTGACGCTCACGATTCGGGGGGGGCGGACGACGGCCATCGTCGGGGCGACAGGCTCTGGCAAGACCACGATCCTCAGTCTTCTGACCAGGTTGTACAATGTCCAGGGAGGTCAAATACGGATTGGGGATGTGCCGATCGAGACCTTGCAGATCAAGGCTTTGCGACACGCCTTTTCCGTCGTGGCGCAAGATATCGTGATCTTCAACAATACGATCTGGGAGAATATCCGCTATGTCCGGCCCGAGGCAAGCGATGCGGAAATTTGGGCGGCCGCGGAGGCCGCGGAGATTGCGGATCTCATGCGGGCGCGGCCCAAGCGCGCCGTTGGCCCAAAAGGCGGACAGCTTTCGGGCGGGCAAAAACAACGCATCGCCATCGCGCGGGCGATTTTACGCAATGCCCCTATCCTGCTGCTGGATGAGGCGACCTCTGCGCTCGATCAGACGACAGAGGATAAAGTCAAGCGTGCCTTGTTGCGCCTTGGAGCAGGGCGCACCACGATCGTGGTCGCGCACCGCCTGTCGGCGGTTACAATGGCAGACTGGATTTACGTCATGGACGCCGGGTATGTTGTTGAGCAGGGGACGCATCATGATCTCATGGCGCAGAAGGGGCTTTATGCTGGTATGTATCAGGTCCAAAAAGGCAGCTACGACTAGAAGGACCCTTGATCCTGCCGGAAGCGCGTTTGGGCAGTGTTTCGCAGTGGATCTTGCAGTCAGCACCTGTGTCACAAGATGTCGCGGGTCGGGGCTTGGTGGGCGCTTTTTGTTGTGTGCTTTCGCGCCTTGGCGTGACCTGCTCGTAAGGCGGGTGGGTTGCATAGATGCTTCACACGGAAATTTTTGATACGTTCTTCATCGATGTCGGGAAATTTTCCTGTGAATTTAGCTTGCTAGAACGTAAAGATAATTTTAGCTATACAGTAATTTGCTGCACTTCAGTGTAGACAGTGTTGTGGTGCGAGGCCTTTGGTTGTGAGGCCCGTAAGCTGGAACAGTGGAAAAGGGGTCGTAATGCGCAGGCGAAATTTAAAGTGTTTTCTGGCGGTTGCGGGGGTCGGCCTTGCGGTGATGACCAGCCCTGCGCTCGCCAATGGTCTTCTCGAAAACCGTCCATGGCAGTTCCAGACAACTGCTGACAAGGCCAACAAGTCCGTTGTGCTTGATTTGATCGAGCGGAAGCAGGGGGGCTATTACGATGGCTTCAACACTTATTACGAGACGAATATTGGCACGCAGGTGAATTGCAGCAACAACGCGTCCGCCACGGCAAACGTTGCCGATAGCAGTCAGGCGGGTCCGAATACGGAGGACGACAGCGCCCCGAACATTTCTGCAGATGGCACGGCCAACAGCGACACGACGGCCACGGATGCATTGGGCAATGCGGCCGGCGGCGGAACCGTGGGCGCTGACTCGACCAATGTGACAGGAAGTCAGTCGAATTCGGGCGCGATCAACGCGGGTGTCGATAACAGCAGCATCGACAGTGGTTTTGGGAACGTCACAAACGGCAATACGGATCAAGACTTTTTGAACAATCAGGATAATACAGGCGATCAGACCGCAGGAGTTGATACCAGCACTGCGTGTAATTTCGCGGGTACCAATGTTTCTGGCAGCGTCATCTTGCCCGGCGCGCCGTTGAACTGAGGTTGGTTTGAGAAAAATGGAAAAGAGCAGCAGGATGTCCCTTTACAAGAAGCCACTTCTCGCGCTCGCGCTGGCCGCTGCAACAGCCGGTTGCGCCGTTGTGCCAGAGGATATGCGGAGAGAGACGCTCAATGCGGGGGACGTTCCTCTTGTGTTGAGTTCCAAGCCCACTCCGAACAATACGCCCCTTACCGCGAAACTGGTTTGCTACGGCGAGCGGCTCGAGGATGCCCACAAGGGCCATATTGCCCTCGCGGTCGGCAATATCCGCGACTACACGGGCAAGCAAAACGATCTGGAGGGCTTCCTGGTGACCCAGGGCGGCGCTCTCATGGCGTATACGGCGCTCGGCCACCTGGTGCCGGGAGTTTCGCTGTACGAGCGGTTTGATACCCAGATAGCAGATGCGGAGCTTGCATATCTCAGCAATCGGCAACTGGGTGATGGCCGGCTGCACGAGACAACCGATGCGCAGACGGGTCAGCCGACCGAAGTTCCATGGAAGCCTTACTATGGCGGCAGTATCCTGCAGTCGGATTTTTACATCGTGGGCGGGATCACGGAGCTGAACTTCAACATCCAGTCGGGTGGGGGTGAGCTGAACGTCAACAATGTCGGCGGCAAAGGCCGTATTTACACAATGAATGTCGGTGTCGATCTGCGGATCGTGGGGACGCAGACACTCAAGGTGTATGATACGGTTTCGATCCAGAAGCAGATCTCCGGTTATGAGGTTGGCCTGGATATATTCCGTTTCTTTGACAATGACCTGTGGGATGTCAATGCGGGGGCCAAGAACCAGGAGCCGCTTCAGCTGGCCGTGCGCATGGCGATTGAAAGCGCCATTCTGGATCTCGTGCCGAGCGTGACAGGGGTGACACCGCAGGATTGCAAGCCGGCGGTGCCGCTTGTCGATGATGACGCTTATGAGGCCATCGGTGGCAAGGCTGTGACGACAAGGGCGAGTGTGGCTCTTGAGAGCGATCCCGCATAACACAAGATGCTTGATTTTAGTCATAAATTGGCGTCTTAATCCGTTCAACCGCTTAACTCAAAGGTAACGATATGAAATTTACACCAAACTTACGCAACAGCACTGCCACGGCGGCTCTGCTGATTACATTTGGGGCCTCTGGCGCACTGGCGCAGGCGACCGCAGACACCAACATGGGTGCGAGCGAAACCATTGTAACATCAGCGACCTTTACAGCTGGAAACGTACAAGAGTTGACCGCAACGCCCTCTGCGACAACAGCAAACAACAATGTGAATATCAGCCTCACTGTTAGTGACGGCATTGATGATGTCGTTACAGTAGCGACACCGGCGACGAACAACCTGACCACTGCGTCCGCCACAGGGAACTCCTCGACAGCTGCTGCAGAATTGTTGTTCTCGCCAAGCACTGCAGGAGACACAGCGGCTGTTGGAACGCTTCAGTCGGTTGAAGCCGATGTTATTGCGCTCTCGTCGTCTGATACGCACTCCATCGTGATTGAAAATGATGGTGCCGGAATACGCACTCTGACGGGGACAAGCCTGTCCGATAATAATGACATTACAGCTGCGGCAACCGGCAACAGCGCGAAATCCACCATCACAGCGGCAAGTGGCCTTGATCTTGTGCAAGCAACAGCTGGACAAGCCAGTCTGGATATTGATTCCTCGTTGGCGGCAGCAGCCGATAATGATGTTGCTGGTGATCTGATCGTCAGCTCTTCGCAAGAAATTGATGGTAACCGGGCGTTGGGCGCTACTGTAAGTGGGGCTGTAACGAGAACTCGTGTTGAAGGCCTTGATACAGCGACAGTTACTGTATCCAACAGTGATCAAGCATCAACCTCAATTGGCAATTCGGCCACAAGCAGCATTTCTTCCCTGGATACAACTGCAAGCATAACGGCTTCAACAGCTGTAAGCAATTTGCAGACAATTGTACCGTCTACAGTGTCGCCCGTTACAACGATTTCTGCGGCGACAACAGGCTCGACCATTGAAATCCAGAGCGGTGTTGACTCAAACGGGAATGCAACTGGAGACGTCACCAACACTACGATCTCGGTTGCAGGCAATGATCAGACTGCAGGTGCTACAGGCAGTGTAAGCACGCAATCGATCACATTGGACGCAAGCAGCATCACGGGTGAAGGTGCTGCTGCTGTCATTAGTGACGCAGATACCGCCGCAGATGGTAAGACACAGTTGTCAGCAGCTGGCGACTCCATCATCGGGAACGTACAGACAATTGATTCGGGTGTAACTGTTTCCGGTACAGTCTCGGGAAACAACATCAGTTCTGTCGTTGCGGATCTTGATGATAATACCGTTACAACCTCGACACTCGAAGTAACAGGCAACCGTCAGGCGGCAAGTGCCACGGGTGTTTCCACCAGCAACGCGCTGTCGCTTACCTCCGGCGCGACGATGAGTGCAGCAGGCGCCGTGGGCTCCGTGCAGGAAGTTGATGGGTCCGTCACTGCCGCAACAACTTCAAATAGCATCACCAATGCTATTAACACCGATGACGATCTTGATGATAGCAGCATGCGTACAACCGCAAATGCGGTCACGTCAGCTGCAACGGGTGCAACTGCAACCAATTCACTTTCAACCACAAGTGCAACCAACAATCTAAGCGTCGCATTGAATGCTGGGACTGTACAAAACAGTGTTGCTGCGGGTTCGGCCGACCAATACTCGGTGACTGCAGGTCAGGCACTGACCAATGACCAGTCGATGGCATCTACGGCTGTTGTGTCTGCAGAAACGACAGCAAATCAGATACTGACCCAAGCAGGGACAGATGTGACAGATTCCACTGTTGCAACGGACGACAACAGGATGTCGGCGTCTGCAACGGCCAACTCAGCTGACAACGGCATCTTGCTTTCGTTCAACAATCTGGTTGGAACAGCTTCTGGTGCAGGCACTGGTGTTATTGCTGCCACCGCGAACGAACAAACGCTTGCGGACAGTGCAACCGTGACAGCACGTGTTGTTGGTACGGGCGGTGTTCCAATTCTCACCACGGTAGATAGTGATGTACAGCGCTCAAGTGTTTCCACATCCGGAAACACCGTGTCTGCATCCGCCAGTGGCAACGTGACCAGCGGCAATAATGTTGTTGTGGATGCAACAAATATCACATCGGGCAGTGAGGCGGCGCCAAGTATTGTCGCAGCCACTGGCGCTCAAACGACAACAGGCTCTTTTGTTGCGGCCTCCACACAGCTTTCCGGCGCTGATATTTTGGCGAGCCAGAGAGACTCTGCGGCGACACCGACAACATCAAACACCATCAGAACCAATGTTGATAATGATATTCAACTGAGCTCCACAGTTGTATCTGATGACAACGTGTTGAGTGCAGTTGCAACAGCGAACAGCGCCAATAACGCAGTTCAGTTGGGTGATGCGAATACTGCAACCGTTGCAGCTTCCGGTACGGTTGCAAACTATCAGGCCACTGCTGCTGCAGGATCTGTAACTGCAGAGATCGGCATCACAGGGTCCGATCCGATTTCAGCGTTTAGTTCGTTAAATTCAGCGCCCGCAGTAAGTGGCACAATCGGAAACGACGGTACCTTAGCCTCAGGCGGAGCTGGCTATACAAACAATGGTGCTACTCCGATTGTATTTACCTTCGCTACTCCATTGACATCGGAAGAACAGGCCGCACTTTTAATGGCGGGGTTCTCTAATATTTCTGGCAATAACGCGGAAATTGCGCCTGGTGCCCAAATTGACACATTTGGAGGCACTGCTGCACAAATTATCAGTGTTACTTATAGCACTGCTTCCGGTACTACGCTTGCGTTCGCGAACTTTGCAGGTACAGCGTCGCCTGGTGTCGTCAACGGCGCTGGTGTGATTGTCAGTGTCGACGCTGATGCTGGTTCAGCCGGTGAAATTTCAGCTTCGACCGTTTCTGTGTCTGGCAACACGGCAGTGGGCGAAGTGACGGGTAACGTTGCGACCAACGCAACCTCTGCAACAGCCACAACTGTGACCGGCTTGTCGGGAACGGCAACCAGCATCAATGCTGCGGATTTTGATGTTGCCCCCGCTACTGCCGATTTGGCGACAGCAAGCTTGCAGGATAGTGCCTCGGCCCTTTCATCTGATGTTGCTGCAACATTTGCGATCCTAGACGGCCAAGGTGAAATCGATGCCGTTACAGACTCAACGCAAATTGTGTCTGATAACCTTCAGCAATCCTATGCGACGGCAAACCGGGCGACAAACAGTGTCGATCTGACGGCAACCAATACGGACGCCGACACCGCACTTGAGAACGCTCAGCGGTCAACGGCAACAGTATCAACAACATCCGATCTGGATGTTGTTGCAAATGCCGGCGGCACAACTTCCTCACTCGCGATGGAAGGCAACGTAAACCAGTCGGTTGCGAACGGAAACGTGGCGACGAATACCACAACAGTGGACGTAACCAACGCGACGGCAACCGGAACGGTGGATGCATCGATCGCACTTGGAACTCTCACGGCTGACGCGAACAACGCATTGGCCTCTGTGCAGTCGGTTTCCGCAAACGTCACGGCCTCGGCTACGACGGATGTCTACAACCAAGACGTCACACGCACTGGTGGAAACGAGATTATCAGTAGCGACGTCTCCCTCAGCAGCAACTCCACGATTGCACAGGCAACTGGTAACAATGGTACGCAAACACTGACCTTGGGTGATGCCGGAACGGCCAACATGGACCGCACTGGTGTCTTGGTGAACAACCAGGATGTCACGAGTGCAGCGACAGTGTCGTCGACAGTTAATCAAGATGTCGAAGTCACGCTCAGCAACACAGGCACCATCCCGATCCAATCCAGCAGTGTGGCTCTCGATGGTAATCAGACCACAGCTCTGGCTCGGAGCAACGTGGCGAGCAATACGCTGACCGTTGATGGGAACAGCATTGATGCGGGTGTCGGCACGGATGCATCTTTCACTGCAGGTGGCACGACAAATGCAGCCTATGTACTTGGATCAGACCAGGACAACGATGCTGTGGTCACAGCCATGACATCACAGTCCAGAGTTGAGGTTGATGTATCTGATACTGGTGCAGGTCCGACCGTAGGTGGCGGTGTGTTGAACTCGACAGTGTCCCTGGCTGGCAATGTCTCTTCTACAACGGCGCTCGCCAACTCTGTTGTGAACTCCGTGTCTGTTGGGGCGAATGCATCAAACGTGGATGCAGCGGCAGAGCTGGCTAGTATTCAGGGCAACAGCGGTGCTGTCACGTCCACAGGTGGATCCGCAGTGGTCGTGGATGTCGATGTGACCGGTGGTACTGCGCCAATTGGGATCAATGGCAGCAGCGTTATGCTGTCCGAAAACGTCAGTGCGTCCAGCGCTACAGGTAACCAAGCGGAAAATTCTCTGACAACGGCTGGTGCTAACATCGTATCAGGAGCCTCTGGTACAAATGCCACGGCTGACTCCTCGGGCACGCTTACCGCAAGCGGCGGTAATCTGGTTGCTAACAACCAGAACAACACTGGCGCCATCAACTCGACCAATACCGCCAACACCGTAACCATCTCTAGCGATACCGTGGATGGAACGACACCGGGTAACGGCGCGGCAGCATCAGGCAGCACGCTTGGTGTAACTGGCAATGTGACCGAAGCCCGTGCCTCGGCCAACCTGGCGACCAACTCCAGCATCACCATCGGTGGGGCGGGAACTGCATCGCTAGACTCAACTGCTCTGGTCATGAATTCTCAGACCAACACTTCTACAGGCACAGTTGACGCTTCAGCATCGACGAACACGACAGTGAGCCTGTCTGGTACAACCGACGCGACAGCTTTGGACACTGGCACTGCAATGGTAGAGGGCAACAGCACTCTGGCACTTGCGCGTGGTAACGTGGCGGGGAACACCGTTGTTGCAAATGGTGCAAATGCCACTGGTGGGGGGAGCCCAGCAGGCGTGAACTCAACCGCTGGCGTACTTGGTGGCGTGCTTAATGCTTCATTCGGTGTCTTCAATGAACAGTCTCAGGCGGCTGCAATCAGCGCGACATCGACTGGTGCAAGCTACCGGGTCAATGCCACCTCTGGGACACGTACAGCTGGCAACTTGGGTCTTGCTCTCAATGCATCATCTGCCTCTGTCTCTGGAAACGCGATCAATGCGTCGGCTCTTGGAAACGTTGCAACCAACAGCGTTACCCTCGCGTCTTTGTCGACAACGGCAAACGATGCAAGCGCTGCTGCCTTTAATACACAATCCAACAGTGGGGACATTACGTCGCAGGCAACAGGTGCTACAATTGGCACCTTCTCCATTGGAGGTATCGTCAGCGCATCGGTTGGTGTGTCCAACAACAGCATCTCTGCGAGCTCGATTGGTAACTTTGCTACCAGCACAGTCACACGCACGGATCGCTAAGAGCGATTGGAAATCAAAGGCCCCCGTTTGTCGGGGGCCTTTTTCTGTTCTACAGGTCAAATTCTAACACGACTTAGGAGGTCCCGAGGACCATGCGAAACATCTGCGTAACCCTTGCAACAGCCCTCACCTTCAGCACTGTGACGCCTTCTTTAGCTGCCACATCGGATGGTGATTTCGCCGTCTATGGATGGGGCGCCCGAGATTGCAACACGATCATTGCCGTACTGAACGGGGACCAAGCGGCCCAAGCCCAGGCTCAATTGGCAGAATGGATATCTGGTTTCATTTCTGCCCAGAATAGAATGGGAGAAGGCCTTTATGATATCACTCCGATCAAATCCCATGTTCCAATGGTGAGCCTTGCCCGGAATATTTGTGCCAATAATCCTGACCAGCTTTTTGAAAACGTGGTATTTGCAATACTTGAGAATTTTTCGGCGCTGAAGTTGGTTGAGAACAGCCCACTTGTCCAAGTTTCCCATAACGGACAAGCCGTTTCAGTGAATGAAGAAACCATTCGTCGAGTTCAGGAAGTTTTGATCGCAGATGGGAAGTTGTCCGAAGGAGCGGCTGACGGTCAGTTTGGACCACAGACAGCTCAAGGCATCGAGGCTTGGCAGCAAGAGGCCGGTGTAACACAAAACGGGTTGCCCGACATGGTGACCCTGTTTCTGATGGGCCAGCAAATCGAACGCTGATCATTCCTGCAGACGGGAGAAGGACTGACCTTTTCAAGGCACTCGCATTTTCCCGCCGGCGCCCATAAAGATGGCCCCAAGCTGGCTTGGGGCAAAACGGCTGAACAGGAGGGTGCATTGTTCAAAAATGCCATCGCGCTTGATAGCAAAGTGCATGCCAAGTGCAAAATGGTCCTGTCGAATGACATGACCTTTGCCCGTAACACCTTGAGCGCGCCGCTTTCTGCGACCGAAGTGGTCAAGGCAAGCCGCGAGTTTCCGATCTTCTTTCCGACAAAAGGTCATTTCCTGCCTGTGGCCCAGATGGGATACAGGAAAAACGGAAACCTCTACGTGGACGAACAGGGTGCATGGACGGCGCGCTACAAGCCTGCACATCTCAGGCGGTTTCCTTTCGTGCTTGGGGCCCGCGGAGAGGCAGGACAGTATGTTCTCATGGTGGAGCGAAGCCTGATTTCCGAGGATGGCGATGGTGAGCCACTCTTCGAGAATGGCGGTGTTCCTGAAGGCGGTATCGTCGAACGGGCGCAGACTTTCCTCACCGACTTCCAGAAGGAACTGACCCGGACGGAAGCTCTGCTGAAACCGTTGCGTGACGCCGATATTCTGGTGCCCCGGACCTACAATATCACCCAGGGTGAAGAGACCCTGGGCGCTGTGCGTGATCTGCAGGTGGTCGACGCTGAAAAACTGGCGGCGCTTGATGATGCGACACTTGCAGCCTGGGTGCGCAGCGGCCTGATGGCAATCGTGATGGCTCATCTGCACAGTTTGGACAACTGGAACAGCCAGAAGAATCTGGGCAATTAGGTGAGCTGAAGACCTGGGTCTCAAATTGCTTGTGGCGTGGCATAGGGCGCAAGAGAGTTTCGGGAGTTTCTGCTGTAGC
>NZ_JFKD01000024.1 GCF_002115725.1 Marivita cryptomonadis
AGCATAGCGGTTCTCTTCCAGTTTCTCAGCCTGGCCCAGTGCAGCCAAGCTATCCAGCAGCGGTTGCACGCTCGTTGTGCGGGCTCGCATGAAGCGGCGGGCGATTTGGTCGGGGGTGGCTTCGCCCATTTCGGACAGGGCCTCGCGGACGGCGGCGATTTGGTCGGGGAGGGTTTTGGGCCATGGAGCCTTTTCGATCTTGGCGACCGCGCCCAGGTCCATCTCTGTGGTCTTGCCCTTGGCGGCCTGTGCGCCGGTAGGGTTCTGGTATTCGGGGCGGAGCCAGCGGATATGGCCGCGTGCCTCTTCTTCGGCGCGTTCTTTGTTGAGCGCGACGAGGCGGAGGAGGATGTCTTCGTCGCTCATGTCCACAGGCCAACCATAGGCTTCGGCCACGGCGGCGTCGATCTGGTCATGCAGGTCACGAAGGATACTGACCAAGCCTTGGTCATAGATTTCTTTGTCCTTCCCCTCGATGGTTTCCCCCGCGCGTAGCTTTTCCAGTACGTTGTACATTTGGGTTAGGGTCAGCTTGGGATGAGCGGCTTGTTGGCGCTTGCGGTGCGCGTCGAGGTCTTCGCCCAGTTGGCAGAGGTGAGTTTTCTGGCCCTCGGTGAGCTCGGGGAAGGGGAACGGATCGAAGCATCTTGTCTTTGCGTAAACTGGATCGTTTCCCACACCTAACCAACTTCCGGCGGCGAGCGACCAACAAACATGAAGGCGAGAAGAAAGTATAGCCAAACGCTCAGGTTCTGACACGCAAAGCACTATCAACTTATTGTCTGGCAACACTGAAGCATCCAAGAACTGAAAAATCCGATGCTTCATGGTTTCAACTGTTGCAGTGTATCGTGGCAATCCTTCTAGGGCTGGTCTTAAGTCTCTACGTGGCTCGCCGTGTATCCACCAATTCTTTCGATAGCTTGCGCGATTGTTTTGCTCTCGTTCCGGCTTCACGTTGTCAGTTAAATGTTGGTAAATCGCAGGAAATCGACTTCTCACTTCGGACTCTGAAAGTCCAAAAAGATCGATTGCCATAACTCCGCGTGGATTTGCCGTAAGGTCACGACCGTTGCGGTACTCTCGGATATGATTTTCTGCCTTATCGACTGCTCCGAGCCCAAGAGACTTGGCGATCTCAGGAGTTACAATAAAGCCCGATCCGATGAGCTGGACGCCGCGATAAGCCAAGCCCTCATTTGCAAAGAGCGGTTTTGATCCAGCAACATTTGCTCCAATCTGAAGATTGGAAAACACCTTACCGATCTGATGATCAAATGTCACGGTGCGTCCGTCAGCTTCACTCTTTTCCTTGCTCTCTGTCGCGACGGTCAGCAGCCGCCCAACCCGATTGCCCGCCGCTCCCACGGTCATGGCGATCCGCACCGCAGCCCCATAGAGCGTATCGACCCAAGGATGGTCAGGAATGGCGAAGAGTAGCGAGAGCGGCTTTTTCGGGTCGTTCAAATGTGGCTCCAGCACACGCCGGTTGAACGTTTGGCGCAAGCTATTCGTGGTGATCAGGCCAAAGCGGCGGGTGCCTTTGCTGGTCTTGGCGTTCCAAGCCCGCGCAGCTAGCGCTGCCTTTTCCCACCAGAACATCACAAGATCTGCGCTTTGCGGCATCTTGGGATAGGCCTTCCACAGTGCCTCGACATAGCCATCGCCCAGCGAGTCGCGCAGGCGCGAGGCTCCGATGAAGGGCGGGTTGCCGACGATGAACTCTGCCTCGGGCCATTTGGTCGCCTTCGGCTTGGCATAGTCATAGACCTGCACGCGGGCGTCGGGGTCTGGCACTTCCTCGCCTGTCACGTTGTGGCAGACCGTGGTTACGCCGTCCCAGCGGGTGACTGGTGCGCCGGTGTCGTCCATGCGCGGAGTACGTTCTGACCATTCGAGCACAGCGTCGGCGTTGCGGATGTTCTTGAAGTCGCGCAGTACGGGTTCTGAAGGAGCGGCCTTGCCATAGGTGCGGAAGTGCCATTGTAGATAGCCGATCCACAGCACCAGCTCGGCCACATTCGCGGCCCATGGGTTCAGCTCGATCCCAAGAAATTGGTGCGGGTCAACGGTGATGAAACTAGTTTGGGTCTCGCCCAGCTCGGACAGCAGCGCGGTCACCTCGCCCTCAAGGCGTTTCATCATCTCAAGCGCGACATAAAGGAAGTTGCCGGAGCCGCAGGCGGGATCAAGCACGCGGATTTCGCAGAGCCTGCTATGAAAGTCCCTGACGAGTTGCAGGGCGTCGTCGGATTTGTCGTCTTCGGTCAAGCGCTGTACGGCGGTTTGCACGTCGCGCCAATCTTCGCGCAGCGGTTCCATGATCGTGGGCGTGACCAGCCGTTCCACATAAGCGCGCGGCGTGTAGTGCGCGCCAAGCTTGTGACGCTGGCGTTTGTCGAGGGCGCGCTCGAGGAGCGTGCCGAAGATCGCGGGTTCGACTTGTTTCCAATCCGCCTCTGCCGCTTCGATCAACAGGCCCAATTGCATGGTGTTGAGCGGCAGTGCGTCGGCATCCTTGAACAGACCGCCGTTAAAGCGCTTGAGGTCCTGCATCAGAACGGGAGAGAAGCCCCCGGTGTTCATCACCTCCCACAGGCTTTTAAGCGTGGGTTCAGCGTGTTCGGGGTGGCCGCGCAATTCCTTGAGCTTGGCGGTGAAACTGCCCAGTGGGATCAGCTCCACGTCCTCAGCAAACATGGAGAACAGGCAACGCATTAAGAAGCGGGCAACGGTTTCGCTGTTGTGGCCTTGGCTTTCAAAGCTATTGCCCAGTTCGGCAAGGTGCTCGGCGATATCACGGGTGACTTCGGCAGATTTGAGCGAGGGGTCGAGGCTGTAGGGATCGGTCCAGATGGTGCGTAGCAGGTCGCGGGTGTCTTCGTTGTGCAGCTCATCAAGGAAGATGCGGTATCGGTTGCCATCTGGAAACTGGTTGTAACCTTGGCCTTGGCGCGAGAAGTCAGCGTAGAGCTCGATCACGTGACCAACGTCGACGACCATGAGGAAAGGTGGCCAGCCATCGTCTTTGGCTACCGCGCGGGCGTAGTTGTCAGCCTGATTGCGCGCCTTGAGCATTGTGTCGTCCCAGGCGGCGGTTCCCCGCACGCCGTGGCCGGTCCGCTTTTGTTTGCGGTCGGGCGTGCCTTTAGTCAGGTCGCCTTGCCGGTTCTTCTTCTGGGTTACGCCTTGCTTGGTTTCCAAGATGAAATGACCACCGCGGTAGACGTCCACAAAACCGGTGCTGCGCTTGTGAGTATGTGCAAAGGTCACAGGCCGCTCAAAGCGGTAGTGATCATTCGCATCGTCGTCAGTCGCCGGGAAGGGGCGTTCGAGGCCAAGCAGCTCAGTCAGTTCGATGATAAACAGCTGGTAATTCGCATGTTCGCTGCCGCCAGACGGCTTCCAGCGCGCGATAAACTCGCTGATCTGCTCTTTGGTGGTCATTTACTGGTCAATCACTTTCAGCTGAAAAAATCTTTGGTCAATAAAAGTCTCAATGGAATAGGTGTTTAGGAAATGAGCGCTCGCTTCCAGAGGGCGCGTGAGAACCTTTTCAGTCAGCGCCACGATGCCACTAATCAAGATGCCCGGTGCCATCCATAGCAACGGATAAAGTGTGAAGCTATCCGCCCAGAAATTCAGGTAGAGCATAGGCCCAACAAGAAATGGCAAGCCAATGGCGAAGAGATAGCGCAGCGGCTTTATTTTCAGCGCTATCGCATCGGCAAGTTTGTTGTGGTCATCATACACTTGGTTTTCCCAAGCGAGGTATTCGTCCTCCAATTGCCCGCGAAGGTAATGGCCGCAACGGCAATAGTCGCGGGTCAGATACTCCGCTTCACCACAGGACGCGCAGACCAACGCATTTCCGTTTATGCTCTTCGGGCGGGAGGGGTCAGGCTGCTTTGCCGCTTCCTTGAGATCGAGCCCATGTTCGTCGAGGAAAAGGTCAAGCTTCTCAGATAATGAGACTTTCCGTGGCCTTAGGACGTGAACATTAGCGGGTAAATCAGTGTTAGACATCATGCCACCAACCCCAAAATGCTGTCTATGCGTTGTGTATTGGGGGCGCTTTCGGTGCTGCTAAAGGCATCGGAACCGAGAAATTCAGCAAAGAGAAAATCAATGGCGTCCCATTTCTTTTCTGGTGTCACGCTCAAACCGCGTTCACCAATACGATGCTCAACCGCGAGGCCAATCTTGCGGTAGGCCTGCGTGACCTCTTCGTGTCGCCTGCTCTTACCGCTTTCTGTATCGCCTTCCAGTATCCAGAGCGGGTCAACATCGAACTCTTGGAATATCTTCAGGAGCAGCGAGCCCGTCAGGTCCCTTTGGCCTCGTTCGTAGTATTGATAAGCGCTACGACTGATCTCGAGTCGCTGCGCCATCTCCTCCTGAGAGAGGTGCGCTTGGCTTCTTACCGCCGAAAGACGATTTCCTAGGCCCATAATAGTCATGAACAACTCTCTTACTAGTTGCGCCGACCACAAAGCTGGTTATATATGCTAAATATAACCACAATTGGTGGCGATGCGGCTGTTTGATCCAACTTCAGCGTACTTTTGTTTGATCCTGAAGGCAAAACAGAATCTTTCGCTTCGTTTTGTGGTCAACTTGAACATGAGGTGAAGCATGACCAAACTTCTCGAAACACCCAAGGAATTGGCGGACCGAATTGGAATTCCGGTGACAAACGTCCGATATCTGATCCGTGAAGATATGTTGGACCATATCTTCACCGCACCTGGACAACGCAACCCGAAGATTCCGAGCGGCGCTTGGGAAAAGTATGTGTCTCAATTCACCGTCAAAGCACAAAAGGGTGCGCCGCGAAGTGCGGGCCAAGAAATGGGGGCTGAGAAATGACGCGGCACACACCCATCATGGCCAGCGAGACGACCGCCGCGCGGTTGCTCGATTTACGGACGAACGAGTTCAAGGCTTTGGTCGATGAAGGTCACTTGCCACCGGGGCATGAAATTGCGCCCGGTGTTGTTCGTTGGGATACTGAGGTTCTGAAACGAATTTCAGCAGGGGATGTGACAGAGCTATGGGATCAAATTCAGTGGTAGGCCGACGCAAGAAATACCTTTGGCGGCATCCGTCTGGCCGTTGGTATGTGCGCAAGAGCGTCAACGGGAAGATGATTTATCTTGGACGTATCACTGCTGAAGAGGGCACGGCTGAATTCGACCGCCAATACTGGGAGATTTTAAGTGGCAAAAAGGCTAATGTGAAAACGTCATGGACTGCGCTCATCGGCGCAATGCGAGAAACAGATAAGTGGGCCGGGTTTTCCCCCCGTTACCGACGTGACCTTGATAATGCCTTCGAGTATCTGACAGAAAAAATCGGTCACATGGATGTGTCTCGGCTGACCGAAGCCGATATTTACGAGGCGATGGACCAAAATCGCCATCGGGTCAGGTTTGCCAATTACCTTCCCACAGCGATCAGCATGTTATGCAAGTTGGCGATCCGAAAGCGTTGGCGCGACAACAATCCAGCAACCGAAATAGAACAGCTCAAAGTTCCAGAAGGTCGCAAGAAGCCACACCTGCCGTGGACCGATTGGGCTGTCGAGAAGATGCGGGAAGAGGGCGCGCCTTTGCCCCGCCTGATTTTTGAGATTGGTGTGGGGAGCGTGCAGCGCCCCGGTGACTGGGTGGATTTTCAATGGGGCGACTATGACGGCGATACCCTCAAGCTGCGCCAGAATAAGACAGATACGGTCCTTTCACTGCCCTGCACGATTGCACTCAAGGCGGCACTCGATAGTGCGAAAGCTGATCTTGGGTTTGCGCCCCATCCATCGCGCCACATCCTGACGCGGGCTGATGGTTCCAAAATGGACTATCACGCGATGGCGCGTGTGATGGTGCGTGACCGTAAGCGATTGGGCCTTATGGCCCATGACCAACACGCCTTGCGGTATCGCGGCGTGATGGAATTGGCGTGGGCGGGCTGCACTGACGATGAAATCGCCAGCTATAGCGGCCACACATCCAAAGAGATGATCATCAAATATGCAGGGGAGGCTCGGCAAATCATGCGTGCGAGACAGGCGGTAGCAAAGCGCAAATGACCCCGAACAGAACAGGCACAGAACGTGAAACTGATACCAGAGGTGATACCCAATGAGCAGAGAAATTCGTAACCCATTGATTTTATTGGAGGCGAGTACCGGAATCGAACCGGTGTACACGGATTTGCAAAAGGTATACATCTAATAAAGTCGTTTATCATCAGAGGAGTAAAAGCATAATTAGAACATGTGCACAATTTTGTGTACATGCCATAAATGCATACATTTTATCCGTGCACATGCGATTTTGGTTCTGATCATCAATACTGAGTGCACTCAGGTAACCACACGTTACTTCAAAGTTTGAAGTAAGGCGAGCTTCATGCGATGATTGTGTGGGGAAGTGCCAGTTGAGAAAAAATGCTGCTTGTGGCTGGTGCATTAAACTTAAGTGCTTGTGTCTGAGAGCTGACACACAGCTGTGTCGCTGCTACAGGTAACACTGAACGTGAACGTGCACAGCGGCAGCTGTCGGCTATGCGTGAGGCTGCGAAGCGGTACGAACGCTTTCAACATATCTTCAAAGCCTGCAATGCAAGGATTAATGTCGGCTGTATGGCGGCCAAAATTGACAATAACGTAGTAATATTGCTTGTCTTCACCTGCTAAGGTTGTCAATTTGCCTCTCAAACTCGCTGAAATGGTGGATCGAATGCAAGGTGACTTACCGGTAGCATATTAATCGATCTGTAACAGTGAATAAAATTTAGGCGCGAAGGGTTAAATGCAAATGCGGTGTGTTTTACATATTGGACTTGAGAAAACTGGCACCACTTACATTCAAAATTCATTGTATGAGAATGCATCAGAACTTTATGCTGATGGAGTTTATTTGCCGGAGCGCTTAGGCATTTCGAACAATTGGAAAGTGCCGTCTTACTTTAAAAGCGGTTATGAGGGCTATAATTTAAAAAAAATCGGCGTTGAGTCGAATGAAGAAAAAAAAGAATATTTCAAAGATTTTTTTGATGACTTTATGTATGAAGTTAAAAATGCGCGAAACTGTGATAATTTTCTTATAACTTCAGAACATTTCCACAGTAGCCTGCGCACTCAGATTGAGATAGATGCGTTGAAATCGTTTCTTGACCAATTCTTTTCGGATTATTTGGTTATTTGCTATTTTAGGGAGCAATCTGCACTGGCAAAATCTCTGTATAGCACACATTTGAAAAGTGGAGCAACGAACACTTTCGACAGCTTCTTAGAAACCGTTGTGCCAGAAAATTACTATTACAATTTTTTGCAGATTGCAAAGCAATGGGCGCAAGCGTTTGGGGCAGACAACTGCTGCTTTCGTGTATATGATCACTCTGCCTTTATTGGTAAAGATATTTTTGCTGATTTTCTGCACGCTATTGGCGTAGCTAGCTTTAAGTCTATAACTCCAATTCAGGCGCGAGTTAATCATTCTTTATCGCCAATGCAGTGCATACTGCTTCGTAAATTAAACGAAATTATTCCACATTGGAATGACAAGAGGGGAATTTCTGAAGTAAACAAAAATTTAAAGGAGCAATTACTGAATTTGGATTTTGCGAAAAAGGCGCATTTGGATTTGTTTGATACAAAGCCCGTTTATCAAAAATTTGAAAAAATAAATACAGAATTTGAGCAAAAATATTTACCTGACGCCAGGCTGCCTCTGCTTGAGAGGGCTATTACACAGCCCGAAACGAAATATGCAAGTGGCGAAGTTGTTTCAATGTTGTTGGAAATTGAGGAAATGTTTTTGCTCGAAGTGAAAAAGCACGAACGTGTAAAGGTTGAAGAGCGCCCAGCAGCACTAAAAAAAATAATTGATGTACTAGACTACAAAGTTCATAAGTGGATATCTGAAACAAGTTTAGCGCCGGCTGCAACTAGAAAGAAGTTTCAGCCAATTACAGAACGGCGGCGGGCAAAATTGATGCGAAAATATAATAGTATAGATTTCTAAGCCATCACTGAAATTAATGATTGCTGCGATTGAGGCTTCAACGCTTTCAATAGTTTGGCTCAGTGTCAATTTTGGATTTATAATTATTTTTGTATTTCTCTTATGTATCAAGGTGTAATACACCCAACTCATGGATATATTTGCTAAGCGGCTGTCGCGCAGCCTTAAGCTGGTCGGCGTGAAAACTTGCATAGCTTCTCGTTACTTCAAAGTTTGAAGTAACGAGCAGTTGCGTCAATTAAAAGCTTGCTCGATTTGTAGCAAACCTTCTGCAATTTCGAAGGGTATGCGACTTTGATCTCCTAGTTTTGGGTCAAACACCAAGTCACATGCGTCAGTGAAGGTTTTGTGGTAAATGTACTGATTGTGATTTGCCAGAAGCTGCTCGCTAAAGTTATCCAAATATTCCTGCGCCATTACATCCTTTTCAACCATCATCTCCTCTATACTCACCCGCTGTAAGGCAGGAGAGTTGCTGTCTGGCAAAAGGTATGTGCGAGATGTTGCATTGACGTATTTGGGGTTTTGGACCAGTCCCTCAGTTTTTATTCGCCATGTTGCAATTGCGTCTTCCAGTGTGGGCATTTGGCAAAGTTGACGGAATTCTCCAGCAGTTCGGAATGGGCTGCTACTGTCAAAACTTATTTTCAAACCAGCATTGCCAGTTACTCGGCGCAGTTCGTTTTGGATTGCGGTAAAATATACAGCTTCTTCCGCTGAGCTGGTGCCCAGTATATGTATCCATTCTGTTTCGTCCAAAAGCTTGTCATTCAGCAACTTTGTTAGCCAGTATAGCACACTGGTTAAGTCTTTCTTTGTATCGCTGCCCAATGCCCACCCACGTGTAAAGGTGAATGGCGTTACTGCTTTGTACCAAGCGTTGCCAGTATCATCGCCAATGTCTTGTAAGACGTTCAGATACTTGGCACGTGCTCCTGTGTCTTTGCCTGAATTTTTCTCAAAATACCGAAGATTGTGAACGCTTAAATCAATGAGTTGATCCACACTCAATTTTCTGAGTGCTGATTTTCGGTCTCTGGTAGCCCAAATCGGCATGTCCAATGTCATTGCATAATCGCAATATACATCGAGCCAACGTAAATATTGCGCTTTCAAATCCGAGTTTTGCATCCATTTTCTGCAAAACTCATCATTTTTGAGATTTTGCCAATTTTTCGAGCCTGCAAATTTGAACTTGGCTATCTGGTATCCGCCGCTGTCTCCAATCACCGTTGTGCGTTTGGGATCACGTGTGCTTACAATATCGGCGGTAGAGAGGTGGGAACTGCTAAACAAGCCTGCGCTGTATAGGGCGTATTTGCTGTGCCAAAGGGCACTCTGGTCGTTGAAGTAATTCAAATCGTTGAGTGTAAGGTTGCCTGGTAGTTTTCCACCCCTTACTGCTTGACTAGGCATGCAAGCCAGCTGTGCATATTTTTTCTGCAAGCTGGGTAAATATACGGCATATTTGTCATATTTTTCGGAAAAATTCACACCGGGCAAATTGCTGTTCATTCGCTGGCCTCCTGTGTTTTGAGCGTGTTTGAAAACACAGTTTCATCACGTTTGCCATTGGTGTCAGCTGCTGGAATAAAGTGCTGATAGTCAGCGATGGACGTGCTGTAGTTGATGTTCATCACATGTGAATTTGCTTGAATTGTAATTTTATCCGTATCCAATACGATGTTGGGCAAACTACTGAACAACAGAACGAAGTCTTTTGCTGCGCATTGGAAGGAAGCGCTGGCGTCTTGTTTGAAGCTTGGAGTGATACCAGCAAGCGCTACTGAATAGCTGAGTTGGTACTGCTGAGCTTTTTCATCCCACCAAGCATGCAACACAAGCTCGTCTTCAGTCAGCATCACCATTACTGTGCGATTTTCCGGTTTGTTGTGTTTACCGGCAATTTTGTTAATCCAAGCCGTTAAACACACGGCATCAAACGTTGCTAGCCACTGCTTGCTGACTTGCATTGTCCAATCGTACTCAATCTGACTGGGATTAGAGACGAATGGTTGTTGGATAGCGCTTTGATCCGACAGCTTTGTTACATCGTAAAAATGAAGACGTCGGTTTTTGGAACTGGCAGTGTCGGTGAGCGTGATGTTGTAGTCGGCAACACGTGTGCTGGTGTCGGGTGTATAGCCTGCACTTGGCTCGGCTGTGTAAAGCGTGAGTTTGTTTTTTCCCAGCAACTCAGCTTCGATCCACTGCCTGTCTTTTCCAAACAAAGTGGCTTCGGTGGCAAAATCGAAGTCTTGTTTGCGTTTGATTTGGGATACAACACTGACAGTTGTGGGACTTTTGCTGACAAGGATGTCGCTGTGCTCAGGCCGTGTGCGTAATGTGGTGTTCACTTTGATCTTTTCAGGCTTTTGTCCCTGCTTTTTGCGTACAATAGTGCTCTCTGCAAAATATCGTTTGCGATGTTTTTCCAGCTTTTTGGGTAAGGCGTGTGGCTCCAAAGCCTCTGCGATCAATCGCAGATTGGGTGCCACTGAAGTTCGATCAATATTGGTGCAGTAATCTAAAGCCAGCGCAAGAGCAGCTTCGCTGTAGTCAGTGCCAACAATGTCGATGGTGCCATGTTCTGTGCGGCGGCCTAGCATGACAATTAGCCCGTTGTCGTTTGTGACTGCATTGGGAAAATTATTGAGTGTAGCCAATGGCTGTGAGTTCGATGCGGCTTCAATGCGTTGCGTGCTAAGAGCTTGCGCAACTGGCGTTTTCTTCGCAGGTGCAGGCGCAGTTTCACTGTCTTCGTTGGTATCCACTTCGTCGGCATACAGCTCTTTTTCGCCTCGTAAGCCACCAAGCCCACCACTGGCATGAATAAAATTGAGTAAGTGAGCGCGAGGATCATTTTGGTAAGCTTGAAGATTATCAGAATACTGCTCATCAATCCGTTGCATGCTTTTTGCCCAATTACTGATGGCGCTGGCACGTGTGCTTGCATCAACATTCCAAACCAAACGTAAGAGGGCGAAAAAATTTGGCTGATTACTTTGTGGTTTACGGACTGTAATGCCGGCGTCTTTGTATTTAGTGGCCAAATATTCCGGATCTTCATGCGCCTCTCGCCACCACAAATACGCATCAACAATGCCTTCGTATAGTTGCTGTCTGCTGTTCTTATACGTTTCGGTTTGCGTTTCAGCCGCTGCCTTCAGTGCGTCCAGTTTCTGATCCAATGCGTGCGTCATCCCAAGCTCCTTACTTCAAACTTTGAAGTAACGTGATGCTGTGAAAAATTTTCTCAATGATAAATATTGTGCGAACGCCCATTTAACAGGCAAGATCAGCGAGCGGCAGTTGACGCAGCACCAGTACTTATGGATTTGGCAGGGGAGTTTGATGCGCATACAAGAGATTGAACGCAAACCAAAAAAACGCAAAGCGGGCAAAGCCAGCGATAAGACGGATTGGGAACGGAATTTGACAAAGCTGCGCAGTAAAAAAAGACAGCTGAAACCACAAAGCCCAGTTAAGCCGGTGAGCTTGGTGCGCTGAAGATGTAATATCTTGCAAAATTACATGGTTTGAGTGACGCGGAACAAACACCGCTGTAAAATAACGCTCCAAGCAATTGCACACATAGTCGAAACAACGAGAACGAAGATCAGTAATCCACCAGCTCTACAGCGCTGCGCAGCTTGTTCTCATTCAAATCAATATAGCGCATGGTGGTGTTGAGATGACTATGACGGGCAAGCGCTTGGATCACACGTGCGTTGATGCCTTTATCCGCAAGCTCCGTCACAAACTGACGACGCCCACTGTGCGAACTCGCACCAGTGATACCAGCAATCTTGTACAAGTGCTGAAACAAGTTCACCATCGTCTGCGCTGTAAATCCCCCACCCTGCGCACTGAAGATCAATGGCGAGCTGGGTTGGGCGATGCGCTGCGGATAGGCGTCTGCATATTTTTGCAACGCCTTGCGCAATTTGCCGTTCACAAGCGCCGTGCTGCTGGCGTTCCCTTTGGTCTGTTGGGCGGACATGTAAATGGTATCCAGCACATTGCCTGCCGCATCAAAAACATCGCCAACACGCAGCGCAGCAATCTCGCAGGCGCGTAACCCTGCATAAAAACTCAACGCCACTGCTGTGTGATTTCGAACTGCATGACGCTGTGAATTGATCACACTGTGCAAACGACGACGCTCAACTTGCGTCAACAAACGGGCTTGCTTCATTTGCTGTCTCTCCAAAAAGATGTGGCTGTGTACACGCACAGCATAAATCCTAATCTTTGGTGGCACGATGGTTTTTGTAAAATCTGCTAAAGCACTGACGTCATTGATTTTATGAGCAAATGATTAAGGAATATGTATTGTATAATCTTTCGCTCAACACACCTCTGCAATGTGATGCTGTGTTCGCAAATACTGCATCAGCTGCGCTTCAACGTCTGCCAATACCTGCTGCTGTTGGGTTGTGAGCTGAGGGCGGAAATGACAACGGCGTAATGCACGCACGCACTGTATGGCGGTTAGTATGGTGAAATCTTTGTTTTGATACTTGCGCAGCGAATACGTACTTCTGCTTCTGTTCAAAAACTGCTCGCTGAACTCTTCACCGCTTAAAACCAAATCCACCGCTTTAAGCTGAGTGTATACCTGCTGCATGAGGGGGGCTGTGTTTGCGTCCATGTCGTCTCCTGTTCGTTCTTCCACCGTGTATTCATCTTGTCAGTGTCAGTGTCAGTGTCAGTGGTTGTTTGGGTGTTGGTGTTAATTGGGTATAGTAAAGATTGGCGTTGACTGCGCAGCCCAACACCAATCTCCCACACCAAATTGTCCTGCGCCTTTACCTTGCTGTATGCCAAGCACTTCAGCAATCTGCCTAAATTGAGAATTGTCGATGCCTTAGCGTTGCTGCCTTGCACGTGCCCGTTGTTGGAGTTGTTCAATTTGCCAGTCCAATGCCTGTAATGCGCCGTTGAGTTGAGAACTTGAGATTTTGTTGCATATGCGTGTGACGAGTTTTGTGTTGTGAATATCTGCCTGTAAATTTGGTGTTAAGGGCTGAAATGACGTCAGCTCTGCGATGGTGTCGGTTTGCTGCTGCTGCACACTTTTGGATGTGTATGCTGCTGCATTGCTGGCATCACTAACCGGTGTGATCCAATTGTATTTTGTCCCCGCAGTGCGCACATGAATGTCGCTCCAAACTGCATTGAGAATGGCACAAAGCGGTTTGGTGGCGATGGGCGCTGTACACATGAAATGCAGGTGAATGTTTTGACCACATGCGCCGAATTCCGTAAAGCACCAGCGCTGTATTCCCATGCCTTTGCGTGCTGCATGTCCAAACAGCATCACGTCCATCCTGTGCCAAAATGTTTTGAAGATGGGCAGAGCTTGATTGGCGTGAACAAAACGTCCGTTGTCAAACTTTAAGACACCAACGATCTTGTAGTGTGGCTTCTCAAGCTCTGCGATCCAACCACCATGTGTGCGCTTGTTCCAATTCATAACTGCGTTTCCTTCACAGTTATTTATCCTTTGTAAGCAAAGGCAGGTTATTTTCCGGCTCGTTCCTGTTTTGTACCGGCGTTAGTTTTGCAATGACCGTCACACAAGGAGCATTTTTCCATGTCACATCTTGCCAAACTAAACCTAAAATCCGTTCAACGCAGTGTGCAAAAGGATCCTGCCATACAACGCAGGGAAAAGCTTTGTTTGGCGTTGGAACGGCAGCTGCTGGTAGTGGAAGCTGCGCTGACGGGTTCACAATACACAGTTACAGAAAAACGCTGGCGTGAGAACGAGTTGGGCGAACGAGTGCTTGTGGATGTACAGCGAACGGTAAGGCGCTGGTTTTTTGAGCAAGATGGTGGGTGGTACGTGCAATGCAAATATGGCAGCCGTGTTCTGAACATCTACGGCAAAAGCAACGCTGTATTCGTCAACGAGCTTGCTGATGTGCGTCCTGTGCTGGAAGCCTTTTATGCAGCAGCTGCTGCTGGTGAATTGGACAAGGCGATTGCTGAATTGGGCCGTAAAAAGGGCAACAGCTAACTTCAAACTTTGAAGTAAGGCGCTGAGCAAGGCTTGGCGTCTTGCCTGTTTATTTGAGTATTTTCAACAAGCTGTGCTGGTCTATCAAGTCAGCGTTCATTGCCTCCAATGCCAACATCCGAATATCAGCTGTGGGTTCATAACCGTCCGCATGTACGCCCAACGCTGCCAAAAAGGCTGACTGGTCTATTTTGCCGGATTTCAACATCTCAAAAGCAAGTGCAGCAGGATCGGTGGAGGTGTTGGGCTTGGCCTTTTTTCCATCTCTGCCGCTGTGTTGATCTGCGTTGATGAGAGGACTGTATTTACTGTAGTGCCGGTCCAGCATCAAAGTGCTGTTTCCCATTTGCTTGCTCAGCGCATGTGTGCTCATGCCACGTTCCAAGTCTTGCGTCGCATAAAAATGCCGCCAGCTGTACAGTGTTCGATCCAACCCATCTGCGCCAGTCTTCAAATTCAACTCTTGCAGTAATGTGTTAAAAGCACGATTAACGTTGGCAACTCGGATCACTTCGCCCAAGCGTGTCGTCCAAATTGGCTCATTGCTTTTTGCAGTAACAAGCTGATCGAAAGTTGTGTGAGTAAGGCGAGGGTTGAGCTGGCTTTGGCGGTCCAAAAAATCAACGACGCGATCACGTGCAATGATTTTGCGTTTTTTGGTTTTGCCATCCACGTTGATAGCCAAATAGCGCTCACCATCTTTTGTGTGCCATTCGATGTGTTGCCAACATAGCGCTAACGCTTCTTTGCCGTGTCGTATGCCAGTGTTCGCTAAAAACAGAACATAGTTGCGCAGCGTTTCTCGTGTTGCCGCTGCTTTAGCGTCTTTGGTTTTTTGGTGAAAGCTGCGCAGCGCTGTGTAAATAGTTTTGTATTCGTCCAGCGTGTAGCTACCCCTGCCTTGCGTCTCCACGCCTTTGTTGAGCAGGGTAGGGCGCAAAGATTTGTTCAGCCAGCCACGCAGCTCTGCTTCATCAAAAACGCGATTAAGCGCAGCGTTGTGGTTATTGATGGTGCTTTGCGCAAGCTTGCGTCCTGCTTGCCGTTCTCGCCACGTGTCGAACTGCATCAGCGCTGCCAAATCAATTTTGGCAACATCGGTTTTTTCGAAGTAGGGGATCAAGTACCTTTGCAAAGCAGAAATGTAATCTTTGTAAGCAATTTTGCCGGTGCCAGCATCCAGTTCGTCTTGCATGCGCTTTATGGCGAATTCAGCGACATGCTTAAACTTGCGAGTATTTGCGGGCAGCTTGTTTTTAAGGCGAGCCTGTGTTTCATAATACAGCTCTAAGGCTATCTCTTTCGCCTCCTCTACATCGTCTGTTCCTGTGCTTTTTACGTCACGTTTGCTGTTGGGCAAAGTTATGCGAGCGTACCAATTGTTGCTGCCTTTGCGCTTGTCCAAACGCAGCTTTTTGTGCACCTGCACAGTTTTTGCACCGTAGCTCATCGCATCAAAATCCAAGCTTTTGATTTTATGGAACTATAGCGCAAAAGGCCCAGCGTCGCACGTCAAAACTGTGTACGGGTTGTGTACAAGACCTGCTGGACTATATGTTGTGGTAATTTGCACAAAATACGCAAATTACCACTATATGTATGGAGGCGAGTACCGGATTTGAACCGGTGTACACGGATTTGCAATCCGCTGCGTCACCACTCCGCCAACTCGCCAGAGTGGAGGTCTGATTAGGCGGTCGCGGGGGGCGCGTCAAGCGGATATCGGATGTGCAATTCAACACAGCATGTGGCAGTATTTCGCGCGATCTGCGCATTGCTGAAATTGGTCAGCTGTGGCAGAACGCCAGCAGCGAACTGAACGGATGAGTTTAGCCCATGACAGACTTTGCCGCCCGCCGGACCATGATGGTCGACACGCAGGTACGTCCCTCCGATGTGACCAAATTTCCGATCATCGACGCTATGCTGTCGGTCCCACGGGAACTTTTTGTGCCGCGCGAACAGGCAGAGGCGGCTTACATCAGCGAGAACGTGCCGATTGCGCCCGGCCGGGTCGTGCTTGAACCGCGCACTCTGGGAAAGCTCTTGGATGCGCTCAACATTGAGAGCGATGAGCTCGTGCTCGATATCGGGGCGGGGTACGGCTATTCCTCGGCACTGGTCGCGCGGATGGCCGAAGCGGTGATCGCGGTCGAAGAGGATGAAGCCTTGGCCAGCGAAGCGCAGGTCATCCTTTCGGAGCAGGGTGCCGATAATGTCGTTTTGCATACCGGGCTGCTCACCGAAGGGGCCGCACAACATGGTCCGTATGACGCGATGCTGATCGAAGGCGGAGTCGAGCAGGTGCCCGACGCGCTGCTCGAACAGCTCAAGGATGGTGGTCGGATCGGCTGTGTCTTCATGGAAGGTGCACTGGGCGTTGTCAGAATCGGCTATAAGATTGATGGTAACGTCACGTGGCGTTTTGCGTTCAACGCATCCGCGCCGGTTCTACTGGGCTTTGCGAAAAAAGCTGCGTTCACATTGTAATTGCGCCGTTTAAAACAAATAAATACAGACAGATCAACAAGGGGCAGCAGGTATGGTGAAGCGGTTGAAACTGACGGGTCTGGCTGTCGCTCTAGGTCTTGTGATTGCGGCTCCAATGGCGCGGGCCGAAACTCTGGCCGATGCGATGATCGGGGCCTACAACACCAGCGGTCTTCTTGAACAAAACCGCGCTGTCTTGCGTGCTGCCGATGAAGATGTCGCGCAGGCTGTTTCATCTTTGCGCCCGGTGATCTCTTGGTCTGCGGATGCCACCCGCCAATTCGGCACCACCCGCAGCGCATCGACCAGCAATTTTATCGTACCGACGGTGTCGAACACCGTGTCGGCAAGCCTGATCGCGGAACTGACGCTGATCGACAACGGCCAAAACAAACTCGCCATCGAAACCGCCAAGGAAGCCGTGCTGGCCACACGCCAGCAGCTTGTCTCGATCGAGCAGCAGGTTCTGTTGTCGGCGGTTGAGGCACATCTCGAGGTGCGCCGCGCGATTGAAAACGTCGCCCTGCGGGAAAACAACGTGCGCCTGATCACCCAAGAACTGCGCGCCGCTCAAGAGCGGTTCGAAGTGGGGGAAGTCACCCGCACCGACACCTCTTTGGCCGAGGCGCGCCTTGCAGCCGCTCGCAGCCAGTTGGCCGCCGCACAAGGCGCGTTGACCGTGGCCCGAGAGCAATACCTCGCCATCGTTGGCCGCACGCCCGGTGCGTTGCAGCCGCTGCGCAGCCTGCCGCAATTCCCGACATCCGTGGACGAGGCCAAGGCGATTGCTGTGCGCAGCCATCCGCAGGTCAAATCCGTTCAGCACCAGGTTGCCGCCTCGGAACTCAACATCCTGCGCGCCGAAGCGGCGATGAAACCGACAGTGCGCTTGTCTGGTCGGCTGACCGTGACTGAAGGTCTCGACTCCGACCGGTTCACGCGTGGCGGATCGATCGGGCTCGAAGCTGGCGGTCCCATCTATCAGGGCGGGCGTCTGACTTCGCTGGTTCGGCAATCCATGGCCAACCGCGATTCGGCGCGCGGCCAGTTGCATCAGGTGATTGATCAGGTGTCGCAGAATGTCGGCAACGCCTATGCGCAGTTCCGCATTGCTCAGGCCAGCCTCGAATCGTCAGACCGTCAGGTGCGCGCGGCCACCGTCGCATTTCGTGGTGTTCGCGAGGAAGCAGCGCTTGGCGCACGCACCACGCTGGACGTGCTGAACGCCGAACAGGAACTGCTGAATGCGCGGTCCGCCCGAATTTCTGCGCAAGTGGACGAAGGGATTGCGGCCTATCGCGTGTTGTCCACGCTGGGACGTCTCACCGCGACCGATTTGAAGTTGAACGTGCAGCAATACGACCCCGTAAGCTATTACAATCTGGTCAAAGATGGCCCGATTCAGAAAAGCCAGCAGGGCCAGCAGCTTGACCGTGTTCTCAAGGCCCTAGGAAAAAACTAAGTTTTTGCTCATCTGTTGTGTGAAACGCTGCACCAAGCTACTTTGTCGTCGAGGTAGTAGTGGTGAACCATGTCTAATCCCGTGACAAATGTGGAAATCGAGGATGTTCTGTCATCCATTCGCAAGCTCGTCGCGGAAGAGGTGCGTGCAACGCCGGTTGCGCGCAAGCCTGAAAAAACCAGTCGTTTGATCCTGACTGCGGCGCAACGGGTGCGGGACGACACTCCCGAACCATCCCCCGCGCCAGAGCCGGTTCTTCTGACGCAGCCCATCCTCCCGCAGGACGACCCCGCCGAAGAGCTCGCGATTGACGATATTCCCGGAGATGCCCGGCTTGCTGATTTTGGCGCGGTTGAAGGCGCGTTTCCCGACATCGACGAGGTTGAGATGCGGGACACACAAGACGACACGTCCGAGCAGCCCTCAGACGTATGGGACGACGCGCAAAGCGACGAGGACGTGGTCGCGCAGGATACGGCGCATGACGCGTCTGGCAGCATGGACCCGCGCAGCGAACTCAGTCGTCTGATCGAAGAAGAAGTATCTGCCGCCTTGGCGCTGTCTCAGGACGAGGACGACGACAGCTCCAATGCCGAGGAACCGCAAGGCTGGCAAGACGACTCAGATGAAAAATGGTCAATCGAAGAGGACGGGCCCAGCGATCATGACGATGCGGTAACGCCCCATGATGATGCAGCGCTCCAAGCCGACGACCCTGAGGCATGGGAAGACGACGCGGCGTGGCACAACATTGAAGAAGTCGCCCGTGTTGACGGCGGCGACTCGGCCCCTGCCTCCGAAGAGGGGCACGCATCACCTGCGCTTCTGACACTGGAAGACAAAGTTGCGGCTTTGGGTCGTCTGGTCGCCCGCGACAGCCAGGAATTCGAGGAAGAGCGTGACCGCCCCGATGCGGACGAACTTTCCGCGATTGCCGAACCAATGACATGGCCTGACGCGCCGTTCGAAGAGGTGGAGGAAGAACCTGCCTCGCACGAGTCGAACGTCTTGCACGCACAGGATGCGTGGCCGCAGCAGAACAGCTATGACGCCCCCGATCCTGTTGCTGAGCAGGTGGATACAGCGGCTTTGCAAACCGTCGACATGGACGACCATGCAGCGCTTGAAATCGACGAGGAAACGCTGCGCCTAATGGTGGTCGAGATTGTCCGGCAGGAATTGCAGGGCGCGTTGGGCGAACGGATCACGCGGAATGTGCGCAAACTGGTACGCCGCGAGATCCACCGCATGCTGATTTCGCAAGAGCTTGACTGAGCGCGTTGTATGTTCGGGGCCAGCCCGATCAAAGAATAGCGCCAGTGTCCAAACAAAAAAACGCGCCCAATAAAGGGCGCGCTTTTACAAATAAGTTCAGTAGTTTATGCAGCTTCGGCTTGCTGGGCAGCATTGCGGCGTTCGCTTTCTTCGCGCGACAGCGCAACCGAGGTGCGGACACCCTTGCCGACAAATTCCATCAATCCCGAGACAACGCGTTCGTTCGGGTCAATGCCCGCGCAGCTTAGCACTTCACGGCCGTCGCGGGACCGCGCCCAACGGGCGATCTGCTCGGGGCCATTGCCATATTTTTTGTCATCTGCGATCGCGTCATCCAATGCGGCAAGAACCACGGCAGCAAAAAGCTTGCGCGCGCGATTACCTTGCTCAGCGTTGAAGGCGGTACCGTCAACGAAATCTTTCATGATCCGTCCTGTGATTATTGCTCTTGTGTTTTCCGGCGTGGAGTTGCTTATGGCGCATTCCAAACGATTCGGATACCCTAGTTTTGCATACCTTTTATGCGAAAACTGCATGGCTTGCCGCGGATGCGGAACGAAATCTGGTTGTCTGGACAGCGTATCATCACCCAGATATAGGGGCAGCCAAAGTTGGATCAACCTTTTGACAAAGTTTAGCCATGCCCAAAATCAACGGTAACGAAATCCGCCCCGGTAACGTATTGGAACATAACGGTGGTCTCTGGGCCGCTGTGAAGGTCGACCATGTGAAACCCGGCAAAGGTGGTGCCTTCGCACAGGTGGAAATGAAAAACCTGCGCAACGGTTCCAAGCTCAACGAGCGCTTCCGCTCTGCCGATAAGGTGGAACGCGTGCGGCTTGAGCAGAAGGACATGCAGTTCCTTTACGAAACTGACGGCAATCTGGTGTTCATGGACACCGACACCTACGACCAAGTCGAACTGCCTGCTGACATTCTGGGCGAACGCCGTCCGTTCCTGCAAGACGGCATGACCATCCTCGTGGAATTCCACGAGGCGGAGGCGCTCAACGCGACGCTGCCGCAGAAGGTCACCTGCAAGATCGAAGAGACCGAGCCGGTCGTCAAAGGTCAGACCGCTGCCAACAGCTTCAAACCTGCGATCCTCGATAATGGGGTCAAAGTCATGGTGCCGCCGTTTGTGGGGCAGGACGAGATGATCATCGTCAACACCGAAACCATGGAATATTCCGAGCGCGCCTGATCTCGGGACTCGCGCGCATATCCCCCGAAATCGCCGGGGGATGATAAAAGATCAAAAGGCCTCCGGCATCAGTCAGGAGGCCTTTTCTTATGCAAGTTCTCACCAAAGACGACATTCCCGACATGGTGCCGCTGTTTCGTGCGTTGCACCGCCATCACGTGGCGGCCTTGCCCGACGTGTTTCATGATGAGGGAACCGACGACGAATTCGCCGACCATCTGGCGCATCTGTTCGACGATTGCGGCGCAGCGGTTGGTGTCCGGCATAGCGGACGGCTGATGGGCTACGCACTGTACCTTATTCAAGAGCGTCCTGCGGATGCGTTCCGCCGCCCTGTGAGGCGCGCGTATCTCGATCATCTCTTTGTCGCAGAACCCCATCGCGGGGCGGGGCATGCCACCGCGATGATCGCAGCAATGGAGACGCGGTTTGCGGCGCAGGGGATCGGGGCGTGGACCGCGTCACATTATGCGTTCAACGCGGATGTTGCGCGCACGTTTGCGGCTGTGGGCGCGCATCCCGATCTTGTGCGGGTGGCAAAGCCGGCTACGGGCGCAAGGTAAGTCGAAAACGCCAAGCGCGTCTGAACGCGCGTCCAAGACCTTTGCAAAGGTCTTGGCACCGAACGCTTCGTTTTCCTGTGATTAACCCACGCTGCGCCATACCCGTTCGCACGGTGCGCACCGAGCGGGAAGGGTCACTCCCATGCCGCGACACAGACATCTGACCAACGTGACGCGTGACGGCGTCGACCAACCAGAGATATATCTTGCCGGGGCATCGCCCCACAGGTCGCGGGGGTAACCTCGACACGAAAAACCCAGTTGTCGACCTCCGGGGCGGCGCCGCTTCCACGACACATCAAACCTGAACCCCTGCCGGGACACACCCGCGCGGGGTTTCAGGCGTGGGGTGCGTCGGGCGTGAACCGCACGGTGGCGCCAGCTGCCCGCATGTCGTCATTGGCCCTGTCAAAGCGCAGATAGGCCAATCCCTGCCCAGCGGCTTGGGTGAAAAGCGTGCCAGCCGCCTTTTCCCCGGCAACGATGTCTGACCCGACAGGGGCCATGCCATCGACAGTGACCCTCGCCAATCCCTTGCGCAGCTCGGTCTTGTGTTTCATCCGCGCCGTGACTTCCTGTCCGACATAACAGCCCTTGCGAAAATCGACGCCGTTCAGACGTTCAAACCCCATCTCAAGGATGAAACTGTCTGTGGTCAGCTCGATACCGCTTTGCGGCACACAGGCCGCCACGCGCACGGCATCCCAATCGACGCCTGCATCCCCCGGCTGTCCGTCATAGCCGCGCCAGCCCATCGCCGGATCGCGCGGGTCGGCAAAGGCTCCCTCCGGTGCATCGCCCAAGCCCCGTGTCACAACGCGATCTGTCTCTTCGATCTCGACCGCGGACCGCAATTTGTACATGGTCAATGCCTGCTTAAGACCAGGGGCCAAGCCATTGTCCACATCCAGCAGAATTGCATCGCCCATCGGCACGAGAAAGAAGTCGGCCCGGTACTTGCCCTGCGGCGTCAGCATCGCTGCATAGACCAGACCCTGATCCAGCCGGTCGACATCATTCGTGACCAGCCCTTGCAGGAAATGCCGTGCATCCGCGCCGCTGATCTTGAGAACCGTTCGATCCGACATATCGCCCCCTGACTGTGTTCTCGTCAGAGATAACCGCCCTGTAGTCGGGTGCAAGGGGTCAGGCAGTGGCGGGCGCCCCAAGAACTTGCCGCGACAGGATGCGGTCCAGCGACAGCGCACCTGCGCCCTTGATCACCAGTGTGACAAGGATCAGCATCCAGAACGCCCGTTGATCCAGGATCACGCTGTCCGGCACTCTGTCGAACCACGCCCCCAGCGTTTCCGCATGTTCGATGCCGCCATGCCCGTAGAGGTCTGTCAGGGATTGCACGACCACGAATCCGATCATCCCCAGCGCTGCCAAACGCGTGAACAGCCCGATCACTATCAGCAAGGGAAGGATGAATTCGGCCCAGGTGCCTGCCAGGACAACGGCCCAGTGAAAAACCCCAAGCTGCGACACATCATAGACCACCGCCTCCATCTGTTTTGGAAAGACTTGCGCGTAAGCCCCTGTAGAGGGGATGAAAATTCCCATGATCCCGTCACCCAGTTTGGTCATGGCGGAAGACCAGAAATACATCAGCAGCGTGGCTGCAAATACGAACCGTGCCAGAAGCGGGACCAGACTGTCGAACAGGCGTTCGATTGGCGCAAAGATGGATGTGTGCAGGAAGATCAGGCGGTCCATGGTGGCGGCCTTTCGTTTGGAAAATGTCAGCTTTTCAAGTCGGTTATCGCGTGGTTCGAAAGCAGGATGTTAAGCAGCGCGGCAAGATCGAACCCATCGCCGCCCTGTTCGATGGCAGGGCCGAACGGAGTACCGGAGCGCAATGCAAGCAGCACATCGCCCGCGCCGGGACCCAGCACAAACGGCTCTGGATCGTATTCCGCGCGCAGGATCAGAACGTCCTCCGCGTGGCCTGTCGGTTTGTGGCCGCCGCGCAAGGTATAGTGCCAGATCGATCCGATGGGCCAAGGTGACCGGATCAGGATCATGGATGGCGCAAAGCTGAAGCGGGTGGCCAGCAGCGTGTCCTCATCCAGCGCCTGCAAGGCGGTGGGAGCGATGCCGGTGCTGTCCGCGGCGTGGTAGCTTTGGCGCATCGCAACGTCGATCCGGGCCACGTCTGCGAGGTAGGGCAGATGCGCAAGCTGATCGAGCGAGGCCACGAATTCGGGGAAACCTGCCCCGTAATGCATCATCAGTGGCGACGTGGGCGGTGATTGGCGTAAATAGGCGCGGGCGACATGGTCGAAATTTTCGCGTCCGATCAGGCCGACAAGGGACGGGAAGCCTTCGGCGAGTGCCTCGCGCAGGGACACGGTGACGTTGTTGCGATAGACGCCGTACCGTCGTCCGGCTGGGCGGGCCTGGGCATCGGTCAGCCCGTCGGGCACGGGCGTGGACGGGTTCAGGAGCCCCGCGTGAAAGGCCGTCTGGTTGGTCATGACGACACGCGTGTCAACGCGGATGCCGCGCGCCGGGCCTCGTCGGCCAGAATGGGCCAGTCGGGTACATCGGTGTCCCACTCGACCAGCAGCGGCTTGGGGCCGGATTGCGCCAGCGTGTAATCCAAAAGCGCCCAGACAGGGTCCACAACCTCGCGCCCGTGGCTGTCGATCAACAGGGGCGCGCCGTGGTCGTCTTCGTCTTCGTCATGACCGCCAAGGTGAATTTCCCCAACGGCGTCAAGCGGATAGGCGTCGATATAACCTTGCGGGGAATAGTCGAGATTGGTTGCGGACACGAACACGTTGTTCACATCCAAGAGCAGGCCACAGCCAGTGCGGCGCACGATCTCGGCCAGAAAATCGGTCTCGGAATAGGTGCTTTCCGCAAAGGCCAGATAAGAAGACGGGTTCTCGAGAAGCATCCGACGGCCCAACACGGTCTGCACGTCGTCGATGTGCTCTGCAACGCGCGTCAGCGTGTCCGACGTGTAGGGCAGCGGCAGCAAGTCGTTCAGGAAATGGCTGTCATGGGTCGACCATGCCAGATGTTCGGAGAAACTGGCCGGGTTAAGCCAGTCACACAGGTGTTTCAGCCGCCCGAGGTGATCCGGATCCAACCGGCCTTCGCCGCCGATCGACAGGCCGACACCATGCACGGAAATCGGGAAGCGTTCGGACAGAACACGCAATTGCGCCAAGGGTCGTCCGCCATCGCCCATGTAATTCTCGGCATGCACTTCTAACCAGCCAACCGGGTTCGGATCGTTCAGAATGTCGGTGAAGTGCTGCGCTTTGTAGCCAACGCCGGGTAGGGCGGGCAGGTGTGGGAAACTGTGTGACGCATCGGGCATGGTGATGTCCTTGTGGTGCAAGCCGGACAGGCGCCCGGCTTGCGTATTGTGCTTGGGGGGACCGTCTTGCCCCCCGCAAAGCGATCAGCCCGGCAGGTCGCGGTTCAGCTCTTCGAGCGAACCCATGCGTGCGGAGCCATCGGCCATCGCGGGCAGTTCGATTTCGCCGCAGGTGCCCGCGTCGACCAGTGTCCATGCGTTGCCCTGGTAGTCAACAGTGGAGGAGCCAGCGCAGGTTGTGCCCGGGCCAGCGGCACAGTCGTTCTGACCGGCGAGGGACACACCAAAGCACTTTTCCTTGGCTTGGGCGGTGGCGGTTGTTGTGTGCGCGGCGAGGCTTGCTGCGACTGCACCAACGATCGCAACGGTTTTAAGAGCTTTCGACATGAGGATGGTCCTTTTGGTTACTTAACAAGTTGAACTGGGTCGACAGAGCCTGTGCAACGTCGATGAACCAACCATGCCCCGCGGCAGGCTGTCGCGCTATTCACGGCGGTGTGTTTCACGCGGGCGTGACGTAGGGTGAACTTCTTGAGCCGAGTTTTCACTGCGTTTTCAATAAAATAAAAAAGGCCCCGTAACAAAACGGGGCCTTTGTGAAAGTTTCCTGCGCGGGAATGTTACAGAAGATCCGGCGGAGTCGCGTCTTTGCCAAGGCTGCTCACGATATCGGTCAGCGATGTTACAGAGGTTTGCTTCTCTCCAAGGCGGCGCACGGTGACCGTGCGTTCCTCGACCTCGCGGTGGCCGATGGCAAGGATCACCGGGACCTTGCCGACCGAGTGTTCGCGGACCTTGTAATTGATCTTCTCGTTGCGGATGTCGGCCTCGGCGCGAACGCCCGCTTTGGTCAGTTCGGCCACGACCTCGCGCACATAATCATCTGCTTCCGACACGATGGAGGCGACAACCACCTGACGCGGGGCCAGCCAGAAGGGCAGTTTGCCTTCCCAGTTCTCGATCAGGATGCCGATGAAGCGTTCGAACGACCCAAGGCAGGCGCGGTGCAGCATGAACGGGCGGTGCCGTTCTCCGTTCTGACCGATATAGCTGGCGCCAAGGCGTTCCGGCAGGTTCGGGTCAACCTGGAAGGTGCCGCACTGCCAGACACGGCCAATCGCGTCAGTCAGGTAGAAATCAAGCTTGGGGCCATAGAATGCGCCGTCACCGGGTTCGAGAGTGTAATCCCGGCCAACCGCCTTGATCGCGTTCTCCAGCGCGCCCTCGACGTAATCCCAGCTTTCATCGCTGCCGACGCGCTTTTCCGGGCGTGTGGCAAAGCGGATTTCGAACTCTGGGAAGCCCAGCTCGCGGTACACACCAGCAAGAAAGTCGATGAACTTGGCGCATTCCTGCTGGATTTGGTCTTCGGTGCAGAAGATATGCGCGTCGTCCTGGGTGAAGCCGCGCACCCGCATGATGCCGTGCAACGCGCCTGATGGCTCGAACCGGGCGCACGACCCGAACTCGGCCAGCCGCAGCGGCAAGTCGCGGTAAGACTTCAGGCCTTGGTTGAACACCTGCACGTGGCAGGGGCAGTTCATCGGCTTGAGCGCGTTGATCCGTGTGTGATCCTTGTTCTTGGCACTGGCATCGTCGTTTTCACCATCGCGGCTTTCGTCGACTTCGACGACGAACATGTGGTGCTGGTACTTTTCCCAGTGCCCCGACGCTTCCCACAGCTTGCGGTCCACAACTTGCGGCGTGTTGATCTCGAGATACCCACCGGCGCGCTGCTTGCGGCGCATGTAGTCCTGCAACGCGGTGTAGACTGTCCAGCCATTGGGATGCCAGAACACCTGACCGGGGGCCTCTTCCTGCATGTGGAACAGGTTCATCTCGCGGCCGAGTTTGCGGTGGTCGCGCTTTTCGGCCTCTTCGAGGAAGGTCAGGTACTTTTTCAGATCATCGCGGTTCTTGAACGCCACGCCATAGATGCGTTGCAGCATCGGGCGGGTGTTGTCGCCAAGGAAATAGGCGGCGGACACGTTCATCAGTTTGAACGCGTCGGCAGGAACCTGACCCGTGTGTTGCAGGTGCGGGCCGCGGCAGAGATCCATCCATTCGCCATGCCAATACATGCGAATGTCCTCGCCCTCGGGGATCTTGTCGAGGATCTCGACCTTATAGGGCTCGTTGTTGTCAGTGTAATACTGGCGCACCTGATCGCGGGTCCACAGTTCGGTGCGGACCGCATCGCGGGCGTTGATGATCTCTTTCATCCGCTTTTCGATGGCACCAAGGTCTTCGGGCGTGAACGGTTCTTTACGGTCGAAATCGTAGAACCAGCCATTGTCGCGGACCGGGCCGATGGTGACTTTGACGTCGGGCCAGATCTCTTGAACCGCACGCGCCATGATATGCGCAAGGTCATGCCGGATCAGTTCAAGCGCGGGCGCGTCGTCCTGCAGAGTGTTGATCGCGATCTGCGCATCGCTTTGAATCGGCCACTGCAAATCCCAATGCGCACCGTTCACGGTGGCAGAGATGGCTTTCTTGGAGAGGGACTTGGAAATGCTCTCGGCCACTTCGGCAGGGGTCACACCTGCATCGAACTCGCGCGCATTGCCATCGGGGAAGGTCAGGGAAATCTGGCTCATTGGCCTAGCTCCTCGTCAGTTTGGCGCCCACGGAACGCCCGGTTGCGGGTTATGTATCGTGCGCGGCTTTTGGCAGGGGGGCGGCGGCGCGTCAAGACAGGGTGGGTCGGAAACGACCCGGTGAGTCGGCGCTTTTGCGGTTGGTCGCGAAAGATTCTTGCGCGGTATACAAATGTATTATTGAAAAGTGTTTGCAAACAATGGGTTAATCTTTGCTTTCGCTATGGACGAAAGCGACGCAATTGCTATGTATAACGACATTCCACTATCGGAAACCTTTAGCGTCATACGACACGGGAGAGCAGACAATGCCCGGCTACAACAAGAATTTCGAACTGACCGTCGAAGACATGGAGCTGATCGAGGATGCGCTGCGGACCACCAAGCGGTCTTTGAACTCTGAAGTTCTGAGCCAGGACGCAGACCCGCTGCGCCCCTGTGAAAACACCCGTGAGGTCGATGTGTCGATGAAGCGGATCAATGACCTTCTGGGTCGTTTGCACAATCAGAAGAACTTTTACCGCCCTAAAAGCGGCGCCTATATCGGCGGATAAAAGGAAGGTGCGTGCAAGCACGCACCCGACGCCTTTTCAAAATTGCGCGGCGAACACCGCGTAACCCATCATCAGGCAGCACGCCCAGCCGATCAGGAAAAGCAGCGGCCGCAGCGGCATCTTGGCAAAGCCCGAGATCATTCCGACCGCGTGGATCGCACGGACCCAAAAGAACACGATGGCGGTCCAGTAGGTCAGTGCCGAAAAGCCGTCAATCGCATTCAGGATAAGCACAAGCACCGAAAACGGCAGCGCCTGTTCCAGCAGGTTCAGGTGCGCCCTGTGCGCGCGGTGGACCCATGCAGGATACTGATCCAGCGGGGTTGGGCGCTCGAACGGATCCGTCCCGGCGACCGCGTGTTTGTTGACGCCGACGATGTAGGGAATCCACAGGCTCGCGGCGAGGATCATCAGGCAGGTGAGGATGCCAAGTTCGGTGGAAAAGGTCATGGCGCCTCTCCCTCGTGCTCAGCCCACAGGTGGTCTCCGCCGAAATGCATCGGTTGACCGGTTTCCAGCCACGTTTTGAGACCTGACAGGGTTCGCACCCATCCATCGGCTGTGCCGCCACTGGGATCATGCGCCAAACCACGGTGTTCGACCGTCAGCTTGCAGTAGTCGCCTTCAACAGCAATCAGGTATGTCACCTCGCTGGTCTTGGCGTCGGGTTCCCATTTCGGTTCGAATGTCGTGACAATGCGGGTTTTGGGGTCAAGCGTGATCTCGCGGCTGTGCAAGGTCTCGAACCCATCGGGCGTCATGTAGATCAGGGTGTCGCCGTCGCGCCGAGCGCTTTGGCCGAGGAAGTCGTAATTCACCACTGCCTCTGCTGAGGTCAGCGCGTCCCAGAGCGCATCTTGCGTGCAGCGAATATAGGTTTCCATCATGAAGTCTGGTTTGGTCATGGTGACGTTCCTTCAGCTTGCCATTTTGAGTGCGGTGCCCGTTTCCAGATACGACTTGAGCGATGCCGCCAGTCGCGCCCAGCCTTCGGCAAAGCCTTCCTGACCCGGTGCAATGTCATAGTGTTCGATGGTCAGTTTGCAGGTCTCGCCCTGCGGCTCGATCAGGTAGACCATGTGTGAGGCAGGCGCATTAGGCCCCATAAAGAGCGGCTCGAACGTCATGGCGATGCGGGTTTTCGGGTCCATTTCGGTCGTGACCTGCCGCAGCATCGGATCGCCATCGGGTTTGATGAACTCGGTCACGTTGTCAGGCCGCGCGTCGCCGCGCACCTCGTTGCACATGAAGTGATAGGCGGCCATCTGGTCGGCCTTTGTCAGCGCGTCCCAAAGCGCATCCTGCGAGCAGCGGATGAAGGTTTGCATCATGAAATCGGGTTTTCCCATGCGGGTCTCTCTTTCCAGTCGGGATTTCAAATCGCTCATCATCTGTGCTTGCGGTCGCAGGAAGGGCGCGACCCAGCGGTCAAGCATATCCTGCAGGGGTAGGGCGTTCAGGTAGTGGTATTTGAACCGCCCCTGTTTGCGCGAGATGACAAGATGGGCGTCTTCGAGAACCTTGAGGTGCTTCATCACGCCGAACCGGCTCATATCGAGCTGCTCTTCCAGTTCGCTGAGTGACTGCCCGTCCTTGCGCCGCAAACTGTCAAGCAGCGCGCGGCGGGCGGGATCGTTGAGGGCTTTGAAGATCATATCCATGTTGATGACTATAGGTGATTCTATAGTCACGTGACAATGAGGTAACATATTGCCATGGATTTTTGTGCCAAGCCTTTGATGGTATTCGCGGTTTTGGAGGATGACGGGAACCAATCACGCGTTGGCGCGTTTGCCCGCAGTCGTCCACAGCCACAGGATTCGCCCCAATGTCCCATCCCGTCACCGACGCCTACGAAGAGATCACAGGGGCGGATGAGGCGGTAAGGGACCGTGAGGCGCGCAACGGGTTGCGCCACATGGTCAGCCTGTCGATGACCAAGGTGGCGGATGGGCTGATTGACCCCAAACTGGTTTTGAGCTGGCTGGCGGGTGCGCTGGGTGCGCCTGCCGCGTTGACCGGGTTGCTGGTGCCGATCCGCGAGGCGGGGGCTTTGCTGCCCCAGATCGTGTTTGCGGGGTGGGTGCAATCCTTGCAGCACCGCAAGTGGGCCTGGGTGATCGGGTCTGCCGGGCAGGGGATCGCTGCGCTTGCCATCGCGTTCATTGCTTTGACGCTAGAAGGATTGGCCGCCGGGTTGGCGCTGTGTGCAGCATTGGCGGTGTTGGCCGTCGCACGGGCGGCCTGTTCGGTGAGCTATAAGGATATTCTGGGCAAGACGGTTGGGAAGACCCGTCGCGGTGCAGTGACGGGTGTGGCCGGATCGGTTGCCTCGATCGCGGTGCTGGTCTTTGCCGGGTTGTTGCTGTCGGGCCTCTTGCGCGACGTGATGCCGGTTGTGATGGCGATCACGTTGGCGGCGGCGCTTTGGGGTGCTGCGGCATTGGTGTTTTCGTGGGTCGAGGAATCGGCTTCGGAAGACACCGAAGACACATCGGTCGATTTCACACCTCTGAAGGAAGACCGCCAATTCCGGCTGTTCATCGCGGTGCGCGGTTTGCTTACGGTGACCGCACTGGCGCCGCCCTATTTCGTGCTTTTGGGCGGGGGGCAGTCTGCATTGCAGGGCTTGGGTGCGTTGCTTCTGGCGTCGGCTGCGGCGGCGTTTGCGGGGTCTTACGTCTGGGGTCGTCTGTCCGACAAATCTTCGCGCAAGGTGTTGTTTCTGTCGGGGATGCTGGCCGCCGGGTTTGCCACGCTTGCCGTCTTGGCTGAGGTGAGTGGCTGGGCCGCGACGGCATGGGTGATCCCGGTGGTCCTGTTTTTCTTCATGCTGTCCTATCAGGGCGTCCGGTCGGCGCGGTCGGTCTATCTGGTGGACATGTCGCCCGAGGACGCGCGGTCCTCCTATGCCGCCTTGGCAAATACGGCGATTGGTGTGCTGCTGCTGATCACCGGGGCGTTCGGCGGGCTGCTGGCACTGGCGGGACCGGTGGCGTCGCTCACGGGCTTTGCCGTGCTGTCGCTGGCCGGGGGATTGCTGGCGCTGCGGCTGGATGAGGTGGAAAACGCCTGACGCCTCTTGGGTTCCGGTGCGCTTTGCGTAAAGTCGTGCCAAACCGGAACGGAGGCAGGCATGACCGCAATCAAACATATCGACGGGCCGAACGGGCATCAGTTGGCTTATGCCAAGACCGAGGGCTCGGGGCCGGTGATCGTGTTCTTGTCGGGCTATAAGTCGGACATGGAGGGCACCAAGGCGGTGCATCTGGAGGCATGGGCCAAGCTGACCGGCCGTGCGTTTCTGCGGTTCGACTATTCGGGGCATGGCGTGTCGGGCGGAGTGTTCGAAGAGGGGTGCATTGGCGACTGGGCGCGCGACTCGCAGGCGGTGATCGAGGCCACGTGTGAGGGGCCGGTGGTGCTGGTCGGGTCAAGCATGGGTGGTTGGATCGCATCTCTGATGACGCAGCGGCTCAAGCATGTGGTTGGCTTTGTCGGCATCGCCGCAGCGCCCGATTTCACCGAGGACGGCTTCTGGGCCGGGTTTTCCGAAGAAGACCGGCGCAAGGTGATGGAGGACGGGCAGGTCGCTTTGCCCTCGGATTATGGCGACCCGTACATCGTGACCCGCCGATTGATCGAAGACGGGCGCAAGAACCTTGTTCTCCGCTCGCCACTGCACATGCCGTATCCGGTGCGGCTGGTGCAGGGGACCGAGGACACCGCTGTCCGCCGGGAAACGGCCTTGCGGTTGCTGGATCACATCGACAGTCCAGACCTGCGGCTGACGTTGGTCAAGGGCACTGATCACCGGTTTTCCGAACCGCAGAACCTGCGCCATATCGAAGACGCGATTATTGAGGTGCTTGCCTGATCGAATGTTTTTGCAATCGTATGCAAAATTCACTTGAGAGGGCCGTGCGCCCCGTTATGCTGATCCGGACATTTGATCCGGGGAGGTGGATATGGCCGAATATCTCAAGCGGGGGAAACCCGAAACCGAACGTGCTGAAGACGATGCCAAGACCCGCGCGGTGGTCGAGGCGACGCTGGCCGATATCGAAGTGCGCGGGGACGCGGCGGTGCGCGATCTGGCAGCAAAGTTCGACAATTACACGCCCGACAGCTTTCGTCTGACCCAAGGCGAGATCGACGCGCTGATCGCAGAGCTTTCACCTCGCGAGCTGGCGGATATCAAGTTTGCCCAGGAGCAGGTCCGCAATTTCGCGCAGGCGCAGCGCGACTCGATGCTGGATATCGAAGTGGAAACGATGCCCGGCGTGATCCTGGGTCACAAGAACATCCCCGTGCAGTCGGTGGGCTGCTACGTGCCGGGGGGCAAGTTCCCGATGGTCGCGTCTGCCCATATGTCGGTTGCAACGGCCAGCGTGGCGGGGGTGCCGCGCATCATCGCCTGCACGCCGCCATGGCAGGGCAAACCGAACCCTGCCGTGATCGCCGCGATGCATCTGGGTGGGGCGCATGAGATTTACGTGCTGGGCGGCATTCAGGCGGTTGGCGCGATGGCGATCGGGACCGAGACGATTGATCCCGTGCATATGCTGGTGGGGCCGGGCAATGCCTTTGTGGCCGAGGCCAAGCGGCAGTTGTTCGGGCGTGTGGGCATTGATCTGTTCGCTGGGCCGACCGAGACCATGGTGATTGCCGATGACACGGTGGATGCAGAGATTTGCGCGACGGATCTGCTGGGGCAGGCTGAACATGGGTACAATTCGCCCGCTGTGCTGGTGACCAATTCGCGGAAACTGGCGGAAGAGACATTGGCCGAAATAGACCGGCTGTTGGAGATCTTGCCGACGCGGGACACGGCGTCTGTCTCGTGGCGCGACTATGGCGAGGTGATCCTGTGCGCCGATCATGACGAGATGCTGGCGGTCGCCAATGAGATCGCCTCCGAGCATGTGCAGGTGATGACCGACCGGGACGATTGGTATCTCGACAATATGACAAGCTATGGGGCGTTGTTCCTTGGGGCGCGGACGAATGTGTCGAACGGTGACAAGGTGATCGGGACAAATCACACTTTGCCGACCAAGAAGGCGGGGCGCTATACCGGTGGGCTTTGGGTGGGCAAGTTCCTCAAGACCCATTCGTACCAGAAGATCACCACGGACGAGGCGGCGACGCTGATAGGGGAATACGGCTCGCGGCTGTGTATTCTTGAAGGGTTTGTCGGCCATGCCGAGCAGTGCAATGTGCGGGTGCGGCGCTATGGCGGGGTGAACGTGCCGTATGGCGAAGGCGCGCCGTATCGGGATGCGGCGGAGTGAATTGGGGCCGGGGACGTTGCGTTGACGCATTGTTTGTTTCCGCAGGCGGAAACACTTGGGGGGCCAGCCCCCCAAACCCCCCGGCATATTTGGAAAAAGAAGAAGCAAGGGGGCCTCATGTCTGAGGTCGAGGACGCGAAGGCGGTGATGGCGCCGGTTTTTGCGGCGATGCGGGATTTCGAGGGTGTTGCGGATGCGTTGGCACAAGTTGCGCCGGATGCGTTGTTTCGAATGTGTCATCCGTTTGGCGATCTGCACGGGGCGGAGGCGTTTGCCTGCGATGCAGTAGCACCATTGCAGGCGGCGCTGCCCGATCTGGAACGGCAGGAGTTTATTCGGATCGCGGGGTTCGATGCCGATGGCGCGCTTTGGGTTGGCTCGGGGGGGCAGTATGCTGGGCGGTGGGCGGAGCCATGGTTGGGCATTCCGCCGACAGGGCGCTCTGCTGCGATGCGGTTTCACGAGTTCTACCGGATCGAGGGCGACGCGTGTGTCGAGATGCAGGCGATTTGGGACGTTCCCGAGATGATGATGCAAGCGGGCGTCTGGCCGATGGCGCCGCAGCTGGGGCGGTTTCAGCATGCGCCTGCACCCATGACGCAGGACGGGTTGGGGCCGCATGATCCGGCTTTGTCAGACGGCAGTGCGCGGCATGTGATCGACATGCTGACGGCGATGACGCGGCACCCGTTGCAGGGTGGGCCAGAGGTCATGGAGTTGGAGCGGTTCTGGCACCCGGACTTCATGTGGTACGGCCCTGCGGGCATCGGCACGGCGCGCGGGGTGGAGGAATTTCGGCGGTTCCACCAGATTCCGTTTCTGAACGCTATGCCCGACCGGGGGCAGCATCCAGAGGGCACGGTGCATCACTTCATGGCCGAAGGCGCGTATGTGGGTGTGACCGGCTGGCCCAACATGCAGCAGACATTGTCGGGTGATGGCTGGCTGGGTCTGCCGCCAACGGGGCAGAGGATCACCCTGCGCAGCCTCGATTTCTGGCGGCTGGAAGATGGGCTGATCCGGGAAAACTGGGTTCTCGTAGACCTTTTGGACATGTACGCTCAGATCGGGGTCGATGTGTTCGCCCGGATGAAGGAGTTGGCATGGAGCAGAGGGTATCGCTGATCACGCTGGGCGTGACGGATGCGGACAAGACGGCGGCGTTCTATGATGCGCTGGGCTGGGTGCGGGTCGAGACGCAGGACGGGGTGATTGCCTATGATCTGTTGGGGCAGACGCTGGGGCTTTATCCGCTGGAGAAGCTGGCCGAGGATATCGGGATCGACGTGGCGCAGCTTGGGCGAGGCGCGCTGACGCTGGGCTACAACGCGCGAGACCGCGCTGGTGTGGACGACATCATTGGCCGGGTCGAGGTGGCGGGCGGCACCGTGTTGAAAGCGCCGCAAGAGGTGTTCTGGGGCGGCTATCACGGCTATTTCAGCGATCCGGAAGGCCATGTCTGGGAAGCGGCGCATAACCCGTTTTCGCCCTTGCGCGCGGGGGATGGTGCGTTTCGCTGGAACGGGTATTGAGACGCCCGCAAAGCATGTGGAGCCTTGAGACGCTGGGCCGGGTCCGGTTGTCGCGGCATTTCTACATGCGGGAGTTTCTCTATTCCGAGATCGGGAATTTTCACAAGGTTCAGAATATCCCCGACCATCCCGATCTCGCCATCGCGCGGGGGCGGGCGTTCTGCGAAGCGCTGCTTGATCCCTTGCAAGAGACCTTTGGTCGGATCGCTGTGCGGTCGGGGTTTCGGTCGGCTGACCTGAATCGCTTTGGCAACGAAAACGGGCTGAACTGCGCGCGCAATGACTATCCGTTGGAGTGCCATATCTGGGACTTGCCGGATGTTGACGTGGCGGGGGCGAGTGTTGTGATCCCGTGGTTTGCGGACCAATACGACCAGGGGCGGGATTGGCAGGATCTGGCGTGGTGGCTCTATGATCATCTGCCGTTTGCTGAAGTCTGGTTTTTTCCCAAGCTGTGCGCGTTCAACATCGCGTGGCGACCTGAGCCGCAGCGGCGGATCGACAGCTACATCGCGCCGAAGGGGACGTTGGTTCGTGCAGGTGCGGAGCCGTCTGAGCGCCGCGATCAGCGGGAGCGGCGCTATGCAGATTTCCCTCCGTTTCGGGGGATTGCCTATCCGTGAAGCGGGGGCTGGACAGAGCGGTTTGCCCGGAGTAGCGTAATTTTGCACACCTATGCAAAGCCTCGGAGTTGTCCCTATGTCGCTGCCCAGAACCCCGTCCTTTCGGCTTGATGGCAAGCGGGCGCTGGTCGCTGGCGGGTCGCGCGGCATTGGGTTTGGCTGTGCCGTGGCGCTGGCCGAAGCGGGCGCGCATGTGATTGTTGCGGCGCGGAGTGCGACGCAGGTGCAGGCAGCGGTAAATGAGATGGCGCAGGCCGGGTTCAGCGCTGAAGCGCTGGTGCTCGACGTAACGGACATCGGGGCGGTGCGGGACGCGGTGGCAGCGCTGGAACCGATCGACATTCTGGTGAATTCCGCTGGGCTTGCGCGGCACAGCCTTGCGCTTGAGACCACGCCCGAGGATTTCGACACGGTGTCGGAGATCAACATCAAGGCGGCGTATTTTCTGGCGCAGGCTGTGGCGCGGCAGATGGTCGGACGCGGTGGGTCGATCATTCAGATCAGCAGCCAGATGTCGCATGTCGGCGGGATTGAACGGGCGGTCTATTGCGCCACCAAACATGCGCTGGAAGGCATGACCAAGGCGATGGCGATTGAATGGGGACCGGAGAATATCCGCGTCAACACGATCTGTCCGACCTTCGTTTTGACCGAGTTGAGCAAGCCGACCTTTGCCGACCCCGAGAAACGCGCGTGGATCGAAAGCAAGATCAAGCTGCCGCGCGTGGGCGAGGTCGAGGACATTATGGGGGCCTGCCTGTTTCTTGCCTCGGATGCGAGTGCGTTGGTGACGGGCACTTCGCTCTTGATCGATGGGGGATGGACGGCGGGATGACGCGGCGGGTCACCTCTTTTGATGTGGCGGCGCGGGCCGGGGTCAGCCAGTCGGCGGTAAGCCGGGTGTTCTCTGGTGCGTCGGCCAGCAAGGCCACGGCGGACAGGGTGCGCGAAGCGGCCGACGCGCTGGGCTACCGGCCCAATGTGCTGGCGCGGTCGTTGATTACCGGGCGCAGCCGCATCATCGGGTTGGTGGTGGCCTATCTGGGAAACCCGTTTTACCCCGACGCGCTGGAGCGGTTCAGCCGCGACTTGCAGGATGAGGGGTATCACACGCTGGTCTTTACTGTGCCCGAAGGGGCGGCGGACACGGATACGGACCGCATCATTCAGCAGATGCTGGATCATCAGGTCGATGGCATCGTGCTGGCCAGTGTCGGATTGGGCGATGCGTTGGCGGCGCGCTGCGAGGCGGCAGGCATTCCCGTTGTGCTGTTCAATCGCGGGCAGGTGGGCAGCGGATTGGCGCAGGTCACCTCGGCCAATCGGTTGGGCGGGGCCAAGGTGGCGGATTTTCTGGTGGCCGGTGGACATACCCGCATCGGCCATGTTGCGGGCTGGCAGGGATCGTCTACCGGGCGTGACCGAACCGAGGGGTTTGTCGCGCGGCTGGCAGAGCTGGGGCAGGATTGCGTGGGTGTCGAGGACGGGCGGTATGACCATGCCGAGGCGGTGCGTGCCACCGATGACTTGCTGGCCAAGGGTGTGGATGCGCTGTTTGTCGGCAATGATCACATGGCCTTTGCGGTCATGGATCACCTGCGCTGCACACTGGGTCTGTCGGTTCCGAATGACGTGTCGGTGGTGGGCTATGATGATGTGCCGATGGCCGCGTTCGCGGCTTACGACCTGACCACGGTGCGGCAGCCTGTGGGGCGCATGGTCAAGACGACCGTGGCGGCGCTCATTAACCAAATCGAAGACAAATCCGCGCAAGCGGAGGTGACTGAAATCGACGGGCCTTTGATCCTGCGTGGATCGGCCCGCATACCGGAAGGCTTGCAATGAGAGGGTTCGACAACCGTTTCACGGATTTCCCCGATTACATCCTTGGGATCACCAAGGAGATCTGGGAGGATCGTGGACTTGGGGCGCGGATGAAGGACTATTACCACCCGGAGGTGATTGTTCGCACGCCCGGTGGCATCGGCTTTGGCGAACCCGCGATGACGGCGGCGACGATGGCGACCTGCCATGAATTCCCGGACCGGCAGTTGTTGGGTGAAGACGTGATCTGGTCGGGGACACCCGAGGTAGGGATGCTATCGTCGCATCGCATCCTGTCGACGGCAACCCATGTGAATGACGGGCAGTTCGGCCCCGCCACGGGGCGCAAGATCGCGACGCGTGCGATGGCGGATTGCTATGCCAAGAACAACATGATCAGCGACGAATGGCTGATCCGCGACAATGGCGCGATTGTCCGGCAGTTGGGGTTTGATGTGAAGGATTGGGCGCAGGCGCGCGTCGCCGGGCTTAATCCTGAAAGCCAGCCCTTCCGCCCGGCGGTCGATGTGCAAGGGCCCTATACGGGGCGGGGCAATGACGATCAGTGGGGCGCTGCTTTTGCCGCGTTGCTGACACGGATCATGGATGGCGAGTTTTCAGTCATTCCCGACCAGTATGATCGCGCGGTACATGCGGAATATCCCGGCGGCCAGACTGTGCATGGCACCGGAGGGGTTGATGCATTCTGGCTTGGTCTTCGGTCGGCCTTTCCATCAGCCAAATTCGAGATTCATCACCAGATCGGGATGGAAGAGCTCAACATGCCGCCGCGCGCTGCGATCCGTTGGTCGCTGACGGGCAAACATGACGGCTGGGGTGCGTTCGGCATCCCTTCGGGGGCCGAGGTGCATGTGATGGGTATCAGCCATGCCGAGTTCGGTCCGCGCGGGTTGCGCCGGGAATGGACGCTTTACGATGAGACCGCGATCTGGATGCAAATTCTGGCCCATCAGGGCTGACAACACCAAGGGAACTGACCAATGACCCCGCAAGAGATGGAAGCCCGCATCGTCCGCTATGGCGATCTGCGCCCCTGTCGCACCGCCTTTATCGACGCCCACACGCCGGGTAGCGATCAGAAGGAAAACTTTACCATCATCGGTGGCGGCGTGTCGGAAAGTGCGGATCAGCACGTGCACATCACCGAAACACCGGGGTTTAACATCGGTGCAGCCGGCCAACCGCCGAGGTGCCGTAACTCGCTGCACAGCCACCGGACGGCCGAGGTGTTCTTTGTGCTCAAGGGCCGTTGGCGGTTCTTCTGGGGGCGTTGGGGCAATGCGGGTGAGGTGGTGCTGGAAGAGGGCGACATCTTCAATATTCCCACAGGTATCTTTCGCGGGTTCGAGAATATCGGCACCGATTACGGGATGATCATGGCGATCCTTGGCGGCGACGATGCCGGGGGCGGGGTGATCTGGGCGCCGCAGGTGATTGAGGACGCCAAGGATCATGGGCTGGTTCTGGGCAAGAACGGCAAGCTGTATGATAGCAAGAAGGGGCAGTCTCTGCCCGACGGGGTCAAGCCGATGCCGCTGCTTTCGGATGCAGAGCTTAGCGCGTTTCCCGAACCGACCACAGCCGATGTCGTTCCGGGTTATGTCGCCCGCTATTGGGATCTGATGGCTTTGGCCGACCGCCAGCCTGCCAAGGTGATCGGGCCAGAGGGGCGGTTGCGGGATCGTCCGGGCTTTGACGTCGATTTCATCACGCGTGGGTCGATCCCTGAGGCCATGTATACCGTTGCCAGCCACGAGGTTCTGATGCCGATGCGCGGGCATTGGCGGTTGAGCTGGGATGGTGGGACCACAGCGCTGAACCCCGGTGACACGGTCGCGGTGCCCCCCGGTCTGGCCCATAGCGTGACGCCTGCCATGACCGGAGAGGCGTCGATGTACCGGGTGCGGTCAACCGACGATCCGGCAGGGCCGACCTGGAACGCGGCCTAGGCTGGCCGCGTGGATGTCTGGCACTAGGTTGCGCGCAAGACATATTCGCGGAGGCCCAGATGACCACAGATACCCTGACCCTGCGCCCGGCAGAGCCGTCGGACACGGATGCGCTTGATCGGCTGTTCGGCCAAAGCTATCCGATCTTGCTCAAGCCGGATTACCCGCCTTCGGTGTTGGTGACAGCGGTGCCTTTGATCTCGAAGGCGCAGCCCGCGCTGATCGCAACGGGGACATTTTTCGTCATCTGCGACGGTGACGATATTGTCGGCGCGGGCGGATGGACAATGCAAGCGCCGGGCGGCAAGCCGGGGACGCGCGGCATCGGGCATATCCGCCATATGGTGACCGACCATCGGCGCATCCGTGAAGGAATCGGGCGGCGGTTGATCGAGCATATCATCCTGCATGCCCATGCCTGCGGGATGATGCAGCTGCATTGCCAAAGCACTCGGACGGCAGTGCCCTTCTACGAAAGCATGGGCTTTGTTGCAGAAGGTGAGATCGACATAGACCTGCGTCCGGGGATCACGTTCCCAGCCGTCTTTATGCAGCGATTTCTTGCCTAGGTTGATTTGAGTCATGGCGTAATCGCGTCTTTTGGTGTGGAGTCTAGGTCCAGCCAATGGAGTGGACTATGCTGACAATCACCAAACCCGAAGCGAACCGCGTCGATGTTGACCTGTCCGGCAAGATTTCGTCTGACGAAATGGCCAAGGGTCTCGATGATCTGCTTGAACAGTCGCAAGATGTGAACAAGGGCACGATGCTCTATACGGTTACGTCGTTCGCCTTTCCCGACCTTGGGGCGATTGCGGCCGAGATGGCGCGCCTGCCCAAGCTGTTTGGCCTGTTGGGTCGGTTCGATCGGTGCGCCGTTCTTAGTGATACGTCGTGGCTGCGCACTGCGGCCGAGATCGAAGGTGCGCTGATCCCAGGTTTCGACATCAAGGCGTTCGATCTGGACGAGCGTGACGAGGCCGAAGCATGGTTGAAAACCGGCATCGCGTGATCGCGGTGCTTGCAGTTTGCTGGCAAGAGAGGTTTTGATCCAATATCCAACGTTTCTTGCCGGGGCTGCCATGCTGGAACTTCGACCGAATTGCGAATGGTGCGACAAGGATTTGCCGCCTGACGCCGAAGACGCGCGCATCTGTTCCTATGAGTGCACCTATTGCGCCCAGTGCGTTGAGACCGTTCTGCACAATGTCTGCGCTACCTGTGGCGGTGGCTTTTCCCAGCGTCCAATCCGGCCCAAGGGGGCGCATCGCGCAGGTAAGACGCTTGGGCTGGGCCATCAGCCTGCAAGCACCACGCGTGTGCTGTCACGCTGGACGGCGGAAGAGGTCGAAGACCTGAGCCTGCGTCTGCGGGGCATCGCACCGGGGGATCGGTAAAAGACAGCCGTGCCTCGGGTCACACCGCGACGCTTTCCATTCGACGCCGCTGCGTTATCTCAGCCAAACACATAGAGAGGAGCCCACCATGAAAATTCACCGTGCCGGAGACCGGCCATCGCAAGCGCCAAGCCCCGATTATTTCACCGGGACCGTTCGGATGGACCCGGTCGTCTCTGGCGACGATGAGTCCGCCGTCAAGATCCTGATGGTGACATTCGAGCCGGGTGCACGGACGGCGTGGCACACCCACCCGGCGGGTCAGTCTTTGCACATCGTGTCCGGGCTGGGTTTGGCCGGGTCAGAAGGCCAGCCGGTGCAAGTGCTTCGCCCGGGAGATACGGTTTGGTTTGCGCCGGGCGAACGGCACTGGCACGGCGCGTCGCCGGATTGTGCCATGACCCATCTGGCAGTGCAGACTGCGGTCGAGGGGAAAACGGCCAATTGGCAAGAGCATGTTTCGGACGCGGATTACAACGGTCCGCGCTCAGAGTGATCTGAAGGTGTATCTGACCACAGTGCGTTGATTGATGCTGCGAGGCGCGGGTGATCCTGCGCCTCGCAGTTTATTAGAGCGGTGCCTTTTGGGGGGCGACACCGGCACCGTTCCTGATTGCTTGAAACGCAAACACCAGCGGCACAACACAGGCAAACATCGCAATAGCGAGCCAGATCGGGGCGAATGCGTCTCCTGTTGCGTCAAGCAGCGCACCTGCTGCGGGTGGTGTGGCCATCATGCAAGCAAAGTAGACGGTGAAGAACACGCCCATGCCCAATGCACGCACTTGAGGGCGTAAGGCGAGGCCGGACAGGGCCATGATGACCCCAGCCGGTGCCATGCCGACCAGCCCAAGCAAGAGGCTCGCCGCGAGCCCTGCGCCGGGGAGGCTTAAAAGCCAAAGTGCCAGAACCGCACCCGCCATACAGATGGTCATCACAAGATTGCGGCGGCCAAACCGGTCGACGATCTGACCGCAAACTGCGCCGGACCCGATCATGATCCAGCTTGCGATGCTGATCACGCCTGCGGCGGCAATCGCGGTCAAGCCAAGGCTTTGCAGCACAATCGGACCGAACGACAGGTAGATGATATAGGCGGAGTTGAAGAGCCCCCACGCCCCGGCGGCACAGAGTATCAAGCGCCATTCCTGACCGGTCAGGCGCGTGTTGCCACTGGCGTTTGTGTCACGCGGTTTGTCCGGTGCGCGGTAAAGAACAAGAACGGCGAAGCCGGCCAGCAGACAATAGGCGGAGGCAATGCGAAAGGGGAGGTGCCAGCCGAACGCGTCGACCAGCCAGGCATGTCCGATCTGCCCCATGGCGATGCCAAAGGGCCATGACATCACAAGAACGCTCATTGCCGTTGCGATTTCACGCCCATCGAACCAGTCGGCCACCATTTTGGTGAAATACAGATTAGCGAACAGAAAGCCGACACCGGCGATGGCACGACCGATGCCGACGCTGACGCCCGAGGTCGCAAGGGATGAAATGACACCGCCCAATGCCAAAGTTCCGAGCCCGAAGACGACCATTTCACGGTCCGAGACCCGTCGACCCAGATAGCCCGCAGGCAAGGTCAAAACCAATCCAGGTGCCATGAACAGACCGATCAGAAGCCCGAGCCCCGCATAGTCGAGCCCGAAGGCCACAACGAGGTCGTCGCCCACGGAGGCAAGCGTTTGGAACTGAAATCCAAGCCCGATGCGGGCAAGGAACAGCAGCGCCAGAATGCGCCAGCGCATTATGACCAACCAAGCGCACGGATGGCCTGAGCGTCATTCCAGATCTTCGTCATGTGGCTGATCTTGTCGCCGTCGAACTGCATGACATAGGCGTAATCCGACACCACCGATTTGCCGGTCGGGGGCACTGGCCCGCCTTCTCCGGTCTGTGTGCCGTGAAACTCTGCCGTGGCAATCGCGGTGTTGCGCGCCTCGTCCATGGCGAACCCTGTCAGCACATAACGGCCATCAGGAACCGGGGTCAGCAGGCCTTTCATCCAGTCGCAATAAGCCGCCAAAGTGGTCGTTTCAGCCAAGGCGTCGGATTGACAGGCAAAGGATGCGGCGTCGGTGCACCATTGAGCGCACGTGTCCCAACCCTGACCGGTTTCGCAGGCTTGAAAAAAGGATTGAGCGGTTTCGAACTGTGACATGGGGCTGATCCTTGGTTTGAATTCCGTGCGTCCAGATTACGCCCTGCGCCACGTGCCTCGTATCGGGCAGGTGTAGTATTTTGCGAAAGACCCTATCGAATTCGACTACTGCATCTGCAGGATTGCGGGGGGCATGGGTTTTGACCACACTCAAGCGCAGGATCAAGGATCGCGTTTTATGCCGGATCACAGTCATCTTAGCCCGCGAGAACAGCAAATTGCTGAAAGCTACGCCGCTGGCTGCAGCTATCAGGACATTGCGACAGAGTTGCATATCGCGCCCTCGACCGTACGGACACATCTGGCCGCCATCTATCGCAAGCTGGAGGTCTCCTCGAAGCTGGAGTTGGCTGGACGGTTGAACGGCGCCGTTGCCGAGCCGCGCAGCCAGACCGAGATGACCGCCGTCATCTCGGAATTGGCGTTGAACCTTGAGGAGGCACTGAGCCGGGAACGGGCGCTCAGCCAAGTGTTACAGATCATCGGCGCATCGCATGGAGACCTCGATTTGGTGATGCCCGCGATCCTGCGCTATGCGCTGGATCTGTGCGATGCGGAGTTCGGTATCCTTTTCGAATACCGCCAGAAAAGCCGCTTCTGTGCGAGCTTTACGCTGGGCATCCCGCAGGCGTTCAAGGATTGGCTGGATGAAAGCGCAACTTTCGCTGTGAGCGATCAAACCGGTCTTGGCCGGATGGTCACCCAACAGGACGTGATCAACATCATCGATGTGAAATCCGAAACGCTCTACCGGATGGACGATCCTTTGCGGTTCGCCACGGCCGATCTTGGCGGCGCGCGCTCTTTCGCGGCGATCCCGATGATGGCGGCGGATCGTCTGGTTGGTGCCTTTACGATCTACAGGCAAACCGTCAGGCCGTTTTCCGATGACGCCTTGCGTCTTGCGCAGATCTTTGCGGCGCAAAGCGTGATCGCGCTGGAAAATGCGCGTCTGATCGGGGACAGCACGCGGCGTGTGTCGATCCGGTGACATGGGTCTTTTGTGACCGTTATGGGGCGGGTGGCCCAACTACCTTTTGATGTCGATCACTTCGCGTTCGGTGACGATCATGTCGAGCGGTTGGTCTGTTGGCTCCAGCGGCAGGTCATCGGCCTCTTGCGCGGCGTAGGCAAAGCCGATGGCGAGCGTCGGGCGCTGGGCGCGCAAGCCTTCAAGTGTGCGGTCATAGAACCCGCCACCATAGCCGAGCCGTCCACCGGTTCGAGAGAAGGCGACCAAGGGCACGATCAAAACTTCGGGGGTGATCAGCCGTTCCTCGGCAGGCACGGACGCGCCAAAGGGGCCATCGACCAAAGCGCAGTCAGGCTCCCATTGCGAGAACACCAAGGGTGCTCCGGCGGCGCGGATCACTGGCACGCCCACCGGCCCATGTGCTGCGGCTTCGGCCATGGCGGGCAGGGGGTCGATCTCGGTTCGGATCGGCAGGTAGCCCGACACGGGCACACCGCGATAGCCAGCGAGCACTTCGCTCAGATGGCCAGCTGCACCGCGATGCCCCGCCTCGTGCGCGGCCTTGCGGCGGGCAAAGGCGGCTTTTCGCGCGGCGGCCTTGCGCGCGTCCAATGTCACAGCAGCACCAGCACAGCGAGGCCGAGGAAAGCAAAGAAGCCGACCACGTCCGTGACCGTGGTGACAAAGGCACCCGAGGCCAGCGCCGGGTCGATACCAAGTTTTTCCAGCACGATCGGGATCGCCGTGCCTGCAAGCCCGGCCACGACAAGGTTAATCACCATTGCGGCCGCAATCACGCCCCCCAGCGCAAGCGAGCCAAACCAGACATAGCCCACGATCCCCATGATCACGGCAAAGGCAATGCCGTTGATCAACCCCACAATCACCTCGCGTCGGATCACCCGCCAGACATTTGATCCGGTCAGGTCTTTGGTGGCCAGCGCCCGCACCGCAACGGTGAGCGACTGCGTCCCGGCATTGCCCCCCATCGAGGCGACGATGGGCATCAGCACCGCCAAGGCGACGATAGTGGCGATAGCGTTTTCGAACTGCGCGATGACGAGGCTGGCGAGGATCGACGTGATCAGGTTGACCAACAGCCACGGAAACCGCCGCTTGGTGGTTTCACGCACGCGGTCCGAAAGCGAACTTTCGCTGTCCACACCCGCCAGACGCAGCACGTCTTCTTCGTGCTCTTCGTCCAGCACCGCCATGGCGTCGTCGATGGTGATGACCCCCACCAACCGCTCGTTCTCATCGACAACCGGGGCCGAGATCAGGTGATATTGGTTGAACGCATAGGCGACTTCGCCTTCGTATTGCGCGACCGGGATCACGTGGAAGGTGTCCTCGACCAGTGATTGCAGCATCACCTCGCGGCGCGATCCCATCAGCTTGCCCAGCGTGACATTGCCCACCGGGCGCAGGCGCGGATCGACCAGCACAATGTGATAGAATTGATCGGGCAGGTAGTCGGAATTGCGCAAGTAATCAATGGCTTCTCCGACATTCCAATGTTCGGGAGCCATCACGACTTCGCGCTGCATCAGGCGTCCGGCGGAATATTCCGGATAGGTGAGCGATTGCTGAACCGCGACGCGGTCACTGTCTTCAAGCGCGTCAAGGATCGCGTCTTGCTGTCCTTGTTCAAGATCCTCGAGAAGGTCGACAACGTCATCGCTTTCAAGATCGCGTACGGCGTCGGCCAGAACTTCTGGCGACAGCAGGCCAATGACCTCTTCCCGTATCGATTCGTCGAGTTCCGACAGGATGTCGCCGTCGAATTCCTTGTCGTAGAGCTTGATCAGCCGCATTCGGTCGAAGGCGTTGATCTGTTCCAGAAGGTCGGCGATGTCAGCCGGGTGCAACGGCTCCATCAGCGCGACAAGCTCTTCACGGTCGTCCCGGTCTACAGAAAACAGGATTTGCGCCACGGCCTTGCGGCCAAGGCTGTAGGCGTCTTCGCTTTCTTCGACCTCGGGTGCCTCGATGGTTGGATCGTCGCTCATCTTGCCCCCTCGCTGTGCGCTTTGTGTCACCTTTACGCAATCGGCTCGGGAGAAAACAGAGCGTCCGCGTGATTTACCAACTCTGTATCTAGAGATAGGTTCACGGAGCCAGTGTCAAAAAGGGCATTTCATGTCAGATATCACGCTTCACCTTGGCCAGACGCTCTGGTTCAGCAGCGATCCCATGATCGACGGGCCAAACGCCGCCCATCACGACTCGCGCGGCGGGATCGCGGTGCAGGACGGTCATGTTTTGGCGCGGGGCACGGCGGACGATCTGCGGCGGGAGTATCCGCACGCAGTGGTGGAGGATCATGGACAAGCGCTGATCCTTCCGGGGTTCATCGACGCGCATGTGCATTACCCCCAGACTGCGATGATCGCGAGTTGGGGCAAGCGGCTGATCGACTGGCTCAACACCTATACCTTCCCCGAGGAGTTGCGGTTCGGCGATCCGGACTATGCCGCCGAGATTGCAGGTCGATATCTGGATCTGGCCCTGTCGCACGGCACCACGACGATGTGCAGCTATTGCACGATCCATCCTGAAAGCGTGGACGCATATTTCACGGCAGCCGCCGCGCGGGGGATGCGAGTGCTGGGCGGCAAGACCTGCATGGACCGCAATGCGCCCGACGGTCTGCTGGATACCGCGCAATCGGCCTATGACGACAGCAAGGCGCTGCTGGAGCGGTGGCACGGGCAGGGCAGGGCGTCCTACGTCATCACACCGCGCTTCTCGCCCACCTCGACCCCCGAACAACTGTCCTCGTTGGGTGCCTTGTGGGCGGAACACCCCGATTGCCTGATGCAGACGCATCTGAGCGAACAGACCGACGAGATCGCTTGGGTGCGGGGCTTGTATCCCGAGGCCCGGGATTATCTGGACACCTACGAGGCGTATGGGTTGCTGGGTGCCAACGGTCTCTACGGCCACGCGATCCATCTGGAACCGCGCGAACGCGACCGCTTGCGCGAGGTGGGCGCGGCTCTGGTGCATTGCCCCACCTCCAACACCTTTATCGGGTCGGGATTGTTCGACATGGCCGGGCTGGTGGCCGAGGGTCAACGCGTCGGGCTGGCCACCGATACCGGCGGTGGATCGTCCTTTTCGATGCTGCGCACGATGGCCGCGGCCTACGAGATCGCCCAACTGCGCGGCGTGGCGTTGCATCCCTCGGCGTTGCTGTGGCTGGCCACCGAAGGATCGGCCCGCGCGTTGCGGATCGCGGATCGGGTAGGGACTTTGGCACCGGGG